>CAWFJG010000024.1:0-397337 GCA_963816065.1 uncultured Alphaproteobacteria bacterium | reverse complement strand
TGGAAACTGTCAAAAGAATTCGCGCGCCATTTCTGGCAGAAAACGGAGGATGAATACTGCCGCTGATTTAGAGACGATAATTTGGCAACAAAATTCTTCTGTCGGACGCGTTGACATTTGCTTTGGTTTGGGGATTCCCATGGAAATATGCAGACGCAACTTCCAGTTCCTGTCCGCCCGCACTGTCCTCAACGGCCAGCAGGCGCCGCACACTTCGCCGACCGAGCGCACGCTGCGCGACGTCGCATTCGCAGTCGTCCACGACTACGTCGTCCGCCAGGGAATCCAGGCGAGTCCTTCGGCTACCGCAACGGATCGGCCTACTGGACCTTCGAGCACTTTGGCCGCGGCGACCATGCGCAGTTCTCGCTGTCGCGCATCCTGCGCTGCGCGCACGACCTCGGCATCCACAAGGACGTCAAGAGAGCCATCAGGGAGATCGAGATATGATCGACCCGAAGATCATCGCGACCGCCGAGAAGATCGCCTCCGCCGAATCCATCGACCAGGCGATCATCCTCGCCTTCGTCACGGTCGAGACCTCCGGGCAGGTGTACGAATTGCACGACGGCCGTACGCCGACCATCCTGTGCGAGCCCGCCACCTTCTTTAAGCAACTGCCGCCGGAGAAGCGCGCCGGCGCGCTGAAGAACGGCCTCGCGATCAAGAAATGGAACCGGTCCGGCTACGGCGACCAGTGCACCTCTGCGGGGCGATTCGCGCGTCTCGCGCGCATGGTCGCCTGCGACGAGCCTGCGGCATATCGAAGCATCAGCATGGGACTGATGCGGACCATGGGCTTCAATTCGGCCGCGTGCGGATACGCCGACGCCAAGGCGATGTTCGACGCCTTCTCGTCCGTGGGAATTGACGAGCAGATCAAGGGCGGCGTCTCCTTCCTGGAGGTCGCAGGGAATCCTGCCGGCCTTGGAGAAGCGCGACTGGACGAAGGCAGCCAAGCTCTACAACGGGCCAAAGGAAGAGCAGAACGGCTACGACCGCAAGCTAGCCGCCGCCTACGCGCACTGGAAGGTCGCGCTGGCGTCCGGACAGACAGTTCCGCCGTCGCAGAAGGACGCCTCGGTCGTCGGGCTCGGCGACAGGGGCGAGAAGGTCAAGCACGTCCAGGACGAGCTTATCCGCTGCGGCTACCCGGTGCGCGCCGACGGATCGTTCGGTCCGAAGACGCACGCCGAAGTTCTGGCGTTCCAGGGGAGCATGGAATCCCTGCCACGGGGATCGCCGACCAGGCCGACCGTCGACGCCCTCAAACGCGGCTCCCACGCCTCATGGCGCCCGCGAATGCGCGACGGCGTCGACGTCAGGAAACACGATGCGTCCAAGATCGCCAAGGGCGCCGGACACGTGAAGGCCGTGTCGGCCGCCGGCGGCGCGGTCGCGCTGTTCCTCCGAGGTCGACGTCGGCGGCGCCATGGACGCGGTCGGCGGCGTACTGGACAAGGTCGACCAGGCCAAGGGACTGTGGATGCGCCTGGGCGAATTGGCGGCTTCCTTGCCGCTTGGGAGAGCGTCGCACACTGGGCGTCCCATCCCATGTGGATCGCCGTCCCTGCCGCATGCGCGGCTGGTCTTCCTGTTCGCCCACTGGATCGAGAAGGCGCGGCTCGACGACGAACGCACGGAGCTGACCGTATGAGCAACGAATTCGATTTCAAGTCTCCGCGCTCGCCGGCATCGCCGCGCAAGCACAGGCGGTCGCAGAAGCTGCGACAAGGATGGCCGGGAACGCGGAGAATACGGGTTGCCAAGACGGGCGTCCTGTCGAAGTCCGTCGGCTTGCTGTCCTCGACGGCGAAGGTCGCCGGTGGATTCGCGCTGAAGCTCGTGCCCGGCGGCGGCGTCCTGGCGCGGCTCATCAGCCCGACGGGCAGGCTCGCCATCGCGGTTGCGCTCGCGGTCGGAAGCTTCGGCTGCGCCTACTACGAAGGCGACCGAGCCGCGCACGCCTACGACGCGCAGCAGGAGGCCGTCCTCCACGCACAGATCGCCGAGCAGCAGCAGGCGGCCGCCGAGAAGGTAGCTTCGGACGACGCCGCGAACCTAACGGCCATCAAGACGACGAACGCCGCGTTGGCGCTCAAGGTGAAGGAGCTTTCCAATGCGGCCCACGCGATTCCACACGCTGGCGATTCCTGCCTGCCTGCTGACCTTTCTAAGCGGCTGCGCCAGTTCCGCAGTCAGTGACCCCAAGGTGAATTTCGGCAGCGACCGCCAGACGACGATCGTCACGGCGCTGCGCGACTGCGAGCAGATCAAGCTGCCGGACGTCGACGGCACCCGCGCCGGCGTCGCCGACGCGCTGGCACAGGACGGCGCGGTCAACCAGGCCGAGAACGAATGCCTCGAAGCGGCCGCTCGGCACATCGAGGGCATCCAGGCGGGATACGGGAAGTGACCGACGTCGCCATCGATCCTTCGTATATCGCTCTCCTGATCGCGGGCGGGGGGCTGCTGGCGTCGCTGATCGGCTCCTGGGCGATCACGAGATACCGGGCTGCCGAGAGCGAGACCAAGGGCGACCGGGCGCTGACGGAGATCGCCGACTACACTAGCCGTCGTTCTGGCCGACGCCAGGGGCGAGAAGGCGCTGGTTGAACTCGCCGCCCACAAGCTCTACGTCGCCGAGACCTACCCGCGGAAGTCCGAGGTCTCCGACATCAAGAGGGATATCGAGACCAGGTTGACCCGAATCGAGGACAAGCTCGACCGCGCCCTCGGCATGAGCCACATCCACCCGGTCCGCCAGGACGACGCCACATGACCTGGCGGCGCACTTCCATTCATCCGCGTCGTCTACCAGCGCCGTCCGGTCGGCCTGGAGCTTTGGTTCCGCGCACGCGACGATGGCAAACGAGGCTACGTGCATGACCGCGCTGCGATCCATCCTGTCGTCCATCGCCCAGAATCCGCGCCTGGATCGGATGCACCGAGGACTACGAGCGCGAGCTTCGACGCCGGCGGGACGAGATGACCGTCGAGGAGAGGTACCGCGAATGGGCATGACCCGATCTGCGTCGGGGACTGCAGGTCTCTACCGTGCGGAATCCTGCCTTCGGGAACTCCTCGATGAGCACGGCTTCCAGCGCGGCGCGCGGCAGCCTGCCGGCGATCGAGACGCCGCGATAGGCGAGCGAGCGTCCATCGTCGGCGGTGATATCGCCATCGACGCGCACGTCCGTCCGCCAGCGCCTGCCTCCGTCGTCCACGACAAGGACGCAGTGGGAGCCGGGCTGCATTTTTTCGTACTCGATACGCATGAGTGCATCGCTAATGGACAAAAAGCGTCACTGTTTGTGACCGACCTTCGGTTCCTGAGCGGATTGCATAGATAAACTATACATCCCGCTCAGGATCGTTGCAGGACCGCGGCCTGACTTCACATTCATTGCTGAAAATTGTGAAGCGGCAGGATTCGATGAAACAATTCTGCCGCAGCAGTCATTGCCTGTTCTCGCACGCGGCCTCCGGCGTCGTCTCCGCGTCGATGACCGCCCTGACTTCGTCGACGTCCAGGTACCTCGGCCGGCAGCGCATCGACCAGGCGAAGGAACTCCGCTTTCCTTCTGTCCAGGATGTCGCCGGCCTTCGCCTTGCACAACCCGAGGATGCCGTCGACTTCATCGATGACGCTCCCGTCCAGGGCGACGCGGCTGTCATCGAGGACGACCAGCCTGTCGCCTAGTCCGAACTTGCCGACGATCGACGTCGCCAACTTCGTCGCAAACGCCAGGTCCGTGGCGGCTCCGCTGTTCGCGGCGCCGGACCACGTCTCGTCGGCTGACCCGGCCGGCGAGATGGCATGTGATCAGATCCTCGATCTGCGCGCGTGTCAGCACGCCCTGAGGCGTCCTGATGCAGTTCGCGCCGGCGTCAACGTCGACGTAGACGAGGTCGATCCCAAGCTCGACGGCGACCACCGCATGCCCGGCCTCATGCCGGACAGTGATGGCGTCCTGGTGCGGCGTACGCTTCCGCCTGGTCGCCTCGACCGCCCGGACGATGTCCGACCCGCGCAGGTCGCGTCCGGCCTTCCTGGCTGCCCTACGGGCGTCGCGGATGACCTGGCTGATGTCAGCCGGCGACTTGCCCCGGCACGCCACCGCGACGTCGCGCAGCCCGTCCACCGCGCCGGCGTGATGCCGGATGACGCCCTGGATCGAGTCGATCGTCGGCGGCGGAATCTCCACGTGACGGTCGAGCCGTCCGGGACGCAGGAGGGCAAAATCGATCCTGTCCGGCAAATTCGTAGCCCCAATGACCACGATCCCCGTCCTTGGCTCTGCCCCGTCCAGGAAGGCAAGCCAAGTATTGATGATCGTTCGGAACCAAGAATCGTTGTGATCATTGCTTCCGCGCGCACCGATGCTGTCGATCTCGTCGATGAACAGGATGAACGGATTCTCCTTTGCTTTCTTGCGCCACTCATCGAACAATTTCTTGAGCGACCGGGCGACTGAATCCCCGCTCGACGCCGAATGCCAGTCGCTGTACGTCGTCGAGACGAGGTCGACGCCGCACTCCGCAGCCAGCGCGCGGGCGAAGAACGTCTTCCCGCAGCCGGGAGGACCGGACAGGAGGATGCCCTTGTCGACGTCGTCCCACGCGATATCGCCGCGCTTGAACGCTTGGATGTCCTCGGCAAGTTGGAGGCCCCAATCCTTCGCGGCGCCGTATCCAGACAGGTCGCGCAGGCGCACGGGTGTCGGTCTTGCCGGCGTCTTCGGTGGATCGGGCGCAGCGATTTTGTCCAAGGCCTCCGCCTTAGCCTTCGCCTCGGCGTCCGCGCGATACTTGACGACATTCCTCAATCGGTCGACGACATGCGACGCCGAGTAGCCTCGACGGATTCCTTTTGACGACATCCAGGACCGCGATCGCGGCTCCGAGCCCGACGGTGTCGACGATTTCGCCAGGAACCAGCCCGCAGACCAGCGCGGCGACGCGGCCAAGCTGGCCGTCCGTCAGGCGGTCGGGGAAGACGATGCGCCTGTCCGCGTGGTTCCCGATGTCGAGCGGCAACTGGTCGAAGCGCGCGACGGCGACGACGGGAACGTCCGCCTGGAGCGCCTCGCTGATGCCGACGGCCAGCGAGCGTTTGGTTGTCTCCGGAGAAGATGTAGACCTTCCCGTCCTGGAAGTTGTCGTCCCGGTCGATGACCGTGTCGGTAGGCAGCAGCGCGTCCGCGATCAGGCCAATCACGCCGTTGCTGACGATGTCCCACGGCGAGTCGACCACGGTCACGCCATGGCCCAGGCTGTCGGGATCGAGGCCTGCGTCATCGAGGAGGATGGCGGCGATCGCACGCGCCGACGTCACCGCCGTCAGCTTGACGATCGGCGATCCCTTGGGCGGCGTCAGGATGTCGGAAACAAAGGAACGCATGACCGTCTCCCACGGCAGAAAGCACGCGGGGAGGGATGACGGAGAGGATCTAGGATGGATCTAGGCCGGGTTCCGCAGATCCTATGGAAGTGTAAGAAACTGATGCCACAGTTTCTTACACGCGGAGACTGGTCAGAAATTCGGTAGCAAATTTATGACAGCTACATAGCGCTTGATCCTTGCGCGCGCCGGATTTATAAATGCTTCCTCGACGTCCGCCAAGCCAGGCAACTCGCATGGGCGTCTTCTTGGCAGTAGGCTAGACGGCTCTCATTGGCCCTGGAACCACGGAGCCGGTCGCGCACAGCCCCAAGGACATGAGGTCCCATGCCGGTGGAAAGCCGGCGTCCATCAGCCGGGACGGGGACCGAACGTCTCGACGACGATCTCGACGCCGTCCTTCAACTCGACATGCTGGCGTGTGCCGTCGGGCATCTCGCGGATGATGCCGTCGCACAGGGACGGGTCCATGTAATGGCACGGGACGCCGAGTTCCTTCGCCTCCCGCACGGCGCGCTCGCCGACCCGGCAGATGGCGTCAGCGTTCTTCCCGAATTTGTCGAACAGGACCATTGAGGCGGATTTGCATTCAATTGTCGGTAACCCATTGATCCCGTAGCTCGAAATCAATCGGTTTCCAGACTATCCCTTTGAAATGCTGTAAACAAAAGCTTACTCTTAATCAGCGGGTCCAAGGTTCGAGCCCTTGTGCGCCCACCATCGAAATCAAGCACTTAGAGGCATCCACCGTTAGAGGAACGTTGGTTCAAACGGCGATTTTCAACGCCGAAACTCACGGAGATGTGAAGAGCCGCGTCCCCCATTTGCTCAGGATGCGCTCTTTGCTGGTCGGCGTTGGAACGGATGTTCCCCCTTCAGTCGCTTGCTCATCGAGAGTTTAAAGTTGGAAATCAATAGGTTGGGGGCGATTTGTGCGTTTGATATGTAGCCACTAATTTTGGCATATTACTCTTGAAAGTCTAGGCGTTTTTGGGTAAGATATATAGCCATAATGTTCGTCGACAGCTCGGTCACCCGCCTCAACGGCAAGACCTACGCCCGCCACCTGCTACGCGAGACCTATCGCGAGGACGGCAAGGTCAAGCATCGAACGCTGGCCAACCTCACCCACTGCAAACCGGAAGAGGTCGAGGCGATCCGGCTGGCGCTGAAACACAAGGGCGATTTGGGCCGCATGCTGGCGTCCGCCGGCGAGAGCGGGCCGGAGTTGAAGCAGGGTCCCTCGGTGGGGGCGGTTTGGGTTCTGTCACAGTTGGCGCGCGAACTCGGCGTCGTCGCCGCCCTGGGCTCCGATCGGCAGGGCAAGCTGGCGCTGTGGCGGATCATTGCGCGTGTGCTCGATCAGGGCTCGCGCCTGTCGGCGGTTCGGCTGGCGGGCGGCCACGCTGTCGGTGCGGCGCTGGGCATGGTCGAGTTCGACGAGGACGGCCTTTACGACAATCTGGATTGGCTGGCTGACAACCAAGCCGAGATCGAGAGCCGGTTGTTTGCTCAGAGAGAACCGGCCTCGGCGCCCGACGTCTTTCTCTACGACGTGACCAGCACATACCTCGAAGGCGAGCACAACGCCTTTGCCGCGTTCGGCTACAACCGGGATCGCAAGTCGGGCAAGCGTCAGATCGTGATCGGCCTGCTCGCCGACGCCGACGGTCGCCCGCTGTCGATCGAGGTCTTCAAAGGCAACACGCCCGACGTCAAGACGTTCTCTTCGCAAGTCAACAAAGCCGCCGCCCGTTTCGGGGCCGAGCGGGTCACCTTCGTCGGCGACCGCGGCATGATCAAAGCCCCACAGCGCGCCGAAATCACCGCCGCCGGCTTTCATTACATCACCGCCATCACGAAAGCGCAGATCGACGGCCTGATCGCAGCCGGCGTATTGCAGATGGACCTGTTCGAGGACGCGCTGGCCGAGGTCGAGGGCTTGGACGGCGAGCGTTACGTGGTGCGCCGCAATCCCGCCCGCGCCGAGGAGCTGGCGGCTTCGCGAGCCGACAAGCTGACGAGGCTGCACACCTCTGCCGAGACGGCCAACGCCTACTTGAGCGAGCATCCGCGAGCGGCGGCGAAGACGCAACTGGCCAGGCTGAAGGCCAAGTCCGAGACGCTCGGCCTCGACAAGGTCGTCCAGGTCGCCGAACTGGAGCGGCGCGTCGTCGTCACGGTGGACGAGGCCGCATTGGCCGAGGCGGCGCGCCTCGACGGCTGCTACGCGCTACGCACCGACTTGCCGAAGACCGTCGTCGGCAAAGAGGTCGTGCACGATCGCTACAAGGACCTTGCCCACGTCGAATGGACGTTCCGTGACTCCAAATCCGTGCAACTCGAGATGCGGCCGGTCTATCTGCGCGACGAGAACCGCACGCGCGGCCACGCCCTCGTCGTCATGCTGGCCTATCTCCTGGTGCACGCCCTGCGCCAGCGCTGGCGCGACATCGACCTGACCGTGCAGGAAGGCCTCGACCGGCTCGCCAGTCTCTGCGTCGTCGAAGTGATCATCGGCGGTCGGCCCTCCTACAATCAGGTCCCGACGCCGCGCGACGACGTGCGCCAATTGTTCGTAGCCGCCGGCCTCGCCATTCCCGCCGCGCTGCCCCTCGACCCGGCCCGCGTAGCCACCAGGCAAACCCTCCCACAGCGACGAAAAGCGAAATAAGGTCAACCCGTTATCGCGAGCGCACTAAGCCTGATACAGGGGAACATCCGTTGGAAGGCGAAGACGCCATCCCAGCCTCAGCCGCATGGATTGGCGACAACGAAGCAAGCAGTGATGCCGCAGTTCGCATACAGCCCATTGTCCTTCCGGAGCCGATCTTGCTTGAGCCGGCAGAGCCCGATCCAATTGAAAAAGTCAGCTCGACTGTGTCGCCTCAGACCCCGAAGTTCAGGCCCGCACGGCCTGTTGCGACGCCGCCAAAACCAAAGCGATTGACGCAGACGAAGAGCCAGTTGGAGCAGCTGATCGTGCACGTCTCGATCCAGGCTCTGAGTTGGTCGCGGAGGCGGAAGCCAAGAAGCTCGGCGTCGCCATCGCCCTCGAAAAGGTCACGGACTTCGCCGAGATCGTGGGCTACGGAGTCGCGGCGACCCCCGGCGTCGCGATCGACGGCGAGGTGGTCCACGCCGGCAGCCTGCCGAAGCCGGAGGACATGGCGAAGTGGCTGGTCGCGTGAGCGCCTATCAAGCGTCTTGTGACCATCACACATATCCGCTATCCTGGATGCATGGAATTCTCTGAGGCCATCGCCGCCCTCGCCGCCCTGGCGCAGCTGACCCGCCTGGACACGTTCCGGCTCCTGGTCTCCCGCGAGTTCGGACGGCCTGCCCGCCGGAGAGGCGGCGCGCCTCATGGCCGTCCCGCAGAACACCATGTCGGCGCACCTCGCTGTTCTCGCGCGCGCGGGCCTCGTGCGCGGGGAGCGCCGCAGCCGGTCGATCATCTATCGCTCCGATCTCGATCGCGTCCGAGCGCTCGTCACCTTCCTGCTGAAGGACCGCTGCCAAGGCCGTCCGGAGCTGTGCGCGCCGCTGATCGAGGATCTCAGCTCTCTGCTGCCCGGCCACGGAGCCCGCCTCATGACTGACCGCGTCTTCAACGTTCTCTTCCTCTGCACCGGCAACACGGCCCGTTCCGTCCTGGCCGAAGGCATCCTGCGCGAAGATGGCGCAAGGCGGTTCAACGCCTTTTCGGCGGGAAGCCATCCCAAGGGAACCGTCAATCCCTTTGCGCTCAAGGTTCTGGACGCCCACGGCTATTCGACCGAGAGCTTCCGCTCGAAAAGCTGGGACGAGTTCGCCGCTCCCGGATCGCCGCAGATGGATTTCGTCTTCACCGTCTGCGACAGCGCGGCCGGCGAAGCCTGCCCGGTCTGGCCCGGGCAGCCGATGACGGCGCACTGGGGGATCGAGGACCCGGCGGCCGCCGAAGGTTCGGACGTCGACAAGGAGCGCGCCTTCGAGACCGCGTTCCGATACCTCAAGAACCGCATCTCAGCCTTCACGAGCCTGCCGATCCGAAGCCTCGACCGGATGTCGTTGAACGCCAAACTGCGGGAGATCGGCCAGCTCGAGGGCGCCACGAAGCCGAGGCCGGAGGTCGCGTGATGGACGTCGTGATCTATCATAACCCCGCGTGCGGAACGTCGCGCAACGTGCTCGCGATGATCCGCAACTCTGGGGTCGAGCCGCACATCATCGAGTATCTCAAATGTCCGCCGACGCGGTTGCTCTTGACGCAACTGCTGGAACGCGCAGGGATGACCGTGCGGCAGATCCTGCGCGAGAAGGGCACGCCCTTTCACGAGCTTGGCCTCGGCGATCCGTCGCTCTCCGACGAGGCGCTGCTCGACGCCATCGGCGCCCATCCGGTCCTGATCAACCGACCGTTGGTCGTGACGCCAAAGGGCGTGCGCCTCTGCCGCCCTTCTGAAGAGGTTCTCGATCTGCTGCCGCCGCAACGCGGCCAATTCATCAAGGAAGACGGCGAGCGCGTGATCGACGATCACGGACGGCGCGTCGCAACGGCTTAAGGAACCTCAATGTCCCTGTTCGAACGCTATCTCACCGTTTGGGTCGCGCTGTGCATCGTCGCGGGCGTCGCCCTGGGCCATCTCGCGCCGAGCGTATTTCATGCGATCGGCGCCATGGAAATCGCCAGGGTCAACCTGCCGGTGGCGGCCCTGATCTGGCTCATGATTGTGCCCATGCTGATCAAGATCGACTTCGCCGCGCTCGGCGAAGTTCGCCAGCACTGGCGGGGCATCGGCGTAACCCTGTTCATCAACTGGGCGGTGAAGCCGTTCTCGATGGCGGCGCTCGGCGCCTTCTTCGTTGGCTACCTCTTCCGGCCCTGGCTACCCGCCGATCAGATCAGCTCCTATATCGCCGGCCTGATCATCCTCGCCGCCGCGCCGTGCACGGCGATGGTGTTCGTCTGGTCGAACCTGACGAAGGGCGAGCCGCATTTCACGCTCACCCAGGTCGCGCTGAACGACACGATCATGGTGTTCGCCTTCGCGCCGATCGTCGGCCTGCTGCTCGGCCTGTCGGCGATTTCCGTTCCGTGGAACACTCTGGTCCTGTCGGTCGTCCTCTACATCGTCGTGCCGGTGATCGTGGCGCAGCTCGTGCGCCGGCGCGTGCTGGCGACGGACGGATCGGAGGCGCTCGGCCGCCTGCTCGCGACGCTGCAACCGCTGTCGCTGGTCGCCCTGCTGGCGACGCTGGTGCTGCTGTTCGGCTTCCAGGGCGAGCAGATCATCGCGCAGCCGCTCATCATTCTGATGCTTGCGGTCCCGATCCTGATCCAGGTCTATTTCAACGCCGGGTTTGCCTATCTGATCAACCGGGCCGCCGGCGAGCAGCACTGCGTCGCCGGCCCCTCCGCGCTGATCGGGGCGAGCAACTTCTTCGAGCTGGCGGTCGCCGCCGCGATCAGCCTGTTCGGCTTCAACTCGGGCGCGGCGCTGGCGACAGTCGTCGGCGTCCTGATCGAGGTGCCCGTCATGCTGTCGGTGGTCTGGATCGTCAACCGATCGAAGGGCTGGTACGAGAGCGGCGCGAAGTTTTCCGTGCGTCCCGCTGCGTCCTCCGCCCGAAGCCGATAGTGGATACTGCCGGCTGTTTCGGCGAGAGGTTCCCGCCATTGGACGCGAGGCCCCGGGGTTCTGGGGCTCCGGCGTCAAAGTCGTAGTCCATACAACGATATCACGGAGCGGAATTTGCCGCGAGGCGGATCCATCTTTATGGTGCGATCAGGCGCACGTCGGGGGCTCCACAGCCGCCAGAAGGCGCCAACGTTGGGAGGGAGCAGCGATGCCGTCGAAGTCGGCGCCGTCCCGCGGCCAGCGGAAGCCGCGTTTTGCGCGGCGGAACGTGCTGGCCGGCCTCGCCGCGTCGGCCCTGCTCTTGCCTGTGGCGCGTGCGACCGCCGCCGGGACCGTCAGCATCGGCCTCAACCCGTTGTTTCTCGATTCCGACATTCAACTGTTGTCCCTGCTTCAGTCGTATCTCGTCGAGCGCCTCGGGCGCCCGGTTCAGCTGCTGAAGCGCCGCACCTATCAGGAGATTACGGCGTTGTTGCTCTCGGGGCAGCTCGACGCAGCCTGGATCTGCGATTATCCTTACGTCCAGCACGAGGACCAGTTAGCGCTGCTCGCGGTCCCGCTCTACCGCAATGAACCGCGTTATCAGACGTATGTCATCGTCAACGAGGCGGGCAAGGCGCAGTCCTTCGACGACCTGCGCGGCGCGGACCACGCGTTTTCCGACCCCGACAGCACCTCGGGTTTCCTGGTGACTCGATATCTCCTCGCGCTCCGTCATACGGCTCCGGCGCAGTTCTTCCGCACCTCCTTCTTCACCTACGGGCACCGGAACGTCGTCCGGGCGGTGGCGACCGGACTCGCAGACAGCGGCAGCATGGACGGCTACGTCTGGGACGTCATGCAGGAGCGCGAGCCCGAGCTGATCGACAGGACGCGGATCGTCTACAGGTCCGAAAAGCTCGGCTTCCCCCCGATCGTCGGCCTCAAGTCTGCGACCGACACAGCCCTGGCGAAGGCGATTTCGGCGGCTTTCATCGACATGCCCGCGCACCCGGTCGGCCGGCAAGTCCTCTCCATCCTGGCGCTCGACGGCTTTACCAGCGCGGACCCCGACCTCTATCGGGGCACCCGCGAAAAATGGCTTTTCGTGAAGGCGCAGGCGTGATGAGCATTCGCGGGCCGATCGCGGGTTGGCCCGTCGCCTGGAAGGTGCCCCTGCTCGCGGCGGCGCTCCTGATCGGCGTCGCGTTGATCATTTCCCAGATCGTGCTGATGCGCCTGAAGTCGGACCAGGAGACCAACCTCCATCTCCTGACGAGCGCCTATCTCGACGGGCTGTCGGCGGCGGTGCTCCCGTCGGCCGTTCGCGCCGACGTTTGGGAGGCCTTCGACGCGCTCGATCGTGCGCGCCACCGCTACGCCGGGCTCAAGGTGCAATTCGCAATCGTCGTGCTGCCCAACGGCAAGGTGCTCGCGGCCTCGGACCCGAAGCGTTTTCCGGTGCAGAGCGCGATACCTCCCGAAGTCGCCCGACATTTTCCGGCGGACGACGGCCTCGTCATCGACACGGCGACGGGACGAGCGTGGCTTGCGCGATCGCTTCGCGAGGAGGGCTTTCCGATCGGCCGCATTCTGGCGGAAATCGACATCTCCGAATTGCTTCAGGTGCGTGAACGGGTCCTGCTGACGCTTGTCGCAGTCAACGGCTGTCTCGCGCTCGGATTCGCAACGATCGGCTCGCTCGCGATAAGGCGCATGCTCAAGCCCCTGAGCGTTCTCAGCGGGTTCGTCGAGCGCGTTCGAACCGGACAGGCTACGCCGATTCCCGAGTTTAAGCGGCAGCGAGTCTCGCGCGAGTTCGATCTGCTGTTCGAACGCCTCAACGCGATGGCCCGCGCGCTGAATGAACGGGAAGAGCTTGCGTCCCGGCTCGCCAACCAGGAGAAATACGCCGTCCTCGGCAAGCTTGCGTCCGGCATGGCCCACGAGGTCAACAATCCTCTCGGCGGTCTTTTCAACGCCGTCGACACGTTGCGGCGTCACGCGAACGACGCCGACGTGCGCGAAGCGACCCTGAACCTCCTCGAGCGGGGTCTGACCCATATCCGCAACGTCGTGCGGTCGACCCTCGTGACGTATCGGCGGGAGGTCGCCCTTGACGCGCTGCGCCCGGTCGATATCGACGATCTGCGGCTTCTCATCGAACCGGAAGCTTCGCGAAAGCGCCTTCGGATCGCCTGGGCGAATGACCTGCACGGTTCGGTCCCCGTCGACGTGGAAAGCGTCCGGCAGGTCATCCTCAATCTCCTGATCAACGCGTGCGCCGCCACGCCGACAGGCGGCGCGGTCCATCTGCGGGCGCGCGCAACGGAAGGGGCGTTGACGATCGAAGTGGGCGACCAGGGTCCGGGGCTGCCGGACGATCTCGCCAGGTCGCTGGTCAGCCGCTCCCAAGAAACCCATGGTATTGGAAGCGGCTTGGGACTGTGGATCGTGCGGCGCCTCGTTGCGGATCAGGACGGGCTCATCTGCCTGGGGGAAGAGATGGGTTTGTCGACCGTCATCAGGATTACGTGGCCGTTTCGGGAAGAGCCAACCCCGGTGAGCAGGCTGAGCGAGACTTGCGCGGAGCCGATCCATGCTGAATAACTCGGGATGCGTCGCGATCGTCGATGACGATCCGATCATGGGGGAATCGCTTCAGCGGGCGCTGCAGCTCGAGGGTTGGCGCGCTGTCTGGTGGCAGACCGGAAAGAGCGCCGTGGACGGAATGTCCGGCCTTTGCCCCGACCTCGTGCTCTGCGACATCCGGCTGCCGGACATGGGCGGCGACGAGGTCTTTCGTGTCTCGAACGCGCGTTCGCTCGCGCCGCCCTTCATTTTCATGACCGCCTACGGGCAGATCGATCAGGCGGTGGCGCTCGTGCGCGCCGGCGCGCAGGACTATCTGACCAAGCCTTTTGATCTGGCGATCCTGTTCCAGAAGGTGCGCGACGTGATGTCGCTGCGGGCGGCCGACGGCGGGCAGTGCGCGCTCGGCGTCTCGGCGTCGATGCGCGGCATCGAAGCGCTGCTCCGGCGCCTCGCGTCCCGATCGTTGCCCGTTCTGCTCACCGGGGAGACCGGGACCGGAAAGGAGGTGTGCGCCCGCTTCCTGCACGGCGTCTCGACCGGCGCCGCGGAACCGTTCATGGCGGTGAACTGCGCGGCGATCCCGTCCGAGCTTCTCGAAAGCGAAGTGTTCGGCCACGAACGTGGAGCCTTCTCGGGCGCCCATCAGCGTCACCTGGGCTATGCGGAGCGGGCTCGAAACGGAATCCTCTTCCTCGACGAGATCGCGGCGATGCCGCTCGCTCTGCAATCGAAACTGTTGCGGGTGCTCGAAGAGCGGTCGTTCCACCGGGTCGGCGGAGAAGCCCCGATTCCGCTCAAGGCGCGCATCGTCTGCGCGACCAGCGAGGATCTGGCCGAACAGGTCCGTCGCGGCGCCTTCCGGGAGGATCTGCTCTATCGCATCAACGCGGTGACGGTCGCGCTGCCGCCTCTGCGCGAGCGTCCCGAAGACATAGCGTGGCTCGTCGCCCGCTATTTCGCGCTGTTCGCGGCGGAGGCGGATACGGAGCTGCGCGGCGTCAGCTCGATGGCGGAGGATGCTGCGCTGTCCCACCCGTGGCGGGGCAATGTGCGCGAGCTGCGAAATCGACTGGAACGGGCGGTCCATCTGGGGACCGGCCCGTGGCTGATGCCCGGTGATCTGTTCCCCGAGTTGCGCAATGCGGTCGTCGATGGGGTCGGTCCGATCCTGCCGCTCGCCGCGGTGCGCGACGCGGCGGAGAAGCAGCAGATCCTGCGGGTGATCCGGGAGACGGGCGGCCACCTCGCCGAGGCGGCGAAACGGCTCCACGTTTCGCGCACGACGCTGTGGGAGAAGATGCGGCGCTACGGGATCGAGCCCGATCGCGCGATGGGGTGACGCGGTCTCCGCGTGATCGACTCTCGTGCCGCCCTGCAACGGCAGGACGCGAACGAACGGCCGCTGCTTCGGCTCCGGAAATGAGACTTTCCAGAGGCTTGCGGCGCCTTTCGGTTCCGCCTTCCGTCCGGGACCGTCAGGCTTTGCATCCTCCGGTCTTCGATCGTCCGGATCAGGGTGTTTGGGATGGGCGGGCATTGGCCGCTCCGTCACGGGTCTGCGCGGGAGCGGACCGCTGAACCCGACTCGGCGCCGTCGCCGGATCCGAGCCCGTTTTCAATGTTTTCAAGGGCATGCGGCGGAAATCCCGGGCGACTTCCGCGTTCGCCCGTAGGCATCGCGTCGGGGCGGCGCGGATGGGAACGAGTTCCAACTCGATCGTTCGAGACCTTCGGCGGGTATTCGCGAGCGCTCGTCGGGTCGAGGATCGGACGCGGGACTGCGCCCGCGAGGTCGTCAAAAGACGCCCATCCGCGACGCGCACTCGGCCGGATGTCAAACAGCCGGGCGCGGCAGTCATCCGCGCCCAATCGAAACATCATAACCATGAATTCTGTTTTTCACAAGAAATTGTTTACGCCTTCCCAGCAGCAGGCGACGCCTTCGCCGAATGGATCATCGGAGCCCTATGACGCCTCCGGGGGAGCCCACGTCCCGGCGCGCCGCATCGTGTTCGGATTCCCGAACATCCGGCCGGCGAAAGCGTCCGGAGTTCCGGACGTCGCCAGCCTAGGCCGACCCTGACTGATTGATTTCGCTGTCGTATTGTTCGGCTGCAATCGCGGCATGGCGCTTGCGTTTCCACTTCCACCGTTCGCAGGAACGATGGGAGGAAACGTATGAAGCGATGCGATCGCCAGGTTGATGTCGGCCGTCGGTGGTTTCTGTCGGGAGGGGCGGTCGCCGCCGCCGGCGCCGCGGCCGTGTCCGTCATGCCCCACAGGGCGGAGGCCAGCCCGCAACTCGCGCGGCTGCGCTATCCGTCGAACCGCCTGGCGAACGTCAGCGAGCTCAAGACCGACCAGCCTCTGCAGGTGGCCTATCCGGACAAGGACGCGCCCGGCGTCCTCCTGAAGCTCGGCAAGGTCGTCCCGGGCGGAGTCGGCCCCGACCGCGACATCGTCGGCTTCACGACGACATGCCCGCACAAGGGCTTTCCGCTCGCCTACAACGCCTCGGACAGGACGCTGAACTGCTCCGGCCACTACTCGCGTTTCGACGCCGAGAACGGCGGCCAGGAAATCTGGGGTCACGCGACCCAGAACCTTCCCCAATATCAGCTTCGGGTCGACGCCAAGGGCGACATCTACGCCGAAGGCGTCGACGAGCTTCTCTATGGCCGCCTCTCGAACGTGCTGGAGGGCTGAACCATGACGTTCAAGCGCAATATCGATCGCCTCCCGATCATCCCGGCGGATGCGAAGGAGCACAACGTCACCTGCCAGTTCTGCATCGTCGGTTGCGGCTACAAGGCCTACACCTGGGGCATCAACGATCAGGGCGGCGTACGCCCGAGCGAAAACAAGTTCGGCGTCGACCTTGCGAAGCAGCAGATGCCGATGACGCCGAACTGGTACGCCCCTTCGATGTACAACATCGTCAAGCAGGACGGGAAGGACGTCCACCTCGTCATCAAGCCCGATCCGAACTGCGTCGTGAACTCGGGGCTTGCGCTCGATCCGCGGCGCGCGCATGGCCGAGGAATCCTTTTCCGAGGCGCGCTCGACCCAGCAGCAGCGTCTCACCGAACCGATGGTCTGGCGCTACGGCCAGATGCAGCCGACGAGCTGGGACGATGCGCTCGACCTGGTTGCGCGCGTGACCGCGGCGGTGATCGACGCGCAAGGCGAGGACGGCCTGTTCGTCTCGGCCTTCGATCACGGCGGCGCCGGCGGCGGTTACGAAAACACCTGGGGCACCGGAAAGCTCTATTTCGGCGCGATGAAGATCAAGAACATCCGGATCCACAACCGCCCCGCCTACAATTCGGAGGTGCACGCGACCCGCGACATGGGCGTCGGCGAACTCAACAATTGCTACGAGGACGCCGAGCTCGCCGACACGATCGTCGCCGTCGGCACCAACCCCCTCGAGACCCAGACCAACTACTTCCTCAATCACTGGATCCCGAACCTTCAGGGCGCGTCGCTCGACAAGAAGAACAAACTCATGCCGGATGAGGCGCACCCCGCCGCCCGGATCATCTTCGTCGATCCGCGGCGAACGGTGAGCGTCAACGCGTGCGAGGTCGAGGCCGGCAAGGACAATGTGCTTCATCTGGCGATCAATTCGGGCACCGACCTCGCCCTGTTCAACGCCCTCTTCACCTACATCGCCGACAAGGGCTGGGTTCAGAAGGACTTCATCGACAAGAGCACGTTGCGCACGGCGGCAACCCGTCCGCCCCTCTATCCCGGCTCGCGGCGATTCGCCTGCGATGCCCGGCCATCTCACCAGCTTCGAAGGCGCGCTCGAAGGGTGCAGGACGTCGATCGACGACGCGGCCAAGATCACCGGCCTAAACCCCGCCGATATCGTCAAGGCGGCCGAATGGATCGCCATGCCGAAGGAGGGCGGCAAGCGGCGCCGCACGATGATCGGATACGAGAAGGGCCTCATCTGGGGCAACGACAACTACCGCACGAACGGCGCCCTGGTGAACATTGCGCTCGCGACCGGCAACGTCGGTCAGTTGGGCGGCGGCGTCGTGCGTCTCGGCGGCCATCAGGAAGGCTACGTGCGCCCCGACTATCCGGGCTCGCGACCGGCGCCCTACATCGACCAGCTCATCCTGGACGGCAAGGGCGGCGTCCACCACATCTGGGCCTGCGACCACTACAAGACCACCCTGAACGCCGACAGGTTCAAGCAGAACTACAAGAAGCGGACCGACCTCGTGAAGGACGCGATGTCCGCGGTCCCCTACGGCGATCAGAAGGCCATGGTCGCAGCCATCGTGGCGGCGATCGGGAAGGGCGGGCTCTTCGCGGTCGACGTCGACATCGTGCCCGAGCAAGATCGGTCAAGCTTGCCACGTCTGGCTGCCGGCCGCGACGGCCGGCGAGATGAACCTGACCTCGATGAACGGCGAGCGCCGGCTGCGCTTGACGGAGCGCTACATGGACCCACCGGGCGACGCCATGCCCGACTGCCTCATCGCGGCCCGGCTCGCCAACAACCTTGAGCGCGTCTTCCGCGAAATGGGCAAGCCGTCGGAGGCCGACAAGTTCAAGGGCTTCGATTGGAAGACTGAGGAAGACGCCTTCACGGACGGCTATCACGGTCAACGCCAAGGGCGGCCAGTTCGTCACCTATGAACGGTTGCGGGCGATGGGCACCAACGGCGTCCAGGAGCCGGCGACCGCCTTCGAGAACGGCACGCTGGTCGGAACGCAGCGCCTCTACACCGACGGCGTTTTCTCCACGGAGGACGGCAAGGCGCGGTTCATGGACGCGCCGTGGCGCGGACTCGAGGCGCCGGGCAAGGAGGAGGAGTTCGAAGAAGTTTGCGTTCCTCATCAACAACGGCCGCGCCAACCAGGTCTGGCAGAGCGCCTATCTCGACCAGGAGTTCGACTTCGTCATGGGTCGCTGGCCCTATCCGTTCATCCAGATGAACCCGGACGACATGAAGGAGTTGGGCATTTCCGCCGGGCGATCTTGTCGAGGTCCACAACGACAACGGAGCGACGCAGGCGATGGCGTATCCGACGCCGACCGCCAAGCGCAAGCAGACCTTCATGTTGTTCGCCTTTCCGATGGGCGTCCAGGGCAACGTCGTCTCGCCGGGCGTCAACGAGCTGATCATCCCCAACTACAAGCAGACTTGGGGAGACATTCGCAAGATCGCCTCCGTGCCCGGCGCTGCACGCGGCACGAGCTTCAAGTCTTGGGAGTACAAGGCCTGACGACCAGATCGGCGTCGGTTCGGACGAGAGATCGCCCGAGCCGACGCCGCCGAAGCGGGCCAGGGAGATCCGCCTGCGGCGTTCATCGTGACGAACCGATTTCATACGCGGTGAGCGAGTTGATCCGCCACCACGGCAACGCGATTTCCAAGTAACGGCGAGAACGAGCATGGCGGGCCAACCGACGATCGACACGTATGGCGGCTCCTCGTTGCGCGACCCATTTGGGCGCGCGATCACCTATGTCCGCGTGTCGGTCACGGATCGCTGCGACTTCCGCTGCGCGTATTGCATGGCGGAGGAGATGACCTTCCTGCCGAGGCGCGAGCTTCTGACGCTGGAGGAGCTGGACCGGCTTTGCTCGGCGTTCATCGACATGGGAACGCGCAAGATCCGAATTACCGGCGGCGAGCCTCTCGTCCGCCGCGACATCATGGCTCTGTTCCGATCGCTGTCTCGGCGCCTCGACGCCGGGACGCTTCAAAGAGATCACGTCTGACGACGAACGGCTCGCAACTCGCGCGGTTCGCCCAGGAACTCGCGAGCTGCGGCGTCCGCCGCGTCAACGTGTCGCTCGACACGCTCGATCCCGCGCGATTCAAGGCGATCACTCGGCGCGGCGATCTCGACCGCGTGCTCAACGGCATCGACACGGCGCAACGAGCGGGACTCGC
The DNA here is from genome assembly GCA_963816065.1 of uncultured Alphaproteobacteria bacterium. Classification (GTDB taxonomy): domain Bacteria; phylum Pseudomonadota; class Alphaproteobacteria; order Rhizobiales; family Beijerinckiaceae; genus Roseiarcus. Next base: position 377,814 of record CAWFJG010000024.1, on the reverse strand, counting down.
GGTGAAAATCAATGTCGTTGCGCTCAAAGGGGTCAACGAGGACGAATTCGAACCCATGGTCCGATGGGCGCACGCGCGGGACATGGGGATCACCTTCATCGAGGTCATGCCGCTCGGCGAGATCGAAGCCGCGCGATTCGACCAGCACCTCCCTCTGACCGCGGTGCGCGCGCGACTGGCGCGACATTTCACCCTGGACGAGAGCGACCATCGCACTGGCGGACCCGCACGCTATGTGCGAGCCCGCGAAACCGGCGGCCTGATCGGTTTCATCACGCCTCTCACCCACAATTTCTGCGAGACCTGCAACCGCGTGCGGGTCACGTGCACGGGCACGCTTTACATGTGTCTTGGGCAGGAAGACGCGGCCGATTTGCGGACGCCCTTGCGCGCCTCCGAGGGGAACGACCTCCTCAATGCGGCAATCCGCGAGGCCATCGCCCGCAAGCCGAAAGGCCATGACTTCATGATCGAACGAACCCCTGTCGGCGCGGCCGTGGCGCGTCATATGAGCGTGACCGGCGGGTGATCGGCTGCCCGAGGCGTCTGACGATTAAAGGGGAACCCTCATCCCCGCCCGGGTCGCCTTCGTCGCGGCGATCCGTCGTAGCGATTCCAAACGGCTCCGGCGGTTGAGCCCGCGTCGGGGAAAGCGGTGGGCCTCGCTAGGATATTTCATGAGCGAAAGTCTTGGCGGGGGTAACCCACATGACGACTATGCAGTCGACTTCGCCGACGTCGATTCGCTTGATCTCTAGTCGAGGCGCCCGTGCTGGCGGCTGCGCTCGGCGAGGGTTTCGATCACCTGGCGTACGGCAACCGTGCCGCAAGCGCACTGCTCGATCAAGCGGCGGCCGAGTTTCGCTTTCAGCGCTAGTAGACTGGCGATCTTGCGCTCGACTTCGACGAGGCGCGTCCGCGCGCTTGCATCGGCCTCGGCGGAAGAACTGATCTTTTCCAGTCACGTCGCCGGCGGCATAGACGCCGGCCTTTGACGTGCGTTCGGTCAGGGCGAGCGCAGTCGTGCTGTCGAGCGGTGACACGTCGGCAATTCCCGGACTCCCAGGCAGTCCCGGACGTGCGCCCGTCGCGACAATGATTCTTTCAGAGTCGAGGCGCTGGCCCGCCACCTCGACTCCGCCGTCAACGAGACGGGCCTGCACATCGCGGTAGACGACACCGGTGTACTCCGACAGCATCCAACGCCGGAGCGGTCTTCCTTGACTGCACACCAAAGGGAGGAAAACGCGATGACGATGATCGAGGGTTTCGACAAGCTGGAGTCAGTGCCCGAAGAGCAGATTACCGACAAGATCAGTCGCCGCGTGATATCCGGAACGCAGGGTACGCTGGTGCATTGGAGCATGAAGGCCGGCGCGCACGCCGCGGCTCACCAGCATCCGCATGAGCAGTTCGTTTGGGTGATGAAAGGCGCGATCAGACTGCGGATCGCCACCGAAGAGCGAACGATCAGGCCCGGAGACGTCGCTGTCATTCCCGGCGGAGTGGAGCACGAAGCCTTCTTCCCGGAGGACACCGAGGTGATCGACTTCTTCGCTCCGAAGCGCGAGGACTTTCTCACCGGCGCCATCCCGGCCTATTTCACGCAGCGGTGAGCGGCGCTCGGCTGGCTCGCCGTCTCGAGGCCAACAGGTCGTTATGGCCGGCCGGCATTCGTCGGAAGATGATCAACGCGCGGAGGCTTATTTCGGCTCGCGGCGCGGGGCGCCGCCCGATGTCCCTGGTGGCGGCAGCACGTTCGGGTCTCGCGCTTGGGGCGCCGGCTTCTCGATGGCCGGGTCCACCTCCTTCGGATGAATGACGCCGTTAGACTTGTTCAATCTGTCGCTCAGGTTCTCGGCCGGCGCTGTCGGCTCGGCCGCAGAGGCAATCTGACTTGGGGTTTGCGTCGCATTGGGCGTCTGGGCGAACGCCGAGCCGGCGATCAGCGCAATGCCGCCGATCAGCATCCGAAGTCGCATGTCCATCGCCTCCATGCGCTCCAAACGTATTGATGGCTTGAGGGTTCCCCACGTACTGGTCATCGCGGCCCGTCGGCCTTCGACGGAGCAAAACCGATCCTCTTACTCGCCTTGACCTTGCATCTCGGATGCGACCTTGAGCGCGAAGGAGACACAGTCTTGCTCTACCGTATCGCGCGAATGAACAAATTACTCCGGGTGTCCATGAGGGAGTTAGCGCTTGGTTAACCGCTGCGAGGTTACGCAATGTCATGACGGATGGCAGCGCCATGGTTGTTTTGAAGTTTCGTTGAAGCCGCTGAGAAGACCGCAACCAGCAAAGTCGACATTTGGCGCGCGATCCAGGAGGGCGCCCTACCCGCGCGGAAGACCAACGATGGCGCATACGCGATCGACCCGTACGACTTGTTCCGTGTCTTCGAAGAGAGGAAGCCGGACTCCCGGTCGGCGCCTTCGAAGCAGGAGCCCGCGCCGGAGCCCGGCAGCGTTACAAGAGCCGATGAAACGCCCGAACCGGCGACGACCAGGGAGATCGTCGTCGCCTTTGAAGCCCTTCAGGCCGAGCTGCGAAACCTGCTGCGATCGCCTGGCAAAGGCGCCTCGAACGGCGAAGACAAGCGGCAGGGCGAATGCGAAGAGCACGCGGGCGACCCGGGTGAATCCTCTGCACGCGTGGCGGCTGACCTCGATGACAGGAAGGCAAAGGCCGGCATCGTCCCCGATTCCAGGCAGGCGACCGTGGACAAGATCGCGGCGCCAGTCGCATCGCACGTCTCGTGGTGGCGCCGTCTCGTCTCTTGAGGGAAAGGGCAACGAAAGCCGCGCCCTCCCATACGGGGACTTGAGACCTCGCAGGCTGTGCGGGCCGGCCGGTGGCGGAGCGCGGGCTGAGCCAGAATGATACCTGAGACATCGGACCGGATCGGCCGAATTTGCGGGTGAGGAGGCCCGGTAATGGCTGGGCGAAAAGGCCTTCTGCTCGAGCGTTCGTCCGCGACCGCCTTTCGCCGTCGCGAGGCGCTCGGGCTCCTCGCGGGCGCGGCGGCGCCGTGGCCGCGTCCCGCGCGGGCGGACTTTGCGCTGCTCGACGAAACCGTCGGCTTCACCGGGCAGATCCTGTTCCTGACGCTGAAGGTCCCCGCGCTCGTGATCGGCGTCGTGCGGAACGGCGAGACGTCCATCTACGGGTTCGGGCGTCGCGCCGCGGGTTCGGACGCCGAACCCGATGGCGCGACCGTCTTCCGCATCGGCTCGATCACCAAGGCGTTCACCGGCCAGGTCCTCGCGAGCCTCGCCGCGGAAGGAAAAGTCGGCCTCGCCGATCCGCTCGCCAAATTCGTTCCCGAGTTCGCACAAGGGACGGGCGGAGAACGGCCGATCCGACTGATCGACCTCGCGACCCATTCCGCCGGACTTCCCCGCGAGGTTCCGCACGCGCCGGGCCCGCCGGACGACCCGTTCCGCAACATCACCAAGGCCGCCTTCGCGGCTTGGCTGAAGGCGAACCCGCTCCTGTTTCCGCCGGGAACGGCGGTCTCCTATTCCAACTTCGGCTTCGACCTGCTCGTTGCCGCGCTGTCCGCCGCAGCGGGCAAGCCCTACCCGAACCTGCTCGCCGAGCGCGTGCTGATACCTCTGGGCCTCTCCGACACGTCGTTCGCACCTGCCGCGGACCAGGCGTCGCGCCTGATGCAGGGACACGGCTTCAACGGCGAACCCCTGCCGCTCGTCCCGACCGGCGACGTGATCGTCGGGTCCGGCGGACTCTACTCGACGCCGCGCGACCTGGTCCGCTGGCTCGCCTGGCATCTCGACCGGTTCGGGAACGACGGCTTCGACGAACGGCTGATCGACCACGCCGCCTATCTGCGGCGCGACGGCTTGACCTCCGTTCTAGGCCTCGACGAGTTGGGCCGCATGCGCCACGCAATGTCGAGCGTCGTGGGCCGGATGGCCTTGTCAATCAACGAGAACCACTTGCCTCCCTTGACGCCGTTGTCCAGCGCCGACGTCATGCGCTCCGTCCAGATCGAAGCTTCCGCTCAATCCCAGCGGGGATCGCGGGCCTCTGACCCGCATGCTCACCCAATTGATGTGGCGCTGGACGATCTTTCAGCCGCAGAGCGCGCTGACCCGCTGGTTCGTCGCGCGCACCGGCGGCGCCAAGGGCTGGATGAAGAAGATCATGGCCGTCGCCCTGGCGCGCAAGCTGCTGGTGGCCCTGTGGCGCTACGTCGAGGCCGGGGTCGTTCCCGAGGGCGCGCGTCTGGCCGTAGCGTAAGGGCGATCAAGACTTCGATGGACACGTCGACACAAGGATCAGGCGACAGAGCGATGCTGACGTCTGCAACCCTCCAAGGTGGGCAGGATGCCGTGCCGGGCTGTGGCTCAAAAACGCCGCCGTCAAGATTGGTCCTGCCCCCTTGGTTCCCCACCTGGCCCCTGACGCAAAGGGCATCATGGTCTGGCGCTCGGCCCGAGCCGAGCGCCGCCGGATACGAGCTTGTGAGGCCATGCGTGGCCTCAAGCAGAGGGGAACCGCCTTGGATCGGCTGTCGACCGTCGCCGTCGAAATCCTTGGCCTCAAGTCAGCGCACCGGCGGACCCTCGAAGCGTCGCCGCCCCAGGGCGGGCAGCGCGTCTGGTCAAGAGACCCGCGATGAGCGCCAGCCGGCGTCGACCTCTTGGACAATCTTGTTCCGAGCCTGAGGGCCCCTCAAGGACTGAAGCGGCTTCGCCGCGGCCCTCCGGGCCGTCCTTGACCGGCCCTCACGCTCGAAATTCTCGCATCCAAGAGCTCGACGCCTCGGAGCGTCGCGCCGGCCGGCCGACGAGGCCCGCCGCCGCTCTTCATTCGAAGGAGGATGCCAATTTCGCCCTTGACAACCAGCCCCCCATACGAGCCCGGCCATGACGAGGAGGACGGTTTCTGCTTTGACCAACAGCTAGCGCTATAAGAGCGTCTGCACCGCCATGTCCGCTTTTTTGGCGATCCGTCGCCGATGCCCTCGCCGAACGCCCCTATTTGCCCGGCGCTGCCGTCCACGAAGGTGAGGGTTGTCATGAGCTCATCCTAGTGAAAAGTCCGCTGGTCGAGCTCAAGCATGAACGCTTCAGCTTCTGCTGCATAGTCATCATCGGAGTTGAATGAAGCGATGGCGACAGCGCGTTGCATTGCCCGCGAATCTCATTCTCCAATGTATACAGACGCTCAGGATTAATCCGCACGTAATCCAACAATTCCTTTACGGTACGCTCGCACGGATTGCTGATAAGTGCGTAGTAGTAGGCCAACATGGGCTTCCCCCGCAAACGTGAAGTCGACGCGATCTTTTCGCCTCGGCTCCGTCCACCCGGTCGCTTTTACCCGATCTCTTTCGTGGACGCTGTGAGAATGCTCACGTCGCGCGAAGCAAAGGAGCGCGCAGACCGCTCTCCATAGTCCTTGGATGGCGTGCGTCCAGGCCGCTTCGAATATTGGTTTTGTCGCACACGGTCTTGGGGGCCTTTCGGCCACGGTGAACCCGCACGCTCCCGCGCGAACCGATGCCGCTGAACAGCGAAGCGCGGGTCTTTCCGCGACGCAGACGCTCAAGGCGGCGGCTTGGACCGCGATCCGCTCTTCACAACGTTCTGTCGGCGGCTTCGTCAGGGGCGCCTTCCAAGCCGCGAACGGCTGATACGGCGCGGGTCCGTGTATATAGAGTGGGCGGCTGCGTTAACCGGATAGGCCCGGAAGGATGATCCCTTGAGCAGGACGTTCGCGCGCTGGAACGTCGTTGGACACCCCCGGATCAAAAGTCCGAGGGTCAGGACGAGGAGGAAAGGAACCGGCTCAGGATTTTCCACAACCGATGGACTGGGACGAAGCCCTTGAGCGGGAGGTGGAGTTGACCAGGAGCCTATCTATCGCGCTTTTCGTCGCAGCGCTGATCGCCGCTGTCGTTTGCGTCGATTTGTTGTTCTTCCGCAATCGCCTGTGGGAAAGGTTGATGGCGAACATCGGCATAGTGCTGGTGTTTGCAGCGTTCTATTTGAGGTTTCTGAAGCCTCCATAAGCTGCGCCGCCCCGGCCGACCCGCCTCTTGGGGAGCCGCGTTGGGAGCCGAGTTCGCTCGTCGTCGATCGACCGCAGCGCTTACAAATGGTACTCACATGTCGACCTTCGTCATCAAGACGCCTCGCCTGATTCTCCGGCCCTCGGGGGAGGAGGACAGCGCTCCCTACGCGGCGCTGAACGCGAATCTGGAGGTGCGCCGCTACTGGCCCGGAACGCTCAGCCCGGAAGACAGCGACGCGGAGGCCGCGAGGCTCCGGAGCCATATCGACGGGCATGGCTTCGGCTTCTGGGCCGCCGAGGCGCCATGCGTCGCTCGCTTCATCGGCTTTGTCGGACTGAAGCACGCGCCAGTTGGCCTGCCGTTCGCGCCGGAGAATGGCGCCGTTGGGGTTATTGACCGCACGCGGATGTCCAGGCGACCGTAGGCAAGGGCGCATTTTGCCCCGGGACAGATCGGCGGCTTGCCGAGAATTCATTTGACAGTCACAAAGATCAGGACAAGACTGTCACCAAGTCGTCATGAAGGATTTCAGGTCCAGCACGGCGACGATCCTGAGCCGAAGCCGTAGGGCGCGGCAGAAAGTGGGGTGAGCGTGACTCCACCGGGCAGTGGAAGCTGACTTCGGCGCATGCTGAAGTCAAAGCGCGCCGGGCGTTCAAATATGCCAGAGCGTAAGGGCGCTTCAGACATCGCTAACATCTACATCGGCGAAATGACGCGAAGGCCAAGCGTCGGCTCGTCGAACCATCATCTGCAACATCCCAGAAGGTTTCGCATAGGCGAACCGAGGCCCCGCTCCGCCTGACGGCGTCGGGGCCGTTTCTGTTATGTCGGACTGGCTGAGGCGCCGACATTTCCGCCACAGGGCGCGCGATGCGGCAGGTCCGAAACGTCGTCGCCGGCATTCGCCATCTCACACTCTGGCGCGGAACGTCGACAAGATCTTTGCGTGAGACTGCGCAGCGGCGTCTGAGCCTTTTCGATGTCCGGCGTCGGCACGTTCGAGCGCGCGCAAAGACGTCCTCGCCCCGACCGGCCGCCCGATTGGCGGAGGTTACGAGCGTGAGCGATTCAACAGTTCGTGCGCGCGTTGACCTCGCAACGACGATGGCGGTAGGGATCGTCAGCAGTCGCGGCGTCCTCGCCATCCGGGGCGTGGCTGCCTTTTGTACATCGGCCTTCGCCGCCCGCAGGGCGAGCACACAAAGCGCGACGATGGCGCCGAAGAATCGCCGCGGAAGAGCGCCCCAGCCAGCTAGATCGAAAGCCGCTCTAGTTCCCGCAGCAGATCGGAGCGCAGCGGGCGCCGTTCGCCCCCGCCGCGCCTTGGCCGGGCTTCTTGGCGCGCACGAACGCGCTCATGAACTTGCCGTCGACAGCGGGAGCAATGGCGTCCACATCGACTCCCTTGCCCGACAGGAATTCGCGCGCGTCGTCGACCTTGTAGACGCGGGTCGGCTCGACGCCGATCGCTTCGAAACCCGCAGCGGCAAGCTTCATCCGGTACTCATCCTCTTCGAGCGCCCCGGCTATGCAGCCAACCCAGAGCAACATGTCGCGGCGCAGCGCCTCTGGAACGGCCCCGCGGGTGACGACGTCTGAGACGGCGAAGCGCCCACCCGGCTTCAGCACCCGGAACGCCTCATGCAGCACCCGATCCTTGTCGGCCGACAGGTTGATGACGCAGTTCGAAATGATGACGTCGACCGAATTGTCGGGGAGCGGGATCTGCTCGATGTCGCCCTTGAGGAATTCGACATTGCCCGCGCCCGCCTTCCGCTGGTTCTCGCGGGCCAGCGCCAGCATGTCGTCGGTCATGTCGACGCCGTAGGCCTTGCCTCTAGGACCGACGCGCCGCGCCGAGAGCAGCACATCGATGCCGCCGCCCGAGCCGAGGTCGAGGACCGTCTCACCCTCCTTCAGTTCGGCGAGCGCGGTCGGATTGCCACACCCGAGGGACGCCAGCACCGCCTCTTCCGGCAAGACGCCGGTTTCGTGGTCAGAATAAAGATTGCCGGTGATCGCGCTGACGCCAGCGAGCGCCGCGTCGGCGCCGCATGCCGCGCCTCCGCAGCAGGAATCCGGGGCGCGCACGGTGCGGGCGGCTTCGGCGTACCGTTCACGCACAACCTCTTTGATGTTGGTCTCCGGCAAGAGTTCTCTCCTATTGATGAGCGCGGGTGATGTCTTCGGGGCGGATCGCCTTGTTTCGGGTGCAGCACTCGGCGAACAGGAATCCGACAATCTCCTGGAGCGCTTGCGTGTTGGCGGTGTAGCGAAGGAACGTGCTTTCGCGGCGCACCGAAACAAGCTCCTCGTTCTTCAACTTGTCGAGGTGATGCGAGAGGGTCGACGGCGGGATGTCGAGCTCTGACCCGATTTCCCCGACCACAAGCCCTTCGGGATGCGCCGACAGCAAGAGGCGCACGATCCGCAGCCTCGGTTCCGCGCCAAGCGCGCCGAGGATATCCGCATAGCGGGCGATCTGGCCGTCTGAAGTTGCCGCGGTCATCGGTTCCTCGCTTCGTTATTTCTGTAATTGCCGAATTACCGATTGTCAAGGCGGCGGCTAGTGTGGCTTTGATCGCTAGGAGCCTGTCGGACTTAACGATATACCCATTGATATCATTGATGTTTTCGTCTTTTCTTATAAACACAAAACGTCACAATATCAATGTGTTGCGCGTCTCGAAAGACCCCCAGTCCGACAGGCTGCTAGATGACGGAGTTTCTCGATTGCTATTTGGCGGACTAGACGAGCAAGAACTCCCTTCATCCGACCCGCGCTCAAAGCCCGACGCCGAGCGGGAATGACATGGAACTAGCTTACTGCAACCGCAGCCGGGGTTGAGCGCAAGGCGATGATATAAAGCCAATACGCCGCCGCATAATAAAGCAAGCCCGACAGACTTGCGGTAGCTATCAACGGCGTTGGCGTTGCGCCTGGATCCTCAGGAATCCCCTCATTTTGAGAACGGCCTGATTTCGAGGCTTTTCGGCCCTTTGGGGGGCGAATGGAGGGCCCAAGGTCCCACATCGAGCAGAGCGCGACCTCTTTCTCCACAAGCGACGAGGAGAAGGCCAGGCGACGGCACGCGCTGTGAAATGCGCGACATGACAAGCTCCGAACGGATTACGATGACGGGAACGGCGACGAGCGGCCTCAGCGGCTCGCGCAGGGTTCCGCGTCGCAGTTATCGTGACTGGGTCTTCGTGCAGGCCGGCCCATTGGAGTTTTGTTGTAAGCCCGTGATTTGAGCCGCTTAAGACTTAGCACTCACCCGTTCGTGTATGCGAGCTTGCGAAAACCGGACTCGGCGGGTTTGGCGTAGGCGCTATGACACCCCGCGACCAGCGAGCTTCGCGCGGCTTCAACGGTATCGTCGGTGATGACTGTGGGCGCCGGGCGCGCATTTCAGAATGCGGGGAGCTGCTGGCCAGCGAAACGGCCTTGTAATTCTCCGCAAATCCGATACTCTGGATATATGGATGAAACAGAAGCCATAGCCGCACTGGCGGCGCTTGCGCAGTCGACCCGGCTGGAAACGTTCCGACTGCTGGTCGCGCGGGAGCCGGAAGGCGTTCCTGCTGGCGAATTGGCGCGCCTCATCGAAGTCCCCCAGAACACCATGTCGGCGCATCTGGCGGTCCTCTCCAGGGCGAAGCTGATCATTGGCGAACGACATAGCCGTTCGATCATCTATCGCGCGGACCTCGACCGTTTGCGGGAGGTCACGCTGTTCCTGGTCAAGGACTGCTGCGGAGGGCGCGCCGACTTGTGCGCTCCCTTGATTGCCGACCTTACCCCATGCTGCCCGCCGAAGAAGGCTGCTCATGGCTGAGCGTATGCTCAATGTCCTGTTCCTGTGCGCGGGGAAACAGCGCGCGATCGATCATCGCCGAGAGCCTACTGAGGACACTGGGCACAGGGCGTTTCCGTGCCTGCTCAGCCGGAAGTCACCGCAAGGGGGAGGTCAACCCTTTCGCGCTCAGAGTGCTCGAAAGTTTCGACTTCCCGACCGACGACTTGCGCTCGAAGAGCTGGGACGAATATGCAGCGCCAGGCGCTCCGGTTATGGATTTCGCGTTCACTCTCTGCGACACCGCCGGGCTGACCGTGCGCCAGATCCTGCAGGAAAGGGCGCGCCCTTTCACGAGCTTGGCCTCGGCGATCCGTCGCTCTCCGACGACGCGCTGCTCGACGCCATTGGCGCCCATCCGATCCTGATCAACCGACCGTTGGTCGTGACGCCAAACCTTGCCGGCCCGGGCCGCCGCTAAGACGGCCTGCAACCCTTTGAATACATGATGGCCGGCCGATAAGAGTTGATAAAGGGGGCGTTGACCGCCCTCGCCCTCATCGCCTCGGGTAGCGCTCGCTCAAAAGCTCGAACAGCGCGCGCGCCGCCTGGATCTCGCCGCCCGCCGGCCCGTGGGCGCGGGCCTTCGGGTTCCAGGCGTAGACGTCGAAATGCGACCCAGCTCTTGGCCTTCTCGACGAAGCGGCGGAGAAACAGCGCCGCCGTGATCGAGCCCGGCCTGGCCCGCGCCGGTCCCGGAATTGCTGACGTCGCCGACCGTCCCGTCGATCATCGCATCGTACGGACGCCACAGCGGCATGCGCCAGAGCGGATCGCGCGGCGCGCCCGGCGTGGTCGGCGATCGCCGCGGCGAGCGCGTCGTCGTCGGTATAGAAGGGCGGCAGGTCGGGCCCGAGCGCCACCCGCGCCGCCCCGGTGAGGGTGGCGAAATCGATCAAGAGATCCGGCGCCTCCTCGTCGGCGAGCGCCAGCGCGTCGGCGAGGATCAGCCGCCCCTCCGCGTCGGTGTTGCCGATCTCGACCGCCAGGCCCTTGCGGCTGACGATCACATCGCCGGGCCGCATCGCCGGCGCCGGAGATCGCGTTTTCGACGATCGGGACGACCGTCCTGAGACGGACGTCGAGGTCCATCTCCATCACCAGCCGCGCCAGCGTCAGCGCCGTCGCCGCGCCGCCCATGTCCTTCTTCATCAACTCCATGCCGGCGGCGGGCTTGATGTCGAGGCCGCCGCTGTCGAAAGTGACCCCCTTTCCGACCAGCGTGACCTTTGGCGCGTCGCCCCGTCCCCAGACGAAATCGACGATCCTCGGCGGCTCTGCGGCGGCCCGTCCGACGGCGTGAACGAGCGGAAAGTTCTCGGCCAGGAGCTCGCCGCCGCGCACGATGCTGACGCCGGCGCCGAAGCTCTCGGCGAGCTTCGACCGCCGCCTGTTCGAGCGCATCGGGCCCGAGCGCGTTGGCCGGAGCGTTGACGAGATCGCGGCCGAACGCGACGGCCGCGGCGATCTGCTCGATTCGCGCCGCATCGACGCCGGCGGGCGCGACGAGCCGGGGTTTGTCGGCCGGGTCGGCCTTGAAGCGGTCGTAGCGATAGAGCCCGATCAGGAAGCCGAGCGCGGCGAGGCCGGCGTCGGCGGGCGGATTGGCGAAGCGATAGACGCCGTCGGGCAGACTCGTCGCCAGCTTGCCGGCCGCCAGCGGATCGCGCTTCGGCGATCCGGCCGCCATCGACGCCGAACAGCACGCCCGCAAGCGCTCCGTCCTCGTCCGGAACGAGTTGCACCTGTCCGGCCTTCGGCTTGAAGCCGCAGCGCTCGGCGAAGGCCGAGGCCGGCCCGCCGATCTCGGCCTTCACCCTGTCCCAGTTGTCCGGCGCGACGAACCAGATCGGCAGGGCGTCGGGCGTCGGCGGGGCGAAGAGGGACACGTCGGGGCTCCATTGTGAGGGATCTGGTTCGCCATATCACGGATGCGCGGCTCCGCTCCATGCGCAATCACGCGATCGCCTCGCCGGCCAGCGCCGCTGTTCCCCGGCCGACCGGCGACAGAGCCGAAGGTCGGCGAAACCGTCAAACGCGTGCGATCAAAGTCCCCGTCGCCGGTTCTGACTTGACTTCGGAATGGGTTGACCGGTGTAACAACCGGGACCGATCCTGAGCGGGAATCGCTGGGCTGGCCAACCGGAACGGGCGTAAGGTCGAGGAAAGTCGAGTGTCTGAGATCAGCCAAACAGCCAGAGTTCGCCTGCTCGGCGGCGGCGCGCCGGCTCGGACGCCGCACGCTGGCCTCGGCCGCCCCGACGGACGCCCGCATCGCCCGCGCCGATTGCCGAGCCGGCCCCGCTCCTCCAGCCGATTTTCCTGTCCGACGCCGCCGAAGGCGCGGACGTGCTGGAAGCCGGCCGGCTCGTGCAGCCGCTCGCCCAACTCTGCATCGCGGATAAGGTGCAAACGCCGTTCCTGGCCGCGATCGCGGGGCCGGGCGGCGCCGGCAAGACCTTCGCCCTCAACCGACTGGCTCAGACATCGTCGGCGAGCGCTTGCCGGCTAGGCGGGCCGCGCTGACGCGGGTCGTCGTCGCGCGCGTCGACGCGGCCGACGAGGCCGAGGCGCCTGTCGCGCTCGCAAGCGCCGCCTACGCCGCGCTCGATCGCGACGCCGGCGGTGTCGACTATGCCGCCGCTGCTCGACGAATCGGCCCATGCCGGAGGCGACCCGCTGCGCGCCGCCAAGGCGGCGTCCGACCGGCACGAGGAGATCGTCAGACGTCTCGAGGCCGAACGGGCGCAGCGCGACGAGGCCGAGGCGCGCGCGCGCCCGCCTGGCGGACGCGCTCCTGTTCGAGACGCCGGGTTCGCGCGTCGACGTCTTCGTCCGGGCGCGCCGCGCCGCCATCGACGCGCGCCTGCGCCGGTTCGACCTCGCCGGTCCGACGCCGGCGCAAGCTACCGCGACCTCGTCCGCGACGTCGCCAGCATGCGCTCCGCCGGCCGGCTCGGCGTCGCCGTCAGGGCGATCTGGGCGTATCCGCGGCCAGCGGAAACTCATACTCTGGTCGATTGTCGCGTTCGTCCTCGGCTTTCTCATCCATCTCCTGCACGGCCAGGAAGCGCTGGGCTCGATCCAGGTCCCGAGCGCGGCCGGGCAGTTCGTGACCGATTCGACGACCAAGGCCACCGGCTGGATCGCCTCCCATGGCGCCTGGTTCGAGACCGCCGCCAAGGTCCTCTATGTCCTCGGCGCCCTCGCCTTGGCGCTTAACCTCTGGCGGGCGATCGGCTTCGCGGGCCTGTTGCTACGCGGCGCGCAATTCCTCAACCTCGACGTTCGCGACCGCCGGCGCGATCTCGACAACCGCGTCGCAAGGCTCAGTCAGCGGGTCGCGGCGCTGTCGGCGGACGCCGAGGCCGCCGCGAGACACGCCGAGGCCGCAGCGCGCCGCGTCGGCGGCAAGGCGCAGACGCGCGCGCCGGGACCGGACTTCCTCGACGCGCGCCAAAGCCATGCCGCCGCGGCGCGGGGCTTCCTCGCCGCGCTCGGCCAGCGAATGAGCGAGGGCCCGGCGTCGGGGGCCCCGGAGCGCCTGATCTTTGTCGTCGACAATCTCGACGCCCTGCCCCCGGCGGCGGCGATCGCCTGGATCGACGCGGCCCAGAGCGCGATCGGGGCGGGCGCGGTCGGCGTCCTGGCGTTCGATCCGGCGCGACTGGTCGACCCGCTTGGCGGCAGGGGCGAGGCGCGACGCCGGTTCGACAAGTGGCTGCAGGTCGTCGTCAACCTGCCGGGCCGCTTGGGCGTCGACGGCGAACGCCTGATCGCGCGCCTGCTTACGACCAGCCAAGAGCCGATGTCGCCGTCCCCGGATCCGGCGATCGCGAGGGCGCTGTCTGAGCCGCTGACCAGTGCGGAGGCAGGGCTCCTGACCGCGCTCGCGCCGCTCGCCGCGGGTTCCCCGCGCGCGGCCAAGCGTTTCCTCAACGCCTACCGGCTGGCCCGCTCGTCCAATGCGCCCCGTCCGGCCCTCGCGCTGATGCAGGCGGTGGCCTTCGCCGACGACGAGACGCAGGCAGCGATGCGACGCCGCCTGTCGAACGGCGGGGGCGACCTCGAGCCGTTCGACGGCCCGGATAAGCTGGCGCTGGCGGTGAAGAGCGCCCGTTCCGCCAACGGCGGGTCGCTTACGGTCGCCGAGGCGCGCGCGGCGGACGTGGTCGCCCGCCGCTTCGCTCTCGCGGTGTGACGCGGCCGGAGCGCGGCTCGCCGACCACCCTTCCCTACGGGCGGCCTGCTCACCGGATTTCGCGTTCGGTCGCCTACGTCGATCCTGAGACGCGGGCCGCCGGCCTTCCAGCTGCCTGTTATACTGCGATTTATTGAGAAGCCGAGAAACCGCTTGACGTTGCGGACGAACAGGATTCGTCTGGGGATGTGATTCGCGGTGGATTTCTCTCAGTTGACGACCGGCGAGCCCTGACTAGGCTTGCGCGCGACGGCCTTGCGGAGCATCGCGTGGCCCGCCGAGCGAACGCCATCGTGCTTCTCGACCAGGACTGGAGCTGCGAGCGCGTCGCGGCGGCTTTGCTGCTGGACGACGACACGGTTCGCGATTGGCATCGGGCCTACGAGCGCGGCGACGTCGAAGGGCTGAAGAGCTTTGGCCATGAGGGCAGCAGCGGCCGGCTCAGCCGCGAGCAGGAAAAAGCGTTGAGCGCTTGGGTCGACGCCCATTGCCCCCGCAGCATTCGAAAGATCGGGGCCTTTCTGCAGCGGACCTTTCGGGTGAGCTACAGCCGGTCAGGGCTGATCGCCTTGCTGCACCGCTTGGGCTTCCTCTATCGCAAGCCGGAAGCCATGCCGCGCGGTCTCAACGACGCCAGGCAGCAGGCCTTTATCGACGGATACGAGAACCTGCTCAATACGATGGGCTTAGACGAGGCGGTCGCTTTCGTCGATGCGGTCCATCCGACCCATCAGGTCAGGCCGGTTGGCTGCTGGGCGCGCAAGGAGGTCGCCGTCGCAGTGGAGCAGACGACCGGCCGCCAGCGACTGAACATCCATGGCGCCATCAATCTGGAAACCGGCCAGACGCAGATCGTCGTGGCCGAGAAGGTCAGCGCGGAGAGTTTCATCAAGCTCTTGGGCCAGATCGAAGGCACGCATACTGCGATGCGTCTCATCCATGTCTTTGTCGACAACGCCAGCTATCATCACGCCAACGTCGTTAAAGAGTGGCTTGCGATGGCGGGGCGCAAGATCGTGCTCCACTTCATTCCGCCTTACTGCCCCCATCTCGATCCCATCGAACGACTATGGGCCTTGATGCACGAAAACGTCACCCACAATCGGGATTACAAGACCTTCCGCGAGTTCCGCCGAGAGATCGTCAAATTCCTAAGCCAAACCGTGCCCAAACACTGGAAGCGGTTCAGCGCCCGAAATCAGCGACAATTTCCGCGTGATCCACCGCGCCAATTTTCGGGTTGTCGCTTAGACGAGGTATAGCAGGGCGGTTTTTTTTTGCTGTGGCCGCCCCCGGCCGCCCCCTGGTCAGGAAAACCGCCCAATATCATGGTGTTAGTACAAGTACAACGTCACGGTTGTGGCCGTAAGCGGCGGCGAAACAGGGCGCTGAGCGGGGCCGGAACAGGCAATTAACAGGCACGTAACAGGCTGTTATCAGGCAGGAACAGGCAAGACCAAACGGGCGGCAAGATCGGACCCGGCAGGTTGCATGGCGTGACCGGGAGTCGCCGATTGAAAGGCGGCGCCTGTCCGCCGCCGGCGGCGTTGACTGGCCTCCCGGCCTGCGTGGCGATGCGTTTCGAAACCGGCCGACTGCCGACTCTGATATGTGCAGTGCGGCTCGAGCCTGGACCCGAGAGATTTGCGGTCCGGCAATTGCCGCGCATGTCCGCCATTTTTGGCATGGCCGACGCCGTCGGCGTTGGCGCGTATGACGCCAACCCGTCCGTTTGGACGCCCTGCTGAACGACCGGATCGCTGCAGCGTCATGGTCAGCCGGTCTGGGGAAGCGCCATCCTCCGAAACGCCGATCGATGTCGCCGCCGCCAGTGGCGAACGAGGTCGCCGACCCGGCCCCTCGAACATGACGCCGCCCGGGCGCCGAACGGCCTGAGGGCGCCGGCCGGCACGGCGGCCTGAAAAGCAGGCAAATTCGCCCTTGCCCTCGCCGGCAAAAGCGGTTAGAGGCCGGCCACCGTTTTCGACGGCCGGTCTTGCCCCGCCCACGGAAACGGAATGCGCGCCCGTAGCTCAGCTGGATAGAGCACCAGACTACGAATTTGGGGGTCGGGAGTTCGAATCTCTCCGGGCGCGCCAGTAAGAAACAAGCACTTAGCGAGAAATGCGACAGCCCAAAAATCGAGGCTTTTTCGGTCGGGGGATGCTTTAAGGTAACACAGATGGGGGGCGACATATGTCGAACGAAGAGCGCGAGGTCAAAGAACAAGATATCGGTTTCTTTTTCGCAGAGGTGAGGGAAAGGACCCCGCTTCCTTTACATGTTAAAGTAATATTCTCGGAGACGTCGAATTACTATCGGGTCGATGTCACAATTCATGGGGCAAAAGGTCGTCCTGTCGTCAGCTTTTTCATTAAGGAGGACGATGGCATCTATGCTCAACATGACCGCGAGATCATCCCCGCGATAGGGAATTTGTACGGGGACGATGTTATGTCCAGGGATCAGACCATAAGCAGGGCCGTTTCTGTGATCAAAAAGGTAGCGAAAAAACTGGAATGATGCGCCGCGACACGCCCGTAGGGTCAAGCAGTGATCCGCATCACCATCACCCCGCCGCCTTCAGCGTGATTGCCGCCACGCTGCCGCTAGGGAGCGTCGCCGTTGAGCCGGATGCAGACGCGAACGGCGAACGCCTGGTTTGGCTCGACGTCGTTTGAGCGAACCGGTTGAGCGCCATGCGCGGCCCGGGCGAGAGCCCGTGGGACGTCATCCTCAGGCTCCCGGGCCATCAGGCGCCCGCGCGGCCGAAGGTAGCCGCTCAAGGAGTTTGTCCGCTCGGCAACTCCGAACCACGCAAAGGCGGAAGCTTAATGCGGCGGCCGCTTCGTGGCGACAAAGCCGGCGCGCTCGATGTGCTCAACAAAGCCTCTTCGCTACGGATCTCCGCCATGATCTCGTCGACGTTGTGGACGCGCTTGCGGCACTGGAATTGTAGCGCGAAGGCGACCGAATCCGCGAGGTCGGACAGGTCAACGGAGGTGGTTTGTCGTCGTTGGCTGACGCGCCGGCTTCGCTCATCCTTGATCGGCCGACTGGCCGTCGCAAAACATCGGCAGGGACAAGGCTTGGGCGCGATCCTTTTGGCGGACGCGTTGCAGCGGGCATTCGACAGCACCAGCACGGTTGGGGCCTCGATGGTGATCGTCGATGCGCTGGACGAACGGGCGGTCGATTTCTACGCGGCGCATGGACTTGTGCGATTGCCGGAACTCGCTGCGCCTCGTGCTGCCTACGCGTATTGCCGGCGGGACACTTGACTGATGACCTAAGTGTCCTGCTTACCCTCCATGCCCGGGAAGCGCCCGGGGAAACACGGATACGCCCAAAGCGGCGCGGACACAGCTTGCCGCGGCAGCGTGAGAGGCCCAATCAAGCCTCCAATGCTCTTGGAACAGGGCGGCCTGCGGGTCGGCCTTTTTGTCTCGAGTTCTCGCGCCGCCGAGTTCATTAAGTTTCGCTGTACGTCGGCAATTGAGGGCTCGTCGCTGTTTCAAGTGGGTGAATGAGCGAGCACGTCGCCGGCGATGAGGTAGACGATGGCTTTGAGGTTTCGTTTGGTTCGGTAGCCCTTGGCCTTGCGCTTGGCGGCCTGGACGTTGCCGTTGATCGCCTCCAGGACCCCGTTGGACAGGCCGGTGGCGATCGATCTGAGGATGCCGTCCGCCTTGGCCATGATCGTCTTGGCCAGCTTCTTCATCGGCCCGAGGTCGCTCACCTGAACCCAGACGTTCCAGCGGTCGAGGAAGCGCCGGGCCGATTTGACGCTCATCGTGAACAGCTGTTGCAGGTTCAAGCGGATCTGCATCGCCTGGATCGTGTCCAGGTTCTGCGCTTCCAACCGCGACAGCGCCTCCTTCTCCTCCTGCGTCAGATGATCGACGTTCTTGAGGAAGATGTAGCGCCGGCCCTTGATCTGAAAGGTGTCCCTGGCTTCCTCGCGCCGCACCTGGTCGACCGCGTCGTTGGCGAGCTTGATGACGTGGAACTTGTCGAACGTGATCTCGGCGTTGGGGAAGTTCTCCTTGGTCCCCGCCTCGAATGCAGCCCCCATGTCGATGCTGGCGTCGGTCACCGCCTCGCGCTTGCCGCCGTGCGCCTCAAGGAAATCCGCGAACTCCTTCACCGTCGCCGCGTCCTTGCCGTCGGCGACGTAGACCACCTTGCGCCGCGCCATGTCGACGAACAGGCTGATGTAATCGTGGCCGCGCCGCGCCGAAGTCTCATCGGCGGCGATGCGCCGCACCTCCGACAAGTCCAGCTTCTCGACCGCCCGCCAGACATAATGCTCGACGATGCGCCACAAGCGCGTATCGTGCTCGCCGAGCAACCGCGCCGCATTGGCGATCGGCATCGCCTTGGCCAGCGTCAGCATGAAGGCCTCAAACAACTGCGTGAAGCCCGATCCCGCGCGCGCCCACGGCGTCGCCACCTTGCGCACGCCGCACTGCGGACACGTCACTCTCGGCACACGCGCGTGCAACACTGTGCGGTGCTGGAAGAAATCCAAGTGCCGCCAGGTCTCGTCTTTCGTATCGTGGACCGCGCAGCCCTCGTGCCCGCACTGCGCACAGGCGAACCGGCTCCCCCGCGCAAAATCCACGTACAAATCAAGCCGACCGTCCCCCGCGTCGAACGCGCTGCGCCTCACCACCCACGGCGACGAAAGACCAAGGGCCAACTGGAAAAGATCAGTGTCTCGCATCCCCCCTGATTAGATCCCGATCCCACCCAGCGATCGCTAACCCGCCCCCAAATTCCGACTTATTCCCACTCCTTTCAGCGAGGAGCCCAATTGAGGCACGGCAAACCGAAGCCGGAAGATTTGATCAAAGTCTGGCGGCCGCAGGAGGGGCATTGCTGGATCATAACGCCTGGAGAACCTTTCCGCTTCCTGCAGCCGGATCACGGCTCACGCTTCCGCGCTTTACCTAATCTCGCTAATCTTAAGCAGAATTGCCCGTCCGGCTAATTCGACAACTTCGCTGATCCACAACTTGAGTTCATCGCGCGAAAAGCGGCCGCGAAATACGAAGGCTCGTGTGTCAACCGGCGCGTATCAGGATACGCGTAGCGACGCAATCTCAGAAACCAATAGATACGGCAATCGCATCAGAATGCCCAGTTTACATCCTGTCGGGCGCGCCATTTTCCGGCACGCGTCTGCGAATACCCGCCCCATCAGCTTGCAGCGCGAGTTTACTATTTGCCGGCTACGATTGTGTGTCCCCTCACAACGACCGAAGTCAACGCAAGCGCGCTGTTCAGAACGACAAGGTCGGCGACGGCCCCGGGAACGATCCGCCCTCGATCGTCAAGGCCAAGGTAGTCCGCGGCAATGGTCGACGTGCGCCGAGAGGCCTCCTCGATCGAGAGCCCGATGGCGACCAGATTGCGGAAGGCCTGCAACATTGTCAGACAGGAGCCGGCCAGAGTTCCGTCCGCCAATCGCACGCCGTTGTCGCATTTGCGAACCTGCTGGCGCCCTAGCCGATAGGCGCCGTCAGGCATCATCGATGCGGCGGTCGCGTCGGTCACGGCGTATACGTTCGGAATCGCTCGAAGCGCGACGCGGATCGCGCCGGGGTGCACATGCAGAAGATCGGGGATGAGTTCCGCGTATCGCGCGTGGGCCAGGGCTGCGCCGACCGCGCCTGGCGCCCGATGCTGTAGCGGCGACATAGCGTTAAAGAGATGCGTCACGCCGTGCTGGCCGTTCGCAAAGCATTTGCACGCAGTTTCATAGTCGCACCCCGTATGGCCTATCTGCACGCGGACGTCGCGCGCGCAGAGCCAGCGCGTAAGCGCGCCGTCCGGGTCGGCCTCGGGCGCACAGGTGACGACGCGTATGCGTGCAATCCGCATGAACCGCTCCATCAGCGTCACGTCGCCTTTGAGGACGAAGTCCGGCTGCGCTCCTAATTTCTCGCGGCTGATGAAAGGCCCCTCCAGGTGTACGCCCAGGATCGCGGCGTCCTCGAAGTGAGGATCTTGCGCCGCCCGATCGGCTGCGACGAGCGCGCTTTCGATCTCCCCGATCGGCGCCGTCATGGTGGTGGCCAGTAAGGCCGTCGTTCCGGCGCGCGCGTGGGTTCGCGCCACAATTCTCGCCGCCTCCCCCGCGTCCATGACGTCCGCCCCCCCGCCGCCATGGCAGTGAAGATCAATAAAGCCGGGGAGAACCCTGCGGTCCGGAACGTCAGTCGCATCGTCGACTGCGCAGATACGGCCACCCTCGATCGATACGCGCGCGGCGCGGAAGCCCTGCGGCGTGAGCACTTGGCCTTCGATGCATGTCATGGCGAATGGGGTCTCAGAGCGCTTTACGGTTAAATGATTATGTTGTTATAACCTATTCGCGGCAAGCGGCTCGACCCCCAGCCGCATGGGCTTCTCTGGGAGGTTTCAGCATGATCGCTCTCTCCAAGATCGCCGCGGCAGCGCTGACGGCAGTGGTCCTGACGCCGTTCAGCGCCTATGCCGAGAAGGTCAGTCTCAGCTATCTGACCCATTGGTCGCCGGACAACGTGGCCATGCTCGAGAAGGCGGCCAGCGCCTACGCCAAGGACCATCCCGACGTGTCGATCGCCTTTCGTGCGGTCCCGTTCGGCGACCTCTTGACGACGTTGCGCGCCTCCGGCGGCGGCACGAGCGGGGCCACCATTGCCAGCATCTACAACGCCTGGCTGCCCGACCTGGCCAAGGACAAGCTCCTTGCCCCCATACCCGACGCGATGGGGTCCGAAGTCAAGACCGACTGGCCCGCCGGGATTGTCGGCGCCTCGTCGGCGGCCGGCGTCCTTTACGGCTTCCCGAACGAGATCGACGTCTACGCGCTCAACTACAACAAAAAACTGTTTGCCGACGCCGGCGTCAAAACCCCTCCGTCCACCTGGGACGAATTTATCGCCGACGCCAAGGCGCTGTCCGACAAGGCCAAGGGCCAGCAAGGGTTTGGTCTGATCAATTCGTGGACCGCGGGCGTCATTCATCCCTTCGCCTCGCTGCTTGCCTCGAACGGCGGGCGCCTCGTCGCCGACGGCAAGCCGCAGCTCGACAGTCCGGCGGCGAAGGAAACTTTTGGCCTTTACGAAAAGCTGGTGAAGGACCGCCTGTCCGATCCCTCGATGGGGACCTCGGACGCCAACACCACCGGCCCCTTCCTCGACAATTTCGTGTCGGGCAAGACCGGCATGATCATCATGGCGAACTGGTGGGAGAGCGCGCTCAAATCCGGCATGGGCGCGAAGTTTGAAGAGATCGGCACGGCGCCCGTCCCCGTCGGACCGCACGGCGACAAATCGCATTCGATCTCGTATTCGTGGATGACCGTGGTCAACGCCAAGGCGAGTCCGGCGGAGCAAAAGGCTGCGTGGGACTTCCTGTCCTGGCTCAATGGCCCAAAGTCGGGACCGAACGGCGGCTCGGCGATGGGCGAGATTCTGGTTTCGATGGGCATTCTGCCGTCGCGGACGTCGGACGCCACGGCGTTCGCCGACAAACTGAACGATCCGTTCCTCAAAGCCTACATTGCGGCCGTGCCTTCTGCTGTTCCGTTCCCGGTGGTGCTCGGCGGGCAGGAGTTTTCCGAAGCGCTGCAGCAGCACATCGAGGCCGTCGAGTTCGGCAAGGAGAGCGCGGCCAATGCCGCCGCGACGGCGCAAGCCGACGCCGTGTCCATTCTCGCGAAGGCCGCGAAATAGACCGCGCTGCGTCCCGGCGAGGCGAAGGCATGATCTTGGCGCGAATCGAAAGGACCGAGCGCGCGCAAAACCTCGCTCGCCGCGCGCGCAACCGCGTCCCCTCCGCGAGAGGGCCATGAGCGCGCTCGCCTCGCCGCGTCCGCTCGTCGTGATGCTGTCGCCGGCCGTATCGCTGCTAGGCGTCTTCGTGTTCGCGCCAATGGCGCTTACGATCTGGCTCGCCTTCCAGGACTGGTCGACCGAGACAGGGTTCGAGACGGCGCGGTTCGTCGGGCTCGACAATTTCCTCGCCATCTTCGGATCCACCTCTGTCGGGCGAGACTTCAAGGGCGCCCTGTTCAACACGGCCGCCTACGCGCTCGCGTCGGTTGGCGTGATTCTTCCTCTGTCCGTGGCGCTCGGACTTCTGGTCTACCAGCGGCGGGTGAGAGGCGGGGTGGCACTTCGCACGATTCTGTTTTCGACCTACATGACGCCGATGATCGCCGTCGCGCTCGTGTGGTCCAAGCTGTATTCGCCGACCGAGGGCCCGATCAACGAGATGCTGGGCTGGATCGGACTGCCTCCGGGACGATGGCTGTCCTCGCCGGATACCGCGCTTGGCTCGATCGTTGGCCTCAATGTCTGGCAGCAGGTCGGCTACTTCACGGTGCTCGCAGTCGCGGGACTGACGCAGATTCCGCCGTCGCTTCTGGAGGCGGCGCGGCTCGACGGCGCGGGTCCGCTGCAGCGCTTTGTCTATGTGACCCTGCCGCTACTGCGCCGGACGCTGCTCTTTTCGGCTGTGATCGCCGTGATCAATGCAGTGCAGGTGTTCGAGCCGGTCGCCCTCATCACGCAGGGCGGCCCGGTCGGCGCCACCAATGTGCTCACCTACCATATCCGCCGGGTCGGCATCGAACGCTCGCAGGGCGGTCTCGGGTCGGCGATGGCGGTGACGCTGATGCTTGCGCTGGTCGTGACGATCGTTGCGCTGTTCGCCCTTGCGCGACGCGGCTGGGAGGATGCGCCATGAGCGCCGCCCTCTGGCGATCGCGCTTCAGCCCGTTCGTGAAAACGCCGGGGCTCATGGACGGGTTGCTGATCGCGGCGATCGTCGCGGTTTCGGTCGCTGCCGCTTTTCCGCTCGCCTGGATGGTGCTGACCAGTCTCAAGACGCCCGCGGAGACGATGCAAACTCCTCCGGTCTGGATTCCCGCTACGCCCTCGCTCGACGCTTATGCGAAAGTGGCCGACGTGGTTCAGGCAGGGCGGTCGTTTCTCAATTCGGCGATCATCGCGACAACCACGACGGCGGGTATCTTGCTCACCAGCCTGCTCGCAGGCTTCGCCTTCGCCAAATACAGCTTCCGCGGCCGGGAACTCCTGTTTGCGGGGGTGATCGCCACCATGTTCCTGCCGCCGATCGTCACCCTCATCCCGCTCTATCGGCTGGTCGGCTATCTGCGCATCGATGGCGGGCTTGCGGGCGTGATCGCGCCGAACCTGGCCAATGCGTTCGGCATCTTCCTCCTGCGCCAGTTCATTCGCGGCGTCCCGGACGACCTGATCGAGGCGGGACGGATGGATGGCGCCTCCGAGCTTCAAATCGTGTTCCTCATCGTTGCGCCGAGCGTGACCCCCGCCATTGCGGCGCTTGCCTTGTTCGCCTTCGTCTACCACTGGAACAGCTACCTTTGGCCGCTGACGGTGCTACAGGGCCATACGGATCAGTACCCGATCGTCATCAGCCTTAGCCGTCTCCTCAGCTACAACCGGGGCGCCATGAACACGAACCTGGTGATGGCCGGCTCGACGATGGCGGTCCTCCCGCCCCTGGTCCTCTTCGCGTTCCTGCAGCGCTTCTTCGTCGACAGCATCGTCAGCTCTGGAATCAAGGGATGACCGTCGCCTTGGGCTTCGACCTTGGCGGAACCAACCTCCGCGCCTCCTTGGCCGAAGCCGGCCACGAAGGCGCCGCCGACGTCCTCGGGCGCTGGCCGGCGCCGCCGGATCTCGCGAGCTTTCAGGGCGCGGTTTCGCACCTGATCGCGGCGCACAACGCACCGCGTATCGGGTTGGCGATACCGGGCCTCGCGTCCGGAACCACATGCTTATGGGTTCCGAACCTCCCCTATCTCGACGGTCAGGATTTAAGCCAGCTGTTCCCAGGCGTCACGGTGGAGCTCGGCAACGACGCCCACCTCGCGCTCCTCGCCGAAACCGCCCTGGGCGCGGCCCGCGACGTCGGCGACGCCATTCTCGTCGCGATCGGCACTGGCATCGGTTCGGCGGTGCTGGCGGACGGACGGATCGTGCGTGGCCCTGGCGGCACTGCGGCGTCGTTTGGCTGGGGATGCGCCGATTCGCTGGACGCTGGCGACAGCGTCCATGGATGGCTCGAGCGCCATGCCGCAGGCCCCGCATTCGACGCGATCGCCAGGGACGCCGGCTTCGCCGACGCGCGCGAGTTGGTTGCGGCGGCGCGCGGCGGCGATGCCGCCGCAAGCGAAAGACTGGAGCCGCCGTGCGCCGCGCTCGGCGCCGCGCTCGCTGGCCCCGTCGCTATGCTCGGCAGCCGCTCCGTGATCGTCGCCGGCGGATTCGCCGAGAGCGTCGACGCGCTTGGACCCATCATTCTCCGCACTCTCGAACGACATCTGCCGCCGCACCTGCGTGCGGTCGCGATCGGGCCGGCGCATTTCGGGGCGCGCGCAAGCCTTGTGGGCGCAGGGCTCGCCGCGCTCCGACATCCGCTGTGGACAGGCCCTCAACGATGAATCGGCCGATCCTCATCGAGCGCCCCGACCGTAACCGTCCAGAAACGCTGTGGCATCAGACGGAGCGCACCCTGCGCAAACTGATTGCCGATGGAACCTGGCCCGACGGCGCACAGCTTCCCAACGAGGCCAAGCTCAGCGAGATGCTGGGGGTCAGCCGGATCACGATGCGCCACGCACTCCGCAACATGGAGGAGTGGGGACTCTTGCGACGCGAGCAGGGCCGCGGCACGTTCGTACGCAGTTCGACCGTCATCGCCGGCGCGCGTGGGCCAACCAGCCTTACACAAGAGCTAGCCGACCGCGGACTTTCGGTCGGCTCCCGCATTCTGGAGCTCGCCGAGATTCCCGCCGACAACGCGATCGCCTCGGCGCTCGAGATCCGGGATGGGGCCCGGGTCGTCAAGCTGCGCCGTCTGCGCTTCGGCGGCGGCCAGCCGATCGGCATCCAGACGGCTTATCTGCCGGCAAAGCGGGCGACGGGCCTCGCCAGCATGAGCGAAGCGCTGGTCTCGCTCTACGCGACTTTGCGTGACCGTTTCGGCCTTGTCCCGCTCTCGGCGCTCGAAGTCTACCGGGTCGGGGCGGTGTCGGCGGAGGACTCCGAACTCCTCGAAGTCGCTGCGGGCAGCCCTGCGTTCATCGTCCATCGCACCACCTCCGACGCGCGAGGACCCTACGAGTTCACCGTATCGACGATGCGCGGCGACCGATACGAAATTCGATCCAAGCTGCGCATGTGACAACCCGGGAAAGGCCCACATTATGACGACTCTCTACATCAGTCGCCTCGTCAAACTCGCCGAGCAGGCCGCGGAGGGAAACGCGGCCGCCTTCGACGCCGCGTCTTCGGCTTTGGTCGCGACGCTGACGGGAGACGGCCTCGTGCATCTGTATGGATCGGGCCACTCAGTGCTTCCGACGCAAGAGACATATCCCCGCTACGGCAGCTACCTCGGATTCAATCCACTTACTGACCCGCGCGTCATGTGGCACAACGTGCTCGGCGCGGGCGGCGTGCGCGAGCTCCTCTGGCTCGAGCGCACCGAGGGCTACGCCGAGAAATTCCTCGATCATCAGCCGCTCAATCCGGGCGACAGCATCGTCATTTTCGGCCACAGCGGCCGTAATGCGTCCGGCATCGACACGGCGCTTTACGCCAAGAAGCGAGAATTGACGGTGATCGCCGTCACCGCCAAGGCCAATCTCGACAAGCCCGCCACGCACTCTTCCGGCAAGCGCCTCGCCGATGCGGCCGACATCGTCATCGACACCGGCGCGCCGATCGAGGATGCGATCGTCCCGATCGAGGGCTGGTCGCGACCCGTCGCAGGGTCGTCGACCGTACTTGCAATGATGATGATGCATGAGCTTCTGGCGCGGACGGCTCGGAAACTTGGCGACAAGGGTGTTGAGCTCCCAGTCTTCGCATCCCCCACCATCGCCGGCGTGACGTTGCATGACACCGATCTCATCTACGGCCAGTACCGGGAGCGCATGATCCGCGCCCAGGCGAAGCATCTCGATTTCTTTAAGGACAGAATGCGCGGCGACTAGAGCGGAATCCGATCATCCTGTATCGTCCTGATAACCACACGATTTGAAGTAATTTGTACATTCCGAGGGTTTGAAGATTTCGGCGCAGGTTTCGAGGGCGCGCATCAGACCCGCGACGGTCCGTTCGGCGAGTTTGCGCAGAAAGGCCTTGAGCTTGGAGAAGGCTTTTTCGATGGGGTTCATATCGGGACTGTAGGCTGGGAGATATCGCAACTCCGCGCCCGCCGCCTTGATGAGTTGCTCGACCCGCGGCCCCTTGTGGGCGGGGAGATTGTCCATGACGACGGTCTCCCCGGGCGACAGGGTGGGGACGAGGCATGTCTCCAGCCAATCCTCGAACAGGGCGGCGTTGATCGGTCCGTCGAAAGTCTTTGCCGCCGTCAGGCCGCGAAGGCGAAGGCCGGCGACCAAAGTCACCGTTTTGTAGTGACTGTGCGGGATGGCCGCGCGCAAGCGGCGCCCGCGCCGGCAACGTCCGTATTTGCGCGCGAGATTGGTGGAGGCTCCCGTCTCGTCAATGAAAACGAGTTTCGTCGGATCGAGATCGAACTGTCCGGCGAACCCTTCCCGGCGTCGACTTTGCACATCGGCGCGTTGTTGCTCCTCGGCATGCGCCGTTCTTTTTAAAGGTGATCTCGTGACGGTCGAAGAAACGCCACAGCACGGAGACCGCAAAGCGCTCGCCGCAATTGGCGATCAGCCGTTCCTGGATCTCGAGCATCGTGACGTCCGGCCTGCGCCGGATCAGGCCCAAGAGATAGTCGCGATGCGACTCGATCCGGCCGGAGCGGCGATCTCCCCCACAAGGCGCCGGTGAAATTTCGCCCGTGGTCTTGAACCGCTTCACCCAGCGCACTGCGCTCGCTACGCTCACTTTGAAACGCGCCGCCGCCTGATTGCGCGACAACCCGCCCAGCACCACCGCCTCAACCACGCGCTCGCGAAGATCGTCGGAAACAGCCATCCCCGCCGCCTCCCTTTCGCGGCGTGAATGATCAATCAGAAACTAACCGATTCGGGAATCCCCCAACCGATTCAATCCGTTCGGATACCGCTCTAAGCAGCGATCACATGCGGCGCCAGCCCTAGAGCCGGTTCCGATCAATCCATCTCGTACGCGCCGACCCTACCGTTGCGAGCGTCGGGCTGTCTTCGGGCTGGTAGAAGAATTTATACAAGTATTTCAACGGCATTAGTGTTTGCGGTTTCATCCTGAGTGACGCGCCAAAGTGGACGCCACTCAGAACAAATCTGCAAACACCCACCTCATCCTAGAGCAATGATTTAAGCTGCTCGGAAGTGTCGCCGTCAATAATCAGTCCCCTGACAAGGCCGCTGCGGAGCAGCGCCATTGTTGCGCGGACTTTCTCCAGACCCGCCGCCAAAAGAATGACGTTGCGGCCGCGAAGATTCTCGACTCCGACGGAAAGGCTGAGGTCTGCGATGGGATGCGTGACGGTTTCGCCGTTCGCATTGAAGAATGAGCCCACAGTGTCGCACACCGCTCCGTGGTCCCGAAGGCTGCGCATCTCGTCGGCAGTAATGATTTGCTGCTGCCTTAGCACCGACGTCTCGGCAAGCTCGCCGACGCTGATGAGGTAGAGATCAGCCGAGCAGGCCAGCTTGAGGGTGTCGCGCACTAGGCGCTGTGACATGAGCACATCTCGGTCTTCGACGCTGTTGGCGAGGTACGGCACCGGCAGGAAGTGCACCTCGCCGGCCGTGCGCAGCGCGAACGCTTGCACGACCTCGAAGGGGTTCGCCACCGATGTTCGGGTCAGCGATCCGATCAGCGACACGAACTTGAGCGCCGGATTGCGGGGCGTCGAGAGGTGGATTGCAACCTGCTCGATCGTTCGGCCCCAACTGACGCCGATGGTCAGCGCTCCCGCCTCCAGCTTGCCGCGCAGGAAGCTCGCGCAGACCATGCCCACGGCGCGGCGGGCCGCCGTACTGTGAATGGCGGCGAGGCGGGGTTCGGCGTCTGATGGAACGAACCCGGTCTGAGGCGTCGACAGGCAGAAATCGAGTTTGAACGCGCGGCCAATGGCTTGCTCGCGCTCAAAGTCGCGAACAAGTTCATGGTTGATGGTGACGCTGATGAGGCCCCGATCGCGACCCTCGGCCAGCAGTCTGTTCACGCGCGAGCGATGCAGGCCGAGGCGCATAGCCGTCTCTCCCTGGTTGAGGCCGAAGACGTAATGCAACCATGCCACACGACCGATCAGTTCGTCGTCGGACAGGTGTCCGAGGTTCAGATTCATTCTTTGTCTCCGCCGCGGAGCGGCCTCCCATAGCATATTGACACGAAGACCGCGCCGTGCTCTAACTTGACAATCGTCGCCGATGACGACAAAAGCGCAGCAATCGTCGCAAGATGCGACAAAGAGCGCGTCGTTAATTTTGGGGATGGAAACGATGGCTCTCGTGGTCGGGATCGATGGGGGCACTGAGAGCATCAGGGCCCGGGTCTATGATCTGACGGGCGCTTGCCTCGGAACGGCGGCCCATCCGTACGACACGAAGTTTTCGCCCGGCGCGCGCGCCGAGCAAGATCCAGAAGACTGGTGGCGTTGCGCCGGCGTTGCGGTGCGAGGGGCGATCGCCGACGCCCGGATCGATCCCAAGCGCGTTTGCGCTCTGGCGGCGGACACAACCTGCTGCTCGGTGGTGGCGCTCGACGAGAACGGCCGTCCGTTGCGACCCGCGATCATCTGGATGGACGTGCGGGCGGAAGCCGAAGCGGCTGCGGTGCTGGGGACCGGCGACACGGCCCTGCGGGTCAACTGCAACGGCGCCGGGCCGGTTTCAGCCGAGTGGATGATCCCGAAGGCGCTCTGGATCGCCCACAACGAGCCGGCGGTCTTCGACCGCGCCCGGACGATCTGCGAATACCAGGACTTCATCAATCTGCGGCTGACCGGACGCCGGTGCGCAAGCCTCAACAACGTATCGATCCGCTGGCACTACTCCAGGCAACGGGGAGGACCGGCACGGTCGCTGGTCGAAAAGCTCGGCCTGTCGTCGCTGTTGGAAAAGTGGCCGTCCGATGTCCTCGCGCCGGGCGAGGTGATCGGACCGCTGACCCGGGAGGCCGCCGAGCACCTGGGACTGTCCACCGAAGTTCTCGTCGCCCAGGGCGGCGCCGATGCGCTGATCGGCATGATCGGCCTCGGGGTTCACAAGCCCGGGCAACTGGCGCTGATCACCGGTTCATCGCACTTGATGTTTGGGGTGTCCGAAGTCCCGGTGTCGGTCGCCGGTCTGTGGGGCACCTACGACAGCGCGGTCTATCCCGATTTGCACATTATCGAGGGCGGCCAGACCTCGACCGGGTCGATCATCAATTGGCTGCGGCGCATCAGTGGCGGCAGCCTGGATCTGAAGTCCCTGAACGTCGAGGCGGAAAAGCTCGCGCCGGGCTGCGACGGCGTCCTCTGCCTCGATCATTTCCAGGGCAACCGCACGCCCTATGTCGACGCGCTTTCGCGCGGCGCGTTCGTCGGCCTGACGCTCGCCCACGGAATGCCGCATCTTTTTCGCGCCGCGATCGAAGGCATTTGCTTCGGCTCGCGCGCCATCTTCGACACGATGCGCTCGGCTGGCTTCACCGCGACCGAAATCACCCTCGGCGGCGGCGCCACGGCGTCAAACCTTTGGCTGCAGATCCACGCCGACACGTCGGGACTGCCGGTCAGCGTCCCCGAAAGCACGGAAGCGCCGTCTCTCGGCTGCGCGGTTCTGGCCGGAGTCGGCGCCGGACTATTCTCGTCGATCGACGAGGGCGTCGGAGCTATGGTCCGCCGCGGACGCACCATTGAGCCGCGCGCCAAGGAAAGCGCGGTCTACGACGACCTCTATCGCCGCTACGCGATGCTCTATCCCGCTCTGAAGCCGATCGCCCGCCTGGAGACGGCTCATTGAAGGGAGGCACATCGTGCCTGACGACATGATTTCGAACACGCCGTTGATTGACCTCTACCGCCTCATGCGACGCATTCGAACGTTCGAAGAGCACGTCGGGGAGCTTTACGTCCGCGGCCTCTCAGCTGGTTCGATGTTGCACCTTTCGATCGGCGAAGAGGCCGCCGCCGCCGGCGTTTGCGCGGCGATGAGGCCGCAGGACAATTTCACTACCCACCACCGCGGTCATGGCGTGTTCCTGGCTCGCGGCGCGGATCCCAATCGCATGATGGCGGAGATTGGCGGTCGCGAAGTCGGCTACTGCAGCGGCAAGGGCGGCTCGATGCATATCGCCGACCGGGCGCTCGGGCATCTCGGGGCCAACGCGATCGTCGGCGGCGGGATCTCGCACGTCGTGGGCGCCGGGATCGCCTCGAAGCGCTTGAAGAACGATTTAATTGCGGTTGCATTCTTCGGAGACGGCGCGATGCAACAGGGGATTCTCTACGAAAGCATGAATATGGCGGGGCTTTGGGACCTTCCGGCGCTCTTCGTCTGCATCAACAATCAGTATGGCATGGGGACGCGCATCGATCATGCGACCCGTTCGACCAACTTCGGCCTGCGAGCCGAGGCGCTTGGCTTGGCCGCCGACTCCGCCGACGGCCAGAATGTCGAGGAGGTCATGCAAAAGGCGCAAGGGCTGGTCGATGGAGCGCGACAGGGAAAGCCGGGGTTCCTTTCCGTCTCGTGTTTCCGCTTCTACGGGCACGGGCGCATGGACAAGAGCCCCTATCGCAGCCCTGAGGAGGAAGAGGCGGGGCGCAAACGGGATCCTGTGGCGTGGGCGCGCGCGGAAGCGGTGCGGCGCATGCTCGCGACCGAGAAGCAACTCGACGATACGGACGCCGCGATCAGGCAGGAAATGAGCGCGGCGATCGACTTCACTGAGATCTCGCCGGAGCCGCCGCTCAGCTCAATGTTTCGCGATGTGTTTGCGCCGGGAGAACCGGAACCAGAGCCGGTGCGGACGCGACTCCACCGCGTCTTCAGCGCAGCTTGAGAGGCGGAAATGGTCGAGACCACCTATCGCGACGCGCTTCGCCAGGCGTTGAATGACGCGATGGAAGGCGACGAGACCGTCTTTGTCATGGGTGAGGAAGTCGGCGCCTACGGCGGCGCCTATGGGGTGACCAAGGATCTGATCAAGAAATTCGGTCCCGATCGCCTTCTCGATACGCCGATCAGCGAAGCCGGGATTGTCGGCGCTGCCGTCGGAGCCGCGATGGCCGGCCTGCGACCGGTGGTCGAGTTGATGTACATCGACTTCCTCGGCCTGACGATGGATCAGCTCGGCAACCAGGCCGCGAAAATCCGGTACATGTTCGGAGGCCAGATTGGCGTTCCCATGGTGCTGCGCACCCAGGGGGGCACCGGGCGAAGCGCCGGGGCGCAGCACTCGCAGAGCCTGGAAGCGTGGATCATGCATACGCCGGGTCTGCGCCTGGCGATGCCGGCGACGGTGTCGGACGCCTATCATCTCTTGCGCCAAAGCGTGACCCTTCCGGATCCGGTCGTCTTCATCGAACACAAGTCGCTATACGCCAAGAAGGGCGTCGTCGACTTTTCGAAGTCCGAAGCGCCCTGGGGACGCGCGCTCGTGCGACGCGCCGGGCGTGACGTGACGCTGGTCACCTATTCGCGCATGGTGCACACGGCGCTTGAGGCGGCGGCAGCGCTCGCCGAGCGCGGCGTCGACGTCGAGGTGATCGACCTCAGGACGCTCAATCCCCTGGACTTCGACACGGTCGCGAGCTCAGTCGAAAGGACCGGCAAAGCGGCGGTCGTCAGCGAAGGCGCGATGACTTGTGGCGTTTCGGCGGAACTCGCGGCGCGCATCAGCGAGGAGTGCTTTGACTTCCTCGAAGAGCCTGTGGCGCGAATTGCCGGCGAGGACATCCCCATTTCGGTCTCACCCGCACTGGAGAGGGCGAGCATCCCCACCGCCGACCTGATCGTCGAATTGATCGAGGCGATGACGTCATGACCTCCGTATTCAAGCTGCCCTTGCTCGGCGAGACCATGGAGACGGGGCGTATCGGCCAGTGGCTGAAACGGCCGGGGGAATTGTTTACGCGCGGTGAAACGATCGTCGAGGTCGAGACTGACAAGACGACCGTGGAAGTGCCTGCGCTGAGCGACGGCACCCTGGTCGAGATTCTGGCCGGCACGGGCGTGGACCTGAAGATCGGCGAGCCGCTCTGCGTCATTCAGAGCGATGCGCCCGCGGACCTTCTGTCTCCGGGTGGTGCGGCGACGACCGTGGCCGCGGCGCCCCCTCCGGTTAAGGTCTCCGTCGGGCAGTCGAGCGAACCGCCTCAACGTCAGAGCGGCGATCGCCGCGTCCGCGCGACGCCGCTCGCGCGGCGGCTCGCGCAAAAGCACGGACTTGACGTCGCCGAGATCGGCGGGACCGGCCGGCGGGGCCGTATCGAAGCGCGCGATGTCATCGCCCGAGGCGGCGCTCAGCCGGAAGCGGCGGCGGCCGGGGCTGCGGGCGTTGAAGCGCTCGGGCCGACGGCCGCGGCCGGGTCGAGCGCGGCGCCGGTTCCTGCGGTCGACTTCGCCAGGTTTGGTCCGGTCGAGGCCGCGCCGATGTCGCGCATCCAGCGCATTTCCGGCCCGCGCCTGCACAGCGCCTGGACCAGCATTCCCCACGTAACCCACTTCGACGACGCCGACGTCACCGATCTCGAGGCGTTTCGCAAGGGGCTCGACGAGGTTGCCAGGTCGGACAAGGACGCGCCTTATCGCATGTCGCTGCTCCCCTTCGTGATGAAGGCCGCCGTTGCCGCGCTGAAGGCGTTTCCCGTCTTCAACTCCACGCTGTCGCCAGCTCAGGACGGACTCATCCGCCGCCTCTACTGGCACATCGGCGTCGCCGTCGACACGCCCGAAGGCCTGATAGTCGTCGTCGTCAAGGACGTGGACCGCAAGGGCGTCTCCGAACTGGCGCGCGAACTCGCTTCGCTCTCCGGCAAAGCGCGCGAGGGCCGGCTCTCGCCTTCGGAGTTGCAAGGCTCGACCTTCACGATTTCGTCGCTCGGAGGCATCGGCGGATCGGGGTTCACGCCGATCATCAACGCTCCCGAAGTGGCGATCCTCGGAATATCGCGCACGACGATGTGGCCGGTGTGGGACGGCAAAGCGTTCCAGCCGCGCCTGATGCTGCCGCTGTGCATGTCGTATGACCATCGCGTGATCGATGGCGCCGCAGCGGCGCGGTTCATGCGCCAAATCTGCAACGCCGTCGAAGACGTCCGGCGAATGCTGCTCTAACCGCAGCCTAACGAAACAAGACGAAAGCATCGGAAGCCGAAACGGTATGGGGATCGCGATCGCCGCCGACGAGGCGATCGTGCGCTTCCTTGACTTACTTCAACTCGCGCGCCCGTGCATTTCGGATACGCAATGCCCAAGGCTTTCGCCGTCGCGCCCATCGCCTCTCCCAGATGTGAGCGGATTCCTGCCTGACCTACGGGCGTCGTTAAGGTAGGAGTTCTCGGACGGGCGAACGGCCGTTTTCGGGTCTGCTTCTGCGCATGGCATTGCCACAGCCGGGCCTGATCGAAACCAATCATTAACCATGAAGGTTGACACTCTCGCTCGACGTCGCGTCGGGACGGATGAGCCGGATCTGCGTCCAAGGTTGGCGCGGGCTGGCGTGAGGCGTCCTCGACGGGGCGAACATCTAGCCTTGCAAGGCGCAAGAAACGGCGTCGCGGACGCCAACAGGAGATGCTGGCGATGTCGATTCATTTCGAGGGTCCCCAACTGAAGGAACTGCGACCCCGTATCATGGTGTGCGGCGTCGGGGGCGCCGGTGGCAATGCCGTCAACAACATGATCGTGTCGGGCCTGTCCGGCGTCGACTTCATCGTCGCCAATACGGATGCGCAGGCGCTCGCCTCCTCGCGCGCGGACCGAGTCATTCAGATCGGTCCTCAGGTGACGGAAGGGCTCGGCGCCGGATCGAAACCCGAGATCGGCAAGGCCGCGGCAGAGGAGACGTTGGCGGAAATATGCGACAGCCTCGCCGGCGCGCACATGGTTTTCCTGACCGCCGGCATGGGCGGGGGCACCGGGACCGGCGCCGCACCCGTCATCGCCAGGGCGACCCGCGAGATGGGCATCCTCACTGTCGGCGTCGTCACCAAGCCGTTCCATTTCGAAAGCGGCAGGCGCATGCGGGCCGCCGAGGTCGGCATCGCCGAAATGCGCAAGGCTGTCGATACGCTGATCGTCATCCCGAACCAAAACCTATTTCGGGTCGCCAGCGAAACGACCACCTTCGCCGACGCTTTCGTCATGGCCGACCAGGTCCTGTGCTCGGGCGTCGCCTGCATGACCGACCTGATGGTCAAGGACGGCCTCGTCAACCTAGACTTCGCCGACGTCTGCTCGATCATGTACGAGATGGGAACCGCGATGATCGGAGTTGGGGAAGCGACGGGGGAACGCCGCGCTCTGCGCGCCGCCGAGGCGGCGATCGCCAATCCGCTGCTCGATGAGACTTCGATGCGAGGCGCTCGCGGCCTGCTCCTCTCAATCAGCGGAAGCAAGGATCTGACGCTCTACGAGTTGGACGAGGCCGCGAGCCGGATCCGCGAGGAGGTCAACGACGAGACCAACATCATTGTAGGCGCGACATTCGACTCCGATCTCGGCGACGCCGTCCGGGTGTCCGTCGTCGCGACGGGCGTCGATCGAATGACCGTGACCGAATCGCTGGTCGGCCGGCGTGGGGCCGAAGCCCCCTTGCCATCGACCCCCGAAGCGTTTGCCGACGAATTGGAGCCGCATCCGCTTCATCCGGCCACGCAGGTCCAAGCGCAGTCGCCGGTCGCAGCGGCCGTCATTCCGTTTCCGGACCTGAACGAGCGTCGTAAGGGCATGGGAGAGACTTTCGACGGCGCTCGCGCGAATCCCCATCCCTCGTTGCTCGCGCGACTGGGCGTCACCGTGGCGGAACGATGGCAGGCTCGCCGGGCGTCAGGTTGGCGATGACCGATCCGGAGCGGTCAGAGCGAAACGGTCGCCCGCTCGCGCCGCCGGCCACGGACAGCCTGTTCATCTCCAGTTCGCGTCGTCTGAGCGACTCTCGTCGCCGATCTGTAACGGCTCCCACCGGAGATCCAAGGCGCCCGGGAGCAGGGCGCTTTTCGTCGACAGCCAACGCGATCGCCGCCGGCAGCACCGCGCGCGGTCCATAGATCGCCTGCAAAACCGGCAGCGTGACGAAGCCAGTGTTTGTCATGGAGGCGGCCCACCCCTGCATCGAGGACAGAGCCACTCCACTGTCGCTCAGCATGCGCGCCGCCAGGAACACCAAAGCAAATCAGCGAACCTCCGCCAAAGGCCGTCAGGAAACGCCACGCCAGCAGAGACGCGGCGGGCTCTTGCGCGATCGAGACGTCCAGGAGCGCGGGCATCGCGACGTTGTAGGCAAAGTGGATCAGCTTGTCTGACAGGTCCCGCGATACATAACCTGCAAGGCCGGCGGCCCAGCCAGTGACGATCACCGCGAATACGGGCAAGATGAGACCCGCGACGTCCATTCCGGCCTCCGTACTTAAGGAGTTCCACCATGGCGAGGCTGTGCGCAAACCTGAAGTGGCTTTTCACCGAAATGACCTTTCTCGATCGCTTCGACGCGGCGGCGCGGGCCGGGTTCAGGGCGGTCGAGTACCCTTCGCCCTATGACTATTCCGTTCGCGACTTGCGCGCGCGCCTGTGCGCTTCCGGCCTCGAGCAGATCCTGATCAATACGCCCTCCGGAGATCCCGCCCAGGGGGGCGGCGCCGGGCTGGCTTCGGCGCCTGGACGACAGGCGATGTTTCGCGACGGGCTGAAGCAGGCGCTGGAATACGCCAGCGCATTGAATTGCGGCCTTGTTCACGTGATGGCCGGCATCGAGCTGCCGGGCGTGAGCCACCACGCCGCCGCGGCCGTCTACGCCTCCAACGTGATCTGGGCGATGGAGGCGGCGAAAGGGTCGGGCGTCAAGCTCGTCCTTGAGGCCATCAACCAGCGCGACATTCCCGGATTCTTCCTGCGCACCCAGGAACAGGGCGCTGCGCTTGTCGAAGCGATTGGGACTGACTGCGTCGGCCTGCAGTTCGACATCTATCACTGTCAGGTCGCGCAGGGCGACATCACACGGCGGATGGAAAAGCTCATGCCGCTGATCGCTCACATGCAGCTTGCCGATGCGCCGGGGCGGAACGAGCCAGGAACGGGCGAAATCGCATGGGACTACGTGTTCCGGCGGATCGACGAGCTGGACTACCGCGGCTGGATCGGGTGCGAGTATCGGCCGCTCGGCGAGACGACAGCCGGTCTCGCCTGGAGGACGCGATACGGCCTCGACGCGATCCCCTGATACCCGCCCTCTGATTAAGCGGGACTGCGTCCACGAGAAGCTGGCGGCGGCGACAGAGAGGGGAGAAAGCGCGGCGCAGCAGGCGTTTGGGGCTCGCCAGGTCCCTTGCGAAGATTAAAAACGCAACTTCAGTCCGCCGGTAAAGGGAGCGTCCGGAGAGTCGCGGCCCGCATTCAAAGAGAACCCTCCCTGAGGACTGACGGGCGGGTTCGCCCTGGTCGGCGAAAACTGTTCGCTCATCGCTTTCCAAGCGTGGCCCGCGGAGATGGCGGGGTCAGAGAAGCGAAGGCCGGAGCTTGCGTTTTTCGGTACGGCAGCTTCGGGCCTCGTCCGTTTCGCCGGATGCGCTCGAGACACAGGCAAATCTTGCGCCTCGGCCGCGCAAGCGACCATGGAAACGAGTCCAACTACAGTCAAGCAAAGAGCCTTCATGTCCAGCGCTCGCTTCTGCGCCCGCTCGGTCCCGCTAACTCAACCTTAACCAAATGCGCGCCATCGCGCAAACCCGAAATGCAAGTCGCCACGACTTTCACGTTCCGCCGGAACAGAGGGTTTCGATCTGGAGTTGGACAAAAGGAGTCGTCCGGCTCGACTGGAGGGTGTAAGCTACGCGCTGCGCTACGGACCACCCGAAGAAGGTGGAGGATAACGACGCATACGGACCATAGGGGAGAGGCCGACACCCGGCTGTGGTGGAAGCGTTTCTTGCGCCGAGGGCGCTGCGTCCAAATTCTTGCATGCGCAATCGTCGCAGCGTAACGATATCTGCTCCGCATAATGTGGCAACGCGCAAAGTCGGGACGTCATCTGCGTTTTCGCGCCCAACCGGGGCCAGAGGAGCAAGGAATGAAGATTGTTCTTGCCCAGCCGCGGGGTTTTTGCGCGGGAGTTGTTCGAGCCATTGACATCGTCGAGCGGGCGCTGGTCAAGTATGGCGCGCCGGTATATGTGCGCCATGAGATTGTGCATAACCGTCATGTCGTGGAATCACTAATGTCGAAGGGCGCGCTTTTCGTCCACGAATTGGACGAAATCCCCGAGGGCGCCATTACGATTTTCAGCGCTCACGGCGTATCGCGAAAGGTTGTAGACGAGGCGAAAGAACGGTCGCTGCCAACGATCGACGCCACCTGTCCGCTGGTCACCAAAGTGCATATCCAGGGTCGGCGATACATCGCGCAAGGCCGGACCGTCGTGTTCATCGGCCACGCCGGACATCCCGAGGTCGAAGGAACGCTGGGTCAAGTCGACGGTGAATTGTATCTCGTCGGCACCGAAGCAGATGTGCCGAAGTTGCCGATCTCCCCGGAGACCCCGATCGCCTACATTACCCAGACGACGCTCAGCGTTGACGACACGCGCGGCGTGATCGCGGCCTTGCGGCGACGCTTTCATGACGTCGTGGGCCCAGAGATTCGCGACATCTGCTATGCGACACAGAACCGGCAGACCGCGGCGCGCGAATTGTCGAAGGTCGCCGACGTGCTTATTGTAGTCGGCGCAAGAAACAGTTCGAACTCCAACAGACTTCGGGAAATCGGCGAGGAGTTGGGTCTTCCGAGCTATCTCGTCGCCGGCGCGAGTGAGATCGATCCCGAATGGGTTCGCGACGCACAGGTCGTCGGCGTTACCGCAGGCGCTTCGGCGCCGGAAGTCGTCGTCGAGGAGGTCGTTCGGACGTTGGTGCGGATTAAGCCATCCGAGGTGTCGAGCCTCGACGGACCGAGCGAAAACGTAAGTTTCCGTCTACCCGCAAAGCTGTTGAGCTGAGAACCTTGGGCTTTCCCTGATCGGTAAGGACTTCACATTGAGCATACCGTTCCGCCAAATTGTCCGCGTCGGCGCTTACGTGGTCCGACAGCATCTCGCGGGCCGAAAGCGCTATCCGCTGGTTCTGATGCTGGAGCCGCTGTTCCGCTGCAACCTGGCCTGCGCCGGCTGTGGCAAGATCGATTACCCTGACGCCATCCTCGACAAGCGGATTTCAGTCGAAGACGCGCTTGCCTCGGTCGACGAATGCGGCGCGCCCGTGGTCGTCATGGCGGGCGGCGAGCCGCTTCTCCATAAGGAACTGACGAAGATCGTCGAGGGCGTCATTCAACGCAAGAAGTTCGCGATCGTCTGCACCAACGCGCTCCTGCTTGAAAAGAAGATCGACCAGTATAAACCCAGTCCGTATTTTACCTGGTCAATTCATCTCGACGGCGATCGCGAGATGCACGACAAGTCGGTGTGCCAGCCCGGCGTCTACGAGCGCGCCGTCGCGGCGCTGAAGCTGGCGAAGGCCAAGGGCTTTCGCGTCACGATCAACTGCACGTTCTTCAACGATGCGGATCCGGCGCGGGTTGCGGCATTCTTCGATACCGTGACCGCGCTCGGCGTCGACGGCATCACCGTTTCGCCGGGCTATGCCTATGAACGCGCCCCGGACCAGAGGCATTTCCTCAACCGCACCGCCACCAAAGAGTTGTTCCGGTCGATCTTCCGCCGCGGCGATGGCGGTCGCAAATGGGCCTTCAACCAGTCGGGGATGTTCCTCGACTTCCTCGCCGGCAACCAGACTTACCACTGCACGCCCTGGGGCAACCCGACGCGCACGGTGTTCGGCTGGCAGCGCCCCTGCTATCTGCTCGGCGAGGGCTACGCCAAATCCTTCAAGGCGCTGATGGAGGAAACCGACTGGGACGCCTATGGGACCGGCCGCTACGAGAAATGCGCCGACTGCATGGTCCACAGCGGCTTCGAGGCGACCGCCGTCGGCGATACGATGACGAGGCCGTGGAAGGCGCTTGGCGTCGCGTTGCGCGGCGTGCGGACCGATGGCCCCATGGCGCGCGATATTCCGCTCGAACATCAGCGCCCCGCTGTCTTTGTGTTCGATACGACTGTTACGCAGAAGCTTTCAGAGATCCGCGCGGTTGAGGCCGAGGAAAAGGCCCGGAAGAAGGCGACGGCAACGCTCTAGCGCGGCGAAAGCGGCGCGGCTGTCGCGCATCAGGGGGCCGAGCTCAGCGATCTGTCGCGGAGAACGCAGCAGCCCCGCGATCACGGCCCGCGCATTGACGCGGCCTTCGGAATCGGTGGCGGTCGCAGCGAGCGGCGGCAGCTCGCGCTCGGCGGGATCGGCGACCGCCCGCAAGATGGCGAAGGGGGCGCCGTGTTCGCGCGCGAATCGCCCGGCGATCAGACTTTCCATGTCGACGGCCGCGGCCCCGGATTTCCACGCAAAGTTGCGCCTTCCCGCTGCTGGTCAGCACCGGCGCGGGCGCACTGGCGAATTGTTCGAGCGAGACGCGAGCTTGCGCCGTCGCGAGCCGGTCAGCCAGTCGGGAAGCCACGACCTCGTCGGTCCGGATGCGCTCGGCGCCGGACCCGACCTCCACGCCAACGACCAGATCGCCGGGACGGAGCCGAGGATCGAGGCCGCCGCAGAGGCCCCAACTGATCACCAGTTCAGGCCTCGACGCGCCCGCTTCCGCAAGCCGGCGCTGCAAAGTCGGAGCGTCTCCGCAGACCGCCATGCAGCCGGCGCCCGCCAGGATCGAGGCCTCGCGTTTCAGCCCGCAGACGACGACGCGCGACACCGGGCTCAGCCGCCGAGCAACTTTTGGGTTCGCTCGCGCAGCGTCTTGACCAGGGCGTCCGCTCCCCCGCCGCCAGCCAAAATCGAGGCGAACTCGTCGCGCCGGGTCGCGAGGTCGCTCACCGTGCCGTTGAAATAGACGTCGACGATCCGGCCGCCGCGAACCAGATAGTTGATCTGCAC
This sequence comes from uncultured Alphaproteobacteria bacterium, assembly GCA_963816065.1. Classification (GTDB taxonomy): domain Bacteria; phylum Pseudomonadota; class Alphaproteobacteria; order Rhizobiales; family Beijerinckiaceae; genus Roseiarcus. Next base: position 337,559 of record CAWFJG010000024.1, on the reverse strand, counting down.
CGTCCGCCCGCCGGGCTGCAGCAGCTGCGACTTGACCACTTCGCCGCCGCCGCGCGTCTCCGCGCTCGTCTGCGGTTCGACGACGAAGCTCTGCCCCGAATAGTCGCTGACCTGGTTGGCGTAGTCGGCGATCAGGAACCGGGTAAACGCTTCGCGGACCTGAGACCGCTGGGCTTCGGTGAAGGTGTTCCAGGCCGGCCCGGCGGCAAGCCGGGTCATCGTTCCCAGGTCGAAGGCTGACGTGATCGCCGGCCCGAACCGACGGTCACGCTCCTGAACGCTCAACTGGCCCGCCAGACGAAGAGTTGGCATCAATTGCTGATAGTACGAGTCGATGCGCCGCGCGGCCGGGGTCAGCGCTTCGGCTTGCGAGGGGACCGGATTGAGGACAAGAAGGCCGATGATCGCCGCGACCATGCGCATTGACGACCCCAGGCGGAAGGTGAAGCCTCTCATTGTGCGGACATTCCATTTGGCCAAACGGCGGAATTAATCCACCGGGCTCGTTCTGAGGAGGAGGGTGAGTTAGGGGGCGATCGCGGCGAAGGCAAGCCCCGTGAGAGGAAAGCGCTCGCGAGGCTGCGAACTTAACCGCCTCCCGGGCGTTCCGTTCCTATCGCAGCTCGACATGCACGCGCCAGGTCAGGCAAGGGTCGGCTTGACCTGGGTTCGAGGAGGCGACAACCGGCGTCTCAGTTTGAGTTCTTAATAACACAACGGTTGGCGAATTCCTCAACCGTCATCATCGGAAGGTGCGGTGGATCAACCTGTGGCAGTCCGCGCAAAGGATCGCCAAGTCGTCCAGAGACGTTTTGCGATGACCGGCGGCGAGGCCAGCGCGATGGTGGACCTCGCAGAATACAATGTCAACGTTGCGGTAGCGCTCGGCGAAGGATAAGCCACAAATCTCGCACTTTAATCCGATCCATTTCGCCAGCGCTTGCATTCGTTTATTCTTAACGATGTCCTGATTACGCTCATTCTTTAAGTGATCAGCTAGATACGGCCTACCTTCATCGGCGACCGATGACTCACCGTAAGAGAAAATTGTTACGTAAGCCCGCTTATATCGCTTTCCATCTTCTCTCCATTCGTTTCTTTGTATTCTCTCGAATGTATCACCATAAAAATGCAATCTAGATTGTCCGATGTCAATATTCATTCTGCTATTATGATCAGCGTATCTACTGGCATAGTCGATTGTTGCGATCAGATCTGCAATAGAAATAAACCATTGCGCCGTTAACAATTCGGAACTATTTCTCGACATGATCAAATGATGTGAACGACCACCGGCTAAAGCCGGTGGCTTTGGGTTAGGGCTTAAAGCCGGATTGGGTCAGCCCTGAGGGCCGACGTGCTACACAACATTGAAGTGATCGTCCGGAATTTCAGGTTTTTGGTCCTCGATGTACTTCTTCCACACCTCGTCCGTGACGTTGCCGCTCGTCGCCACCCAGTAACCGCGGCCCACAGATGCTGGCCCCAATAGCGCTTCCGAAGCGATTGATACTCCGACAGAAGCTTGTGCGAACTCTTCCCTTTGAGGTACTGCACCGCTCGCGACACCGACACATGCGGCGGTATCCCGATCAGCATATGTACGTGGTCCCGGTTGATCGACCCCGCGTAGATGATCATCTCATGAGCCCGCGCAATCGCGCGCAGAAGCTCGCGCGCCCTCTGCCCTACGTCGCCGCCCAGCACCGGGAACCGATATTTCGTGATCCACACCACGTGATACTTGCAGTCCCAAATCGTATGGCTGCCAGGCTTCGCGTCTTGCATAAACCCAGCGTCGCATCCCGGTCGCCTAAAGGCGAGGGGTTACGGATCCCCGATGTGAGACTTTAAATCTTCTTTCTGATTTCCAGCGCAGAACCATTGCGACGGTAGAAGATCGCGATAGCCAATAACTTCGCCCTACTGCCGTAGAACCTCAAACCATGCCTATCCGGTTAGGACACACACCCACTAGATGTGGGGTGCATCCAATCTCCCGAGTAAAGTTTGTCGTAGGTCGGCGCTCTGGCGCTACCTGCGAGGCCTAGCAGCGAGCGAAATGCGTTGAACGGGTAGAAGCGGCGGTTGAATCGAAAGGTGAACTCGTTGAGATAGGCCTGCAGATGCCGCGCGCTGACCCCGTGATGCGTTCCCGCCAGCCACGTTTTCAGATTGGCGATGACGAGATGGCTGATCGGCAGGAATTCCTCCGAGATTTCGGGGTCGCCGCATTCGGCGATGGCGCGATGATCATAGCCGCGCTTGCCCAGGTCGGCGTAACCGCTCCACTCGTCCGTGACGATCAACGTCCCGTCCGCCACGGCGCCCTCGACGAAGCCGCAAAGCGACCTTGCGCTCCGGTCGGCGGCGATGGCAAGCCGAACGCGCCCCGCGTAGCGGCCGTCCTTGCGCACGTCTTGCGCGGTTCCCGGTTCGCGGCGGCGCACCTCGACGGCGCAGGCGACGAGCGTTTTGTGATGAACGCCCCGGCCTTCGCCGCGCGTGCGGCCGCCGACCCATGTCTCGTCGACTTCGACGTGCTCGTTCGCGCGGCCGCCGATGCGATCCCGATCGGGACGAACCATTCCGGCGCGCAGCTTGTGGAGGAGTTGAAAGGCGGTCTCGTACCGCGAGAGACCCAACTGCCGCTGGAGTTGGACCGCGGATATGCCGGGAGTTTGGCTGGCGACCAGATAGGCTGCCCAAAACCAGATGGACAACGGCGTGCGGCTGCGCTCCATGACCGTGCCGACAGTCAGTCCTGTCTGGCTGCGGCATTTCCGGCATGTCAGCACGCCCGGGCGGCTCGCAATGCGGAACGGTTCGCCGCGAGCCCCGCAGCGCGGGCAGACGAAGCCGCGCTCCCAGCGCGCCCGTTCGAGATACGAGGCGCACGCCGCATCATCCGGGAAAAGCCGCTGAAACTCCGGCAGCGACCGTGGAAATGGCAGCGCCGCGCGCTGCTCCACGTCCATCACGACGGCCGTTTCTCCAGTCATTTCCCCGTCCAGCCGCACGCACGCCCTTCGCGCAAAGGGGAACCGCCAGTTGGCTGGGGGCCTCACCCGCGAGTGTCGCCACATCTAGATTTAGTGGGTGTATGTGTCAACCGGATAGGCATGGATCAAACATCGCTTCCTCCTCGTTGCCCTTTTTCCCTTCGCCGGCGCGCTGATTTGCCCGTGCGCCGTCCCCAACCTACAGCTTAAAAGTAGCCGAAACAAACTCCCGCGCGAGCTGGTGTCAGGGGAGACACTTCAAACTGAGACACGACCGGGCGACAAATGGGATTGACCTGACGCGATCGATGCGCTCCATCCCCCCCATGGTGCAAACCCACAGCATCGCGGAGTCGGTCGCCCGAACCGCGCGCGTCTCGAGCCGCCATGCCTGGCTCGTCATCGCACTCTTCCTCGTCGGCGCGGCCTTCGCCGCGGACTACGCCCTTCGCCATCTGTCGATAACGACCAACTCGAGCAAGCTCCTGTCGAGTTCGCTGCCCTGGCGCCAGCAGGAGATCAAGCTCGACGCGCTCTTCCCGCAGCGGACCGATCTGATCGTTGCGGTCGTCGATGCGACCACGGCTGAAGGCGCAGAGGAAGCGGCGTCGGCCCTGACAAAGACGCTGGAGGCGCGAACGGACCTCATCCGAACCATCAGTCGCCCGGACGGCGGGACGTTTTTCGCCCGCGAGGGTCTATTGTTCCGGTCGGTGCCCGATGTTCAGAACGAGACCGCCCAGTTGATCAAGGCGGAGCCGTTTCTTGCGACCCTCGCCGCCGATCCCAGTCTGCGCGGCGTCCTCGGCGCGATTTCGCAATCCATCGACGGCATCCATCACGGCAAGACCACACTCGAGGACATGGAGCCGGCGATCGCCGCGATCGCGGACGTTGTCGAGGGAGTCCTGCAGGGGAAACAACCATCCTTTTCCTGGCGCAGGCTCATTTCCGGGAAGCCGCCCGAAGCCTCCGAGTTGCGCCGCTTCGTCGCTATCCAGCCGGTGCTCGACTACAATAGCCTTCAGCCCGGCGGTAAGGCGACCAAGGCGATTCGCGCCACGATCGCCACCCTTGGCCTGACGCCGGAGAACGGCGTAACCGATCAGGCTCACCGGTTCCGTGCCGGTCGACGATGACGAGTTCGCCACCGTCGCGGACGGCGCGGCGCTCAATGGCGCCGTCACCATCATGATGGTTATCTTGATCCTCTGGCTCGCGCTGAAGCAAGCGCGGCTCATCGCCGCGGTTCTCGTCAATCTTGTCGTCGGCCTCGTCTTTACCGCCGCCGTCGGCCTATGGATGGTCGGGGCGCTGAATCTCATCTCGGTTGCCTTCGCCGTCCTGTTCGTCGGACTGGGCGTCGATTTCGGCATTCAGTTCAGCGTGCGTTACCGCGCTGAGCGGCTCGAGACCCACGACCTCCGCCAGGCGATCGAGGCGACGGCGCACGGCGTCGCGGGGCCGCTGCTGCTCGCAGCGGCCTCGATCGCCGCCGCCTTCTATTCGTTTCTTCCGACCGCCTATGTGGGCCTGTCTGAGCTTGGCCTGATTGCGGGAACAGGCATGATCGTCGCGTTCGTGACGACCGTAACCCTGCTCCCGGCGCTGCTCGCGGCGTTCAAACCCGCCGGCGAGAGGGCGCCGGTCGGCTTTGTGGCGCTGGCGCCGCTCGACCATTTCCTCGACCGTCGAGGCGCCTGGGTCGTCGGGCTGACGCTCGGCGCCGTCATTCTCGGCCTGCCGCTGCTCAAGGATTTGCGCTTCGATTTCAATCCCCTGGACCTTCGCTCGAAGCAGGTCGAGTCGGTCTCCACGTTCCTCGACCTGATGCGCAATCCGGACACGAGCCCCAACACCATCGAGATACTGGAGCCCAACCTGGCTGAAGCGACGAAGACCGCGGAGGCGCTGGAGGCTCTGCCCGAGGTCGCGCACGCGCGTACGCTCGCGAGCTTCATCCCGAAGGACCAAGACGAGAAGCTCGCCCTGATCGATGACGCGAATTTCTTTTTCCAGAACACGATGAACCCGGACCTGGTCAAGCCGGCGCCGACGCCGGCCCAGACGCTGGCGGCGATTGACAAGACTGCGGGCGACCTCTCGAGCGTGGCGGCGGGCGTCGATACCCCGGCCGCCGCTCAGGCCCGCCGGCTGGCCGAAGCCCTCGCCGCGCTCGCCAAGGCCCCTCCGACAGCAAGGGAAAAGGTCGAGCGCCTCCTGGCGACGCCGCTCAAGACGATGCTCGAGCAAGTGCGCGATCTCTTGAGCGTCGAGCCGGTGACGCACGAATTCCCTGCCGGCCGAGCTCAAGAGCGCCTGGATCGCTCCCGACGGCGAAGTCAGGATCGAGGTCGCGCCGAAGGGCGACGCCAACGACAACCAGGTCCTGCGCCGCTTCGTCGAGGCGGTCCGCAAAGCGGCGCCGCAAGCGACGGGGACGCCAATTTTCGTCGTCGAGGCCGCGGCGACCATCGTCAAGGCGTTTCTTCAGGCGGCGGCGTGGTCGCTGGCGTCGATCGCATTCATCCTCTTCGTCGTGCTGCGCCGCTGGACGGATGTCGCGCTCACCCTCGTGCCGCTGCTGGTCGCCATCGTGGTCACGCTCGAAATCTGCGTGGCGACCGGCCTGCAGCTCAACTTCGCCAACATTCTTGCGCTGCCGCTCCTGCTCGGAGTCGGCGTCGCATTCAAGATCTACTACGTCATGGCGTGGCGGGCGGGAGAGACGAACTTCCTGCAATCGCCGCTGACGCGGGCGGTTCTGTTCAGCGCCGGCACCACGGCGACCGCCTTCGGCAGTCTTTGGTTTTCCCATCACCCGGGCACGTCGAGCATGGGAAAATTGATGGCGCTGTCGCTGGCGACGACCCTCTGCGCCGCCGTGCTGTTCCAGCCCGCGCTTCTGGCCACCCAGGGAAAACACGATTTCAAATCGTAGCCGTGCTGCGCATTGTGCGGGTACTGTGGCAAAACGGTGATAGTCGGCGGCCGTCGGCTCTGCTAGCCTGATTTGCAACAAGGTCCCTGTTTCTCAGGAAGCGGCGCTGGTCGTGTTCGCTCGTCCGAAAGGCGGCGCGCAGGGTTTGCGCGCCGCGCGATAATCAAAGGAAATCATTGGCGAATGGGGCGCGCAGATCGCTGGGTCACATTGACGATTGTTTTGGGGCTCGCGGCGCTGACAAGCGCTTGCGCGGGTATTCCTCGCGATCCGTCGATGCCAATCAACGATCCCGAACGAAAATTTCAATCGCAAGGTCCTCAAGCTGAACCAGGTTGTTATTGATCCGCCCGCCAACGTCATCAAAGCTGTGGTTCCGGGACCCGTGCTCAATCGACTGAGCGATCTGGACGCGAATCTCAAGGAGCCGAGGATTTTCGGCAACGATATCCTTCAGGGCCGTTTCGATGCCGCGAGCGTCACGTTTGCGCGCTTTCTGTTTAACTCGACCTTCGGCCTGGGCGGCCTTTTCGATGTCGCCTCAGGAGGCGGCCTGCCGCAGCAGACCGGGGATTTCGGACAGACCCTGTTCGTCTGGGGCGTCCCCGACGGGCCTTTCGTCGAGCGAGCCTTATTTTGGTCCCTCGACTACGCGCAATTCATTCGGGGGGGCGGTGGATTTGGTGCTCGACCCGGTCGGTTGGTCGGTCGGCACCAGATTGGGTTGGGGCTGGACGATCGGCGTCGGCGGCCTCGGCGCTGTCGTGCATCTTGGCCAGTGGAAGCAAGCCGAGAACGCCTCGATCGACTTCTACAGCTTCTTGCGGTCGAGCTACTACCAGAGCCGCCGGGCGGACCTGCGGGAAGGGCTCGGGTTGCCTCCTGTGACAGAGTCGCCAGCGACGCTCACGCCGGCCCGCTAAGTCAAGTCAGACCCGTGGCCGGCCCAGGGCAATCGACTGAGATTGTTCGTGACAGTTCAGCTGGGGGCCGAATGTAGCAATCCTCTGATTCGCCTGGAGGATTGGTCGATGACGGAAGGGGACGCGGTTGTTGAGGGGGTGACGGAGACGACTGTCTTCCTCTCGTATTTCAAGGACTTGCCAGACTGCCGACAGAAGGGGAAGGTCGCCTATCCGCTCGAGGAGGCAATTCTGTTGATGCTGGCGGCGGCGCTTGCGGGGGCGGAGACCGTGGCCGACATGACGCGCTTCGGCCGGGCCAAGCTAAAGTTTCTTCAGCGATTTCAACTCTTCGACAACGGCACGCCCTCGCACGACCAGTTGGGCATCATCCTCGCCCGGCTCGACCCGATCGCGTCGGCTCCCCTGCGCGTGCGCCAGCGACAGCTTCGCTTTCCCGCCAGGACAGCGTCTTGCCCTCGCGCTTGTCCTTCTCCTCGCGGCTCGGCTCGACGATCGGAACCTTGCCGCCGTCCATCTCGACGATGATCGGCTCGCTGAGACCTGACGTTTCCGGGAATTCCGTGTTTTGCGACCAGCCTCGTACATCGGCCGGGCGTGGGCGAACGCAATCCGCTGGGTCGTGCTCTCGCCGATCGCGAAGCCGTAGTGCTCCTTAAGTTTGGCGCGCGCTTGCGCGAAGGGCCGATCGGCGGCGAAGTCGACGATGGCGCGCTGCGGCGGCCGCGAACATCCGAGCGGGCTTACCTTCGCCCCGAGAATGAAGGGACGCACCCTCTGCGTCCCCAACCGATATTGCGGCTCCCGAACCTCATATTATCCGAACTTCCTATGCCAGCGGAGCTTTTTCGCCTTCGCGACGCATGCATCTGTGGGCGTTGGCGAATTCTCCGCTCCGTCGCCTCGACCCGCCGCTCGGCCCAACTGCGCAACGCCTCCCGTCCCAGAATGGGCGTCTCCTCGACCATCCGCTCTTCCGCCGCGTCGGCTTCCTTCAATTCGCCGTCGTCGCCTTCGACCGCCAGCACGATCGACGACACCGGCTTGCGAAGCTCCGGATGCGCTCGCAACGCCGCAACCAGCCCCTCATCGCTCAACGCCCCTGCCGCCATCCGTCGCCTCCCGCCAAATCACCAAGCCCGACCCTACCCTGCACCGGTTTGAATCGCACCCGCGTGTCGAGGAGCCGCCGAAATCGCGCTTTCCCTTCCCGGTCGGGCCGTGGCATAAACTGGCGAAAGGAAAGAAATCCGAGCGATGAACAATTTCGAGCGACAGCCCGCTCATGCGGGCGAAGCCAAGGTCGAATATCTCGACGGCGATTTTCGCATTCTGCGCCCCGGCGCCTTCGTGCGCTGCGCCGTCACCGGCGAGCCGATCCCTCTGGATGAACTGCGCTACTGGAACGTCGACCGACAGGAGGCCTACGTAAATCCGACGGCTTCGATGCAGCGGGAAATCGAAAGGGCCGCGTAGCCCCCCAGACGCCAAAGCAAGATCTTCCGGATCGGCCAGCCCATCAAAATTAGCGCGTGAGCAATAGCCCACCTCGATTTAGCATTTTCTCCGCGCCAATTTTCTGTGTTCGCCTCTTGCAAAGCGCGCGTCGATAGTTCATATGTGAACCGTTTCATTGGCGCGCGCGGGAGGATGGGCGCGAGGCCGCGTTTTCATAATGTCCGAGGAGCGCCATGCCGACATACAAAGCGCCGGTAAACGACACAGTCTTCCTGCTGAACGACGTTTTCGACTATGCCCGCTACGCCAACGCGCCCGGTTTCGCCGAGGCGCCGCTTGACGTGGTTGAAGCCGTGCTCAGCGAGGGGGCGAAGTTCGCCGAGGAGGTTACCCAACCGCTGAATCGCGTCGGCGACGTCGAGGGCTGCAAGCGCAGCGAGGACGGAAGCGTCACCACGCCGAAAGGCTTCAAGGAAGCCTACAAGGCGCTGGTCGAGGGCGGTTGGGTCGGCCTCTCAGGCGACCCGAAATATGGCGGCCAAGGCCTGCCGCACTTCCTCGCGGTGCTACTTGGAGAGTACCAGACGTCGGCAAATCTCGCCTTCGCCATGTACCCCGGACTGACCAACGGCGCGGTCGCGGCGATGATGGTCCATGCGAGCGAGGAGCTGAAGGACCGCTACCTGCCGAAAATGACCACCGGCGAATGGACCGGTACGATGAACCTGACCGAGCCGCATTGCGGAACCGATCTTGGGCTCGTCAAGACCAAAGCCGTCCCGCAGGCCGACGGCTCCTACGCGATCACCGGGCAGAAGATCTTCATTTCGGCCGGCGAGCACGACCTCGCGGACAACATCGTCCATCTCGTGCTTGCCCGGATCGAGGGCGCGCCGGCGGGCGTCAAGGGCATCTCGCTGTTCGTCGTGCCGAAGTTCCTGCCCGACGCCAACGGCGCGCCGGGCGAGCGCAACGGCGTCGTGTGCGGGTCGATCGAACACAAGATGGGCATCCACGGCAACGCGACGGCGGTCCTGAATTACGACGGCGCCAAGGGCTGGCTCGTCGGGGAAGAGCATCGCGGCCTGCCGGCGATGTTCGTGATGATGAACGGGGCGCGCCTCGGCGTCGCGGTCCAGGGCCTGTCGCTGTCGGAGGTCGCCTACCAGAACGCCGCCGCCTACGCCAGGGACCGCCGTCAGGGCCGCTCGCTGAAGGGGCCGACGGAGCCCGACAAGCCCGCCGACATCCTGCTCGTCCACCCGGACGTCCGGCGCATGCTGCTCGAGATCCGCGCGTTCAACGAGGCTGCGCGCGCCCTGCTCGTCTCGGTCGCGCTCTCGCAGGAGGAGGCGCTCACCTCGCCCGACCCGAAGGTTCGCCAGGCGGCCGACGACAGGCTCGGCTTGATGACGCCGGTGATCAAAGGCGTCTTTACCGACCTGGGCTTCGCCAACGCCGTCAGGGCGCAGCAGGTGCTCGGCGGCCACGGCTACATTGCCGAATGGGGCATGGAGCAGTTCGTCCGCGACGCCCGCATCGCCATGATCTACGAGGGCGCGAACGGCGTGCAGGCGCTCGACCTGGTCGGCCGCAAGCTGCCCAAGGACGGCGGCCGAGCCATCATGGGCTTCTTTGGGGAGATCGGGCAGTTCGTTGCCGCCAACAAGGAGGACGCCGCGCTCGCGCCCTATCTTGCGGGCGTGCAGGCGTCGCTCGGCCATCTTCAGCAGGCGACGATGTGGCTGTCGAAGAACGGTCTTGCCGATCCCAACAACGCCGGCGCCGGCTCGAGCGACTACATGCATCTCTTCGGCCTCGCCGCGCTCGGCTATATGTGGGCGCGGATCGTCAAGGCGGTGCTGGCGCGGCAGGCCAAGGGCGAGAGCAATCCCGCGCTCGACGCCAAATTGATCCTCGCCAAGTTCTTCGCCGAGCGTATGCTGCCCGAAACAGGGGCGCATCTGGCGCGCCTGACCGCCGGCGCAGCGACAATCATGGCGCTGCCGGCCGAGGCGTTCTGAACTGGCGGAAGAGGGAGACGAGGAGGCCGGATGAGCGGCGCGGCGCAGGTTGAGTTGACTGGCGGCTGCCAGTGCGGAGCCGTCCGCTATAGCTTGACGGCTCGCCCGACCGGCGAAAACGTCTATCACTGCCACATGTGTCAGAAAGCGAGCGGCGGCCCATTCATGGCGTTTGCGGGCGTACGGGTCGCCGAGCTCGTGTGGACGTGCGGGACGCTCAAGGTCTTCGCAAGTTCCGCCGTGGCGGAGCGCGGCTTCTGCGGCGATTGCGGGACGCCCCTAGCTTACCGCATCCATGCACGGGATCGGGTCTCGGTCACGATCGGCAGCCTCGACCGCCCGTCCGACGTAGCGCCGGGGATGCAGTACGGCCTCGAGTTCGAAAGTCGCGTGGCTTAACTCGATCCCGACGTTGCCCGAGCGCGACATTGTCGATTTCCTCGGATCCGCCGTTCACGTCGGGTCTCGTCAACACCCAGATCACGACGTGCAAGGTTAAATCGCGGCCGGTGCGCCGCAGGGAGAAATAGGATGACCGAAGCCCTTATTTTCGATGCCGTGCGAACGCCGCGCGGCCGCGGCAAGTCGGACGGCTCGCTCCATACCGCGTCGACGCTTCATCTCGCCGCGACTGCGCTGAAAGCCATCAAGGATCGCAACCAACTCGATCCGACGCGGGTCGACGATGTCGTCATGGGCTGCGTCGATCCGGTCGGCGAGGCCGGCGGCGACATCGCCCGAATGGGCGCGTTGGCCGCCGGCTTTGGCGACACCGTGCCCGGCGTGCAGATCAACCGCTTCTGCGCATCGGGGCTCGATTCGGTGAATTTCGCTGCAGCGCAGGTTATGAGCGGCCAACACGACCTCACTATCGGCGGTGGCGTCGAGTCGATGAGCCGCGTCGGCATTGGGGCGTCCGGCGGCGCCTGGCCGGCGGACCCGTCGCTGGCAATTCCGGCGTATTTCATGCCGCAGGGCGTGTCGGCCGATCTCATCGCCACCAAATACGGCTTTTCGCGCGACGACGTCGACGCCTATGCCGTGCAGTCGCAAAGACGTGCGGCGGTCGCCTGGGACGAGGGCCGATTTCAAGGGGTCGATCGCGCCCGTCAAGGATGTCAACGGGCTGCCCCTCCTCGACCGCGACGAGCACATGCGCCCGCAGACGGACATGCAGTCGCTCGCCTCGCTGAAGCCGTCTTTCGTCATTCCCGGCGAGCAAGGCGGATTTAACGCGGTCGCCATCCAGGCCCATCCGGAAATCGAGCGCATCATCCACGTCCACCACGCCGGCAATTCGTCGGGCATCGTCGACGGCGCTGCGGCGGTTCTGATCGGCTCGCGCGAGGCGGGCAATAAGGCCGGGCTCAAGCCGCGCGCCAGGATTCGCGCCTTCGCCAACATCGGCTCGGAGCCCGCGATCATGCTGACCGGGCCGGTCGACGTGACGAAGAAGGTGCTCGCGCGCTCGGGTATGACGATCAACGACATCGACCTTTTCGAGGTGAACGAGGCCTTCGCCGCGGTCGTGCTGCGGTTCATTCAGGCGTTTGATGTCGGCGCCAGCAAGGTCAACGTCAATGGCGGCGCCATTGCGCTCGGCCATCCGCTCGGCGCGACGGGAGCGATGATCCTCGGCACGGCCCTCGACGAGCTCGAGCGCACCGGCAAGGGCACGGCGCTCGTCACCCTCTGCATCGGCGGCGGCATGGGCACCGCCACGATCATCGAACGCGTCTGATCGCTTGCGACGGAGACTTTCCATGGATCTCAATAATTTTCGCTTCGAGACGGACGCCGATGGCATCGCGCTCGTGACCTGGGACATGCCCGGTCGCTCGATGAATGTCATCACTCCCGAAGTCATGTCCGAGCTTGGCCAGATCGTCGACAAAATCTCGGCGGATGCCGCAATCAAGGGCGCGGTCATCAGTCTCGCAAAAGGTGTCGGCGGCGCCGACCTCGCATTCCTCAAGGTCGCGGGCGATGAATTCGTCCGCCGCAGCAGGACTGAAGGCAAGGAGGCGGCGATGCGCGCCTTCGTCGAGGGGACGAAACAGTTGAACCTCGTCTATCGTCGGCTGGAAACCTGCGGCAAGCCCGTCGCCATGGCCATCAGCGGGATTTGCATGGGCGGCGGCTTCGAACTGGCGCTCGCCTGCCACTACCGGATCGCTTCGGACAGCGAGAAGACTCGCGTCGGCCTGCCGGAGATCAAGGTGGGCCTGTTCCCGGGCGGCGGGGGCACACAGCGCGTCGCGCGGCTCATGCAGACGCCGGACGCGCTGCAGATGCTGTTCAAAGGCGACCAACTGAAGCCTGGGGCGGCAAAGAAGATGGGCCTGATCCATGAGGTCGCTCCAGAGGGGGAGCTCGTCCAGCGCGCCAAGGACTGGGTGAAGGCCAACCCGAACGCCAAGGCGCCCTGGGACGATCCGAAGTTCAAACCTCCATCCGGCAAGGTGTTCTCGCCGGTCGGCATGATGACATGGCCGCCGGCCAACGCCATTTATCGTCGCGAAACTTACGACAATTACCCGGCGGCCAAGGCGATCCTGTCCAGCGTGTTCGAGGGGCTGCAACTGCCGATGGACATCGCGCTCGCCGTCGAGAGCAAGTATTTCGCCAACATCCTGCTGTCGAAGGAGGCGGCGGCGATGATCCGCTCGTTGTTCCTTTCGATGGGCGAACTGAACAAGGGCGTGCGCCGTCCGGCGAACGTGCCGCCGACCAACCTCAAGAGGATCGGCGTCCTGGGCGCCGGCCTGATGGGCGCCGGCATCGCCTATGTCTCGGCCAACGCGGGCCTCGAGGTCATGCTGATCGACCGCGATCAGGAATCGGCGGATAAGGGCAAGGCCTATGCGGACAAGGTCGTCAGCGGCCAGATCGCCAAGGGCCGCGCAAAGGCCGCCGACAAGGAGACGCTGCTCACCCGCATCCACGCGACCGCCGATTACGAAGCGCTGAAGGGTTGCGACTTCGTGATCGAAGCGGTGTTCGAGGATCGCGCGGTCAAGGCTGAGGCGACCAAAAAGGCGCAGGCCGCGCTCGGACCCGACGTTGTCTTCGCCAGCAACACGTCGACCCTGCCGATCACCTCGCTCGCCGAAACGTCGGCGAAGCCCGAGCAGTTCATCGGCGTGCATTTCTTCTCGCCGGTCGAGAAGATGATGCTTGTCGAGATCATCATGGGCGAGAAGACCGACGCCAGGGCGCTGGCGACCGCGATGGATTTCGTCCGCGCGATCAAGAAGACGCCGATCGTGGTCAACGACTGCCGAGGCTTCTACGTCAATCGCTGCGTGATCAACTACATGCTCGAAGCCCACCTGATGCTGATGGAGGGTGTGCCGCCGGCGATGATCGAGAACGTCGCCAAGATGGCCGGCCTTCCGGTCGGTCCGCTCGCGCTGACCGACGAAACGGGCGTCGATCTCGCGTACAAGATCCTGAGGGCGGCGGAGTCCGATCTCGGCGCCGGCGCCATCGACGCCGGACAGAAAAAGCTGATCGAGACGCTGGTCGTCAAAGAGCAGCGGTTCGGCCGCAAGAACGGCAAGGGCTTTTATGACTATCCGGCGAGCGGGCCGAAGAGCCTGTGGCCGGGCCTGAAGGCGATCGCCGGCAGGGCGCTCGACCCGGACACGCTGAGCGTGAAGGACCTGAAGGACCGGTTCCTGTTTCCGCCGGCGCTCGAGGCCGCGCGCTGCATGTTCGAGGGCGTTGTCACCGATCCGCGCGAGGCCGACATTGGCTCGATCCTTGGCTTTGGCTACGCACCCTACACGGGCGGCACGCTGTCGTTCATCGACGGCGTGGGGCTCAAGGCTTTTGTGGCGCGGGCGCGGGCGCTTGCGGCGAGCTACGGCCCCCGCTTCGCTCCGCCGGAGAAGCTCATCGAAATGGCGGACGAGGGCGAGACGTTCTACGGCGTCTACGGCGAAAAGCAGAAGGCGGCGTAAGCCCGCTTGAACGACGACGACCCCGCCGACCCTCAATGTTGGCGCGGGTTGGTTAGGCGCCTCGGTCCCCGTGCCGGCGACCGGCTGAATGTCGTTCATGCGCCGATGAGTACGGCGATGTCGCCGCGTTCGCGTGCGACGACGTGGCCCCGCGCGCCGACGGCGTGAACCAGGAAAACCGTCTTCGCCAGATCGAACCCGACCGGGTGACTGTAGTCAAATTCCCGATAGACTTGGCGATTTGCCGGCTTCCCTCCATGTGGGGCGTCGACAACGACCGTCTTGGCGCCGTTCTGGGCGCCGTCGACCCCGTCGCCGTTTTTGGTTGGACGCCGGCTTCGACGGAGGAGGCTCGCTCGAGATCAAACGCCCATCTTTGTCCTCATGAACGGCCGAGGGAGATCAAGATAGATCGGCCAAGCCCGATTTCCGTCAGACCGACGCGAGCCCGATCGCCGAGACTCGACGCCTTGTCGATGCCGTCGCCGCACAATGCCGATAAGAGTTGCTCTCCTCGCGTCCTGCGAACTCATTGCGTCCGAGCCGCCCGTCCGGCCCCGTCCGCCAACCAGTTCGAAAGCGCGCAAGGCGCCCCCGTTGGAATTCGAAAGCGGCGACCGGCCGGGCTATTCCGAAACCTTGGCACTCCTGCGAAACGATTGCTAATAGACTGAGCTGGCACACTTTTTGCGGAAACAAATGTTGCAACGCCGCGTTGTCGATGACACGATCGCATTGCTCAGCCTTTGGAGAAACCGCATGGTGAGCCCAGACTTCCGCCGGCAGCTCGAAGGATTTGGCCTGACGACGGCCAATATCCTGTACCGGCTTCCGGACCATCCCGGCATCCTGCAGACCTACATCTGGCAACAGCTCGACCTGCATCCGCACTATCCAGAGCTGACGAAATTCCTCGACTTCTGGACGCGGGAACTCGACGGACTGCTGCACTCCGTGACCGTGGCGCACGCCCGGCTGATCGGACCGGCCGAGTTCCGCGCGATCGGCGGCGAGTTCCGGCTGCATTGAGCAGACGCCTGGCGTTCGTGGTCAAAACGGCCGGTTCCGGGCGGCGCGCCGCAGTCGTCCCGCCGCCCGGCGAGCCCCGGCGGAACCGCAGGAATACGCCGCAGATTAGGACGGCCATTGCTGGCTACGCCGCGCTCGGTTCCATGAGCGTCCTGGCTCGAAGCAGCAAAACGAGCCGGAGGAGCGCAAGTCCCATCGTAGCAGACAGGACGGCGAAGGCGGACACGGGCGAGAAGGTCCAGAAAGCATGCAGACGGTGCGTCCGCCCTTCGTAGCTGCCGCCTTGCTCGCCCTTGCGCGCTCAGGCCGGAAATATCCCCGCCGAAACGCCGCAGGCCTCCAGAAACTTGCGCACCTCCATCACCTCCGCCTTCATCAGCGTGTGGTTGGCCAAGTGCAGCACGGTCTCCTTTCCGTTGAGCTTGACACCGATGCGGCTCTTCGTCTTCGGGACCATCTCGGCGCCGAGCCCGTTCAGCACCGTCTCGATGTCCTTCATCTCGAGATTGGCGTTGACCGGATGGGCGAAAATCGCGTGGAGGACCTTGCGTTGATGATGGTTCACGAGGGCTCTCCCACCCTTTTTCCGGACTTGAAACGCCATTGTGTCGAAGTACGGCGTCGCTGTCTTTGACGGCGGTCAAATTTCCGCCCCCCCCCGCAAGACCAGCAGGACTTGTAAGATGGCGCTCGCGAAGCGCCGCAATCGTCGCCAAGCGCGAGTTGATCCCAGGTTCGCTCGCTTCCCGTCTCTTTGCGTAACGTCCCGCCGCCGCGTCATTGCCCTTGGCGCAAAGTTCCCACATTGCGGTCAAGATGCTATGGACCCGGCTCGGTTGCGGCAATGCTGTGCACGGCGAGTGAAAGTCGGGCGACAGCTTGAGTCTCGCAAAGGAGTCGTCTTTTGCCGGTTTGGCGCCTGATCCGCGAACGTATCGATGCCTTTCTCAACACGCCGTCCAACGCCACCTTGCGCCGGCTGCTGCTCGACCAGGGCGCGAAGCACTGGAAAGGCTACGCCTTCGCTTTCGCGATGATGGGCATGATCGCGGTGACGACGGCTCTGTCCGCCTGGATCATCGGCAAGATCGTCGACAAGATCTTCGTCGGCCACAACCTCAGCGCGGTCTGGGAGATCACGGCGGCGATCGTCGCCATCTACGCGGTCAAGGGCGTCGCCACCTACGGCCAGCAGGTG
Organism: uncultured Alphaproteobacteria bacterium; assembly: GCA_963816065.1. Classification (GTDB taxonomy): domain Bacteria; phylum Pseudomonadota; class Alphaproteobacteria; order Rhizobiales; family Beijerinckiaceae; genus Roseiarcus. The sequence goes on along the minus strand of CAWFJG010000024.1, from coordinate 321,019 downwards.
TCGCTCTCGCGCATCGCCAACAGCATCGTCGCCGACATCCAGACGCGCATCTTCGACCAGATGCTGCGGATGAAGGTCTCCTACTACAGCAAGTCGCATTCGTCGGAATTCATTGCCCGCCAGGCCTTCATCGCCCAGTCCGCCAGCGGGGTCCTCAACCTGCTGATCACGACGCTGTCGCGCGACGCGCTGACGATCGTCGGCCTCGTGGTCGTGATGGTGTCGCAGGACCCTCTGCTTTCGCTGCTCGCCCTGATGTTCGTGCCGGTGGCGGCGGTCGGCGTGCGCAAGATCGGCCTGCGGGTGCGGGGGATCATGGCGAGCGAGTTCCAGGGCGCGATGCAGATGATGGAGTCGCTGCAGGAAACCGCGCAGGGCGTCCGCATCGTCAAGGCCTTCACTCTCGAGGGCTTCATGCGCGACCGGCAGGGCGCCGCCATCCGCAGCTTCCAGACCGCCGCGAACAAGCTCGCCTCGGTGAGCTCGCGCACCAGCCCGATCATGGAGAGCCTCGGCGGCTTCGCCATCGCCGCGGTGGTGCTCTACAGCGGCTACACCGTCATCATCCGCGGCAATCAGCCCGGCAGCCTGTTCTCCTTCATCACCTCGGTGATCATGCTCTACGAGCCGATGAAGCGGGTGGCGCGGTTCCACGTCGACCTGTCGTCGTCGCTGTTCGGCGTCAGCATGCTCTACGATTTCCTCGACGCCCGCGAATTCGAAGAGGACCCGCCCGGCGCGCGCGCGCTCGAGGTCGCCGCGGGCCGGATCGAATTCCGCGACGTCGTGTTCGGCTATCGTTCCGAGGAGAGGGTGCTGCACGCGGTGAGCTTCGTCGCCGAGGCCGGCAAGACGACCGCCCTGGTCGGGCGCTCGGGCGGCGGCAAATCGACGGTGATGAGCCTCATCCTCCGGCTGTACGACATCGACGCCGGCCAGATCCTGTGCGACGGGGTCGATATTGCGACGGTGACCCGGGAGTCGGTCCGCCGGCAGATCGGCTATGTCGCGCAGGAGAACTTTTTGTTCAAGGGATCGGTGCGCGACAACATCGCCATGGGCCGGCCGGGCGCGAGCGACGAGGAAATCGTCGCCGCCGCCAAGGCGGCCTATGCGCACGATTTCATCATGGATTTCGAGCGCGGCTACGACACGCCCTGCGGCGAGCACGGCATGCAGCTCTCCGGCGGGCAGCGCCAGCGCATCGCCATCGCCCGGGCGTTCCTCAAGGACGCGCCGATCATCCTGCTCGACGAGGCGACCTCGGCGCTCGATTCCGAATCCGAGCAGGCGATCCAGAAGGCGCTGCACACGCTGTGCGAAGGCCGCACGACGCTCGTCATCGCCCATCGCCTGTCGACGGTCGCCCAGGCCGACGAGATCTGCGTCATCGATCACGGCCAGATCGTCGAGCGCGGCCGCCACCGCGACCTCCTGGCGCAAGGCCGCACCTACAGCCTGATCGCCAGGACCCAGTTCCCGCGCGACGCGGCCTGACGGGTGAGGCAAGACGGATTTCGGGCGAACCAAGAATTGGTCCCTGAGAGATCGTACTCCGCTGCTGGGCCGTCCAGCCGAATGCACAGTAGCCAATCAGCGGACTGAGCGGGCCGTAAGCGCAACGGGCCAGGGCATGGCCCCAACGCCCTCAACCTTCGCCATCTGCGAACCGGCGCGTGCCCGTTTGAAGTGGATCGTTCGTGGGACAGGCTTGTGGGCGACGCCTTGCGAAAGCGTCCACAAATTCCAGTGCCAGTCTTCGTGTCCGAACTTCAAGTCAAGATCATTTCGGTGAAACGGAAATTTTCGATAGAGCTCCGTTCTCGCAAAGGTCATTGCGTCCCAATAATTCAGCCAGTTCAGATAACCGTGATCGCACAGCGCGGCCTCGGAATCCGTGTGCCACCAGATGCGACGCGCGCGGCCGAAAACGATGTTGCAGGCCGAGTGCGCCGCGGCGTCCGGGCGAGCCTCAATCATCTTCCAGGCCTCCAGCAGCCAGTTCTCCGACCAGAGGTCGTCCGCGTCGAGAAACGTGGCGCAACGGCCGTTCGCGGCCTCGATTCCCCGGTTTCGCGCCTGGCCCGGGTCCCCTTCGCTGGTCTCCAAGACACGCGCCTGCCCGTCGAGCCCATGGCGCAAGACCTGGGCCGTAAGGTCGTCCGCCCGATCGAGAACCAGGATGATTTCGTCGCTGAGCCCGGCAGACCGGGTCGCGCCGAGTGCGGCGAGTGCGCTACGCGCTGTGGCGCCAACAATCACGCTCTCGCGATGCGCAGTTATGATCACGGAAATATCGGGTGGCGCGAAACCCGACTTCCTAGACCTTAGCGAGTCGCGCCTTATAGGCAGACATCGTGTGGTTTTTGCGCACCCGCGCCTGAAGAGCCTTCGCCCTAGCGATTCTCAAATCAGGGTTGTCGATCATTTCGCGCAGCGCCCGCACGTAATCGTAAGTTCCGGCGTTGGCGGGAACAGGCCAGCCAGTTTCCGCGTCGATCAATTCCGGACGCCGCCGACCGCAGTCGCTACGATCGGCGCTCCGAGTGCGCCGAGTTCGATGAGAATGGTCGGAGTCCATCCCAGGCGGAGGTATAGAGCCAGCCGTCCGCTGTTTCGAACGGTAGCTCCTCGTAGCTCGCGAATGGCTTGTTGATCTTGACGTTTCGTGGAAGGCCCGAGAGATCCGGCGCCGCATCCAGTACGGCCTTTCCCCAGCAACTGTAATCCACGTCCGGCATGGCGGTGGCAATCGCGGCAACGAGATCGAAGCGCTTTTGCCGATCGAGGCGGCCGGCCCATAAGATATGCGGCCGCTCTCGATTTCCACGGTTCTGGATCTGACGCTCAGCAACGGATACATTCGGCGCCGGAGTTAGCGCCGGCGTGTGGATGGAGAAGACTTTCTGCGCAAGAGGCGGCGGCAAGGCGAATTGTTCGATGAGCGTTCTTGCGAGATCGTCGGTGTCGATCAACGCCGCCTTCAGATAAGGAAAGGTCGGAGCGAAGTACCAGACGGGATATCCCACCTCGACCCCCTCAGGGGTTCGATCGGCGCAAAAAAAGTATTCGTATAGGTCGAAGCGGAAGGCGAGCCGCTCGCCGTAGTCCACGAACGTATCGAACCCGAGGCGGCTGTTGACATTGTAAATCCGTCGTGGGCTGATTTCATTCAGCAGGACATACAGGGTGCGGCTAGGATCGGAGCTCGATTTGAAGACCCCCGACAGATCGACGTTGCCGGCCGCCTCTGGATACCAGTCGGGCCGGTCCCAGTCCGGCGCGTCGGTTCGGATGATCAGCGTCTGCTGCCCGTCGCAAACCGCTCTGGCCAAAATGCCGCAACCAGGTCGGCGCGGCCCATCTTGCCGAAGGGAACCAGAATAACGGTCTCGAATGGGCCCTTGGGCAGCAGGCGCCTGGCGAGCTTCACGCCTTCATAGTTCCCGTCGTGCCATGGCGCACAGAAGGAGGGCGTATCGGCGGGTAGCCAGCCGACCTCAGGATCGATCGCCGCGGCCTTGGCGACCAGTTGCCGCATCAACGGCGAGTGGGCGAAATCCTCCATCTGACGCAGCATCGCCTCGGAATTGGGATCGGACTTTCGCAACGCGATGAGTTCGTCGCGCCGGCCATCGAGGATTTGGAAAAGGGGCGCCGGCGCTTTCAGCGGGGCCGGACTCTTCAACGTGGGCGTCGCAACTCTGGATTCGGCCGATTGCTCGATCGCCGCCGCCTCCACGCGCAGACTCGACGCAACCGGCATGCCTGAAGCCAACTGCTGCCTTTTTCTGCGCGACGCCCGGCAGGCGGCGCGACAGATCGCGGGGGAAATGCCAAATCTTGTCGCCAAGGCGCTTGAGCAGCCACTCCGTGCGACGGGTGTCGCGCTCGTATTGGGTGACCAGCGCCCGAAGACGGGCGTTCTCGCTCTGCAAATCCATGAGGATCTACTCGAAGTCAGGGCTCGCGCGTGCGCTGCTGTAGGCGCAGCCATTCCCAGTTGGCGGCGAGACCGTCGACGAGCGGGACCTTCGCCTTCCAGCCAAACGCCTTTTCGGCGCGCGAAACGTCGAGGATCGAAGTCGGCGTGTCGACCGACCGGGCCGGCTTGTTGATCCGGTCGATTGCCGCGCCTGTCGCCCGCTCAATCGCGACGATAAGCTCATTCAGCGACACGCCAATTCCGCTACCGGCGTTAAATGCGCCCACCGCGCCGCTCTCCGCAGCGGTCACGCACAGCCTCGCGAGGTCTTCGACGTAGAAGTAGTCGCGGACGACGCTTCCATCGCCCCAGATCTCGATCGGATGTCGGTCCATAACTCGTCGCAAGAACGTCGAAACAACGCCTTGAACACCGGTGTGGCCCTGCCGCGGTCCGTAGGGATTCGAAGCGCGAATGATAACGGGAGAGAGACGTCCTTCGCGCAGGTACATCGCGAGGTATTGCTCGATTGCTACCTTGACGATGCCGTAGGAGTTGATCGGCCGCAAAGGATGGTCCTCGGGGATCGGTATCGTCTCAGGGATCCCGTAGACCGTGCCGCCGGACGATAGAAACACCAGCCGTCTGACATCAAGTTCCATCATCGATTTGAGGAGCGCTAACGTATTGATCAGATTGTCTTCCACGTCGGCCTGCGGATTGATGTTCGACGTCCCCGGAAAAGTCGTGCTGATCAAATGAAAAACCGTGTCGACTCCAGACATCGCTTCGATGATAAGCGCCCGATCGGAAAAATCTCCGAAGATATAGTCGACGCCGGCGCAAGCCGGCCGGTAGCGTTCCGGCTGTCGGTCGAGCACGCGCACGCTGCCTCCCCGCGCAAGGAGCGCATCGACCACTTGCGAGCCGATGAAACCGCAGCCACCGAGGACCAGGGTCGTCATCGTCAAGCCCTTCCGGTGGGTGCGCTCGACGCGCACAGCCTATTTTTCATTAGATTCCTGAGGGTGCGCGCATAACATTATCAGCACATTATCAGCTTTATACATTAGCCGAATGCCTTTCTCACAATCTCACTTCATTTATTTGAGATATCAGCTCTGCTTCCTCGCGTTGCTTCCACGTCGGCTCACTTGCGCGAGCGCCGGCGAACCCCACGGCGAATGATGCGCTCAACTGTCTTCAACGGCTCCGTTAACTTCTGGGAACCGCTCCAGAGCCCTCGTTTTGTGCCGGACCGGAATGCCACCAATTCAGCCTCTGCATTAGCCAACCGCTGACGGTATTCATCCGCCATCGAGCCAATTTCGGCTATCTTAGCGTCCCGCGCAATCATTTGCTCTCGAAGCTCCCGTATCTCTCCTTCCCCCTGCCGGTGTCCCCCTAGTTGCCTGGACCTTCACTAGATACCCGAATGGCTTGCGGCGCGTCGGACAAACGTAGCGACCTCCCTTCAATCATCCCAGACGGGCACGACCCAAACATTTTTTCCAAGTCCGGCCGTGACTTGTTGCTCTCCGAGTAGAAAACACCGACATAGTGCCCAAAAAGGGCGTTCCCATAAGCCCGTAACAAACGCGCCGAAAAGCCCTCAGGCTTGAAGTGCAATCGCGCCCCGGCCTGCGACACGGCGAGCAGAAGACGCGCGATCATTTGGTCGCGATCCTGAACATTCATCGTAAGAAACGCATTGTATGCGTCAATTAGCGTCGATCTCACAGGCAATCGATCCGCCAAATCGTGTTCTTTTGAACTCTCGCCACAAACGACGAGAAACTTTGCGTTTGGTTCCCGGGCGGCAACTTCATGTAATACCTCGATGATATTCTCTTCCTGATCCCGCCGACTTAGCGCGGAAATCAAAACAACATCTGTGAAAGGAGAAGCGCCGACAAGCCTGTAAGCATCAGCCAATTTGTATCCCCAATGATCATCAGAGCGAGGCACCGGTGTATAGCTAGTCGCCGAAGCAATCTTTTCAAGAACAATTTCAGATTTAATCTTGGACGCGTCCATTAAATATCCCGATAGCTTGCTTGAACGCAATATTTCTGACGGGTAATTTAACCGGTCTATAAGCTCCCTCTTTTCCAATAGTTGCTGGAAATTACCGCTCTTCTCTTTTAACTTACTCAATTCATTCATGAACCACGCCGGAGCGAAGGCTGGATTATGAGGATTCATTCTGAGAGATAACCTGTTGGCTTGGGCGAGCAAGCCATCTCGACGCTGCCTATAGAAGATGATCGTCTCATTCGCTACAAGAAAAATATACCCGATTGCAAGCAATCTGCAATTAAAATCCCAATCTTCATAAGCAAATCCTACTGAAACAGGCAGATCGGAGTACCGTGTTTGCTTAAACACATCCCGGTGAACAAATATTCTTGATACGTAAGGATGAACATATACAAAATCAGCAACTGTCAAATATGAACTATCATAATACTTAGCAACATGGACGCTATCACCAAACGCAACATAATAATTCACAACAACTACTGATTTACTGTCTTTCACGGCTGTCATGTAGAGCTCGTAGATACAATTTTCCGAAACAAGATCGTCCGCATCAGCGGTCCAAATATAATCGCCGATGGCTACGTCGATCCCTGAGTTCCGTGATGGGCCTAGGGAGCCATGGTCGGTCTCAATGATATTGACGCACTCAAACGAGGTAACCCTTGTTGCCCCAAATGCAACTCTCGTATTGTCATCCGAACGATCGAAAACTGCGACCAATTCGGACTTTACACCTCGTTCCCTTGCGAATTCGGCGCATCGATCCAAAGAAATCAATGTTGTGCGTACTAACTCTGCTTCTCTATGGACATTTAGCACCACCGATACGTCGATTAAGCTCATCGAATAACGCGCCTCCTAAAAGCAACTGCGCGAATCAAAGCCATTACCAGTCCTTGCTTTGAAAGTTGTGCACTCCCTTTTGAGGCCGCCCGGACAGTTATCGTCGTCGCTCATGCCCCCTGATAGGCGCGATGTAAAGATGACTCTTTATCCAACGAGGATCTCTCGTCCAATATCGAATTTGGTCGCCTTATGCCAGCTTTGATCGTCAATCTCAAGGGCGCGCCTAATTCGGAGCCGGCGTCTACGCGAACGCGGCGATCCCGAAAGCGATCAGAGCGGCGGGCCATGCCTTTGCTGCGATGCGGCGCGCGGACACGGCTTCATCGCGGATCTCCATGAACGGCCGCTCAACAAGGCAATAGGTCAGCCACGACACCGCAAAATATCCGGAGAAGTAAATGGGGTATAGAGCGGTCGGCTGATTGTAGACCAGATCGAACACACCCCAATGCGCAAGGTATTTGTTAACTAAAATGATGACAAGGATATGCATGAGATACATCGAGTAGGAAATCCGGCTGGTGAACCGAAAGAACCGGGCCGAAGTCGAATTCGTCACGCTCTGAAGGGTGCAGAACCACGGGATCAATAATGCGAAGACAATCGATTCTCCTGTCAGAATAAAAATTTGCAGGCCTCTCGACGCCATGAAACCGGGCAACCCTACGAGAGACCAAGCTATGATCGCAGTCCCCATGACCAACCAGATTGGAAAAAGCGATCCGATCGCCCTGAAAATGCCGATTGCCTTTCGCTGAATAAGCGCGGTGGCGACGCCCGCGGCGATGCCGTCGAGATGGGCAAGGACCACCATGCGCGAGTGATAATTGAATTCGTTGAAGTCCGTAAAAAACGGCAAAGACCAGCGGTACAAGATCGAGACGAGCGCCATGACAATACAGCTCAAGACGAAGGACGCGTAATTCACTCTGAAGAAGCTGTGTATGGCGAGGAATATCATCGGAAACCACAGATAGAAATGCTCTTCGATCGCAAGGCTCCATGACAGTCCAAAAAACTTCGAAATAGGCCACGCAAAATTCTGCATGAAAATCCAGTACGGCAAATAATCTGTCAGGGAATGCCGTCCAAGATAGTCGAACCGCAGGAAAGCGATCATTGCGACGACATACATCGGCAGCGTCCGCAACCATCTCCGGGCCCAGAAACCCCGAAGATCCGACGGCGAGTGGAGCCGGCCAGCGTCCACGAGATTGAGCAGGATTCCGCCGATGAGGAACCCGCTCAAGACAAAGAACATCTCGACGCCAAATCCACCAATCGAACCGAGGCGGCGGACGACATCCGGGATCGTGGAATGCTCGAGCGTGTGCCCGGTGACGACAAAGAGCACCGCAATCGAGCGGAAGACGTCCAGGCCATAAAGTCGGCGGTCGCTGCCCGACAACGGTTGGCCGCCAATCATACGAAACCTGACAGCGCAAGCCCGGACCCGTGCGGAAACTCTTTGAATACAGCATCCCAACTCCGGACGTGGCCGTCCGTCGCGTCGGCCCAGGGCGCGAAGCGATCGAGGTAGCGATTGGCGACGATCTCCGAGCCCCAGTCGGGTTCGAACCGCGCTATCGGCTGAAGGAGCACGATCTTGAAATTCCGCGCCCCGAATTTCCCCCGTATGAGCTCGGCGACCTTCTCAAAGTGTCCTCGCGCACCGTTCTCCTCGGTGGCATAAAATAAGACTTTAGACTCGCGCGATTTCATAAGGTCGCGAAATTTGTCCACCAAGTGCGCCCCCTTTTCCTGATGATCGCGAATCGCGGGGCCGTCGACATTGATGAGCGAAATATCGTGTCCGACCCAGTGGAAGTGGTAGCCGTGGGCGGTATCGCGGACGAGCGAACCGTTTCCGTCGTAAGCCAAATTCTCCGGGCGCATGATGCCGGAAAAGTCCAAGTCCAGAAGCGATAAGAGGGACGCGATCATTGTCACGTTCCAGGAAAAGAAACCGGAGTGGTCTTTTCCGAGAACGCGCCTAAACTGAAAGGCCGCTTCGCAATTCCGCCCGAGAGACACGTATGATCGTAAGCAGCTATGGCCGAACTCCTCGTGCAGGCTTGCATCTAAGTTCTACGAAAGCACTTCTAATATTCCGCCTCGCTAACGACCTCCGGACTCCTCCACGTGAGCACGTCGAAAATGGATAGGTTCCGAACGGACGCGAACGACCCGATTTCACAGTTCAATTCGTCCGGTCGCCAGGAACGTAATTCGGCGCCTACGCCACGAGGCGTTGAGAGTCGATGCCTTTCATAGCGCCGCGAGGTCCGCTCGACTTCGCCGCCGGGTAGTCGGTTCACCAGCGACATGGGCGCGTCCCCATGCATGGGAACGTACAGCATAAGGCGGGCAAGACGTCGCGGTAATCGCGTGACCGCCGACATCCTAAAGCCCGCCCTAACCACGCCGATCATCCGGGGTAAGCAAAAACGTTGACCTGATCCAAGATACCTTCCGGAAGCGGAAACGCCACACGACGTTCTTGTTGATCGGGAGCATCAAGGAGGGCTCTATAATGGCTTCGAACCTGAAAGACCCGCAATTTTCAAGTTGCGCAATCGATTCTAAGGCACTCCATCCGGCAGTGGGCGCCGCGATGGGAATGCATATCATAAACAGCTATTGGGAGAAAGGTTTTGATTGTGGCCTCCCCTCCACGAAGTACACTCATTTCATGCCCCTCAACATCAATTTTGATTAAAATAACATCCCGAAATGTATTGGCGTTCATAAATGTGTCTAGTCTTCTTGATGGCACGGTGATCTTTACCCACTCGTTGAGAAAGGGAAAATCGTGACGGCGCGTCGATGAGATTGCCGAGTTCCCTGGCGTCGCAAAGAATGTGATATCCCCGTCCACGTCGCCGATCGCCGTTTAAGTCATGTGGAAATTCGTAAGATTGTTCATTGCCAATGTCGCGGCAGCCAGCTTGAAAGTCGATGGTGAGGGCTCAAAAGCGTAAACCCGTCCTCGCTTTCCGATATGTCGGCAAAGGCTCGCGGCCACAACGCCTATATTGCTCCCAATATCGATAAAATCTCCACTTTTGCCGTGGGTGGCGGCGATTAAGGCATCGATAAGGGTTGAATTTGCCATGGGATAAATTGCTTGGATAGCTGATGGAAAATCACGGGCGTCGCCAGCAAATTTGATACCATTCGAATGAACGCCAAAGAAGTAAGGCTTGTCAGGATCAACACGTTGTCTAGTTTTTCAAATGTTATATGCCAATGTTCGTCATTCTTAGTTTTTTTCCAATTGAAAAATTTGTTGCGCCTTCCGCATGACTTCCAAAGCCAAGCATAGTCAGCCGATTTGATCGAACTTCTTCCAGAATTGATTGGCACTCTTTACGAGTGATGCTTTCTGGTAAAAGTGTCATTCGATTTTGCCCATCACTGTAAAGCGTCGGTCATGCTGTGCACATTTGTATGCGTCGGCGTCGGGGGGTGTTCTAACTACTGTCGATTGGATTCGCTCCCGTTGGCTGAGTTTCGCTCTGTCGCAACCGACCGGCAAGGGGCGGTTACGATCTTGTTCGCGGCGTCCTTGGCGAACGCTCGCTCTTTGGGCATTCCTCCCATTAAACCGGTACAGAGCGTTCGGTTTTGACCAGGCGCGGGTCGGCGCCGTGAGGGAGACCGGCGCGGCCGACCGGGCGAACGCGTCATTGTAAACCAGCGAGGCGACCGCTATGAACGACGGTCTTTTCACTTTCCGCCGGATAGGCGTGCGGTGCGTCTCAGCGTTTGTATCATCACTTATAATCACGAGGCCTTCATTGAAAAGGCCGTCGCCAGCGTTCTCGAGCAGGACGTCAATTTCGAGTACGAAGTCGTCATTGGAGAAGATTGCTCGACGGATTCCACCGCATCAATATTGAAAGAAATCCAAAAAGGCAATCCAGGGAAGCTCAACCTCAAATATCACAAGCCGAATATTGGGCCAATACAAAACCTATTCAATACAATTTCGAGCATGCGGTGGCGTGTAATCGGTCTTCTGGAAGGAGACGATACTGGACATCACGCAAGAAGCTCCAACTCCATGTCTTCTCGGATAGGGATCGCAATGCGTCTTATGTTTTTAATCGGACGCGGGCGTTCAGGGCGGTGATATGGTAACTCTTGATTATGTTGTTCCGTCCTTCGGATCCGCCCGCAGTCTCTTGATTCGGCTTCCTTCTTCGGGGCAGCAACCCGATTGCGCTAGGCTCTATGGCGGCGCATCGCAAGTCCTCCGAGATCCACATCGCTCGCGGACATCAAACTCGGCGATTGGCCGCTCTGCATGATGCTGGCAAGCCAGGGCGATCTCGGCTTCATCCCCCTCGAAATGTAATGCTATCGCATCATACGGGGGGCGTGTGGACGCATTACCCGCTTCATCGGTTCGCTGGTGACGATCCGGATGCTGCAGCATGTGTCGGGAGCTCGCCACCATCGAAGCCGAAGGAGCTGGATGAGCGGCGCGAGTCGCCCTATCGCGGTTGGTCGAGCCAGCGAGCTCGTCGCTAGGCTCGGTTTCAATCGAGACGGTGGTGAACGAACTCGACGGCATGGCGGGACTTTCGGCTCTCCAACGACCTTTGGGAGGACTGTTTCCGTCGCGCGAGCAGCGAGCGCGATGCCCAGAACTGGCAGGTAGAGCAAACGAATGCGTGGAAAACCACCCACCGCTGGCAGGAAGAGCCAGGCAAAGCGTGGAAAGTCGGCAAGACTCTAAACTCGCACACGAGTCTGATGCGTATCGAGGCGGCGAAAAACATCAGCAACTGTCATCAACAATTCAGGAGCGGTAACGCCGATGTCAGGAGCAACAATACACTACGATGACCAAGCGCCGAGCCAGCGGGATTCGCGCTCGAACCTGCGCGTATCGCGAGTTGGCGGTCCATGTTATGTGTGAGAAAATGAAGGACCGCATCGCAGGAGGCTAGACAAGATGGATAAACTGGCGCTCCCGTCAGTGGCGACGGCGTTTATCGTGGAACTTGCCGACCGATAAGATTTTGGCGTACGGGCGGTACGCGCCGCGTTCCTGACATGCTCACCGGGCATTGGCGCGACACCGCTAGCGAACCCATCAAGCTGAAGGCAGGCGAAAGGGATCTCGATTAGAGACTCGCAACGACGAATACCCTTCCTGCGCCCGCAGCCCCCCGTCACTCAGCGAACATCTCGACCGTCTGGAGCAGATCGAAGCCTACGGGATCTGCTAAAACTCAGGGCCCGTCAACCGCGCTTTCGACAGGATCGGGTAGTCATGAGCGCTTGGGGGGCAAGGATATTGCACGACCGTTTGCGACGCCCCGCTAGGCCTGATGCTCGCCATGCGGCCGCAGCTGGGAAACGCGCCGTGGGGTGCAGGGCTGGCTCTGATCGCTTTCCTTCACGTTCGCGGCGACAGCGCATGCGGCCGTTTGGGCCGGTCTCAAGCCGCTGCTTTGCGACATCGACCTGGAGACGTCGTGTTGACGGACACCAATGCCGAAGACGATCTTCTCGACCACCGAGAGGCGGAGGTTGCCGCGCTTCTGCCTTGTGCGACTTACGGCGCCCTGCCTGGATCTGGATGGATATGCGAGCTGGCCAGACGCGCAAAGTGGCTCTAGTCATCGGCGCGGCAGCGTCGCTGGGCGGCCTCGATAGATTTGGCGCAGGTTTCGGCGCAGGGTTCAAATGGCCGGTCGTCTTCTCAATGCACGTCACTAAGACTTTCTCGAGTTCGGAGGCGGGTCTCGTGTACAGCGGCGACCGGGCGTTGATGGATGAAATCCGCGTGATGTGAATTTCGGTTTTGGCGAACCGCGGCGCGACGATGCTGCGCTGAACGCCAAGTTGAGCGAGGTGGAGCGCTGATGCGACCCTGGCCTCGACGGCTTCAACGAGGTCATTGGGCATGGGGGCGGCTTTTCCAGCTTTTATGGCCGGCTGCCCAGTGCAGCTCCGGCCGAAACCGGCATGCGACAGGCACATCAGTTCGTTCCCGTACTTCTGCCGGAGAGAGATGCGGGCCGACGGGACGGCATCATCGAAGCTCTGGACTTGCTGGGATCGGGACGGGCCAATATTTCAGCCCGCATCTCGCCGAGCCGGCCTATTTAAAGGAAACCGCCGAAATCGCCGATTTGCCGAAGACAGCCGCCGTGTCCCAGCAAGCGCTGTCGATGCCCCTTTCGGATACAATGGTGAGAATGACGTGATCTTCTCACCGGTTGCCTTCGAGCGGCGATGTCGGAGTAATGCGGTCTCCGGCAATCCGAGGTTGCGATCTGCACTGGGATGGTTTTCGACCAACCCCGAATCGCCTCTGCGAGGGGCGACCCCGGGGAGTTGGAAGAGCCTGGGGGACGGAGCAATTAACAGATCGTCGGGCAGCGGCGGCGGCCCTGGATTGCTTGCTACGCTCGCGATGACGAAAGGCTCCTCGTTTTAATGGAGATTGCTTTAGGAGATTCCGCCTCAGGCGTCTCCCGCGATGGCCACGACGCCGAAAGCCTGGGGGCAGTCCTCGCGCGCCCCAAGGTTTGACGAAGGCGGCTTCCGCCCCGCTTGCCGATCTGCGCGAGCCTAAGGAGTTGCTGAACGGCCGGCAGCGACCACCGCATTATGTATTCAACGTCCAGCTCAACGAGCAGAATCTAGACGCCATCTTGGAAATCCGTCTGGAATTTAAGGATAAGATACAAACGATCAGTGGTGTCTTGAAGCCCTATTTCAGACGGCTCGAGGTCGGGAATCCATCGACGCATATTGCCCAATATCCCCGTCTATTTGGAGAAAAATCACGTCAAGCCGTCATCCCAGTTCTCGCAGGTCCTCAGTGCTTTTCTGGCCGTGGAAGATGAATTGCGGCAATGAATATGCGAGCGGGATAACATTTGCGTTCCACGGGCCAACGACGTGGTAGGTCGCTGTCACACCCGCATTGCAAACCGCGCGCGCCTCTCGACAAATAGGTCGTAACCCTTGTCTTCTCCCCTTGGCGTATAGCGATTGGCTACAAATCGGATGCCCGGAGCTCTTTGTCGATGCCAGATAGGGTAAGATGTGAGGAACGACGAAAGCAGCTCGACTGATAATACCCCCTTGCACGTACACCATCTTGTTTTTTCGCACGCCATGCCGTTCGAGAAGATAGTCGCGGCGCACTCGCTTTAGATGATTTGCCAAAAGAAGGGGCTACGACACACCCGGCGTAGCTTGCTGTCAAATTGTTTTCATCGATTTGAGATCCTCCGCCAGGGTAAAGGGTGAAGGCGAACGGCTTTTGGGCGCGCTGGATCACCGCGGTCGCTTTCGATATTGTTGAGGAAAATCGAATAATATCCCTCCGCTGGGGAACTAAATCTGGCTGCAGGCGAAATACCACCGCCTCGCGTGATTAGGATTCGCTGCAAGGTGCCTGTCGATGAGTTCTTGGATGAGCAAGTCTCTCCAACCAAAGGAAGCGCATTGGTTGGTCTGTATTGACGCTCCCGGCATTTCTTCCAGGTAGCACAGGAATTCTTCAAAGCGGAAACCCGAGAATGGATTCAGAAACAGATAATCAGAGATGGCGATTCGGCGGCGGCGGGGCCACACGAAGCCAAGCAAGCGTTCAAATGGCGTCTGCATATCGAACAGGTACCAACTCTCGAACAGTCGCCGAGATCGGCGCTGAACCAGCTATCGCAATGGCGACGCCTCTTACTCCGATTCGAATATTGAACCACGGCGCGGTTCGTGCCGAGAGGCGGGTCGAACGAATTGGATGGCGCATTTGACCTGGCTTCCTGGCCGGCTAGCTGGGTGGGCCAAATGGATGTGGAGGTTTCGCAATGCTGATTGGCATTGTTGGCTGCGGCGGCTTTGGCCGCGAGATCATGCAGATCGTTCGCGACGCTTGATCGCGCCCGGACGAACGCAAGGCTTGTTTTTGTGGGGACGGGACCGGCCGCCCCGGAGCGCCCGTGAACGATTACCCGGTGATGTCGAACAACAGTTTTTCTCCGCCGAGGACGAAGAGACGCAGTTCAATATCGGGATCGCGGATTCCCGCGTGGAGGAGAGGATCGCCGGGAGGATGTATGGAAGCCGGAGCGCCAGGGCGATACTGTGCGCAGCCTCCGCGCGACAATCTATGAGGCGAACAACATCGGGGAGGGCTCGATATCTGCGCAGGCAGCATCGTGAACGAACGCGACAATGAGCAGTCTCTTGCATTGCAATATCCAGTCCTAGTTGTTCGCATGACTGCTTCATCGGCGATTTCGTCTTTCGCCCCAGAGTTGCGTGCAATGGGAATGTGGTCGTCGAGGACGACGCCTTTATGTCGGGACTGGCGCACTCATCAGAGAGGGAAAGAAAAAAAACCGACCTTGCGGATCAGGCGAGGCCGCGATCGTCAGATGGGCGTCGTTGTTACGAAGGATACTGCGGCACGGAGGGAACATATTTGGGTAGGCGGCCCAGCCCGTCCAATGGGTCAAAATATAGGGTAAGATTCAAATCAATTGTTTTTCGAGACGGTGCTAATCACTTAAGCTAACCTCTTGGGTGTCTTCTCTCCGAGAGAAAGCCATCATAGCTGACAATCAAAGCATATCCGCTGACCGGCCCGCTGGATTTATCCATGTGTTGGCTCGCGATGTTGACAGGCGACGCGTTGCCGAAGGGACCGAAATCAGCGAATTCGCGCCGCCGTACCACTTTGGCTTGCTGTCTGTCGAGCGCTTTCTGCGTTCGCGCTTGGTTATCAGGCCTCACCGAAAACCGTTGCTCGGACCCGCGGCCGCATCTGGCTGCGCCGTGTTTGCTCGAACGCCGACGCCTGCGCAGCGCCCGGGCGGCTCTATCGATCCCCAGACGGCCTGCTAGGAAGCGGCCATCCCGTCCGCTTTCGCAAAAGGGCTCATCGCGTGAACTCGATCGATTGTCTCGTCATCGGCGCCGGTGTGATCGGGCTCGCGGTCGCGCGGGCGCTGGCGCGGGCGGGGCGGGAGGTGATCGTCGTCGAGGCGGAGGACGCCATCGGCACGGGGACGAGCTCGCGCAACAGCGAGGTCGTTCACGCCGGCATCTATTACCCGACCGGGCTCGCCAAGACGCGTCTGTGCGTCGAAGGCAAGGCCCTGCTGTATGACTTCTGCCGCGACTACGGCGTGCCGCACCGGCGCTGCGGCAAGCTGATCGTGGCGGCCGACGCGGCCGAGACGCCGGGGCTCGCCGCGCTCGAGCGCCAGGCGCGCGCCAACGGCGTCGACGACCTCGTGTGGCTGAGCCGAGCCGAGGCGCAGGCGCTCGAGCCGGCGCTGGAAGCGGAACGGGCGATCCTTTCGCCCTCGACCGGCATCGTCGACAGCCACGCGCTGATGCTGGCGCTCAAGGGCGACGCCGAGGCGCACGGCGCGATGGTGGCGCTGGCGACGCCGGTCGTGTCGGGCCGGGCGGAGAACGGCCGGGTGGTGATCGAGACCGGCGGGGCGGAGCCGATGAGCCTCGAGGCGGCCCTGGTGGTCAACGCCGCCGGACTCGGCGCGCAGGCGGTGGCGCGGGCGATCGCGGGCATGCCGGCCAGAACCGTCCCGCCGCTGCATCTCGCCAAGGGCTCCTATTTCGCGCTCGCCGTGCGCTCGCCGTTTTCGCGGCTCGTCTATCCGATGCCGGCGCCGGGCGGCCTCGGCGTCCACCTCACCCTCGACCTCGCCGGCCAGGCCCGGTTCGGACCGGACGTCGAATGGGTGGAGACGATCGACTACGCCGTCGATCCGCGGCGGTGCGAGTCGTTCTACGCCGCGATCCGCAGCTACTGGCCCGGCCTGCCGGACGACGCGCTGCAGCCGGCCTATTCTGGCGTGCGGCCGAAGATCGCCCGCCCGGGCGGGTCGTCGACCGACTTCTTGATCCAGACCGAGGCGGACCACGGCGTCCGCGGGCTCGTCAACCTGTTCGGCATCGAATCGCCGGGGCTGACGGCGTGCCTCGCGATCGCGCACGCCATCGCGTCGGGGCTCTGAAGCGGCGCGCGCGATGGCGATGAAGGACGGGGCGAGAGGGGTGGGCGAGATTAATTTACACATAAAATGTTAGTATAATTGGCTCTTGTCAAGGCCGCCGTTAAGACGGCCCGCAAGTGCCTGATCTTTCGAGCGGCGGTCGATAAAATGGCGAGTCCTGGCGCGCTAGCCGCGCCGGCGCGCCGTCGCAGCCTCAGCGCTGCGCCCGGTTCCGTCCTCGGCCTCGGCGGCGTCGATCAATTCCGCCAGGGCGCAGGTGATATGGTAGAGGGAGCTGCCCGGCGCTGGCTCATCGACCCAGCCGCCGTCCGGCTTGAGCTTGTCGCGCCAGGTCCCGCGCGCCGGAGTGTCGAAATACTGGACGAGGCCGGCGTAGGCCGCCGCCGCCTCCGCCCGCTCCTCGGCGTCGCCGGTGCGCCGGTGGCGGGCGAGCGCGGCTTTCAGCCGCTCCGTCTGCGGCCAGAGGCGCGCCGCCGGATTGCGGATCGAGCCGTCGGTCCTGATTTCATTGACCGCTACGCCCCGCCCGGGGTCGAGGCCGTGCCGGCGGCCGAAGCGGGCGAGCCCGTCCGAAATGCGGGTCGCCTCCGGAAAGCCCCATGGAGCCAGCCGTTCGAACAGCCACGCCCATTCGAAGCAATGGCCGGGCTCCACCACATGACCCTCCTCGCCACCGATGGGGTTGAGATCGGCGTCGAAATGCTCGATCAGCGCGCCGGTCTCGCGATGCAGGAACGACCGGGCGCAAAGGCGGCCAACGTGCTCGGCGTCGCGCCGCCAGCGCGGGTTCCCGCTCAGGCTGTAGAGCGCAATGAAGCTCTCCATGAGGTGCATATGCGGGTTCTGGCGATAGGGCGGGCAAGCGGCGATGTCGCCCTCGTGATAGCCGCCATGGGGCAGCCGCCACTGCGCGTCGAGCGCGTCGGCGAGCGCGTCGGCGACCGCGAACAGGTCAGCGCGACCGAGCGCTCTCCCGGCATGGGCGAGCGCCAGCAGCATGAAGGCCTGGTCGTAAAGGTCGGCGCGTTCGTCGAGCACCCCGCCGTCAGGGTCGAAGCGATGAATGTAGGCCCCGTCCGCGCGGCGACCGCGAGCGACGAGAAAATCGATGTTCGCCTCGACCATGGGACGCCACGGTCCGCTCCACCCCAGCCGACCGATTTCGCAGTAGGAGAAGACGTGTCGGGCCTGGACGAACAGCCGATGCGGGCAAGGATCCTTTTCGCCTCTAATCGACATGCGTTCGGGGAAGAGCAGCGCGCCGCGATCGAGATCCGAACGCCAGCGGTCCGCGGCGTCGATGAGCCAGCCACGGGCATGCGCGGCCATCTCGTTCAGTGTCGTCGTGGGTTCGAAGCCCGATCCCCGGGTGGCGTTCATCGTTTCGCTCATTTGCTTACAGGCGCTGGCTCGCCGCCTCGCGCTCTATTGGCAGCGGCTGGATGGACTGCAGGAAATCGACAAGATTACCCCCTTTGAACAGATGGCCCGGCAGACCGGCGGCCTCCGCCGCCTCGATGTCGCTCGCCTTGTCGCCGATAAGGAAACTTCCTTGCCGCTCGACCGGCCAATGCTCGAGGAGATCGACGATCATGCCGGGAGACGGCTTCCGCCAGGGATGCAACGCCCGGTAAACCTCGACGCGCGCGTCTGAATGGAAGGGACAGTACCGCCAGTCGTCGATCGACGCGCCGAACGCGGCCAGTTCCTGCGCCATCCAGCGGTGGAGCGCGATGACATCGCTCTCGCTATAAAGGCCCCGGGCGACGCCCGACTGATTTGTCACGACGAACACATAATAACCGGAGTCGTTGAGAAGTTTCACCGCTTCCGGCGCCCCCGGGATCCATTCGATTTCTTTCGGCGTATGGATGTAGCCGTGATCGACGTTGAGGATGCCGTCACGATCGAGAAAGACGGCCGGACGACGGCGACGGCGCCGGACGACCTTTCCTGCGGTCGCGCGCGCTTCCGGGACGCCGATATCGATGAAGAACCCGGAGTATGGATAGCCGCGCAAGGCCCGCCGTGAAACGAGGCTCGGCAAAACCTCGGTCTCGAGCGAGCATGGCGCGCGAAAGCTGTCGAAGACGCGACGCGTCCAATAGGAAACGCCGCCGCTGACCAAAGCGGTCGCGACCGGCGCCTCAGAGGAAAGGATTGCGCGTACGAAGCTCCCGTCCAGGTCGACCGTTACGTACCGATCGGGAGAAGCGACCCCCCGCAAGGCCAGCGCGGCGGCGGCGCCGACGCGCCGCGCGCGGGACACGAGATCGAGCCAATTGAAGTCGAACCAACCATCGCCGTTGAGCAGGAGAAAATCGTTCTTCAGGCGGTCCCGGGCATAAGCAAGGGCGCCGCCGGTCCCAAGCGCAATCGGCGCGATCGAGAGTTCGACCCGACAAGGAAACCGCTCGGCGAGCCGGCGCTCACACAGAAATGCGTGCACGTCTTCGCAGCCGCTTCCGGCGATCAGCAAAATCTCGTCAAATCCGCGCCGACTAGCTTCGCCGATCAGCGTTTCGAGAAACGGCGTTACGCCGACGTCAAGAAGCGCCTTCGGTTCAGATATCTCGCCGGGGCGGCGCCGAAAGTCTCCGACAAGGATCGCACATTGATCGCCCAAAACCAGTCTCCAAAACCTGCCTGGCGCGCAGCGTTTTCAGCCGCCAGCGGCCGGCGGCCAGCGTTCCAGGCCGGCCAACCCAATCCTCACCGCAACCCGCGCACGACGCCAAGCACGCCGACCCACCGATATCGCAATTCCCCAGCCGCGGTCAGGAGCGGGGTCCGCCGTCTTCAGCGCCAATGATCTCTCCGGCCCAGGCGCCGGCGCTCATCGCGACGTCGTCCATGCCTTCAGCCCTGACGCTGGAGAGGCCCGGCCGTCCTCCGAAAACCCAGGTCAGCGCAAGCCACCATGCCGTAACGTTTGCTGGATCGAGCGTCCAGCAACTTGATCGGGTTCACCAAACGGGAACGTCCCCCCGCGAACACAAGGAAAGAAGTGGACATCCCCGCTGCGTCAGAATTATACGTGTCATCGGGTGCAGCGCCATACATAGTGTCCGTCGGGCATGGGTCTATTGATGACTTCGCCGTCGGCATTGAACATACCACGGTGAGCCATTGAACGTCGTTCAGATGACGAACCCGTCTTGGGTATCCAAGTGGCGCGGCGCGAAAGTTTTCGTCGTCGGCGACGTGATGCTCGACAAGTTTGTCTATGGACAGGTTGAGCGGATCTCTCCGGAAGCGCCCATCCCTGTCCTTCAGCACCAATCAGAGAAGGCCATGCTGGGCGGCGCGGCGAATGTCGCCCGCAACGTGGTCGCCCTCGGCGGAAAGGCGATTCTTGTCGGGGCTATTGGAGATGACGATGGGGGTGATCTTATCGCCGGTCCGCTGTCGGAGGACGAGGGAATCCTGGGCCGATTCGTTCGAAGTCCACGGACATCCGACCACGACAAAGGTGCGTTACGTTTCGGGCGGCCATCAGATCATGCGGCTCGACATCGAGCGGCGCCTTCATCTCGGTCAACACGACATCGATACGATTTGCGGCTGGCTGAACGAGGCGAGCGACGAGATTTCGGCGATCGTGATGTCCGACTACACCAAAGGCGTGCTCATCCCGATCCTCGTCCGGCGCATCATCGAAATCGCGCGGGCGCGCAACGTTCCCGTCGTGGTCGACACCAAGACCCGCGACATCGCGCGCTACGCCGGCGCAACGGTGATGACGCCCAACGCCTCCGAGGCCGGGGTGATCACAGGCGTCGAGTGCGTGGACGACCATCACGCCGAGATCGCCGCCAAGATCCTGTACGAGCGGGCGAGGATCGAAGCCGTCGTGCTCACGCGCGGCGCCCATGGGATGACCATTTATCATCCGAACGATCCGGAAGGCTCGATTGCCCACCTTCCTACCCATGCGCTCGAGGTGTTCGACGTTTCCGGCGCAGGCGACACGGTCGTCGCGGCGCTGGCGCTGGCCATGTCGGCCGGGGCCACGGTGAGGACCGCCGCCAGAATAGGCAACGCCGCCGCAGGAGTTGCGGTCGGCAAGCGGGGCACCGCGGCGGTGCGGGCGCGCGAATTGTCGGCGGCGCTGGGGGACGGCCGAGACGACGGCGACCCGAAGGTCGTCGACCGCGAGGGCGCGGCGGACATCGTGGCCGACTGGAAAGCCCACGGTCTCAGGGTCGGTTTCACCAACGGCTGCTTCGACCTGCTTCACCCCGGGCATGTCGAGCTCTTGAAACGCTCCCGGGCCGCCTGCGACCGGCTGATCGTCGCGCTCAACACAGACGCCTCGGTTCGCCGCCTCAAAGGCGAGTCCCGACCGGTCCAGAACGAATACGCCCGCTCCGTCGTGATGGCGGCGCTCGACAGCGTCGACCTGGTGACGCTGTTCGACGAGGAGACGCCGCTGGAGTTGATTCGCCTGCTGCGGCCGGATTTCCTCATCAAGGGCGCCGATTACACGGTCGCGACCGTGGTCGGTTCGGAGTTCGTCGCCTCCTATGGCGGGCGGGTCATTTTGGTGCCGATCGAACGCGGGCACAGCACGACCTCGCTGATCGCCCGCGCCAACGGGACGCGCTGACCCGCGCTATTCCGGAGCCGACCGCCGATTTCTGACCAAACCTCAATAAAATCAAAAGGATGCGCCCGGAAACAGCGCCCATTTCGCCGAGCGATTCAATGATTTCAAAGGGTTACGGGGAGATTGCCGTTCGCAGTCCGGGTCGGCTCGAACCATCGCGGCGCGCCTCGTAGCCGTCGCTGTCGGCCAGACGATAGCCCGCCGCGACCACCGCAGCGCCGAACAGCCGTTCGGTCGCGTGCTCGAGTCCGCCGTCGAGAAGGCCGCTTTCTTCGGGAAACGCCGCCGGAGAGTGCGAGCTTGCGCAAAGGCGCGAGCGCCTCCGGCCGGGCCCAGAACATCGTCCCGCCGAAAAAGTCGAGACGGAAGCGATCGCGCGGGACGCCCATCGCCTCCGCCAGTTGCAGCACCCGGTCCTTGTTGATCGACCAGGACAGGTCCTCCGAATAGGTCTCGCTCGGCATGCGGAAGGCGCGCGGCCCGATCATGCCGATCGCCGGATCCCGCTCGAACATGTCGACAATCGACTGGGCGAGTCCGGGCGCGGCGAGCAGATCGAAAAGCAGCCGCCGGCGCCAGAGCGAACCCATGTAGGACTTGCGCCCGCCGTCGCTCGATTTCTTCCCGTGCACCTTGCAGACATAGCGGTAGCGGTCGAGCCGCCCCCGTTCGAGCAGCGCCAGGAAGGGCCGGACGTCCCGCCCCCGGTTTTCCATCACCTCGACATCGGCGTCCGGGAACTCGGCCCGGATCGCCTCGGTCAGGCGTTCGCGCCCGGCAACCGTGGTGACGATCAGGTCGAAGGGAATGGCGAGGCGCCTCAGCACCCCGGCCAAATCGCCCCACGTCTCCTCGTAATAGACGTGCGACGACGATCGCGAGCGGATGCGGCCCCGCCGGAAAAGCCCGCCGACGCCGGGGCGCCGCCTCGTCGTCCCAGCCGTCGAGCAGCTCCGGGTGCGCCGCGATCAGGTCCCCATCCAGCGACACGCCGATATTGAACATGTGCTGGTTGAAGGTGGTGAACCGCTTGCGCTCCGGCTTCGGCCCATAACAAAAAATCGAGAAATCCTCGAACGTCAGGTACTTCTTCTTCTTGAACAGCAGGGCGAGACGCAGCCGCACCCACAGCGACGTGGCGAGGTCCAGCGTCTCGACGCGAAAGTCCGGGCAGTTGATCGCCAGATTGCCGGTCGCCGAAGGAATGACGAAATAGCCGAGCCCGACGGAATAGGGCAAAAGCAGGTTCTGGCTCGCCCTGGGACCGTCGATCCGAACCTGGGCGATATGGTCGTTCGCCTCGGGAGCGAGGGGACGCAGCCGGTAGGCGCGACGGAAGAGGGAAAATAGGCTCATCGACATCCTTGATCGGCGCTAAACGAAATAAGGTTGCGCCACCGCACCCTCACCCTGCCGCTTCGCGGCTTCCCTCTCCCGGTAGGAGAGGGGCGTCCCTTCCCCCTCAGGGGGAAGGTGGCCGCGTTAGCGGCCGGATGAGGGTTTGCGGCGCGATACTGCCTGAATTCATCTGGCTCTAGCCGGGCCGGGCGCAGCGATCAACACTCCCGCGCCGCTTGACCGGGCCGCAGGCGCCGCATAGCCCTGACCTTCTCCCGCCAGTCCGGACCCCGCCCGATGACCGCTGACGCGCCCAACATTCTCCTCGTCATGGCCGACCAGTTGGCGCCGGCGCATCTGCCGATGTTCGGCGGAATGGCCCGCGCGCCGCACATGCAGGCGCTGGCGCATCACGGCGTCGTGTTCGACAGCGCCTATTGCGCGAGCCCCCTGTGCTCGCCCTCGCGCGCCTCGCTCATGACCGGGCTCCTGCCGTCGCGCACGCGGGTTTATGACAACGCCGCGGAATTCGGCTCCGACCTGCCGACCTTCGCCCATCGCCTGAGGCTCGGCGGCTACCGCACGATCCTGTCGGGCAAGATGCATTTCTGCGGGCCGGACCAGTTGCACGGCTTCGAGGAGCGCCTGACGACCGACATCTATCCGGCCGACTACGGCTGGACGCCGGACTGGGACCACCCGGAGGCGCGGCCGAGCTGGTACCACAACATGAGCTCGATCATAGAAGCCGGCGTCTGTGTCCGCACCAATCAGCTCGACTTCGACGACGAGGTCGCCTTCGCCGCGGAGCGGGCGATCTTCGACCTTGCCCGCTCGCGCGACCGGCGGCCGTTCCTGCTCGTCGCCTCCTTCACCCATCCGCACGACCCGTTCGCCGTACCGCAGCGCTACTGGGACCTCTATCGCGACGGGGACATTCCCGCGCCCTCCCCGCCGCTCGCGCCCGAGGCGCTCGATCCGCATTCCCGCCGCCTGCGCCACGTCTGCGCCATGGACGCCGAACCGGTGACGGAGGCTCAGACGCGGGCGGCCCGGCGCGCCTATCTCGGCGCGATCGCTTACGTCGACGACCAGCTCGGACGCCTGATGGCGGCGCTGAAGGTGAGCGGCCTCGCCGGGAACACGGTCGTCGTGCTGACCAGCGATCACGGCGAGATGCTCGGCGACCGCGGCCTCTGGTACAAGATGAGCTTCTTCGAGGGGGCGAGCCGCGTGCCGCTGATCGTCGCCTCGCCCGGCCGCTTCGCCGCGCGGCGCGTCGCGGCCAGCGTCTCGCTTCTCGATCTTGCGCCGACGCTCGCGGATCTTGCATGCGGCGTCGCTGACCTCGGCGGCCCGATCGACGGGCGCAGCCTCCCGCCCCATCTCGAAGGCCGGACCGGCCACGACGAGGCGCTCGGCGAATACCTCGCAGAGGGCGCGATCGCGCCGATGGCGATGATCCGCCGCGGCCCGTTCAAATTCATCCGTTCGCCGCCCGACCCCGATCAGCTCTACGACCTCGCGGCCGACCCGAGCGAGCGCGCCAACCTCGCGGCCGATCCCGCGCATGCCAGGACCGTCGCCGCCTTCCGCGACGAGGTCGCGCGCCGCTGGCGGCTCGACGCGCTCGACGCGGAGGTGCGGGCGAGCCAGCGCCGCCGCCGCCTCGTCGCCCCGGCGCTCGCGACCGGCGCCCTTCACGCCTGGGACTTCCAGCCGGTCCGCGACGCAGCCCGGCAGTACATTCGCAGCGGCGTCGATCTCGACGATCTCGAAGCCAGGGCGCGCTTCCCGTCTGCCGGCCGGTAGGGAGCGGGGGCGGAGAGCGCTGCGGCCGTCGAGATAAAGCGTTCTCCTGTGAAAATATCAGATCCATCTCCGGGTTACTGCGTGGCAGTCTGCGGACTGTGCTATCGACGAAAGCGGGCTCGTCAAAGCCGAGTGCCCGGTCCGTTGGAAACGAAGAAACACACGCCTCTGAACCAACTCTGTAATTAATATATTGCTACAACGAAAATTGACCACGAGAGCGGTTCGCCATGGAAATAGGTCAATTCTAAGATGACCGAGCGCAACCGACATGGTCTTCCGCGAACAATACCTGACCCAATAGCGCGAGAAATTAGGCAAAGATGTGGTTTCGGCTGCGTAAACTGCGGTAGCGCTATCTATGAGTATGAGCATGTCGATCCGCCCTTTCCTGAAGCCAAATCTCACGATCCTAATCACATCGTTTTGCTCTGTAGCTCTTGCCATGCCCTAGTAACGAAGGGATTGCTGTCCAAGGAAACGATAAAGCAAAGAGCAAATCATCCGAAGTGCCTAGAATCCGGCTTTTCGTTTGGCCCTTTTGATGTTGGAAGCGGTGTTGTTGAAATCATGCTTGGAACTATCTTGGCACGAGATGCGAAAGTTCTTATTAGGATTTGTGGTGATGACGTATTTTCTATAATGCCATCAATGGGAACTGGAAGGCCATTTCGCATTAACGCCTTTTTTTGCGATAGTAGCGGCACGTCTATCCTTTCAATTGTCGAAAACGAGTGGCGCGCTCAATCTACGAATTGGGACGTAGAAGTCGTTGGAGCACGCATTTCTATTAGAAACGGGCTTCGTCGTTTCGCGCTTGTATTACGCGCCCAGCCGCCGCATCGGCTTGTCGTTGAACGCATGAACATGGCACACAAAGGAATAGAAATGACGTGTCGCGAAGGAGACGCGTTTGCCGTCACCAACTCCCGAGGTACCACATTTACTTCAATTGCTTGCAAATCAGATGGGTGGAGTATTGGTGTTAACGCAAATGAACACGGCATTATCATTGGGACGGGGGGTACAACAGCCCTTACCGGCGTCGTAACCGCCCAAGCTGGGCATACTCAGGGCGTCGTTCTTGGTGTTTTAGATAATCTACGTCGTTTGTCTTTGTGTCCGTGTGGGAGTACGCTTTGGTACAAGAAATGTCACGGAGTGTTCAGTTCTTCTTGAAGTTCACTCGGAGTGACAGGGTTCCGGTGCCGCCGGTCCGGGGTTCCAGAGTTCCGGAGGTTCTCTTAACGAGAGTCAACCCAGCTTCGGCCGCTTGACAGCGTGCGGTGCCTTTCGAATGGCGCCTGTTCCAAAAGCAATCTCGGTCCGGCATCTAGGGCAATTATGCACTCGATAGCCTCCGGGCATTACGGTGACAGTGCATTCAATTAAACTGCTCCTGCGCGGCCCGCTAACTCTGGCCGATGGCTCGGCTCGCCCGCGTCGTCGTTCCCGGCTTCCCCTACCACGTGACGCAGCGCGGCAACGGCCGACAGCAGGTGTTCTTTTCAGACACCGACTACGCCGCCTACCGCGACTGGCTGGCCGAGGCGGCGGACAAGGCGCGTGTCGGCGTCTGGGCGTGGTGTCTGATGCCCAACCACGTCCATCTCATTCGCATTACGGTGACAGCATTACGGCGACAGTGCAGTCAGTTGACTCCTCCTGCGCGGCCCGCTAACTCTGGCCGATGGCTCGTCTCGCCCGCGTCGTCGTTCCCGGCTTCCCCTACCACGTGACGCAGCGCGGCAACGGCCGGCAGCAGGTGTTCTTTTCAGACGCCGACTACGCCGCCTACCGCGACTGGCTGACCGAAGCGGCGGACACAGCGCGTGTCGGCGTCTGGGCGTGGTGTCTGATGCCCAACCACGTCCATCTCATTCTCGTCCCGCAAGATGAAGACGGCCTGCGCTGCGCCCTGGCGGCCGTGCATCGTCGATATGCCGGCTTCATCCACGCGCGGCGGCGGCGCACTGGCCATTTCTGGCAGGGGCGATACGGCGCCGTGGCGATGGACGAGGACCATCTCGTCGCCGCCTACCGCACCGTAAATCTCAACCCCGTGCGCGCCCACCTCGTTACGCGGGCGGAAGACTGGCGGTGGTCGAGCGCACGTGCGCTCCTGGGCCTCGCCGAGGATCACCTGACCGACCTCGCCGCCGCCCGGCAGCGTTTTCCCCGTTTCGCCGACCTCTTGGACGCGACGAGGACGTAGAGGCGACAGCGCGCCTACGCAAAGGCGAGACCGTCGGCCGGCCGGTCGGTTCGGAAACATTCCTCGCCGCGCTGGAAACCACAACACGCCGCCGGCGCAGCCACGTTAGCTTTTCGCCTGTCGCAGCCGCGATGAAAGTCGCCGGTATCCGGTCCCTCGCAGGCCCGCAAAGCCGAGAAGCATCATTACCCAGGTCGAAGGCTGTGGAATAACAAGAGTCCCTACCTTCACAGAATATCGGTCAGCATACAATGGATCGATAATGAAAGACGCAGCAACGTCTCCAGAAAATCCGCTCTGTGACGTATTAGTAGTCGCCGCCGAAGTACCATATAAGGATAATGTTACAGCGTATATCTGACCAACATTTAGGTCGGCGTTTTGCGATATTCCTGGATCATAACTCTCAAGATACGCATTAGCAATTTGTAAAGATGGTGCATCGATACTAAGCGTAACGTAACTAAACGATCCATATTCATAATTATAATTTGGAGAAATAGCAAATTCCTCAATGACCGGAACCTTACCAGCCGGACCGTCTACTCTCAAGAAGAATGTCAAAGAGGCTTGTTCTTCAAGAAAAGAAAGCAACTCTTCGTAGTCGCTTCCAGGGCTTACATAAGTATCTCCTGTTATTGACAAAAATTCTGACGACGCGCCAGCTGCAAACTCTCCACCAGCGCAAGTCGTACCGCAATCTCCATAATAACTACCAAAATTATCTGTCGAGTAATAAGTTGCGTTGCTCGAATTTAGCGAAAATCGTCCGGCCCCCCTGGTTGGGGTAGTGGGCTTCCAGTCGCATAATAAGAATAGCTAACGCTAGCGCTCATCACGAACGAAGGGGTAATTACTGTTTTACCCAAAGCAGGTCCGCATAGTATGACAAAGACTACAAAGAATAGTTTATTGTGCCGGACATATGACATTGATGTCGCCGCCTTGTTCACAACTAGTTGTCTCGCCAACTTGCGCGGGCTCATTAACCTACAACGTCGGTTTACAACGTACAACGTCAGTTTACGTTTGTCACTGATGCCCTTCCGCCCTTGCGCTTGTTGCCTCAAATCCTCGTCCCAACGCCGCAGCAGGCGGGCATGAGGTTATCGGCATCGGACATCCGGACAGCATAGACTGGGGTGACGCAATTATGGTGACAGTGCATTCAATTGACTCCTCCTGCGCGGCCCGCTAACTCTGGCCGATGGCTCGTCTCGCCCGCGTCGTCGTTCCCGGCTTCCCCTACCACGTGACGCAGCGCGGCAACGGCCGACAGCAGGTGTTCTTTTCAGACGCCGACTACGCCGCCTACCGCGACTGGCTGGCCGAGGCGGCGGACAAAGCGCGTGTCGGCGTCTGGGCGTGGTGTCTGATGCCCAACCACGTCCATCTCATCCTCGTCCCGCAAGATGAAGACGGCCTGCGCCGCGCCCTGGCGCGCGTGCATCGTCGATACGCCGGATTCATCCACGCGCGGCGGCGGCGAACCGGCCATTTCTGGCAGGGACGATACGGCGCCGTGGCGATGGACGAGGACCATCTCGTCGCCGCCTACCGCTATGTGAACCTCAATCCCGTGCGCGCCCGCCTCGTTGCGCGGGCGGAAGACTGGCCGTGGTCGAGCGCACGCGCGCTTCTGGGCCTCGCCGAGGATGGCCTGACCGACCTCGCCCCCGCCCGCCAGCGCTTTTCCCGTTTCGCCGACCTCTTGGACGCCGACGAGGACGTAGAGGCGACAGCGCGCCTGCGCAAAGGCGAGAGCGTCGGCCGGCCGGTCGGTTCGGAAACGTTCCTCGCCGCGCTGGAAACCCGGACCGGCCGACGCCTCCACGCCCTCAAGCGCGGTCCCAAGCCAAAGGACAACGGAACGGCCGCGGCCACGAATTAAATGCACTGTCACCGTAATGCCGTAATGCGTGACTGCTATCGAAAGGTGATCGCGTTCGTCAGGAAGCACCCCGACGACTACGACCCCGGCTTCGAGGACGTGTTCGTCAAACTCGTCAACCGGTTCGACCCGCCAGGCGCCCCCTGAGCGTGGCCGCTCCGCTCGCGTTCCGTGAGGGTCCCAAACCAGACACCATCACAAACCCATCCTCAAGCCCTCCCGGACCCACCTCAACTTCCGGCCGCGGTGTTACGGGCTCAAGCGCCTTTGCGAAGGCCGCAAACCGTTCTCGGTAGGCGCCAGAAGCCACTTCCCTCTGCGTCGCTACGCACTGAGCGCGCGCCGCTTTGCCGACGAGGTTCCGCATCTGGTCGAAGGCCCTCGTGCTTCCGGTCGCTCCGAGGGTGCAGAAAAAGGCGACATCGGGCAGCCGCGGCTTCATCGCCGTAAGATAGGCGCGAACCGGCGACGATACGGACCATGCCCAAACCGGCGCGCCGATTACGACGAGATCGTAGGAGGAAGGATCGCGGCTTTGGCGCGGCGATTGCGGAGGGGCGCTCCCGCCATGCTTCCACCGCCGACCGCAGCGAGCCGAAAATACCCGTGCGGCCCCTCGGCTCGACGATCTCTTCCACTTCGCAGCCAAGAGCCTACACTAGAGCCTCGCCTATTGCCCGCGTCCGTCCGGTTCGGGAATAGTAGACGACAAGAATACGCGCTTCCATATCGGGCCCCTTTTGCGCAATTCACTGCGCTCGAACGCGGAGCGGTGCCTTGACCCAGATCAAGCGCTCGCACTGATCTATGAGGCCAAGAGCCGTGCGACCATGGGTCGCATTGTCCCCATCGCCGGCGTCGTGCACTCGGTGTG
Source organism: uncultured Alphaproteobacteria bacterium (assembly GCA_963816065.1). Classification (GTDB taxonomy): domain Bacteria; phylum Pseudomonadota; class Alphaproteobacteria; order Rhizobiales; family Beijerinckiaceae; genus Roseiarcus. The sequence goes on along the minus strand of CAWFJG010000024.1, from coordinate 291,447 downwards.
TCGCTACGGGCGACCGGGATTCGACGGTTGACCCGCGCAGAGATTCGGAGGTTGAGGCACTCAGAAAAGGCAATGCAGGCCCAGCTAAAGAGGCGGATCAAGGCGACACGACCCTAGGAAATTACGGGAGTACAAGAAAGTGGCAACGAGCCAACCGCTTGTCGCTTACCCTGTTTGGGACGCTCCTACGCGGTGGTTTCACTGGATCAACGCTCTAACCGTGCTCGGTCTGATCCTGGTCGGGACTCTAATCCTCTTTGCCGACAGTTTGGGTATGTCGGGCGCCGGAAAGGTGATGGCCAAGACGATCCATGTCTGGATTGGTTACGCGATGGTCGTCAATCTGTTGTGGCGGTTCGTCTGGGCGTTTTTCGGCAACCGTTATGCACGCTGGAAGGCCATCCTGCCCGGCGGCCCGGGATATGTAGCGGCGGCGGAGGCATATGTCTCGGCATTCCTTGCCGGTGAGCCGAAACACTATCTCGGCCACAATCCAATCGGTCGAATAGCTATTTTTGTTATCCTCCTGCTTCTTGTCGTCCAGGCCGCAACCGGACTCGTCTTGGCGGGGACCGACATCTTCTATCCGCCCTTCGGGCACTGGATCGCCAGCTGGGTCGTCGCTCCGAATACTGTTCCTTCCGCTCTCACGCCGTTGTCGCGGGATCTCATGGACCCGAATGCATACTCGGCCATGCGCTCCTTCCGAGCGCCATTCGCGGAGATCCACGAATTCAGTTTCTACCTGCTTATCGCAATGGTTGCGCTCCATGTCGTCGCGGTGGTCGTAACCGAGCTGCGTGAAGGTGGCGCGCTTGTCTCAGCTATGTTCACCGGTCGAAAGATCATTTCGGGGCGTCCCGAAGACCTCTAACAACCGCAAATGAGTTGAGGGAGGAAGTCGCCATGTTCAGAAAAACCACGGCTATCGCGCTGACGCTTGGGTGCTGCCTCGCGGCTCCAGCGATGGCGCAGGACGATCTAATGGCGCGGGCAAAGCAGCAGTTTCAGCCAATCCCCATAACCCCTCCGGAATTACCCGGCAACCCGGCGTCTGCGGCCAAGGTCGAACTCGGCAAGATGCTGTATTTTGACCCGCGGCTTTCGGCAAGTCATGCAATCAGTTGCAACTCTTGTCATAATATCGGCCTCGGCGGCGCGGACGCCGAGCCGACCTCCCTCGGCCACCGTTGGCAGCATGGCGGGCGCAATTCGCCGACTGTGTTCAACGCGGTCTTCAACACGGCGCAATTCTGGGACGGACGCGCGAAGGACCTTGAGGAACAGGCCGGCGGACCGATGGTTAATCCGCTGGAGATGGCGTCGCCGACCGCGCATGTCGCCGAACAATTGAAAGGCATCCCCGGCTATCGCGATGTTTTCGCCAAGGCGTTTCCGGGAGAGTCGGATCCGATCACGCTGGCGAACGCGCAGAAAGCCATCGCCGTGTTCGAGGCCACGTTGATTACGCCCAACTCCCCGTTTGACCTTTTCCTCAAAGGCGACGGGAACGCGCTGTCCGGCATGCAGAAGGAGGGGCTCGCTCTGTTCATGGATAAGGGCTGCGCCAGTTGCCATAATGGCGTCAACGTCGGCGGCGGCATGTACGCGCCGTTCGGCGTCGCCGAAAAACCCGGGGCCAACTTTTTGCCGCCGGCCGACAAGGGACGCTTCATGGTGACCAAGACGCCGAGCGACGAATATGTCTTCAAGGTCCCGACGCTTCGAAACATCGTGTTGACCGCTCCGTATTTCCACACGGGCCAGGCCTGGGACTTGCGACAGGCCGTGGCCATCATGGGCACAAGCCAGCTTGGCGTTCAGCTGACCGACGACGAGATCGATAAAATTACCGCCTTCCTCGGCAGTCTGACGGGCGAGCAACCGAAGGTGATCTACCCAATCCTTCCACCGAGCGGTGCCGGCACGCCGCAACCGGAGCCCTAGATTGAGGAGGCCTGGCGGGCTTTTCGGAGTAATACCAAGGGGCCCGTTGGCTTACCCCGGCAACAGTTGCGCCCGCAAGACCATGGTCCAACTCGCCTGGCTATGGTTGCGCTATCAGCCGGAGAGCAGCTTGGCGCGATGGTTCCGCAAATCGCGTCGGAGATCTTCAGGGGCGCACGCGGCGGATCGCGATCATCGCGATGGCCCGCAAACTGCTCATCGCAATCTGGCGGTTCATCACTGTGGGCGCCGTGCCGGAGGGCGCCATCCTCGCAGCCTGAGAGTTCCGGGATTACGGATTACGGTGATGGGGTGGACGGCGCCCCGACGGCATCAAGCGTGTCAAGATGGTGTTGTCGAAACCGCATCTCAAAGGAGAGCCGTCCATGGCGAAGTTTACCGGGGATTTGGCGCGAGTCACGCGCGTCGGGCTTGATCTGGCGAAGCATGTCTTTCAGGTTCACGCCGTCGACGTGCGGGGCGAGGCCGTCGTCGTTCGCAAGCTCAGGCGCGGCGGCGTGCTGGAGTTCTTTGGCCGGCTCGCGCCGTGCGTCGTGGCGTTGGAGGCGTGCGGGAGCGCGCATCATTGGGGCCGCGAGATCGCGGCGCTCGGGCACGAGGTGAAACTGATCCCGCCGGCGCACGTGAAGCCCTATGTCCGGCGCAACAAGACCGACGCGGCCGACGCGGCGGCGATCTGCGAAGCAGCGCTTCGGCCGGGGCAGCGGTTCGTGCCGCTGCGCTCGGTGGAGAACCAGGCGGAGTTGATGCGCCATCGCGTTCGCGAGCAGTTGGTCGGCCAGCGGACCGCGCTCCTCAACGCGCTGCGCGGCCACTTGAGCGAAATCGGCGTCATCGCGCCGCAAGGCGCGAGCCACGCTTATCGCCTGAAGCGCCTTGCCGAGGGCGAGGCCGACGACAACGGCGAGATCGTCGTGTGCGAGGCCGTTCGCGCCGGGCTGGCGCCGCTCGTCAAGCAGATCGACGCGCTCGACGAGGCGATCGAGGCGATCGATGAAGACCTCGAGGCGAAAGCCAAGGTCGACGAGAAGGCCAGGCGGCTGATGACGGTTCCCGGAGTCGGCCCGGTCACGGCGACGGCGATCGCAGCGACGGTGCGCGACGTCGAGGCTTTCGCCAGCGGACACGAGTTCGCCGCTTTCCTCGGGCTCACGCCGCGCCAGCATTCGAGCGGCGGCAAAGACCGCTCGGGCGGCGTCAGCAAGATGGGCGACCGCTATTTGCGCAAGCTCTTGGTGGTCGGGGCGACCGCCGTGCTCAATCACGCGGCCGGCCACAACGACGCGCTGAGACGATGGGCCAAGGAGACGCTGAAACGCAAGGCCGCTCACAAATACGCCTTCAAGCTGACCGCTGTCGCGCTCGCCAACAAACTGGCCCGCATCGTCTATGCAATCCTGCGTTCGGGCGCGGCCTACGACGACCGCCCGGTCCCGGCGCGCGCGTGACGGAGGCTGCTCATGACGTTCCAAGCCATGCTCTTTGAACCCGGGGAGGCCATGTCGGGGCCACGCCGTCAAGCGCCAAGGCGCTCCTTCGCTTCGCTACGGCCGCTTCGCTGTGACTGCGCCGCCCCGACATGGCGTATCGCCAGCATGAGTTCGACGCCGCAAACCGGCGCTTAAAGCGCCGGTTTTGCATCGCCGAACTCGCCGACGCACTCGCCGAAAAGGCGAACGGCAATCGAGGGTGACCGAAGGGGTGATGTGAGCCAACGGACAGGTTCTGAAGCCCGAGGAGCGCGTCGGCGCCGGTTAAGAGCGCGATACGGTGATTGGGGGCGAGGAACCGAAGCGGACCGATCATCAGGGCCAGCGGGGCGATCTTTCCCGCGTCAACAGGCCGGAGACATGACCGCACCCGAGACGTTCGCAAAGCCTCAAGAAAACCCTTGACTAGGGGCGCCGTCCAGACATGACACGCCCGTCTTTATCCGATATGCCGCGGTGCGCCTGCTTCTTCGCCGCCTCGCTCGCTTCGCAGACCTGACGGAGTCCGACGCCGACGATCCGGCGTTCATCGACTGCGACGCTCGGAGGCGATTGGCCGCCCGCCGGGGTCCTAAACCTTTATTCACAACGCGTAAGCTCGCCTTGGCCGAACCCTCGCCCCGGCAAGCACGGGCACAAACCGAAGGCGAAGCCCGCTCGGCTTCCGCGGAAATGGCGATTTCCGCGTGTCACCACAATACGATATTGAAAGAGTATAATTTCTATACTAAAATGCCAGAGGTGGACTTCGAATTCGATCCCGAGAAGAGCGCCGGCAACAAGGTCAAGCACGGCATGGACTTTGTTGAGGCGCAAGCGCTTTGGCGGGATGAAGCGCTGCTCGAGGTTCCGGCGAGGACCGAGGACGAGCCGCGCTTTCTGGCGATCGGGCGCATCGCTGGCCGCTGCTGGTCGGCGGTCTTCGTCCGGCGCGGCGAACGACCGCGGATCATCTCCGTGCGACGATCACGCAAAGAGGAGATCAAGGCTTATGAAGGCGGGTGAATTCGAGCGCCGGTTCGACGCCGGCGAGGATGTGTCGGGCGAGGTCGACTGGGACAAGGCGCGGCGGCCCAATCTCACGCTCAAACGCGTCAATGTCGATTTTCCCTCCTGGGTGGTCGACGCGCTCGACCGCGAGGCCCGCCGCCTCGGGGTGACCCGGCAGGCGCTGGTGAAGCTGTGGATCGCCGAGCGGCTCGAGCGCGCGGCGTAATGTCCTTATCGCGGTTGGGCAGAAGACGCCGCGCAAGTCGGCTGGTCCCGGTCCGCGTCCTGGACGGCGTGAGCGCTGCTCAAGGTTGCTCTGACACGCCCGTCTTTTACAGAATGCGCCGCGGTGCGCCCTGATCCTACACCACTTCTCCCGCTTCGCAGCCCTGATGGAGATCGACGCCGACGATCCGTCGTTCATGGCGCTGCGACGCTCGAACGCGATCGGTCGGCCGCTCCCGGTCCGAGGCCTTCATCCGCAGCGCGGAAGGCCCGCCTTGGCCGAACCCCCGGCAAACGCGGGCCTAAACCGAAGGCGAAGCCCGCTCAGCTTCCGCGGAAGTGGCGGTTTACGCGCCCGTCACCGCAGTTCCACAACGAACATGTTGAACGAACGAGTCGGGACATGTTCGGGCGCGCAGACTCTTGGGGCTAAAGTCCGAGACTGCGCGTTCCCCGTGGGTCGTGGTCGATCACAACGGCTTTCGCCCCTGGATTTTGCAGCGCCCGACCGAGCCCTTTGGCGAGACAGGAGACACAGCCCGACGGTATGGCGTGGCTGTCTCCCTCCCGCGTCATCGATATTCGTTTCACCAGACAGGCGACGCAATTGTCCGGACGCTCAGGCGGCAGAACGTCCGTGTTGCTCTTAATCCTCGCGGACACGACCTTCCTGACGGCGCCCCAATAAAGCGCGGCCCCCAAGCTGTTGGCATGGCGTTCGAAATCCCGCGCAATCTCACCTGCCGTCTTGCCATTGGCTTCGATGAGCCCGTCCGCATCGGCAATGATAGACTTCGCTCGTTCACGCACATTCTTGAGAAAGGATATGCGGGTCAAGGCAACCTCCCTTAGAAATAAGAAACATTTTTTACTATTAGACGAGAATCACTGTATCACGACGCGGCCAATTGACGCAATAGATTTACGCAATCATCAGGCTTTCTGTGGAGTAACTTAAGGTAATAATCTTCCTTACACAACGTATCTGACCCATGACCAAGGGTAAGCATACGGATTGAATGATTATAGCCATGCTATCAAGTCGGGCGCCGACGCCTCGAGAGCAAGTCATACCAAAGGCTTCGCTGGCTGACTCTTTGAAGGCGAATCACAAGGGTTCGGTGTTCTGACATCAGGCGTCGCGTTGTGGCTTGGGGTCACGGTGAGTTACCGGATTACGTTGACGCGCCCTTCCCTACAAAATGGGATTACGGTGATCCGTCTTTTCCCGATACGCCGCGGTGCTCCCGATACGCCGCCGTGCGCCCGCTGCTCGACCGCGTCGCTCGCTTCGCAGACCTGAAGGAAGCTGATGTTGGCGATCCGTTTCGGGCGTTACCGGGACAATGCGCGCCGCAAGGGCGCCGGGCGCGCCTCTGGTCTTGATGCGGCCGCGCCGCAACCTCCTGTGGGCGGAAGAAAAGTCGGCTCAGCCGACCAGATCCCAATAGGGCTCCGGACCAAAGCGATCGACAAGAAAGTCGATCAACGCCCTCACCGTCGGCGACAGGTGTCGAGAATGGGGATAGACCGCGCTGATCGACAGGTCTTGCGCCACGAAGCTGTCGAGGACCGTCGCGAGAGCCCCGGACTGAAGGTCGGCCCCGACGATGAAGGTCGGCAGATTGGCGAGCCCCTGTCCCCGAAGCGCGGCGATGCGGATCGCGTCGCCGTTGTTGACGCTCAGCCGACCGTTGACTGTGACCGGCAGCGGCCCTCCGTCGGAGGACACGAAGCGCCACTCGCGCGCCGAGGGGAGATTGCTGTTGAAGAGGCAGACGTGCGTCTTCAGGTCGTTCGGCGACCCGGGCGCGCCATGGGCTGACAGATATTTCGGGCTGGCGCAGATGACCCGACGCGCGGGCGCGAGCTGCCTGGCGATCAGACTCGAATCCGGCAAGTTGGCGATGCGAATGGCGATGTCGAAGCCCTCGTTGACCAGTTCGACGAAACGGTCGCTCATCTCCATATCGACGACGACGTCGGGAAAGCGCGCCATGAAATCGCACAGAGCCGGCATAAGGTGCAGGAAGCCGAAGCTCATCGGCGCGCTGATCCGCAATCGCCCGCGCGGGGCGGCCTGAAGGGCGCCGACGGCCCGATTGGCGTCGTCGAGATCGGCCAGGATCCGCGTCGCACGCTCGAAATAGGCGCGCCCGGCCTCGGTCAGGCTGAGCGAGCGCGTGGTTCTGTGGAGGAGCCGAGCGCCGAGATCGGACTCGAGGTCTGAAACTTGTCGGCTGACCGCCGACTTTGCGATGCGAAGCTCGCGCGCCGCCCCCGAAAACGACTGCGCCTCCGCCACGGCGACGAACGCTCTGAGCGCAACAAGTTGGTCCATTTGTTCTTCTCTTGAGAACAGTCTTGTAAGAAATTGATCGATTGTTCTCCTGATAGCGGGGCGGCATATGACTTGTCAACGGGGCCTTTCCCGTACAGCCAAGGATCCCACCATGTCTCTCGCCCTCGATTCCTCCGCCAAGCCGATCGTTCCCGCTTTCGCCTCGATCACCGAGGCGCTGTCGCCCTTCGCCGATCCCGCGCTCCGCGTCACCACCGGATTGCTGCTCCTGCCGCACGGCGCGCAGAAACTGTTCGGCTGGTTCGGCGGCTACGGCGTCGAGGCGACGGGCCAGTTCTTCGCGACCAAGCTCGGCCTTCCGGCCTCGCTCGCCCTTCTCGCAGGCCTGATCGAGTTCCTGGGCGGCATTGCACTCGCCGCCGGCTTCGCCACACGCTTCGTCGCCGCCCTGGTGTTCGGCCTGATGGCGGTCGCGGTCATCGTCGTCCACCTGCCGGTCGGCTTCTTCTGGATGACCGGCGGATTCGAGTACCCGCTGCTCTGGGGCGTGGTCGCCCTCTACTTCGTCGTCCGCGGAGGCGGCCGTTATTCGGTCGACGCCGCAATCGGCCGCGAAATCTGAATTGTCAAAGGCGAGCGCCACGGCGCTCGCCTTCCTCTCCGTCGGATATCCAAATGCCGTTCACCATCCGTCGCGCGCTTGCTCGGGGACACGCCGATCACGGCTGGCTCGACAGCCGCCATACATTCTCGTTCGCCGACTACTACGATTCCGAACACATGGGGTTCGGTCCGCTGCGGGTGATCAACGACGACGTGGTTCAACCGGGCGCCGGGTTTGCCGAGCATGGGCATCACAACATGGAGATCGTCTCCTATGTCGTGGATGGCGCCCTGGAGCACCGGGACAACCTCGGCAAGACCTCGGTGATCCGTCCCGGGGACGTGCAGCGAATGTCGGCGGGAGCCGGAATCCGGCACAGCGAATACAACCCGAGCGCGACGAAGCCGGTGCGCTTCCTGCAGATCTGGATCGTTCCCGAAGAGATCGGGCTCATTCCGGGCTACGAGCAGAAGACTTTCCCGGAGGCCGAACGAGGCGGACTGCTGCGCCTGATCGCCTCGCGCGACGGCCGCGGCGGGTCGCTGGGCATCCACCAGGACGTCGACCTTTATGCGACGCTTCTCGACAGGGACCAGCATGCGTCGCACGCTGTCCGACCCGGACGGACTGTCTGGGTTCAGGTCGTCAAGGGCGAACTGACCGTCAACGACGAAGCTCTCCGAACAGGAGACGGCATGGCCGTCGTCGCGGTCGATCGGCTTCGTTTCGCCAGTCCGAGCCATGCTGAAGCGCTCGTCTTCGACATGAAGCCCTAAGCAGAGAAGTCTCGGGCTCGCCAACGGAACAAGCGAGACAAATCCACCACAAAGAACGCGATGAGCCACGAAGCGGTATAAAGAGGCCTGTCGTTCTTTGTGTCCTTCGTGCCCTCGGTGGTGAAAGCGGAACTCTAGTTGATCCATTCGTTGGGCTGGCTAAAAGACTCCGCTCAGGGGTCAAAACCGATCGCCTGTTAGCGGTGATGGGCGCGTTGGCGTCTCCCCGTTCCGGCTCGCGTGCAGGAACAGCCGCAATCTGCTGCTGGACATCGGACCTGAAGCCTCACGCGTGGCGTCCATTGTTGACTCGAAAACCCGATGGGATTCTCCTCTGTCCAGGCCTGTAAGGTTCGCCGTAGGCTCTCGTAACGGGGCTCGTATGTACGTTGAAATTCTGACCTGCCGTACGCCTCCTCCATGCTATTCAGTTCTGTTCGAATATTGTTATCAAAACATATGCTGCCCATGCCGTTGCAATACGTCATCAGCCCAGAGATTTTAATCGTCAAATCCTCGTTCAAAATTTTACTCCTTCAATATATTATTTCTGCGCAGCCTCAATATATCTGGGATCGCGTCGTCAGCCGCCCGGTCGTCTGACTACCGATGTCTCGGGCGCCAAGCGCAGGATTTGCCCCACTATCCCAACCTCACCCATCGCAGAGACGGCCGGATGCAACGCCTCTGACCTGACGAACGCAAACACGGCCTGATCCGCCTTCGGCCGCTCCGGCTCCATCATGTCGAACACAAAGATGGACGCGCCGTCTCAGTCAGGAAACCTGTTGTCGATCCTGGAGTTGTTTTCTTCGGCCATTTAACCGCAGCCTGCGATTGCCCAATAGGCGGGAGGCAGCCTCCCGGGGATACTCTTTGCAGTGCGTCAATACGCCTTCACAGAATTTCTCGCCATGTCCACCAAAAACTCTAACTGTCGTGTTTGCTTCCGACAAAAATAGTGGTTCAAGTAAGACGATTCGAATCAACCAATGGAGACAACAGTGTCAGAAATCCGATGACAAAGGGCTCGTTGCGCAAATTTTGTCCTCATACCTCTCGAACAACACCGTCGCCCCCTCTGATCTGCCGTCGGTTATCGAGAGCGTAAAAAGGGCCTTCACGGGCAATGCGGAAATGATGGCGCCCCCAGCCTTGGACAGCGAGTCGAAGACTTGGGAGCCAGCCGTCCCGGTCAAAAAGTCGATCTCGCCGGAGGCGATTACCTGCCTTGTTTGCGCGGGCAAGTTCAAATCCCTGAAACGGCATTTGCAGTCAGCCCATCAGCTCAGTCCTCGCGAATATCGCGACGCTTTCAAGCTGAAGAGCGATTATCCGATCGTTGCGCCGGCCTACGCCGCACAGCGGTCCGATCTGGCGAAGTCGCTCGGCCTCGGGCGCAATGCGGGCGTAAAGGCCGCAGTCAAGAAGACCGGCACAAAACGGGCTGCCAGAAAGACGGCCGCCGCAGCTTGATGCGTCGCGAGGACACTCGACAAGAGCAAGTGCGCCAAATTCCCCGTCGTCATTGCGAGCCGAAGGCCAGTCAATCTACGCCGGAGGGCACGGCGGGCGGCATGCAGCGCTTCGTCCTCCGAGCCCTTCGACCCGGGGATCGCTCCTCGCACTGACGGTCGCGGGTGTTTGAAGGGATTCCGTCGTTTTGATTGCGCCCGCTCAGCCGCCCGCGCAGGCCCGATCGTATCGCGCCAGGATCCGCTGGACCGCAGCGATCGCGAGTTCCCGTGGCCGCGCGGCCAAAGCGCCGTCGGCCACTTCAGGATAGAGCGCGCCGAGGTACTGGCTGACGAGAGGCTCCGGAATGACGCGCTCGCCGAGCCGGGCGAACAGCCGATCGACGGCCGCCTGCGCCTCCGGACGCGCCCAATAGTAGCGGATGCGGTCGCTGAAGCTGAAGTGCCGCTGGATCCGCAATTCGTCGGCGCTGCCGGCATAGTAGGCGCGCCAGTTGTCCGGCTCCCGGAGCATCAGCGCCTCCATCGCCTCCGGCAGCCCCTCCTCCGCGGGCGCGGATGAAGCACCCGAGCGATCGAATCGAGCCCGTAGAGCGCCTCGCGGAGCGCAAAAGTGAGCCATGGGCCGACCTTGAGTATCGCGAAGCCGTCCCGCACCAAAGCCTCGAGAGCCGCGGCCGGCTGATAGTCGGTGGAATGGGCTTCGAAAACAAACCCCGGCAGGTTCGCCAAGGCGCCCGTCAGGCGCTCCGCTTTCTCGGGTCGATAGGGGATGACTTCGGCGCTGGCGAACTCGACGCCCGGCTGCACCACCACGCCGATCGCGCGCGCGAAGGCCGCCTCGAGGCCGGCGTCGCCGAACGCCTTCCGGTGAACGTCGACCGTCCGAAGCGCCGCTTCCGGCCGGGTGACCTCGAGCGAATCGAGAGCGTGCTGCGCGCCGCCCGGCACTGGGACTTCCGTGCCGATGATATAGACCGGCTGAGGCCCGTCGCCCGCGGCGCCTTCGGCGACCTTGGCCAAGACGGCGGCGCGCGCGGCCGTCACGTCGTCCGCCAGCGCCGCCGGTTCGCCCGCGCAGCCCATGCTGGTGTCGAGGTGCAGCTTCATGAAGCCGGCCTGGGCATAGGCGTCGATCATCGTCTGCGCCCGTCCCATCGCCTCGTCCGCCGGCAGACGCTTCCACGGGTTGGGGCCGAGATGGTCGCCGCCGAGGATGACGCGCGACGGATCGAAGCCGATCCGCGCCGCAATCGCCTCGACGAAGGCGCGGAAGTCGGCCGGCGTCATGCCGGTGTAGCCGCCCTCCTGGTTCACCTGGTTGCAGGTCGCCTCGATCAGGACGCGTCGTCCGCTGCGCTGGGCTTGCATGAGCGCCGCTTCGATGACCAGCGGGTGAGCCGTGCAGACCGAGGCGACGCCGGCCTCGCCGTCGGTCAAGCGGGCGCTGACGAGAGGCGGCGGCCGACGGCTCATTGGGCGCGGCTCCAGGACCGCGCGGACAGAAAGGCGTCGAGCTCCGCCCGGGTTGCGGCGCCCTCCATCGGACCCTGCCGGGTGACCGCCAGCGCTCCGCTCGCCGCGGCGTAGGCCAGGCAATCGGCCGGCGGCATGTCGCGCAGCCAGCAGCTGACGAAGGTCGCGCCGAAACAGTCGCCGGCGCCGGTCGGGTCGACCTCCTCGACCTCGAAGCCGGGCTGGACCAGGCGCCTGGTGGCGTCGAAATAGCGCGCGCCTTCGGCGCCCCGCTTGTGAACGACCGCTCCGACGCCGCGCTCGAGGATTTCTGCGATGGCGGCGTCCTCCGTCTTGGCGGTGGTGAACAAGGCGAGCTCGGGACCGCTCGGCAGGAAGAGGTCGCAGCGGCGGAACAGCTCTTCGCACGCCTCACGCAGGCCGCCCACGTTCATCATCTCCGGCCGAAGATTGGGGTCGAACGAAATTGTTCCTCCGCGCGACTGCACCACTTTGGCGGCCTCGAGGACGGTGCCGACGATCCGAGGCGAGAACAGAGCCGTCCCCATGACGTGCAGGTGATCGCTGCGGTCGAGAACCGCGCGCGCCGCGGCGTCGAGCTCGGTGCGCCCCGACGCGCTCTGCCTGATGTTGTAGACGAAGGCGCGCGACCCGTCGGCGCGGTAGCGCACGAAGGCGCTGCCGGTCACCGCCTCCGGGTCGACGCGGACGCCGCTGACGTCGACGCCGTCCCGGACGAGGCGGTTCAGATTGACCCGCCCGAAGTCGTCGTCTCCGACGCAGCCGATCATCGCTGCCGGCTGGCCGAAGCGGGCGGCCTGGTCGATGAAGATCGCCGGCGCTCCCGAGGGAAAGGGGCCGATGAGCTTGACCGGCTCGAGGAAGCCGTCGCCCGGCTCGGTCGCCATGATCTCGACCAGGATCTCGCCGATGGTGACGATGGTTTTCATCGCTCAGCTCATCCAGTTGCCGCCGTCGATGTTGTAGGTCTGAGCGACAATGTAGTCGGCGTCTTCGCTGGCGAGGAACGTGGCCAGGCCGCCGATCTCGTCCGGACGGGCCATGCGGCCGAACGGCACAGACGCGCCGACGACCCGCTTCTTCTCGCCGAGCGGCAGGTGCTCGTATTTGGCGAACATTTCGTCGACGTGGGCCCAATGTTCGTTGTCCACGACGCCGGGCGCGATGGCGTTGACGTTGATGTGATGTTTGATCAAGTCGAGGCCTGCGCTCTGGGTGAGGCTGATCACCGCCGCCTTCGACGAGCAGTAGATGGCGACCAGCGCCTCGCCACGGCGCCCGGCCTGGGAGGCGAAGTTGATGATCTTGCCGCCGTGGCCCTGCTTGATCATCTGCTTGGCGCCCGCCTGGAGCATGAACAGCAGGCCTTCGACATTGACAGCATAGACGCGATGGTAGCTCTCGCGCGTGATCTCGACGATCGGCGCGAGATCGAACAGGCCTGCATTGTTCACCAGAATGTCGAGCCGGCCGAAGTGGGACACGGTCGAGGCGATGGTCGCGTCGATCGACTCCTGCTGAGTGATGTCGAGCTTGACGCCGAGGGCGTTCGGCCCGAGGGCGGAGGCGACCGCTTTCGCCCCGCTTTCGTTGAGATCGGCGATGACGACCTTCGCGCCTTCGGCGATGTAGCGTTCCGCAAGCGCCTTGCCGATGCCGCGCGCCGCGCCGGTGATGATGGCGACTTTGTCCGTGATCTTCATCTCTGCCTCCTCGACCCATTGCGGGTCCTCGTCGTCTGCGCGCCGGCCTGCGCTGTCCTCAGGAGGCTCCCATGGCGGTGAGCCTCTCGTCGCCGGCGGCCCGTCGCGTCGGGCTCTTCAGGGCGGGGTGATGTCTCCGCCGACGTCCCAAAGGTCGTGCCATGTCTGACCGTCCTTCCACAGGAAGACCTGACCCTTGATCAGACGGCAGTTGCGATCGACGGCGGCGATCGCGGTCATCTCGTCGCCGCTCAGAGGGTCTTCCGTGACGGCGCGCAGGTTGGCGGCGTAATTGTGCGGCTTGACCGAGAACGGGATCGGCGTCTGGCCGCGCTGGACCGCCCATTTGATGCAGACCGCGGCCGGATGGACGCCGTGACGCTTTGCGATCGCGACGATGACCGGATCCTCCAGTGGCGAGGTGTCTTCGGTCGTTCGGTCGCGCTCCGGCCGTCCCGGAGAGCCGAGCGGGCTATAGCCGATCGGCTCAATGCGGTGTTCGACCACGAAGCGGAACAAGTCCGGCTGCTGGAAGTGCGGGTGGAGTTCCATCTCGTTGACGGCCGGCTTGATGCGAGCGTCGCGCAGGACCAGTTTCAACTTCGGAACGGTCATGTTGGACGTGCCGATATGCCGGACGAGCCCCCGATCAATCAGGGACTCCATCGCCCGCCATGTCTTCATGTAAGCGTCGTGAATGTAGGGTTTGGCGTCCGGGCTGCGCGAGGTGACGTCGCAGCCCGGCGGATGGTAGTTCGGGAACGGCCAATGAACGAGGAACAGGTCGAGATAGTCGAGCCGCAGGTCGGCAAGCGACTTCAGGCAGGACCCGACGACGTCCTCCGGTTGGTGCTTGTCGTTCCAGAGTTTCGATGTGATCCAGAGCGCCTCGCGGCGGACGCCGCTCTGGATGACGTCCTCGAGCGCGGCGCCGACGGCGTCTTCGTTTCCATAGACCGACGCGCAGTCGAAGTGACGGTATCCGATCTCGGCCGCTCCCCTGACCGCGCTCGCGACCTCGGCCGGCCCGACGCTGTCGGAGCCGAAGGTGCCGAGACCCACTGCCGGCATCGGCGCGCCGGTGGGCAACCGCCGCTGTGGGACCATCGCCGGATCTATCGGCCGAAGCGCCTCTTCGCCAAATACGCCCATGTCGGTTCTCCAACTTCCCGCAGCGCAAATAGGCTCATCGCTTGCGGGTGCGCAGGGTGTCGAAGTAGACGACGATAATTATCAGCGCGCCGGTGATGATCCGCTGCCAGAACGGGTTGAGGTTGAGCAGGTTCGCGCCATTGTTGATCGTCGTCAGTATGAACGAGCCGATCACCGGGCCGTGGACAGAGCCGATAGCGCCGAACAGGCTGGTGCCGCCGATGACCGACGAGGCGATCGCCTGCAGTTCCCAGCCCTCCGCCTGGGTCGGGTTGCCGATGCCGATGCGCATGGCGAGGAGGATGCCGCAGAACGCGGCGCAAAAGGACGACACGACATAGGCGAGATAGGTGATCGCCTTGACGTTGACGCCGGAGAGGCGGGCCGCCTCCTTGTTGGAGCCGATCGCAAACAGATAGCGGCCCCAACGACTCTGTTCCAACAGGAAATAGGCGGGAATCGCGATGACGATCACCATCCAGAACAGCATCGGGATCTGGAACCACGTGCCATCGGTCCACGGAAAACCGAGAAAGCTCGAGCGCGAGAAGCCTGTGAACGCGTCGTTGTCGATCGAAATGGTCGCGCCGTTGGTGATGAGAAGCCCGATCCCGCGCAACGCGTACATGGTCGCCAGCGTCATGATGAACGGCGGCAGACCCATCTGCACGACCCCGAAGGCGTGGAACAGGCCAATCAAAATGCCGATGAGTAGCGAGATGCCGACCGCGCCGGCGATCGTGGACGCGAAGCCGAGGTTATGGACGAGCAGCCAAGCCACCGCCATGGAAGTGAAACCGGCGACCGCGCCGACCGAAAGGTCGATGCCGCCAGTGATGATGGCGAACGTCTCGCCGATGGCCAGGATCGCGATCATGGCCCCCTGGCGCAGGAGGTTCGCCATGTTGTTCGCGGTCCAGAAAGTCGTGGTCTCGACCGAGAGCGCGAGCCACATGATCAGGAGCAGCCCGAGGAGCGTGAGACCGAGCAGCAGATCGAGACGCCGGGCGCCCGGCGATCCTGGGAGATGGTTTGATCAGTCATGTGTCTTTAAAATCCCCTGCCCTAGACGCCGATCGCTTCGGTCAGTATCGCTTCGTGAGTTGCGTCCTTGTATCCGTGGGACGCGACCAGGCGGCCGGCCCGGAAAACGTGCAAAGTGTCGGCGAGTTCATAGACCTCCGGCAGGTAGGAGGAAATCATGACGATGCCGGCGCCCTGCTTGAGCAAGGCCGCGAACAGCCGGTAGATTTCCGCCTTGGTGCCGACGTCGACGCCGACCGTCGGCTCGTCGAAGATGAATAGCTTCGCTCCGTGATTCAGCCACTTGCCGATCACGACCTTCTGCTGGTTTCCGCCGGACAGGCTCGTCACCGGCGCCGCGCGCGAGGCCGTCTTGATCTGGACATCGCGGATCTGCTTGTCCGCAGAGGTCGCTTCGCGTGAGAGATTGATCAGCGGACCGATGCTCAGCCGCTTGAAGATCGGCAGGTTGATGTTCAGTCCGACGCCGAGCGAGAGGCAGAGACCCTGGTCTCTCCGGCTTTCCGGGGAGAGCGCAATGCCAAGGTTCATCGCCTGCCGCTCGCTCCGTATCGACACGTCCCGTCCCTGCCAGATTATCCGGCCTGCGGTGGCCGGATGCCGACCGAATACGCTTTGCACGAATTCGCTGCGGCCGGCGCCGATCAGGCCATAGAGCCCGACAATTTCGCCCTGCCGCACGCGCACCGACACATCGCGGAAGCGAGGACCGGTGAGCCCCTCCGTCTCCAGGAGCGTCTCGCCGATCGGAACTTCGTCCTTGTGATAGATCTGGTCGATCGTGCGGGCGATCATAAGCGCGATCAGGTCGGCCTCGTTGGTCTCGCTCACCTTGCGCGTGGCCACCAGCGCGCCGTCGCGCAGGACCGAGACGCGGTCGCAGAGCTCGAAAACCTCCTCGAGACGGTGGCTGATATAGACGATCGTGACGTCGCGCGCCTTGAGCCGCCGGATCAGCTTGAACAGCGCGGCCGCCTCCTGGCGCGTGAGATACGCAGTCGGCTCGTCGAAAATGAGGAACTTCGCGCCGCGCCGCTCTGCACGCGCTGTCGCGATCAGCTGCTGCTGACCGATGGTCAGCGACGACAGCAGTGCATCGGCCGGCAAGGAGAAGCCGAGGTCGTCGAGCAGGCTCTGGGCGTCGCGCACCATCCGCTTCTTATCGAGAAGCCCCCCTCGCATTTCCTCGTCGCCGAGAAAGATGTTGGCGGCGACGGTCAGGTGAGGGCAGAGCACGACCTCCTGATGCACGGCATTGATGCCGAGGCCGATGGATTCTTGCGGGTTGGCGAGCGGCACCGGCTTGCCCTGCCAATAGACCTCGCCCGACGTGCGCTCATGGACGGCGGTCAGCACCTTGATGAGGGTGGACTTGCCGGCCCCGTTCTCGCCGACGATGGCGTGAATCTCGCCTTCCTCGAAGGTCAGATCGACCGATTTCAGCGCATGGGTCGCGCCGAAACTCTTGTCGAGTTTTTCGAGAACGAGAATGGGTGGGCGAGGAGTTGGGGCGGTGGGTTCAACAGCTGCCATGATCGCGCTCTCGAACGTCCCTGTTTTCGATTCCGGCAATGTCCGGGCGCCGCGCTCCGGCGCCCGCACCACTGACAGGGGCGCGCCGGCGTTGGCCAGCGCGCACCTCTGTTGGATCAGTTCGACGGATAGAGCAGCTTGTGCTCTTTCGGATTGTTCATGTTGGCCTTGGTCACCAGATTCGCGCCGGTGTCGACGAAGACAGGAACCTTCTCGCCCTTCGATGCGGCAAGGGCAGTCTTCACCCCGTCGTAGCCCATCCGATACGGATCTTGCAGAAGCAGGGCTGCGATCGTGCCGTCCTTGAGATACCCGATCAGCTTGTCGTCCGCGTCAAAGCAGACAAGCTTGATCGTGTCGCCCTTCTTGTTTTCGGCGATTGCCTGGCTCGCGCCCTGACACTGAATGAGATTGTCGGCGAACACGCCGCGCAGATTCGGGTTGGCGGTGATCAGATCGGTCATGATGTTCAGGCCGGTCGTGGCGTTGCCGTCCGAGACCTTGTCCGCCACCAGCTTCAGGCCGGGATATTTGGCGGCGAGTTCTTCCTTGAACCCCTTGTTGCGCGCTTCGAGCGAGCCGACGCCAGGCAAATGCGTGATGAGCGCGACGTCGCCCTCCTCCTTGCCGTACTTCTCCTTGATGGCGGCGGCCATGCCGTCGGCTGCGATCTTACCGCCCACTTCGTTGTCGGTCGTCAGAAACGATGTAAAGGCCTTCGAATCAGCGGCCGAGTTGATGCCAATGATCGGCACTTTCTTGGCGGCTTCGTCGATCGGCTTGCCCAGCGCCTTGAACTGGGTCGGCGCGATGACCACGGCTGCGGGCTTCTCGGCGACCGCGTTCTCCAGGATCGTAATCTCGCCGTTGATGTCGGATTCGGATTGGGCGCCGAGCTCCGGCACCTTGACGCCAAGATCCTTGGCGGCCTGACGGGCGCCGGCGAACACGATCTGCCAATAAGCCGAAGTTGTGTCTTTGACGATGACTGGGATCGTTGGCGCGTCTGCGGCGTTGCCCGAGGAGCCGAATGCAACGACTGAAAGCAACGCTGCCCCAGCCAGTAGATATTTCCTCATGCTCTTTCCTCCTTCAACGAGAGATAAACGTACTCTCTACTTACCCAGTTGCATCTCGGCCCCGTTCCCGGACCTGAGTTAGGCCATTTCTGGCCGAGCAACATGGAATTCACCATGTTGAAGGGAGCCCCATTTCGTTGCGTAGCCGCAAGAATCTGGAATGGCGCCCCCTCTCCAATAAGCCGGTCAGATCGCTCGACCGGGTGAAAAAATTCTTTGCAAGAATGTAACGAAAATGTCAATCTCATGCGCAGGAAATTTTTACGAACGTAAAATTTGTGGAAGGAGTTTGATGAACGAACGGGAAGCGGCAGCGCCGACGCGAATCCGGACGATGGAGGAATTCTCCGCCGCAAGCGGCATCTCGCGGCCGACGCTTTCGCGTTTCTTCAACGATCCCCAGAGTGTGCGAAAAGCCTCGAGGATCAAGATCGAAGAAGCGATGGAACGCTTCGGCTATCGGCCCAATCTGTTCGCGGTGAATTTCAATCGGCGCAATCCCAAGACGCTGGGAATCGTCGTCCCCTCATTGATGGATCCGTTCTATGGAGGGCTTCTTCAGCGTATCGAGCGGCAGGCGTTGGCCGCTGGATACTGGACCATCATTCAGAATAGCCACGGCGATCCCGAGGGGGAGGCGGAAGCCGTCGCGACGTTGATGTCGTTGAAGCTCGCGGGCGCCATTGTGATTCCGCTTGGCTACGCTTCACGCGAGGGCCTCTACAAACAAATGACGGATTTCATGCCGGTCGTTTTCCTGGACGCGCGCGTGGAGGCGACCGGCGCGTTCGTCGGCACGGACAATCGACAGAGCATAGCCTTGATGGTCGACTATCTGCTCAGAACGGGCGCGCCGCCCAGTTATTTCGACATGCCGGAAGTCAATCAGAACGCGCGCGATCGCCGTCAGGCGTATGAAGCGTCGATGCGAGAGCGCGGGGCTGACCCAAAGATATTCTTGGTTCGTAGTCGCGACTGGGACTTTGAGAGAGTCGCCTTTGAAGAGGCGTCCCGACTGATCAAGAAAGGCGCGTTGATTGGGGGAACAATCTTGTGCGCCAACGATCGAATCGCGTTCGGCGTGATGGCCGCCGCGGCGCAGTCGGGCATGACGGTCGGGCGGCTGTCTGACCTTCGCGTGGCCGGACATGACGATCATCCCTTGAGCCAATACGCGTGTCCGTCCCTGACGACTGCAGCCCAGGACGTAGAAGGACTGGCGACAGAGAGCCTCGCCATGTTGATGCAGGGGATCTCCGCAGGCGCCAACGTCGACGACGGCCGTCGAACTCGAAGCAAAATTGATTATGCGCGCTTCGGCTTAAGTCCTCGCGACACCTGGCGCCGTTCAAGTTCAGTGCAATGAGCGAGGCCGGAGCGGCAGGATCAGGACGGGAAACACGTCTCGAATCGCGGAGTCCAAATCGGCCTTTCCGATTTACCTGTGTGATTCTTTAGCGCATAGCATTCGATGGCGAAATCGAGGTAACCTCACGGCCGGAAGGGCCCTCGATGGGAACGGACACCAGGAAGCCGGGCGATGTGGCGCGTCGCGCCGCCGGTCGCCGCGACCAGCGGAGCGCAGCGCCCGAGGGCGCCTGGCGACGGGAGACGTTCCGGCTGCCGCGTGCGCTCGCGCGCGCCAAGGCGCGCGAATGGTTCGAGCGTTTTCCCAAGGCCGCCTACATGACCGAAATCGAATCGTGGCGAGAGTTGCCCGATGACGAGATCGAATTCGTCATGCGCCGCCTGCCGACCGCCGACTGAGGCAAGGCCGCCGGTCTCACCGACACCGGCGCCGAACCCTTCGCGGCGGCCTCTTCAACTCGCTCGCCTTTTGACCCGCTGCTCAACTTGGACACGCAGCCTTGTTAATGCTTTGTTTACCGTACTTGTCGCCAAAATATCACGTTCCACCCATCCATTTTCCTGAAATAAATAAATAACTAACCATATACACACAACTATTATTGGATATTAATTCTACAGTACGTGGCGCGAAGGCCGTACTTAAATTTTGCCACGCTTTACGCCTCAAATATGAGCTGTCCATTACAGGAATTGTTATCCATAACGACTATCGTTGGGGCAGACCTGGGACGCGGCCCAAGCCGGCCGCCCGTTGGAGGCAAGGAGTATCCCTTTATGACCAGACTTCTGATCGGCGCACTGCTCGCTGGCGTCGCTTCGTCCGCGCTCGCTGCGGATCTGCCAGCCGCCGTCCCCTATTCCGCGCCGGTCTATGTTCCCGCGTTCACCTGGACCGGCATCTATTTCGGTCTCAACGGCGGCGGCGGATGGACCGGCACCAGCAACGGCTCGTTCGGCAACCTCTCCGGCTGGACCTTTGGCGGAACCGTCGGCGCGAACTACCAGATGGGCCAGTTCGTGATCGGCGCCGAAGGCGACTGGGACTGGGCGAACGTCGGCCACACCCAGTATTTCCCGTTGAGCTCGAACCAGATGAACGTGAACGAGACCCTGACCCTACGTGCCCGCGGCGGCGTCACGTTCGAGCGGGCCTTCCTCTACGTGACCGGCGGCTATGCCGGGGTCAACGCGAACGCGAGCTTCTCGACCCCGCTCGCCGGGTGGGGCGGCTCGCAGAGCCAGTGGATCAGCGGCGGAGCGATCGGCGCAGGCGTCGAATACGCCTTCACCAGCAACATCACGGCCAAGGCCGAATATCTCTACCTGCCATTGTCGAGCACCACTTTCTTCAACTCAGGGTACTACTCGACCCGAGCGCCCATGGACCTCAGCCTCCTGCGCGCCGGGGTGAACTACAAGTTCTGAGCGAGGCGCGAATCAAAACCCGCCGAGCCGCAAAGTGGCGGCGATGTCGCGGGCGACGTTGCGAAGATTGACGGCCCCTTCGGCAAGGGCCTCCGCGAGGCTGCAGGGTCTCGGGAGCACGCTGAAGACGGCGGCGATCCCGTACTCGTACACGCCCTCGAAGCCCTCACCGAGGCTACCCGCGATGGCGATGACGGGCTTGCCATGGCGCTGCGCCACGGATGCAACCCCAATCGGCGTCTTGCCGTGGACCGTCTGACCGTCGAGGCGCCCCTCGCCGGTGATCACTAGGTCGGCGTCGCGGACGGCCCGGTCCATCTCGACGGCCGCCATCACGATCTCGGCTCCGGGGCTGAGGCGAGCCCCGAGGAAGGCGTAAAGTCCTGCGCCGAGGCCACCCGCGGCGCCCGCGCCCGCCATGTCCGCGACGGACTTGCCGATCGTCCGCTCCACGACTGCGCCATAATGGGCGAGGTTCGCATCGAGGATGCGCACGATCTCGGGAGTGGCGCCCTTCTGCGGGCCGAAAATCGCGGACGCGCCGTGCGGACCGACCAGTGGATTGTCAACGTCGCAGGCGACCTCGATCGAGCAAGCCGCAAGACGGGGGTCCATCCCAGACACATCGATCCGTTCGAGGGCGGCGAGCGCGCCGCCTCCGTGCGCCAGTTCCCCCCCGCTCGCGTCGAGGAGCCTGACTCCAAGCGCCTGCAGCATTCCGGCGCCGCCGTCGTTGGTTGCGCTCCCGCCTATGCCGATGATGAATCGGCGCGCCCCGTCGTCCAGTGCGGCCTGGATCAATTCTCCGACGCCGAAGGTGGTCGTCACGAGCGGATTGCGCAAAGGCGGCGGAACGAGTTCGAGGCCGGACGCCGCAGCCATTTCGATCACCGCGATGCGGCCATCTCCAGTCACACCATAGAAGGCCTCGACCTCGTCGCCGAGCGGACCGACAACCGGGCGGATGACGCGACGCCCGCCGGTCGCCGCGACCAGAGCGTCCACAGTGCCTTCCCCGCCATCAGCGACGGGCAGAACAACATATTCCGCATCGGGATAAACAGCGCGGAATCCCTCGCGGATCTGGAGCGCGACGTCTATCGCCGGCAGGCTTTCCTTGAACGAGTCCGGCGCAATGACGATCTTCATCGCCAGGTCCCCGAAGTTGCAGCAGGTTGAGCAGGTTCTAGTTCTGGCCTTGTTGGATGGGCGCGCCCGGCGTGCGTTGCGCCGGGGTCGTTCCTGTTCAACGGTTCGCCAGCCTATCCGGCGTAGCTGGGACGAGCGTGAGGAAGACCGCGGCAGCCGAAGCGCGCATGGCCAGGCGGTTAGCCTTGGAACCGGGTCGCCTCGAAACTTGGCGTCGCGGCGGAGAAGAGATCAAGCCAGCGGGCGAGGCTGCGGTGGCCAGCGCGCCAAGCCCCTTCGAAGCGAAGATCGAGATAGCCGAGCGCTGACGCGAGCGCGATCGTGCCGACGTCGCTCAATTCCTCCGGCGGCGAGGCCTCGAAGGCGTTCAGCGCCCGGGAGATCTTATCGCCCTGGTGAGCGAGCCAGCGCTCGGAGCGTTTGTCCGGGTCGCGCCAGACAACCTCGTAACGCATCAGGACCGACGCGTCCGCGATGCCGTCCGCCAGAGCCTGCCGCGTCAGCGATCGAAAGCGCTGCGCCGGGTCGCTCGGGATGATTTGCCCGCCGCCCGCGAGCCAGTCGAGGTATTCGATGATCACCGGACTGTCGTACAGGACATCGCCGTTCTCGAGGATCAGCGTCGGGATTTTCCCCAACGGATTTTGCATCCTCAGGGAATCGTCGGGATCACTGGTGTCGGCGGCAACGACCTCGATCCGGTCATCGAGCTCCAGCAAGGCGGCGGCGATGCGCACTTTTCGCGCGAATGGCGACGCCGCGCCGGCCCTCAGGATGTGCATGGTCGGACCCCTCCGAAAAATCCGGCAGGCGCGAGGATCCGCGTCTCCCGCATCCCCGTGTTGTAGCGCAATCGCACCCCCCATATAAGAGCGCAAATAGGCGCCTTCGCGGACCCCATCCGCTGCGGGCGGAAGTGCTAGCGGAGGGGTTTGTCTTGACGGCTTCACATCGACCCGCACGTGAGCGCGTCGTCATCATCGGATCGGGTCCGGCCGGCTACACAGCCGCCATCTACGCCGCGCGCGCCATGCTGAAGCCGCTCCTGCTTGCCGGTTTCGAGTCCGGCGGACAGCTGATGATCACCACCGACGTCGAGAACTATCCGGGCTTCGCCGAGCCGATCCAGGGACCGTGGCTTATGGAGCAGATGCGGGCCCAGGCCGAGCACGTCGGCGCGCGGATCGAAAGCGAATATGTGACGACCCTCGAGCTACAGAGCCGGCCGTTCGTCATCCGCTGTGACTCCGGTCGTGTGATTCTGGCGGACTCGGTCATTCTGGCGACCGGGGCGAAGGCCAAATGGCTCGACCTGCCGAGCGAGCACGTCTTCAGGGGGTTCGGCGTATCGGCCTGCGCGACGTGCGACGGCTTTTTCTTCCGCGGCAAGTCGGTGATCGTGGTTGGCGGCGGCAATTCAGCGGTGGAGGAGGCGCTGTACTTGTCACATCTCGCCAAGCAGGTCACGATCGTGCATCGGCGCGATTCCTTCCGGGCCGAAAGGGTCATGATCGAGCGGCTGATGGCGCGCCCGAATGTCATGGTGCGCTGGAACGCGGTCGTGGACGACATCCTGGGCGAGCACGAACCGAAAAACGTCACTCATGTCCGGTTGAGGACAGTCACGACGGGGGCGATCGAGGAGATCGAGACCGACGGCGTGTTCGTCGCCATCGGCCACGCGCCGGCGACCGAGCTCGTGCGCGGTCAGGTCGAGCTCAAGCCTAACGGCTACGTCAAGACGCGGGCGGACTCGACGGCGACCAGCGTCGAGGGCGTGTTCGCCGCGGGCGACGTCGCCGACGACGTCTACCGGCAGGCGGTGACGGCGGCGGGGCTCGGCTGCATGGCGGCGCTCGAGGCGGACCGCTGGCTCGCCTCGCTGGCGCCGGCGCAAGAAGCGGCTGAATAGGCAAAGAGGCTCGCGCGTCCGGCGCCGCCCGCGCGGCGGCGACGGAGCAGGAAGAGCCTTCAGGAAACGTCATGGACTGGGACAAACTGCGGATCTTCCAGGCGGCCGCCGACGCGGGGTCGTTCACCCACGCCGGCGAAACGCTGGGCTTGAGCCAATCGGCGATCAGTCGACAGGTCGGGGCGCTCGAGGCCGATCTCGGCGCGCCGCTGTTTCACCGCCACGCCCGCGGCCTGATCCTGACCGAACAGGGCGAAATGCTGCTCGGCGCGGTGCGCGACGTCGTGCTCAAGCTCGACGCGGTGCGTAGCCGGCTAATCGACAGCCGCGAGAAGCCGACCGGCGAGCTCAGGATCACGAGCCCGCTCGGTCTCGGAGCGAACTGGCTCGCCCCGAGACTCGGAGAATTCGTGGACCTCTATCCGGAGGTGAAGCTGCAGCTGCTCCTTTCGGACGACGAACTGGACATCGGCATGCGCGAGGCGGACGTGGCGCTGCGCCTGCGCGAGCCGAACCAGCCCGACCTCATTCGCAGGCGCCTGTTCACCGTGCACTTCCACGCCTACGCCTCGGCCGAATATCTCAAAAAGCGCCCTCAGCCGCGCAAGCCCGAGGATCTCGATTTCCATCACCTCGTCGCGTTCGGCGCGGCCACGGCGACCCACCTGCTTTACGACCTCAATTCGCTGCTCGAGGTCGGGCGGGACCCAAAAAATCCGCGGGCGCCGCAGATCGCCGTCAACAACCTCAGCGCGATGGTCCGCGCGGTGGAGAACGGGGTCGGCATCGCGGTCCTGCCTGACTATGTCGTCCAGCCCGGCTCAAACCTGGTGCGGCTGTTGCCGCAGGCCGACATGCCTCTGATGGACTGCTTCCTCGTGTATGCCGAGGAGTTCGAAGACCGTCGCGCGGGTGCAGGCGTTCCGCGACTTTCTCGTCGCCGCCGCGCAGCGCTGGCGATACTGAACCGGCACAAAGCCAAGCGGGAGGCGCATAGGGAAAACCGGTTCGCCGGTTCTCGCTCGGAGTCCGATGCGCGTCTGGCCCCAGTCGCCCTCGCGCTATCGTCTCCAAGCGTGCGTTCGGATCAATACCCCTTGAGCCACTCCCCGCGCTTCTCCCACATCATGGCCCAATCCTTTTGTTGATCGCCGACCCCGTTCAATTTGCCCAACAGCGCGGAGGCGAGGGCTCGTGTCGCGCACGCCAGCCAGAGCTCGAACAGCCCGACCGGGACCACGAACTTCGGCCAGTGTCCGCGGATCAACGTCGTCTTCGCCGTCCAATTCTGCAACATCCTGACGCCTTTCGGCGCCGAGGCCCCACCGAGATGCATGATCTGCGCGTCCGGTGTGATCATCGGTCGATAACCGAGCGCCGCCGCACGAAGGCAAAGGTCCGCTTCCTCGCCATACATGAAGTAGCGGCGGTCGAACCCGCCGAGCTTCCTCCACAGCGCCGTCGGCAGCATGAAGAAACTGCCTTGCACGACATCGACGTGTCGCACAGTGTCGCGTTTCCACCCGCCGATCGCTTCCCAGTTGAAGAGGGCCGACTGAGCGAATATTCTGTTCAAGCCCGTAAGGTAACAAAATAGGCTCCAGGGAGTCATAGTGTTCATCGCGGACCCTGGATTCAGAGATCCGTCGGGAAAAACGGTTCTGCCACCGGTAATGCCTGCTTCCGGATGTAGCTTCGAGAACGCCAGAAGATTGTTGACGGCGTTCGGATGAACTTCGGTGTCGGGATTCAACAAGAGCGCCCACTCGCTCTCGACCAGCTTCATCGCCTCGTTATTCGCCCGGGCGAAGCCAAAATCTCCTTCGTTCCTGACCAAATGCGCCTGAGGAAAGCGCTCAACGATTGCGTCGGGCGATCCATCTTCAGAACCGTTGTCGGCAACGATTACACGCATTCTCAAGTCGGGCGTATTGTCGAACAAGGTCTGAAGACAGCGCAGGACTAGTTCACGAGTATTCCAGTTTACGACGATTACCGTGAGTTCGGCCGGGACAGCCAACGGACTTCCGACCCCGCTGGTTGAATCAGTAGCTGTTCCTGCTGACATGACCATGTCGTGGACTTCCTGCTTTCCGAGAGTTCATCGGGCGGATTGCCAGCTTGCATCCCAATTTTCCTTATACACCGCCGCTTTGCAAGGGGATTGAAGGCCGAGCCAGGGCTCCGAACTCGGGTTAACGGCATTTACGAGTTGCGGAAAAGCTAATTTATGGGGAACTCCCAATTCGGAGCCTGCTCATGAACGTCTCGCCTGCGCAACCTACGGAGCCCTCGCGGCTGCGGCTTCTCCTGGACCACTTTTCCCGGATCGCGGACAGGCGAAGTCCGGAAAACATGGCACACAAGCTGAACGACTTTCTCCTCTTGTGCGTCTGCGCCACGATCGCCGATTGCGACAGCTTCGACGCCATCTCCGACTGGGGAAACGCGCACCTCGCGTTTCTTCAGCGGTTCCTGCCTTACCAGTGGGGATTCCCTCGGCGCGCTGGCTCGACATCATGATGAACCGGATCGATCCGGCCCTGTTCGCCGCGTGTTTCATGGACTGGGTCCTCGCCTGCTGGCCCGAGCCGCTCGACGCGATCGCCATCGACGGCAAGACCGTGCGGCGCAGCCATGATCGCCCAGGGGTCGGGTGGCGCTGCATCTGGTCTCCGCCTTCGCCGCCAACAGCCGTCTGGTTCTCGGACAGGAGGCGGTCGACGACAAAAGCAACGAAACGACCGCAATCCCCGTGCTGCTCGAAAAGCTCGCCGCCGGCCGCAGCCTCGAAGGCGCCGTGGTCACCATCGACGCCATCGCCTGCAATCCTCAGATCGCCCAGGCCATCCGCGCCGCCGGAGCCGATTACCTGCTCGCCGTCAAGGGCAATCAGCCGACCTTGCAGGCCGACATCGAGGCCGCATTCGAAACCGCCGGCGAGGGCCAGATCGAGGTGGACGTCGATTACGACAAAGGCCACGGCCGAATCGAAGCCCGCGCCGTCTCGGTGCTGCGCCAGGTCGACTGGCTCGACGGCGACCGGCGCTTTCCTGGCGAAGTCCGCTTCGTCGACGCCCGCGCCATCGTAAGGGTGGAAACGCGGACCGAGTTGAAAGACCGCTCCCGGTTCGACACCCGCTATTACATCACCTCCAGCCCGCGGTCCGCGACCGCGCTCGCACAGACCGTCCGCGGCCACTGGGGAATCGAGAACCCCCTGCACTGGTCGCTCGACGTAACATTCCAGGAGGATCTGTGTCGGGTTCGCAAGGGCCACGGCGCGCAAAACATGGCGCTCGTGCGCAAGTTCGCCATCAACAAGCTGCGCGCGGCGCCCCACCTCAGCGAGCCGCCCAACCTCCCCGTCAAACCTTGCCGGCGGCCGACCAAGCCGCCGCGGCCCAAGACCCTCAAGCTGCGCAGGAAAATCGCGAGCTGGGACGTCAAAAAACTCGCCGAGATCCTCATGGGCCACGCCGGTTAAGCAAAATTAACCGGGATTCGGAGCCCTGAAGGCCGAGCTGGTTGACCAAACCGCGGACGCTGTGGTCGGCTTGGGTCTCCATCACGCAGTCGATCGGCGGCGCTCGATCTGACGCCGTCGGATCGGGAGTTGTGCTCGCAATCGACGATCTCGCGATTGGAGAACCTGCCGGACGCCCGCGCCCGCGTCGGGGTCGGCGCGGAAGGATGCGACACCCGCTTCGCCGTCACCAACCTGCAAAAGCGCAATGCTCGCGTGCTGTACGAAGACCTTTATTGCCAGCGCGGCCAAGCCGAAGCTCCCGAAGCCGACGACGAGCACGCGCCCGTGCGAACCTGCCATCGCTATCTCGGCGCTCGCGCCAGCCAACTGAACTGCCGCCAGGCCTTGGCCGAAGGACTGCCGATCGACTCGGGCGAGATCGAAAGCGCCCGCCGCCACGTCGTCCAGCAACGCCTGAAGCGGCCCGGCGCCTGGTGGCGCGTCGAGCATGCCGAACACATGCTCGCCCTGCGGATAAACCGGATCAACGGCGACTGGGACGCCCACTGGAAAGCCCTCGCCCTGAAAGGCCACGCTGCCGCCAATGACAACAGCCCATCAATACGCCATACCGCTTGATTGCATCACTTTGGACCGCACCGCGATCACACAAGCTGCTCGACAGCCGGGCACCCCGGTGATACGGGCATATCGCGATTTCGGATTTCAATCCCTTCGCCAGCGAATGTGTTCGAGCGCCCATCGGGGGATGGACCTTGCTCAACAAAATCGATAGCCCGTTTCACTTGGCCTTGGACGGTAACGCATGAAAGCGGTTCTTCTCGCTGGTGGTCTTGGAACGCGATTTGCAGAAGAAACGGACGTCAAGCCGAAGCCGATGATCGAGATCGGCGGGATGCCGATCATCTGGCACATCATGAAAATCTATTCCCATCACGGGATCAACGAATTCGTCATCTGCCTTGGATACAAGGGCTACGTCATCAAGGAGTATTTCCAGAATTACTTCCTTCATATGTCGAACGTGACCTTCGACATGAAGACATAACAAGATGGAGGTGCACAACGCCTCAGCCGAGCCGTGGCGCGTGACGCTGGTCGATACCGGCGAGAAGACGATGATCGGCGGACGGATCAAGCGCATCCTTCCCTATCCTCGGCGACGATAAGGAGTTCTGCCTAACCTATGGCGACGGGGTCGGCGACGTCGACGTCCGCGCAGCGATTGACCTTCACCGCAAGGAAGGCCGACTTGCGACGGTGACCGCGACCCAGCCGCCGGGGCGGTTCGGGGCGATCAAGTACCAGGGCCACCGGGTCACCGGATTCCAGGAGAAGCCGATGGGCGACGGCGGCTGGATCAACGGCGGCTTTTTTGTCTTGTCGCCCGAGGTCGGCCGCTACATCGAGGGCGACGCGACGGTCTGGGAGCAGGAGCCGATGCAGCGGCTCGCGGCCGAGGGCAAGCTCAGCGTCTATTTCCACCGCGGCTTCTGGCAGCCGATGGATACGCTGCGAGACAAACGACACCTCGAGGATCTCTGGGCGGCCGGCAAGGCGCCCTGGAAACTCTGGTGAGCAGAACGGAGCGGTCGAAGCATGCGGATCTTGATCACCGGCAATATGGGCTATGTCGGGCCGGTCCTGACGCGTTTCCTGCGCGCGAATCTCGACGAGCGCGGAGCTTGTCGGCTTCGACGCCGGCTTTTTCGGCCATAGCCTCACAGGCGCGGAGCGTCCTGCCGGAAGCGCTGCTGGACCGGCAGGTGTTTGGCGACATCCGCGAGTTCCCCGCCGAACTGCTCGACGGCGTCGACGCGGTCGTGCATCTGTCGGCGGTCTCCAACGATCCGATGGGCAACAAGTTCGAGGCGGTCACGGACGAGATCAACCAGCAGGCGACCGTCCGCCTTGCGCAACTCGCCGCAGAATGCGGGGTCAAGAACTTCGTCTTCGCCTCGAGCTGCAGCATGTACGGCTACGCCGAGGGCGGCGCGCGCAAGGAGACCGATCCGACCAACCCGCTGACCGCCTACGCCCGCTCGAAGATCGGCTCGGAAAAGGCGTTCGCCCAGCTCGATCTCGGCGCCATGACGGTGACGTCCCTGCGCTTCGCCACCGCCTGCGGCATGTCGGACCGGCTGCGGCTCGACCTCGTGCTCAACGACTTCGTCGCCTGCGCGATCGCCTCGGGCGAAATCACGGTGCTCAGCGACGGCACGCCGTGGCGCCCGCTGATCGACGTCGAGGACATGGCGCGCGCCATCTCCTGGGCGATCGTCCGCAAGCCCGAGAACGGCGGGAAGTTCCTCGCGGTCAACGCGGGCCGCGACGAGAGCAACTATCAGGTGCGAGAGCTCGCAGAAGCGGTCGCGCGGCAAGCGCCGGGAACCAAGGTTTCGATCAACACCAACGCCCCGCCCGACAAACGCTCCTACAAGGTCGACTTCGCGCTGTTCAAGTCGCTTGCGCCGGACGCACATCCCGCAGGTGACGCTCGACCAGTCGATCCGGCGGCTGCGCGCAGGGCCTGACGGCATGGGCTTCGCCGACAAGGACTTCCGCAACTCGCCCTATCATGCGCCTGAAGACGCTCGAGCGTCACATGGCGGCCGGCCGGCTCGGCGCCGACCTGCGCTGGTTCGCGACGCGCCGACCAAGGCGGCCTGAAGGAGCATATTCCGATGAAATTCCACGAGACGCCGCTGCAGGGCGCCTATACGATCGAACTCGAGAAGCGCGGCGACGACCGCGGCTTCTTCGCCCGGTTCTTCTGCGAGAAGGAATTCGGCGCGGCGGGGCTCGAGACCCGCTTCGTCCAGATCAACAATTCGCTGACCGCAACCAAGGGCACGCTGCGCGGCCTGCATTATCAGCTTCCGCCGGCGGCCGAAGTGAAAGTCGTGCGCGCGATCAAGGGCGCGCTTTGGGACGTGATCGTCGACCTGCGCGCAGGATCGCCGACCTACCTCAAATGGTTCGGCGCCGAGCTCAGCGAAGACAACCGCCTAATGATGTATGTGCCGCGCGGCTTCGGCCACGGCTTTGTCACGCTGACCGACAATGTCGAGGCGCTTTATCTCGTCAGCGCCTTTTACGCGCCCGAGCGCGGAGCGCGGGCTGCGCTGGAACGACCCGGCGATCGGCATCGAGTGGCCGGTCACCGCCGCAGGAGATTTCGGACAAGGACGGCAAGTGGCCGGACCTCAATCCGGAGTTCCACCAGGCGGAGATGATGCGGGGCCTGACATGAAGGTTCTGCTGACGGGCGCAAGTTCGTTCACCGGCTATTGGTTCGCCGACAGGCTGCACGCCGCAGGGGCGCATGTCGTCGCCCCGTTGCGCGGCCCCGCCGCAGGCTACACAGAGGGCGTCCGCGCCGAACGCGTACGCCGGCTGCAAAGCGTCGCGGAGATCGTCGACGACGCGCCGTTCGGGTCGCCACGATTCCTCGATCTCGCGCGTGCCGGCGGCTATCGATCTCTTGTGCCACCATGCGGCGCGGGTCGGCGACTATCGCAGCCCTGACTTCGATATCGCCCGCGCGCTCGCCGAGAACACCGCCAACCTGCGCGCCGTTCTCGACGTGCTCGCGACGGGCGGCGTCAGAGGCGTCGTGCTGACGGGCAGCGTGTTCGAGCAGGACGAGGGCGCAGGCGAGCGCGCCGCTCGTCGCGTTTTCGCCTTACGGTCTGTCCAAGGGGCTGACCGCGGCGGTCGTCAGCCACCGTTGCCGCGAATTCGGGCTCCATTACGCCAAATTCGTCATCCCCAACCCGTTTGGTCCGCTTGAAGAGCCACGTTTCTGCGCCTATCTGATCCGAACCTGGACAAAAGGCGAAGCCGCCAAGGTTAACACCCCGGCCTATGTGCGCGACAACATTCCACGTTTCGCTGCTGGCGAGAGCTTACGCCAAATTCGCGGCCGAGACCGCCGCCGGCGCCGGAAAGGGGAAGCTCAATCCGAGCGGCTATGTCGAGACCCAGGGCGCCTTCGCCGCACGCTTCGCCGCCGCCATGCGGCCGAGGCTTGGCCTCGCCTGCGGCCTCGACCTCGCGATCCAGACCGACTTCTCCGAGCCTGTGATGCGGGTCAACACCGACTCCGCCGCCCGTTACGTTCGCGACTGGGACGAGACCGCCGCCTGGGACGAGGCGGCGGAGGGATATCGACGATAGCCCGAGGAGTGCTTGGAGGCCGCGCCGGGCCGCGCGCGCCGGTCGTCATGCCTCGGGGAAAGCGAAGGTCGAGGCGAACCGAACGAGAGCGCCTCGACCGGCGCTTTACATGAATAGCGGCTCCTTCTCCAGGCCCTTGTACAATCCCGCGACCTCGGCGCCGTAGCCGTTGTAAATCAGGGTCGGACGCAACTGCCCATCGTTCAGGAAGGTCTCCTTGGCCTGGCTCCAGCGCGGATGCGGCACGTCCGGATTGACGTTGGCCCAAAAGCCGTACTCGTCCGGCCCAAGGTTCTCCCAAAAAGTTTCAGGTCGCTTGTCGACGAACGAGACGCGCACGATCGACTTGGCCGACTTGAAGCCGTATTTCCAGGGCGTGGCGAGCCGGATCGGCGCACCCTGGACCTTGGCGAGCGGCTTGCCGTAGGCGCCCGTGGCGATGAAGGCGAGATCGTTGGCGGCCTCCGCCATGGTCAGGCCTTCGACATACGGCCAGGGCATGAACGACCGCTGACCCGGCGCCATCGTCTTGTCGAGGAAGGTCTCGAAACGGACGTACTTCGCCGACGACAGGGGCTTGGCGAATTCGACCAGCCTTTTCAGCGGGAAGCCGGTCCACGGAATCGCCATCGACCAGGCCTCGACGCAGCGGTGACGGTAGAGCCGCTCCTCGAGCCCCATCGTCTTGCTCAGCGTATCGATGTCGACTGTCTGCTCCTTCTCGACCATGCCGTCGAGCTTCACCGTCCACGGGCGGATCTTCAGCGCGCTCGCGTCGACCTTCTTGCTGGTGCTGAACTCGTAGAAATTGTTGTAGTTGAGATTGTACTTCTCGGGCGTGATGTCGCGGTCGAGCGTATAGGCCGGGTTGCGCTTGGCCGGATAGAGCCCGGCCGAGGGGTCCGGCTCGTCCGCAAGTGCGCGCCGGCCGGAGACGGCGAGCGCGGCCCCGGCGCCGAGCCCTGCCAAAACCGAACGCCGGTCGAGAAACAGCGCCTCTGGAGTCGCGAGACGTTCGGCGATCTCCCAACCCTTCCGGCGGATGACATTCATGGGCCAACTCCTCGCGTTCGCCGCAATAACGGGGCGATGGAAATCTGGACTTCCATCAATGCCCTGTTTTCGGCGCGAGCGTGGCGATTGTTACGGCGCACCCCGTCGAAAATCCAGGCTGCGCGCCACGGCGCGTGCGGCCGCCGACGGACACCGCTGCCTCTACTCCTTGTACCAGGTGATCTGGACCCCATTGGCGACCAGGCGACCCGTCGGGGGTCCAGAGCGCGCATGTCTGGTCGGCGAAGCCGTTGTGGAAGATCGCGGCGTCCGCTTCGCCGAGCAGCGGCGTCGCCCCGAGAGCCGGCGAGCTCGTCCGCGCCGACGTGGAAATAGGTGGTGAGCGAGACGGTCGCCATCGGCTGGAACGTGCCGCGCGCGTGCATGATGCGCACGAAGAAGGCGTCCGAGAGGGCCGCGAGCGACACGAAGTCGATCGGCCTCTCCGGCGCGTCCTGGATATAGGCGAGCGTACGCGGACTGTGGATCAGGCCGTCGTCGCGCGGATAATTGTCGAGGCCGCCCTCGACGAAGCGGAACGAGTAGCGCCGCGTCCATCTCGGCCGTCCGAGCTTGCTCATCTCGGGCGCGTCCTCGCGCGGCGGCGCGTTCGGCCCCTTCACCGGATAATGCGACCAGACGGGCTTGCGCACGCCGCAGACCGCGCTCGCCGTGGTCGTGACCGCGCCGTTCTGGCGCAGCTCCATCGACCAGTGCTGCGTGGTCTTGCCGCCGCGCTGCAGCTTGGTCTCGATCTCGAATTCGCTGTCGGCGATCGGACTGCAGAAATTGACGGTCAGCGCGATCGGCTCGGCCGCGCAGCGCGGATCGAGCAGAACGGCGTTGAGCAGCGCGGCTGCGGTGACGCCCCCGAACGGGCCGGCCATATTGGCGTAAGCCGGATGCGTCGCTCCGGTCCACCAGCCCTCGCCGAGCGGCACGAGCCGCGTCGCCTCGTCGAGCGTGTGCGCCTCGGCCTGCATCGATCCTCATGCCTCCGGAATCGACTGACGCTTGCGGAGCGGTCCGGACGGCCTCGCGGTCAGACCTTTTCCACCTGGCCGAATTCGAGGTCGACCGGCGTCGCGCGACCAAAGATCGACACGGCGACCTTGACGCGCGAACGGGATTCGTCGACCTCCTCGACGGTGCCGTTGAACGAGGCGAACGGCCCGTCGGCCACCCGGACGTTTTCGCCGATCTCGAACCGGATCGCCGCCTTCGGCCGCTCGACGCCCTCGGCGACCTGGCCTTTGATGCGGTCGGCCTCCGAGTCGGAAATCGGCATGGGCTTATTGTCGGCGCCGAGGAAGCCGGTCACCTTCGGCGTGTTCTTGATGAGATGATAGACCTCGTCGGTCAGGTCGCAGCGCACCAGCACGTAGCCCGGGAAGAACTTCCGCTCCGCGTTGATCTTGCGCCCGCGCCGAACCTCGACGACGTTCTCGGTTGGGACGAGAATATCCTCGAACTTGTCGGTGAGGCCGCGCTGGGCGGCCTGCTCCTTGATCGAGTCTTTGACCTTCTTCTCGAAGTTCGAATAAGCGTGGACGATATACCAGCGCATGGTCATGGCGTTGCGTTCCAACATGGGTTCGGGCGCGAGGGTCAACCGCCCCGGCCGACGCCGATCGCGAAGCCGACCAGCACGCGCAGGACCTCGTCGACGACGGTGAAGAACACGCCTGCGAAGACGACGAGCAGCAACACGAGCCCGGTCGTGATCAGCGTCTCGCGCCGTGTCGGCCACACAACCTTCGAGCCCTCGGAGCGGACTTGCTGGATGAATTCGAACGGGTTGGGCATTCGGCCGGTTCCGGTGACGTTTGCGGGCGACGGCCAAAACGGCCGGCCAGAAAAATTCGCGGCGCGGGGCCTCTCGGCGCCGCGCCACCCGTGCCTCATATAGGAAAATGCGGTCCGACGCCAAGCGAAATGTGACATTCCGGTCGTGAAACCGTCACGCGCGCGCGCCCGCCCCGCTGGTGGGAGGGGGCGCCCGGATAAACCGGCCGACTGAATGCGGGACGTTCGGCTCTGGCGCCATCGCGCCATGGACCGTCCTGACGGACGCCACTCCGGTCAGCCACCCATTCCCGGGCGCGAATTCAGCGTTATCAAGCCCTTGTGGCGGATTTTGCGGGCGAAAGCCGCCCGCGAGGCCGGGAGGGGCGGCTCTGGAGCGCCGGCGTTTATCGAGCGTTGGCTCCTGACCTTTATCCGCGCCGCCAAGGACGGCCGATCCCATTTCGGGCGTGGATTCAACCTTTTCAAAGGTTTGCGCCTGATCTCCCGGGCGACGGTTACTCCCAAAAGGATTGTCCACGTCGTCGCGAGCGAAGCGTGGCGATCGAGGGACACGCGGACGCACTCCGTCACCCTAGATCGCCGCCTCGCTTTGCTCCTCGCGGTGACGATCCGCCGTCGCTCGGGCATCCGCGCCAGTCTCCGGGGCCAGGGCATTTCCGGGCGCAGATTCAACCTTTTCAGGCCCTTGCGCCGGATTTGCCGGGCGATCGGCGCGCGCCGAAAGGCTGACCGCCGCAACGCCTTCATCGCGAGCCAAGCGTGCTCCAGAGGCGCACGGACGCTCTCCGTCGCCCGGGATCGCCACGCCGCTGCGCGGCTCGCGATGACGATCCAGGTCCGGCGGCGCAGGCTCCGCGCCACAAAGCCACGCCCGGGCGAACGCCGCATCCCTTTCGGCGGGCGTATCGAGCCGGGACGCCTCCGGCGGAGCCCATTCGTCGGCGAAGGCGCCGCCGTAGCGGTCGAGCTCGCGCACGATCTTGACTACCTTGCCGACCGCCCTGAGGTTGGTCGGCGACATGGCGCTGAAGGCCACCAGCAGCGCTTCGTTGAGACGGCTGACCTGAATGGCCACGAACTCATCGGGCGGGTGCGGCTCGCGGCGCGCCAACGTCTCTCGGATGACCGCCCGCGTACGCTTCTCGCCGACCCCCAACCGCGCCGCGATCTCGGCAATCGACACGCCGCCGGTGAGACCGTCGACGATCAACTGTTCCCGCTGAATTGTCTTGAGTCGCCCCCGGCGCGCATCGGACGGCGGGGTGCAGGCCACGGCCGGCGCGGCGGCCCCAAAACGATCGGACAAGCGGCGCTCTCCCTCTGATGTGAACAAATAAAGAACAGATTCGCCCGTTTGTCAAGAAATAGTCGCATTGTCTGGTGGTGGGCGAGAAGCCGTAATCGGTGGTTCGCACGCAAGGGAGAACCGGTTTCGACCCGAAGCACGCGTTCCCTGCCAGCCCCGCGCCGGACGCAAAGCGCCAAAGAGCGGCTCATCCCGGACCCGTTCGCCCGAGCGTCTCCTTACGGTGAAGGACGAGAATGAGATTACGCGACTTCAGGCCATGGCTGACAGTCCGCCAGGGAGCACTGGCGGTTTTGGGCCGTCAGGAGGGATAGAGCGATTGGGTGCGTCTGTGTGAACGTACCCACCCGTTTCATCAGAGAGGACCGGCCGGAGGCCGGCGCGGAACTCGCAATGACGGAAACGGCGCGCCCTGCATTTTTGTAGAGTACCGCGCACGCCCTCCGGCGTTCACTTCTCGAGCGTGACGGACTGCTCGGCGGTGTCGACCGACTTTTCATGCTGAGTTGGATCGGTGAGCCGGATCGGGGCTGTAACTGCGCCGACCGTAACGTCGGTGGCGACATTGACCGCGCCCTTGGTGAAGGTCCCGAGCGACTCGACGAGACCGGGCCTCGCGTCAGACAGCGCCTGGCCTCCCGCCAGCCGGTCGCCGATCGCCGTGACCACCTGGCCGGTGGCGAACTTGCTGTGATTGGCCGAGTCCTGGGACTGCACGCTGGTCAGGTCGACCACGTTCACCCGAGCTTGCCGGAGCATCGCCTCATAAGGCTCTTTGGTCGGATCGAGCGCCCCGAGCCGGGTCGAGTCGCGGGCGAGGAAACTCGAGATGCCGAGCGCCTTGTCGTCGCGCGAGACGAACAGGGTGAACTGGGTCGAGCGCGGCTCGGCGTCGATCTCCGCAATCTGGCGGCGGAACACGTCGACGTCGATGTCGGGCGAGGCCAGCATGACGTCCCGGATCTTTGGCGGCAGGCCATGGTCGCGGATCGACATCTGACGCAGCGTCTCGACCGTCAGGTAGTTGCCCATGGAATGGGCGAGAATCGAGATCGACCCGACGTTCGGATTGGCGACGAGCGCGGCGAGAACCGTCTCGAAGGCGTCGCGCGAGTACATGGCGCTGTCGCGGTCGTAGACATAATCCGACACGTTGCCGCCGGACGGCCAGGTGAACAGCACCGGCGCGACGTCGACGCCGGCGTCGTGGACGATCTGGGCGAAGCGGTAGACCGCCTCCTCGAACCGTGTGTTGTAGCCGTGGACGAAGATCAGCACCTTGTGTCCCGGGGTGCGCGCGACGCGCGCATTGAACGTGGCCTTGGCCTGGGCGAGGTCCATGCGCTGGGCGCGCAGGGTCACGAAATCATGCTCAGGGTCGCCGGGCGGGCGGCCCGGCCACTCGACGTCGCCAGGCTTGTGCACGCCCGCGGGCGGGATCGAGACGGCGATGTCGGCGAAGTCGAGCCCCCGCCCGCGGCTGCCGCCAAACATCACCCCCGGCGGATCGAGCACCGGAGCGCGCGTGGTCGCCACCAGAAGATTGACTGTGCTCGCGCCCGGCGCCGTGGTCCCGACGATCAGGTCGCCGTAGGGGCGGCTGGAACAGCCGGCGACAATCGTCGCCAGCGCCAGCAGGATCGCGGCGGCGACGCGGGATCGCCGCGCCGACGCGCTGAGGCCAATCGCGCCCGTGCGATCGGCCCTAGAAGTCGACTGTGACAAACTCAAGCCCCCCGGTCCTCTTCAGCTTGGCGATCCAGGCGTCGTCCGGATCGTGTATTCGATAGCGGGCGGAAGCAGCCCCTGCTTGGCCGGTTCATCCTTCTGGTTCTGGGTCATGAACCACCATATGGCCGCCAGCACGATCACGACGAGCACGATGATCGCCCACATCGGAAAACCGCTCGACCGCGCGACGGCAGGCGAAGGAGGAGGGGGCGCGGCGATCGGCGGCGGGGTGGGAACGGTCGTCGGCGCCTTGGCGGCGGAGGATGCGGTCGCGCTCGCCGTTCGCATCGCGGCGCTCCCCAGTCCGCCGAGGCCCGCGAGCAAGCCCGTGGTCGACAGGGCCTTCGACAGGTCGGCGGGAAGCGCGGCGGCGATCGCGTCCTTCTGGCTGCCGAACAAACCTGCGATCGCGGAGGGATCGGACCAGCTCGACGGATCCTGCTGGCCGATCGCGCCGATGGCCGCTTGCGCGACGGCGCCGATTGCGGCCTGGGCCGCGGGCAGCGGGGCGCCGCCGGAAACCTGGCTGAGCGCGCCGGCGATGCTGGAGAGGCCCGAGCCGCCGAGCAGGCCGCCGAGCCAGTTCGAGCCCTCGGAGAGCTGACGGATATTGCCGCCGCCGATCGCGCCCGTGAGCTTGCTGAGCAGATCCGGGTCGGAGTTGGAGACCGCATCGACGATTTTCTGCGCGCCGCCAGGCGCCGCGGCGGTCGTGGCGAGCGCCCCGAGAACGGTCGGGATCGCCGCGGCGACCAGCTTTTGCGCGATCGCTTCGTTGACGCCAATGGCGCGCGCGAGGCTGCCGACGAGTTGAGGCGTAAGGACTTGGGAGATCAGACTGACGAGATCGACGGCCATTGGAATCCCCTCAAGATCTCGGAGCGGCGCTCGCTCGCCTTGACTCGTGCGCCCGCCGTCCGCTCCTCGCGGGCAGGGACGCGCGAACCTAGCCTATCGGATCGAATCCTAGCCGGCGAAGTGCCGAGTTGCGGACCGGCCGCCATCTTGTCAGTTCGCGAAGCGGAAATGCAAGCACGTCGCCGTCGGCGACCGCATAATCCTTGCCTTCGAGCCGGAACTTGCCGGCTTCGCGCGCGCCCGCTTCGCCGCGGCAGGCGACGTAATCGTCGTAGGCGATGGTCTCGGCGCGGATGAAGCCCTTCTCGAAGTCGGTGTGGATGACGCCGGCCGCCTGCGGGGCGCTTTCGTGCCCTTGCTCGATCGTCCAGGCGCGCGCCTCCTTCGGCCCGACGGTGAAGAAGGTGACGAGATGCAGCAGGTCGTAGCCGGCGCGGATGACGCGGTTGAGGCCCGGCTCGTCAGGCCGACCGCCTCGAGATAGTCCGTCTGCTCGGCCTGCGGCAGGACGGCGATCTCGCTCTCGATCTTGGCCGAGACGACCACCGCGGCCGCGCCCTCCTTCGCGGCCTGCCCCTCGACCTTCTCGGAAAAGGCGTTGCCGTCGTCGGCCGAGGCCTCCTCGACGTTGCAGACATAGAGCACGGGCTTCGACGACAAGAGGCCGAGCGACTGGAACAGGTCGTGCTCCTCGCGGCTGACGCCGGCTGCGCGCGCCGGCCGGCCCTCGCGCAGCTCGGCGAGGCTGCGCTCGGCGAGAGCCAGCGAATTCCTTGGCCTCCTTGTCGCCGCCCTTGGCCTTCTTCTCCATCGCGCCGATGCGCCGCTCGAGGCTGTCGAGGTCGGCCAGCATCAGCTCGGTCTCGATCGTGGCGATGTCGCGACAGCGGATCGATGCGGCCCTCGACATGGGTGACGTCGCCGTCCTCGAAGCAGCGCACGACATGGGCGATCGCGTCGCACTCGCGAATGTTGGCGAGAAACTGGTTGCCGAGCCCTTCGCCCTTGCGAGGCGCCGCGCACCAGTCCGGCGATGTCGACGAAGGTGAGCCGGGTCGGGATGATCTCCTTCGAGCTGGCGATCTCGGCCAGCATGTCGAGGCGCGGGTCCGGCACCGCGACCTCGCCGACATTGGGCTCGATGGTGCAGAACGGATAATTGGCCGCCTGCGCCGCCGCGGTCTGCGTCAGCGCATTGAAGAGCGTCGACTTGCCGACATTGGGCAGGCCGACGATGCCGCATTTGAAGCCCATGGGGGAAAGGACCGTTTGAAGCCGAAAACGTCGGCCGCCCTCATGCGCGGGCGCGGCGGAAAAGGCAAGGTGGTCGAAATGGTGTTTGAACAGGGCGATTGTTTCGTTGATGAAAATGACACCCTAGCAAGCACATAGCATCTACTCAATTTCAACGTCGTGCGATAGGCCAATTTGGGCGAACGGTCGGCGATCCCCTGCCCTGTCGGAGCGCTCGTTAGCATCGCACGCTGGGTAATCTCCGCAAAATGCTAGAGTCCTTCCGGACGACGATAGTAACATGAATATAATTTAAATCAACGCCTTGAAATCGCACTTGTTTCGTGTACTCTCCAAGTTAATGACTCGACGGTGCGCCTACGTCAACGCTGCCTGTCATATTCGAAGGCACTGCGACCATGTATGACTTGGCCGGTTCAACTCAAGCCTATCCTTTCAAAGGGGGTTTAGGCGGCTTTCGTTGGGGTGCCCGCTGCTCCCTGCCTAGAAGCGTTACAAACGAATTTTCGGGCGCGCAGCCTCGGGCGGCAGGCCGGAGGGGCGCGGCGGAAATCGCCGAAACTTCGGACGTTTGACAAGGTAATTGCTCACGTCCCGCCCTTTCGGCGGACCGGTGCGGCGAATTGACTCGGGCGTGAGAAAGGGCTGGCGCGCGGGCGACAAATCTAAATCCACGGGGGCATGGCTGGCGGCCCCGACCTTTCCCTGCTCTCGCATGATGAGAAGGATGCGCTGATCGCGGCATTGATGGCGCAGGTCGCGGCGCTGACCGCACGGGTCGCGGAACTCGAGGCCAAGCTGGGCCTGCCGCCCAAGACGCCGGACAACTCCAGCCTTCCGCCCTCGAAAGGCCAGAAGGCGTCGGCGCCCTCGAAACCGAAGGCCAAGGCCAATCCGCACGCCGGCGCCCATCGCCCGCTCCATCCCAACCCGACGCGCGAGCGGGTCGTTTCCGCGCTCGTCTGCCAGGGCTGCGGCGCGGATGTCTCGATCGCGCCGCAGAGCGCGGTTCAAGTTTACGACCGGATCGAGATTCCCGAGGTCAAGCCCGACGTGACGCGCGTGACGCTCAAAGGCGGGGTGTGCCCGTGCTGCGCCAGGCGCTTCAAGGCGGCCGCGCCGGAAGGCCTGGAGCCCGGCTCGCCGTTCGGGCCGAACCTTCGCGCCTTCGTCATCTATCTGCGCTCGGTCCAGGGCATCCCGATCGCGCGGCTGACCGACGTCCTGAAAGATCTGTTCGGCCTCGACATCAGCGAGGGCGCGCTCATCAACGTCCTCGACGCCGCGCGCCCGGCCTTCGCGACCCAGACGAGCCTGATCAAGGAGCGGCTGCTCTCCGGCACGGCGCTGGCCAGCGACGAGACGAGCATGCGCGTGGGCAAGGCCAACTGGTGGCTCTGGGTCTTCCACCACGGCGACAGCGCCGCCTTCATCGCCGACGCCCACCGCTCCAAGGCGGTCGTCGAGACCTTCCTGGGCGAATGGCGGCCCGACGTGTGGCTGTCGGATCGGCTCGGCAGCCAGACCGGCTGGGCTCGCCGCGGCCATCAGTTCTGCCTCGCCCATCTCATTCGCGACGTCCAGTACGCCGTCGATGAGAGCGACGCCGTGTTCGCGCCCGCGCTCAAGGGTCTGCTCAAGCGCGCCTGCGCCATCGGACGGCGGCGCGCCGACCTCGCCAATTCCACCCTCAAGGTCTACCTCGCCGACCTCGAGCGCCGGCTCACCCGCCTCCTCAGCCTCGAGCCCGCCCATGCGGCGGGGCGAAAACTCCAGAAAACCATCAAGGCGATCAGAGGAAACCTCTTCGTCTTCATGACCAACCGGGAGATCGAAGCCACCAACAACGGCTCCGAGCGCGCATTACGCCCCGGCGCGGTCTACCGGAAAATCACCAACGGATTCCGAAGCGAGTGGGGCGCCAAATTCTACGCCGACCTGAGATCCGTCATCGAGACCGGGCGAAGACGATCCATTCGCGCCCTCGACGCTATACGTCTCACCCTCCAGGGCGCCCCGCTGCCGCACGTGACCCCAACAATGAGGACGTGAGCAATTACTTGACAAGAGCTTGTCGCGACCATTTCAACGTTGCAGGGCGACTACGAAATCACGAGCGTTGATTTGCGTTCAAGCTTCGGTCTAATATCATTAGGCAATACTGTTTCTTCAATGACTTTTCTGCGGAGTGGAAGTATTGAAACTCATCGTTTCCGGACTGCTTCTGGTTCTGTCAGCCGTGCCTGCGAGCGCGGATAAATGCGATCCTTTGACCCCTACGAACGCTCAGAACATAGACGAGGGTTTTAAAGGAAAAATTGACGGAGAAATAAAAGGTTTTCTTGGTCGTATTGCCGGAGGCGCCGCCGCTATCGAAGGTGAATATAGAAAATTAGAGACCGATCAGCTGAAAGATTATCCAGCCAGCGATAAACTTTATGTTTGGCAGAGAATAATATATCTGGCGTGCGTCAATCCAGATTCAAAAATTGACATAAATGAACTATTAAAAATATTCCTTTCAGTGC
This sequence comes from uncultured Alphaproteobacteria bacterium, assembly GCA_963816065.1. Lineage (GTDB taxonomy): Bacteria > Pseudomonadota > Alphaproteobacteria > Rhizobiales > Beijerinckiaceae > Roseiarcus. The sequence goes on along the minus strand of CAWFJG010000024.1, from coordinate 249,544 downwards.
CGTCCAAGACTGCGAGCCTTTGCCCGCCCGGTACGCAGCCAGCGGCACATCAAGCAGTAGGAATAGAAAACGATCATAGCGCCGTAGGCGAGGAATATTCTGATTCGGCACATGGCATATACAACTATTGCTCAGTGGTAGGCAAGGAAACACCTTCTTCAACCTCGCATTCAGAAAGCGGCGATGAACCAGTTATTTATCGTGTGCCAAAGACCGATCCGAGTGGGAATCCGTGTCAAAGGTTTGTTTTAAAAGTAGTAGCCGATAGCAATGTTGTAGTCGGTCCGCCCGGTTTCAATCCGTTTGGACTGCCTCCCGGATCGTGTCTCGCAGAGCAAATCGTGACAAACAATTGGGGAGGTACGGTGACAAATGAAGGTGTGCGTGTCACAAGGCAAACCTCTTCGGGTAATCATCCTGACATGAAATAATGGCGGGTTTTACCACAAGTGGAGCTCAATCTCAGCTAGCAAGCGCCATCGCGTTGTCATAAACGATCGCGGCGAAACGGCTGGGATCGAGCGTTTGCGCGTCCAAGCAGCAACTCCCCAGCGCTCCCTGCTGGGCGCCGCCGCGCGACGTCAGCGTTCGCATCGCGGCGAAGCCATGACGTTGCGAAACACATGCAGCGCCCGGGCGCATCCTGCTGTCTGAGAGCTCAGGCGCAGATCGCGCCGTGCGACGAATGGCCCGCCGCAGCCGTGAAAAAAGGCGAGGCTGCCGCGAAACGATCCCTTTGCGACAGACGCCGATGACGCTGCGGCTCTGGGAGGAGGTCCATGCCGAGAGCGCCAGGTCCCGGCGGCGCGGCGCGACTGCGAAATGGCAGGGTTCACGCTGCGATGGCTTCCCGGTTGGACCAAAAAACTTCAACGATGAGAATGGGGTCGGACCGCAGGCGGGCGTCGGGGGTCACGCCTCGGCGCGCGAGCGTCGGCGCTCGCCAGGACGCGGGACAGCCTCGGCTTCGCGGCACATGGGTTCAAGCGACCGCGCTGCGCGGCTTCGGTCGCGAAATTCGTTCTCGAAGCTTTTTACGTTTTAGAAATAGCGGAAGCATAGAGCTTGTAGCCGCGACCGAGCGCGCCCCGGGTCGGCGGCGGCATTCGGAGGCATGACGCCGTTCGCGAGGGTCGGGAGGAATCCCGACATGCCTTCCTGCAATGACATCCAGTCGGCTTCATGACGCCCGAGGTTCGGGCGCCGCGTTTCGTGACGTCGGCGACGGGCAAGTTTCCAAAGGTACGTGGGATGCCGAACGAGACCGTGTGGGCGAAACGGGCCCGAAAGGTTCGCGCTGCGAAGGCGACGCAACGCGCTGAAACGGCCATGCGCGAAGCCGCGGCCCAATCCGACGGCGAGGCGGCGCAGGATGCGAACGTCCCGCTCGCGCTTCCGTCCGTGCTCGATTTGGCGGCTGCCGGGCCGCTCGCGCGCGCGCTGCTCGAGCGCCGCGGCAAGCCGACGGTCGTCGACGCCGCCGGGATCCAGAGGCCGGGAGCGCGCGCCGCTCCAGGTGTTGCTTGCAGCCGTTCGGACCTGGGAAGGCGACAGCGTTCCGCTCACGTTCATCAACTGCGGCCCGCTGTTTGTCGAGCATCTTCGATTCCTTGGCGTAGAGCCCGACGCTTTTCTCAAAGGAGCCCAATCGTGACGGCGCAAACGATCCTGACGATCGACGACTCCCGCACCATGCGCGACATGCTCATGCTCACGCTGTCCGACGCAGGGTACCGCGTCGTTCAGGCGGTCGACGGCGTCCACGGGCTCGACGTTCTGCGCAACGAGGCGCCGACGGTGATCATCACGGACATCAACATGCCGCGCCTCGACGGGTTCGGCTTCATCGAATGCGTTCGCGCCGATCCGCGAATGCTGGGCGTCCCGATCCTGGTTCTGACCACGGAAAGCTCGACGGAGAAGAAGACCCAGGCGCGCCGAGCCGGCGCCACGGGCTGGATCGTGAAGCCGTTCGAACTCGGTGAAACTCGTCGACGCCGTTCGGCGTGTCGCAGCTTGAGGACTCGAACATGGATTCGATGGCGGCCATCAGGGACACGTTTTTTCAGGAATGCGGCGAGCAGCTTGCCGAGATCGAAGTCGGGCTCGACGCGATCGACGTGGGCGACGGGAACGCGGAAGTCGTCAACGCGGTATTCCGCGCGGTCCATTCGATCAAAGGCGGCGCGGGAGCGTTTCAGCTCGATAAACTGGTGCGCTTCGCACACGCGTTTGAAACGACCCTCGACTGCATGCGCAGCGGGAAGATCACGCCGACGGAACTCGCTGATCAAGACCATGTTCCGCTCGAAGGACGCGCTGTCGGACCTCGTGGAATTCTCGAGAGCGGGCGGCGAAATCGACGAGCGCCGCATCGAGACGCTGATCGAGGAGTTGAAGGCGACCGTCCCCGCCGACGAGTCCGGGTCGACTTCGGGCGGGGGCATCGAGGAGCTCGACTTCCAGCCGCTGACCCTGTCGATCGATGACCTGCTGCCGCCGGGCGCCGAGCCGGCGGACGCCAACACGCATTATGTGATTACGTTCGCCCCGAGGCGCGAGCTTTATCGAAAGGGCAACGAGCCGGCCCGCCTCCTGCGCGAGCTCGGTCAACTGGGCGAGATCGAGGCCGTGTGCGACACGACCGCGCTTCCTCGGCTCGAAGAGCTCGATCCCCAGGGCGCCTACCTGACTTGGCGAATCGATCTCAAGACCGACAAACCGCTCGACGCGATCGAAGAGGTGTTCGATTTCGTCGTCGACGATTGCGAGCTTGCCATTGTCCCCCAGGATTCCGCTCCGGAGCCGGTCGACGAACAGCCCGTCCACGATGCGGCGGCGGAACCGCCAGATGTTCCGGAACCCCAGGACGCGCCGGCAGCGCCGGACGCCGCGACGCCTTCGGACTCGAGCCTCTCGCCCTCGGCCGCGGCGCCCGCCTTCAATCGACGGGCCTCCGACAAGCTCGCGAGCGACCCGGCGAGATCGGAAGCCGCCGCTGCGACCGCGACAATCCGCGTCGACCTCGACCGGGTCGATCGTCTCATCAACCTTGTCGGCGAACTGGTCATCAACCAGGCGATGCTCTCGCAGAAAGTGACCGAAGCGGGAATCGTGCGCTCGTCCGGCATCGCTACCGTTCTCGCCGCCCTTGAGCAGCTCACTCGCGAAATCCAGGAAGGCGTGATGGCGACTCGCGCCCAGCCGGTAAAGCCGCTGTTCCAGCGCATGGCGCGCATCGTGCGCGAACTTGCGGAGGAGACCGGCAAGTCGGTGCGCTTGCGGACCGAGGGCGAGGCGACCGAAGTCGATAGAACGGTGATCGAGCGCCTTGCCGATCCGCTGACCCACATGATCCGGAACGCCGTCGATCATGGCCTCGAGTCCACGGAAACCCGGCTCGCCGCAGGCAAGCCTGAACAGGGCGAGGTGCGCCTTTCCGCGGCGCACCGCTCGGGCCGCATCGTGATCGACGTGTCTGACGACGGCGCCGGCATCAATCGGGAAAAGGTCAAATCGATCGCGATCGCCAAGGAGCTGATTCCAGCGGACGCGCAGCTATCGGACTCGGAGATCGACAATCTTCTGTTTTTGCCGGGGTTTTCGACGGCGACCACCGTTTCGAACATTTCGGGGCGCGGCGTCGGAATGGATGTCGTCAAGCGGTCCGTGCAGGCGCTCGGCGGCAGGATAACGATCGCCTCGCGCCCCGGCCTCGGCTCCACGTTCTCGATGAGCCTTCCGCTGACGCTCGCCGTTCTCGACGGCATGGTGGTCAGCGTCGCGGATCAGACCTTCGTCGTCCCCTTGACCGCGATCGCAGAGACGCTCAGGCCGCGCAAAGCCGACGTTCATGGGCTCGGCGTCGAGACGCGGGTCATCGCCGATCGCGGCGGGTTTGCGCCCCTGATCGACATCGGGCAGGAGCTGGGCGTTCGCAATGTGCCCGCAGACCCGCTCCAGAGTGTCGCGTTGATCGTCGAAACGGAGGTCAGCTCGCGTTGCGGGCTTCTCGTCGACGCGATCCATGACCAGCGCCAGGTCGTCATCAAGAGCCTCGAGGCCAACTACCGTCAGGTGCCCGGGATCGCGGCCGCGACGATTCTCGGCGACGGACGCGTGGCGCTCATTCTCGATGTCGACACGATCGTCGCAACGACCAGCCGACCCTCCGCGTCAGCATCCCTTTTTGCGTAGCGAGCTAGAACCATGTCCAACGTCGCCTTAGTCGCCCAAGCCTCCGCCTCCCGCGTCAACGAGTACATCGCCTTCCGCGTCGGAGCGCAGGAATTTTGCGTCGACATCATGTCGGTGCGGGAAATTCGGGGTTGGACCCCCGCCACCGTGCTTCCTCATGCGCCATCGTACGTGCGCGGTGTCATCAACCTGCGCGGGTCCGTCCTGCCGATCGTCGATCTCGCTCAGCGATTGAGCTTCGCCGACACCGAGGCCACCCAGCGCCACGTGATCATCGTCGTCCAGGTCAACGCCCAGATCGTGGGTCTGCTGGTGGATTCGGTGTCCGAGATTCTGAGCCATTCTGCTGACGCAATCCATCCGATGCCAGACGTCGCAACGGACTCCGTCAAGACCTTCGTGCGCGGCATGCTCGCGGTCGACGGGCGGATGATCGGGCTGATCATCCTCGACTCCATCCTGCCGCCGAGCCTCGAGAGCGCGCCATGAGCGCATCCCTGGCCCGAGTTGACAACGCCGGGCAAGAGACGGCGTACGGAGAACGTGAGTTCGTCTTCACCGCCCAGGATTACCGGCGGATCGCGGCGCTGATCCACGCGGACGCCGGCATCGATCTAAGGGAGTCCAAGGCGGAGCTGGTTTACTCCCGGCTCGCCAAGCGGGTGCGGGCGCTCAAGCTCGAACTCGTTTCGCGACTACTGCGACCTCGTCGAGGCTCCGGACAGCCGGGGAGAGCGGCTGGAAATGCTTTCGGCCCTCACAACGAACGTCACGCGCTTCTTCCGGGAGCGGCCGCACTTCGACCATCTGGAGCGCCAGGTTTTGCCGGGTCTCGTCGCGCTCGCGCGCAAGGGCGCCAAGGTCCGAATCTGGTCCGCAGGCTGCTCGACCGGTCAGGAGCCCTATTCGGTCGCGCTGTCCCTTCTGTCGATCGAACCGCAGGCGCCCCTCCTGGACATCAAGGTGCTTGCGACCGACATCGACCCGCGCGTCATCGCGACCGGCCGCGAGGGCATCTATCCGGACGGCGCGCTCGAGGATGTTCCGGCCAGCCTGCGCGCCCGATACTTCGCTCCCGACGCCGCGACGTCGCACGCCTACCGTATCGCCGAGGAGGCGAGGAAAGTCGTTAGCTTTCGTACGCTGAACCTGAACGGCGAATGGCCGATGCAAGGGCTTTTCCATGTCATTTTCTGCCGCAACGTCGTGATCTATTTCGACGAACGCGGGCAGCGCAACTTGTGGAGCCGGTTCGCCTCGAAGCTCGCGGATGGAGGCTGGCTCTATGTCGGGCACTCCGAGCGTGTTGCAGGCCCCGCTTCCGCCTGTTTGCGCAACGCCGGACTCACTACCTATCAGCTCACCGCGAGGCCGACGTGAAACCCATCCGTGTGCTTGTCGTCGACGATTCCGCAACCATGCGGAGCCTCATCCGCTTGACCCTGTCGAAGGACCCCGACATCGCGGTTGTCGGCGAGGCGGCGAGCGCCATGGAGGCGCGGGAGTCGATCAAGGCGCTTGTTCCGGACGTGATGACCCTAGACGTCCAGATGCCGAAGATGGACGGCCTCGAGTTCCTGGAAAAAGTCATGCGGCTGAGGCCGTTTCCAGTCGTGATGGTCTCGGCGCAGACCGCACAGGGGACTCAGGCGACGATCGCCGCCCTCGAACTCGGGGCGGTCAGTTGCGTCGGCAAGCCGAGGCCGAGCGACGCCATTCCTTTCGCCGAGCTTCCAGCCAAAGTGAAAGCAGCCGCTTGCGCGCGCGTCGACAGGCGGATCGAGCGACAAGCGCCACAGCCTTCCGTTGCGCCGTCCGCCTACCAGTCCGACGGACGGCTGGTCGCGATCGGCACGTCGACAGGAGGCGTCGAGGCGCTCGTTTCGATTATCGCGGGTTTTCCCCGTAATTGCCCGCCGACGGCGATCGTCATCCACATGCCGTCCCCATTCACGGCATCCTTCGCGAAACGGCTGGGCGGTCTTACGGAGGCGCGAGTCCAGGAGGCCCAGGACGGCTCCGTGCTCGCTCCGGGGCGGATTTTCGTCGCGCCGGGCGGCGCGACCCATCTCGAAATCGTCGGCGCGCGCGAGCGTCGTTGCCGGCTCAGAGCCGGGGAGGCTGTCAACGGACATCGTCCTTCCGTCGACGTTCTCTTCGAGTCGGTGACCAAGGCCTGCGGCGCCGCCGCGCTCGGAGTGATCCTGACCGGGATGGGCAAGGACGGCGCCAAGGGACTTTTGTCGATGCGCTGCGCAGGCGCCCAGACGCTCGGCCAGAACGAGGCGACGTCGACGGTCTATGGCATGCCCAAAGCGGCGTTCGAGCTCGGGGCGGTCGAGAAGCAAGTTCCGTTGCAGGAAGTCGCAAGCTCTGTTCTCACGCTTACGTCCGCGTATCCTTCCAGGAGTATGAATCATGTCGCTCGCGGATAAGCTTCAAGTCATGGTGGTCGACGACACGAGCGTCAGCCGTGCGCTCATCACCGACGCGCTCGATCAAATGGGCGTCAAGCACGTCACGATCGCCAGGGACGGCGCCCTCGCTCTCAAGGCCCTGATGGCGCAGCCGACGCACCTCGTGATCTCCGACATGAACATGCCGGGGCTCGACGGGCTCGGTCTCCTGAAGGGATTGCGAGCCTACAAGCCGACCAGCGCCATCGGGTTCATTCTGGTCACGGGAAGCAACGACAAGACCCTGATCGAACGCGGAAAGCAGTTTCGGCTGAACAATTTCGTGACCAAGCCCTTCAACACGGCTTCGCTGAGGGGGGCGATCGAAGCGGTGGTTGGACGATTGTCGTGACACAGGCCTCTTCGCCGGAACAGAAAGTTCATATCGTCCAGGGCGAATTTCGCGTCGGCAGCGGCGATCTGGTCCTGTCGACGGTGCTCGGGTCCTGCGTCGCCGCGTGTATCCACGATCCACAGGCGCGGGTCGGCGGCATGAACCATTTTCTGCTTCCGGGAGACGACCGCAACTTCAATCCGCGCGACGCCGAACGGTACGGCGTCCACCTGATGGAGTTGCTCGTCAACGGACTGATGAAGCTCGGGGCGCGCCGCGATCGTCTTCAGGCGAAGCTTTTCGGCGGCGCGCGGGTGGTGCGGGGACTGTCGGACGTCGGCCGCAAGAACGGCGAATTCGCCGAACGCTTTCTTCGCTACGAAGGAATTGCGCTCGCCGGTCAGGACCTTGGCGGCGAAAAAGGGCGCCGGCTGCAGTTCTGGCCGGCTTCCGGCCGGGCCAGGCGCAGCTTCATCACCGCCTCGGCGACCATCAGCGTGGAGCATGTTCGACAACAGCCGGTCGCCAGCCCGTGCGGCGACGTGGAGCTGTTTGGCGACGATCCGCCGCCCGAGCGGGTCGCCAGGAGGGCTTGACCCCATGAGCGAAAAGGTTTCGTTGGGCACCTTGCTTTCGCGGATGACGCGGGAATTGCGGCGGGTCGAGACCCGGCTCATCAACCTCGAGAACGCGATCGGCGATATCCTTCTCGATTCGCAGTCGCCGCGGTCGCCGCGCTTCCACGAGTTGCAGGAGATCGATCGGGCCCGCCAGGAAATCTCCGGAATCGCGGATTTCCTCGACCACCTCGCGGATTCGGCTTCGCCAGATTGCACGGTGGACCCACGTCTGGCGGGCCGATCGTTAGGGCTTGCGGACCTGGCCGCGGCGCTTGTCCTCGATGAGGCGGTCGAGGCCGATATCGGCGAGTTCGAACATTTCGCCTGACTTGTCGATGTGAAGATCCGCGAGGCGCGTCGCAAACAAATAACGTTAAGTGGCGTGTAACGCGAAGCGTTTAGAATATTCGTCGAGCGCGTCCAATCCCATTTGGGGAGAGACGAGGCATGAAGCCGTCCGCTCACGACGGCGGCGATCGAGCCGCATGTTCCCCGATCCAAGAGCGAAACCGCGAAGCCATTCCGGCCTTCTGCGAACGCTGCATCCCGACAGGCCACATCATGAGCACCAATGGATCTTCAGATGACGCCACGCTGAACGAACGACTGGCGTTCATTGGCCTCGACGCCGGAAGTTGTGCAAACATCGCGCGCCTCAAAATGCTTGTGGATCGAGCGCTGCCACAGGCGCTCGACACCTTCTACGCCAAGGTGCGGACGAACGCGAAGGCTGGTCGATTTTTCAGACTCTGAAGCGCATATCGCTCGGGCGAAGAATGCTCAGCTTGGACACTGGCATGCGATCGCCGCAGGAACGTTTGACAGCCAGTACCACGCCAACGTTCGCCGAATCGGCGAAGCGCACGCGCGGATCGGTCTCGAGCCACAATGGTACATTGGCGGCTACGCCCTGATCGCGGAAGGCCTCGTCGCTGCGGCGATCGAACAGCATTGGCCAAAGGCGTTGTTGAAACGTGGCCGCAACGACGCGGCAAAAGCGTTCGGCGAATCGCTCGGCGCGCTGATCAAGGCGATCTTCCTCGACATGGACCTCTCGATCTCGGTCTATATCGAGGCGGCCGAAGAGGCGCGCAACAAGGCGAGGGCCGAAGCGCTCGCCAGCGAACGCGCTCGTGTCGTAGCGGTATTTGGAGAGGGGCTCGAAAAGCTCGCGATGCAGGATCTGACCTTCCGGATCGACGCGCAATTGCCGGAGGCCTATCAGAAGCTCCAGGCGGATTTCAATGCGGTGGTCGACAAGTTGACCACGGTCGTGGAGGGCGTCACCGCGTCGTCAAATGCGCTTCGGACCGGCACGTCGGAGATTTCCGTGGCCTCCGACGATCTCTCGCGCCGAACGGAACAGCAGGCGTCGAGCCTGGAAGAGACCGCGTCGGCGCTCGGCGAAGTCACCAATACGGTTCGCCAGACCGCCGACATGAGCAAGCATGCGCGGGAAGTCGTCGGCACGACCCACGACGCCTCGCAGAAGGGGGCCGAAGCCATCGGCAAAGCCGTCGAGGCGATGCGGGTGATCGAAAAGTCTTCCCAGCAGATCGGGCAGATCATCGGGGTGATCGACGAGATCGCCTTCCAGACCAACCTCCTGGCGCTGAACGCGGGGGTCGAGGCGGCGCGTGCAGGGGACGCCGGCCGCGGGTTCGCGGTCGTGGCCTCGGAAGTGCGTGCGCTCGCGCAGAGGTCGGCCGAGGCCGCGCGGGAAATCAAGGGCCTGATTGCCGCCTCCTCCACCCAGGTGCATGACGGGGTCACGCTGGTCGCAAATACCGGACAGGCGTTCGAGCAGATCGAGACGGGCGTGAAGGAGCTCAGCACGGTCGTCGAACGGATCTCGAAGAGCGCGGATGAGGAATTGACCGGACTGCAGGAGATCAACAGCGCAGTCGGGCAACTCGATCAGGTGACGCAACAAAACGCCGCCATGTCCGAGCAAGCTTCCGCGGCGAGCCAGTCGCTTGCGGAACAGGGAGAGCGCCTCGCGCAAATGATCGGCGAGTTCCGGATCGCGCGATCCTCGGACAACGCAATCGAGCGGGAACTGAAAAAGGTGGCGCCGCACGCGTTTCGTGAGCCGTCGCAAGCAGGGCCGCGGGCGTCGGCTCGGACGCCCGCGCCCGCGGCGAGACCGCGTCGGGTCGCGGCGGCTGGCGCAAGTCGGGCGCCGGCCGCGCAGCATGAAGCTCACGACTGGACCGAATTTTAACGCAGGACTCTTGGGTCTCAATTTCCCACCGTCGCGCCTGGAGTTCGTTCATGGCTATCAAGAAGCTTCTGTCTTTCTGGCGCGCTCGCGATCACGCTGGGGATCGCGAGAGGCTGGACCTCGCCGGCTCGGCGCTCCGCATTCTCGACGAAATGGCGGTCGCGACATTCGTGATCGATCGCCAGAACCGCGTTGTCCTCTGGAACAAGGCCTGCGCACGTCTGACGGGTCTGGACTCGGCGGCCGTCATTGGCACGAGCGATCACTGGAAGGGATTCTACCACCAGCCACGCCCTTGCCTTGCCGACCTCGCGCTCAGCCAGGACGTCGGCGCGATTGGCGCGCAATACGCGGTTTACGATGGCAAGGCCGATGGTGGGAACTTCAGGGCGGAAAACTGGTGCGACCTTCCAAACGGCGAGCGTGTCTATCTGACCATTGAAGCTCGGGTTTTGCGCGACGCGAACGGCGCCGTCGTCGCCGTTGTCGAAACATTGCAGGACGGCACCGCGCACGAACAGGAACAGGCGCGCGCCAAAGCGCAAATGGAAGCGCTCGCAGGCGAGCGCGCCGGCGTTTTGGCGGCATTCGGCGCCGGGCTCGAAAAGCTCGCCGCGCGGGACTTGACGTTTCGGATCAAGGAACGGCTGCCGGAGTCTTACGCAAAGCTTCAGGCCGATTTCAACGCGGCGATCGACAAACTGACTGCTGTCGTGGAGGGCGTCGCCGCCTCTTCGCACGCGCTTCAGAGCGGCACGTCGGAGATTTCCTCAGCGTCCGCCGATCTCTCGCGCAGGACGGAGCAGCAGGCGTCGGGCCTGCAAGAAACCGTGTCCGCATTGGGCGAGATCACCAGCACGATTCGCAAGACCGCCGACATGAGCAGGCAGGCGCGCGCCGTGGTCGGCACGACCCATGGCGCCTCGCAGAAGGGGGCGGAGACTGTCCGCAAGGCGATCGACGCGATGGGAAAGATCGAGAAATCGTCCCAGCAGATCGGGCAGATCATCGGGGTGATCGACGAGATCGCGTTCCAGACCAACCTCCTGGCGCTCAATGCCGGGGTCGAAGCGGCGCGCGCGGGGGACGCCGGGCGCGGCTTCGCGGTGGTGGCCTCGGAAGTGCGCGCGCTGGCCCAACGGTCGGCCGACGCCGCGCGCGAGATCAAGGGGCTGATCGCAGCCTCTTCCTCGCAGGTGCAAGACGGCGTCACGCTGGTCGTGGACACGGGAAAGGCCTTCGAGCAGATCGAGAGCGGCGTGAAGGACATGTCCGCGGTCGTCGAGCAGATCTCCAGGAGCGCTGAGGACGAGGCGACGGGTCTCGAGCAGATCAACGGCGCCATGGGGCAACTCGACCAGGTGACGCAACAGAACGCCGCCATGTCAGAAGAAGCCTCCGCAGCCAGCACGTCCCTGGCGGAACAGGGGGAGCGCCTCGCGCAACTGATCGGGCAGTTCCAGATCGAGGTCTCGCCGGAACTGAAAAAGGCCGCACGGCCCGCGTTTCGTGAGCCTCGCGCCACGGCGCCGGAGGAGGCCAGGCGGCCAATGGCGCAGTCGCCTGGGCCCGCGGCTCGACCGCGCCGAGTCGCGGTCGCCGGCTCGAAGCGGGCGCCCGCCGCAGAGCCTGAAAGTCACGACTGGACCGAATTTTGAGGCAGAACCGTAGTCCGCGGGAAGGCGCCGGTCTGGCTCACGCTATCGGCAAAACCGGGAGGGACGGAAAAATCGAATCGACCTTAAGAATATAGTAGAAACGTCGACCTTTGCGACCGGACCTCGGCATGTCGGCGCCGCCGCCCGTGAACCGGCCCATCAGGGCAAAAGAGCCCTCCGCATCGAAATGGGCCGGCCCAGCCGATGTCGCGCTCCGCCACCGCACGGAGCCCTACGACCGGCTTGAATTCGAAGCCCTCGCCGTCTAAGCCAAAAGGGAATTCGGCCTCATCCGGCTGTGTTCCAGGGGAAGGGGGCGGGGGATGGCAAAAACGGAATTGCCTGCAATTTTAAGTCCGGTCGTCAGCGCGCGTGGTTCAAGGATGGGCAAGCGAAAACCCAGTGCGCACGACGATCTTGCCTCGCCCGAGGAGGGAGCCGAGCTCATTCGCGCCTTCCTGCAAATCGAACGGCGCGACACCCGAACGGCGATCATCGAACTCGTGACGCATCTTTCGGGGGCGTCGCCTCGCTCCTGACCACGGCGATCGCGATGTCGAGGACCTCGCGGAAGGGAACTGATCGTATTGGCGTGCCGGAAGGGAATCGCCCCCTGCCCTGAGGTTTTAGGGAAACTCGGCGCGCTATCAGGCGGTCCTGCTGGTGCGATTGTTCCGAAGTGTCTCGAAATACTGGCGTATCGCTTAGGACGCGTCGGGCGTATGAGGCGGGGATGACGCGAGGATTTTGCCAGTTCGCGCCGAGTCTGGAAACCCAGCCTGAACTTTGTTCGCCATTGCGATTGGCTGAGCGCATCTCCTCGAGACCGTCGAGCCAGACCGCCGCGCAAGAAGGAGGTCCTTTTTTTGTGGCGCAGCTCGCCGCTGCTTCTCGTCTTGCTCGGTCCGTGAGCGCGCCAATGCGCTTTGGCTCTCTTCATCTGACGCCGAAGAAGCAGGGCTTGGCGCCCGGGGCCTCGCCCGACTGCGCCGACACGGGCGCCCTTTCCCCGTGGGGAAGGGCACGCCGACCGCGCATTGCAACCGCCCGCGGCCGGAACTCGCGGCCCGTTGTTGTCGGCCTGTAACTTGCCTGTTCCTGCCTGTTAAGGGCCTGTTCCTGAGCCTGTTAAGGCGCCTGTTCCGCGCCCGTCAAAGCCAGCAACCATTGGGTTGTAAAGCCGACAATGCCTTGACATTGCTGCCATATCGGGAACAAGCCGAGCACCGGCAAAAAAAAAGGCCCTGTTAAACAGGCAAAACCCGCAGGCAACCCGGATTATCGCGCGACAAAACGAGCCTTCACGGCATGTGGAGTTGCGCCGGCGACCTCGCCAATTCAGGATGTGCGTCAACCTCAGATTGTCCGCTTGTCGCGAGGGCTGGGAATGGCAACACGAATGGGGCGATGGCGAGCGCGTCTGCCCGAGCGCGTCCCGCCAGTCGCCTTCATCGTCGCGGTCGCCGTGTCGGCGCCCGCCCACGCCGATCCGAACGCCCTCTGGCGCATCGTCCACGACGGCTGCGTCCCGCATTACGAGGCCGGCAACGGGCCGAGCCCCTGCGCTGCGGTCGACCTGAACGGGAGCGTGACCGAGGGGGTCGCGATCCTGAAGGACCTGATCGGCGTCGCCCAGATGCTGGCGATCCCGACCCGCAGGATCACCGGCGTCGAGGATCCGCAGATGCTTGCGCCCGACGCGCCGCCCGTGTTCGCCGACGGGTGGAAGGCCAGGACGCTGGTCGAAGCCAGGCTTGGCGGCCGCGCGCTCCCGCGCGAAGCGGTCGCGCTGGCGATCAATTCGCAATACGCCCGCTCGCAGGAACAGTTGCACGTCCACGTCGATTGCGTTCGTGTCGACGTGGACAAGGCGCTGAGGGATTACGCTCCGGCGCTCGACGACCAATGGCGCGCCATGACGGTCCCGCTGAACGGCCGGACCTACTTCGCCCGCCGCCTCTTGTCAGACGACCTCTTCCACGAGGAGCCGCTGCTCCGCCTGGTCGCCGACGGCCTTCCGGACGCCAAGGCGCACATGGGGGCGATGACCTTCGCCGCGGTGGGCGCGAATTTCGGCGACGCGGTCGGATTCGTCCTGCTGGCCGACGTCTTTTCGCTGGAAGGCGGAGGCCATGCCGAGGATCTCGAGGACCACGATTGCGCCATCGCCAAGCTTTCGCAATGACTGCCGGCGGTCGGGGATGAACGCGCTTAAAGGGTCGCGTTTTGTTTCCGATTGGGGTATCAGGCCTCCCGACAATTGCCGTTCGAGGAGAGCCTTTGGTGCGGAGACGTGCATTTCTTGCCGGCGCGGCCGGACTGTTGGGCGCGGTCTGCGCGCCGCGGCTGGCGCTGGCCAACGTGCCGACACCCTATTCGCTCGACCTCAATCCGCCGATGGACAACCGGGAGAAGTTCATCGCGTGGGGCGTGGCCCAGCGCGGCGAGGATCCCAAGTTCCTCGGCGAGCGATTCGACCGATTCGAGGCGATGGTCCGCAACGAAGATTTGCTCAACGACCGCCACAAGCGCGCCTTCCTGCTGACGCCGCGCGAGAAGTTCGTTCTTCAGCAGAATCTCGGCCGCGCCTACGACCACGCCTTTCTCGATATCGGCTATGGAGTCACGATCTCCGGTCCTCATATCGTCGGACGGATGACGTCGAACATCGACCCCAAGCAAGGCGAGAAAGTGCTCGAGATCGGCACCGGTTCAGGCTACCAGGCGGCCTATCTTTCGCATCTGACCGATAAGGTCTATTCGATCGAGATCATCAAACCGCTCGCCGACCGCACCCGCGGCATCTATGACGCCTTGATCAAGGACGGCTACAACGAGTTCGGCGAGATCACGTCGAAGGCGGCGGACGGCTACTATGGCTGGGAAGAGTTCGCCCCGTTCGACAAGATCATCGTCACCTGCGGCATCGACCATGTGCCGCCGCCGCTGCTCCAGCAACTCAGGCCGAACGGCATCATGGTGATCCCCGTGGGGCCGCCCGGCGCGCAGCGCGTGCTCAAGGTCGTCAAGAACGAGGCGTCCGACGGCCAGATGACCGTCGCGCGCTCCGACATCTACGGCGGACGGATCGTGCCGTTTGTGCCGTTCACCAAGCTCGAAGGCGACAAGATCGTCGGCACACACAACAACTGACAGGCGCATTCTCGTCGATCTCTCCACGGCGCTCCAGCCCAGGGGCGCCGTTCGTTTTCGACGGCGTCGGGCGAGGACTTCATGAACGACGCTAGCCCGATCCCCGCGGACGTGACGCCGATCGAGCGCCACTCGGACGACGCCGTTCTGACGGCCCGCGAGCGGATCGGGCTCTATTTGGCGGTCGGTCTCGCTGCCGGGTCGGTGATCGCACTGCAGATCGACATCATGCGCGTTTTCTCGGTCGGCAGCTGGGCCCACTTTGGCTCGCTGGTGGTCAGCCTCGCCATGTTGGGATTCGGCTTGACCAGCGCAGTGATGACCGTTTCAAAGGACTGGTTCGCCCGTCACTGGCGGGGCGCCGCCGCCGTTTCGCTGGGCCTCTTCGGTCCGCTCGCGGTTGCGGCCAACCTCTATGTTCAGCGGCTTGGCTTCAACGCCATTTTTCTCGTCTCCGATCCATCGCAGAAGTGGAAGCTCCTGCAGATGTTCCTGGCCGAGCTCGCGCCCTTCCTTGCCGGCGCGGTGTTCCTCGGCGCGGTCTTTCTCAAGAGCAACCGCACCTTCGGCCGGGTCTATTTCGCCGACCTCGCGGGCTCTGGACTCTGCGGGCTCGTTTTCCTGCTGGCGATGTACGTGCTTGTCCCCGCCAATCTCATTGCCGCTCCTCTTGCGCTGTGGCTTGCCGCGTGCCTTGCGTGGGCGCTCGGTCCCGGCGGACTCGCCACGATTGTGCCCTACCTTGTCGCCGGCGCGGTCGCATTCGGCGGCCATTTCGTCCTCGCCCCAGCCTTCGGCCTGAAAACCTTGGCCGTCAACGACTACAAGGGGGTCTCCTATGCGCGGAAGTTCCCCGATGCAAAGAAGGTCTACGAGAGCTCGTCGCCGTTCGGCTATCTCGAGATCTATTCCAGCTCTTATCTTCATTTTGCGCCAGGGCTCTCCGACAACGCCGGCTTCAGCCTGCCGACGATGCCCGCCAACGCCTATCTCGGAATGTACATCGACAGTGATGGTCCGATCGGTGTGATGCGCGATCTGACCGATAAGGAAACGGCGTATTTCCGTTTCCTGCCGATGGTCTACCCCTACATCGTCAAGGCGGCGCCCAAGACCTTCATCACCCAATTCGGCGGCGGCATCTCGACCGAAGTCGCGCTGCATTCCGGAGCGAAAGACGTCACGGTCGCCGAAGGCAACCAGGCCGTCCTCGAGGCGTTCCGCAGCCCTGTCATTCGTGACTTTACCGGCGACATACTGTCGAAGGTGCGGGTGATCCCCTATGAGGGCCGACACTTTCTCGCCGCGACCAAGGAGCGTTTCGACGTCATCGACCTCAGCCTGGCCAATTCCGTCGGCCTCTCCAATCCGGGAGGCTTCGCCATCGTCGAGAAGTACCCCTATACCAAAGAGGCGATGGAAACCTACATGCGCGCGCTGGCGCCGGGCGGCGTGCTGGCGGTGACGCTGTGGAACAAGGAAGAGCCGCCAAAATCGGTGCTCAAACTCTACGCGACGATGGCCGAGGCGGCGCGCGCCGTCGATCCTCCGCATCTCGCCGAGTCCTTCTTCGTCGCCTCGTCGTACCTTTCGACCGCGACAGTGCTGTACAAGAATGGCGGCTTCACTTCCGACGAGATCGCCAAGCTCCGCAAGCACACGCGCAATATGTCGTTCGACGAGATTTACTACCCCGGCTTCGTCTACGACGTGTCCGCAGACCGACTCCACCCTCGACGGCTATGTTGAGCAGATTTTTGCCGGCGCAGCGGGCGATCCGCCGACGCCGGGCGAAAACCCTGGGGCGGCGGCGGACGCCCCGTCCGACGAGGGTGCGCCTCCCTCGGGCAAGGCCGACGACGGTGTGCTGCCGGCGACTGCGATGGGTCGGCTCGCCTGGCACGCGCTGATCGGCGGGGATTGGCCTCAGGTCGCTTCGCGCTACGTGTTCAATACGCGCGCCTTGACCAACGACGCTCCCTACTTCGCCGCTTATGTGAAGACTCGCGACCTCCCTCGCGTGCTCGACCGGCTCGAACTCCTGCAGGACGAGTGGGGCTATCTGCTCATCTGGGCGACGCTCGGCGTGGCGACCCTGACTGCGACGACACTGCTCTTGATCCCCATCCTATGGGGCTGGCGGACGATCTTCTCCCAGTCGCGCGGGAAGACGCTGACCGTGCTATATTTCGCCTGTCTCGGCGCTGGTTACATCATGGTGGAGGTCGGACTCATCGCCCACTTCGTGATGGCGCTCGGCAATCCGACCATCTCGGCCTCTGTGCTGATCACCGGCATGCTGGTCTTCTCGGGTCTCGGCGCTCTGACTTCGGAACGCATTTTGCCGTACATGCGCACGGTGATGCCGGCCATCTTTCTCGTGATCGGCGGGTTGCTGCTTTGCTATGCGTTGTTCGTGAATCTCGCGCTCGACGGCGTCGCCGCCCTGCCGTACGGCGAGCGGCTCGTCCTGTGCTTCCTCTTGATCGCTCCGCCGGCGTTCCTGATGGGATTTCCGATGCCGACCGCGATGACCACGCTGGGGCGGCTCGGAAAGGATCACCTGTTCATCTGGGCTTGGGGCGTCAACGGCTCTTTCTCGGTGATCGGTGCGGCGGCCGCGCCGGTAATTGCGACCAATTTCGGACTCGGCGCGGTTATAGAGATCGCCGCCTTCGCTTATCTATTGGCGCTGCCCGCGTTTTTTGGGGTGATTGCTGTGGATAAGTCTGTGGCCGATTCTCCGGGCGCGGCGGCCGAGTAGGCCTGAAAACGGTCATGGCGCCGTCGCCGGATCGAAACATAACGGTTTTACGACGTCTGGAAGACGGTCGCGACCAGCTTGGCGATCAAGAAAATTTTAAAACTCTCAGGAACTTACTAGCCAAGAGGGAATGCCTCGCGCGAGCCGCGCGATTTGCGCGCCGGCGCCGTCCGGTGAGGCCGGGGCAAGTCGTAGCGCCGCCAACCCGCCGGAAGTCCCGCGCGGAAATGATCTTGCGGTTCGAATCAAACTCTTGCGATTAAACGCTCTTATCATGTTTGAAAATTGCGGCGCTGCGGTGGCCGACACGGCCTTTGGCGCAACCGGAAGTCGGTTGCCTCATGGCGAGCCCCGTGCCATAGTCTTGCACGATCTAAGAAAACAATGAGAAGAAATCGTGTCTATTCAGCATTGCGACGTAGTATGTGAATAAGCACAAGTAATAAACAATTGTCCTGTGAGCGATCAATGGGCGCGTCGACTTATGGGTATTCCGCTTTACATTGTGCAGCGGCGGAAAGGCCTAGTGATTGCTAGTCGAATATAGCGATGGAGTGTCCGTGGCGTAGACTGCGGAGGGAGAATACATGTCCAACGAAAACACGGTCGGGTACGCAGGGGATCTGTTGGCGACCGACGCTTATGACCTCCTTGCGCACGACAATTCATCAACCTTGGTCGATGTCCGATCAAAGGCGGAGTGGACTTTCGTTGGCGCTCCTGATCTCTCGGCGCTAAGCAAGACCCCACTCTTTGTCGAATGGCAGAGCTATCCGGGCATGCAGGTCGATCCGGATTTCGTTTCGCGTCTGTCGGCCATGCTTGCGGGCGCGGGCGTCAAGCCGGGCGCCCCGCTGCTTTTCCTGTGCCGAAGCGGCGCCCGTTCGCGTCAATCGGCAATCGCGATGACCAGCGCCGGTTGGGCGCCGTGCCACAACGTATCGGATCGGATTCGAGGGACCGTTGAACTCCTCACGCCATCGGAGCGTTGTTGGCGGATGGAAGGCCGGGAATTTGCCCTGGGCCCAGACCTGACTGGTCGCCACCCGCGTCTCTCCGCTTCGCCGTCCACATTCCTTCCTGCGCTCGAGTTCCGCCCATGGGCATCCGTAATGACACTGCCGTGCGTTCCGAAGATCCCGCCGTCGCCAGCGCTGCCTTGCTGACGCAATCCTGGCGACGCTGCTGCGAACGTCTGCGCGCAGAGTTGGGCGAGGACATCTTCAACAGTTGGTTCGGACGGATCGAACTCGAATCGGTTGGCGGCGGTCAAGCCCGCCTTTCGGTGCCGACACGATTTCTGAAGAGCTGGATCGACACCCATTATCTGGGCCACATCAGCGCGGCGCTGGCCGGCGAGATTGGCCCGCTCGCCCGCATCCTCGTCGTCGTCCGCTCCTCGATCCGCCCGGAAACGCAAGGCTGCGCTGCCATCTGCGCGCTGCCATCGTCGCCAAGACCCGCCATCGTCGCGCCAGGGGCGACGGAGCGAGCGGCGCCCGCCCTCCGTCGCCCGGTCCCGTCCGGAACGCAGTTGGCGCCCCTCGACGCGCTCGTCGGTTCGCCGCTCGACCGCCGGCTGACATTTTCGACGTTTCAGGTCGGACGCTCAAACCAACTCGCCTTCACGGCCGCGCAGCGCGTCGCCGAGAACGTCGGCGGGCGCGCCTCGTCTTTCTGCCCGCTGTTCATCCATTCGGCGGTCGGTCTGGGAAAAACTCATCTTTTGCAGGCGGTGGCGCATGCCGCGGCCGGTCAAGGCCGCTCGGCCATCTATCTAACGGCCGAAAAGTTCATGTACGGTTTCGTCGCCGCCTTGCAGGCGCAAACCTCGATCGCATTCAAGGAGCGGCTGCGGGCGATCGACCTGCTTATTTTCGACGATGCGCAGTTTCTGCAGGGCAAGACGATTCAGGCAGAATTCGGTCACGCGCTGAACGCCCTGCTAGACGCAGGTCGAGAGGTGATCGTGGCGGCGGACCGTCCGCCGAACGATCTGGAGGCGCTGGACGAGCGCGTGCGCTCACGGCTGAGCGTTGGCCTTTGCGTCGAGATCGGGGCGCTCGACGAGCCTTTGCGCGTGAAGATCCTCGAGGCTCGCATCGCGGCCGCGCGCGTCTTGCAGCCTTCGTTCAGCCTTTCACCGGCGGTGCTGACCTTCGTCGCGCGCTCGATCCGCTCGAATGGACGCGATCTCGAAGGCGCGGTTAATCGGCTGCTCGCACACGGCGCGTTGACCGGCGCCCCACTGACGGTCGAGGCGGCCGAGATAGCGATCCGCGACCTGATCCGCGCCCACGAGCCCAAGCGGGTCAAGATCGAGGACATCCAGAAGCTTGTCGCCACCCATTACAGCGTGTCCCGCGCCGACATCCTCTCCTCGCGCCGAACGGCCGTCGTCGTGAAGCCGCGGCAAGTCGCGATGTTTCTCGCCAAGACGCTGACGATGCGATCGCTGCCGGAGATCGGCAGACGCTTCGGTGGACGCGATCACACCACCGTGTTGCACGCGGTGCGCAAGATCGAGGCGCTCTCTCAAACCGACGACGCTTTGCGCGACGAGATCGACCTCCTCAAGCGGATGCTCCAGGACTGACGCCGGCGTCTGACGAGGTCGCGCGCATGACCCTCGTGCTCAAGATCGTCGCGACGGACGACTGGCGCGCGGCCCAAAGGGCGGGCGTCTTCGACGGCGCTGCGATCGACCGATCGGACGGCTACATCCATTTTTCGACCGCCGACCAGGTGGCCGAAACGGCCGCCAAGTGGTTCGTCGGCCGCCGAGACCTGACGCTCGTCGGCGTCGACGCCGAGGCGCTCGGAGCCTTGTTGCGCTGGGAGCCGTCGCGCGGAGGCGCGCTCTTTCCCCACCTCTATGGGCCCCTTCCGATGCGCGCCGTCCTCTGGTCGCGGCTGCTGCCGCTCGAAGCCGACGGCCGCCACGATTTCGGGGACCTCTCGGGGTGAGAGCCGCTCAGCTTTTCGAGCCTCTGGTCAAGCTCTTGCCGCCCGAGGCCGCGCATCGCGTCGCCATCCTGGGCCTGAAGCTTGCTCCGCCACGGTCTGCCGGCCGACCCGATCCGCGCCTCGCGGTCTCGACCCTCGGGCTATCGTTTCCGAATCCGCTCGGCCTCGCCGCCGGGTTCGACAAGAACGCCGAGGTTCCCGGAGCCATGCTCGGACTGGGGTTCGGCTTCGTTGAGGTCGGCACCCTGACGCCGCGTCCCCAGGCCGGCAACGCCCGCCCGCGGCTCTTTCGCCTGCGCGAAGACGGCGCGGTCATCAATCGCTTCGGCTTCAACAACGGAGGCTACGACAAGGCCGAGGCGTGTCTGGCGCGCCGGCCAGCGGGCCTGATCGGCGTCAATGTCGGAGCAAACAAGGACGCCGCCGACCGCGTCGCGGACTACGCGCTTGGAGTCAAAACCTTCGCGCCGGTCGCCGACTATCTGGCGATCAACGTGTCCTCGCCCAATACGCCGGGCCTGCGCGATCTGCAGCGCCGCGATGCGCTCGATGCGCTCGTGGCGCGCGCGGTCGAAGCGCGTGAGACGACTGCGCCGCGGCGGCCGCTGCTCGTCAAGATTGCGCCCGACCTCGATGACCGGGAGCTGGACGACATCGTCGCCGTCGCGCTTGCCCGCCGGATCGATGGCTTGATCGTCTCGAACACCACGATCGCGCGCCCGGCAACGCTTCGTTCGGCCCATCGCGGCGAGGCCGGCGGCCTCTCGGGCCGACCGTTGTTCGCTCCTTCCACCCGGTTGCTGGCGAAGGCCTATCTCAGGCTCGGCGGCGCGATCGCCTTGGTCGGCTGCGGCGGAGTCGAGGACGCCGCGACCGCGCTCGAAAAGATCGAGGCCGGCGCGGACCTCGTCCAGCTTTACACCAGCCTCGCGCTGAAAGGGGTCGGCGTGGTCGCCGAGATCCTCGACGGCCTGACGCGGAGGGTCGAGGAGCGCGGCGCAGCAAGCCTGGCGGCCTTGACCGGTTCGCGCGCGCGGGAATGGGCGCAACCCTGACGCTTCGGCGCTCGACGGGCCGCATCGCCCCGGTCGACCGAAGGGCGCGGGCGGCGGCGCGAATTTGTCGGTGTGAGCCTTTTCAACGCTTTAGGCGCCAAAAAATGCAACTTTCGCGCTGCCCTCCGCTCCGGCGCAAACCGAAGACGCCGGTTCGCCTTTCGCGGGCATGCTCAGATTCTTCGAATTTACTGTACTACACTTTCGATATAAGCGCAATCCTTTTTCGCGCCGTGCTGAATGTCGGGATCGCCGTCCTCGGCGCTGAACGCGTCGGCGTTGCGCTAAGAACGCGCCGGCCCTACGGTCCGCTCTGCGCCGGCGAAACCGGCAAAAGGGGATGCGCCCAATGCCCGAGAACCTCCAGATCCTGCTCGACCATCGCCCGACGGACAAGGTGTCGCCGGCGAACTTTCGCGCCGTCGAGACGCCCGTCCCGATCCCGGGTCCAGGGCAGGTGCTGGTGCGGCAGACGTTCCTTTCGCTCGACCCCTATATGCGCGGAAGGCTCAGCGACGCGAAGTCCTACGCCAAGCCGCAGGACATCGGCGCGGTGATGCAGGGCGGCGCCGTCGGCGTGGTCGAGGCCTCCAACAATCCGCGATTCAAGTCCGGCGACGCGGTCGTCGGCATGGGCGGCTGGCAGCGCTATCATCTGAGCAACGGGGGCGACTTGAGTGTCGTCGACGCCAAGTCGATCCCGATCCAGGCCTATCTCGGCCCGGTCGGCATGCCGGGCGTCACCGCCTGGTACGGCCTCAACAAGATCATCGCCCCGAAGGCCGGCGAGACGGTTCTCGTGTCGGCGGCGACCGGGGCGGTCGGCTCGGTCGTCGGACAGCTCGCCCGCGCCGCGGGCGCGCGCGCCGTCGGGATCGCCGGCGGCCCGGAGAAATGCGCCTATGCGGTGCAAGAGCTGGGTTACGCCGCCTGCGTCGACCACAAATCGGCAAGCTTCGCCGCGGACCTTAAGGCCGCCGTTCCCGACGGCGTCGACGGCGTGTTCGAGAATGTCGGCGGCGAGCCGTTCCAGCAGGCGCTGCGGCGCCTCAACGACTTTGCGCGCCTCGCCATCTGCGGCCTGATCGCGTCTTATGAGGGCGCGCCGACCCCGCTGCCCGACATGCGCCTGTTCCTCGTCCGGCGGATCAAGGTCGAAGGCTTCATCGTCTCCGACCACCTGAGCCTCTGGCCGCAAGCGATCGCCGAGCTCCAAGGACACGCCGCGGCCGGCCGCCTGAAGTGGCGCGAGACGATCCGCGACGGCCTCGAGAACGCGCCCCAGGCGCTGGTCGACCTCCTGCACGGCGAGAATTTCGGCAAGATGCTGATCCGGGTGGAGTGAGCCGCGCGCCTGGCCGGTCAAGTCGGACACCCACTCCATATTGGGATGCCTGAGCCGTTAAGGGTCAGACGGATCGTTGTTGAGCTTGAAGCGCTTCAACTCCAGAACGATGTTCCGACTGCGCGTTGACACAGTCCTCCCAGATGACGTGCCTCCTGCGACCTGGGCTTCACTCCCGATTTGAACAGCTACTTGGCATAGCCGACAAAGTAGATGCCGATGACGCTATTCTTTGCGTCACGGATCGGCTCGTAGCCTGTCGCGTAGGGCTTGCCGAGGATGTTGGCGTCTCCGTAGTAGGCTTCGCCCTTGCGGATCGCGCCGATCACCGGCCCCTTCGGATCGAGGACGGTTCCGACGGCGCGCGAGCCGTCGTCCTTTTTCACGTTCGTCGCGACACGAATGAAATCATCGCCTGACTTGACAAACACCGTAGCGACGCCGCCCTGCTCTTTGGTCACGGCGTCCACGGCGTCGAACGCGTTGTTGATTTTGGTGGACCCGAAATAAAGGGCGGGCGCGTCTTTTCCTCCAACAGGGTCGACGCCGTCAATCTTCGGAGCCCCCAAGGCTCCTGTCTTGGCCATCAGTGCGGCCATCGAGGTCTTGACGTTATCCGCTTGGGCCAGGACGATGCCTGGCTCAAAGATCGCAATTGAAACGCTCCATCCAGCCAACAATCCGAGCAGAAAACTTCTTCTTTTCATCGACGTCTCCTGTTTTACGATTGGTCGCGTGTATAAATCGGTTTTTTACATGGGCGCACTCGCAAGACCGTTTCCTTTGGCATTGACATGGACCGTGCGCGCGGCCGGGTTTGCTCAACGGTATTTTGCGCTCGCACCGCGGACGACCGCCGCGCGATCGACAACGGGCGGCGCCGCTTGAATCGTCCACGTGACGTTGGTCTCCATCAGATATCCGTATCGCCCCGGCTCTAGCGAAGGCTCCGGCGTGATCGAAGAGAGCGCCGATCCCGAAATCCCCGTGTATTTCCCAGTGCCGCCGATGAACTTGACTGCGGCGTCATCGAAGGACGTGAAGGCATGGTCGCCGTCGCGGTCGGTTTGCGTGCAGGCCCCGTAGCGTCTGGGCTGGCCGCCGACGATGGCCGAGAGCATCAGGCACTCAGTGGTCATCGCGTCGAATGTCGGCTGCCCCGCAGCGTTTCGGCTTACCCCGGTCATGGCCACGAGCGATTCGGAGCCGCCGTCGTCAAGATATTGGGTGTCGATCAGCCGGCCCGTATAATGGGTTGCGTAAGACGTCTCGCCGTTTTGCGGCAGGACAGCGGTTCCAGCGCAAACCGGCGTTGGCGCGTACAGGGCGACCGCGGATAGCGCCGTAACGATTGCGATCGCCGACGTCTTGGTCGTGCAGCCCGCATGCGCTGCTTTATTTCCCGAGTCCTTGCGGACCCTGAGGATTCGGCTTGCGGCTGCCCAGACCAGTTGTGTAGTATCGTGCGGTCGCATATCCGTCAGCCCGGCAATTGCGTGAGACCTGAAGAGGAAACTGTCGAGAACCCGGGACCGCTGCGCCATCCGGGGGAAATTGGCGGCAGTCGTGCGCTGCCCGCTGCGAGTCCGATCGGCCATTTGGGAGATGGGCATTCCGTCTCCACGACGCGCCTGAGCCACGCCAAGACGCGCGGCGAGTTGCAGGATTGCGGCCGCGACCATTGTTTTTGGCCTCGCTGTTCCGACGCCCTACGTAATCGCGGGCAAGGTCGTAATTTGCGGCTGCTGCGACCAAAGGTCCTTAAGTCAATCCGAAAAAGTTGCGAAAAATCACCGAACTGGAGGGGCAATACTCCATGACGGTTTATGCGCTGGGACCCTTCCACCTGGACACCAAGGACGGCCTGCTGCTGCGCGGAAGGGAGCCCGCCGCGCTCGGGCGGCGGGCGATCGCCTTGTTGCGGGCGATGGTTGAACAGCCCGGCGCGTTGCTTTCGAAGGATGCGCTGATCGAAGCCGGGTGGCCGGCCCAGTCCGTCGAGGAGAGCAACCTCACGGTTCAGATCGCGGCGTTGCGCCGGATTCTCGGCACGACCCCCGGTGGGGACCGTTGGATCGAGACCATGTCCGGTCGCGGCTATCGCTTTATCGGGCCGGTCGTCGCCGAGGCGCAGAAAGGCCCCACGGAAAAATGCACCCCGCAGCGTCTCTCGATTGTCGTCTTGCCGTTCGTCAACATCGGCGGCGGTGTGGAGCAGGAGCATTTCGTCGACGGGGTCACCGAGAGCCTCACGACCGATCTTTCGCGCATACGAGGCGCGGCCGTGATCGCCCGCAACACGGCTTTTACCTACAAAAACAAGCCGCTCGACGCGAAGCAGATCGGCCGGGACTTGAACGTCCGCTATGTTCTGGAGGGCAGTGTCCAGCGCGGCGGGAATCGCATGCGCCTCAATGTGCAGCTTATCGACGCGGAGACGAACAATCACATTTGGGCCGAGCGGTTCGATAAACCCCTCGCCGATCTTTTCGATATGCAGGACGAAATCGTCGCACGCCTGGCGAATGCGCTGGACGCTCAACTCGCCGCCGCCGAAGCGCGACGTGCGGAACAGGCGCCGACCCCCGACTCGATCGACCTCTATTTTCAAGGTTTGGCCTGGCTCAACAAGGGGAGGACCCGCGACACCCTGGCGCAGGCGCGCCGCTTTTTCGATCGCGCGCTCACCGCCGACTCCGCCTATGTCGACGCGCTGATTGATTCAGCGCGCGCCGACGCATACGCGGCCACGCTTTTTTTTGTAACCGACCCCGCGGCGGTCTTGGCGGCGGCGGACGCGAGGCTGTCTAAAGCCCTATCGTTGGCGCCAGAGCATCCGCATGGGCACATGTGGTTGGGATATATCGAGATATGCAACGGACGCGCCGCACAGGGCATCGCCGAATGTGAACATGCATTGACGCTGGACCGAAATCTCGCCACCGCCCATGCCATCATCGGACTTGGTAAGATTTTTGTCGGCTGCTCCGAAGAAACCGAGACCTATGTCCTCCAGTCCTTCCGCCTCAGCCCGCGTGATACAATCGCCTACACCTGGATGTCGTACGTCGGCATCGCGAAGAACCAACTCGGCAGTTATGAGCAGGCAGCGACCTGGTGTCGACGGTCGATCGAGGCCAATCGAAATCATCCGACGGCGTGGATTCAGTTGACCGCCGCGCTCGCGCGGCTCGGTCGACTGGACGAGGCGCATTCCGCAGCCCAGGCCGTTCTCGAGCGCTCTCCCGCCTTCACCCTCTGTCGCGCCCGCGCCGCGTGGATGGCGCTCAGCGACGACCCGACATTCCTGGCCCGGACTGAGCAAATTCTCGAGGGTTTGCGCGAGGCCGGGATCCCCGAACAGTAACCGCGGTCGGCCGCCTCGCCTCGCGGTCCTCGTTTCGAGGTCGTCGGTCGGCGCGTGCGCCCGAGAGGCCCAAAGCGACCCGTTCGGCAAGCCTGGGCAGCGTTGAAATGCGCCGCGTTTGTCTCTATGTGTCGACCCCGCGCGTGGGAGCGCCGCGGCCGGGACGAGGCGGCCCGGAGGCTTCGCCAGACATCGCGTCGGAGACGGCGCGGCGCACTCTCGACCGTACCGTCGTTTGGATATGAAACGCATCGACTGGCTTTGGCGAAACGGCGTCTTGCGCGCGGAGGTCTCCCGGCGCATCGGCGTTTCCGCGAGCGCCCTGACGTTGACCTGCGGCGGCGGCCTCTCGGCGTCTCGCGGGACGCTTAGGCGAATGTCGGCGACCTCGGCGGCGCGGTCACGCCGAACCGCTTCCTCCTCGACCCGCCAGTAGCGCGAAAGGGGCATGATATGAGCAAACCCGTTACGGACGCCATCGACGCGTTCGCCCGCGGCGAAATCGTGGTGGTGACGGACGACGACGATCGGGAGAACGAGGGCGACATGATCGTCGCCGCCTCGCTCTGCACCACCGAAAAAATGGCGTTCATCATCCGCAACGGCTGCGGCATCGTCTGCGTACCCCTGACGGCGGCGGACGCTCGGCGATTGAACCTGCCGCCGATGGTTGCCGCGAACGACGCTCCGCTCGGCACCGCCTTCACCATCTCGGTCGACGTCAGGCACGGCATGACCACCGGCATCTCGGCCGAGCAGCGCTGCAACACCGTCAGGGCGCTGGCCAACCGCAACATGGGCGCGAGCGACTTCGTCAGGCCCGGCCATGTCTTTCCGCTGATCGCCCGGGAGGGCGGGGTGCTGATGCGCTCGGGTCACACCGAGGCGGCGATCGATCTGTGCGCACTCGCCAACCTGCCGCCGGTCGCGGTCATCTGCGAGCTCGCCAACGACGACGGCACCGTCATGATCGGGCCGCAGATCGCGGCTTTCGCCGAGAAGAATGATCTCAAGCGGATCTCGGTCGCCGATCTCATCGCCTATCGGCAGGCGCGAGAGAAGCTGGTCGAGAGGATCGGTGTCTTCCCGGTCAAGACCCCGATCGGCGAGCTTCAGGGTTACGCCTACCGCACTCCGTTCGATCCCGTGCTGCATTTCGCCTTCGTCCACGGATCCGTCGGCGACGGCCGAGGCGTTCCGGCGCGGCTTCATCGCTGCGACATCGTCAACGACGTGTTCGGCGGCGGGTCCATCCCGAGAGTGCTGCAACGCTTCAAGGAGGAGGGTCGCGGGATCCTCGTCTACCTTCGCGACGGGTCTGCGGGGGTGCCGGTGAACTTCGGCGGCGCGGAGCCTGGAGAGTTGGATCGACAGCGCGCTGAGAATTGGCGGGAGGTCGGCCTCGGCGCCCAGATCCTGCGCGACCTCGGCGTGTCGTCGATCCGTCTCCGGACCAACCACCCTCGGACCTATGTCGGCCTTTCGGGCTTCGGCATTGAAATCGCGTCGGTCGAGCCGATCGACGGGTGAGTCCCGGATCGCACGAGCCGGCGTTTCGGCGCTCGCTCGCGCGGGCCTTGCCGGCTTTCGGCGCGTCGGACATACGCCCGCCGGCGGCAGCCGCAGAAGGACGGCGCTCTGAGGCGACCTCACGCTTCATCGGCGCCGGGCTTTCACAGCTGGCCCTCGGCGAGCCGCGGCGCCTTTCGACAGGCGATTTCCTTCTTTTTCATTAACTGTAGTATTTTCAGCAATTTTAAATCTTGTATCCGATAAAGACCTATGCTTAACGGTCGACGGATCACAGGTTATGCTTACGATACGTAAGCTGGCGCAGGCGTTCCGCCACCAATATGCTTTGATTGTTGGAGCATTTTCGCTCGTTGTTGTCCTTATTGTGGCGATTGCCGCATTCACGGCCTATCTCAAAGCAACACAAATCGACAACAGCGCGCGCGCCGCCAGGAGCCTGGCGACCATGCTGGCGGATGAAACGGACCGATCCATTCAGTCGGTGTCGTTGATCATCGCGCGCCTGGCGGCGCGCCTCGAGGCCGCCGGCGTCGAAACGCCGTCGTCGCTCGAGCAGGCGGCGGGGGCTGTCGAGTTCCGTGCATTTCTCAACGACCGCGTCGCGGAGGACTCGTCGTTGGACAGCATCTATGTGGTCAGCGCGACGGAGCCGGCATTCGCACGGGAGGCGTCCCGTCGTACGATCATGGCCATCCACGCGTGGGATCAGGTGCGCGCCCTGCGAGACGCCGGGGCGGACGGGATCTACTTGTCTTCGCCGTTCCGGAGCCGCGCTACGGGCGCCTGGCAACTCAGTCTGACAAAGCGGGTCTCTTCGAAAGACGGAGATTTCCTTGGCGTCGTCAGCGGGGTGATCAATCTGTCGTCGTTCAGCGATCTTCTCGGCAAGCTCGCGCTGGGCGAGCACGCGTCGCTGTCCGTCATCCGGGACGACGGCGAAATCATCGCCTGCTTTCCGACGCGGGAGCTGACCCTCGGCTCGGAAATCGCGGCAACGCCTTTGTTCACCAATTTCATTTCGCGGAAGCAAAACGGCATGGCGCGCCAGGTCAGCGACGTCGACCAACTCGAACGGATGTTCGCGGTGGTGAATTCCGACAAGTTCCCCGTCGCCTCGGTCGTCGCAGTGGAGATGAACGACGTGCTTGCTGCCTGGCGTTTCCAGGCGCAGGCTCTCGAACTCGGCGCCGCAGTGATTGCGGCGGTGATCCTGTTCGGCGCAATTTTCCTCGCCATGCGCGTCGAGCAACTCGCCGAGGCGCGCGAGCGTGAGGCGCTGCAGGCGCAAGCGGCCATCCAGTACGCCAGGTTCAACAACGCTATGGACAACATCGTCCAGGGCTTGGCGATGTACAACCGGAACGGCTGTCTCATTGTCTGCAATCGGAGATACGCCGAGATCTATGGGCTTCCGCTCGACCTCGCGAACCAGCAAGTCAAAGCGGCGGCGCCATCCGCTGCGAGCGATCCCGGGCGATTCGGCAAGCCGATCGACCAGCCACGCAAGGAACATGACGGCAGCGTGCTGGTGCTCTGCAGACTTCCGGATGGGCGGCTGATCGCGCAACGCAAGAAGCCGCTCGCCGACGGCGGCTGGGTGTCGACCCATGAGGACGTCACCGCACATCGCGAGGCCGAAGACAAGATCAAGATCATGGCGACGCATGACGCGCTGACCGGCCTCCTCAACCGGTTCGGCTTCAAGCAGCGCCTCGAGCAGTGCCTGGCCGAGGCCCAGCGCCGCTCAGGTCGTTTCGCCTTGCTTTATCTCGACCTCGACCGCTTCAAGCGCGTCAACGACACGCTGGGGCACCCGGTCGGCGACAAACTGCTGCAGGCGGTCGCACACAGGATGGCTGGCGTGGTGCGCAAGAGCGACGTAACGGCGCGCCTGGGCGGAGACGAGTTTGCCGTCATCCAGCGCATCTCCGTCGCTCCGCGCGACTCGATGCGCCTGGCGGAACGGTTGATCGCGGCGGTGGCCAAGCCGTACGACATCGACGGCCTCCGCATCGAAATTGGAACCAGCATCGGGATCGCCCTCACCCCCGACGACAGCGTCGACGCCGACGGACTCCTTCGACTGGCGGACCTCGCCCTCTATCATTCCAAGGCGGATCGCGGCAGCTATCACTTCTTCCACGCCGAAATGGACCAGGAGTTCCGCTCCAAACGCCAGCTGGAGGACGATCTCAAGACGGCGCTCGCCGAAGGGCAGTTCGAGGTCCATTTCCAGCCCATCGTCTCCGTCGACGATCGGAGCGTCACGGCCTTCGAAGCGCTTTTGCGCTGGACGCATCCTGTTCGCGGGCCCATCTCCCCGGTCGAGTTCATCCCTGTGGCGGAAGAGACCGGGCTCATCGTCGCGATCGGCGAGTGGGTCATGCGGGTCGCGTGCAAGGAGGCCACAAGATGGCCCCCGCCGATCGGCGTGGCCGTCAACGTCTCCGCGATCCAGTTCCGAACGCCGGCTTTTTCGCAGACCGTTTTCGACGCGCTCGAGTTTGCGGGACTGCCAGGTTCGAGACTGATCGTCGAACTGACCGAAAGCGTGATGATGAAAGACAGCGATGGGACGGTTGCGACGCTCGAGACCATCCGCGCAAAAGGCGTTCGCACTTCCATGGACGACTTCGGAACGGGTTATTCGAGCCTGAGCTACGTGCGGCGACTTCCGTTCGACAAGATCAAGATCGACAAGACGTTCATCGCCGAACTCGGGGTGCGGGACGACACCACCGCGATCGTGCGCGCCGCGGTCGCTCTGGCCCAAGCGCTCGGGATGCAGACGGTCGCCGAGGGGATCGAGACGGAAGAGCAACTGGCGCGCGTGCGTGCCGAAGGCATCACGGAGGCCCAGGGCTACCTGACCGGGCGACCCATGCCGGCCCGACAGGCGTTGGCCTTCCTCGGCGTCGAACCCGTCGAGGACGACGTCCCGAAGGCCGAAGCCCGCGACCGCCCAGCGGACGCCGAAGTCCGGGATGCTCACGCCCTGAGCAACGTCACCGCATTCAGGCCTCGCAGCGCAGCCGGTCCGCCTACCCGCTCCTCTGCGCCGGCCGCAGGGCTCCGTCCAGCCAGCCGGTCATAGGAATAGATCGCCTCGGGCGCGCCGATGACGGCCGGCCGACGCGCCGATCATCCCTCAATCAGCGTCGTGACATGAGCGGCGACCGAGCGGGCCAGGCCTTCGAGATCGTAGCCGCCCTCGAGCACGGAGACGACGCGTCCGCCGCAGTGCTTTTGCGCGATCTCCATCAGCTTGCGTGTCGCCCAAACGTAATCCGCCTCGACCAGATTGAGGTTGCCGAGCGGATCGCGACGGTGGGCGTCGAAGCCGGCCGAGATGATGACCAGGTCGGGATTGAAGGCGTCGATGCGCGGCAGAATCGCGACGTCCATCGCCTCGCGAAAGCTATCGCCGCCGTCGCCGGCGCGAAGCGGGGCGTTGACGATCTGATCGAATTCGCCGCGCTCGCCAATGGAGCCGGTGCCGGGATAATTGGGCATCTCGTGGGTCGACGTGTACATCACGTGCGGGTCGCTCCAGAAGATGTGCTGGGTGCCGTTGCCGTGATGGACGTCGAAATCCATGATCGCGACACGCTCGGCGCCGTAGGCGGCTCGGGCGTGCCGCGCTGCAACCGCCGCGTTATTGAAGAAGCAGAAGCCCATCGGCGTCGAGATCTCGGCGTGATGTCCGGGCGGACGTGTCGCGACGAAAGCGTTGTGGACCTTCCGGGTCATCACCTCGTCCACGGCGAACACGGCGCCCCCGACGGAGCGGAGCGCGGCCTCGAACGTGCCGGGCGACATGGAGGTGTCCTGATCGATCGCAACGTGGCCCTGCGTCGGCGTCGCCGCGCGGATCGCCTCGATGTAGTCGACCGGGTGAACCCGCGCGATCACAGCGATGTCCGCGCGCGGCGCGGCGTCGCGCGCCATCATCTGGAAGATTTCGCTCTCCAGCGCGCGATCGACCGCGCGGATCCGGTCAGGACGCTCGGGATGACCCTCGCCCATATCGTGCGCCAGACACGCCGGATGGCTGATCAGCAGTGTGGTCAATCGGGAGTCCTACCTGGGCCAACGCGGTTCCCCATCCCGACGCACTCTCGCCCCGATGGCCGCGAATGTCCATCAGTTCAATGTCCGATCGCCGTTCGAGTTCGGGCGCGCGACGCCACGCGCTTGACGTCCGACTCGGATTGGGGATCGGGCTTCGGCAGGTCTGAACACGCGCGCGCCACATAGACCTCGCGGTCGAACGATGCAATGCGCAAGTCGGGCGATAGACTTTGCGATTGCCGCCGCCGGCCCGCGCCGCAGGTCCAGGCGACGGCATGGGGCGCCCGGCGGCGATTCCCGTTGGCTTCCCGCGGGCCCTTGATCTAGAAAGCCCTTTGAATAATCGCGCCAAAGGCAAGGTCTTCATGAGCGGCGTCAACGAAATTCGATCGAGCTTTCTGCAGTTCTTCGCGAAGGCCGGCCATGAGGTCGTGGCCTCGAGCTCGCTCGTCCCGCGCAACGATCCGACGCTGATGTTCACCAACGCCGGCATGGTCCAGTTCAAGAACGTCTTCACCGGCGTGGAGAAGCGGCCATACGTGCGCGCGGCGACCGCGCAAAAGTGCGTGCGCGCCGGCGGCAAGCACAACGACCTCGACAACGTCGGCTACACCGCTCGCCACCACACCTTCTTCGAGATGCTCGGCAACTTCTCCTTCGGCGACTACTTCAAGGAGAACGCCATCGAATACGCCTGGGGGCTGCTGACCCGCGACTTCGGCCTTCCCAAGGAAAGGCTGACCGTCACCGTCTATTACGACGACGATCAGGCCTTCGATCTGTGGAAGAGGATCTCCGGCCTGCCCGACGAACGCATCGTCCGCATCGCAACGAGCGACAATTTCTGGGCGATGGGCGACACCGGACCTTGCGGCCCGTGCTCGGAAATCTTCTTCGATCACGGCGACCACATTTTCGGCGGTCCGCCCGGCTCGCCCGACGCCGACGGCGACCGGTTCGTCGAGATCTGGAACCTCGTCTTCATGCAATACGAGGCGCTGCCGGGAGGCGAGCGGGTCACCCTGCCCCGCCCGTCGATCGACACCGGCATGGGGCTCGAGCGGATCGCCGCCGTCCTGCAGGGCGTGCACGACAACTACGACATCGACCTCTTTCGCGCGCTGATCCGCGCCATCGCCGATCTCACCGGGGTCGATCCGGACGGGCCGCAGCGCGCCTCGCACCGCGTCATCGCCGACCATCTGCGCGCCGCCGCCTTCCTGGTCGCCGACGGCGTGCTGCCGTCGAACGAGGGCCGCGGCTACGTGCTGCGCCGGATCATGCGCCGCGCCATGCGCCACGCCCAGATTCTCGGCGCCCGCGACCCGCTGATGTGGCGCCTGGTCACGGCGCTGACGCGCGAGATGGGCCAGGCCTACCCCGAACTCCTGCGCGCCGAGGCGCTGATCACCGAGACCCTCAAGCTCGAGGAGACGCGCTTCCGCACCACGCTTGCGCGCGGCCTCGCGATCCTCGAGGACGAGACGCGGCCGCTGACGCAGGGGGGCGTGCTTTCCGGCGAAACCGCGTTCAAGCTCTACGACACCTTCGGCTTCCCGCTCGACCTCACCCAGGACGCGCTGCGGGCGCGTGGCCTTTCGGTCGACGTCGAGGCCTTCAACGCCGCGATGGAGCGCCAGCGGGCCGAGGCGCGCCGCGCCTGGGCCGGCTCGGGCGAGTTGGCGACCGAGACGGTCTGGTACGGACTGCGCGAGCGGGTCGGCGCCACCGAATTCCTCGGTTACGAGACCGAGACGGCCGAAGGCGTGATCGGCGCCATCGTCAGCGACGGCGTCGAGGTCGACCGGCTCGAGGCGGGCCAGAAGGGCTCGCTCATCCTCAACCAGACGCCGTTCTACGGCGAGTTGGGCGGCCAGGTCGGCGACGTCGGCGAGATCACAGGGCCCGGCTTCCGCGCCGCCGTGGGCGACACGCGAAAGAAGCTCGGCGACCTCATTGTCCACGACGTCGCGATCGTCCAGGGCGCGGCGCGCGTCGGCATGGCGGTCGAGCTCGCCGTCGATCACGCGGCGCGGACCGCGACGCGCGCCAACCATTCGGCGACCCACATCCTGCACGAGGCGCTGCGGCTCGTGCTCGGCGACCACGTCGCGCAGAAGGGCTCGCTCGTCTCGCCCGAGCGGCTGCGCTTCGACTTTGCTCATCCGAAGGCGATCTCGCCCGACGAGCTGACCGCGGTCGAGGACATCGCCAATCGCGTCGTGCTGGAGAACGCCGAGGTGACGACGCGGCTGATGAGCCTCGACGACGCCCGCGAATCCGGAGCGCGCGCCCTCTTCGGCGAAAAGTACGGCGACGAGGTCCGGGTCGTCAGCATGGGGCAGATCGAGGACGACGCGGCGCACGAGCGCGCCTATTCGGTCGAGCTCTGCGGCGGCACCCACGTGCATCGCACCGGCGACATCGGCCTCATCACCATCGTCGGCGAGAGCGCGGTCGCGGCAGGCGTGCGCCGCCTCGAGGCCAAGACGCGCGACGAGGCGCGCAAGAAGCTGACCGCCGAAGCCCATGGCCTGGCGGAGCTCGCCCAGCTTCTGCGCGCCCCGGCCGACGAGGCGCCCAGGCGGCTCGAAAGCCTGATCGACGACAAGCGCAAGCTCGAGCGTGAGCTCGCAGACGCCAGGCGGAAGCTGGCGATGGGCGGGGGCGGCGCCGGCCCGGGAGACTCGGTGCGCGACATCGCCGGGGTCAGGTTTTACGCCCGCGCCGTCACGGGCATCGACATGAAGGACCTGAAGTCGCTGGCGGACGAGGCCAAGCAGAGCGTCGGCTCAGGGGTAGTGGCGATCGCGGCGACGGCCGAGGACGGCAAGGCGAGCCTGGTCGTGGCTGTGACGCCCGACCAGACGAGCCGGTTCAACGCCGTCGACCTCGTGCGGCTGGGTTCGGCGGCGCTCGGCGGCAAGGGCGGCGGCGGCCGGCCCGACATGGCGCAGGCCGGCGGTCCCGACGGCGCCAACGCCGGCAAGGCGCTCAAGGCGGTCGAGGAGGCGATCCGGGCGCGCGTCTGACGAAAGGCGCCGCCCGAAGATACGGATGGAGGACATTTGCATGACCGCCGAACGCTCAGGTCTGGTCAACGAGCTCAAGGCCTACGAGCCGGAGTTGATCGCCATCCGCCGCGACATTCATCGCCATCCCGAAACCGGCTTCGAGGAGACCCGGACGGCCAAGCTCGTCGCCGATGCGTTGCGGGGCTGGGGGATCGAGGTCGCGGAAGGGATCGCCAAGACCGGCGTCGTCGGGACGATCCGCGGCAATCGCCAGGGCAAGCGGGCAATCGGCCTGCGCGCCGACCTCGATGCGCTCAACATCCATGAGGCGACCGGGCGCGTCTATCGTTCGATCGTCCCCGGCAAGATGCACGCCTGCGGCCACGACGGCCATACCACCATGCTGCTCGGGGCCGCCCGCCGCCTCGCCGAAAGGCCGGACTTCGCCGGAACGGTGCACGTGATCTTCCAGCCGGCCGAGGAAGGCCAGGGCGGCGGCAAGGCGATGGTCGACGAAGGGCTGTTCACCCGCTTTCCGGTCGACGCCGTCTACGGCATGCACAACGCCCCGGGCATGCCGGCGGGCATGTTCGGCACGCGCAAGGGCCCGTTCATGGCGGCCAGCGACACCTGGGAGGTTGCGTTCCGCGGCACAGGCGGGCACGGCGGCGCCGGGGCGCACATGGCGACCGATTCGACGCTGGCGGTCGGCCAGTTCATCGGCGCGATCCAGTCCATCGTCAGCCGCAACGTGCCCGCGACCGACGTCGCGGTGGTGAGCGTCGGCCATATCGCGGCGGGCCACCGCGACGCGCCGAACATCATCCCCGCCGAGGCGCTCGTCTGCGGCACGGCGCGGTCCTATAGTCCGGCCGTCCGCGATCTGATCGAGAAGCGGCTGAAGGCGCTCGCCGAGGCCTCAGCCGCGGCCTATGGCTGCTCGGCGGAGGTGGACTACGACCGGCGCTATCCGCCGCTGGTGACCCACGCGACGCAGACGGAAGTCTCGCTCGCGGCCGCGCGCGCGGTGGTCGGCGAACGCGCGGTCATCGGCGAAGCGCCGATCATCACCGGCTCGGAAGACTTCGCCTTCATGCTGGAAGCCAGGCCCGGCTCGTTCATCATGATCGGCAACGGCGTCGAAGCGGACGGTTCGTACCATTATGTCCACACGCCGGAATACGACTTCAACGACGCCATTCTGACCCTCGGCGCCGCCTATTGGGTGAGCCTCGTCGCCGAGGAGCTGGGCTGACGCGCTCGAGTACGAGGAGACGAGGTCGCGCAGCCGCCATCGTCGCCGACCAGTCACTCCTCTGAGGATCCGATGTCGGGGGCTTCCTCGTCCTCCGACGCGTCGCCTTCCGCGCCCGTCAGAACCTTCGACTTCCCGCCAAGAGCGTGGAAGCGCGCCTTCGCCAAGGTCTCCAGGCGCTGAGATTGGACCAGGAGCACACGGCGAAGCCCTGTTCCCTTAATCTCCCGCTCGGAGATCACCTGGGCGAGCTTCGATATGGTCGCAGCGCGGCGGGCGATCCGGACGTCCGGGTGAGCCCGCAGCTCCTGCACTTCCTTCGCGACGATGTCTCGTCGGTGCGGCTTCGGGATGTCTCGCTTGATCCCCTGTTTCGGGTCCTTCTCGTTCAGAATTTCTCCGTACCGGCTCGTCTTGATCGCTTGCTCGTGGACGAGGAATTCGAGCGAATCGAGATGCCGCTTGGCCTCGCCGTAGTCCGGATGCCGGTTGTTGACCACATGCTGAAACTCCGGAAGCGGATAGACCTCGATCGAGTAGACCTCGAACGGGTCCAGCACGTTCATCGCTACCGCGTCAGTCCTTTGGTTTGTGAGGTGCCGCCCGATCCGGGCGCTCACGCGTTCATTCGTCTGGCCGACGTAGATCGGCTCGTTGTCGTAGTCGTAGAATATGTAGACGCCCCATTTATACTCACCGATCTTTCGCGGCTCGCCGGAGGGATCGTGCTCGTACGGAGACTCGTAGAATTTCTTCAGTTCTTCCCTCAGAGACCCTGTCTCGAAAGGTGGTCTTCGAAGCTGTCGCAAGCTCGGCTTGTTGGGACCGTCGGTCTCTTTGGCCATTTCATTCCGCGGCTTGGAGAACGTCCGCCCTGTTCTCGGCCAGGATCGGCTCCAGGATGTGCTCAGATATGTGGCGGACCACGGGCACGCACACGCCGTCGCCGCAGACGTGGTAGGCGTCGTTGTAGCGCGGCGGCAGCTTGTATTCGTCGGGCAATCCCATCAACCGGGCAGCCTCGCGCGGCGACAGCAAGCGCGAGCGGACCTTCTTGCCGTCGACGATCAGGATGGACTGGCGGGATGATCCGCCGGCGGGCGTGCGCAAGCAGCCGGCGATGTCGTCGAAGCGGACCTCGGCGCGCTGCACCTTGAAGCCGCTCTCGTCCGGCCGCGTCCGACGGTAGACCCCGCCCACGATCTGACAGCCGGCCTTCTTCGCCTCGGCGACCTTCGCCAGATTCACCTCGCTCATCAGGCCGAGCAGGTATTTGGTCTCGGCGGCCGTGTGCCACTCGACGCCCGTCGGCCGCTCCTCGATGAGGTCCGCGAAGGTCGTGTTACGCTGGGCCGGAGTTCGGGATGTTCCACCAGACCCATCGCTTCTTCGCGGTCTCGGGCAGACCGGCATGCGCCTGTACGAGCGCCGGCGGCGTCCACCTGCGGTTCGGGACGTCGAGCGTCAGGCCTGCAGGCAGCGTCTCGCCCTCGCGCAGTGCGATGAAGAACAGGCGCGGGCGGGACTGGGGCAGGAAATCGGAAGCATTGATTACCGCCGCGCCGAAACGATAGTCCGAGCCGGCGAGGGCCGACCCGATCGCCGCGAAGTCCTTGCCTGCGTGCGACGTGAGTGCGCCATAGACGTTCTCCAGAACGATAGTGCGGGGAGGCCTGCCCGCCTGTACGAGCCCGCGCATCAGCTTCCAGAACGGCCAGAACGTCCCCGAGCGGGTCAGCACGTCGTCTCGCTCGCGCCCGAGGCCTCTGTAGTCGCCGGCGAGCGACAGGTCCTGGCAGGGGAACGACGCCCAGGCGAGATCGGGCGCGCCGGACGGCAAGTCGGCCAGCGCCAGCTTGCCGACATCCTCGTGGACAATGTCTCCCTTGCCCCAGTTCGCCTGATATGTCTCGACCTTCGTCGCGTCGAAATCGTTGGCGAACAGGCATCGCCACGCCGACCCGAGGCCAGCCCGCGCCATGCCTCCGCCAGCGAAGAATTCGAGGAAGCTTGGCTTTTGGTCGCTCATTTGCGCCGGAACATGAATGGATCAGTCGATTCTCGCAACGACGGCCGGTGTGGCAAGACCTGACTGAAAAATCGGTCGCCGCACACGCGTTTTTCCGTGGATGATCTCATCGCATGAACTCCCGGTTCCCGCCGCGCGGGCGCAGGGCTCCTCGTGTCACCGTCCAGGTCATCCGAGTTGCGCGCAAGTGCGGCGAGATGCGCGGCGCGATCTCCATAAATTCGTCGGCGTGATGACACCCTGAAGCATAAAAGAACAAACAGGAAACATCAAGAGGCGCTTTCACACGGGGAGCGCTCGCGGCCTCATAAAACCGGTGGCGCGCCACTTGGCGGCCCGCCCCTTCGAGCCTGCGCTGATCCTGCTGCGGGAACGCGCCCTCCCCTCACTCCGCCATCGCCGCCTTGAGGTTCTCGTCGACCTTGTCGAGGAAGCCGGTGGTCGACAGCCACCGTTGGTCGGGGCCGACGAGCAGCGCCAGGTCCTTTGTCATAAAGCCCGCCTCGACCGTCTCGACGCAGACCCTCTCGAGAGTCGCAGCGAATTTGGCGAGCGCCTCGTTGCCGTCCAGCTTGGCGCGATGGCCGAGGCCGCGGGTCCAGGCGAAGATCGAGGCGATCGAGTTGGTCGAGGTCTGGCGGCCCTTCTGGTGCTCGCGATAGTGGCGCGTCACGGTGCCGTGCGCCGCCTCCGCTTCGACTGTCTGTCCGTCCGG
The DNA here is from genome assembly GCA_963816065.1 of uncultured Alphaproteobacteria bacterium. Classification (GTDB taxonomy): domain Bacteria; phylum Pseudomonadota; class Alphaproteobacteria; order Rhizobiales; family Beijerinckiaceae; genus Roseiarcus. The sequence continues at coordinate 210,787 of CAWFJG010000024.1, read as the reverse complement.
GGACATCAACACGCTGGTCATCAGGCCGAGCGAGCCGTAACCCTGCGCCACCGTGTCCGACTGCACGTCGCCGTCGTAGTTCTTGCACGCCCAGACATAGCCGCCCGACCACTTGAGCGCGGAGGCGACCATGTCGTCGATCAGGCGATGCTCGTAGGTCAGGCCGAGGCTGGCGAACCTCGCCTTGAACTCGTCCTCGTACACCTCCTGGAAGATGTCCTTGAACCGCCCGTCATAGGCCTTGAGGATCGTGTTCTTGGTGGATAGGTACACCGGATACTTGCGCATCAGGCCGTAGTTCAACGAGGCGCGGGCGAAGTCGCGGATCGAGTCGTCTAGATTGTACATCGACATCGCGACGCCGGCGCCGGGGAACTTGAACACTTCCCTTTCGATCACCGAGCCGTCGTCGCCTTCGAACCGGAGGGTGAGCCGGCCTTTGCCGGGGACCTTGAAATCGGTCGCGCGGTACTGGTCGCCATAGGCGTGGCGGCCGACGACGATCGGCAGCGTCCAGCCGGGCACCAGGCGCGGCACGTTCCTGCAGATGATCGGCTCGCGAAAAATCACGCCGCCGAGGATGTTGCGGATCGTCCCGTTCGGGCTCTTCCACATCTGTTTGAGATGGAACTCCTGAACGCGCGCCTCGTCGGGGGTGATGGTGGCGCATTTGACGCCGACGCCGGCGGCCTTGATCGCGTGCGCGGCGTCGATCGTCACCTGATCGCCGGTGGCGTCGCGGTGTTCGATCGAGAGATCGAAATACTGAAGTTCGACGTCGAGATAAGGATGAATGAGCTTGTCACGGATCAACTGCCAGATGATCCGGGTCATCTCGTCTCCGTCCAGTTCGACAATCGGATTGACGACCTTGATCTTGGACATCGGCGAGGTTTCCTGACGGGATTGTGGGGAAGGCCCGCTATAGCATCGCCTTTTCGGCCGTCATAGGTGTGCTTTCGGCGACCCGTCGTGGCCAGTCCACGACCTCTGGACAAATCAGGAATTTGGGTTAAAAGTTTACACACGTACATATCGCTTGGTCATTCGCTGGTTCAGCGCGGGCTTTCCTGCCCACTGATTTTTTGAAGGACAGGCCAAAGTTCCGCTTTTAAGAACGAAGCAAAATCAGAGTGTTTTCCAACTCCTTCTTTTCAAGAGGGCTTTTATGATCTCGAGCCCCGTCGTTTTTGTGCATGGCCTGTTCAACACGCCGCTGATCTGGGAGGACTGGCTGTCGAGGTTCGCCGTTCACGGCTGCCATGCCGTCGCGCCTCCGTGGCCCGGCTGCGAGCGCACGCCCGCCGAATTGCGCGCGGCCGAGCCGGACCCGGCGCTTGCCCGTGTGACTTTCGCCGATCTCGTCGCGCAATTCAGTGACATGATCGAATCCTTGGGACCCAAGGCGGTCGTCATCGGCCATGGGATCGGCGGGCTTGTCGCCCAGGTCCTCGTCAATCGTGGCGTCGTCGCCGCCGGTGTCGCCCTGCATTCCGCATCGCCGCGCGCCGCATTCCCGGACAGCCGGCGCGCCTGGCGCCTGTTCGGCGGCCGCGCCGCGGTCTCGTCCCAGCTCGTGCTGAGCTTCGACGACTTCGCCGCGTTCATCGGCAACGCCCTACCGGCCGACCTGCAGGCGGCGACGTTCGATCGCTACATTGCGCCCGGGGCGCCCCAGGTCGCGCAGGGCGCCCGTAGGGCCGGCGCGTCCATCGACTTCGCCAAGGCCCATCCGCCGCTGCTCATGACGACCGGCGTCCTCGATCGCGCCGTTTCGCCGAGGCTCGCCTTTGACGATTTCGCTCGCTACAGGCAGCGCGGGGCGATAACCGATTTCCGCGCGTTCGACGGTCGCGGTCACTTTGCCGTCGTCGAGCCTGGCTGGGAAGAGATCGCCGACGTTGTCGTCCACTGGCTTGACGCACTGCCACGATGAGGCTCTGACGGGCCGCATTGCGCTGAGCCTCGAGAGGCGGCGCGGCCGGATGTCGAAACGAGGCGGCGCTGTCAGGCGCGGCGCCTTGGCGGTCGCGCTCACGCTCACCGGTCTCTTCTGCACGGCCTTCGGGCCGGCGCTGGCGGAGCCGCATGAACCCGCAAGCGACAACACGCTCGCGGTCCTGTGCGGCATCGTCGAGGACTCGGCAAAGGCCGAGGGCCTACCGGTCGATTTCTTCACCCGTTTGATCTGGAGGGAGAGCGCCTTCCGGCCCGGCGCGGTCAGTCCTGCCGGGGCGCAAGGCGTCGCCCAGTTCATGCCGGGGACCGCGGCGGAGCGCGGCCTCGCCGACCCGTTCGACCCAGCCGCCGCCATCCCGGCCTCCGCCAAGCTGATCGCCGATCTCGCCCAGCGCTTCGGCAACCTCGGCCTCGCGGCCGCGGCCTACAACGCCGGGCCGAACGCGCTGGCGAAATGGCTCGACGGCCATGGCGAGATGCCCTTCGAGACCCAGGCCTATGTGCTGGGGGTCACCGGCCACGACGTCGAGGAGTGGCGCACTCCGATCCCCCCGGCCTCGTCGGCCCCCGGTCCGGTCCAGCCCTGTATCGTCGCCATCGCCAAACTCAGGGTCGAGCGCGGACCTCAGGGCTCGCCGGTCGTTTCGGGCCTGTTCGCGCCGTGGGGGGTCCAACTCGCCGCCAGCTTCAACAAGGGGTCGGCGCTGCGCGCCTTCGCCCGCGCCCGGCACAGCTACGCGAGCGTCATCGGCGACATGGAGCCGTTCGTCCTCGGCTCCGTGCTCAGGAGCCGGGGCACGCGGCCGTTCTATCGCGTCCGCCTGCCGGCCCAGACCGGAGGGGAAGCCAAGAGGCTCTGCGATCGCATTCAGGCCGTCGGCGGCGCGTGCGCCGTGCTGAGGAGCTGAGAGCGCTCGACCTAAAATCACATACACATGCCGTGAAAAGCGTTGCGGTGGCACGTTTGTCCAACCCGGCAGATGTGGAACCGGGTCGAGACGTAGGCGCGGCATTCGCATTTCTTGTCGACGACGCGCTCGGGGCAGCGTGGAAAATGGACCCGCGGGAGGGTGACCGCCGCCGCCTGCTGAGCGAAGGCGGCGACGACGCAAAAGACGACGATAGCGGATAGGTCCAGTCTTGTTGTTTTCCTCATGCGATCCCCTTCTGCTCGGCCATGGCTTCCGTGTCCACCTCCCGTTTTTCGACTGTCGTCGCCCATTGCGGTCCGAGCGGCGGGACGGTCCGCGACATGCTGCTCGCGTCGTGAACGACGGCGCCGAAGAACGGGATCCGCGATGCGCGGTCCGACCCCGTGATCGGGTTCGCCGCCTCACCCCTTGGCGCGTCCGGCCCGATCGAGTTCGGCGAATTCCTCCGCGGTCAGCTCCATTCCCGCCGCCCCGACGTTCTCCTCGAGATGAGCGACCTTGCCGGTGCCGGGAATGGGCAGCATGACCGGGCTGCGCATCAACAGCCAGGCGAGCGCGATCTGGCCGGGGGTCGCCTTGTGGGCGCGGGCGACCGCGTCCAGCGTCGACCCCTCGCGGGCGAGCTCGCCAGCGTTGAGCGGGAACCAGGGAATGAAGCCGATGCCGCGACCGGCGCAATAGTCGAGCGCCGCTTCGCTCGATCGGTCGGCGAGGTTGTAGCGGTTCTGGACCGTGGCGACCCGGAAGTATTTGGACGCCGCCTCGATCTCCGCCGCGCTCACTTCGGAGAGGCCCGCCGCGCGAATCACGCCGTCCGCGATCAGCGTCTTGATCGCGTCGAACTGCTCGCCCGCTGGCACCTTCGAATCGATGCGATGGAGCTGCCACAGGTCGATTAACTCCACGCCGAGCCGCCAGCGGCTCTTATAGGCCTGCTGGATCAGATATTCGGGCCGGCCGAGGGGGATCCAGACGTTCGGACCGGTGCGGGCGAGACCGCCCTTGGTCGCGATCCTGATCGGCCCATAGGGATGCAGGGCCTCGCGGATCAGGTCTTCCGAAAAATCGGGCCCGTAGGAATCGGCGGTGTCGATGAAATCGACGCCGAGTTCGGGCAGGCGCTTCAGCGTCCGGATCGCTTCGGCCCGGTCCTCCGGCGGCCCCCAGACGCCCTTGCCGACGATCCGCATCGCGCCGAAGCCGAGACGGTTGACCTCAAAGGCGCCTCCGATGCGAAGTCGACCAGATTGTGAGGCGTTGATCATGGGAGGCTCCCGGTTTCCGCCGCTTCAGGGCCAGCGGGCCTCGGGCGGCATGGAGGAAAGGATGGAGGCGACGTTGCCGCCGGTCTTCAGGCCGAAGATCGTACCGCGATCGTAGAGGAGATTGAACTCGACGTAACGGCCGCGGCGGACGCATTGTTCCTCACGTTCGCGCGAGGTCCATCCGCTCGCCGCGTTGCGCCGCACGATCTCGGAATAGACGGCGACAAAGCTCTCGCCGACATCGCGGACGAAGGCGAAGTCGTCGTCGAACGCCGAATTGCCGGGGTCGCCGGCGCTGTTGAGATGATCGAAGAATATCCCGCCGATCCCGCGCGGCTCGTCGCGGTGCTTCAGGAAAAAATACTCGTCGCACCAAGCCTTGAAACGCGCCCAGTCGGCGACCCCCGGGTGGCGGTCGCAGGCCTCGCGCATCGCCTCGTGGAACAGCGCCGCATCCGGGTCGGTCGGGACACGGCGCGCGTCGAGCATCGGGGTCAGGTCCGCGCCGCCGCCGAACCAGGTCTTGGTTGTGCGCACCAGCCGCACGTTCATGTGCACCGTCGGCACGTGCGGGCTCCAGGGATGGGCGATCACCGAGACCCCGGCCGCCCAGAAGCGCGGGTCGTCGGCCGCCCCGGGGATCTGCTGCGCGAACTCGGCCGGAAAGGCGCCGAACACGGTCGAGCAATGCGCGCCCATCTTCTCGAACAGCCGTCCGCGCAGCATCGCCATCCGCCCGCCGCCGCCCGGAGCGCCGCTGGCGTCGCTCCGGCGCCAGGGCTCGATCGTGAAGCGCCCCGGCTCGCGCCCCAGATCGACGCCGGGACACGCGCGCTCGAGGCCCTCCATCGCCGCGACGATGCTCTGCTGCAGGCCGCCGAACCACTCGGCCGCACACGCAAGGCGCGGATCGGGGCCGGCGAGGTCGCGGGTTTCGGTCATTCGCCCCGCACCCGCTTCAGCATCCGCTCGACATGCGCCACGGGCGTCTCGGGCAGGATGCCGTGGCCGAGATTGAAGACATGGGCGCGACCGGCAAAGCCGGCGAGCACGCGCTCCACCCCCTGATCCAGCGCCGCGCCGCCCGCGACCAGGGCCAACGGATCGAGATTGCCCTGCAGCGCCACCGGTCCGGGCAACGCGACCACCGCGGTTCTCGGCTCGACCGCCGTATCGAGGCCGATCGCCGCAATCCCATCCAGGCGGGCGAACTTCGACAGCTCCGTCGCCGCGCCGCGCGGGAAGGCGATCACCGGCGTCCGCGGCGCCTTGGCCTTCACCTTGGCGACGAGCGCGGCGATCGGGGCGAGGCACCAGCGCTCGAACTCGGCCGGCGGCAGCACGCCGGCCCAGGAGTCGAAAATCTGCACCGCCTCCGCCCCCGCCGCGATCTGGCGAACGAGGTATTCGGCCGAAGCGTCGATGAGCCGGTCGATCAGGGCGGCGAACAGGGCCGGCTCGCGATAGGCGAACAGGCGGGCCGGCGCCTGGTCCGGCGTGCCCCGTCCGGCGATCATGTAGCTCGCCACCGTCCAGGGCGCGCCGCAAAAGCCGATCAGCGCGACATCGCCGGGGAGCGCGCTGTTCACCCGGTCGAGCGTCTCGAACACCGGCGCGAGCTTCGACCAGTCCGGCTCGGACCTCAGGCGCTCGAGCCCGTCGGCGTCGCCGATCGGGTCGAGGCGCGGCCCCTCCCCTGTCTCGAACGTCACGCTCTGGCCGAGCGCGTCGGGGACGACCAGGATGTCGGAGAACAGGATCGCCGCATCGAAGCCGAAACGCCGGATCGGCTGCAGCGTCGCCTCGACCGCGAATGCCGGAGTGTAGCAGAACTCGAGGAAGCTCGCGGCCTGCGCCCGGATCTCCCGGTATTCCGGCAGGTAGCGCCCCGCCTGGCGCATCAGCCACACCGGCGGACGCGCCTGCCGCTCGCCGGCGAGGGCGGCGAGAAGCGGTTTTGGCGGGTTCGTCGATGTCATTGCAGGTCCTCATCGCTTCGCGAACGAAGCGCGCCATGGCGCCTTCCGACGCCCAATTCGCGGGTTTGACGTCAAAATCATCGCTTTGGTAGCCCGACAATGCGCGAGCGATCGAGCAATATCAGGGCGTTGAGCCCTCCTCGCCGAGGAAGAAGCCGAAAGCGTTCATGACCACGTCGCGTCGTCCGGCAGCAACTGGCTGGTCTCGCCATTGCGGATCAATCCAGCTCGGATCAGACGAGGCCTCGCCTTCACTTCTTCCATGATTTTTGCGATGTATTCACCGACCAGCCCGACCGCAAAAAGATTAATGGCGCCAAAGAACAATGAGGCGAGGAGCAGCGTCGTGGCGCCGCGCGGCGCGATGTCGGGTATCCATATGCGCAAGGCGGTCGCGATCAAACCCAGAACGATGGATAGACCGAGCAGAACAACCCCTCCGGCGGAGAGCATTTTCAACGGGGCGTTGCTGAAGGAAAAGATGCCTCGCTTTGCCCACTCCAGGTTCTTCAGGAGGTTGTTCGTGCTCTCCCCGAACGCGCGATTCGGCCGGACGTAATCCACCCCGGTCTGGCGGAAGCCGATGTAGGCTCGCAGTCCCCGGAGAAACAAATCTCGCTCCGGGCAGCGCAACAGCCAGCTCACAACTCTTCGATCGATCAACGAAAAATCACCGGCGTCATGAGGAATCTTGACGTAGCTCAACATCGCGAAGATCCGATAGAAGGCCTTGTACAAAACGCCCCAAACAAACGGCATGTCGCGCTTCACACGTCGCCCGTAAACGACCTCGTAGCCCTCAATCCATCGACGGTAGAACTGCTCGATCAACTCGGGGGGATCTTGGAGATCCCCGTCGAGAAGGACGCAAGCTTGCATGACCGACATTTCCATGCCGCTCCGGAACGCCATCTGCGAGCCAAAATTGCGCGAATGCGTAATCCCGAGGACATGCGGGTCTTTCGCTGAAATCTCCAAAATGCGCCCGGCGCAATCGTCCGGACTTCCGTCATTGACGAAAATGATCTCGTAATTGACGTCCAACTTCTGAAACGTGTCGGTAAGCCTCCGATACATGACCGGGATGGCCTGTTCATCCTTGTAGCATGCGATAATCGCTGAAATGCTCCGACGTCGCGGACCCGCGGCGCGCTTCGTCATCGCGCCGGCGTCTAGTCCTTCCAGCGAGCCAATCCACTCGGAGGTCAGCTTCAGGCCGGTGGCGATATCGGTCTTCGCGGTCCAGTTGAGCAGTCGCTCCGCTTTGCCTGGAGAGGCGTACCAATCCGGCAGGTCCCACGCTCTGCCGTCCATCGACCCGAAAATCGGCGTTTCGTCGATCGCAAACACATCGGCCGCGATCTTCGCCAGCTGACGAATTGTCGTGGCCCGACCGGCGCCGATATTCAACGATTCGCCGTAAAGGTCGGGCGTCAGACGCGCCGCCGCAAGGACGAAAGCGTCACAGACATCGTCGATATAGACGAAATCCCGCGACGTATTAGGGTCGACAAACGGCGGGAAGGTTCCTTTCAAACCTTTGGCGACCAAATTCGGAATCAGACGAGACGTATCTTCGAGCGGACCATAAACGGAATATAATCGCAGATTTATCACCGGAAGACGGCGCACCTTCCCGACATATGAAATGTAGTTACTTGCAGCGGCCTTCGAGACCGAATAGTGGCTATTTGGCTGAAAAAACTCCTCTTCCAATGGGCCCGCGCTTTTGATGCCGTATTCTGATGAACTTCCTGCGTGAACCAACGCGGCGAAATCCGAGTTCGCCAACAATTCCACCAACTGTACGAGAGCGGTGAAGTTGGTCTTGTAGATTAAATCGTGATCCGTCTCGAACGAATAAGCGCCATAGGCAATGCAATCGAAGACGGTGCGCGGGCGAACACTAGCCACCAGGTTGCGCGATGCCGCGAGATCGATGAGATCCGCTTCCAAAATGTGGCGACGGTCAATCCCATCGAGACGCCAAGCGGGCAGAGAGCGAACAACGCCGAAAACGTCCTCACGGTATTTCAGCAGGCGGCGCAAGAGGTTGGCGCCGATGAAGCCGCCAGCTCCGAGCACCAGGATTGGTCCGCGCAGAGCGCGCACCCAGTCGCCGAGCTCCAACACGATCAGCTCGCCAGCGACTTTGCTGCGAGCGCGATTCCCTCGGGATCGAGACTGCTGCGTCGCCTCAGGAAGGCTTGTGAGCCGTAAGTCGAGCCCGAGCCGTTGGTGGCGTGCAGATGGCGAAAGCGATCCAGGCCTATTCCGGCGTCGATCACCCAGCGGCACATTGCTTGCCCGACGCCGCCGTGCGCGACATGTTCCTCAACGACCGCAAGCCGGCGGGCTCCGCTTTAGCGCATCCGTCAATTCCGACGGCGGCGCGTTCGCCTCGATCGGCAATTCGCTCACGACCCATAAAGCGGGCCGGTTGGCCCTGTCGAATTGGCGCAAGACGCCCCACGACGAGCCCGCGAGCGGACCAACCACGATCATCACGCCGGCGTCGCCGTCGAGTAGGCGACGCCATGGAGCGTAGGCCGGCGCCGCCTCGCCGCTTGGATTTTCACCGCGCCCAAGTCGAACATAGGCGGGACCCGACAAATCGCCGGCGCGGTCCAGCGTTTCGCCAATATCTTCGTTGAACGCCGGCACGAACGCCGTCATGTTCGGCAAGGTCAACAGAATGCCGTAGTCCTCGAGCGCGTGATGGGTCGGACCCATTACGCCATACGCATAGCCGCCGCCGTTGGCCAGCAACTTCACCGGCCAGGCCGTGAAGGCAGACGTCGTTGCGGATCTGTTCGAATGCGCGCGCATAACAGAATGGCGCAATGGTATAGGTCCAGGCCTCCAATCCCTCGTAGCTGAGAGCGGCTGCGACCGAGACCATATTCTGCTCAGCGACGCCGCAATTGATGAAGCGCGGTCCGATCGCGTCTCGCAAGGGCTCCAAGGCCATGAACCCAAGATCGCCGGTGAGAAAGACCATCCGCCGGTTTCCCGAGCGGGCGACAAGCTGGCGACACAGTTCGTCTCTCATCAGTCGATCTCGGATCCCGCCATCGCGCCGGCATATTGCGCGGCGGTCAAAGGTCGGTAGTGGCCTTCTGTCTCGAACTGAGCGATCGCCCCGGCATGTTGCGCGGCCGTCAAAGGCAGGTAGTGGCTTTCGACGGTGTCGGCGACATCGGGGACGCCGCGCCCCTTGATCGTGTTCAGGACGACGAGGAGAGGACGATAGCGGTCCGGGGCCAGGGCGGCGCGGATGCTGCTCGAGATCGTGGCCGTCACACTGGCGGATCTCAAGATCGAGGCCGCTCAAGCGTTCATGCAGGGGGTCCATCGACGCGACCGCGTCCGTTGAGCCGAAGCCCTGCAGACGGTTGTGGTCGACCAGTATCGTCAGATTGCTGAAACGATGGTGGGTCGAGAAGATCGCAGCTTCCAGCGTCGAGCCTTCCTGCCATTCGCCATCGGAGGTCAAGCAGAACACGCGTCGATTGGCGCCCTGAAGCCTGGCCGCGAGGGCCAAGCCGGCCGCCAGCGACAGGCCATGTCCGAGGCTCCCGGTCGCGAAGCGAATCTCCGGAATTCCTCTCGCCGGCGGATGTCCCGGCAGGAGAGAATCGTCGCCGTGGAAACGATCGAGATCAGCGTCGGTCAACCGACCCAAGCTCCACAAGGTGACATAAAGCGCGCCTGCGGAATGCCCCTTTGACAGGATAAATCGGTCGTCCGTTCCGAGATACTCGTGATGGATGAGCATCATCGCGTCCAAACACGAGAGATTGCCGCCGACATGCCCCACTTTGGCGCGATAATGCATATCGACCAGACGACGGCGCGCTCTGTTCAACGAGACTGCCGATAGCGACATGATAAACGCCGCTCCCTCGGCGAACGGGCCTCTTGGCGAGGCACGCCTAGCATGCGAAATTTAGGATGTCATCAGCCCCTAAGATGCTCACGATCCGAATGAATTGACAATCCCATTTGCACCGAACAGAAGGCGCGACAATGAGCCCATCACTGATCGCGCGCCCGCCGAAGTATCTACGGCTCAACGATGGACATGGCGACGCTTTTGACGCGCTGGCCTGCGCGCCGCGCGAGCTCGCGTAACGAAAAGCGCTCGAATGACATTTTTGCGCTTCCTTGCCGTCGGCGGACTCAACACGGCGTTCGGCTATCTGGGCTACGCGACTTTCGTTCTCATTGGCGCGCCGATTTGGCTGGCGGTGACGAGTTCGACCATGCTCGCGATCCTGTTCAATTTTTTCAGCTATGGCGGCCTGGTGTTCGGCGACACCTCCTATCGCCTGCTTCCCCGTTTCCTGGCATTTTATGCCTGCCTCGGGGGCCTGAATTTCGTCTTGCTGCGCGTCCTGATATGGGGAGGCCTGGGGCCGCTCTGGGCGCAGGCGCTGTTGCTGCCGGTGCTGGCAGGCGTTGGGTTTGTCGGGATGCGCCGTTTCGTCTTTTATAAAGGGCCGCCCGGCTCACTCGGACATCTGAAAGCTGGCGATGGCGAAAATTAGTCTTCAGGATGAACGTGGATTCAACCAGATCTTTGCCCCCGTCGGCTCGACGCCGCTCCGCGCGAGCCGGCGTAACGACTGGTTCGTCGAGATGGCCGAGGCGGTCGGCGCAAAGCGAATCCTCGAACTGGGTTGCGGCTCCGGCGCCGCTGCGGCGCATGTAGCCGTCAGGACGGGAATCGAAGTGGTCGCCGTCGACATCAGCGACAAGTTTCTCGATCACGCGAGACGGACCTATCCGTTGCCAAACCTCAGCTTCGAAAAACTGGACCTCCTTGCCGACGACCTGGGGCGCTTCGGCCGGTTCGATCTCGTCTTCGGCAATGGCATCCTGCACCATCTGGTGCTGCGTCTCGATGGCGTCTTGCGCGCCCTGCATTCCTTGAGCAACGCGGGCGGCGGCCTCGCCTTCATTGAGCCCAATTTCCTCAATCCCTATTGCGCCTTCATTTTCGGCACACGGATCGGTCGGCGGTTCGCCAAGCTCGAACCTGACGAAATGGCGTTTACCCCGGGCGAGTTGCGCCAGGCGCTTCCGAGGGCGGGTTGGCGCGACGTGAGGGTGACGACCAGGGACTTTCTTCTGCCGGGTCTGCCGAAGGCCGCCGCCCGCCCAATCCTCGCGCTCGAACCGGCGCTCGAGGCCACGGCGGCGACCCGCTGGCTTGCCCAGTCTCATTTCGTTTCGGCAAGGGCGTAAGCGCGCCGCGGATCTTTATGAGCTCGGCGAGGCCTGCCCGGCGGGCGGTCGACGCGGTTCCCCGCTGGCCAACGAGGAGCGCTGGGCGATGTTCGCCAACAACCCGCCGAACCGCGGGATTGTCGGGAGCTCATCCCGGAAATGACGCTTCCGGACAGTCGTGGTCGATAACCACGACCAAAATCTGAGATCGGCGCATCATCGGCCGGCCGGCTCGCCGCTCTGCGAAGCGGCCTCGTTGACGTGACGGATGACCTCGTTAAACGATGCCGACCCGCCCAGTCAGGCGAGGCTGGGGCGGCCAATCGGAGAAAGGACGTTTCTGTGATCGAGCAAAAGGCCGCTCTTTTGGCGGTGTACGCTGTGCTATTGCTTGCGATCTGCATTCTGCCTTTCGCCCTGCAGTTGCGGACCCACAAATATTTTTCGGCATTGACGATCGACCGAGTTTATGGGGTCGCGCTGGCTCTCGGCGGACTTGCGCTGCTTGCCGTGCGCCCGGGGCCCGGAATGACGAGTCCGCTGGTCCTTTCCATCGCCTTCGCAGCGCCGCTCGTCCTTTCGGGCGCTGGATATGCCGTCGGCGGACTTCTGGCCCTCCCCCTGGTCGCCGGATTGACCTGGTGGGACCTCGGCCTGCGGCTGGATGCGGTCCAGGCCGCGATCTTTCTGGTCGTGGGTCTATTGGCCGCGACGCTTCCGCGCCTGCTGCCCAGAACTGAAGGCGCGCCCCCTTTGCCATCGCTCCTGGCGATCTTCCTATTAGGGGTCGCGGCGGTCACGCTCACCGGCGTCATTGGATCTCCACAAGGCTTTGGGACCGTGTGGCACCACTGGTCCGTCTACGTCGGCTCGTCGCAGGCCCTCTTGGGCGGGGCGATCCCATTCCAGGACTACCCGGTGCAATATGGAATGGGGCCCACCCTGCTTGTCGCATCCCTTTGCGGCCAAGAGTGCTGGACGGGGACCTACGTCGCCGCAGCTCTGACCAATCTGGTCTACCTTCTGGCGATGGCCGGTTGCGTCGTGCTGCTGACCCGCAGACTGCCTATGGGTCTGGCGCTGGTCGCTCTTGCCGCGATGGGCTGCGCCATCCTGATGTGGACTGGCTATCCGCCGGACTTCAAGGGACCGATCGCCACTCCCTCCGTCGACGGGATGCGGTTTTTCCCGCTCGCCGCTCTGCTGTTTTTCATCATCGCGGCCGAGGAACGCGGTTTCCGACTGGACGCAGCGGGGCACGCCCTTTGGCTCCTGGGACTGGTGTGGTCGCCAGAGGCAGCCTTCTACGCCACGGTCGTCTGGTGGCCCTACCTCGCGCTGAGGCGGGCTCAAGACATCGGCGCGACGAACGTGAAAGGCGTCGTGATCGAAGTCGTGCGCGGAGCTTTGCTGGCGGTCGCCGCGACGGTGGCGGCCTTTGCCGTCTTGGCGGTTCTATTCTGGGTCGTCTACCGCCAATGGCCTTCAATCGAGGGCTTCACGACGTACGTCCGCAATCCGCCCGGAATTCTCCCGGTCAATCCGACGGGTCCGGTTTGGCTCGCGCTCGCGGCGGCCGCCGCCGTCGCCATCGCGCAGTTGCGGGCGGACGCGCGCGGGGTCCGCCTGGGCCTCGTCTGCCTGATGGGCCTGTTCGCCGCGGGCTCCTATTACCTGGGACGCAGCCACGACAACAATGTTCTGAATCTTCTGCCGTTTATTGTCCTGGCGCTGACGGCGGCGCTGGCGATCGGTTTGAAAGACGTCGCCTTTGGATTTGCGCAGCTTGCGCTGGCGGGCATCGTGGCGTTGCTGGCGACGTTCGGCTTCGAATCCTGGGACGCGGCGGCGCAGAGAGGCCAGGCCTGGAACATTGGGCCGAGCCGTTTCATCAACGACGTGCGCCTCGTCGATCCGGCATCCTCGGCCCTTCTGGACCAGAGCCTCTCGGCCCCGCCCAAAACCCCGGCGCCGGCGCCAGCGGCGGACGCGGCCGCCGCCCAGAAATGGCTGCTCGGACGAGGGGAAGGATCGCCTTTGTGGGTGTCTCCGTCGATGGTTCTGCCTTACGGAGCTCCAGGCCCGGTCTGGACCGGAATGAACGATGTCGGCGCCTTCGCCCTTCTTCCGCACGACGAGGTCGAGACCTTCATCCGCAACGGAGCGCAGCACCTGCGTCGGCCCGGTTGGATCCTGGTCGACCGCACGCAGGCGACCCCTTGGCCGGCGCTCTTCTTCGCCGCCTATTCGATCACCGAGCAGCGCGATTTTGGCGGTTACACCGCCTACCGGCTCGCTCCAAAGTGACGGCTGCGGCGACCACGGAGATTGCCGGTCTCACGCCGGACCTCGGCGCCGCCGCATTCATTGTGCAGGGATCATACCGTCGCGGGACGAGGATCCGTCCGGCGCTGCAAGTCGTCCTCGCCGACGGCGCGCCGTTTTCCGGGCACGCCTACGACTACGACCTGGTTGGGCGGCGTTAGTCCGTAAGGTTGAAGACGAACGTCTCCTGATTCCCGCACACGTCCGCCTCGGCCAGCGCCGTGCGGGCACGGGCTCGCCAAGGCGTAACGCGTAGGCTCAGGCGGCGGCTCGGCGTCGAACCCCCTACTCGGCGGCCTTCTTCATCTCGGGATAGACGCACGCCGCCATCTCCCGGGCGGCCGGACGATGCAGCGGAATGATCTTGGCCTCCTCGAAGGGGAGGTTCAGCGTTTTCCACACGTCGACCAACGCCTCGACCAGTTCCGCCACCTGCGCCTCGTTGTGGGCCGGGGTCGGGGTGATGCGCAGGCGCTCGGTTCCCTTGGCGACGGTCGGGTAGTTGATCGGCTGGATGTAGATGGCGTGCCGGTCGAGCAGCATGGCGCTGGCCGCCTTGCACTTTCGCGCATCGCCGACGAACACCGGCACGATGTGCGAGGGATTGTCCATCACCGGGATGCCGGCCGCCCTCAGCGCATGCTTGGTCAGCCGCGCCATGTGCTGATGCCGCTCGCGCTCGACGGTCGAAGCCTTGAGATGGCGGACGGCCGCCGCCGCGCTCGCCGCGACGCTGGGCGGCAAGGTCGAGGTGAAGATGAACTGCGGCGCGTAGCTGCGCACCGCGTCGACCACCGCGGCGCTGGCCGCGATATAGCCGCCGAGCGAGCCAAAGCCCTTGGCCAGCGTGCCCTCGATCACGTCGATCCGGTGGGCGAGCCCTTCGCGGTCGCTCACCCCCCCGCCGCGCGGCCCGTAGAGGCCGACCGCATGGACCTCGTCGATATAGCTCATCGCCCGGTATTTCTCGCAGACGTCGAGGATCTCCTTGATCGGCGCGATGTCGCCGTCCATCGAATAGAGGCTCTCGAACACCACGAGCTTGGCGCGCTCGAGCGGCTCGGCGGCGAGCAACTCCTCGAGATGGGCGACGTCGTTGTGGCGCCACACCGTCTTCTCGCAGCCGGCGCGCCGCACGCCCTCGATCATCGAATTGTGGTTCAGCGCATCGCTCAGGATCAGGCAGTTCGGCAACAGGCCGGCGATCGTCGAGATCCCGGCGAGATTGGAGATCCAGCCGGAAGTGAAGGCGAGCGCGGCCGGCTTGCCGTGCAGGTCGGCGAGTTCGGCCTCGAGCCGCACGATCGGATGATGGGTGCCGGAGATGTTGCGGGTGCCGCCGGCGCCCGCGCCGTGGGCGCGCGCCGCCTGGACGGAGGCCTCGATCACCGCGGGGTGGAGGCCCATGCCGAGATAGTCGTTCGAGCACCAGACGGTGACTTCACGGGGCCTGTCCTCTTCGCCCTCGGGACGCCACAGCGCCGTCGGGAACCGACTGGCGTCGCGCTCGAGATTGGCGAAGGTTCGGTAGCGCTCTTCCGCCTTCAGGCGGTCGATCGCATCCGAAAAGCGCCGCTCGTAGTCCATGAGTGTGCCTTTCTGATGGGCAGCCGGTTCGTGCCGCCGGCCGCCCCTGCCCAATTCGGTATCCGCCCGTCGCCGCCTTGTCCAGTGCCGCTTTGGTCAGGCCGCCGCGACGGAGTGGCGCAGCGAACGAGGGGTCTGGCGGTGGGATCGTAATTCCCGGTTCCGGCCTTTCATATTGCCCTTTCGTACTGCGAAATCGGCTATTTTCGTTCGTGGAGACTGCCCGGACGATCGGCGCGCGGCCGGACGGCCGCGCCGTTTCCGCGCTCGACCCCCGCGGCGACGAGGCGGCGCCGTCAGCTTTCGTCCGACGACCATTTCGAAGTGAAGCCAGCCGGCGTCTCCGGCGGGACGCGGTAAAGATCGTTGCCGTCCTGGTCGAGCAGGCCGGTCCGCCGCGGCCCGCTCTCGGACACGATGACGTCAATTGAGGATCTGTCGAGCCTCCAATAGTCGTCGCCGACGTATGATCGCTCGAGATGAGGTTGGCGGCGCATGGCTATATAGCGTGGCACGGGCAGTCTTTGCTCCTGCAGCTCTCGTAACGCGGATCGTACGCGCCGATGAGGGCGCCTTATGCCCGCGAAGCGTTAGAGATTTCGTAAGCGATGTCTCGGAATGTCGTCTTCCTGCGAAAATACCGGATGAGGTTGAGCAGAAGTCGCCAGTCACATGCGCAATTTGGCTTGCACAACGTTCAATGACGCGTGCTCAATCTTTTGTTCCAAAGGAACGCAAAATACGAGGCGGCAAATTGACGCGATGGGCGACGACACTGTGAGGCGAAACGCCTGTGGTTAGCACCGAGCCGCTTTGTACAGACTGCCATTGGCGGCCTGTAGATCACAGCAGACGCTGTCTGAAGCTTTTGCGACTTCGGCCAGCTCTGACTTGGGCAGGCTTGGCGGCGATTAGGCCAGATCGCCCGCGCGCTCTGATTATTCCGCACTGACGAGGACGCATTGAGGGCGAAGGTTCGCACGCTATGCTCGATCGGATCATGGCCATGCGCAACCATGCGCCGCTTCCCGAAGTCTTCCGGTGGCGCAGGCGCGAGGCGGGCGGAAGAAGGCTTCGACATTTCCTTGACGACATCAGAATATTGTTATAGCTTGATTCTGTCAGTCAGAAAACGAGATCGCCTTTGTCCGAGCCGCGCCGCCTCCCGTCGAACCCTGTCCGCAATTGTTCCGCCGGCGCTCGGCGCCCGGATAGGGCCGAGCGCGAAAGGCGGGTGGTCGAGGGCCTCAAGGGCGGCGTGGCGATGGCCGAGATCGCGCGGCGCGAGGGGATCTCTGTGCGGGGCATGCGCAAATATGTCCGCACCCTCATCGCGCGGCGCGCGCCCGAGGCGACCGGCGAGTTCATCGCGACGCAGCTGAACCGCCTCAACGAGGCGCTGCTCGTCAGCTTCGACGCGATGTCGAGCGCAAACCTGCCGGCGGTCGACCGGGTCGTCAGGATCGTGCGCGAGCTTGACCGCTATCACGGCCTCGGCGGCGGCGCGAAGGGAACCGAAACGCGCCGTAAGCTCTTGGAAAGTCTCGTTTCGGGAGCCGAAATCGAGTCCTCTGGCGTTGCCGAAGACGATTCGAGCGACCCGTTGGCGGACATCGATCTGTCTCCGCTCCTCGGCGACCCTCTTTCGCCTGGGCAGGCCGCGCAGGGAACCGGAACGCCCCGCAACCCGTTGGAAAGTCTCGATTCGCGAGCCGGAACTGCGCCAAGCCCCGCGCCGCCAACCGGCCCGGACTGGAGCGGCGAGGCCATCGAGGCCGACGCGGACGTGATTTCAGAACTGGACGCGATCCTCGCCGCCCTCGCTCAGCAAGGACGGGGCTAGGCGGATGCGGAACCGAAATGCGCTGCAACCCCTTGAAAAGTCCGGATTCCGGAGCCGAAACAGGGTCGCGGGAGTTGGCGCCGGGGTCCCGCCCCCTCAGGTCCGATAGCTCGGGTCGAGGCGGTCGAGCTTGCGCAGGACGCCGGGCCAGGCGAGCGCGCCGCCGAGTTCCACGGGTCACCTGAGCCGATTGGGCCCGGGCGCCGTCGAGGATCGGCTGCGGGATCGGGATCAGCGTTCCGCCGCCCGTCTGCGCCATGACCTGGATCTCGCAGGCTCGCTGCAAGACGAACATGGCGAGAAAGGCGTCGGGGATCGAGGGAGCGGCCGTCAGCAGGCCATGGCTGCGCAGGATGAGGAACGTATTCCTGCCGAGGTCGGCGACCAGCCGCGGTTTCTCCTCATCGTTCAGCGCGACCCCTTCGTAATTATGGTAGCCGAGACTGGCGAGCACGAAGATCGACTGCTGGGAGATCGGCTTGAGTTCCGTCCTTCTGGCAGGAGACTGCGACGCCGGCGCTGGTGTGGAGATGCAGGACGCACTGGGCGTCGTCGCGCGCAGCGTGGACGGCCGAATGGATCACGAAGCCGGCCGGATTGACGGCGAACGGGCTCTCCATGACTTTTGCGCCATCGAGGTCGACCTTGACGAGGCTCGAGGCCGTCATCTCCTCGAACAGCATCCCATAGGGATTGATGAGAAAGTGGTGGTCCTTGCCCGGGAGGCGGGCGGAAATGTGGGTGAACACCAGGTCGTCCCAGCCGTAATGGGCGACCATGCGGTAGCAGGCGGCGAGATCGACCCGCATCGCCCATTCCTCGGCGCTGACCTTGTCCCTGACCGAAGGGGTTGTCACCCGGCCGGCTTCAGTTTCCATGTCCTCTCCTCCCTTGGGCGTTGCTGGTCAGATCCTGTCCGCCAGGACGCCGCTCGGCAATCGCGCCTTGAGCGTTCGCCCCGCCGCCCTGCCGAGTTCGGCGGCGTCGAAGGCGCTTCCCTCCGCCTCGATGTCGAAGCGCTCGGAGCCGTCGGTCCGCAGCACCTCGCCGCGGAAGCGAAGCCGGCCCGCGGCGGCGCGCGCGAGACCCGCGATCGGCGTCCGGCACGAGCCTTCGAGCTCGGCCAGGAAGGCGCGCTCGGCCGCGACCTCGGCGAAGGTCGGCGGGTCGGCGATTGCGCCCAGCGCCTCGAGCGCCTTGCCGTCGCCGCTGCGCGCGGTCAATGCGATCGCCCCTTGTCCGACCGCGGGAAGGAAGGTTTCGAGGCTCAAGGGCGCGCGCGCGCGATGGGCGAGGCCGAGACGCTTGAGCCCCGCCATTGCGAGCAGCGTCGCCCCGATCGCGCCCGACTCGGCCTTGCGCAACCGCGTCTCGACATTGCCGCGCAGGAGCTCGAGCCGGAGATCGGGCCGCAGCCGCAACGCCTGCGCCTGACGCCTCAGCGACGCTGCGCCGAGGGTCGCTCCGGGAGGCAGGCTCTCAATCGCGCTGGCCGTGGCCGAAATCAGCGCGTCGCGCACGTCCTCGCGCGGCAGGAAGCCCGCGAGCGCGACACCGTCGGGCAGGAGCGTCGGCAGGTCCTTGGCCGAATGGACCGCCCCGTCGATCTCGCCTGCGATGAGCGCGATGTCGATCTCCTTGGTGAACAGGCCCTTGCCGCCCGCCTCGGCGAGCGGCCGGTCCTGGATCGTGTCGCCGCTCGTGCGGATGAGCTTGAGCGCGATCCGCTCAACGGCCCAGCCGTGCGCCTCGGCGAGCCGGCGCCGGGTTTCCTCGGCCTGCGCAAGCGCCAGCGGCGAGCCGCGCGTACCGAGAACAAGCGTCGGCGAGACGGTCATGGGCGGGACCCGAGGCTTGGCATGCGCCTCTATTCGGGCAATCCCCGGCGCTGTCAAATGCGGGACGGCCCAGTTCCCCCTGCGTCATCCCGTCGCGTTGACGACGCCGGTTCGATCCCCCTATTGTCTCGGTATCGCGCCAAGGGTCAAATGACTAAGCAATCGGGGCGCGGTCAATAAAAATGAAGACGGGCTCCTGGCATTTGTAGTAAACTTTGTCTAACGGGCTCTTGTGAATATGAAAACGACCGGGACACGCGTCCCGGTCTTTTTTGTCCAGGGTGATCTTGCAGAAAATACAGCGAATCGACGGCCTTCACCTGGTCGAGAGCGCAGCCAACGGCCGCGAGACCGGCCGCTGATCGTTACTGCGGCGAGACGGCGGGTTCCGGCTTTTCGCTGTCTGGCTCGTCGACCGCCCGGATGGACGGATCCGACCATGGCCCGCTGACATTGAGGCTCAAATGGGGAGCGTCAGGCGGCGTGGCGCCGGCCGGCGCGGCCTGCGAGGCGTTGATTCGCAGTTTCCAGCTTTGGCCGACAAGATCGACGGCCCCCTGCAAATCGGCGCTGAGGCCTTGAGCGATAAGGGCGCCGTTCATGACGTGTACAACGCCTCCACCGATCAGCAGGCTGACCGCCGCCTGATCGAAGGCCGTGCCGCCGCTGCGCATGTCCTTGGTTATATCGATCGGCCGCCGCTGGCTGCGGCGGAGCGCCTCTTCCAGATTGACCCTCGCAATCGCGCCGGCTTCCAGCGCGAGGGACGCGTTGCCGGAAAGTCCGGCGACCCAGTCGGCCGGAGAGCGGCCCAAGGTCTTGATCGCGAAATCGGCCGCGCCGTTGCCGGTCAGGTCGGGCCAGCCAAGATCCGACACGACGGCGCCGAAGTCCGCCCCGGTGACGCTCCCGCGCGCCTCGAGGCGAAATGCGCCGTCGTCGCAGGCGAAACGCAAGTCGCCTTTCGCATGCCCACCGTACGCCGTCGCGTCGAGCAGGCTCACGGTCAGCGCGCCGTCTCTGAGCAAAGCCGAGACGGCGACGTTGTCGAGTCCGACCCCATAAATGTCCAGTCGCCCGCCGGACAGCCGGAGGTCCAGGTCAAGATCGCGGGGGAGCGGGGGGAGAAAGCCGCGTCGGCTCCAGCCGCCATCCGCCGTGAACGGCTGCAGGCGTTGGGGCGGTGAAGGCATCGACAAATGCTCGCTGTCGAGCGAGCCCGAAACCGCGAGCCGGCCTTCGTTACGCGTGAGACGCAGCGCGCCGTGAAGCGTCTGCGCGCCGGCCGTGACCGTCGCGTCGTCGAAGACGACGTCTCCGGGCGTCGCCTTGACCGACCCGGAGATTGCGACGTCCGCCGCCCCGAGGTCCAGGGACGGCGTAACGCCGAACAGTCGAGCCGCTTCGCCGAGGGCACGGGAAGAGACCGAAAGCTCCCCCGCAGCGCCGGGCGTCGCGCCGGCGGTCATCGCGCCGCCGAATTTCAGGTCGCCGAGCGCCGAAGCGATCGTGACGTTGAGCGGGCTTGCCGTTCCACGCGCCGCCGATTGCGGGTCGTCCAGCGAGCCTGAAATAACCAGAGGGGCGCCGCGCCACACGGCCGACAAGTCGACGCTGAAGCGGGAGGATAGCGAAAGACCGTCAAGCCGCCCGCGCACGCTTTCGACCACGGTGTCGACGCCTTGCCTGCGACTGGTCACCCGTACGACGCCGTCCGTCAGACTGACGCTGTCCAGCGGCGAAAGTCCTCGGATCGCTGTCATGGCGTCGCTCGCGCCAAGGCGGCCGCCCGATGGCGGACGATCGAGATCCAAAGCGATGGTCGGCGCGAACAGCGCCAGATGCGTGGGCGTGACTCGACCCAACACGAGTTCGATCGGCGACAGATCGATCTCCGCGTCCGGAGCGGAAACGACGTTCACGGCCGAAGCGTCATCGAGCTTGGCCTCGACGAGCCGCAGACTAGGCCAGGGCAGCACGCTGAACGTGGCCGTCTCAGGCTTGCCCCAGATCAACCGGAAGGGCGCTGCGGTCGCGGCATTGAGGCTCGCAGCGACACGTGAAGGATCAACCGGCCAACCCGCCGATCCCGCCGCAACGGCCGCCAGCGCGACAACACCCGCCGAGATAGCGGCCCGACGCATGTTCATTCGCCTCCGCAAGGACGCGCCGCCACGCCGCCCGAGAGCTTATACCGCCAAACGGTTCTCAAGGGGAAATAAGCTGAAGGCGTCAGTTGAGACAGAACCCAGCGACCGCCATCGCCGGCGCGGCGATGCTTGCCGCTGCAATCGCCACGATGCCCAGGCCGACGGCGACGCGCGCCTTCGGGGCTTGAGCGAATCGCCTGAATCGGGAAACGCCGAGGGCCACCGCCGTAACAGATGGCAAGGTTCCAAGGCCAAAACCGGCCATCACTGCCCCACCCCGCCAAGCGCTGCCCGTCAGCATAGCGTAGAACAGCGCTCCATAGACCATGCCGCACGGAAGCAGTCCCCAAATAAGCCCGGCGGCGAATGCGCTTGTTTCGCCCGCCTCGGCAGCCGCGGAGGCGAAGCGTAGCCTGCCAGCGATCGGCGCAGTCAGGCGGTCGACAATCGCGAGCGAAGGCGCAAAGCCCGCGACCGAAAGCCCGATCCAGCCAAGCGCGACCGCGGCGGCCCAACGCATCACGAGGAAGGCTTGCGTGTGATCGAAGGCGCCGTAGAACGTCGAACCGACCGCGCCAAGAACCGCCCCGCCCGCGGTATACATGAGGACGCGGCCCGCGTGCGCCGCCATCAGCGAGCGCACCCGATCGGCCTCGCCCTCGCCTCGAGCGAAGGCAAACATCAGGCTCGAGGCGATTGCGCCACACATTCCGGCGCAATGAAGGCTGCTCGCCAGCCCAAGCAGGAGGCCGCCGAGAAGCGTCAGACTATCGGGGGCCATGGGAGGCCAAACCTCCGACGCGATCAATCCACGACAGCCACCTACCCCCGTTCCCCGGTTGAAGCAATGGCCGTACGAGAAGGCCACGAAACAGTCCATGGAACGACGCTCCGCGCACGATCCGATTTGCTGGCGCTCCGACCCGCGAGAAGACCGGGCAAAGCGCCGATGTGGTCGATAACGTAATCGGCGTGAGGCTCGAGTGCGGACCGCTCCGTGGGTCCAGAGAGAACTGCGACCGCGACTGCGCCGGCCGCGCGGGCCGCGGTGAGGTCGTGCAGCGAATCTCCGACCATAACGACGCAGGACGGCGGCGCGCCGAGAAAGTCGGCGAAGGCGAGCACCATGCCTGGGCCAGGCTTGCCGCCGTGGCCGGAATCATACCCGGCGACGAAATCAACATAGGGCGCAATGCCAAGCGCTTTGATTTGGCGCCGGGCGCTCCGCTCGGAATTGTTCGTCGCCACGCCGAGGCGCAGGCCCATGACGCTGAGCGCCGAGAAGACCGTGAGCGGATCGTCGATCGGTGTGAGCGCCTTCAACGACTCCGTCGCCGAAAGCGCGTCGATTTCCGACTTCAAGACTTCAAGGTCGGACCGCCCGAGCGCGTCCGCCCAGCGGGCTCCATAGTCGGCGCTCGAACCGGCGATGAGGGGCGACGATCCGAGAAAGCTCTTCGTCTCGATCGAAAAATGAAGCGCTTCCGCATGGGCTTTCACCAGCGCCGAGTTGCCGGCCGCTAGCGCGTGGATGATCGCAAAGACCGCCGGCCCCCAAGTCGACTGAAAGTCGATCAGCGTCCCATCTTTGTCAAACAGGATGCCGGCGAATTGGGCCGAGGGGACGAGCGGCGACGCAACCTCCTGGCGCCCTTGGCGGCGACGTGAAAGTCTAATTATTAACCTCCTCTTAAAGGCTTTCCCGCATGCTTGCAGTCAAACGCGTAAGGCGCGTGGAGGGTCTCCGAAGGAGGGCGGACGGCGATGCTGCACGATTTCGACGCCATCCCCGAAGCGGCAAACGAGCGCGACGGCGTCGGTTCGATGCTGACCCTCATCTATCACGACATCGGCATTGCTGCGGTCGCAGAGGCGCTCGGACTAATGACCGCCGAATTCGACGCGGATTTGGCGCAGTCGATCGAGCGTGGCGGGTACTATCTTATTCCAAGCGCCTCGAACGCACGTATCGAAATGGCGGCCTGACGCCTTGCCGCTCACGGCCTGTCAGCAGTCGACTTTCCAGCCATGGAATAGGACGGTCGGATCAACGTCCACGACGTCCGCCGTCAGGCGTCCAGGGACTCGGCGCCTATGGCAGCGCGAACTTCGTTCGTTTCCCCTCGGGCCCCGCCCGCGCGCGTAGGGCGTCCCGCCGCAAAGTTCGACGACGCCGACCCAGGCGGGCGTGTCGCTCGAACTCGGTCCGACCCGCCAAGGCCGGAAGTCGCAGAAACGCGACCCATCCGCGCCACTGCGCTTCGACCGCGACGAGATCCTCGCCCTCGTCGAGCTTCACCGACAGGTCGGGATCGTGGTGCGCCAGTCTAACCTCGTAATGAAATCGGCCGTCCACTAGCCCGGTGATCCGTAACGCCACCCCGCGATAGGCCCGCCGCTCGACGTGGATCGCCATCGAAACACCGGCGACGACGCGTCGGATCGTAATACCCTCGCGTGCGACCTCGACAAGGCGGCGGCGATTGTCCGACCGCGGATCGCAAGCTTCGATTAGGACGCAGTCCGAGGCCTTGAGACGCGATGTAGCAAAGGTATCCGCTGGTTGTCCGACCATTCGGGAACTTTGGCTTGGCTCCCTGAGCGATAGCCTAACGCGTGTGGTTAAGCTGCCTTTAAGCACCTTATTTGGAGCGGCTTTCAGGTCTCATGGCGAGTGAACGCTAACGTGGATCGCTCAAAATTGAATTGTTGGCGATGTCTCGTTTACCGTCTCTATGACCCTAGGAACGGCAGTTGGTCGAAGTGACGTTCGCGCGGTCGCGATATCGCGTTTGGGTTGCATCAGGTTGGCGCGAGGCGCGGCAGGGCGCGGAGGAGGCGTCCGTTGAGGAAGGCCTGGAAGGCGCGCGAGAGGATCGCCCGCCAGGTTTGCAGGCGAGTCAACTGCTCCGCATTTCTGGCGAGGTCCCGCAGGAAAACGGCGACGGCCGCGAGCGCCCGGGCGGCGGGCTCGGCCTTGGCATGCGAACTGGTCATGCGGATCGTCGTTTGGCGTGCGTGCCGGGTGCGGGTGGCGATCACCGTCAGGAACAGCGGCCGACTGGTGATCGCCTCGCGGTGAAGGCTGGGATCGGCGAGACGGACGAAGATGTTCCACCAAGCAGCTTCCGCTTGGTTAACCAACAAATAGGCTTTTTGCGATTCGCTGCCGACCCTGGTTCGTGAGGTGTGTGGCATGGCGGGAAAGTCTCGGCTTACGGCGAGCGAGGAGCAACGCGCTGCTCTTGTGGCTCTTGCCGGTTCACGGGATCGAGGGGAGGCGGACCGGGCGCGCGCGTGCTGCTGACGCTGGCGGGTTGGACCAGCCCCGAGATCGCGGAGGCGTTTGGCGTGCGTGAGGATACGGTGCGGCTGTGGCGCAGCGACTTCACAACCGGCGGCGCGGCGGCGCTGAAGGCGAGCATCGCGCCCGGGCCGCTTCCGGTGAAGAGCGAAGCCGCCTTGCGCGTGGCCGCTCCCTTGCTGGAAGAACCTGTGGCCGACCGGCGCAACTGGACGATCCCTCGCCTTCGCGCCGAGATCGAGGCGCGCGCGGGCGTGCGTATCAGTCGTTCGCAACTGTCCAAGGCGTTGCGAAGAAAAAGTTCCGCTGGCGGCGACCCCGGCACACGCTGAAGGGACGTCAGACGGAAAGCGAGATGGAACGGGTTGGCCTGCGCTTGCGACTGCGCAAACAGCAGGCCGAAGCGGGCGACATCGTTCTTCTCTACGGCGATGAGAGCGAGGCGCTGACGCATCCCTACCTCGCCCGCGCCTGGGCCAAGTCGGGGGCGGACTTGCGTGTGCCGGCGCCGGGGCAGGCCAGGAAGATCGCGATGCTCGGGTCGTTCGATCACGTCACGCGCCAACTCATCATCCACACCAGCCCGACCAAGCGCAGCAGCGATTTCATCGCCCATCTGGAGCAACTCGACCGTCTCTATGGACCGAAGCCCGGACGGCAGGCCAAGCCGGTCGTACTGGTCGAGGACAATGGTCCAATCCACACCAGCAAACGTTCGCTTGCAGCCCTCGCCGCCCGCGCGCACTGGCTCACCGTCGACTGGCTGCCAAAATACGCGCCCGAACTCAACGACATCGAGCGGGTCTGGCGCGATCTCAAGGCCCATCACCTCGCCCACCAGACCTTCACCAACGCCAACGCCCTCGACCAAGCTATCCAAGACGCCGTCGTCCGTCTCAACCGCGAGCGCACCGTCAATCCGTTGGCCAAGCCGCGAATCTCTGCTTAGTTGTAAAAGAGCGCAAGCAGCCAGGCCGCGAGCCGGCAGCGGGCAAGATCGTGCGTCGTATAGCCGCTCCATCCCCATTGGTTCTTCATCTCATCGAAAACGTTCTCTCCGTCGCCTCGGTCGCGATAGAGCTGATCAAACGCGGAGGCAGCTTCATCGAGCGAGGTAACCAGAACCGAGTATTCGTAGACCTCCGTCGCTTCGCCGACCTCGACGAACGCAAACTGCGGACCGACGTCGTCGTTCGCGCAAAGCCCCACGGCGTCCTTCAGCCGCCGCCCGAGCACGATCACACGCCGCTGGCGGCTCCAGCCCACCAGCCGAACCTCCCCCCGGGCTCTTCGACCCGGGGGCCTTGCCGGCCTCGACCCATTGGCGCGACGAGGCGAGCTTCTCGATCATGCGCTTGACGTTGGCGGTCAGCCGCAGCTTCAGGAGAAACGGAAGCGCCCGCGCCTCCGCCTCGCGCATGATCTCCTCGTTGCCGAAGCCGCGAGCGCGTCGAGCAACCCGCTCGTCTTCAGGAAGTCGATGAAGAACGGCAATTGCCCCAGCGGCGTCATCGCCGCCTCGTGGCCCTCGAATCGGACCGAAATAGCGGTCGACATCGACCCCTTCCTGACGATCCGCCACAACCAGAGATTGCTCACCCGGCCGGTGAGCCCAAGGAGACGAAGAATCGCGCTACATGCCCTAGAGAATGCGCGATTCTCGCAATCACACCAAAACCAAATTGCAGTTGCTAGGATGAAGGGTCGCCCGGCTACGCCGCCGACGAACGGTCCCCCGGGTCAAGCTCTCTGTGATCCTCGTCCTTTCGCGTTGCACGACCGCGATCGGACCTTCTGCGCAAGCGTTGACGGGCTTGCACGGCGGCTAGCGCCAACGCCCGGAACGGAGCAGTCAGCGCGTTGAGGCGGTCGACTCCCGCAACAGCCCGTTCACCGCGAGTCAATTCCCGGTCAAGCTCGGCCATCGTCCTCGATAGGCCTGGATCGTCGTCATCCAGCCACACCGCAACGATCCGCGCCCACGCGAGTGCTAGGCCTTGAAGCTTGATCGCTCCCGCTGCGCCCTCCTCAAACTCGATCCCCGCCGCTTCAAGCATGAAGCGCATGGATCCGGTCACGACCTGATTCGTGGCGAGCATGGCGCTTGGCTCGCGCCGGAGCCACGCGTTCGTCTCTTTGAGGCCCTCGCGATAGGGCCCCATTGCCTCTAGACGTCGCATGAGAACGTCGAACAGACGCTCGCGCGGGTTCTCGTCGGCGAGTTCCTCGCTGCTTTGGATCAGCACGGCACGGTCAATGCGGCGGGAAAAACCCGCCAGCACGGCGCCCTTCGATGGGAAGGAATCACGAAAATCTGCAAGCGTTACGCCCGCTTCCTCGCAAATATCTCGGATCGAGAGTTCCTCGAACTGTCGTTCGCCGGCAAGCTTCATTAACGCGTCGACGATCTTGCCGCGAGCATCGAGCGGTTTTGCCTCGCTTTTCACCTTGGTCGCCATGTAATCATCCCCACGACTTCGATGAATTTAGCCGTTTGCGATCTCGAAACCAAGCGTCGGTCGGAAGGTCGCGAGCGTAGAAATGCCCCTGCACGCCGACATTCAAACTGCTGTGCGCCAAGAGGCGCGCGTCTGATGCGAGCCCGTCGAAAGATGATGCGCCAACAAAATGCTGATAACGAGGAGCCGGGGACCGTGACACTTTGCCGTCCCCGCTTTGTCGTGAACGCGTCCAGAAAGTTGTTGGCGCGCTGCGAATTGGACTGCATCGCGCACCGGGGCCAATAGAGCGGCCGCGAACCGGATGAACACGCGGTGAACGGCATTAACGGTCCCATGCGGAGGGCGACGACCTCACACTATCCCGAATTCCTATCGCCAGCAAGAAATTGAACGCTGAGATTGAACGCTATTCTGATGCAGAGAAGCATCTTATCGCCGCGGGATCGCGAAGCGCCTGAGCGCGAGGCCAGTGGTGTGGACGGGCGACCCATAGGCGTACGTCCTCAGCGGGTTGTTGTGGGGAAGGAGCCTGACAAAAGCCCTCGATCAGGTTCCGGCTGTCGATGTCGAACGATCCTCAGCAAAGAGTCGTTGTTGCGAGCCACCACCCTGGGCGCTCGGCGGCGAGGCGCATATGCGCCTGGCTTGCGGCTTCAGGGGTCTCGAAGAGCCCAAAGCACGTGGCGCCCGATCCAGACATCCTCGTTACGATGACCTCGGGGACCTGTCCTAGCGCCTCGAGCACATCAACGATCGAAGGCAAAAGGGACTGGGCCGCAACCTGGAGGTCGTTGCGGCCGGAGACCACCGAAGCGAGAGTGAATGACAACGCCTCTTCGGGCCGGAGCGGCTGCAGACCCAGCGTGTCGGGATAAAAGCCGGGCTCCAGACCAAGCGCCCCGAAAACGTCCCGGGTCGGGAGGGCTTGGCGTGGATTGACGAGCACTGCGTAAAGCGACGGGAGTCGGACCGGCGGCCCGAGTTGATCGCCCACGCCGCTCATCACCCGAGCGCAAGCCGAAAGGCAGACCGCAACGTCCGATCCCGTCTCCAAAGCGGCCGCCTGCACACGTTCGTCGGTTAGCGACACGCCGTTCGCTTCTGGCGAGCGCGCGAAGGCAGGCGGCGGCGTCCGACGACCCGCCCCCGAGCCCTGCGGCCGCAGGCAAGCGCTTGATCAAATGAAATCTGCCCGTCGAAGCGCCCGGAAATCGGGTGGCGAAGGCCCGCGTTGCGCGCGCGATCAGATTGTCCTCTAGGGGCCCCGTGTCCGCGGCGGCGGGACCCTCGACAACGAGATCAAACCGCCGGCCGGGCGAAAGTCCGACCCAGTCCGATTCGCCGGCGAATACTGTCAGACTCTCGATATCGTGAAAGCCGTCCGGCCGTCGCCCTACGACTCTCAACGTCAAATTCAACTTTGCCGGAGCGCGGTACCAGCGCATCGGGGGGAGCGTGTCCTAGCCGCCGCTCGCCCTCGCTGCCGATGGGCCTTGGGGCGTCGGGCCGTTGGGACTGGCGTCGGGTAGTCCGAATTCGATCTTCTTGAGGATCGTCGGCAGGTCCTCCGGTTCCGGATTCATGTCTCGCGCGTGGTTCCATTGGAAGCGCGCCTCAACCTTGCGATTGACGCGCCAATAGGCGTCGCCGAGGTGGTCATTCAGAACGGGGTCGGTCGGCTTCAGATCGACAGCGCGCTCCAGTGTCTGCGTTGCTTCCGGATACTGTCCTAGCTTGAAGTGCGCCCAGCCCAGGCTATCGACGATGTAGCCGTCATTGGGTCGCAATTCGACTGCGTGGCGAAGCATCTTGAATGCTTCGTCAAGATTGACCCCTTGATCGACCCAAGAGTAACCTAAGTAGTTGAGGACGAGCGGCTGATCGGGGTAAAGCTCCAACGCCCTCTTGAAGTCACTCTCGGCCTTTGGCCAATCCTTCGCCCGCTCAAAGCAAATACCGCGAAAATAAAAGAGCGTCCAGTTGTCGCGGTTCGGAATCCCAACCGCGGCAATGGCCCTGTCGTAAGTCGCCGCGGCCTCCGTGTATTGCTTGGCAGCGCGCTGAACGCCGGCCAAAGCGCTTAATGCGTCGACGTCATGTGGC
This sequence comes from uncultured Alphaproteobacteria bacterium, assembly GCA_963816065.1. GTDB lineage: Bacteria > Pseudomonadota > Alphaproteobacteria > Rhizobiales > Beijerinckiaceae > Roseiarcus. Next base: position 181,808 of record CAWFJG010000024.1, on the reverse strand, counting down.
CTGGCAGCGACGATCGCCTGGACTTGCTTGATCGCTTGCTCCAAGTGGCCGTCGCTATCGAGGACCAACGCCGCTTGAATTTGCGCGTCTTCATAGAGCGGAGAGTTCGTTGGCACAGACCCATAAGTTGCGATCGCTAGTTCGTCCTTCTTCATTTCCTCGAAGAGATTACCTAGCGTCACTGAAGTCAGGTCGTTGCCCGGCCGCAAATACAAAGACAGACGGAGATACACCAGCGCCGGCAACTCGTCCCCCTCGCGGATTCCCGCCGCGCCCAAGCCATAAAGCACTTCGGCCGCGCCCTCTTGGGGACTGCCGACCAACGGCTGCAATGATCGACCGGCTCGCAGGTCGGTCAAAGCGCGCTCGACAATTGGATGGTTCGGCGCAACTGAGGAAAAATCCTCGTAAACCTTGATTGCGCCATCCCGATCACCATGCGTGGCCAAAAAGCGGGCATAACCATCCGCGAACCGAAGCGCCTTCTTGTCGGACTCATAGGCCGACTTCAGGCGTCGCTGCGCCTCGGCGGCGTTGCCGCGCTCATCTGCAATCAGTCCGGCATGAAAATCGCGGAATGCCGCAATCGCAGGGTCGTGAATACGGTCCAGCGCCTCGATGGCGTGTCGATAGTCGCCCTGTCCCGCATAGCTCCATGCCGTCAGCAATGCCGCAGTTACATCGCCCGATTCTGGATCCTTGAACTGAAGCTGCATGCGCGAGCCGGCATAGTCGCCGCGCTTCAGCAGGCTAACCGAAAGGGCAAGTCGGGCAAGGCGGTTATGCGGGTCGCGCGTCAACAGCCGCCCGGCGAGGGTGCTCGCGCTTTGGATATCGCCGTTTGCCAGCGATGCTGAAAATGCGCGTTCGATCAGATCCGGGTTGCGCGGATCGAGCCTGAGAACTTCTAGATAATACGTCTCGGCCGCCGCGGTGTCGCGGTCTGCGCTCGCGATCAGCCCGGCGAGATAATTTCCTGTCTGGCTTGTCCCGATACTCGGTCCCTCCGGGTCGCCCGGAACGGCTGCAGCCACCGCCGAACCCGAAGGAGATCCCCAAACCACCGCCGCAGCCAGCGCGCAAAGCACGAAAATTCGACGCCTAGACTTCTGTGTCACGACAGATGCTTCTCTCGCTAATGACTCCGCTCCACGGAACAATGACATATCCCGCACAACGGACTCCATTTCTATTCGAGCACCTGTTGCGTGGAAAGAAGGCGAATTGGTCGGGCGTCGATCCAACAAGGAGGGCGGAAGGTTCCTCCCAACCGATCCGCAGTTTGCCATTCGAGCAGCCATATCCTCAAGAACGCCTCTTCGGGATTGCAAGGGCTGGGCCTGAGCCCCCCATGCACGCGTCCACCATCCGCTTGAGGTCCGCTCCCCGACCGCGGCGCGGGTCGCCTTGCTTCTCCCGTCCGGCGTCGTCCGACTGCTCGATGGCATCGGCGACGCATCGACAGGACGTATCGCATTCGTCTGGCGTTCCCCCCTCACTCATGCAAGAGCGATGGCAGGCGGCGAGGAAGGCGGGACGATTGAGGTTCGGCGGCGAAATAAGTCCGGAAATCGAGATGGCCCAGAGCACGCCGATCAAGATTGGCTGATGGACGAGATAGATCGCCAGACTGTGCCGTCCCGCGACCGCAACCAATCGAGCGGGTACGGACCGTGCGCGCCAACGCACGGGTCGGGTCAGCCAGTTCAAGACACCATGCAATCGAGCAGCTCCAAGACCAAGCAGCGTAACGCCCGCCCACGGCAGCAGAGGACGCCAGTCGAGCGTATTGGGCAGGGCCTCCCCGAGGCCGAGCCAGAGCAATGTCGGCGAATTGAACGCCTTCGACTGGAAGAAAAATGGCAAGGCGACCACCGCCGACCCGGCGGCGAGGCTTCGCCACGCAGGCGCTTCGATCAAGGGCAGGGCGAGAAGGCTCGCCGCGACGATGCAATGAAGAATGCCGAACCAGATCGTCAGCCCCGGGGCAAAGATCGAACTTCCGATCGTCACCAGCGCGGCGGCGCCGGCGACCAGCGCCAGACGGTTTCCAAACGTTCTGACGTTCAGGCGCTCGCGATGGGCTAGCGCCAGCGACACGCCGGCCAGAGCCAGGAACGCGCTCGCGACCGTATGCGACAGGAGCCGCATCGGCGGCGTGAATGGCAATAGCGGCGAAACCAACTGGAAGTCGGCGAGATCCCAGCTGAAGTGAAAGGCGGCCATCCCGACCAGCGCGACGCCGCGCGCAACGTCGATCGCGTCGACACGGCCGGCGGATTTTCGCCGCAGGTCGGCCCCTTCCTCCTTGCCGCTCACGCCGCGGGTTCGAATACGGAGTCGCCGAGAACGATCTCGCCCTCGAACTCGACGGGGCCGGTCATCAGCACGTGGCTATCGGGCTCCCGCCATTCGATGACGAGTTCCCCGCCGGGCAGCCGGACAGCGGCCCGGCGCGCTAGCAGCCCGAGGCGAACTCCCGACACAATGGTCGCGCAGGCGGCGGAACCGCAGGCGAGCGTCAATCCGACGCCGCGCTCCCACACGACAGTCGTGACCGCGTCGTGCGCGTCAATCCGAGCGAAGGTCACGTTGACCTTCTCCGGGAAAAACGGATGCGTTTCGATCCGAGCGCCCCAGCCAGCTGCGTCGACGCCTGCGAGGTCGTCGACGAAGAACGCCGCGTGAGGATTCCCCATGCTGACGGTTGCTGCCGGGCGCAAGACGGCCAGCGGATCGCCTTCCTGCCAGTCGAGGTTGACTCGCCGCGTGTCCTCGACAGCGCGAGCAAGCGGAATGTCCGACCAAAGGAGTTTCGGCGTCCCCATGTCGGCTCGATACGACGACGGTCCGACACGCTCGCAGGCGATCACACCGGCCTCGGTCTCGATCGCCAAGGTGGCTGCGCCCAGTTCGCGGCTAAGTCTGTCTGCGACGCAGCGCGTGCCATTGCCGCAGGCCCCAGCGAGGCTGCCGTCGTTGTTGTAGATCCGCACGTAGGCCGAGGTTCCCGGCGAACGGGGGTCGCCGAGCGCCATCATCTGATCGTAGTCGAGTCCGGGGGCGCGATGGATGGCGCGCGCCTCCGCAGCAGTCGGCGCAAAGGGTGCGCCCCGCAGATCAAGGACAAGGATCCTATTGCCCGCCCCATTCATCCGCTGAATTCTGTGGCCTGCAAGCCTTGTCCCGTTCAAAGCGTCAATCTCCTCCTGCGCCGTCAGCGGCGAGCCGCCGCGCGGAGCGCTCAATCGCGTGCGCGCCGAATCGCGCCAGGGCCTCGCGCAGCCCTTCGTCGCCGATCGCCGCGGTCGCCTTTCTTGCTTCCGTCTCGGCTGCGTCGCCGGGCACGGGCGGCGGCTGGCGCCTTTCCCTCAACCGCGGCAACGGCCCTTGCCGGAATGCGACCCTGTCGACGCAGCGCCAACCAAGGTGAGCATTAACCCGCTCGACGATAATGGCCGCATTGTGTTGCGCCTCGAGCGCGAACGCGCCGTCGACCCTGAGCACCAGCGTCGCAGGAGCGACCGGGGTTTCGGGATCGCGCTTGGCCGGACGCGGAGGCCATTGCAATTGCAAGGGCCTTGCATAGCCGGCGATGACGGCGCCGACAATCGCCGGCCAGTCGGAGATCAGGCCCGTTTCACTGAGACCGCGCGCGGCCACGGCCTCGTCGATCACGGCGAGCATGAGCTCGTCGAGCGGCTTGGCGCCGAGCCGGCCGCCGGTCATGGTCCGCAGAAGGAGAAACGAAAACGCATGAACGACAATGTAGGCCCGCCGAGGCTCGAGGAAAAGCGAGACGCGATCGTTGCGCGAACCTTGCAATGGTGGGACCGGGCCCGGCGTTCTCTCGCCTGGCGCGGCGAGCCGGGAGCCTCGCCGGACCCCTACAAGGTGTGGCTCTCGGAGGTCTTGCTGCAGCAGACGACGGCGCAGGCGGCGACGCCTTACTACCGGGCGTTTGTCGAGACGTGGCCGACCGTCGAGGCGCTCGCCGCGGCGCCGATCGAATCGGTGATCAGCGCCTTCGCCGGGCTCGGCTACTATTCACGGGCGCGAAACCTGCATGCTTGCGCGCAGGAGATCGCTCGGCGGGGCGGCCGGTTTCCTGCCGACGAGCCGGCGCTGCGGGCGCTTCCCGGCGTCGGCGCCTACACTGCCGCCGCGATCGCGGCGATCGCCTTCGACCGTCAGGCTGCGCCGGTCGATGGCAACATTGCACGCATCCTGGCTCGTGTGCTCGGCCTCGAAACGTCCATTGCGAACTCGCGAAACGCCCTCGGGGCCGCCGCCCGCGCACTCGCCCCTCAGCGTCGGGCCGGCGACTTTGCGCAGGCGCTGATGGACATCGGCGCGACCGTCTGCCGGCCCCGCGCGCCGAACTGCGCCGCCTGCCCACTGAGCCCGGACTGCGTCGCGTTCCGCTCCGGCGCTCCGGAGACATTTCCGCGCAAGGCTCCGACGAAGGCCAGGCCGCGGCGTACAGGGGCGGTCTTTTTCGCACACCGGCGAGATGGGGCCTTCCTTGCCCGGCGGCGGCCGCCGAAAGGCTTGCTCGCGTCGACCGTCGAACTGCCGGGCACGCCGTGGACCTCTGAAGATCCGGGCGGAGTGTGGGCGGGCGGGGCGCCGGTCGCCGCGGAGTGGCGACGCCTGCCCGGCGCGGTGGACCAACTCTTCACCCATTTCGCGCTGAGCCTTGCCGTTTATGCGGCGCGCTATGAGGGGGACGTCCCCGCCCAGCACTTCTGGGTGTCGCGGGATGCGGTCGGCGAGGCGGGGTTCTCCAACGTCATGCGCAAGGCGGTCGATCATGCGATCGGGGCGGGAGGCGCAAAGATCAACGTATCGTCATAAAAAAGTAGGGCTCGAATGGTCTGGTATTCGCCTGTCGGGCCCAGGGCGCTCGAATCTGCTTGAAAAGGCGGAGCGATCGCCGATAGCCTGACCCTTCTGACCGCATGGAGCGATCTTGGGCAAACTCGGCGCAATCTCCGCCGTACACGACGCCGTTTCCTTCGCCGGCGGCTCGGCTTCGACCGAGGGCCTGCGCGCGAGGTTCGAACACGTGTCGACTTGGGTGTTCGATCTCGACAATACGCTCTACCCTTCCGACAGCGGCATCTGGCCGTTGATCGACGAACGCATTACGCTGTTCCTGATGGAGCTCTTCGGTCTCGACGGCCAGTCCGCCCGGGCGCTGCATCAGCATTATTACCTGCGGCACGGGACGACGTTGCGCGGTCTGATCGAGGAGAACTTCGATCAAGCCGAGCGGTTTCTGGAATTCGTGCACGATATCGACCGTTCCGCGCTGATTCCGAACCCGAGGCTCGCCCGCGAAGTCGCTCGGCTGCCGGGCCGGAAGCTGATCTTCACCAACGGCTCGCGCAACCACGCCATGCTGACCGCCAGACAACTGGGGTTCGACGGCCTGTTCGAGGACGCGTTCGACATCGTCGCCGCAGGCCTGACGCCCAAGCCCGCCGAGGCGGCCTACGATAGCTTCTTCGCCCGCTACCAGATCGACCCGCGGTCGGCGGCGATGTTCGAGGACGTCGTGAAGAACCTTGTGGTTCCCCGGGCGCGCGGCATGACGACGGTGCTGGTGACGCCAAGGGCCGGGCAGGCCGACCACCGGCAGCCGCACGATCGGGCCGACGCCCAGGTCGCGCTAGGGCTGGCCGACGTCGTGACCGACGATCTGTGCGGTTTTCTGGCGGCGCTCAACAATCAGCTGGCGTAGCGAGCCCGTCTGCGCGAAGGGCTCAGTACTTCTCGATGCCGACCCACTGGGCGTCCGAATAGCGCTCGCCGGCCGCGAAGCCGACCGGCAGGATGCGCTCGATTTCGGCGAGCCGGGCCGGGTCGAGGTCGAGATCGGCGGCCAAGGCGCACTGGTCCAGATGCTCGGCCGTGCGGACGCCCGGGATCGGCGCGATATGAGGCGCCTTGGCGAGGATCCAGGCGAGCGCGAGGGTCGCCGGCGCGACGCCCCAGGAGCTGGCGAGGGCGAGGAAGGACTGGACCCGATCGCGGTTGCGTCGCCAGGCGAGCCCCTGGAAGCGCGGATTGGAGGCGCGGAAGTCCTTGGCGTCGAACGCCTCGACGTCCTGCAGCACGCCGCTGAACAGGGCGCGCCCGACCGGCGAGAACGCGACCAACAGCGCGCCCGCTTCGGCGCAGGCCTGGATCAGGCCCAGTTCCGGCGTGCGGGTCCAGAGCGAATATTCCGACTGGACGGCGGCGATCGGGTGGATGGCCTGGGCGCGCCGGAGCGTGTCGGGGGCGACCTCGCTGAGGCCGATCCCGCCGATCTTTCCGGCTTCGACGATCCGGCCGAGCTCGCCGACCGTGTCCTCGATCGGGATCCGCTTGTCGATGCGGTGCACGTAATAGAGGTCGACGCGCTCGACGCCGAGCCGCCTCAACGAGGCCTCGAGCGCCTCGCGCATATGGGCCGGGCCGTTGTCGTGCTCGCGCCGGCCGTCGGGAAAGACGCGGATGGCGAACTTGGTCGCGAGCGTGACCCGCGCCCGGCGGCTCCGGTCCTCGGAGAGGAACCTGCCGATGATCGCCTCGCTGAGGCCGTTCCCGTAGGCGTTGGCGGTGTCCCAGAAGTCGATCCCGAGCTCGAGCGCGCGGCCGAGCGCCCGCATCAATTCGGCTTCCGTGGTCGGCCCGTAGAAGCCGCCGAAGCTCATGCAGCCGAATCCGACCGCCGAGACCGTCCTGTCCCCAAGCCGCCGCCGTCTCATACCCACCCCGTCAGGTTGCCCGGAACCCGGCCGACGCTTTGCCCGCGCCCGGCCCGGGCCGTCAAGCGGACGACCGGCGGTTTTTGCAGGCGGCCGCGCGATATCAAAGGGTTAGGCGCCAAATCGCGATTCGCAGATGCCTTGGCGGACGGATTTGCCGCATTTTTGCCACAATCGAAATTCAGTTTGAAAATGTATAAAGAACAATTTCAATAACTTAACCGAGACCCCTCGTGTCCAGGCCGGAATTTTCGCGCCCATTCCGCGCTCGCAGAGGCCGTGGAAAAGGTCGCCCGCCCTCCTCCGCGCCCGAACGCCGCCGGCCTCCGGTCTGACAGCTCGACGGCGGGAACCAACGTTCGCGTTTGCGACTTTGGCGATAGGATGGACGCGATGCGCATTCTCCTGTCGGAAGGATCGGGGCTCACCTCTCGCCAGACGGCCGGCCGGCTCGGCGCGATGGGCCACGAGGTCGAGCTCCTGTCGTCCTCGAGGCTTTGCCTGTCGCGGTTCACCCGTCACGTCCGCGCGCTGCATCCGGTTCCGAACTTCGGGGCCGAGCCCTTTGCCTGGCTCGAGGCCGCGATGGCGATCGCCACGGCGCGTCGGGCGGACCTCATCTTTCCCACGCAGGAGCAGGTGGCCATTTTGTCGGCCGAGGAGAAGCGCCTGGCCGTTCCGACCATCGTTCCGCCCTTTTTCGCCTTGCGGCGCCTGCAGGACAAGGTGTCCGCCTGGCGGACGCTGGCGACGCTCGGCGCGCCTCAACCGCCGACATTCGAGATCGCCGACGCGGCCGATCTCGATCGGGTCACGACCTTCCCCATTTTCGTCAAGCGATCGGTCAGCACCGCGAGTTCGGGCGTGCGGCGCGCCGCGACGTCGAGCGAGTTCGCGCTGGCGGCGAAGGCTCTCGGCCTCGGCGCCGAGGCCCTGATCGCCCAGGCTGAGGTCAATGGCCCGTTGGCGATGGTCCAGGCGGTCGCGGAGCGCGGCCGCCTGATCGCCTGGCACGCCAATCTGCGGGTGAGGGAAGGGGTCGGCGGCGGCGCGGCGATCAAGCAAAGCCTCGCCATCGCGCGGCTCGCCGGAATTCTCGATCGCATCGTGGCGTCGCTTCGATGGCACGGCGGGCTGTCGATGGACGTGATCCTGACTGCAAATGGCCCGGTGATCATCGACGTCAATCCCCGCCTGGTGGAGCCGGCCAACGCCTTCCTTTCCGGCGTGGACCTCGTCGCCGCCATGCTCGATTGCGCGGCGGGCGGAACGCCGCCCGTTCGCTCCGCCGGTCGCTCCGGCGTGCTCAGCCATCAGGCGCTGTTGGCGATCCTCGGCGCCGCCGAGCGGACCGGGTCTCGCCGCGCGGTCCTCGGCGAAGCGATCGACGCCTTCCTGCTGCGCGGCCCGTATCGAGGGTCGCGCGAGGAGCTGACCCCCATCGCCGGCGATCCGCTCGCGGCCGTCCCCGTACTCGCTGCGTGCCTCGCGACGCTGGTCGCTCCGGCGCTCGGCCGCAAGTTTTACGCCGGATCCGTCGGCGCCTATGCGGTGACGCCGCAGGCCTGGAAGGCGATCGTCGCCGCGGCCGACGCGTGAGCGGGATGAAACCCATCTCCAGGGCGCCCGACCCACGGCCTGGGGCGCCGCCTCCGTCGTCAAAGCCCGCCGAGCGGCTCGCCCTGATGGCGCGCCTCGCCTAGAGGCCGGAGCACGCGGTCGCGGTCGATCTCGACACGGGCGTCGTGACCGTGATCCGCGAGAGCCTCGATCACCCGACATGTGGCGACATTTCCGAGGCGGCATCCCTTGATCATCGAGTCCAACTCGGCCTTGAGAGCCGTGAGGCTACGAATCCGCTGTTCAATCTCGACAAGCCGCGCCCGGGCAATGCGATCGACTGTACTGCATGGCTGATTGGGATTGTCCTGGAGCGCGAGCAGGGTGCGGATCTGGTCAATCTCGAATCCCAGCTCTCGGGCGTGACGAATAAAAATGAGCCTGGACACGTCAGACGGCGCGTAGCGTCGGTGCTGGCCCTCACTACGAGACGGCGCGGGCATCAGGGCCACCGACTGGTAGTAGCGAATTGTCGGGACCTTGACGCCCGTTCGCCGCGACAATTCACCGATCGAAATTTCCATTTTTTGACCTTGAACCTCTAGTGACTGGAGGTTGTAAGCTTTCCCTCGAAGTTTGAAAAGGAGCGGCCATGTCCGAGGTGTGTTCTCACTCAGGCGACGGTTGCTGCGCACCGCCGCCGCTGCGGTTTCCCGAGCCGCTTCATGTCAAGACCGCCGCGTCTACAAGCTGGGACGCGGACCAGGCTTGCGGCTGCCACAGCGGCGTGCCCAGCTTCGACGGACTTGATCCACGCTACAAGCGCGTGCTCTGGACGGTGATCGGGATCAACGGCGCGATGTTTCTCACGGAAATCATCGCGGGCCAGCTCGCCGGCTCCCAGGCGCTCAAGGCCGACGCTCTGGATTTTCTTGGCGACACCGTCACCTACGGTCTGAGCTTGGCGGTGATCGGGACCTCTCTGCAAACACGGGCTAAAGCAGCGCTCTTCAAGGGCCTGTCGCTCAGCCTGATGGCGTTCTGGGTGTTGGGATCGACGATCTATCATACGATCATCCTCGGCCTGCCGAGCGCCGAACTGATGGGCGGAATCGCCCTGCTGGCGCTGGCGGCCAATCTGGCCTCAGTCCTGATGCTGATGCGCTACAAGGACGGCGACGCCAACGTGCGCTCGGTCTGGCTGTGTTCGCGCAACGACGCTATCGGCAACGTGATGGTGATGATCTCCGCGGCCGGCGTGTGGGGGACCGGAACAGCGTGGCCAGATCTCTGCGTCGCGGCGCTGATGGCCGGAATCTTTCTCATCTCGTCGGCGCAGATTCTACGACAGGCTTGGATCGAATATCGTGACGGTCGCCATAGGCACCCGCTGCCGGCGAAGTGAGGCCTATCGGCGAACGCGCACGATCAGCAGAACGACCGTCACCACGGTCTATACGAGGGAGGGTTTGTTGATGCGAAACATAATCCTTGCCGCCTCTTTGCCGCTGCTGCGCTTTGCGTTGGTTCTTCGATCCTTGCGCAGAACCGGGGCGGACTGGGGTACCTGGGCCGCTGCTGCGGCATGGACCCGTGGTCGATGGGACCTGGGACGATGGGGCAAGGCGGAATGATGGGAGTGGAATGTGGGGCAGCATGCCGCGACCCCACACGGCTATGATGTCGGGAATACCCGCCCCCTACGATGCGCTCAGAAATCCGCTGCCGCGCACGCGCTCGACAGTCGAACGCTGCGAGGTCGTGTTCGACAGCAATTGCGCTTTGCTGCCTTGGCCCGAACGGCGCAGGCGAGGGAGAGGCAGGCAGAAGCCACGATCCGCCTCCCGACAACCTCGTTTGGCTCGCGCAAATGCCAAGGGTTCGGTGGGATTCGTTCATGTGCTGGACCGTCGCCGAGGGCGGGGCGCAGTTCGGCGCCGCGATGCCCACATTCAAGGATATGCTTTCGAAGGACGACGTCTGGGCCGTCGCCGTCTTCATCCAGGCCCGCATGCTGCGAAGAAACAAGTAGAGGCAAGGATCTCGCAGCCGTATCGTTGGTTGGTCCGGAAGAATATTTCGTGATTTCATGGAAGGATTCGTCGCATGAAGTACTATATAAATCGACTGCTGCAATTCACGTTCGACGAAGCCGTATCGCGCACCAAGGAAGCCCTCAGAGCTGAAGGCTTCGGGGTGCTGACCGAAATCAATGTCCAGGAGACGTTGAAGGCAAAGATCGGCGTCGATTACTCGAGTTACGTCATCCTCGGCGCCTGCAACCCCGCCCTGGCCCATGAAGCTCTCCAACTGGAGAATAAGGTTGGCACGATGCTCCCCTGCAACGTTGTGGTGCGCGATGCAGGGAACGGACAAACCGAAGTGGCGGCGATTGATCCCGTCGCCTCGATGCTGGCGATCGACAATCCGGCCCTCAAGGAAGCTGCACAGAATGTGCGTTCCAAACTCGAACGCGTGGTCGCAAATTTATGAATTGCGCCACGAACCGGCAGGATGAAACGAGAGCAGCCCATTCCGATTGGAAACAGATCCGCGTATGGCCTGACCGCCCGAACTCGATCGGGTAGTCTGAGCTTCCGCTGGTCGCTTATCCCCCATCTGGTTGACCGTCTGGGGTTCGTCGCGCGGCGGGACGAATGGCCCCCATTTCGGCGAAGCGGCCATTCAGGCGTCTCGCGATGCGCGCTTTCCAAATTTCTGCTCGGCGCCTCGGTCGGGGCCTGCACCAGGCCATGGGCGGCCGACCAGACGGCGTCGGCGCGCCGCCCAGGTCGGTCTATACATGGCGGGTGTCTGCGTTTACCGGACGGGCACGGTATGAAATTGGATGCATTTTCGGGTTACGGGGTTACGGTGACACGCCCGTCTTTACAAATCGGGAGTCGCCTTTACATGTTCGCGATGACCCGCATCGCTCGCATCGTCCTTCCCGGCGTCCCTCATCACGTGACCCAGCGAGGCAACCGCGGCGAGCGGGTTTTCTTCGGCGACGACGATTACGCCCTCTATCGCGACTGGCTCGCCGAATCCTGCCGCAAGTTCGGCGTCGAGGTCTGGGCCTATTGCCAAATGCCCAACCACGTCCACTTGATCCTGACGCCGGCCGACGCCGCGGGGCTCGGGCTCGCCCTTTCCCGCGCCCACCGCCTCTACGCCGGCTTCGTCAACGCTCGCGCCCGCCAGACCGGCCATCTGTTTCAAGGGCGGTTCGGCTCGGTTCCGATGGACGAGGGCCATCTGATCGCCGCGGTGCGCTACGTCGCGCTCAATCCGGTGCGCGCCCGCCTCGCCGCCCGGGCGGCGGACTGGCCTCATTCCAGCGTCCGCGCGCATGTGCGGGGCGAGGACGACGGTCTCGTCAAGGTTCGCCCGATCCTCGACCGCGTCGCCCGCTTCGCCGACCTGATGGAGACCGACGCCGACGATCCGGCGTTCATGGCGCTCAGACGCTCGGAGGCGATCGGCCGCCCGCTCGGGTCCGAGGCCTTCGTCCGCAACGCGGAAGCGCTGCTCGGCCGAACCCTCGCCCCCGGCAGACGCGGGCCGAAGCCGAAGGCGAAGCCGGCCGCTGCGCAAAGAGGGGTCTGAGCGCCTGTCACTGTAACGCCTGTCACTGTAATGCTGTCATTGTAATTGCCAAGCCTCTCACTGGACACTATCCGGACAGGCTCCGAGCAATGGCATTGAAGGCTTCCAGGGGCGGAACGGAGCTCTAAGCCGGCGTCAGACCCGGCAAAATCGCCTTTCGCAACGCGCGCCGGATAGCGCGCGACCGGCGGTTTCCAGGCGCGTCGCGCGACTTCATCGTTGCATTGGCAAATGAAGGACAAGCGCAACGCCGCCTTCGATGTAGTTCGGCCCGTACACCTCCTTGAAGCGCACCCGGGCATCGCCGGTGCAATGGGACGGGGCGACCCTCTCGACCCCCATCCTCCGGAAGTCGTCCACAATGCTCGCGATCTGATCCGGCGAATGAAACATCAAATGAAAGCCGCCCATCACAAGAACCATGGGCTTTCCCGGGTTGATAGCTCGCACTCTCTGCAGACTTGTGACGATGGCCGGGTGAGCGCACCCCGTCACGACTGCGAGACCATCTTGGGTATCGATTATCAACGCCTGCTCGCTGATCTTCGCGCCCATGCTTCCGGTCGTTCGAACCCCTGGGATAATCTCGGTCGGGTCTGTCACGACTTTGTATTTCGCGCCCGGGATCTGCTCGATTTTCGCTGCAGCGTCAGCCGCCGCGGGCATGAAGACCTCCGCGTCCGGGTTCGCGCCCAAAAAAGCCTTGAGGCCGCCGATGTGATCGTCATCGGTATGCGAAATCACGACGTTGTCGAACTGTTTGGGTTCGAGGCCGAGCTTCTTCATGTTGCTGAGGAGCGCTGCGCCGTCCGGCCCGACGTCGAAGAGAACCGACCCCGCTTTCGAGACTACGGCGACTGAAAATCCCCAACCCTTGATGAAGTCCGGACTCAGCGCGTAGTTGTCGTACAGGGTGGTGATTGTCACCGATCCAGCCGCAGCGTTTTTCGATGAAGCTGCGCCGCCTGCCGGCTCCCCGGCGGCGGCCAGCATCGGGAAAGACAACATGCCAGTGATCGCCGTGATGGCGAACCAACGCCGAGCGCTCATGACCATCTCCCTTGCCCTGCTGCGATTACGGTTTGCCTAGGCCGCTTCGCCCGATCAATCGGGGCGTTGGGTGCGTCGACGCGGTCGCATCGAGCACGTCCGCGCTTGACCTCCTTATGGCTTGGCGCTTGGCGCCGGCGCTACGCTCCACTCGATGAATTCAGCGGGCTCCGTGTCGGCGTTGAACAGAACGACTTGACCCTCGCCGGGGAATTCCTTCCATCCAATCCTTTCCGGCCAGTTGAACTTGAATGTGTCTTTCGGCGCCGTCGCAGCGTCGGAGCCGGCCGGTAGGATCCCCCAGGTCAACTGCCCATTTTCGACCATCCGTACCGTGGGGTAGCGGTCCGCGGCCACGATCCTGCCGCCCGGAGGCACGGAAACCTTCCGTATGGCGACGGTCACAGCGCCGGCGCCGAGGATTTCTTTTTCCACTCCGCTGAATTTCGACGGAGCGATCTGAATGGACTGTGCGAGGCCATTCACGTTTCGGTACTCGTCGGGGCCGCTCGGCATTCCCGGAACCCAGGGCCCACCGACGACGATTTCGGCCCGCATGAACGGCTCGGTTGCGCGGTTTTCATCACGGGTGGCGGGAAAGACGCCGTAATTGCAGGCCTTCAAGTCTCCCGGCCTCCAGATCGCCTCGCGACCTTTGACGGCGGCCGGATCGTCGACGCCTCCGGCGCGAACAAAACGGCACATTGGGACGGGCTCGGTCGTCTCCACGGCCGAGCCGCTGACAGCCATCCCGAGCCACACAAACCTGCCGAGGTTCGGCGGCATGGCGGGAACCTCCACAGTCGTGCCGGGCGGCAGAAAATACCAATTCGCCCAAATCTCTCCGCCGGGCGACATGCCCTCGGTCGAGATTGTGGCGGAACCGCTGACGGAAGTGACGATCCCGGGCCCCGACGCGGGCGCCGGCGCCTCATCGGCAGTCCCCGGCGTCGCGAAGCATATCAAGCTCGCCGCTGCGACAATGGGACGCCAGCGTATGACTTTCACGACAGCCCCCGCTCTCGACGCCTCCGCGCTTTTTGTGGGAGCGGACTCAGCGCTCGTCGACGCCGCTGTCGTCTGTTCTGGCTGACGCGGACCTCAACTCGATTCGCCGAATGGCCGCCGACACTGTTGAGAAACTGCGCCAATGCAACAACGAGGACAATCCGAGTCCGTAGCGGCATATGGTCGCACGCCCGGCGCGTCGGTCGGCACGGTTACGGTTACGGTGACACCGGTTACGGTGACACGCCCGTCTTTACAAATACCCCGCGGCCCGCTACCCCTCTCCGCCATGACCCGCATCGCTCGCATCGTCCTTCCCGGCGTCCCTCATCACGTGACCCAGCGAGGCAACCGCGGCGAGCGGGTTTTCTTCGGCGACGACCCTTTCCCGCGCCCACCGCCTCTACGCCGGCTTCGTCAACGCTCGCGCCCGCCAGACCGGCCATCTGTTTCAAGGGCGGTTCGGCTCGGTTCCGATGGACGAGGGCCATCTGATCGCCGCGGTGCGCTACGTCGCGCTCAATCCGGTGCGCGCCCGCCTCGCCGCCCGGGCGGCGGACTGGCCTCATTCCAGCGTCCGCGCGCATGTGCGGGGCGAGGACGACGGTCTCGTCAAGGTTCGCCCGATCCTCGACCGCGTCGCCCGCTTCGCCGACCTGATGGAGACCGACGCCGACGATCCGGCGTTCATGGCGCTCAGACGCTCGGAACTGATCGGCCGCCCGCTCGGGTCCGAGACCTTCATTCGCGGCGCGGAGGCTCTTCTTGGCCGAACCCTCGCCCCCGGCAAGCGTGGGCCGAAGCCGAAGGCGAGGCCCGCCGCCCGTAAAAAGGGGTTTGAGCGCAATCGCGGTAGGGACGCTCATTGCTGAGCGCCCCCCGCACAGAACCGGACGGGCCCAATTAAGGCATCCGGCTCCCACCTTGGATGTTTGACGGCGAAACGTATTCGAGGCCAGGGATGGAGGATGCGTGGCGAGGGCAGCCAGCGGTCGATGATCGCGCGCATCTTCGCCCACGTCGTGCAGTCCCTCTGGCTTCGGCGCTGGAGCGCACGCCGCCATAGGTTTCCGACGTGATGCAGGAAGGTGCTCAGGGCCGCGACGTTGGTGGGTACGGCGTGGTAATTACACCAGCCGGCGACCACGCGTCGCAGCCATCGTCCCTGTTCAGGGATCGGCGCGTGCCGCCGACGCCGGAGTTCCTCCTTGAGTTCATGCAGCTTGGCGCGCATCCGGTCGCGTCGCGACTGCCGCCGAAGCAGAAAGCCGCCGCGCCGGGTGCGTCCGCAGATATGCGTGAACCCCAGGAAGTTGAAACTCTCCGGCTTGCCCAGACCGCGCCTATCGCGGTTCGCCGCCGCAGAGCGGCCGAACTCGATGAGGCGCGTCTTTTCCTGATGCAGCGTGAGCGCGAACTGCGCCATCCGCTCGTTCAGGCTCGCCCGGAACCGCTCGGCGTCGGCTTTGTGCTCGAAACCGGCGACGATGTCGTCGGCGTAGCGCACGAGGATGACATGTCCCCGGGCGTGGCGTTTGCGCCATTGTTGCGCCCAGAGATCGAAGACGTAATGCAGGTAGATGTTCGCCAGCAGGGGTGAGATCACCGCGCCTTGCGGCGTTCCGGTCCCCGTCGGCGTCACCTGCCCGTCCTCCATCACCCCGGCCTTCAGCCATTTGCGGATCAGGCGGATCACCCGCCGGTCGCCGATGCGATGCTCGACGAAACGGATCAGCCACGCGTGGTCGACCGCATCGAAGAACCCCGCAATGTCGGCGTCCAGCACCCAGTTCACCCTTGTGCTGTCGATTCCGACCCATAGCGAGTCCAACGCATCATGCTGGCCGCGTCCGGGGCGAAAACCGTAGCTGAACCCGAGAAAGTCCTCCTCGTAAACCGCGTTCAGCACCTCGACGAGCGCGCGCTGGACGATCTTGTCCTCCAGCGCCGCGATGCCGAGCGGGCGCTGCCGCCCGTCGGGCTTCGGGATGAACCGACGCCGCGACGGTTGCGCCCGATAGGCTCCTCGGTGGATTCGGCCGTGCAGGTCCTCGAGGCGCGCCTCGAGGTCATGGCCGTAGTCCTCCCACGTCACGCCATCAACGCCGGGGGCCGCCTCGCGCTCGAGCGCGTAGTAGGCTTCCCGAAGCCGGTCGGCGTCGATGTGGTGCAGGAGCGCGGTGAACCGTTCCTCCTTCTTCAGCCTTGCTGTTTGCCGTACGCGTTCCAGGCCGTGGGACGCGCCTTGCCGGCTCGGTGTCCGGGGCGTGCCGTCCTGTTCCGCGTTCTCCTCGGCCCCCGCCCTTGGCTCCACGAACTCCTCGGCCGGTCGCCCGGCCTCGTTCGTCCGCTTCACGGCTACTATGGCGGAGTCTGACCCCTCGTCCCCGTGCATCATCGGCTTCGGCTCGTCACCTTCCCGATGCGGACCGCTCAACTCACGCGCGGCCAAGGTCGAGGTCTCCCGGTTTCCGGTCGGGGAGCGTACCCACATGCCAGGGTCTTCGACCACGCAGGACCGGACATGCGCTCGCGTTGGCGCGCATCCCCGTTTCGCCTTCCGCTGTGACAACGGCGTCGGCGTCCCAATCAATTCTTTCGCGGCTCAATGGCTGGCCTATGCGCACCCCTGCCGACGCTTCGCCCCCGGCCTCGCGGCCGACGACGCACGGCTCGGGGCCGATGCGGTTCGCTACTCCTTCATCGCAGTGGACTTCCACCACCTACTCCTCGCCGGCCTCCCGGCGCACTGTCACTGTAATCCGAAGCCGTATCGCGCACGAAGGAAGCCCTCAGAGCTGAAGGCTTCGGGGTGCTGACCGAAATCAATGTCCAGGAGACGTTGAAGGCAAAGATTGGCGTCGATTTCCTCGAGTTATGTCATCCTCGGCGCCTGCAACCCCGCCCTGGCCCATGAAGCCCTCCAACTGGAGAATAAGGTTGGCACGATGCTCCCCTGCAACGTTGTGGTGCGCGATGCAGGGAACGGACAAACCGAAGTGGCGGCGATTGATCCCGTCGCCTCGATGCTGGCGATCGACAACCCGGCCCTCAAGGAAGCTGCACAGAATGTGCGTTCCAAACTCGAACGCGTGGTCGCAAATTTATGAATTGCGCCAGGAACCGGCAGGATGAAACGAGAGCTGCCCGTTCCGATTGGAAACAGATCCGCGTATGGCCTGACCGCTCGAACTCGATCGGGTAGTCTGAGCTTCCGGCGGTCGCTTATCTCCCATCTGGTTGACCGTCTGGGGTTCGTCGCGCGGCGGGACGAATGGCCGCCATTTCGGCGAAGCGGCCATTCAGGCGTCTCGCGATGCGCTCTTTCCAAGTTTCTGCTCGGCGCCTCGGTCGGGGCCTGCACCAGGCCCTGGGCGGCCGACCAGACGGCGTCGGCGCGCCGCCCAGGTCGGTCTATACATGGCGGGTGTCTGCGTTTACCGGGCGGGCACGGTATGAAATTGGATGCATTTTCGGATCACGCTGGAAAATGGCTTCCATCTGACTAGGGCAGCGTCAGACCAAGTGCGCAGACACTACCTCAGCGAGGCGGTCGGAAGGTTAGAGCGGGCGATGGACGCCGCGCGCAAGGCAAGCATGCCTACGTCGAATATGCGAGATTCGCTCACGACCCGATGATTGTTTTTGACGTCTACAAGCGGGCCAAGGCTAGCCGCCTTACGTCGCCGTCGTAAAGTAACAGCCAAGACCCAATCTCAAGAATTGTCGACCTAAGCCAGTGCTTATTACGGCTGCAGGGGCGACAGACCCCAGCGCGCAGTATTTAACCTTACTTCGGCGGAGCGGAGGAGGATTGACAGCTTTCGTCGGGAGTAACGGCCGTCCACATTGCAAAGTTGCTGTCTTTACCAGGCCCTTTACACATTATCGATGTACCTGCTTTCGTACAAAATGTTGCGCCAGGCGAATAAACGCCGCTATCAAAGTAACAGAAAGAAGCAAAAAGATCCTTTGGTACATCTAATAATACATGCGTTTGTGCTGATCCAGACGACACGAGGCCGAAATAAACGAGCGTCGCCGTCAAAGATGTCCGTCGAGAAGACCGAAATACCAGAAACAGCGGTTTCATTTGCATCCTATGGGACAATTCGTCGCTCGTTGGAATTTGGGACCACCCACCAAGCCAGGAGCTCCGCTCAGCCCGAGTTTCAGGCCAAAACAGCCTGCCGCTGCATGATGCATCCGCCACAGTCGTTTGTAAACCGCCAGAAAGCGCCGGAATCAGCAGCCTGCCGAGCCATCTCTCTGCTGCCGCTCCCCTGGAACCGGTCTCCGATCCCAGCTCAGGCCAAGGCCGCCTGATCAGCCCTGCGCGGTCGTCGGATCACGCTTACGGCGCTGCGGCGAGGCGCAAACCAGGCCCTGTTCCGACCCAATCGCGACAGATTGGGGCTTTGTCGCATTGGAAGATAGAACGCATCGATTTCTAGCCCCGACGCCGACGCGCAAATCCTCGATCTTGGCGAAGCCGCCTAAGACGAGGAACAGGTGAAGTTCGCCCGTAGCGAACCTCGGTCGAGACGCCGCCAGACGACGCCGCGACGAGCCTCGAAGCGCTGCCGCTCGGAAGGAGATCGCCGGCTGCGCCGACGGCGCCGGCGATGCCGACGCCAACGTCGTCCTGTCGCAAAAGCGCGCGGCGGCGCTGCGGGGCGCGCTGGCCAGGACGGCGCGCCTGCCGACATGCCGACCCTCAAGGGTTACGGCGCCGCCAATCCGCTGGCGAGCAGCGACGCCGACGAAGGCCGGTTCGGCAACCGTCGCATCGAGCGCCACATGGTCAAGTCGTCCTCGTGAGCGACAGGCTGTGCGCAGTCTATCGAAGACATTCGTGGACCCATCGAGAATGCCCGTCACTTGGTCGTCAGCGTCTCGAGATCGATCGCATCGGCCATCGCCTGGTAGCCGGCGGCGTTCGGATGGAGATGATCGCCCTTGTCGAATTTCTGCAGGGAGTAGCCGGGGTACCGCGGATCGGCGATGACCTTGTCGAAGTCGATCAGCCCGTCGAAGGCGCCGCTTCGGATGAAGTCGTTCAGCGCGAGACGGATTTTCTCCTTGTCTGGCGTGTAATAGCCGTCGAACGGGCCTCCCGCGAAGGCGTCGCCGAAGGGCGTGAGAGTCGCGCCGATGATCTTCATGCCATGATCGTGCGCGCGGGCGATCAATTGCTTGTAGCCTTCGATGATGGCCTTGGCGGTGGGCTCGGGATCGTGGAGCGCGAGGCCGCTGCCGGGCCAGCCCACGTCGTTGATGCCCATCATCAGGATGACCGTGTCGGCCTTGGGTTGGCTGAGGACGTCGGCGTCGAAGCGAGCGAGCGCATTGACGCCCATGCGGTCGGACAGGACCTTCGCGCCTGAAATACCTTCGTTGAGGATTGCGACCGGCGGCCCCCCGCGGCTTACGAACCGCTCGGCCAGCCGATCGGGCCAGCGGTCGTTGCCGTCGACCGTGGAGCCGTCGCCATCGGTGATCGAATTCGCCGAAAGCGACGACGGCCCGCGCGTTCGCCGGCGCATCGACCAAAATCTCGCTCAGCAACAGGCGCTGCGTAAGTTTGGAGTCGGCCTTGAAGTCCACGTCGGCGACCTTGTTTCCGGCGGCGATGTAAGCGGTCTGTGGCCGTCCCAGTGAATGGTGCTGGTCGGCGTGATGTCGGGGAGATAGAGGCTGACCGCCACCAGGGCGAGCGGCTGAACGCTCATGTCGACGGGATCGCTGACCACCGGCGCGCCGGGAGGGATCACGATCGAGGATTGTCCTCCGAACGTCACCGCGTGATCGGAGCCGTCCTGGATCTTGCCGGCTTCCCCCGCCAGCGCAATATGCGCCGCCCCGACCGTCAGCGGCGCCGCGCCGTATCGGTTCGAGAGCACGATGCGAACTCTGCCGCCGCCGATGCTCAGGCGGGCGTCCTGGCGGATGGTTTGTTTCCACAGGTTGGCGGGCAGTCCGAGCGGGACCGGAAAATCGGGCGCCCAGGCGGGTTGCGGGCTCGCGGCCCAGGAGCCGACCCAATTGCCGGCGTCCGCGGCTTGCGATGTTGGAGAAAAGGCGACGACAGCGGCGAGCGCAATGGCTGCGCAGGCGGCGAGCCGCTTCGGTTTCGCGACGGCCGGCACGCACGCGGAAACCCAACGGTCCTTCATGTCTTCCTCGGCTCGTCATGCGGGGGAGTAGAAGTTTGGCGAAGTGCGGGAGCGTGTCAATTGCGCAAGCTTTGCCGCGAATTCACTTCCGAGGTCCGGTCCAGGATTCACAACGGTCACTTCGCGGCAAAAAAAATCTGGTTAACACCCGACGGCCGACTTTTATTCCTCCCATCCCGGAAATTGGCCAATTCCAGCGCATGGCCCACTGCGACGCTTTGCTCAATCCCTTCTCCAGGCTTCGGTCTGCGCTTCCTTGGGCGCGGACCGCGGCAGGCGATAGCGGTCAGACGGTCGAGAAAAGCCAGGAAATCGAATGGGCCGATGACCTCGAGCCGCCAGCAGGGCCGCATCCGACGACGCGCGCTGCGCTCCGCCCGCCACGGCTGCGACGGGGGAACACTATCGAACGATGTCCGTCCCGCAAACGCGCCTGCACACGAAATACCCCGCGCCAGAGAAGGGGAATGCTCTGGGCGGGGCTCCGGGTTGGCGCAAGCATCGCCTTGGGGGCAAGGTCAGCTTGCCGTTCCTGAATGAGCGATTTCACCGGTTCGGTCCTGTTCTTGCGCGCCAGTCTTCTGCAAATCCACGCCAATCCACTGTTACACGAGCGTCGTAGGAAGGGCCTAGCCAGCCGAGGCGGATCGGATCTGCGAAGGCGGTTGGCCGGTCCAGCGCCGGAAAGCGTGGGTGAACAACTCCGGCTGCTCGTAGCCGAGCAGCCAGGCGATTTGCGCGATCGTGAAGTCCGAACCCTTCAGGTACTGAAGCGACAGTTCATGCCGCAAGTCGCCGACGATCCTGGCGAACGTCGTCCCTTCCGCCGCAAGTCGGCGCACGAGCGTTCGGGCGCTGGCGCCGAGCGCTCGCGCGACCGTCTCCAGATTCGCCTTGCCATGCGGCAGAAGCCGGTAGATCTCGTTTTCCACCGACACGCGCACGGGATTCTGAACGGACAGGTGGGCTTTTGTCGCCGCCTCGCAAAAGGGACGCAACGTCTCCAAGAGATATTTGTCGGATGTGACGAGCGCCAGACCGAGAGTCTCGTCGGCAAAGTCCAAGGCGTCGGCCTGAGCGGTGAACTCGACCCGGCAGCCAAAAAACCGGTCGAACTCCTTCTGACCGGACCCGCGAGCGTGCGCGCACACGACTCGCGTCGGACTGATCTTGCGGCCGGCGACCTCGCGAATCGCCTTCACGACGATGGCGAACTGAAATTCAACGATTTGAGGAAATCGATGTCGTGATATTCCGACGTAGGATACGGCCACCGTGACGCCCCCGGTTTTTCGGACGACCGCAACCTGGACGCTGTCGTTGACAACTCGCGAGTAGCGGGCGAAGAGTTCGAGGGCCTCGCGGACGTTCCCGGCTGCGGCGACCGCATAGAAGAGAAGACCCGCTTCCTTGGGGTTCGCCTCCATCGCGAGGTGAAGCCCGAACGCCGTGTCGCCGGCCGCAGCGGACGCCAACTCGACCAACCGCGCCTGGCCGACCGCGGAAATGCGGCGGTGGCGGTCGTCGGGATCGTACCCGGACAACCCCGCTCGCCTCAACACGGGCGCGTTGTCGATTGACCGGGCCCGAAGAGCGGCGAGCGCCGCGCGCGCGGCAAATCCGCTGACGGTCAAAGGCGGTCGCGCCGTCGGGCTCACAACAACACGTCCGAGGTTGTAACTGCGCCAACTTGGGCTCAACTCCGGACAAAAGCAAGCCTTGCGGGAAAAGGCTGACCAACCCCGAGTTATCGAAGTCGCGCGTGATGGCGACGCGCTCGGGTCCCTTTGTCGGGGACGTCTGGGGGCCTTCCGGTTCGGGCTTGGGCCCGAGTTCGCCGCGCGCGAGGGTTCGGCCAAAGCGAGCGGGCCTCTGCAATTCTCTCGCTCGCTGCAAGCATTCACGCCGGCCGCGTTGCTGGCTGACGACGCGCGGGATGGGTTTCGCGCTCTGCCTCTCGGCGCCGTTTGTCGTGGCTGCGCAGGAGCAGAGGCACAACCCGATCGGCCCGGTCTTCGGTCGAGACGGCGCACGCGGCGCAATCCGAGGGCTGGCGGGCGCTTTATCGGGAGCGCTGAAGCCGTCGCTTAAGAACGACGTTCTGGACGGCGGCGAGCGGCGACATACGGCCGCCCCCAATCAATCCCGTGCTCAATCAACAAGAAGATTCAAGACGGAACGGCAGTTCTCCGCTGCCGGATGTCGAGCCATCCCCTTTGCTGGCGGCCATACAGACGTTCAAAATAGCGATACACGCGACTGCGTGTATAGGTGTCGGATAACAATGATTACAATCTAAACTGACAGATAAGTTGCGGATTTCTTCGACTAATGAAGGGGTTGACCCACCATGTCACCTATATTGAGATGTTTATGCACCAGTACATTGCGCGTCATTAAGCATCAGTTCTGCCACTGCGGCGCCTTTCAGTCAACGCCCGCCTCGGCCGTCGTCATCAACGATCTCTTCGTTTTTGGGGACAGTTATTCCGACACTGGCGCATACGTTGAATTGTCAAATGGCCCAACCGTTGTTGGGTACTTGGCGCAGGATTTTGGGATCACGCTGACCACGTCTAAAAATCCGGATCCCGGCACGGATGGCGTCAACTTCGCGGAGAGCGGCGCTCGCGTCTTTGTCGGGCCGAACTCCGCCCGCTGTCCAGCCACGGAGCCTCACACAGCAGGTCGCAGAATTTCAAAACTACGTGAAGTCGGATGAAGTGACGTTCAACCCGGACAGTTCGCTATTTTTCTTGTTGGGCGGCTTGAACGACCACACTAAGGTCACTTCGGGTCAGGTCAATGACGCAACGGCTTCACAGGTGGCCACGCTCTACGCGTTGGGCGCCCGCATCTTCGAGATCGCCCTGTTGCCGGCGTCCGTGCCGCCATTTACCGACAGCGCCGACAATTTCAACCCCGGTTACGAAGTCTCTGGTGCCGGAGCTCCAGGCTGAATATCCGGACGCCACCTTTAATCTAAGCAATTGGGGCCCGGACTACGACTATATTCATAACAATCCGTCGTTGTACGGACTGAGCAATACGACGGATGCGTGTAAGAGCTTCGGCTCCACGCCTTCCTGTTCAGCGCCGAACACATATTTCTATTACTACTCCGCCCATCCATCCACGTACGTACATTCGCTCGTAGGCAATGAACTTTACAACGAAGTTCTGTCGCTGCCGACGCCGGTCCCCGAACCGTCTACTTGGGCGACGATGGCGCTCGGCTTCGTCGGCCTCGGCTTCGCTGGCTACCGCAGTTCGCGGAAGGGCGCCGCTGTCGCCATCTGAGCGACACTTTCACCATCGGGAGAGGCCGTTCTTCAATGGCCTCTTCCTTCTCGGTATTTCCGTCGCATTACAGCGCCGCCTTTGCAGATATTGCGGCGTCCGCGACAATGATCGCAATGTCCCCGCGACAGGATGACGGGCTCAGGTCAAGAATCCGATCTCAAGCGTGGCCAACCTGCGCCGCCGGGCGAGACGGCGGCGGCGTCGCTGTTGCGGAACACGCCAGCGAGGCCTTCATGGATTCGGCATCGGCGTCGCCGCGCGGCTCCCATCCGCAGTCGCAAGGATTGGCGCCGCCGTGCCCCGCCGCGACATCGACGTCAAGCGATCCGACCGCGAGCCCCGCCAGCTTGAGCGCCGCAAACGGCGTCGTCCCGCCTGATCGCATCTCGTCCGACCGCGACCGCCCTCGAAATGACGCCAGCGCCAGCGCCTCTCCCGCTCCTATCCGCGCAGCCTCTCGTGCGCCATCGCGGCCCGCAGGAAGTAGAACAGCCCCACCAGCGCGAGGAGGACAAAGGCCGCCTGGAGGAGATGGGTGATCAGCGTGCCGAGGAAGAACAGGCCGCCAATCGCCCAGCCGGCCGCAGCCGCGGCCCCGATCAATTCGGCGCCCACGAGAATTGCGACGCTGGCCAGCGTCGAGATATTGAGCCAGTTGATCGGCTTTACGGACGCGGTTGCGGCCAAAGCCCGTCTCCTTCATGTCCCGATGGGTGTTCGTCCAGATCGGGCGGCCCTAGACCATGTCGGGCCTGGGCGCAAGTGTCGCGGGCGGACGGCATTGCCGGTTAACATTCGCTATGCAGAATGGGCTTGTAGAAGCGACCGCCGATGACTCTGCTCGCCGAACCTTCCCGCCGCGCCGGGGCCGCCGGGCGCGAGCGCCATCATGCGCCGAAGGGGGGCGTGGGACCGTCGGCGCTCGGCGCCCTCGGCGTCGTCTTCGGGTCGATCGGGACCTCGCCCCTCTATGCGATGGATCTCATCGCCCGCGTCGCACGGTCGCACTCGGCTCTGGACGCCGTCGGCGCCGCGTCGCTCGCGCTCTGGTCCCTTACACTGGTGGTCGCAGTCCAGTATCCGCTCCTGGTGCTGCGCGCCCAGAACGACGGTGAAGGCGGGTTGTTCGCGCTTTACGGCCTCCTGCACGACCGCAAGGATCGCCGGGTTCGCGTCATGCTGTGGGCGCTGATCGGCGGCGCCGGCCTGCTCATCGGCGACGGCATGATTACGCCAGCGATCAGCGTCCTGTCGGCGGTCGAAGGCCTGGACGTCGCCCGACCCGGTCTCACGGCCGTCGTCGGACCGGTGACGATCGGTCTGCTGATCGGCCTGTTCGCCGTGCAGTACAAGGGGTCTTCGCGGGTCGGCTCGGTGTTCGGACCGGTCGCATTCCTCTGGTTCGTCGTGCTGGCGGCCCTCGGCGCGGCCGCAATCGCGCGCGAACCGCAGATCCTCGCCGCCCTCAACCCTCTGCACGGCTTGCGTCTCCTTGCCCGCTCCGATCTCATCGAGACGCTGGAACTGCTCGGCGCGGTCATGCTGGTGGTCGCGGGAGGCGAAGCCATGTATGCCGACGTCGGCCATTTTGGCGCAGCGCCGATCCGGCTTTCCTGGTACGCCATCGTCTATCCGGCGCTCCTTCTGAACTACCTAGGCCAGGGCGCCCATCTCCTCGGCGGCGCCCCGGTCGCGCAGGACAAGCTGTTCTTTGCGCTCGCCCCGCAAGATCTCGTGATCCCGATGGTGGTCCTTGCGACAGCCGTCGCCGTGATCGCCTCGCAGTCGCTGATAACCGGCGTTTTCTCGCTCATCTCGCAGGCGATCCGGCTCGGCCTTTTCCCCCGCCTCGACATCGAGCATACCCACCACGCGCACGAGGGGCAGGTCTATATCCCCGTGGTCAACTGGGCGCTGCTGGTCGGCTGCGTGACGCTCGTCCTCGTCTTTCGGTCCGGCGCCGCGTTGGCGGCCGCCTATGGACTGGCCGTCTCCGGCGTGCTGGTCCTCACGTCGGTCGCAATGATCCCCGTCGCCCAGCGCCATTGGGGCTGGAGTCCGACGCGCACGGCGCTCGTCTGGGGGCCGCTGACCGCGCTGAATACGACATATCTCGCCGCGAGTTCGTTGAAGCTCCTGGAGGGCGGGTACGTCCCGATCGCGGTCGGCGCCGCCGCCTTCGCCATGATGGCGACTTGGCGCTGGGGCCGCAAGGCGACCTACGCCGCCCACAACGCCAAGGCGACGCTCACCCTGTCCGAGATCGTCACGCTGCATCGGAGAAGCAGCGCCTTTCTCGAACGCAACGCGCTCATCATGTCGCCCCGGCCGCTGCGCGGGCTCGGCGACCGCGCGCCATCTCTCATCCGCCTGATCGCCGAACGGACCGGCATGCTGCCGCGCAACCTGATCTTCGTCGAGGTCAGCCATAAGAAGACCCCCCACATCCACGGTAGCCGCTATCACGTCACCGTGTTCGACCGCAGCCCGGCCAAAGGCAGCGTGATCGGCGTCGAGCTGTCTTTTGGCTTCCTCGAGGATCCCAACGTCGAGCAGGCGCTGGAAGACCTGGCGCGGCACGAGGAGATCGACCTTCCGGCCGACCCGCATCAGTGGATCGTGCACATCATGCAGGACCACCTGCTGCCGTCGCGCCGGAGCAGCCTGTTCAAACGCCTGCGGCTGAACCTGTTCTTGTTCCTGAGGGCGGTGTCGCGGCCGGCCTATTCGTACTACGGCCTCGGCGACGCGGTGCAACTCACCATCGAGGTCATTCCGGTCCGGCTGCGATGAAGGGGGGCCGCGGCGGAGACGCTGGACGGCGGCGAGCCAACCGTGGACGGCGCCTACTGTCCCGGAGCGATCTCCTCAAACCCGGGGACTTGCAAGGTAGTTAGGCAGAAGTCGGGGGAGACCCGGAGGCCGCCCGCAGGATGGCGGGGCCCGCCGTGAGAGCCAGGCGTACCTGGAAGGCTCCGGACCGAACCGGAGCTCTCCCAGATCGGGCCTCTCCCGGCGTCATGCGTTCGGGAACGAGAAGGCTACGAAGCGGTCCCCACCGGCGGTCTGAAATCCGCATCAGAATCGCCTTCTTTCCCGCCTGCCGGGCCGAAGCGATGCTGGACCGCACGTCTTGCGGCGTCGTCACGGGCTTGCCCGCCACGTCGAGAATGACGTCGCCGGCGGTCAATCCCTTCTCCGCGGCGACGCCGCCCGGATCGACGCCGACGATCGCAACGCCGGTCTTGCTGGCGCCCGCGACCTCGCCCGCCGGAGCGAGCTGGAGGCCCAGCGCCTCCGGCGTCGGCGTGCTCGCGCTCGCCACCTTCTCGGACTGCTGCGACGAGAGCGATACGCTGGCCGTCTTCTCCTGGCCGTTGCGCAGATAGGTGAGATCGACATGGTCGCCTGGCTTCATCATGCCGATCGTGTGGGTCAAATCGCCCGCGTCTTTGACCTCGCCGCCGTTAACCTTGGTGATGATGTCGCCGCTTTGCAGACCTGCGTTGGCGGCCGGCGTTCCCGGCAGGGTCTGATCGACGATGGCCCCATTCGCGCTGTTCAGGCCCATGGCTTGCGCAATATCCGGGCCGACCGGCTGAATTCGCACGCCGAGATAACCGTGCCTGACCACGCCGCCGTGCTCCAGTTCGTCCACGACCTGCTGGACGGTGTCCGACGGTATGGCGAAGCCTATGCCCACGCTTCCGCCGGAGGGCGAATAGATCGCCGTGTTCACCCCGACGACCTGCCCTTCCTCGTTGAAGGTCGGCCCGCCGGAATTGCCCTTGTTGATCGGAGCGTCGATCTGCAGGAACCGATCGTAAGGGCCGTCGCCGATGTCGCGACCCTTAGCCGAAAGAATTCCGGCCGTGACCGTGTTGCCGAGACCATAAGGATTGCCGATCGCGACGACCCAGTCGCCAATCCTCGGCGCCTCGCTGGCGAACGACACATAGGGATAATTCCCCGCCTGTTCGACCTTCAGGAGCGCCACATCGGTCTTCGGGTCGGTTCCGATGACTTTGGCGTCCAGCGTCCTGCCGTCGTCCGTCGTCACGGTGACGGACTTCGCGTCGTGCACCACATGGTTGTTGGTGACGATATAGCCGTCCGGAGAGATGAAGAACCCCGAGCCCTCGCCCCAGATGACGGATCGAGGATTGGAGGGGACATTGTCCTGTTTGCCGAACTGTTTGAAGAACCGCTGGATCTGGGGCGGCAGGTTATCCAGTTCCCCGCTCAAGCCGCTCGAATCTCTGGCGCTGACGGCCTTCACCCGAATGGAAACGACGGCTGGTTTGACGCGATCGATCAGCGACGCGAACGAAGGCAGATTTTGTGACGGAAGGTTGGCGGTCGATATGGCGGCGGCGTGGGCGACGGGGGCGGCGGTCAACGCGCCCTCGCCGACGGCTCCCGCCGCAATGAGCGCAACAGCGGCGGCGCCGGCTAAAATGCCGTTTCGGAGCCGCAAGGTCTCGAAGGGGTTTTGGCTGGACATGGAATTTCCACTCCTGTTGCTGTTTCCTCTTGTCTCGCCACCGCGGAGGGCGGCCGGCACTGTGCGATCCTATGCGTCCCGACGTGTCCGGCCTTTGCTCGGGGCATTACGATTTCTCAATGAACGGAGCGGGTTTAGCGCATCCGGCCGGCGGCCTCTGGCGCGATGGCGCGCGACCGCCAACCTCTGGCTTTGTTGAGGAAGCTTCATCCGCCGGCCAATTCCCGGAGAGGCGTCGCCGCGCATAAGCGTGGGCGCGGACCGGCCGCCGCCGGTTGCACGGGCGCACGTGGCATGGCCAGACGAACCCTCAGTCCCAGCGAGATTCTCGAAAGACTTCGCGTGATTGATCTCCTCGTGGCGGATGGGAGGCCCATGGCCGAGGCGCTTTGGCTCGCTGGGATTCTCCCATCGGAATACGAAAAGTGGCGAAGCGAGTACGCCGGCTTGCTCCGGACGCTCGGTCCTTTGGCCGCCACGCCTGCACGGTCAGGCCGGAAATCTCGGCGAAACCGCTGAGTCGGTCCCCGTGCGGCGCTCCTGCCTGATCCTCCCGCAAGGGTCCGGGAGAGGCGGGAAAACGCCTTTGCAGGTCGCACGGCCATTTATCGCGCGCAAGATCTGATGACCTGCGGGGATGGCCGGGGAATGGGCGGTTTTGGCCGGGCCCCGTTCAAAGCCGGCCTCAAACGGGTTAACGGCGCCTGGCATCGGCGGTGAGCATCAGGCCAAGCCCGGGCGTCTTGGCCATGGTGTAGGTCACGTCATGGAGGAAAGCCTCGCCGTGCTGACGCCCGGATCGCTCGAACTGTTCGACGACCCTCTGCATGGCGATGGCCCGCTCATCGGACGACGCTGGCGGCTGAAACATCGAAGGGAGAACGGTGAAAAGCATCATGAAATCGTCAGATGCGTTCTTTCCGCCCGCAATGCACATAACAGAATCGACAGTCGAGACGGACTCTGTAAAGGCAAAGCAATAGAGTCCGGTGGACGTCTGATAGCTGCATGTGGGACCGCCAGTCTTGCACGTGTGCAGGGCCAGCCGGGTGTCGACGCCGAGCCGTTTGGCAGCCGCGTTGAACTGGAAGCCGAAGGCGTCGGGTTTGAACGAGAGCGGCTCGGCGAGCCCGATGGAAGAGGAAGCGACAGCGAAGATCGCCGCGGCGGCGCCAAACCAATGAACGCGCATGGGCCCCTCACAGCCGGTCGTCCCACCCTATCACCTTCCCCGTAGCGGCCAAACGGCCGGCGCCGGCGGAGCTTGAAGACCCCGACGGGATTGTCGACGTTGTTGTCCGAGAGGGCTCGAGGAATCCGTCGCCGATGGCGCGCGGGACGTTTCAGCGGCAAGTCGCCGGACGGGTTAAGAACGAAGATGTTTCAGGCGGCCGAGGCCGCCGCAGCCTCTTGCGTTCGACCGATCGCGCGGGCAAGTCGGCGTTGCGCCCTAGCGGGGCGGCGACGCAACAGGTAAACTGCGGTCATGAATCAGCCGCGACGAATCCTGATCGTGGACGACGACGTCGATTTGCGCAGCGCGCTTGCCGAGCAACTCGCTTTGCATCCCGAGTTCGAGGTAGAGAGCGCCTCGACCGCCGAGGAGGCGCTGACAAAGGCGCTGGAGACCAACCCGGACATCGTGCTGATGGATGTCGGCCTGCCCGACCGCGACGGCCGGGATGCGGTCCGGCAACTCCGCCGCGACGGCTATCGCCGCCCGATCATCATGCTGACCGCGCACGATGAGGACGCAGACGCGGTGCAGGGGCTCGACTCGGGCGCGAACGACTATGTCGGCAAGCCGTTCCGTTTCGTCGTGCTGCTGGCCCGGATCCGAGCCCAGCTCAGGCAATACGAAGCCGGCGAGGACAGCGAGTTCAAGGTTGGGCCCTACCTGTTCCGGCCGACCTCGAAGAATTTGATCAACGCAAAGGGGGTCAAGCTTCGGCTGACCGAGAAGGAGGCGGCGATCCTGCGCTTCCTGCACCGGGCCGACCAGCAGCCGGTGGCGCGCGAGACGCTGCTGAAGCACGTCTGGGGCTACAATTCCAACGTCACCACGCATACCCTCGAAACGCACATCTACCGCCTCAGGCAGAAGATCGAGGACAATCCGGCGGACGCGCAACTCCTCGTCACCGAGGCCGGCGGCTACAAACTCATCGCCGCCCACGAGGGGCCCTCCGGGTGACGCTCGACGCCGATGTCGCGCGGCTGGCGCGGACCCGTCCGTTCAGCTTGATGCCGCGCGAGGCGGTGCAACTCGTCGCGTTTTCCTGCGCGAGACAACGCCTGCGCGCAGGTGAGACGCTGTTCAGCGCGGGCGAGGCGGGCGAGGCGGCCTATTTCGTTCAGTCCGGCGCGGTGCTTGTTCAGGACCCGAGCGGTTCGCCCGACGGCGGGCGACGGGTAACCACCGGAGCGCTGATCGGCGAGAGCGCGCTCTATGCGCCGGTGGTCCGACGGGTGGAAGCCCGGGCGGTCGAAGATACTGTGCTCACCCGCATTCCGCGCGAGACGTTTCGCCGGGTGCTTGCGGAGTTCCCCGAGGCCGCCGAAAAGGTCCGCGCCGCGCTGGCCGAGCGCATGTTGCGCCTGGTCGACGGCCTCGACGCCGCTCGCGTCCGATCGATCGAACTCGAGCCGCCAGCCCACACGGACGCCGACATGAGCCCTGCCGACGCGAGCGCCGTCGGACGCCTCAGCGCGCCGACCCTGGAGGAAATCGAGGCGCTCGCCGACATGGCCTTTCAGCGGCTGCCGGCGCAGTTCCGTAGACTCTGCGAAGGGCTCGTCATTCAGGTCGTGGATTTTGCCGATGACGAAACGCTCGACGAGATGGAGATCGAGAGCGAATTCGACCTGCTCGGCCTGTTTCGCGGGCGGGGCCTGTCGGACCGCGGCGCGACCGATGAGACGGGGCAACTGCCCAATATGATCTGGCTCTATCGTCGGCCCCTGCTCGACGCCTGGTGCGACGGCGAGGACACGCTCGAGGCCGTCGTCACCCACGTCCTGGTGCATGAGATCGGCCACCATTTCGGCCTTTCGGACGCCGACATGGAAGCCATCGAGCGTCAGGCGCGATGACTGATTCGTCCGCCTGTCTCCGCATGCCGTGGCGAAGCCCTTGAAAAACCATAAAATCTCGGGCCTTCACAAGGGTGTCACGCTAGCTGTAGAGTAAAGGCGCGGTCGGGTGCGGTCCGGCTTCGTTGCCAATGGAGGTACGGAGCGTTTTCGTGACTGTTCATGTTCAAGCGCTTTCGCCAGGCAACTGCCCGGCTCTCGTGTTGAATGCGGACTTTCGGCCGCTCAGCTATTATCCCCTGTCCATCTGGTGCTGGCAGGACGCTATCAAGGCGGTCTTCCTCGACCGGGTCAACATCCTCTCCGAATACGAGACGCTGGTTCGCAGCCCATCGTTCGAGATGCGGCTTCCCTCGGTCGTGTCGCTGAAAAGCTACGTCAAGCCGACCCGCTTCCCGGCGTTCACCCGATTTAACGTTTTCCTGCGCGACCGGTTCACCTGCCAGTACTGCGGCGAGCGGGAGGAGCTGACGTTCGACCACGTCATCCCGCGCTCCAAGGGCGGCGTGACGAGCTGGGAGAACGTGGTCGCCGCTTGCTCGGTCTGCAATCTCCGGAAGGCGGACATGCTGCCGTCGGTCGCGCGAATGTGGCCGGCGACGGAGCCCTATCAGCCGACGGTGCACGATCTGCACCAGAACGGCCGGGCGTTCCCGCCGAACTACTTGCACGACAGTTGGATGGACTATCTTTACTGGGACAGCGAGCTCGAAGAATAGTCGACGCGCTCGCCGGCGCGATTGCCGTTTCCTTCCGCACTCGCCTTGGCTTGGCGCGAGTAGTGGTCCGAGTCATTCGAACTGAGAGTACAGCCTTGCGAGCTTGACGCGGGCGTCGGCGGTCGTGAATTGCCAGTCGGCCTTGGCGTGATGGGTGTTGCGATGCAGGTCCCAGATGCGACTTCGGCGATCAGTTCTGGCTTGTCGGGGATGCGGCGATCGAGACACTGGGTCGAGAGAACGGCGAGTTCGGATTCGGCCATGTCGAGCCAGCTTCCGTGCTTGGGCGTGTAATGCCACTCGAACCGTTCGACGAGGCGACGCGCTTCGGCGGCGGGGAAGGCTTCGTAGAGCGACGCGGTCGTATGTGTGCTGAGATTGTCCTGGACCAGAACGATCTTGTCGGCTGCGGGAAAATGCGTATCGGACAGGTTCCTTGAGGGCGTAGGCGTAATCGACGGCCGCGCGGCGGTCGGTGACTTTCACGTAGCGCCAGCCTTCCAGCGGCGCGAACGTGGGGGGGGGGGGGGTGTGGGGGTGTGTCGCTGGCCCTCTCGACAATCTGCAGTTCGATGACCTTCTCCTCCAGGAGACTTAGCGTCCATCTGGCGCGGCCCGCCGGAGCCGGCCCGCAAGCCAACGCGATCAGCTTGGCTTCCGCGGCGCCGTCGAAATCCGGCGCGGGGCGGAATTGGGATTGCACTTGCGCGTCAGGACGGCTTCGAAGCCTTCCTCGACGAGTTGCCGCCGCGTCCGCTCGACCGTCGCGACGCTGGCGCCCAGCGCCTCGGCCATCCAGCTGTCGCACTATCCGTCGCCAGCTTCCGACACGTCCGCCTTCAATAGAATGCGGGCTTTCGTCAGCAGATGACCGGCGCGCTTGCCCTTGCGGACGAACTCCTCAAGCCGAGCGCGCTCCTCTTTTGTCTGGTGATCGCGTCGCGTCCGCCGACGAGGCCTACAACTATCCGGCTGTCTTGGGCTTCACCCATGTCGCCGTGCGGGAAGCGAGCCGGAACACGATCTACAGCGCCTCGCGGCGCTGGCTTCCGCTGCTTCCCTCCGCGGCGGCGGGGTCATCCGCGTGACTGGATGGCGCGATCGTCGAGGTCGCGTGCGGCCGGCCGGTCCTGTTCGTCGGCCGGCGCGGCGCAGCCGCCAATACCGACGACTCTGCCGCCCGTGACGACACAATCGGTCCGGTTTAGTCCGAACCGAGATACCGGACAGCGCCGGTATCGACGTCGACGACGAACGTGTCGCGCTTTCCGCACGTCGCCTCCAGATTTCGGCCGTCCAGACGCAGATTGCGGATCGGCGCCGGCGGCTTCCCCCTCGCTGCGGCGGCGATGTCCGCGATCCAGGCGACGTGGCCGTCCGGGTTGAGCGCAACGAGCTTCAGTCCGCCGCTCTCGACATAGACAATCCTCCCCGAGCGGGCATCCTTCAAGGAAATTTGCGCGTCGGGAGAGGCGGGCAAAGATACACGGTCGCCGACTTCCAGCGTCACCGCAGACGCCCCGAACGCGCCTGACGAAACGAGGAGCCAAACGCCGGCCGCCCAGGCGCGCGGTGCGAACGGCGACATCCCATCCGTCCGAGCGTCCCCCGCCTTCACCTCAAGCCGCCGAGCCCTTGCGCTGCCGCGCGACTGCGGCAAGCCCAAGAAACCCGGCGATCATGAGCGACCAGGCGCCGGCCTCCGGAACCGCATCCGCTGGGTCGGTCAGCGTCCAGCCCCAGTTGACGCCGTCATAGACAAAGACGGTCTGGCCTGCGGGGGGCGCCTGGTCGATCCAATCGGCGCCGCCCGGATCCGTCCACGAGGCCAGCAGCAGTTCGCTGCTCCAGGTTGTCGAGGCCGATCCCGAGGGCGGGAGCCTCTTCGAGAAATCGGCAAACGTATAGGAGCCGTTCGCCTTAGAGGTCCCGTCCTCCGCCGTCGTCCAATAGAAAGGCAGTGTATCGTCGTTCGGCAGCGGGTCGATGTAGCCGTTGACGCCTCCGCCGCCGAGCGGAAGGTTGGTCGTAACGAGTTGGATGAAGTGGAGATCGGCGAGCACGGGATCACCGGCCCCCGGCGCGTAAGTCGCGCTGATCTCCGCCCCGCCGAAGTCGTCGCCAAGCACCTCTGGCGCGTAGCTGTTGATGGTCAACGTTCCGTTCAGTCCGTTGTTTAGGTAAATGAATTTCCACGTTGGAAACTGCGCACCCAATGCGGTGTTCATCGCCTGATCAGCGGCCGCCTGGTAGGTGAGGGCGGTGGTCGTCACCGAAAGGTCGGGGTCAGGGGACACATTGGTTGCGGTCGTGGCCGCCGGCGGCGGGTTGGGCGCCAGGATGATGCTTGCGGCCCCGTCGCTAATGCTGAACGCCATCGCCAGCAACGCCGCGGCGAGAGTCGACCCATAATGCGCTCTCATGACCCTTATCCTCTCCGCCGTTTTTCGCGACGCGTTATCTTCAATATTGACGAAACTTGATTCTAAATTCAAGCTTGCTACCGAGTAGCCACGACACGCCGCTGTTTAACGCAACATCAGCTATATTTGTGACACATTGACTGTGGACAAAACGACTCGGTGCTTTGCGTGCCGGGCGTCCCCGGAGCTGCCATGCCCCTTGTTTCGCCATGCATCCCGGCTAGGCGTTTTTGATGCGCATTTCCGACTTCGACGTTCTGATCGTTCCCCGTCTGGGCGGCGCCGATGAAGACGACTGGCCGAGCCGATGGGCCGCCAAGCTCTCAACCGCCCGCATCGTGACGCCGGACGATGTCCGCTCAACGCGGCTGGAGACATGGACCGGCGCCATCGCGGACGCCGTCCGCACAGCCACACGGCCCGTGCTGTTCGTCGGCCACGGGATCGGCTCGGCAGCCATCGCCAGCGCCGCGTTCGGGCTCGGGGGCGCAGACATCCGCGGCGCCTTCCTTGTCTCCCCGACCGACCGCGCGGGCCTCGATCGCGTGACAGGCGGCGCGTGGCCCCTGCCCGGCGCTCCACTGCCCTGGCCGGCGGTCGTCGTCGCCAGCCGCAACGACGCCGAGGGCGACTATGACGACGTCGCCGCGCTCGCGGCCGAATGGGGCGCGGATCTGATCGACGCCGGACAAGCCGGCGGCCTCGACGCCGATAGCGGCCATGGCCCCTGGCCGGAGGGCCTGATGCGCCTCGCCGGGTTCATCAGGAAACTGCCGTGACGGCGGCCGAACATGGTCGCGACCGAACGCGCTCAATGACGGCTGCGCGCCATCTTCGAGCCGTACTGAGGCGTGATTGCCGCGGGCGGCGGGAACTTGAATGGCCCTTCGCCTCCAAGTACGGTCTTTTGCGAGCGCGACGCTCATCGGGGTTAGCTTGCTGAAGCCTGAGCGCATGAGCGGGATGCGATCCGAAAACGGTGGCGAGGAGCCGTCAGGCTCGAACCGGGCGAACCTGGTCGCGCTGATAGCCGTCGTGGTGATCGCGGCGCTCGGCTATTGGGCCTTCACCGCCATCGAGCGGCAACGGGAAATCGCGCGGTGCCTCGACGAGGGGCGGCGCAACTGCCTCGACATGGGGCATCCGGCCGCGCTCAACGCCGACCTCGGAAGATAGCTTCGCCGGGTCGCCTCGCCTCAGGTCAGCGCGCCCCGCGCACAAAGCTCCTGCTCAAGGTCGAGGTCCGGGGTGTAGTGGATCGCCGGCATGCCGAGCGCTTCCGAGGCGTGGACGTTGGCGAGCGAGTTGTCGATGAACAGCAACTCGTTTGGAGCGTGCCCGACACGCTCGAACAGAACCTCGTAGATGCGTCGATCGGGCTTTGCGACGCCGACGTGACCCGAAATGACGCGCACGTCGAACTCCTTGAGAAAAGGATGCAAGTCTTCGGCGATGGCGAAGGTCTCGGCGGCGAAGTTGCTCAGCGCATACACTGGCCGCTTCGAGGCGCGAAGGCGGCGGAGCAGCTCGACATTCGCCTCGATCGGCGGACCGAGGGTCTCGAGCCAGCGGCGGCGAAAGAGTTGCAACGCCTCCGCGAATTCCGGGTAGGCGGCCGCCCGTTCCTCGACCGCGTCCGCGAAGCTCCCAGCAACGTCCGTGTGTCGCACGAAATCCATGCTGAGTGCGGTCGAAAACAGCTGTTCCATCCGCCGGTCGCCCATCACCTTGCGGAAGAGATTACGCGGGTTCCAGCCAATGAGCACGTTGCCGATGTCGAAGACAACGTACATGACGGCTCCTCTTTGTCGGACCTTCCCGGACCTCCAGACGGCCGCCTGATATACGTTCGCCCCTGGACAGGTATTGGCGGAAACCGTCGGTCCCGGATCGACGGCCGCCGAGCGTCCGCCGTTGCCGTTATTCCTGCGGAACTGCCATCGGCTGCGAGGGAACAGCGGACGCGATCGGTCCGGGGCCGGCCCCGTCGCGCTGATAGATGTCGGGGCGGAACTGCACGAGTCCGTCCGGCGTCGCCCAAGCCGTGATGTACACCCAGTAGACCGGGACCGGCGTGGTCAGCTTGACGTCCACGCGCTGGCCGGAGCGGATCGTCTCGTCGATCTGATCGCGGCTCCAGCCCGGGTTGTCCTTGAGCAGCCAGGCGACATAGTCGCGCACGTCCTGAACGCGCACGCAGCCCGATGACACGAAGCGGAAGTCGTCGCCGAACACGCCCTTCTCAGGCGTATCGTGCATGTAGACGCCGTAGGGGTTCGGGATGTTGATGCGTACGAAGCCGAGCGAATTGAGGTCGGCGCCGGTATCCTGTCGGTAGGTGAAGTGCGTCGCCTGATCGGTGTTCCAATTGATCGACGAGGGCGAAACCTCCTGCCCGGCGCTGTCCAGGATATGGATCTTCTCGTCCGCCAGATAGTTGGGGTCGGCCTTCATCTTCGGAATCAGGTCTTTTTTGATCAACGAAGGTGGAACGTGCCAGAACGGGTTGAAATTGATCTCGGTCGCCCTCGTCTGCATGATTGGCGATTGCCGGTCGATGCGGCCGACGCCGGCGCGGTGATGCGAGTAGACAACGCCATTTTCAACCGTCTCGACCGAAGCCGCTGGAAGATTGACAATGACGAAGCGCGGACCGAGATCGCCCGAATAGGAGCGCAGACGGACCAGATTGGTCTCGAGCTGCTGCAGCCGCGCCTCGGCGCCGACGTTGAGCGCCTGAAGCGTCTCCTTGTCGACGACGCCGCTCCGATTAAGGCCATCGCGCGCCTGAAAGCGTTTGACGCCGGCTTCGACGAAAGAGTCGTACGTCTCGCCCTGCCCGGCGATCGTGTCGAGGTCCCCCGTCGCGACCAAGCGCGCTCGCAGAGCTTCGACCGCCCGGCTCTTGGAGCCGATCTGAAGTTCGCCAACCGACGGCACCGGGCTCCAGCCGCCCTTCGCGGCAAGCTCCTGATATTTCTGGATGGCGGCCTCGGTCGCCGAGATCGTCTCGGCCGACAGAACCGGAGTGGATTCACGCCTGACCGCGAGTTCCGGCGAGGTCTCGTAGCTTTGCGGCCACTCAGCCTGCAAGTCATCGTCAGCCGCCGTCGCGACGAAGGACGCCGACATGAAGCCACAGACGGCGAATGCCGCCGCGCCGAGAAGAGCGCGGCGGCGCCGCCACGAAACCGTTCCGTCACCCATCGACTTCAAGACTCCCCAAGGAAGCGCACTTTCCGGCCACCCATGAGCCTTCCTGTGAAGGACAGTCTCGGCCGAAAGCAATTTTATGGTTAGCGCTGGCGAAGCATAGGGGGTAGTCGGGCGATTTTATGTCGTTCGCAGCCATAACGACAGAAAAGGGGCGATCCGAGCCCGGACGCCCCCGCGATTGCCGAGGATTTGGTGAACGAAAGGTTTCAGAGACGATATTTGATCTGGTCGGTCCAATACCGTTCGAGACGCTGCAAGGACAGGTTGACGCGAGCGAGTTCGCCTCCGGGGACGCCCCCGATCTGCTCGATCGTGCGCGCGTGTTTGATGTAGACGCCCGCCACGATCTCGTGAACGTCCTTGCCCTTCTCGGTCAGGCTGATGCGCACCGCGCGGCGGTCGACGCGCGAGCGGGCGTGGTGGAGGAAACCTTGCTCCACCAGTTTCTTGACGTTGTAGGAAACGTTCGATCCAAGGTAGTAGCCCTTGGTGCGCAGCTCGCCCGCGGTGAGTTCCTTGTCTCCGATATTGAAGAGCAGGAGCGCCTGGATCGCGTTGACGTCCGAACGCCCGCGCCGGTCGAATTCGTCCTTAATGACGTCGAGCAGGCGGCGGTGCAGCCGCTCTACCATCGTCAACGTCTCTAAGTATAGATCGACGACGGGATGTTCAGCTTCTCCAATTGTGGAGACATCCTAAGTCCTGACTGCATCCAGCATTGTACGCTCGCCTGATCGACTCTCCGCGACCGAAGTTCAGCTCGGTCCTCTTATCGGCGTGACTGTAGCGGCATGGCATGAAGAGCGGCCTAAGAATCAAGATGAACAGAAGGTTTTCGCTGCCTGGTAAATATTGGCTGAAAGCGAACCGCAATTCCGCAGCTTTGGTCGAATCAATTCCGCTCGCGCACGGCGAGCCAGCTCAACGCAAAGTATCCGATCGCGAGAACGATATTGAGCGCCGCGGCCGAATAACCGATCGCGGCGGATCTTGGGCTCAGCACCGGTGAAGCGGCCTCGACCACCGCGCACAAGAGCCAGATGGCGCCGCCCCAGGGGGCGGCGAGCCAAAGTCCGACCGCCGCAAGCAGGTCGAAACAGGCGAAGGCCACGATGGTCGCCTGCAGCGCCAGCGACATGGTGGTGAAGCTGCCGAGCCCTGGAAAAGCGCCGAGTATGATCGCCCAGTTGAACAGGCCCTTCCCCACCCAGACCCAGGCCAGTGTCCGCATGTACCAGAGGAGAGCAGTCTCCCAACCGATAGCGGCGATTACGGAGCCGAGCGTGCCCTCCGGCGGATGCGGCGGCGAACCGTCGACGAACTCGATTGCGCCGTCGCGGCTCTGGCGCAGGCGGTAAGTCATGAACGGATACCGGGAAAAGTCAGTTCGAGGTCGCCCAGAGAAGCGAAATAGCCGTCGATCTCGGCCTCGGACGGCGGCGCGCTCCAGGCCGGACGGTTGTCCTTGTCGATAAGGATTGCGCGAACGCCCTCATAGAAGTCGTGACCGCGGCAGACCCGTGAGACGATCCGATATTCGATCCGCAGCGCCTCGTCGAAATCGACCGTCGGCCCCAGCGCCATCTGGCGCAGCGCCAGCGCCTGGCTGGTCGGGGACTTTGTCAGCATGGCGGCGCGGGCCGGCCCCGCAAACGCAAGGCCCCTCCGCTCCGCCGCCTCCAGCGCCGAAAGGATCAACTCCGGGCTGCCCGGCGCGAAACAGGCCTCGAGTGCGCCTCCCTCGGCTGCCAAAACGGACGGCTGCGGCTTGGCGGCGAAACGGGCGAGGATCGCGCGAACCTCTTCGTCGCCCTCGAGGGCACGCGCGAGCGGGCCGAACGCCGCACTGGCAACGAAGGTCTCGGCCAGACCAAAGGCCAGCGCGTCGCCCGCATTGGCGCGCAGGCCGGTCAGCGCCAAATAGACGCCAGCCCGGCACTCCAGGCGCGGCAGAAAATACGTTCCGCCAACGTCGGGAAAAAACCCGATGCCGACCTCCGGCATGGCGAAGGAGAAGTGCTCGCCCGCCACCCGGTGCGAAGCGTTGATCGAGACGCCGACGCCGCCCCCCATCACGATGCCGTCGATCAGGGCGACGACTGGCTTCGGATAGGTGCGGATCCGCTCATTGAGCTGGTATTCCTCGCGCCAGAATGTCAGTTGCTGATCGTGGTGGCCGGCGCGCCCGAGATCGTAAAGCCGCCGGATGTCCCCTCCGGCGCAAAAGGCCTTCTCCCCCGCTCCGCAGATCACCACCCGGCTGACCGACGCCGCGTCCTGCCAGGCGTCCAGAGCGGCCGCCATCAGTCGGACCATCGTCAGCGTCAGCGCGTTCAGCGCCTTGGGGCGATTGAGCACGATGACGCCGGCCGCGCCCCGTCGCTCGATCAGCGCTTCCGCGTCCGGAGCGGAAACGGTCACGCCGCCGCTGCATCCTTCAGGACCGCGTCGATCGCAGCCGTGACCGCGTCGATCGGCGCCATCCCATCGACCTCGCGCAAGAGGCCGCGCTCGCGATAGAACGGGGTCACTGCCGCGGTGTCGCGCTCGTAGGCGGCCAG
Source organism: uncultured Alphaproteobacteria bacterium (assembly GCA_963816065.1). Taxonomy (GTDB): domain Bacteria; phylum Pseudomonadota; class Alphaproteobacteria; order Rhizobiales; family Beijerinckiaceae; genus Roseiarcus. The sequence continues at coordinate 141,828 of CAWFJG010000024.1, read as the reverse complement.
CCGCGACTTGAAGACTTCCGGATCGTCGTCCTTGCGCACCGGCTGGCCAGCCGCCCTGGCCTCGGCGGCGCGGTTGACGATACGGTCGACGAGCTTTCCGGCGTCGACCGTGAGTTCGACCGCGGCGTCGAGCTTCAGGTTTTTTTGCGCGAGCATGGCCTCCAGATCCTCGGCCTGTTTGACCGTACGCGGAAACCCGTCGAGAATGAAGCCGTTCTTGGCGTCCGGCTGGCCAATGCGTTCCGCGATGATGCCAACGACGATCTCGTCGGAGACGAGGCCGCCCAACTCCATCACCGCCTTGGCCTTGAGTCCGATCGGCGTCCCGGCCGCAACCGCGGCGCGCAGCATGTCGCCGGTCGAAAGTTGCGGGATACTAAATTTCTGCACAGAGTCGGGTGGCCTGAGTGCCCTTGCCGGCGCCGGGAGGCCCGAGCAGAATCAACCTCATCTTTTCCGTCCCTTCAGTCTGGCCCTGCGAATGAGCCCTTCGTACTGATGCGCCTGCAGATGGCCGTGGATCTGCGCCACGGTGTCCATCGTCACGTTCACGACAATCAGCAGCGAGGTGCCGCCAAAATAGAACGGCAGCGCCGCATAGGAAATAAGCCATTCGGGCAACAGGCAGATTAGCGCCAGATAGCCCGCGCCGAGCACCGTGATCCGGGTCAGGATGTAGTCGATGTATTGCGCCGTGCGCTCGCCTGGCCGCACGCCGGGGATGAAGCCGCCGTGCTTCTTAAGGTTGTCGGCAGTGTCGGCCGGATTGAACACCGTCGCTGTATAAAAGAAGGCGAAGAACACGATCAGCGCGACATAGAGGGTGAGGTACAGCACGCTGCCCCGGCCGAGCAGCGCCGATATGGTCGTCAGAATCCCCGAACTCGTGGTCCCTTGCGCGAAATTCGCGACTGTCGTCGGAAGCAACAGCAACGAGGAGGCGAAGATCGGCGGAATAACGCCCGAAGTGTTGAGCTTGAGAGGCAAAAAGGAACTCTGCCCCTCATACATTTTATTGCCAACTTGACGGCGCGGATACGTGATCGGCACTCGCCGCTGCGCCCGCTCCATGAACACGATGAAGGCGACCACGACGAAAACCATTACGATGACAGCAAGTACGAGGCCGGTTGAAATCGACCCTTGCCGCCCGAGTTCGAACAGTTGCACAATCGCTTGGGGAAGACGGGCGACGATGCCGGCGAATATAATCAGGGACGAGCCGTTGCCGACGCCACGGGCGGTGATCTGCTCGCCGAGCCAGACGAGGAACATGGTGCCGCCTGTCAGCGTCACGACCGTCGAGATGATGAACAGGGGACCCGGATTGCTGACGATGCCCGCGCGTCCCTCGAGGCCGATCGCAATGCCATAGGCCTGGAACACCGACAGCGCGACGGTCAGGTAGCGGGTATACTGGTTGAGGACCTTGCGGCCCTGCTCGCCCTCTTTCTTGATCGCTTCCAGCGACGGCACCACCGAACTCAGGAGCTGGATGATGATGGAAGCCGAAATGTAGGGCATGATGTTGAGCGCGAACACCGCCATGCGCTGCACGGCGCCGCCCGAAAACATGTTGAACATGTCGAGCACGCCCTGCTTCTGGCCGAGGAATGCGGTCTGAAACGCGTCCGAGTCGATGCCGGGCAGCGGGATATAGGTGCCCAGACGGTAGATGACCAGCGCGCCCAGGGTGAACCAGATGCGCTTCTTGAGTTCATCGGCCTTGGCGAAGGCTGACCAGTTGATATTGGCTGCGAGCTGTTCGGCGGCCGACGCCATTGCGCTCTCCAAGCGGCGCCCCCGCAGGAGCGCGCAATGTGAAACAAATGACGTTCCCGCCGCGCTCATCGGCGCGGCGAAAACGCCCTATCATATGGCCGCCGGGCGCGCCATCGCCAACCCGGGCGCCGTCGTCATGGCGCGGCCGGCGCGCCCTCGGCTTGCAGCGTCTTGAGGCTTCCGCCAAGCTTTTCGATCGCAGCCGCGGCGCTTTTAGAGGCCGCGGCCACGTCGAAATTGGCCTTCGACTTCAGTTCGCCGGCGCCGAGGATCTTCACGCCGTCGCGCGGATGCGTGACCACGCCAGCCCTGAGCAGCGCCTCGGCGTTGATGGTCGCCGCAATGTCGAGCTTGCCGGAGTCGATCGCGCTCTGAATCCGGCCGAGATTGACCTCGTTGTAGACCCGCTGCGACGGTGGAGTGAAGCCGCGCTTCGGCAGGCGCCGATGCAGCGGCATCTGACCGCCTTCGAAGCCTTTGATTCGCACGCCCGAACGAGCCGTCTGCCCTTTGCCGCCGCGCCCGGACTGCTTGCCCTTGCCCGAGCCGATGCCGCGGCCAACGCGAATCCGGGCCTTCGTCGAGCCGGAATTGTCCTTGATGTCATTGAGTTTCATGGCGCGATCCTCATTGACCTTCGACGACGCGCACGAGGTGCGCGACCTTGGCGATCATGCCGCGGTTTGCCGGCGTGTCGGCGACGCTCGCTTTCCGGCCGATCTTGTTGAGGCCGAGGCCCCTCAGCGTGTCGCGCTGGGAGCCGGGCCGGCCGATGGCGCTGGAAATCTGCACCACCGTGATGGTCTTTTCGACAGTCATGTCCGCCTCCCGCCTCACGAGTCGCTGGTGTCGGCTTCGACGCCCTGGCGGCGCGACTGGATCGTCGACACCTTCAGGTTACGGCGTTGCGCGACCGAGCGCGGGCTATCCTCGCGCGACAGCGCGTCGAACGTCGCACGGACCATGTTGTAAGGGTTCGAGGAGCCCTGGCTCTTGGCCACGACATCGTGGACGCCGAGCGATTCGAACACCGCACGCATCGGGCCGCCGGCGATGATGCCGGTCCCGGCGGGCGCCGCCCGCAGCACGACGCGTCCCGCGCCATGCCGACCGTTGACGTCGTGATGCAGCGTACGCCCTTCGCGCAGCGGCACGCGGACAAGCCCACGCTTAGCCGCTTCGGTCGCCTTTCGAATCGCCTCCGGCACTTCGCGCGCCTTTCCGTGGCCGAAGCCGACCCTACCCTTCTGATCGCCGACGACGACGAGCGCCGCAAAGCCGAAGCGGCGGCCGCCCTTGACGACCTTCGCCACCCGGTTGATGTGGACGAGGCGGTCGACAAACTCGCTGTCGCGCTCCTCGTGTTTATGATCGCGGCCGCGGCCGCCTTCCTCACGCGCCATATTTTTCTTCCGTCACTCAATCGCAGCGCGCCAAAGGCGACGCCGCTCGCTTCCGTTGCTTGGTCAGAACTCGAGGCCGCCCTCTCGGGCGCCCTCGGCCAACGCCTTGACGCGGCCGTGGTACATGTATCCGCCGCGGTCGAAGACGACCTTGGCCACGCCGGCTTTCTTGGCCCGTTCCGCGAGCTCCTTGCCGACGATGCGTGCGGCCTCGACGGTCGCGCCGGTCTTCAGCTGCTCGCGCAGCGCCTTCTCGATCGTCGAGGCCGACGCGAGCGTTCGGCCTTGATCGTCGTCGATCACCTGCGCATAGATCTGCTTGGACGAACGGAAGACGCTGAGCCGCGGACGGTCGACCGCCGTGGCGGCGATCGTCCGCCGGACCCGCGCCTTGCGCCGCTCGGTGGAAATGTTGGACTTTGCCATGGCGGCGCCCCTTACTTCTTCTTGCCTTCCTTGCGGAAGATGAACTCGCCTGCGTATTTCACGCCCTTGCCCTTATAAGGCTCGGGACCGCGAAATGCGCGAATTTCAGCGGCAATCTGGCCGACCTGCTTCTTGTCGATGCCCGCCACCGTGATTTCTGTCGGCTTTGGCGTCGTGATCGTCACGCCGGCCGGAATCGGGTATTGGATGTCGTGGCTGTAACCGAGCGACAGTTGCAAATTCTTGCCCGCGATCGCGGCCTTGTAGCCCACGCCGTTGATCTCGAGCTTCCTCTCGAAACCATGAGTGACGCCGCCAATCAGGTTGGCGATCTGCGCGCGAGTCATGCCCCACATCGCCCGACCGCGCTTGTCCTCGCCATCATGTGGCTGGACATGCACGGCGCCGTCGTCGATCGACACCGATACCTCGTCAGGCGCGGTGAATTTCAGTTCGCCCTTCGCGCCTTTGACGGCGATGGTCTGACCTTCCAACTTGGCGGTGACGCCGGCCGGAATGACCACGGGCTTCTTGCCAATACGAGACATCGCTCAATTCCAATCTTGATTCAATTCCAGCTTCGGCGTCCCATCAGAAGACGGTGCAGAGGACTTCGCCGCCAACGTTCGCGTCGCGGGCGGCATGGTCCGCCATGACGCCCTTCGGCGTCGAAACAATGGCGACCCCAAGCCCGTTTGCGACACGAGGCATAGCGTCGACCGTGGCGTAGACGCGGCGGCCGGGCTTCGAAACCCGCTCGAGCTTGCGGATCACGGGCTCGTTGTCGAAGTACTTGAGCTCGATTTCGAACTCGGAGCGGCCATTGCCGAAGTCCGTGGTCGAGTAACCGCGGATGTAGCCCTCCGAACTCGAGCACGTCGAGCACCTTCTTGCGAAGCGAGGAGCCAGGCGTCGAGACCTTGCCGCGCTTACGCATCTGTGCATTGCGGATACGGGTCAGCATGTCGCCGAGCGGATCGTTCACTGCCATGATCCTAGCCTCCTCACCAGCTCGACTTGACCAGACCGGGGATCATCCCCTTGTTGCCCAGTTCACGAAGCGCGATGCGCGACATCTTCATCTTGCGATAGAAGCCGCGCGGCCGCCCGGTCACTTCACACCGGTTGCGGACGCGAATGATCGCGCCGTTGCGCGGCAATTCAGCGAGCCTGAGGCGCGCCTCGAAGCGCTCCTCCATCGGCCGCGAGTCGTCGTTGGCGATGTCGAGCAAACGCCGACGGCGTCCGGCGAACTTCTTCGCCAGCCGCTGCTTGCGTAGATTGTTCTCGATTGCACTCTTCTTTGCCATTAAGGCCTCCAATTTTCCGCGTATGAGCCGGATCGGCTCACTGCCGGAACGGGAAGTTGAACGCACGTAGCAGAGCCCGGGCTTCCGCATCGGACTTGGCCGTCGTGCAGACCACGATATCGAGACCGAGCATGGATTCCGCCTTGTCGTAGTCGATCTCAGGGAAAATGATGTGCTCCTTGACGCCAAGCGCATAATTGCCGCGCCCGTCGAACGACTTCGGATCGAGGCCGCGGAAATCGCGCACGCGCGGCAGGGCCACCGTCACCAGGCGGTCGAGGAACTCGTACATCCGTGTCTTGCGCAGAGTCACCTTGGCGCCGATCGGCATGTTCTCGCGCACCTTGAAGGTCGAGATCGCCTTGCGGGCGCGCGTGATCACCGGCCGCTGCCCCGCGATCAGCGCAAGGTCGGCGGCCGCCGTCGTGACCTTCTTGGTGTCGTTGACCGCGTCGCCCACGCCCATGTTGAGCACGATCTTGTCGATCTTCGGCACTTCCATGGCGTTCTTGTAGCCGAACTCCTGCACGAGTTTCGGCACGACCTCGTCCTGATAGACCTTCTTCAAGCGGGCGACGTAATCCTTCGGCACGGCTCGCACGGCGCCGGCGGCCGCGACAGCCGTGGCGTCCTTGCCGGGTTTCGTCCCCTTTGCGGCGGGAGCGGGCGCGCCCTTGCCGCCTTTGGCCGGAGCGGCCTTGTCGCCCTTACCCGGCTTGGCGGCCTTTTCGTTCTTGTCAGCCATCGATCAGATCTCCGGAACGCTTCGCGACGCGCACCTTGCGGCCGTCATCGAGAACTCTGAAGCCGACCCGAGTGGCCTTGCCCGTCTTCGGATCGGCGATCGCCAGGTTCGACAGATGGATCGGCGCTTCCTTCGTCAGGATGCCGCCTTCGGTCTGCGCGCTCTGGCGGGTGTGGCGATGCACGAGGTTGACCCCAGCCACGATTGCACGGTCCTCCGTCGGGATCACCTGGCGAACTTCGCCGGTCTTGCCCTTGTCGCGACCGGCGGTGACGACCACGCGATCGCCCTTCCTGATTTTCGCGGCCATCACAGCACCTCCGGCGCGAGCGAGATGATCTTCACGTGGTTCTTGGAGCGAAGCTCGCGCGGCACCGGTCCAAAAATTCGGGTGCCGACCGGCTCGGATTGGTTATTGATCAGAACTGCCGCATTCGAATCGAACCGGATCACCGATCCGTCCGGACGGCGGATGTCCTTGGCGGTGCGCACCACGACCGCCTTCATCACGTCGCCCTTCTTCACGCGGCCGCGCGGAATCGCCTCCTTGACGGAAACTACTATGATGTCGCCAATCGACGCGTAACGTCGCTTCGAGCCGCCCAAAACCTTGATGCACATCACGCGGCGCGCGCCGGAATTGTCGGCGACCTCGAGGTTGGTCTGCATCTGTATCATGGCCTGATCGCCTTTCTGGTCAGATCGGTTTCCGACGCCTCGCGGGCCGGACTACGCCTGAAAGGAGCTCGCGCTCCCGGGATGAAGTCGAGACGAACGCTCGCGCGCACGTCATTCCGTCGGCGCCGCCTCGTCGATGACGATCCAGCGCTTCAGTTTCGAGATCGGGCGTGTCTCCTGGATGGAGACGGTGTCGCCGACCTTCTGCGTCTTGTTCTCGACATGCGCGTGGTAGTTCTTCGTCCGGCGCACGGTCTTCTTGAGCAGCGGGTGGGTGAAGCGGCGCTCGACCTTCACGACAAGCGTCTTCTCCTGCTTGTCGCTAACGACGACCCCCTGCAGAATTCTTTTCGGCATATCTCTCAGTCCTTGGACTTGGCGGCGGCGCGCTTATGCGCGGCGATGGTCTTGACGCGCGCGATGTCGCGGCGGACGACGCGTACGCGCGCGGTGTCCTGCAGCTGGCCGCTCGCCTTCTGGAAGCGCAGGTTGAACTGCTCCTTCTTCAGCTTGAGCGCCTCATCGTCGAGTTGGTCTTCCGTCATGACGCGCAGATCAGAAAGGCGGCCGGAATTTTTCATCTCGCGCTCTCCTTATTCCGCGATGCGCTGTACGAAGCGGGTCTTGATCGGGAGCTTGGCCGCAGCGAGGAGAAACGCCTCGCGCGCAATGCCCTCAGGCACGCCGTCTACCTCGAACATGATGCGGCCCGGGGCGACGCGAGCGACCCAAAACTCGGGAGCGCCCTTGCCCTTGCCCATGCGGACTTCGATCGGCTTCTTCGAAACCGGCACGTCGGGAAACACACGGATCCAGACGCGGCCGGCGCGCTTCATGTGGCGAGTAAGGGCGCGGCGGGCGGCCTCGATCTGTCGCGCGGTGACCCGCTCAGGCTCCATCGCCTTCAGTCCGAACTCGCCGAAGTTTAGCGCGAATCCACCTTTCGCATTGCCGTGGATACGGCCTTTGAAGGCTTTGCGGAACTTGGTTCTCTTGGGCTGCATCATGGTCGGTGACTTTCAAAAGGTCCGCGCCGTCAGACCGTTTCACGATGTTCGCGGTCGCCGCGGTCGCGGCCGTGGTCGCGCTCCCGCGGCTCGCGGCGTGGACGGTGCGTGGAGGAATGATCGGCCTCGGCCTGGCGCTTGTCCTGGGCCATCGGATCGTGCTCGAGGATTTCGCCCTTGAAGATCCAAACCTTGATGCCGCAGGTGCCGTAGGCGGTATGCGCGGTGGCCACGCCGTAGTCGACATCGGCGCGCAGCGTATGCAGCGGCACGCGGCCCTCGCGATACCACTCGAGGCGAGCGATTTCCGCGCCGCCGAGCCGGCCCGAGCAGTTAATTCGGATGCCTTCGGCGCCGAGCCGCATGGCCGACTGAACCGCACGCTTCATCGCACGGCGAAACGCCACGCGCCGCTCGAGCTGCTGGGCGATCAACTCGGCGACCAGCGTCGCGTCCACCTCGGGCTTGCGCACCTCGACGATGTTGATCGCCACCTCGGAGTTCGTCAGCTTCGCAACCTGCTTGCGAAGCTTGTCGATGTCGGCGCCCTTTTTGCCGATGACCACGCCCGGCCGCGCCGAGTGGATATTGACCCGGCACTTCTTGTGCGGACGCTCGATCACGATCTTGGAGATCGCCGCCTGCTTCAGGCCCTTCGACAATACGTCGCGGATCTTCATGTCCTCGTGCAGCAGCTTGCCGTATTCGGTCTTGTTCGAGTACCAGCGCGAATCCCAGGTGCGGTTGACGCCGAGGCGTAGCCCGATCGGATTGATCTTCTGACCCATTGTCGCCTCTCCTTACGCCGCTTTGGCTTCGTCGGCGGCGACTTCGCGCACGACGATCGTGATGTTGGCGAACGGCTTCTCGATCCGGCCGGCCCGGCCACGGGCGCGGGGGCTGAAGCGCTTCATCACCATGTCCTTGCCGACCCAGGCCTGCGCGACGACTAGATCGTCCACGTCGAGGTCGTGATTATTCTCGGCGTTGGCGATCGCGGATTCGAGCGCCTTCCTCACCTCGACCGAGATCCGCTTGCGCGAGAACTCGAGGTCAGCGAGCGCGGTCGCGACTTTCTTGCCGCGGATCAACTGCGCGAGCAGGTTCAGCTTCTGCGGGCTCACCCGCAGCATGCGGACGGTCGCCTTCGCCTCGTTATCGGCCAGACGCCGCGGGTTGGCTTGCTTCGACATGGGTTACGCCCTCTTCGCCTTCTTGTCGGCGGAATGGCCGTGGAACGTTCGCGTCGGCGCAAACTCTCCGAACTTGTGGCCGATCATCTCCTCGGACACGAGCACCGGAATGTGCTTGTGGCCATTGTAAACGCCGAACGTCAGGCCGACGAACTGCGGCAGTATGGTCGAGCGGCGGCTCCAGATCTTGATGATCTCGGAGCGTCCCGAACCGCGCGAAGCCTCGGCTTTCCTCAACAGATAGCCGTCGACGAACGGCCCCTTCCAAATCGAGCGCGTCATGGCTCAGCCCTTCTTCTTCCGTGCATGCCGCGATGCGACGATGAACTTGTCGGTGGACTTGTTGCTGCGGGTCTTGCTGCCCTTGGTCGGCTTGCCCCACGGAGACACCGGGTGACGGCCGCCCGAGGTGCGGCCCTCGCCGCCGCCGTGCGGGTGATCGACCGGGTTCATGGTGACGCCTCGGTTATGCGGGCGGCGCCCGAGCCAGCGGTTGCGGCCCGCCTTGCCGAGAGAAGCGTTCATGTGGTCCGGGTTGGACACGGCGCCGATCGAGGCGAAGCACTGGCCGTGGATCAGCCGCTGCTCGCCCGAGTTCAGGCGGAGCGACACGTAGCCCTGGTCGCGGCCGACGATCTGCGCATACGTTCCGGCGGAGCGTGCGATCGCGCCGCCCTTGCCGATCTTCATCTCGACATTGTGGACGATCGTGCCGACCGGAATGCTCGCGAGCGGCATCGCGTTGCCCGGCTTCACGTCAACCAGCTGACCGGCGATCACCTCGTCGCCGACCGACAGGCGCTGCGGCGCTATGATGTAAGCCTGCTCGCTGTCGGCGTAGCGGATCAGGGCGATGAAGCTTGTGCGGTTCGGATCGTACTCGATCCGCTCGACCTTGCCGGCGACGTTGAGCTTGCGCCGCTTGAAGTCGACTATGCGATACGACTGCTTGTGGCCGCCGCCGCGGAAGCGCACCGTGACGCGGCCATGGTTATTGCGTCCGCCCTTCTCCGATTTGCCGACGGTCAGCGCCTTGACGGGCTTGCCCTTATGAAGCTCGCTGCGGTCGACGATGGCCAATTGGCGAAGGCCCGGCGTCGTCGGCTTGTAGGTCTTGAGAGCCATGGTCCTGATACCCTTAGAGGCCGGTGGTCACGTCGATGCGATAGCCGTCGGCTAGCGTGACGATGGCCTTCTTCATGTCCTGCTGCCGGCCACGGACGCCGCGGAACGCCTTGCTCTTGCCCTTGCGCAAAAGGGTGTTGACCGCGGTGACCTTGACGTCGAACAGTTTCTCGATCGCCGCCTTGATCTGCGGTTTCGTGGCGTTGCGCGCGACCTTGAACACGACCTGGTTATTTTCGGACGCGATGGTCGCCTTTTCCGTGATCACGGGCGCGACGATCGTGTCGTAGTGGCGAGCGTCCATTGTCATTTGAACCGCGCCTCCAGCGCTTGGATCGCACCTTTGGTCAGCACGAGCTTCTCGCGGCGCATGATGTCGTAGACGTTGATGCCCTGAGCGGGCAGGACGTCAATCTGGGGAAGGTTCCGCGCCGCGATAGCGAAGTTCTCGTGAACCTCGGCGCCGTCGATGATGAGCGCGTTGGCGATCGAGGCCTTGGCGAAGGAGTTGCGCAGGACCTTGGTCTTGCCTTCGGCCAGCTCCGCCTTCTCCCACACCACGAGGCCGCCGGCGCGAACTTTGGCGGAAAGCGCATGTCGTAGCGCCAGCGCGCGCACCTTCTTCGGCAGGTCATGCGCGTGGCTCCGCAGCACCGGGCCCATGGCGCGCCCGCCGCCGCGGAACTGCGGCACGCGGGCCGAGCCGTGACGGGCGCCGCCAGTGCCCTTCTGTTTGTACATCTTCTTTCCGGTGCGGTTGATTTCTGCGCGGCCGAGCGTCCGGTGGTCGCCAGCCTGGCGTTTGGCGAGCTGCCAGCGCACCATGCGGGCGATCAAATCGGCGCGGGGTTCAAGGCCGAAGATCGCGTCGTCGAGCTCGACCGAGCCTGCGGCCGCGCCGTCCATCGACGTCATGTCGAATTTCATGATCGTCACTCTCCCTTCGGCGCTTCGGCCGGCGCAGCGGCGTCGGCCGCCTCGTGAATTCGGAACTTGCCGGGCACCGGCGCGTCCTTCGGCAGCGGCTTCTTCACCGCATCGCGCACGGCGATCCAGCCGCCAGCGTTGCCCGGCACCGAACCCTGCACCAGGATCAGCCCGCGCTCGACGTCCGTCTGCACGACGCGCAGGTTCTGGGTCGTCACGTTCTCGCCGCCCATGTGGCCGGCCATCTTCTTGTTTTTCCAAGTCTTGCCGGGGTCCTGACGACCGCCGGTCGAGCCATGCGAGCGATGTGAGACCGACACGCCGTGGGTGGCGCGCAATCCGCCGAAGTTCCAGCGCTTCATCGGTCCGGCGAAGCCCTTGCCGATCGTCACGCCGGTAACGTCGACAAATTGTCCAACGGCAAAATGATCGGCCGTGATCTCGGCTCCCACCGGAATGAGCTTATCCTCGGCCACTCGAAACTCGGCCAGGCGCATCTTCGGCTCGACATGCGCGATGGCGAACCGTCCGCGCTCGGCCTTGGACACGTTTTTGACCTTGGCCTTGCCGACGCCGAGCTGGAGGGCGGTGTATCCGTTCTTTTCCTGCGTGCGATGCGCGACGACCTGACAGCCCTCGACCTGGAGGACCGTGACCGGCACGTGCTCGCCCGCGTCGGTGAAGATGCGGGACATGCCCAGCTTCTTTGCGATGATGCCTGAACGCATTGGCGTTTATCCTTCGAGGGCGTGTGCGGGAAGAGCCGCAGAGGCGCCCGGCAAATCCTTAGAGCTTAATCTCGACGTCGACGCCCGCGGCGAGGTCGAGCTTCATCAGCGCGTCGACCGTCTGCGGGGTCGGATCGACGATGTCGAGCACGCGCTTGTGCGTGCGAATCTCGAACTGCTCCCTCGATTTCTTGTCGACGTGCGGCGAACGGTTCACCGTGAACTTCTCAATCCGCGTCGGCAGCGGAATTGGCCCGCGAACCCTGGCGCCGGTGCGCTTGGCCGTGGACACGATCTCCTTCGTCGAAGCGTCGAGCACACGGTGATCGAACGCCTTGAGACGGATCCGGATGTTTGTCGTGTTCATTCTATCTATCCTTGCCGGCGCTGACGGGACGCACAACCGCCCCGTCATGGTTCGCTGGTCGTAAGCCTTACTCGGTGATCGACACCACGACGCCCGAGCCGACCGTGCGGCCGCCTTCGCGAATGGCGAAGCGAAGCTTTTCCTCCATCGCAATCGGCACGATCAGCGCGACGTCGATCGTCACGTTGTCGCCCGGCATCACCATCTCCGTGCCTTGCGGCAGCTGCACGATGCCCGTCACGTCGGTCGTGCGGAAGTAGAACTGGGGCCGGTAGTTGGTGAAGAACGGCGTGTGGCGGCCGCCCTCCTCCTTGGTCAGGATATAGGCCTCGGCCTTGAACTTGGTGTGCGGCTTGACCGAGCCGGGCTTGCACAGCACCTGGCCTCGCTCGACTTCCTCGCGCTTGGTGCCGCGCAGCAGGCAGCCGACGTTGTCGCCCGCCTCACCCTGATCGAGTAGCTTGCGGAACATTTCGACGCCCGTCACGGTCGTCTTGGCGGTTGGACGCAGGCCGACGATCTCGACTTCCTCGCCGACCTTGATGATGCCGCGCTCGATGCGTCCCGTCACCACGGTGCCGCGGCCGGAAATCGAGAACACGTCTTCGACCGGCATCAGGAAGGGCTGATCCTTCGGACGCTCGGGCTGCGGGATATAGGCGTCGACCGCGTCCATGAGCTTGAGAATTGAGTCATGGCCGATCTCTGGCGACTTGTTCTCGAGCGCCATCAACGCCGAGCCCTTGACGATCGGGATGTCGTCGCCGGGGAACTCGTAACGCGACAGAAGCTCGCGCACCTCCAGCTCGACCAGTTCGAGCAGCTCCGGATCGTCGACCATGTCGACCTTGTTCATATAGACGACCAACGCCGGCACGCCGACCTGGCGGGCGAGCAGGATGTGCTCGCGGGTCTGCGGCATCGGGCCGTCGGCGGCCGAAACGACCAGGATCGCGCCGTCCATCTGCGCCGCGCCCGTGATCATGTTCTTGACGTAGTCGGCGTGGCCGGGGCAGTCGACGTGCGCATAGTGCCGCTTCTTCGTCTCATACTCGACGTGTGCGGTCGAAATCGTGATGCCGCGCGCCTTCTCTTCCGGCGCCTTGTCGATTTGGTCGTAAGCGGTAAAGGTCGCGCCGCCGGTCTCCGCGAGCACCTTGGTAATCGCGGCCGTCAACGACGTCTTGCCGTGATCGACGTGGCCGATTGTGCCGATGTTGCAGTGCGGCTTGTTACGCGCAAATTTTTCCTTGGCCATAACCGAACTCCTTTTCGAGGCCTTACCTTCGACGCGGGGCGATACGCCTTACTTGAACTTCTCGATGATCTCGGACGCGATATTCGCCGGGACCTGCTCGTAGTGATCGAACTGCATCGTGAAGTTGGCGCGCCCTTGCGTTCCAGAACGCAGCTGGTTGACGTAGCCGAACATGTTCGAGAGCGGCACCATCGCGTTGATCACCGCCGCATTGGCGCGCATGTCCTGGCCCTGCACGTGACCGCGACGCGAGAGGAGATCACCCATCACGAAGCCGGTGTGCTCTTCCGGACTCACGACCTCCACTTTCATGATCGGTTCGAGCAGGACCGAACCGCCCTTCTGCAGCCCCTCGCGGAACGCGGCGCGGGAAGCGATTTCGAAGGCGAGCGCCGAAGAATCGACGTCATGGTAGGCTCCGTCAACCAGCGTCGCCTTGACGTCGACCACCGGAAAGCCCGCGAGCACGCCGGAACCCAGAACGCTCTGGAAGCCCTTCTCGACGCCGGGGATGTACTCCTTCGGCACCGCGCCGCCGACGATCTTCGATTCAAACGATGAGCCGGCGCCGGGCTCGGCCGGCTCGAACACGATCTTGACCTTGGCGAACTGACCCGAGCCGCCCGACTGCTTCTTGTGGGTGTAGTCGATCTCGGTCTTCTTGGTCAGCTTCTCTCGGTAGGCGACCTGGGGGGCGCCGATATTGGCGTCGACCCTGTAAGTGCGTTTCAGAATGTCGACCTTGATATCGAGATGGAGCTCCCCCATCCCCTTCAAGATGGTCTGGCCAAACTCCGGATCGGTCGAGACGCGGAACGACGGATCCTCCGCCGCGAGCTTCGCCAGCGCGACGCCGAGTTTCTCCTGATCGGCCTTCGACTTCGGTTCGATGGCGATCTCGATGACCGGCTCCGGGAACTCCATCTTCTCGAGAATCACCGGCTTCATCGCATCGCAGAGCGTATCGCCGGTGCGAGTGTCCTTGAGGCCGGCGAGCGCAACGATATCGCCCGCGTAGGCTTCCTTGATGTCCTCGCGGTTGTTGGCGTGCATGAGCAGCATGCGGCCAACGCGCTCCTTCTTGTCCTTGGTCGAGTTGAGCACGGTCGTGCCTGACTCGATCTTGCCCGAATAGACGCGGCAAAAAGTAATCGTGCCGACGAACGGGTCATCCATGATCTTGAAGCCGAGCATGGAGAAGGGCTCGGAGTCCTTCGGCAGTCGAACGACCTCCTCGCCAGTGTCGACGTCGTGGCCCTTGATGCCGCCGCGATCGACCGGCGATGGGAGGTAGTCGACGACCGCGTCGAGCAGCGGCTGCACACCCTTGTTCTTGAAGGCCGAGCCGCACAGCACCGGCACGAAGGCGATCTGCCTGACAGCCTTGCGGATCATCGCCTTCAGCGTGTCGATATCGGGCTCGTGGCCGTCGAGATAGGCCGCCATCACGTCGTCGTCCATTTCGACGGCGGCCTCGACGAGCGCATGACGATACTCCTCAGCTCTCGGCTTGAGCTCAGCTGGGATCTCCTCGTCGTGATATTTGGCGCCCAGCCCCTCGTCTTCCCAAACGACAGCCTTCATGCGCAGGAGGTCGATAACGCCATGAAAATTCAACTCTGACCCGATCGGCAGCTGGATGCAGATCGGACGGCCGCCCACCTTGGTGTTGATCTCCTCGACGCAGCGAAAGAAGTCGGCGCCGATCTTGTCCATCTTGTTGACGAATACGACGCGCGGCACGCCGTACTTGTCGGCCTGGCGCCAGACCGTCTCGGTCTGCGGTTCGACGCCCTGGTTGCCGTCGAGCACGCATACCGCGCCGTCGAGCACACGCAAGCTGCGCTCGACCTCGATGGTGAAGTCGACGTGGCCGGGCGTGTCGATGATGTTGAGGCGCTTGTCATGCCAGAATGTGGTGGTGGCTGCGGAGGTGATGGTGATGCCGCGCTCCTGCTCCTGCTCCATCCAATCCATGGTCGCAGCGCCGTCGTGGACTTCACCGATCTTGTGGGACTTGCCGGAGTAATAGAGGATGCGCTCCGTCGTCGTCGTCTTTCCGGCGTCGATGTGGGCCATAATGCCGAAATTGCGGTAGTCTTCGATAGCGTGGCTGCGCGCCATGATCCTGATCCCGGTTGCGTGGCTGCTTACCAGCGATAATGGGCGAAGGCGCGGTTGGCTTCCGCCATACGATGCGTGTCTTCCCGCTTCTTCACCGCGGCGCCGCGGTTGTTGGAGGCGTCGAGAAGCTCGGCCGAAAGGCGGTCCACCATTGTCTTGTCGTTGCGGTCGCGGGCCGCGGAAATGATCCAGCGAATCGCCAGCGCCTGGCGGCGGTCGGTGCGGACTTCGACCGGCACCTGGTAAGTCGCGCCGCCGACGCGGCGAGAACGGACCTCAACCGCAGGCGCGACGTTTTCGAGAGCCTGTTTGAAGACAGCCAGCGGATCGCTCTTGGCCTTCGCCTCGACGCTTTCGAGGGCGCCGTAGACGATTCGCTCAGCGACCGACTTCTTCCCCTCGTACATGATCGTGTTCATGAACTTCGCGACAACAATGTCGCCGAATTTGGCGTCGGGGATGATTTCACGCTTCTCAGCGCTGTGCCGGCGGGACATGGCCTGCTCCTAATCCTGTAACTTGATCACTTCGGCCGCTTGGCGCCGTACTTCGAACGGCGCTGCTTGCGATCCTTGACGCCCTGCGTGTCGAGCACGCCGCGCAGGATATGGTAACGCACGCCCGGCAGATCCTTGACGCGACCGCCGCGGATCATGACGACCGAGTGCTCCTGCAGGTTGTGGCCCTCGCCGGGGATGTAGCCGATGACCTCGAAGCCGTTGGTGAGGCGCACCTTGGCGACCTTACGCAAAGCCGAGTTCGGCTTCTTTGGGGTCGTGGTGTAGACGCGCGTGCAGACGCCGCGCTTCTGCGGGCTCGCCTCGAGATGGCGGGCTTTCTCACGGTAGGTCTTCGGTTGCCGCGGCTTGCGGATCAACTGGCTAATCGTCGGCATGTCGAGCCCTTAACTTCCCGTTCCTTGACGCCGGCCTCGCGGCCGACTGAAATGCGTCGCTCATCGTCCACGCGCCGCTTCTCGCAACGCACGAAACCAACAGCGCCCCATGAACCCTCATCCGGGTTCGGGCGCCGCCGAAAGCAGAGGATCACGGTCGATCCGCGATCATGCGAACAGGACCGGCCCCCAGGGGCCGGAAATGGCTCGTCGATGAGATCGTCAGTGTTTAGAACCGTTGGGTACCGGACGCGGCGTCCCGTACAGCGAAGCCCTACGACCTGCCGAAAGCGCGCGGACCATATTCAGAGCGCCGGTCGCGGTCAATACTTTTTTTCGACGCTTCTCGCGGCCGGTCAAGCGGCGCCGACCTCCAGCACCAAGCGTCCTCGCCGACCCCGGTGAGAACGCGAAAAACGGAGGAACGTGGCCCGGCGCCGGTCCGCACAGGCGTCGATGCCGCCGAGCCCCGGCAGCGCGCAGACCGCATAGCCGCCGTCGACCGGGGCCGGGATTGCTGATCAGCGTCGTCCGCCACTCCGTGTCGAAGTCCGAAAAAAACTCCTGGCGAACGATGTTCTTCGTCACGGCGTTCAGTTGCAAGATCGCCGACGAGGCGACCGGCCCGGACGGACAATGGAAGGAGACGGGCAGATAGCCGCCTGCCACTTCATGGTCCCCTCGCCGATCGCGGGCGACGACGAGGTTGTTCCACTCGCGGCCGACCAGGAAAACTTCGACGCGGGTCGACCTTCACGGGGTTTGGATCCTTGGGGTTCCTCCGCCTTGCGGCATTCGCTATAATGCATAGAATTCTGAAAACTTTCTATAGTCTTTTTGCCCTTGACACAGATCAGGACGTGCGGCCTCTGAAACCCCTTGCGGCGACACCGATGACTAAAAATTCGAGCCTTTCCCACCGCGTCACCAGCGACCTCCGCCGGGACATCGTCGCCGGCGTCCATCGAGCCGGGCGCGTGGCTCAAGACCGAAGAGCTTGCCGCGCGCTACGGGGTGAGCGCCAACCCGGTGCGAGAGGCCCTGTGGCGGCTCCAGGGCGAGGGCTTCGTCGTCGCCAATCCCAACCAGGGCGCGCGGGTGCGCGCCGTCGACGACGATTTCATCCGCAACATCTTCGAGATTCGCGAGGCGATCGAGCCGATCTTCGTGCGCCGCTTCTGTCATCGGGCGACGCTCGCCGATCTCGACCGTCTGCGCGGCCGCAGCGGCGACCTTCGCCGAGGTGGCTGCTTGACCGGCCGAGCGATTTCGAGGCGCTCGAGGCCGCCAATCGGGATTTCCACGCCATCATCCTCGAGGGCGAATTCAACATTCCGGCGATCGAGGCGATGGAGCGGTACGCCGGCATCATTAACGCCACCCGCGCCAAGCTGCCGGTCACGCTGTCGCGCCTGCGTCAGCGGATCGCCCAGCATCGCGAACATCACCGAAGCGATCGCGGCGGGCGACGCTCGAGGCGGCCGCGCGGGTCAGCGATCGAGCATGTTCGGGGCGCGGGCGAAGACCTGCTCAGCCTGATGCGCTTGGCGCGGACGAACGTCGTCCGCGAGGCGAAGCTCGCCGAGGCCGCGCGCGGAGCGCGAAATGCGACGCCCGAGTCCGCGACCTGAGCTCGCGGGCCGGACGACGAACCCGGCAATCGGGCTCTTGTCAATGCGCCCATATTATATATTGTTTGTGCCAGATTCTATATACTGTACTTCTAAGCCAGGAACCCATCTATGGCGCTCAGCGTCCTTTACATCGGCGGCACCGGGCAGATTTCGGCGCCCTGCGTCGAGGCCTCGCTGGCCGCCGGCCACGACGTGACGATCCTGAACAGGAGCAAGACCGCCCTGCCCCTGCCCAAGGGGGTCAAAACGCTGGTCGGCGATATGAACGGCGCCGCTTACGGCGAACTCGGCGACAGGCGTTTCGACGTTGTCGCCCAATTCCGGCTCTACACGCCCGACCAGATGAAGCGAGACATCGCGACCTTCACGGGCAAGACCGGGCAATATGTGTTTATCTCCTCGGCCTCCGTCTACGAAAAGCCGGTCCGCCACTACCTGATGACCGAGCGGACCCGGCTCGAGAACAAATACTGGCAGTACAGCCGCGACAAGATCGCCTGCGAGCGACTTGCTGCGCGACCAGGACAGGCTCGCCTACACCATCGTGCGCCCGAGCCATACGGTGCGCACCGGCATGCCCATCCAGGTCGGCGATCCCGACGGCGCGATCCGTCGGATGATCGCTGGAAAGCCGGTGATCGTCGCCGGCGACGGCTCGTCGGTATGGACGCTCACGCGCTCGGTCGACGTCGCGGCGCCGTTCGCGCGCCTGCTCGGCAATTCGGCCGCGCTCAACGACGACTTTCACATCACAACGGATCGTGGTTTCACCTGGAACCAGATCCACGACGCGATCGCGCGGGGGTTCGGCGTCGAGGCGATTCATGCGCATGTGCCGACCGAGACCCTTGTCCGCTTCAACCAGGAGTGGGCCGGCCCGATGCTTGGCGACAAGACCTGGTCGGCGCTCTTCGACAATTCGAAGATGAAGCGCGTAGCCGGGCCTTTCGAGGCCTCGCAGGACATCGACGAGATCCTTCACGACTCGGTCATCCATGCAAAAGAGCGACTGAAGGCGCCAGCGCCGACCGTATCCGACGAGGATCGCCTGATCGACAGGATCATCGCCGCGCAAGACGGCATGCGCCCGTAAGCACGCGATTGCGTGCCGAGATCGCAAGCCGATTTGCTGCGCTTGGCGACGGCGCTTCGCGCCATCGAACTCGAACCCGCCGCCCGGAGCGAACGGAAGTCGCTGCGCTCTCACGCCAGACGAACGACGCGCTCACGCTACGGGGAAACGTCCATGGGATTCAATGGACGCCGGCCGGCGCTCGGCTCGGCTCGCAGGTAATAGCGGCGCCACAACCGGCCGAGTGCCTGCCCGAACGCGTCCAGGTAGATGAAGACGACCGGCGTCGTGTAGAGGGTCAGGACCTGGCTGACGATTAGGCCGCCGACGATGGTGATGCCGAGCGGATGGCGCAGTTCCGAGCCTTCGCCGGTGCCGAAGGCGAGCGGGAGCGCACCGCCGATCGCGGCGCAGGTCGTCATCATGATCGGCCGGAAACGCAGAAGGCAGGCCTCCTCGATGGCCTCGCGCGCAGGAACGCCGCGGCGCTGCGCCTCGAGCGCGAAATCGATCATCATGATCGCGTTCTTCTTCACGATGCCGATCAAGAGAAGCACGCCAATCGCTGCGATCACCGTGAACGGCGTATCGAACAGCCATAGCGCGAGAGCCGCGCCGACGCTGGCCGAGAACAAGGTCGAGAGGATAGTGATCGGGTGGATCAGGCTCTCGTAGAGAATGCCGAGCACGATATAAATCGTCAGCAGCGCCCCACCGAACAGCATCGGCATGTTCGATTGCGACTGCTGAAAAGTGGCCGCGGTGCCGGCGAAGGCGCCGCGCACGCTGGACGGCATAGCGATGCGCTGGATCGTCTTCTCGATCTCCGTCCGCGCTTCGCTCAGCGTGCGGCCGGGCGCGAGATTGAAGGAAATCGTCGCGGCTGCGAATAGACCCTGATGATTGACGCTGAGCGGCGTATGGCCTGGCTTGTAGTGGGCGAAGGCGGACAACGGGACCATGGTTTCGACCGAGGACGAGACTGCAGACCCGGTCGACGCACTCGAGTGGCCGCTGGCCGCGAGCGCATTGGTGGCGAGATTTCGGGCGGCGTCCCCGGCGATCGAGGCCGCGCTGCTCTGAACCCCGCTGGTTGATCTATAGAGACCTGCAGCAATGCCGGTCGTTTGGGTGCCGGTCGGATTGGCGCCGGCAGTCGACACATAGAGATTGTCGAGAGTGCGCGGGTCTTGCCAGTAGCGTGGCGCGACCTCCATAACGACGTGGTACTGGTTCTGCGCGTTGTAAATCACCGACACCTGTCGCTGGCCGAAGGCGTCATAGAGCGTGTTGTCGATCGCGCTCAGCGTCAGCCCGAGGCGCATCGCCGTATCTCGATCGATGACGATGTCGGTCTCGAGGCCCCCCTGCTGCTGGTCGGAATTGACGTCCTTGACGACATCGCTCTTCATCAGCGCTTCGGTCAGCTTCGGCGCCCATTCGTAAAGATCCGCCGTCTCGTCGGAGAGCAGCGTATACTGGTAGGTCGCATTGCTCTGCCGACCGCCCGTCCTCAGGTCCGACACCGCAATCATGAAGAGGTGCGCTCCGGCCACCCGAGAGAGCTTGCCGCGCAGACGGTTGACGACAGCGTCGGCGGTGACTTTCCGCTCGGCGTAGGGTTTCAGCGACGAATAGATGAAGCCGGAGTTCGTCTGCCGGCCGCCAGTAAAACCGACGACATGGGCGACCGCCGAGTCCTCCTGCACGATCGCCTGCAATTCGGTGAACTTCTCTCTCATCGCCTGGAACGAGATGCTCTGGTCCGCCTGGATCGCGCCAATGATCAGTCCCGTGTCCTGGACCGGAAACAGTCCATAGTTGATGTGGTTGCGGAACACGTCGTAGTTGAGCCAAACGGTGGCCAGCAGCGTTGCCGCCACAAGCGCCGGATGGCGGAGCGCCACCCGAAGCGTGCCGCGATAGAAACCGAGCGCCGCGTCAAAGACTCGCTCCGAGGCCTGATAAATGCGGCCATGACGGCGCACGCGTTCCCGCGGCAGGATGAGGGCGCACATCATCGGCGTCGTCGTCAGCGAGACGACGAGAGAGATCAGCACGGCGGCGGTAAGGGTGAGCGCGAATTCGCTGAACAACCGCCCGACGATGCCGCCGAAAAAGATCAGCGGCGCGAACACTGCGATCAGAGACAGCGAGATCGACAGGACGGTGAAGCCGACCTCGTTGGCCCCGAGGATCGCCGCCTCGAGTCGAGGCATGCCCGCTTCGAGATGCCGGGAGACGTTCTCGAGGACGACGATCGCGTCGTCAACGACAAAGCCGGTCGAGATCGTCAGCGCCATCAGCGACAGGTTGTCCAGGCTGAAGCCAGCGAGATACATCACGCCAAACGTGCCGATGATCGATGTCGGCACTGCGACGCTCGGGATCGTCGCGGCGCGCACGCTGCGCAAGAAGGCGAATACGACAAGGATCACCAGGACGACCGCGACGATCAGCGTCTTCTGAGTGTCGGCGAGCGACTGCCGGATGGTCTTCGAGCGGTCGACCGCGACCGTCAAGTTGACATCGCCCGGAAGCGAGGCGATCAGCCGCGGCAATTGGGCCTGGACGGCGTCGACGACATCGATGATGTTGGCCCCGGGCTGTCGCGAGATGACCACCGCCACGCCCGGCTTGCCGTCGACGAGGCCGGCATTGCGCAGATCCTCGACCGAATTGACGACCTCGGCGACGTCCGACAGTTTGACCGGCGCGTTGTTGCGGTAGGCGATCACCAGATCGCGGTATTGCGCCGCCTTGGTGGCCTGGTCGTTGGAATAGATCTGGTAGTGCGCCTTGCTGTCCTCGATCGCCCCCTTGGGGCTGTTGGCGTTGGCGGAGGCGAGCGCGGCGCGGATGTCCTCGAGGCCGATGCCATAACGGAAGACCGCGGTCGGATTGATCTCGACCCGGACCGCCGGCAGGGCCGAGCCCGAGACGTCGACCTCGCCGACGCCCGGCAGTTGCGAGAGCCGTTGCTGCAGGACGTTGGAGGCGATGTCGTAGAGCTGCCCCGCCGTGTGTGCGGACGAGGTCATGGCCACGACCATGATGGGCGCGTCGGCGGGATTGACCTTATGATACGACGGATTCTGGCGCAGGCTAGTCGGTAGATCCGCGCGCGCAGCGACGATCGCCGCCTGCACGTCGCGCGCCGCGCCATCGATGTCGCGGTCGAGGCCGAACTGAAGGACGATGCGGGTCGAGCCTTGCGTGCTTTGCGACGTCATTTCGTTGACGTCGGCGACCTGGCCGAGATGCCGCTCGAGCGGCGCAGCGACAGAGGTCGCCATCGTATCCGGACTCGCGCCCGGCATATTGGCCTGCACCGAAATGATAGGGAAATCGATCTGGGGTAGCGGGGCGACGGGCAACAGCCGGTAGCCGAGCAGCCCTGCGAGCACGATGCCGATGGTGAGCAGCGTCGTCGCCACCGGCCGCCGGATGAAGATCTCGGAGAAGCGGTTTTTCACGTCGGCTCCGCCGCGAGCGCAGATGCGGTCGCGCCGAGCCCGAACCGCTGCCCGAGCCGTTCGAAGAACAGATAGATGACCGGCGTCGTATAAAGCGTCAGCACTTGGCTGAAGGCGAGACCGCCGACGATCGCGAGGCCGAGCGGATGGCGGAGTTCCGAACCGACGCCAGTTCCGAGCATCAAGGGCAGCGCGCCGAAGATTGCGGCGACCGTAGTCATCAGGATCGGCCGCAGGCGCAACAAGCACGCTTGGTAGATCGCCTCACGCGGAGGCAATCCCTCGCTGCGTTGCGCATCGAGGGCGAAGTCGATCATCATGATCGCGTTCTTCTTGACGATGCCGATCAGGAGAACGATGCCGATCACGCCGATGATGTCGAGGCCAGCCCCGGCGATTTCGAGCGTGAGCAGCGCGCCGATGCCGGCTGACGGCAGCGTCGTCAAGATCGTGATCGGGTGGATGAAGCTCTCATAGAGAACACCGAGCACGATATACATGGCGGCGATCGCCGCCACGAGCAGGAACACCTCGTTTGACAGCGCAGACTGGAAGGCCTGCGCGGCGCCCTGATAGCTGACGGCGAAGCTCGCCGGAAGTCCGATGTCGGTCAACGCCGCATTGATCTCGTTGACTGCGGCGCCGAGTGAAGCGCCTGGCGCGAGGTTGAAGGAGATGGTCGTCACCGGGAACTGCTTCAAGTGCGAGATCTGCAGCGGCGATGGCTTGACGACGAACTTCGCGACCGAATTCAGCGGGGTCTGCCCCGAGGTCGAGGCGGAGGAGGGCAAGTAGAAATTCTGCAGCGAGTTCGAGTGAGCGCGTCATCTTCGGATCGATGTCGAGGATGACCCGGTACTGGTTGCTCTGGGTGAAGATGGTGGAGATAATGCGCTGACCGTAAGCGTCGTAGAGCGCATTGTCGACGATCGCCGGCGTGATTCCGAAGCGGGCGGCGTTGCCGCGATCGAGATCGATGAACACCGAACGCCCGTTGGGTTGCAGGTCGCTCGCCACATCGACGATCGAGGGGACCTTGGCGAGCCGCTGCAGAACCTTTGGCGTCCATTCCTGCAACAGCGCGAGGTCCTGGTTCTCCAGAGTGAACTGATATTGAGTCGCGCTGACCGCGGTGTCGATCGTCAGATCCTGCACGGGCTGCATGAACAGAGAAATGCCCGGCACGTCGGCGGTCTCCTGCTGCAGCCGCCGGATGACTTCGCTCACCGCCGCCTCGCGCTCCCCCTCGGGCTTGAGATTGATCAGGAAGCGTCCGGAGTTCAGGGTAATGTTGGAGCCGTCGACGCCGATGAACGACGAGAGACTCGCGACATTCGGGTCGGCGAGAATCGCCTTGGCCAGCGCCTGCTGCTGGTTCGCCATGCGCTCGAAAGAGACATCCTGGGAGGACTGGGTGACGCCCTGGATGACTCCCGTGTCCTGGATCGGAAAGAACCCCTTGGGGATCGCCGCATAGAGATAGCCGGTGAGCAGGAATGTGCCGAGCGCAACGAGGAGCGTGATCTCCTGGTGGTCGAGGACGACGCGAAGTGTGGAAGCGTAGAAGCGCGTCAGCGCCTGGAAGAGCCGGCCGCCGCTGGCTTCGCCCCCGCCGGTCGGGCGTAGAATCTTGGCGCATAGCATCGGCACGAGCGTCAGCGAGACGAACGCCGAAATAACGATCGTTGCCGCAAGCGTGATGGCGAATTCGTGGAACAGCCGCCCGACCACATCGCCCATAAACAGGAGCGGGATCAGGACCGCGATCAGCGACACGGTCAGCGAGATGATGGTGAAGCCGATCTGGGCCGAACCCTTCACCGCCGCTTCGTAGGGGTTGTCGCCCGCCTCGAGATAGCGCGCGATGTTCTCGATCACGACAATCGCGTCGTCGACGACGAAGCCGGTGGCGACGGTCAGCGCCATCAGCGACAGATTGTCGAGGCTGAAGCCGAAGGCGTACATGATGGCGAGCGCGCCGACGAGCGACAGCGGTACCGACAGGCTCGGGATGATGGTCGCGGGGATGTTGCGCAGAAACAGATAGATCACCATCACGACGAGGCCGACAGCAAGCGACAGTTCGAGCTCAACGTCCTTGACCGAAGCCCGGATGGTCGTCGTGCGGTCGGTCAGCGGCTTCAGCGTAATCCCGGCAGGCAGGCTCGCGCTCAACGTCGGCAGCAGCGCCTTGACGCCATCGGCGACCTGAATGACGTTCGCGCCCGGCTGGCGCTGGATGTTGACGATCAGGGCCGGCGTCTCGTCCATCCAGGCCGCAAGCCGGCTGTTCTCCGGCCCGATCTCGACCGTCGCCACATCGGAGAGGAAGATCGGCGCGTTGTTGCGGTAGGCAACCACGGACTTCAGGTAGTCCTTCGGGTCGTGGATCTGGTCGTTTGCGTTGATCGTCGACGACTGCGTCGGTCCGTCGAAGCCGCCCTTGGGCGTGTTGACGTTGAGATTGGCGATGGTGGTGCGCAGGTCATCGAGATTGACGCCATAGGCCGCGAGCGCGAGAGGATTGGCGTGGATACGCACCGCGGGGCGCTGGCCGCCGGACACAGTCACGAGGCCGACGCCGGGCAGTTGCGCAAGCTTCGGAACGATGCGGCCCTCGATGATGTCCTCGACCTCGGTGAGCTTCATCGTGCTGGAGGCCACCCCGAGCGTCAGGATCGGCGCATCGGCCGGGTTCACCTTGGAATAGATCGGTGGCGCGGGAAGGTCGGCGGGCAGGAGGTTGCCGGCCGCATTGATTGCCGCCTGCACTTCCTGCTCGGCGATGTCGAGGCCGATTTCGAGGCCGAATTGCAAGGTGATGACCGACGAGCCCGCAGAGCTCGCCGACATCATTTGGCTGAGGCTCGCCATCTGGCCAAACTGGCGCTCGAGCGGAGCGGTGACTGCAGAGGTCATCACCTCCGGGCTCGCGCCGGGGTAGAACGTCTGGACCTGGATGGTCGGGTAATCGACCTCCGGCAGCGCCGACAGCGGCAAAAAACGGTAGGCCGCCAGCCCGACGAGCAGAATGGCGATCATGATCAGGCTGGTGGCGACCGGCCTGTCGATGAAGAGTGCGGGAGGGGTTCAACGGCGGCTGGCCTCTTGGCTCATCGTCTTGGGCTGGCGCCTGCTCCGGTTGCCGAAGGCTTCGCGCCGCCGCCCGAGCCCGGAGCGGCCCCGCCCGACGAAAGTTGCGCAAGACATCCGCGGGCGTCTTCGGCGCTCGCTCGCGCGGTCTCCTGCCGAACCGCTCCCGTCTTGACGAGCTCGGCGACCTCCCCCCTCATGAACGCCCGCGGATCCGCGGCGGACGCGAACCCGGGCGCCGCGGCCGCGTAGATCGCCTTCGCCTCGGGAGAAAGCCCCTTCGAGCAATCGTCGGCGCCGCTGGCAACCTGCTTCGCCGCGCCTGCGGCGGCGCCGTCGACGACCCTGACCTTGGCGCCGTCGCGCAGCCGGTCGACGCCGTCGATCACGACCTTGTCGCCGGCCGCGAGGCCGGAGGCGATGGTGGTCGAGTTGGCGTTGGACGGGCCGGCGACGACGTCGCGTTTCGTCACAGTGTCGTCGGCGTTCAGGAGATAGACGAAATGGCCCGCCGGCCCGATCTGGACCGCGGCGTTCGGCGCCAGAGCCACTCCTTTGAGCGTGTCGATCAACAGTCGGACGTTGACGAACTGCTGTGGAAACAAGACGCCCTTCGGATTGGCGAAGGTGGCGCGCATCTTGATTGTGCCAGTGGTGATGTCGACCTGGCTGTCGAAGGCGGTCAGCGTCCCCTCGGCGAGCTTTTCGACATTGGCGCGGTTGAAGACGGTCACGGGAATGGTCGCGCCGGAATTCAACCGCTCGGCGATCCGCGGCAGATTGTCCTCCGCGGTCGTGAAAATGACGCTGATCGGATCGAGCTTGGTGACGACGACGATGCCCGTGGCGTCCGATGGCTGCAGATAGTTGCCAGGGTCTTGAAACCGGATGCCGACGCGGCCGTCGGTCGGCGACACGATGTGCGTATAGTTCAGATTGAGCTGCGCGGTCTGGACCGCCGCCTCATCGGACTTGATCGCCGCCTTGTCCTGCGCGACCAGAGCCTGCTGATCGGCGACCGTCTGCTGGGCGATCGAATCCTGCTTGATCAGCGCCTCGTACCGTTCGAGGTTGGTCTGGGCCTGGGCGAGCAGCGCCTGGTCCTTGGCGAGCTGGCCCTGCGCCTGGGCGAGCGCGGCCTGATAGGGCCTGGGGTCGATCTGGGCGAGGAAGTCGCCCTTCTTGACCATCTGGCCTTCCGTGAACCCCAATTCCATCAAGAGTTCCGGCGATCTGGGTGCGGATCGTCACCGTCTCGAACGGCGTGACGGTCCCAAGCGCGTCGAGCGTAATCGGCATGTCGCCGAGCGCGACCGGCGCGACCCGCACGGTCTGCGTCGCCCCCTCGCTCCGCGCGGACTTCACGCTCTCGCTCGGCGGGGCCTCGGACTTCTCGAATTTCTGCCACGCGACGAGGGCCGCAACCGCAAGCACGACGACGATCGCGATCCGCCCGATCAGACTGCGTCGTCGCGGCTGCGGCGCCTCCGGTTCCTGTACGGGGGCGGACTTGTCCGGCGCCGGTGGGGTGGTCGGCGCCAGGCGCTCGGCCACCTCCGGCTTGAACGCTTCATTCATCCGCTACCTCAGTCCAGCGCCCCAGTTGCACAAGAGAAGCGGCATGACAATTGAACCCCGTATGTCGCAGCCCGCCGTATATTGCATTCTACTTCACTTCTCCCACATCGGCGTTCATGGCGGCGAAAACAAGGTGTTGCAATCGGAGCGGAGCTAGGCCATAAGCGCCCGAAGAACGGCGGCGCCGTTCCCGGATGCGGGTGTAGCTCAGGGGTAGAGCACAACCTTGCCAAGGTTGGGGTCGAGGGTTCGAATCCCTTCGCCCGCTCCATTTCCTACGATATGGCAAAGCGTTACGAGGGGGCCGCCGTTTGGTGGCCCTTCGGCGTTCAGGCGTTCCGCGGCGGCGTTCCAGCCGCTCGCAATGCGACCGCCCGGCGGAGCGTATCGGGAGGGACGGTCTCCAAGCGCTCCAGCAACGGCATGAACTTCATCATGCTTCACAAAACTTCACGTAGCGGCGGAATTGATAACCTTCAGGTTGGGCCGACGTTAAACGACGTCCTCGGCGCGACAGTCGAGGCGAAATCCGAGTTCTTCGCCTGCGGTTCCGTCGATTCTCACTTCGCTTACGTCAGCCTTTCGTCGCGAAACGCACAATCCGCGGGCATCCGCGCCGCGATCCGCCGGATGAATCGGGCGCAGACGTCCGGCTGGGTGACCGGCAACATGTGGCCGCCGTCGACGAGTTCGAGGTCGAGCGACGGAAGTTCCGGCTCGAGCGCCTCGCCCTGCGCGCGCCAGTCGAGGATGTGATCCTGGCGTCCATAGAGAACCCCGACCGGCACGGTCAGCGAGGCGTAGCGCTGCGGCATCGCCTCGATGGCGCGGTCGCCGTCGAGACCGTCGACGAGTTCAGTCGAGGTGACGTAAATGTTGCCGGGCCTCAGGGCGAGCAGGCCGCCGCCGGCCGCGCCGAAATCAGTCGGCGCGGGCTCGGGCGCGAAAGCCGCGCGGAAGAACAGGAAGCGGGCGACGAGCGCGGCCGGCCCCGCGACCGTCCAGGCGAAGAGACGACGCATGAGCGGCGAGCGGATGGCGAGCGACCGGAACAGGGCCGGCGCCTTTCCGATCGGATGCGTCGCCGGCGCGATCAGCGCGAGGCCCCCGACGCAGTCGGGCTCGTCGAGCGCGAGCGCCAGCGCGACCGCGCCGCCGAGCGAATGGCCGACGATCAGCGGCCTTCCGAGTTTCAGGACCCGAATGGCGCGGGCCAGGATCGCCGCCTGTTCGCCGATCCCGCCGGGGACGGGCGGGGAATAGCCGGAGCCCGGCCGGTCGAAGGCGACCACGCGGAAGTCGTTCGCCAGCCGGCCGACGAGCGAATGGGCAAAATGACCGATCTGGCCGCCCGAGCCCGTGGATGAGGACAACTGGCGGCCCCCGCCCTCGGTCGAGAACGTGCAGCCGAGCTCCCTCGACCTCGAGAAACGCTCCCTGCGGCGGCGTCATGCGCTCGATTCGACGCACAGCGGCGAGGGACAGCGCCGCCAACGCGACTTCGAGCGTGGCCAAGATCGCCAGCCCCTCCAGCAGCCCGCGCACGATTCCGTTCACCGCCCGCCCCTCCGCCTCGCCAAGCCTCGAGCCACGCCCCGGGCATGAGACGAACAGCGCCGGGGTCGACTTGACCCGATCGGCGCCCTCAACGCTTTTCGCTCCGCCGTCCCCCCGTAAAGCCTTCTCCTTCCCCCCGTAAAGCCTTCGCTTTGCGGCCTTCTGCCGCGTTGCGGGTTCGTTGATCCGCCCTCCGGCGTCCGCTAAGGTTCGCTCAAAGCGGTGGGAGAGGAAACGAAATGGGCCTCGCGAACATTCTTCTGCATGTCAATTCGAAGCCGCGGACCGCGGCCCGTCTGGCGCTCGCCGTCCGGATCGCCGAGCGCAGCGGGGCGCGGCTCATGGGCGTGTTCGCCGAAAAGGCGGCGGCCCATCAGGTCGGAACGGTCGCGACCTGGCCGAGCCCGCAATACGCCGAGGCCCTGGAATCCGCCCGCGCCGCCTACGCGGCGGCGGCGGCGACGCTCGGCGATCGCGCCGGCTTCTTCGATCTCAACCGAGGCAGCGACGCCGAGATCGGGCGGCGCTTCGTGGAGATGGCGCGGATTTACGATCTCGTGATCCTGGGCCAGAGCCACGACGCCGAGCCGGTCCCGGCCAGGCTCCCCGAACAGACGATTTACGAAAGCGGCCGTCCGGTCCTCGTCGTCCCCTACGTCGGCAATTACCCGGACGTCGGCGAGCGGCCCCTGTTCGCCTGGCACAACTCGCGCGGCGCGGCGCGCGCGGCCTTCGACGTGCTGCCCCTGCTCGCCGAGGACTGCGACGCGCTGATCGTCGAGGTCGCGCGCAAGAACGAGCCGCGCGACGAGTTCGCCAGCCACCTGATCGACAACCTGGCGCGCCACCGCGTCAAGGCGCGCTACCAACATTTCGTCGTCGACGAGATTGCGGTGATGGATACTCTGCTCAGCGCCGTATCCGACCACGCCGCCGACATCCTGGCGATCGGCGCGTTCGACCAGGGCACGCAGTCGCTGCTCGGGCATGGCGCCGGAACGCGCCACGTCCTCGCCCACATGACCGCGCCGGTGTTGTTCTCGCACTGAAGACGCCCCCCGGAGCAGGTTCGACAACCATGGGCGATACGCGCACTAGCGATGACCCCGCCACGCGCGCTTCCGCGGTCAGATATCTAATATTTTTAGCGCGAATCATCCTTTACCGGCCGATCCAGCGGGTCGAAACTGAAAGACTGGGAGCGAAGCGTCGAGTCTGACGCGCAGGCGCCGGGTTGCGCGCGTCTCGGGGAGGGTGAGCCATGAAGATCGGGGTCAATACTTGGGTCTGGACGTCGCCATTCAGCACGAAGGAATTCCACCTTATCCCTAAGGTGAAAGAAATGGGGTTCGACGTGCTCGAGGTCGCGCTCGAGGACGCCTCGATTATCGACGGCAAACTGCTGCGGACGATGACGGAGGACAACGGCCTCTCGGTGACGGTATGCGGCGCTTTCGGGCCGAGCCGCGACATCTCGAGCGATGATCCTGCGATCCGCAAGAACGGCGCCGACTACATCCGCGAGAGCATTCGGTTTGCGGAGCAGGTGAGCGCGCGCGTGTTCGCGGGACCGGTCTATTCCGCGGTCGGCAAAACCCGCTTGGTTCCCGAAGAGCAGAAGAAGCGGGAATGGGCATGGTGCGTTGAGACCCTGCGCGAGATCGGCGCGGCTGCGGCCGACGCGGGCGTCACCATCGGCATCGAGCCCCTGAACCGGTTCGAGACCGACATGATCAACCTGGCGGAACAGGCGGTCAAACTCGTGCGCGACGTCGGCAGTCCCGCCTACAAGATTCATATCGATACGTTCCACGGCAATATCGAAGAGAAGAGCATCCCGGAAACGATCCGCAAGCTCGGCAAGGGCATGCTTTGCCATTTCCATGCCTGCGAGAACGACCGGGGCATTCCCGGCACCGGTCACCAGGACTGGACCGGGATTCGCGACGCGCTGCGCGAGGTCGAGTACGACGGCGCGGCCGTGATCGAGTCCTTCACCCCCGGAACGATCGAGATCGCGAAGGCGGCGTCGATCTGGCGGCCGCTTGCGCCGTCGCAGGACGAGTTGGCCAGGCAGGGAGCGCGCTTCCTGCGAGGGTTGCTCGGGTAACGCCCCAGGGCGTCATCGAAAGCGCGCGCCCAAAGATCGCATTCGCCGTTTCGCGCGGAATGTCCGGATCCAGCCTCGGAGTCCCATCGCGGCTTCACACACCGTCGAGCCCCGCCGGCTCAGCGTCTCTGGCGGAGGAGGTCGCACCGACGTATCCCAGGGAACCGGAAGGCCGCTTCATGTGACGGGTCCGCGCGACCCTCATCCCGGCCTTCCCCAACCAGGGAGGAGGGAGTACCGCTATCGCAGCGGGTCAGACGTCCTCGCCCCCAGCCCGGACGACGTTGCGGGTAGGCCAATGACAGACCAGAGGAACGTCGCGGTCATCGTCGAAACCTCCAACAGCTACGCCCGCGGCGTGCTGCGCGGGATTCACGAATATGCCCGGACTCGCCACGGCTGGGCCCTCTATCTCACCGAGCACGGTCGACACGAGTTCGACGAGTCGTTCGCCTGCAACTGGAAGTTCGACGGGGTCATCGCGCGCATCGAGACCGATCAAATGGCGCGGATCATCACGGATATGAACGTGCCGACGGTCGATGTGAGCGCCGCCCGCCTGATCCAGGGCATCCCCTGGGTCGAGACCGACGACGATGCGATCACACGCCTGGCCCTCGAGCACCTTCGGGACTGCGGCCTGCAGAACTTCGCCTTCTTCGGCGACCCGTTCTACAACTGGTCGATCTGGCGGCAAGAGAGCTTCGAGCGCATCCTGGGCCGTCCCGACATCATCCAATCGAGGATCTTCAACCTCCCGCCGCGCAAGGAACCGCGGGTCCGGTGGTGGATGCAACGCGAAGAAATCCGCGACTGGCTGCAGAGCCTGCCGAAACCCGTGGGCGTCATCGCCTGCTACGACTCCTGCGGCCAGCAGCTCTTGGAGATCTGCCGGCACTTCGACTTCAAGGTTCCCGAAGACATCGCCGTCATCGGCGTGGACAACGACGAGCTTCTCTGCGAGCTCGCGACGCCCAGCATGTCGAGCGTCATTCCCAATTCGCTGCGGGCCGGCGCCTACGCCGCCGAAATTCTGGGTCGCATGATGAGCGGGGAAAAGCTCGCCGGGCGCAAGCACGCCATCGATCCGCTCGGCGTGCGCAAGCGCGTTTCAACCGACGTCCTGACCGTCAGCGATCCTCACATCGCCAAAGCGATCGCCTTCATCCGGCAGAAAGCCCACGAGCACATCCGGGTCGAGGATGTCCTTGCCATCGTCCCTCTGTCCCGGCGCGTTTTCGAGGCCCGGTTCCGACGCGCGCTCAATCGTACGCCGCACCAGGAGATCCTGCGGGTGAGGACCAACGCCGTGCGGGAGCTGCTGCTGGAAACCAACATGTCTCTTTCTCAAATCGCGGAGGCGCTCGGGATCGAACACCCCGAGTACCTGAGCGTGTTCTTCAAGAAGGAGACCGGTCTGACGCCAAGGGAATATCGAGACCAGGTCCGCGGTCGATTCTTTCTCCAGATCCCGGACTGAGGACCATAAAGTCCGCCTGCCGTCCCCGATAGGCCGAACGCAGTCGAGTTTCGCAGCTGGCGCCAGTCTCGCGGGCTTCCTGACCACGGGAAAAAATCTCAATTTTCTCGCGGGAATGCTCCTGTTCAATTGGCGTGGGCGCCGCGATACTGGCGTCCAAAATGAACCGGGGATGGACCATGGAACGGGCGCGCGTAGGACTCATCGGACTTGGTTTCGGTTCGGAGTTCATCCCGATCTATCAGGCGCATCCGAAAGCCGAGGTCGCGGCGATCTGCCAGCGAACCAGAAAAGGCTTGGACGAAGTGGGCGATCGCTTTGGCGTCGCCACGCGCTATACTGATTTTCGCGAGGTGCTGACCGATCCGAATGTGGATTTCGTCCACATCAACAGCCCCATTCCAGACCATGCTCCGCAGACGATCGCGGCGCTGAAGGCCGGCAAGCATGTGATGTGCACCGTGCCGATGGCCACCAATCTGGACGAGGCCAACGAGATCGTCGGATTGGTGCGCGAGACCGGCCTGAAGTACATGATGGCCGAAACTGTCGTCTACAGCCGGGAATATTTGTTCATCAAGGAGCTGTACGACAAGGGCGAGTTGGGGAAGATCCAGTATCTACAGGCCTCTCATCCGCAGGACATGGAAGGTTGGCCCGATTACTGGAAAGACATGGTCCCCATGCACTATGCGACCCACGTGGTGAGCCCTCTCATGGCGATGGTCGACGGCATGGCGGAGTACGTGAGCTGCTTCGGCTCCGGCACGATCAACGACGAGTGCGCGCGCCGGTCCGGCTCGAAGTTCGCGGTCGAGTCGTGTCACATCAAGATCGCAAACTCCGACCTTGCGGCGCACATCTGGCGCTTCCTTTGGGACACGGCGCGACAGTATCGCGAGAGCATCGACGTCTACGGCTCGAAGAAGTCGTTCGAATGGCAGCTCGTCACCGACGAGAATCCCGTCCTCCACACGGCAAAGAGGCCGGAGCCGGAGATCGCGGAACGCGTCGATGTTCCGGATTACGCCCATCTTCTGCCCGAGCCCATTCGCAAGTTCACCCGCCGCGTCGCCGATCAGGATCATCTCTCGTTCATCCAGGGCGGCGGTCACGGCGGTTCGCATCCCCATCTCGTCAACGCGTTCGTCTCCGCTTTGCTCGAAGACCGCGACCCGTTCCCGAACGTGGAACAGTCGGCGAACTGGACCTCCGTCGGCATTTGCGCGCATCAGTCGGCGCTCAAGGGCGGGGAGATTGTGCGTGTGCCCGACTTCTCGAAGCGGTGAGGCGTGAAATTGGAGTCCTCGATCCAGGCGAGCGGAAGCATGGATGAAATCCTGCGCTTGTCGCAAATCTCGAAAACATTCCCCGGCGTGCGGGCGCTGCAGGACATTTCGTTCGATCTGAAGCGCGGCGAGGTGCATTGCCTGTGCGGCGAGAACGGCGCCGGGAAGTCGACGCTGATCAAGATTCTGTCCGGCGCGTATCAGCCGGACGAGGGCGGACAGATCGTGTTCAACGGCAATGAGGTGTCGTTGACGCCGCGCTCGGCGCTGAAGATGGGAATCCATACGATCTATCAGGAGCACATCGTCTTCAATGCTCTGACCATTACCGAAAACATCTTTGCAGGCTCCGAGATCGGCCAAGGGGGCTGCTCCGGCGCAAGGAGATGCGGCGCCAGACCGAGAGCGTGTTGAGGTATCTGAAGAGCGATCTGTCGCCGGACGCGCGCATGAGCAGTCTGACGAGCGGTCAGCAGAAGATCGTCGAAATCGCAAAGGCGCTCGTGTCGAAGAGTAATGTCATCATCCTTGACGAGCCCACGGCGTCGTTCTCCTCGAGGGAGATCGACACGGTCCTGGATATCGTGAAGACGGTCAAGGACGACGGAATCGGGGTCATCTACATCTCCCATCACCTCGACGAAGTGTTTGAGATCGGCGACCGCGCGACCGTTCTGCGCGATGGCCGCAAGGTGAGCATGTACCCGATCGCGGGATTGACCAAGACGACGCTGATCAAAGACATGGTCGGGCGAGACCCCTCGACCTTCTACAAGCGGGAGCGCGTGGAACGCGGCGAGGTCGTCCTGGCGGTGAGAAACGTCACCGGAAACGGGGTGCGCAACATTTCGTTCGATCTCCGCCGCGGCGAAGTCCTCGGGATCGCCGGCATGGTCGGGTCGGGACGATCCGAACTCATGGAGGTGCTGTTCGGCAGCGCCCCGTTGGTCTACGGCGAGATCGCGTTGAACGGCAGGCGGGTCAAGCTGTCGAGCCCGAAGGCCGCGATCCAGAACAAGATGTGCTTCATCACCGAGGACCGGCAGGCTACCGGGCTCTTCCTGCCGAAGACGATCGCCGAAAACGTCGCCGTGGCGAACATGGTGAACACGCGCGACTTCGTCGCGCTTCCGTCCAATGACAATCTCGTCGGCGAGAAGTACCTCAGGCTTTTGAACATCAAGGCGCCGAGCGCGCAAACGCAGGTCGTGAATCTCTCGGGCGGAAACCAGCAGAAGGTGGTGCTGGGCAAGTGGTTCAACACCGGCGGCGAGATCTACATCTTCGACGAACCGTCGCGCGGCATCGACGTCGGCTCCAAACAGGAAATCTACAAGGTCATGGTCGACCTGCTGAAGGAAGGCAAGGCGATCCTCATGGTTTCGTCCGACATGCCGGAAGTGATCTCGATGAGCGATCGCGTGATCGTCTTCAGGCAAGGAGAGGTGGCGGGAGAGCTGACCGGGGAAAGGATCACCGAAGAAAACATTCTCACCCTTTCGATAGGAGACCAGAAAGCGTGAGCAACGCGGAAGTCACGAGCGCGACAGCGCCGGTCAAGGAATCGCTGTTCAAGCGACACGAAAACCTGACTGTGTTCACGATCTTTGCCAGCTTCGTCGTGATCATCGTGCTCATCCAGTTGATCTCGACCGGGTTCTCCAAGTACCCGACGTTCATCAGTCCCGTCAATATCGTCAACATCCTTCAACAGATCGCTGTTCCGGGCATGGTCGCGGTCAGCATGACCATGGTGATGATCTCCGGCGGCATCGATCTCTCGGTCGGCATGCTCGCCTCGATGGTGTCGATCATCGTGTCGCTCGGAATCTCCAAGTGGCATTTCGGCGTCGGCCCGTCGATCCTTCTCGGGGTCGCGTCGGCGGTCGGGGCCGAGGCCGTCATGGGGTTCATCATTTCCAGAACTCGCATCGAACCGTTCATCATTACGCTCGGCGGAATGATCTCGTTTCAGGGGATCGCGCTTCTGCTCAGCAATTCGCGCGAAGTCGTGATGCAGGGGGAGCTCAACTTCCTCACCACGAACCTCATCGAAGGCGCCAAGGACCCGGTCACGGGTCTGATCCTGCGGGTGCCGCCCTATGTCGTGAGCTTCTTCGTCATCGCGCTGATCGGCGGATTGGCGCTGACCTACACACGATACGGGAGGCGGATCTATGCCGTCGGCACCAATCCCCGCGCCGCGTTCCTGGCGGGCATCGACGTCAAGAACATCCGCCTGTCCGTCTACATGGTCCAGGGCCTGCTTGTCGGGGTCGGGGCGACGATGCTTCTCGCCCGCATCAACACCGGCATCATCACGCTCGGGCAGGGCCTGGAGATCGACACCATCGCCATGGTCGTCATCGGCGGGACCGCGCTCAGCGGCGGGAAGGGCAACATCGTCGGTACCCTGATCGGAGTCCTGTTTCTCGGGTCGATCGCCAACGCGATGAACATGCTGCGGCTGCCGTCGGAGGTTCAGTTTCTGGTCAAGGGCCTCGTCGTCATCGTCGCGGTCACGGCGGGGGATATCTCCTCTCAGATCTCGGAGTTCCGCGCCCTGAAACGCGAGCGGGCGAGGGCGCGCATAGCTGCGGCCGCGTCGAAGAAAGGGGGTGCTGAAGATCAAGCAAGCGTGCGCTCGAATATGCAGGATTCATCCGTGTGAAGTCTCGGGACGGAGCACAAAAAAAGAACGAACGAACGGGAGTGGGAAAATGAAGAGATTGGCGCTCACACTGACAACCTTGGCCGCGCTCGGCTCTTTAGCCTGGGCAAGCAGCGGTCAGGCATCGGCCGCCGAAGCAAAACCGAAGGTCATCGGCTACTACATGGACGCTTCGGACGATTTCTACAAGGCGGGCTTTGAGGTGTTCAAGACCCTCGCAGGACGCGAAGGCTGGACCGTCGTCGACATCGTCGGACAGGGCACTGCGCCGGAGCAAATCGCGGCCGTCGAGAATTTCATCACGCAGGGCGTAGATGCGCTTCTCGTCGTGCAAAACTCGCCTCAAACGACCTCGCAGACGCTGAAGCTCGCCAAGGCCGCAAACATCCCCGAGTTCCACCTGACCCACGCTCCGCCGAATGAGCCGGGTCTCGCCGGTTTTTCCGGATACGACTTCGTGTCTTGCGGAGTGATCGCGGGCGACTCCGCCCTCAAGCATGATGTGAAGCGGCTGGTCATGATCGAGGGCAAGCTCGGTCAGGGCACGGCGTCGGGACAGACCGACGGCTTCATCAAGGCGTACAAGAAAGCCGGCAAGGATATCGGCAACCTTGCTGAGAGCGTCGGCGTCAAGGGCGCGGGAGGCAAGGATCTCCAGGTCGTGTTCTGGGGGTCGGGCGGATGGTTCGCCGATCCCGCCAAGAAGGTGATGCAGGACGCGATCACTGCGCTCGGACCGGACGGATTCGACGGCGCCTACGTCCACA
Organism: uncultured Alphaproteobacteria bacterium; assembly: GCA_963816065.1. GTDB lineage: Bacteria > Pseudomonadota > Alphaproteobacteria > Rhizobiales > Beijerinckiaceae > Roseiarcus. The sequence continues at coordinate 105,133 of CAWFJG010000024.1, read as the reverse complement.
ACGACGAGATGATGGCCGGGGCTCTTCAGGCGATGCAGGAAGCCGGGCTCGACCCGAGCAAGTATTGGCTCGGTTCGTGCAACGGCAAGGAGAAGTCGTGGGACTGGGTCAAGAAGGGCATGACCACGATGGACGCGAACGAGACCCCGACGCTGGAGGCGGACGTCGCCCACCAGCAGATCAAGGCCTACTTCGACGGCAAGCCCTTCAAGAAGGCGATCTTCAACCCGATCGTTCCGTTCACCAAGGCCGACATCAACACCGACAAGCTCATTCCTTACGGCCACGACGCCTACATGAAGAAGCGGGACGCGGGCGCGTTCGTCTACGACATGAACGATCCGTCGTTCCGGGCGAATCCCGCTTATTGATCTCTATGGCGGTTTTCGACCGTGCTGGGTCGTCATCGCGAGGAGCGACCCCCGGGTCAAAGAGCCCGGGGGGACGAAGCAATCCAGAGATCGTAGGGCAGCAGTGGCGGCCGATGGATTGCTTCGCTTCGCTCGCAATGACGAGGGCGCCTCGGTCTCATCGAAAATTGCACTAGTGGACGAGGAGCCCGCTTCGGCGGTCTCCTTCGCCATGGGAACCGTCATTGCGAGAAGCGCAGCGACGAAGCAATCTATGCCGCCGCCGCGCCCTGGACATGGATTGCTTCGCCTTCGGCTCGCAATGACGACCGGGGAATTTGACGCACTCATTTTGCCGAGTGTCCTAAGAGCGACGGCGATCTTTCCGGCGTCGTCGCCGGCGAGGTCAGCAAGGCCGCCGTTCGCCTTCTCGCATTCCACGGGCCGGGTCGACGGAAGCCGACACCTTTCGATCGCCCGGCACGATGAACGCCACCGACGCGCCTGACTGCGGTCGCAGGCGGAACGGGACCGTTGCGCCATATGCGGGCATAGAGCGAGTTCCGCACCCAACCGATCCTCCTATTGCGCGGAGCGCGCTCAAGACTCAGGCGCATGTGAACAGACCTCAAGGAGGCTCCCGCGGCCTCACGCTGATTTCGCGAGTTTTCTCCGACCATCCGGTTCCCATTCGGTCAAGATCGCCTCAGTGAAGGCGTCAACCAGGACTCGCTTCGGAACGCGATAGAATGGAAGCTCCGCTTTGGCACTTGAGCTTGACCTATCCGAGATACACGAATCCTGAACGAGATATCTGTTTGTTGTTGGAGGCGACCCTCCAAACTGCGACACAAATTGCTTTTCGGCTTCCTGAGCGGCGCCGTTTGCCCACTTGGCGATCCGAGCCAAGTTGTCATGAGAAAACGCCGTTTGAAGGTCGCCTAGGCGGTCGAACTCACTGGATACCTGATCCCGCAGTTCGCCCAGCTCAATAAGCGCAGACTTAATCTGCCCGGTCCTAAGATCATCCTTTGAAAGAAGAGCGATTTTGCTTTGCACCACCGTCTGTATCTCGTCTAACCTTCGAGCAACAGAGATACCCGGGAGGAAGAACAGCGGACCGGCAACAGCACCAACATCCTCTCGAATTGTCTTGGTGATCTGCCATCGTCGGCCCGCCGCTTTCGCCGCTTGCCTCTCGCTTTCGACCTTCCTCGCCGAGACGCTGTTTGCGTTCGCGCCCGCAGTCTCGTCGCGAACTTCTCGGTAGATTACGAGAATTTCGCCGCGCTTGGCGATCTCTGCGACATCTCGCGCGAGTTCCGGGTCCCGTCCCGCCATTTCCGCATGAGTCGCAGTCGTGATTTGCACTGCGGGATGGATCGTGAGCGCTCGAAACTCGTCGATCAGTTTGGCGCTGGCGCCAAAGAATGCCCGTCTCCGTCGGACATAGCTCTGACGATCAGCTGCCGCGTCGAAATCGCTTAACTTCTGCTTGAACTCGACACCGAACTGGGTGAGCGCGCAGTCTCGGCCGACGAGGTGGCGGTGCCAGATGGCTCATAGCGAACAACAATGCCGTGGTAATGATTCGGAGTACTTGCAGAATACGCAGCGCACCTTGATGCCGCGCTCGGTGACATCATAGCCCAACTCGACTTCCGCCACCTCGTCCGTGGGTGGGGCATCATTCGACACGCTTTTGAGCGATTTGGGTCAGAGGTTGCGAATTCCCTTTCAAGGAGTTCGACCTCGGTCAGATGGCTTAGGCGGGGAAAAGGCTGGGTAGGCTTGGCGGGGGGCATCGATTCGAATTCTCCGTCACGTTGTCCTCCCTCGAAATCTTCAGAATCTTAGTTCGGACACTTGTAGCATGCTATCGGTATGGCTACCAGATGTAGCTATTCTTATCCCCGAAATTCACAGGCCCCGTGCATCAATCCAAGCGAGACCTGCTTCAAGATTGAAAGGAAATTCGGAAATCCAAGATCGTAGCGGAGGAGCTTTTCAACCGAGTTCCCGCTCAAAGCACCAGAGAAGAGGGGGCCGCGCAGCGGCGCCTTCGTTGGCGCTACCCAAGTCCGCGTCTAGGCCGGCATCCGCACCGGCGTCGCCGTTCGGCAAACGCGGTTCCCGCGCATTTGAGTCATTGCCGGTCGGGCTCCAGACGTTCGACTTGGACCATTCGCGCGGTAGCGGAGGCGATCCGACGCGAGAGAGCTTCGGCAATTTATTGTCTTTATCAGAATTATGCTATATAATGATTCTGTCACTCGGAAATCCCGGCCCCCCCGTGTCCGCAACCAACCGCTTCCCGTCCAACCCCGCCCGCTTGCCCGCCGCACGCGGCGCCTTGCGCTCGGCGAAGGCCGAGCGCGAACGGCGGGTCGTGGCGGGATTGAGCAGCGGCGTGGCGATGGCCGAGATCGCCCGGCGCGAGGGGATGACCGTGCAGGGATTGGGCAAATATGTCCGCACCCTCATCGCCCGGCGCGCGCCCGGGCGACCGGCGAGTTCATCGCGGTGCAGCTCAGCCGCCTCAACGAGGCTCTGCTCGTCAGCTTCGACGCGAGGTCGGGCGCCAACCTCGCCGCGGTCGACCGGCTGGTGAGGATCGTGCGCGACCTCGACCGCTATCTCGGCCTCGGCGGCGGCGCGAAGGGAACCGAAACGCGCCGCAAGCTGTTGGAAAGTCTCGTTTCGGGAGCCGAAATCGACTCCCCTGCCGTTCGCGACGACGATTCGAGCGACCCATTGGCGGACATCGATCTGGCCCCGCTTTCGGCGACGTCTTTCGCGCAGAGCCGGGCGGAGGACCGAGAAGCCGGGCCGGACCGAACTCGGAATAGTACTCAATCTCGTCCGGAGCCCGAAGGGCGACGCGCGATCCTGGGGAACATTGGACGCCGCCCTTCCCGGAGGGCGGCTCGGCTGGGCGCTTCGACACGGAGGGTCGCTGGGATGCCGGCGCCCGATTTCCGACCTCCGCCGACCCGGTTGGCAGTTACGGGCGGAACCGGAGCCGCCGTAACCCGCTGAAAAGGCAATTCGGGAGCCGGAACGGCGTCGAACCCCACGCCTTTCGGCCGCCAAGCTTGGAGCGGCGAGGCTGCCGAGCCTGACGCAGCCTTGTTTGCAGACCTGGAGGCGTTCCTTGCCGGCACGGCTCGGCCCGGACGGGAGCCGGGCGAGCGCGCGAACCGAAAGCGCGCCGCAACCCCTTGAAAAGTCTTGTTTCCGGAGCCGAAATTGACCCCGCTGCCGGCGCGGCGCAATCGAGCGACCCGCTGGCGGACCTCGATCGGACGGCGCTTGTCCGCGATCGCGTTTCGCCGGGGCCGGGCGCGGGCGGAACCGGAATGCCCCGCACCCCCTGAAAAATCACGATTTGGGAGCCGGAACGGCGCCGAGCCCGGCGCGCTTCGCCCGCGACGCTTGGAGCCGCGAGGCGGCCGAGCGGCGCCGGTTCGTTTCAGAACTGGACGCTCCTCGCCGGCCTCGCTCGGCTCCGGCTCGGCCCGATCGCCCTTTAGCCCCGCCAGCACGCTCGGCAGCGCCTCGGGCAGGTCTTCCGCGATCAGGCCGGGCCCAAAGGCCCGCGCCGCCGCGCCGTGCAGCCAGACCGCGGCCGCGGCGGCCTCGAAGGCCGGGACCCCTTGCGCGGCGAGGCCGCTGACGAAGCCGTCAGGACGTCGCCCGAGCCGGCCGTCGCCAGCGTCGGGGGCAGGTCCCAGCCGATCGCCGCGCGGCCGTCCGGCGCGGCGACGACAGTGTCGGCTCCCTTGAGCACGACGACCGCGCCGGTCAGCCGAGCCGCGGCGCGGGCGCGGGCGAGCTTTCGTCGTCCGCCTCGATCCCGCCGGCGCCGGCGAACAGGCGGACGAACTCGCCCTCGTGCGGCGTCATCGCTACCGCTGGCCGCCGCGCGCGATCAGGCCGGCCAGCGTCTCAGCCTCGCCGGCAAAGCTCGTCAGCGCATCGGCGTCGAGCACGACGGGCGCCGGTCGCGCGGCCGGGTCAGCGCCGCCGTCACGAGCTGCGCGTCTCCGGTCCGCGCCGGCGCCCGGCCCGAGCGCCACCGCCCGGCGGCGAGCGTCGGCGAGCAGAGCCTCGAAGCCGCGGACTCCGGCGAAGGGCGCGACCATCACCGCGGTCGAATGGGCGGCGTTGACGGCGACGGCGTCCAGCGGGCTCGCCAGCGCCACGATCCCCGCCCCCGCCCGCAGCGCCGCCCGAGCCGCAAGCCGGGCCGCCCCGGTCTGATGCGCCGGCCCGAAAGGACGAGCGCCGCGCCGCGCGCGTATTTGTGCGAGCGGAAGTCGAGCGCCGGCAGGGCGCCGCGCCACAGCGCCGGGCCGTTGACGAAGGCGTTTGGCCCGATCGCCGGCAGGACGCTGGCCGGGATGCCGATGTCGGCGAGCCGGATCGCGCCGCAGAGCGACCGGCCCGGCTCGATGAGATGCCCGGGCTTCAATCGGAAGAAGGTGACGCTGGCGGTCGCCTCGACCGCGACGCCGCGGACTTTTCCGGTCGCCCCGTCCACGCCCGAAGGCGTGTCCACCGCAACGACGCAGCCGCCCGCCCGGGCGTAGGCGTTGATCCGCTCAATGAGCGTCCGCGCTTCGCCGTCGATGTCGCGCGCCAGCCCGGCGCCGTAAAGCGCGTCGATCACGCAGGCCGCCCCGTCGAGGTCGATCGCGGCGGGCGCCAGGATCGGGCCGGCGAACCGGGCCGCCGCGGCGGCGGCGTCGCCCTTCAGCGCCTCGCGCTGGCCGAAGAGGCCGAGGTCGACCGGGTAGGAGCGCTCGCCCGAACGGCGAGCCGCGACGAACCCGTCGCCGCCGTTATTGCCGGGTCCGCAAAGAACGACGATCCGGCCGCGCGAGCGCGCCAGCCGGGCCGCCTCGTCCGCGACCGCGAGCCCCGCCGCCTCCATCAGGACGAGACCGGGCGTTCCGGCGGCGATCGCCGATCGGTCGGCCTCGCCCATCTCGGCCGGAGTCAGGAGGTCCGGGCAGTTCAAGGGATCGAGCATGCGGCCAGAGTGACCGCCGAACGAAGCGTCGACAAGGGAAAAACAATGGTCGCGGAACGACTGGCCCCGTTGTTGCATTGCACTTCCCGGCGGGCAGCCGGATAATGCCCTGGCCGTGCGGATGCGCAAGGAGGCTGACGATGGCGGTCAAAATCGTAGGGCGGGACGGCTGCGCAGTCGTGATCCCGGACGGCGCGGTCGGCATGGAGGGCCGCGACGGGCGGATCGTCGTCATCCCGGCAGGCGCCACCGGTCTTCAGGGACGCGACGGACGCATGGTCGCCGTTCCGACCGGATCGCTGCCGCTCGAAGGCGCGGACGGTCGCATGACGCCGATTCCAGCCGGCTCGATCGGGATGCAGGGCCGCGACGGACGCATGGTCGACGTGCCCCCCGGGTCGGTCGGTCTGCCTGGCAGCGACGGGCGCATGGTGGCCATTCCGCCGGGCAAGGTCGGCGTGGTCGACCGGCGGGGCCGCATGCGCGCTGAGGATCCGGGCGCGCCGCCCTCCGAGCGGGCGATCCGAATGGAGGCCGACGCGTCGATCGACATTCCGCCCGACTGGACGCGGTTCTCGTTCTGACGGCTGCGCCTCGTTCTCGACCGGCTCGCGGACGCCGTCGCGATCCAGACCGACCCGCCCCGGAGCGAGCCGGCGGACGCGCCGATGGCGCTCAGCGGACCGCGCCCACCCACAGACCGCGACGCGGGTGTCGAAGATCGAACCGCCTGAGGTCAGCAGCGCGCCGTATCCAGGATCTGGCCGCCGGCGCCGACCAGGCTGATCTCCATGGGATACAGACCGTCGGCGTGGGTCGAGCAGCTCAGGCAGGGATCGTAGGCGCGCACCACGGCGGACACGCGGTTCAGCATCCCTTCCTGCAGCTTGCGCCGTCGACGAAATGCCGGCTGACCTGGTCGACGCTGTGGTTGATGGCCAGGTTGTTGTGGCCGGTGGCGACGATCAGGTTGGCCCAGGCGATCGCGCCCTCCTCGTTGACCTTGTAGTGGTGGATCAGGATGCCGCGCGGCGCTTCGATGATGCCGACGCCCTCGAGCGCGTTCACCCCCGCCCGGGCGCGCACGTGCGTGTCGAGAATCGCGCGGTCGTCCAGCAGCGTCTCCATGCGCTCCAGCGCGTAGACGATCTCGATCAGCCGCGCGTAGTGGTAGTGGAACGAGCTCTGCGCCACGCGGCCGAAGCGCTGGTGGTATTCGGCGAACTCGGCGTCGGCCTTGCGGCGTTCCGCAATGCGTCGGCGCACGTTCAGGCGGGCCAGCGGGCCGACGCGGTAGATCCCCTGCGGGATAGCCGCAGCGGCTTGTAGTAGGGCGCCTTCAGATAGGAATACGGCAGGTCGCCTCGCCGATGTAGCGCTGCGTAGTCCTCGCTCGGTCATGGCCGGCACGACGATGCGCCGTCGGCGTCGACGAAGCGCAACGCGCCGTCGTACAGCTGCAGGCCGCCGCCGGCGTCGACCAGGCCCGCATACATGCGTCGGCGCGTTGCCGAAATTGGCGATCTCCTCCTGGAAGCCGTCGACCACGCCCTTGAAGAACTCCAGCGTGCGCGCGGCGATGGCCTTGGCGTCGGGCAACCCGCCGAGGATCCGCTCGCGCACCGCGGGGTCGAGCGGCGCGTTGACGCCGCCCGGCACGATCCAGGACGGATGGATGCGCTCCTCGGCCAGCCGTTCGATCACCTGCTGGCCGAACTTGCGCAGCGCGATGCCGTCGCGCGCCAGCTCGGGATGTTCTCGAGCACGCCGATGACGTTGCGCCGTCGGCCGGATCGCTAGTCCATGCCCAGCAGCAGGTCGGGCGCGGAGAGATGGAAGAAGCTCAGCGCGTGCGACTGCACGAATCTGGCCGCAGTGCAGCAGCTTCACGCAGAGCTTCGCGGCGGCCGGCGGGATGCGCACCGCCATGATGGCGTCGCAGGCTTTCGACCGAGGCCAGCAGGTGGCTGACCGGGCAGATGCCGCAGATGCGCGCGGTGATGGACGGCATCTCGTAGTACGGGCGGCCCTCGGCAGAACTTCTCGAAGCCGCGCACCTGCGTGACGTGGAACTGCGTGTCGGCCACCTTGCCGTCGTCGTCCAGATGGATGGTGATCTTGGCGTGGCCCTCGATGCGGGTCACGTGGATCAATGATGATGTGTCTTCATTCGGCGGCCTCCTCAGCCGAACCTCACCTGGTTGTCAGGTCGGGATTGCGGCCGTCCAGCAGTTCGTTGAGGACGAAGAGATCGCCCGCGCCGGCGGCGGGCAGCCCGGGCACGTGCAGGTCCACCTTCACCACGTCATGCAGCGGCGACGGCGTGCTTCAGCAGCGTGCGGCACGCCGTCGGTCGGGAACGCCCTTGCCGCGTCGGCGCCTTCGACGTATATGCGCTCGAGCAGCTCTTCACGGGGATGCGGATTGCGCATGGCCGGCACGTTGCCGGTGACGGCGCAGTCGCCCAGCGCGACCAGCAGTCGCGTGCGCTGCGCGGATCGTGCTGGATCTTCTCGAGATCGTCCTGGCTGCTGACCGCGCCCTCCACCAGCGACGTCCACGTCCTCGGGAACTCCTGGGCGTCCACCAGCGGCCCGTAGACGATGTCCGCCTGCGGGCGACGACGACGATCGCCTCGTCGATGTCGAGCAACGACATGTGGCAGCCGGAGCAGCCGTCCAGCCACACCGTCGCCAGTCTCGACCTTTTTCATCGCGCGCCTCCTCGCTTGCTCGCGAGCCGTGATGACCGCGGTCGTTGCTGCGCGTCATCTCCTCGACCGCACAGCCCTTTTCGGCCAGCGCGCCGGTGGGGCAGACCTGCACGCACTTGCCGCAACTGGTGCAGGCTGCGGACTCGCCCCAGGGCCGGTTCAGCTCGGACACCAGCCGCGAGTCGATGCCGCGCCCGCCGATGTCCCAGACGTGCGCGCCCTCGATCTCGGCGCAGACCCGCACGCAGCGGGTGCAGAGGATGCAGCGGTTGTGGTCGAGGACGAAGCGCGGGTGCGACACGTCCACCGGCAGGCGCGGGTAGTTGTAGGGGTAGCGGACGTGGGTGACGCCCAGTTTCTGCGCCAGGGCCTGCAACTCGCAATGGCCGTTCGAGACGCAGACGGCGCAGATGTGGTTACGCTCGACGAACAGCAGTTCCAGCGCCATGCGGCGGTAGCCGGTAGGCGCTCCGACTTCGTGGTGACCGACATGCCGTGGGCCGGCGTCGTGCAGGCGGGCAGCAGGCGGTCGACGCCGCCACCTCGACGATGCACAGGCGGCAGGCGCCGACGGCGAGTCAGCCCCTTCAGATAGCACAGCGGGAATGTGACTTCCCGTTGGCCTCGGCCGCCTCGAAGATGGTCTGGCCCTCGGCGGCGGTGCACAATTCACCGTCGATGCGGACAGAGATTTGTTGGGCACGACGGCTTCTCCTGAGATGGCGACGGTGTGGTCGCCGGCTTCGCGGATATCGCAGCGCAGGCAGCGGCAGGCCTCTCGACGGCTTCCTCCGGCGTGAGGCTCAGCGTCGCCTCGTCGAAGGTCTTCGCGCGCGGACTGCACGGCGGCAGTTCGCGCGCCGTGATGGCGGCGCCCGGGGTCGGGGTCCGGCGGCCGCTGGTCGTAGTCGAACTTCGGCAGGATCTGCGTCGAACCGCGCTCGCCGCATCAGGCGCTGCGTCGATGTTGCGCGCCGCCTTCTTGCCGTAGCCCATGGCGTTGGAGATGTTGGAGGCGCCGGTGATCAGGTCGCCGCCGGCGTAGAACTTCTCGCGGCTGGTTTCCAGCGAGTAGCGGTCGACTTCGAGCATGCTGTTCTCCTTGACGTGAGACCGGAGGCCGCGCAGAAATCGCGTCCACCGCCTCGCCGACCGCGAGAATGACGCTGTGCACCGAATCATCCGCACCTCGTCGGTGACGATGGGACGGCGCCGGCCGGACGAATCGTATTCGCCGAGGCGGGTCTTGACCACCTCGATGCCCTTGACCTCGCCGCGTCGCCGATGATGCGGTGCGGCGCGGCCAGAAAGTGAAGCGCACGCCCTCCTGCTCGGCCGCTTCGGTCTCCTCCTCGATGGCCGGCATGTCTTTGCGCTCGCGGCGGTAGATGACCGTCACGTCGGCGCCCAGGCGCACGCGGTGCGGGCCGAATCGATGGCCGCGTTGCCGCCGCCGATGACCGCCACGTGGTGGCCGAGCGACATCGCGCTCGCCGTTCGCCACCGCCTTCGAGGAACGGCAGCGCCGGGACGCACGCCGGTCAGTTCGGTGCCCGGCAGATAGACCCAGGATTCCTTCCAGGTGCCGATCGACAGGAACACCGCGTCGAACTCGGCGTCCAGTTCGTTGAGCGAGATGTCCGCGCCGACCACGGTGTTGAAGACGAACTGCACGCCCAGGCGCGCGATGATCCCGATCTCGCGGTCGAGCACCGTCTTGGGCAGCCGGTATTCCGGCAGCGCATAGCGCAACATGCCGCCGGCCTCGGCGTGGGACTCGTACACGGTCACCGTCGTGCCCGAGCAGCGCCAGGTAGAAGGCGGCGGTCAGCCCGGCGGGCCCGGCGCCGACCACCGCGACCTTGCGGCCGGTCGGCGGAGCTTGCGGGCGACGATGCGCGCCGCCATCGCCTCGAAGGCGTCGGATCAGCAGGACGGAGTCGGCGATCAAGCGATGCACTTCGCGCATGTTGACCGCCTCGTCGACCGCCTGACGCCGGCAGCGGTTGTCGCACGGATGCTGGCAGACCCGGCCCGTCGAGGCGGGCAGCGGGTTGTCCATGATCACGGACTACGAACGCGTCCTCCAGCCGGCCTTCCTTGTAGAGCTCGAGGAAGCGCGGGATGTTCATGTGCAGCGGGCAGCTGTTCTCGCACGGGCGACAGCGCCAGGTCCTGGCAGACGCCGGCGCGGCAGCGCTTGGCCCGAATGTGGTCCTCGAACTCGTGCGCGGAAATGGCGCATGCGTGGTCAGCACCGGGTTGGGCGCCGTCTGGCCGAGCCCGCACAGCGACATGTCGCGGATCATCCGGCCCAGCTCGTCGAGCGTCGGCCAGGTCCTCCTCGCGCCCCTGGCCCTTGGTGATGCGCGTGAGGATGCGCAGCGCCTTGTCCAGCCCGACGCGGCAGGGCATGCACTTGCCGCAGGATTCCGAGTGGGTGAATTCGATGAAGTAGCGGGCGACGTCGACCATGCAGTTGTCTTCGTCCATCACCACCATGCCGCCCGAGCCCATGATGGAGCCGAGCTTGCCCAGCGACTCGTAATCGACCGGCGTGTCGAACATGTCCTGCGGAATGCAGCCGCCCGACGGCCCGCCGGTCTGCACCGCCTTGATCGGATGGCCGTGCAGGCCGCCGCCGCCGACGTCGTAGACGAAGTTGCTCGAGCGGCGTGCCCGAGCGGCATCTCCACCAGGCCGGTGTTCCTGACCTTGCCGACCAGCGAGAAGACCTTGGTGCCGGAGCTGCTTGCGCTGCCTGTTTCGGTGAACCACGCCGGGCCCTTGGCGATGATCGGCGCGATGTTGAACCAGGTCTCGACGTTGTTGATATTGGTCGGATAGCCCCACAGGCCCTTCTGCGCGGGGAACGGCGGCCGCGGGCGCGGCCGGCCGGCGCGCCCTTCGAGCGAGGCGATCAGCGCCGTCTCTTCGCCGCAGACGAATGCGCCCGCGCCTTCGACCAGTTCGATGTCGAACTTGAACCCGCGGCCCAGGATGTCGTCGCCCAGCAGGCCGTATTCCTTGGCCTGGTCGATCGCCACGCTTCAGCCGGTGGACGGCGAGCGGATACTCGGCGCGGATGTAGATGATGCCGTGCGTGGCGCCGGTGATGTAGCCGCCGATCGCCATGCCCTCGATCAGCGCGTGGGGATCGCTCTCGATTTCGTTGCGGTTCATGTAGGCGCCGGGATCGCCCTCGTCGGCGTTGCAGATGAGGTATTTGCGCTCCGCGACGGCCTTGCGCAGGAATTCCCACTTCAGCCCGGTCGAGTAACCGGCGCCGCCGCGGCCGCGCAGATTGGAATGCCTTGATCTGTTCGTTCACCGCCTCCGGCTTGCCGTCGATCAGCACCTTATAAAGCGCCTGGTAGCCGCCGACCGCGATGTATTCCTCGATGTCCTCGGGATTGATCAAGCCGCAGTTGCGCAGGACGATCTTCTTCTGGCCGCGGAAGAACGGCACTTCGTTCCACAGCGGGATATCGCGGATAGCCGGTGCCGTAGTGCACGTGCGCGGTGATGTGGTCCCACTCCTCGATCTTGCACAGCGCAAGGTCCGGCGGGGACGGTCTTGGCCGCCAGCGTCGTCGAGGATTCGCTCCACATGGTTGGCCTGCACGCGGTGCAGGATGACCAGCGGCTGGCCGGGCAGGCGGACGTTGACCAGCGGCTCCTCGGCGCAAAAGCCGAAGCAACCGGTGCGCACCAGTTCGATGTCGAGGCCGCGCTGGTCGATGGCTCGGCGAAGGCGTGGTCACGCCCTCTGCGCCGTTGCCCGTCCCGCAGGTGCCCATGCCGACGGCGATGCGCGGCCGGGGCGGCAGCAGCTTGGCCAGGCCGGCGTCGTGGACCGCGTTGAAGCTGGCAAAATCGCGAATGCGCGGTCATGACCGACGGCCTTCCTGGTCGAGAGCGTCCAGCTCCCGTTGCAGCGAGCGCTCGTTCATGTGGCCGAAGATGCGTGTGATTGACCTCGACCACGGGCGCCAGCGCGCACTGGCCGAAGCAGGCCACCGTGCGCAGGGTCGCGCTCGCCGTCGGGCGTGGTCATCGACAGCTTGTCGGCCTCGCCGTCCTCGGCGCTGTCGTGCAGCCCCAGCCGCATCATCGCGGTCTCCAGCAGATCGCGCGAGCCGCGGGTGTGGCAGGCGGTGCCGCGGCAAATGCAGACCGTGTTGCGGCCCTGCGGCTCGAGGTTGAACAGCGCATAGAACGTGACGACGCTGTAGATTTGGGAGAGCGGGATCGCCGTCCTCGCCGCGATGTACTCCAAGACTTCCGCCGGCAAGAAGTGGGCGGGTTCGTGCTCCTGCACTTTTTCCAGAATGCCCAGGAGGGCGCCTGGCCGGCCGGCCAGGTCGGCGATGACCGTATCGACGAACGCTTGATCGAAATTCGCAAATCGTTGCGTGGCGACGCTCTGCATCACTGGTCTCCCTGCCCGGCGTGAGGCTTGTTCGGCGGCGCGAGACGCCCGTTAGAGGGAACGGAAACTTGGCCGAGAAAGCGAGGCCATTGGCGCCGCCGCACGGGCGCCGGGCTGTCCCTTGAGTGGTCGACTACGAAACTGAAGACAATCGGGGAATCTTCGGCGCCGCGACGTGCGCTCCGGATGGCCTCGCGTCCCGCTCGGGCGCCCTTCCGCATTCGGAGGTCGCAGCGCATTGCCCTGCCCCGTTGAGCCCTACATCCTTCCGGCGCCGACCCGAACGCGGCTAACGTTCGGAAGCACTTATCTGAAGGGTTCGAGGACTCGTGTCGCAGCACTTAATCGCCGCGAGAAGCTGCGCGCAAGATGACCAAGTGTCGCGCGCCTAACCGGCTATCGCCGTCGACCCCGCAAACAGACTGGCGCCGACCTCGGTCTGCGGCGCGCGCCTGCATTGGCCTATTGGACCGTGGCGGCGATCCAGTGGGACAGTTCGGACTTCGTCTCGGCGCCGACCTTGGAAGCGACACTCTTTCCATTCTTGAAGATCATCAAGGTCGGAATCGAATGGATCCCGTACCTGCTGGTCACTTCGGGGTTATCATCGACGTTGAGCCTGGCAATCTTCACCTTGCCTTGCAGGTCGGACGCGATCTCGTCGAGGGCCGGTGCGATGTTCCGGCAGGGGCCACACCATTCAGCCCAAAATCGACCACGACGGGCTCTCTCGACTTCATCACTTCTGCATCGAAACTCAAGTCCGTGATATTCGCAATGCCTGACATGTCGTCCGCCTTCCACGTTGCTGGCGGTGGAACCTTCGTTCGCGAGCGCTGACGAACCGCGCTCGCAGTGTCTTGCTTAGCAAGTCGGGGCAGGCGGCGTGTTGCGACAGATCAATCCGGGACAAACCGCCGCAGCTGCGTCCGAGGCCGCCGGCCTTCAGGATGTCGTCGTTAAGCGTCAGTGGGTTGATCAGGATCGCTGCGGGAGACATGATGGCGGCGAACGGGGCCGGAAGGAGAATGGGGTCCCCGGAACAGCTAACGTCGCGGCAGCCCCCGCGGCCTTCGTCTTCACGACCTTCGCACCCTCGACGGTTCGCGCCCTCGACGGAAAGAGAGGAACAGAGTGGTAGAGGCGGCGCTGGTCATCGCCTATGGAGACAGGCTCCGAAGCGACGATGGCGCTGGGGCGCGAGTCGCAGAACGCCTCACTGCGACGGAAGGCGTCGCCGTGCGCGATCCTGGGCCAGCTCGTCCCAGAACTGGCCGACGATATGCGCGGTCGCGAGGTCGTCGTGTTCGTCGACGCGTCGGCAATGCTCGAGCCCGGAGTCGTCGCCGTACGCCGGCTCGCGGCAGCCCTGGAGCGACAACGCGCGCCGACGCTGACCCATCATACCAGTCCTGAGGCACTCCTGCTCTTGGCCGAACGCCTGTACGATGCACGGCCTCGCGCCTTCCTCGTCGCGATCGGCGCCGCATCGTTCGCGCTCGGGGAAGACCTGTCGCCGGCTGTCGCCGCAGCGCTGCCAGAGGCTGCGGAGGTCGTTCGCCGCCTCGTCGCCGCGCCGCACCAGCGCTGGGCGTCCCGGTCTGTTCACAGGCCGATATTGGCGGCCATAAGGCGGACCGCCAGCGAGAAACGGCCGCCGCGGCGACGCCTCGTCGCTCTCAGGGGGTGACGCTGAGCCCGAAACCCTGCTTGCGCCTGGGTAAAGTCCGCTCCGGCTTCCGCGCGGGCTTCGGAGGCGCGGCCTTCTCGTCGAACAGCTCCGCGAGCTTCTCCGTCATCGCGCCGCCGAGTTCCTCGGCGTCGACGATCGTCACGGCGCGCCGGTAATAGCGCGTCACGTCGTGGCCGATGCCGATGGCGATGAGCTCGACCGGCGAGCGGGTCTCGATCTCCTCGATCACGTGGCGCAGGTGGCGCTCGAGGTAATTGCCGGGATTGACCGAGAGCGTCGAATCGTCGACCGGCGCGCCGTCGGAGATCATCATCAGGATGCGGCGCTGCTCGGGGCGGCCGAGCAGCCGCTGGTGCGCCCAGTCGAGCGCCTCGCCGTCGATGTTCTCCTTGAGCAGGCCCTCGCGCATCATCAGGCCGAGGTTCTTGCGCGCGCGCCGCCAGGGCGCGTCGGCCGACTTGTAGATGATGTGGCGCAGGTCGTTGAGCCGGCCGGGATTGGCGGGCTTGCCGGCCTGCAGCCAGGCCTCGCGCGACTGGCCGCCCTTCCAGGCGCGGGTGGTGAAGCCGAGGATCTCGACCTTGACGCCGCAGCGCTCGAGCGTGCGGGCGAGGATGTCGGCGCAGGTCGCCGCGACCGTGATCGGCCGGCCGCGCATCGAGCCGGAATTGTCGATCAGCAGCGTCACCACCGTGTCGCGGAACTCCATGTCCTTCTCCCGCTTGAACGACAGCGGCTGCTGCGGGTCGATGATGACGCGCGGCAGGCGCGCGGAGTCGAGCACGCCCTCCTCGAGGTCGAACTCCCAGGAGCGGTTCTGCTGCGCCATCAGCCGCCGCTGCAGCCGGTTGGCGAGCCGCGCGACGACGAGCGGACAGGTTCTGCAGCTGCTTGTCGAGATAGTCGCGCAGCCGCTGCAACTCCTCGGGGTCGCAGAGTTCGTCGGCGTCGACGTCCTCGTCGAACCGGGTGGTGTAGGCCTTGTAGTCGGGGCCGCGCCGCTCCTGCCGACTGCGGGCTGCGGCGGCCGGTTCTCGGCGGCCTCCTCGGCGTCGCCGGCTTCGCCCTCGTCGTCGAGCTCGGACGACGGCGCCTCGACCGTGTCCATCGCGCCTTCGTCGGCGTCGTCGGTCGTGTCGTCGGCCGCCTCGCGCTGCATCGCGTCCTGCGACTGCTGCTCTTCGCCCTCGCCTTCGGCGTCCTCGGCGCTCCTCCGGCGGCGTCTTCTCCTCGTTCGTCCGCCTCTCGTCCGCGTCGGCCTCGGCGTCGCTCGGCAGGCCGAGCGAAGTCGAGAAGCTTCTGGATGAGCCTGGCGTAGGCGCGCTGGTCGATGGATGGCGCGCCGAGCCTGTCGAGTTCGGCGCCGGCCTTGTCCTCGATGAAGCGGCGCCACAGATCGGTCAGCCGCTCCGCGCCGCCGGCGGCTTCAGGCCGGTCAGGCGCTCGCGCACCAGCATCGCGACCGCCTCCTCGAGCGGCGCCTCCTCGCGCGTGCGCGCCTCGGCGAACGGGCTGCGTGGTAGCGGTCGTCGAGCATGGCGGTGAGATTGGACGGCGACCCCCTCCATGCGCCGCGACGCCGATCGCCTCGACCCGCGCCTGCTCGACGGCGTCGAACAGGGCGCGCGCGGCGGGGTTCTGCGGCGCGAGGCGGCGATGCACCGCCTCGTTGTGGCAGGCGAGCCGCAGCGCCAAGGAATCGGCGACCCCGCGCAGGATCGCGGCCTCGCGCGGATTGGCCTTGCGCGGCGGCTCGGGCAGGCGCGCCTTGGCGCCCTCCGGCCCGGTCGACCAGCGCCGGCTTGTCGGTGGAGAAGGCGATTTCGAGCTCGGGATGGCGCGCCAGCGCGCGCGTGCAGGAGGCGAGCGCCCGCTTGAACGGCTCGTTCGGCGCGTCGGACTTGCCGCCGGGCTTGCGGTTGCTGGTCGGCTTGACGTCGATGGCGGACATGACTGGCTATATGCCTTCGGCGGCGGCGCGTCGCAAGGAAACAGTAGGAACCCCAGCGCTTCTCATTTTGAGAACGCTATGAGGGGATTGGCGCCGAGGCCTGGCAGGCGAGGGTCTCGGGGACGCTGTCCCTCGAGGGGAAATCGAGGCAGGCGGTCAGGCTTTGCGTTGGCGGGCCCGTCCTTACCAAGATTTCCGACCCCGGTCCAAAATGACGCCTGCCGCTGCGGACATGGAGCGCCTGTCGCCGCAAATCCGCTGCTGCCCATAAATCCGGCTCCCGAATTGAGGCTTTTCAGCAGGTTGCGGCGAGTTACGGTTCCGCGTCCGCCCGGCCTCGTTCCTTGCCGGGCGAGGCCGCTGAGGACCGCGTCCAGTTCCGCAATCAAGTCTGCGCCGGCCTCGGCGGCCGCGCGGCTCCAGGCGTCGCCGGCGAGGGGCGCGGGGTTCGGCGCCGTTCCGGCTCCCGAATCCAGACTTTCCAGCGGGTTGCGGCGGATTCCGGTTCCGTGCGCCACGCCCGAGCCGTCGCGCGGCGCGCGCCCTCCGCCACCCTGCGGAGGTTCCTCCCCCGTTTCGCTGACGCCGCAAGGAGCAGGAGAAGCGTCGGCGCTTTTCTGCCCCCGTGCGTCAGCGCGGGGGAAGGGGGACCGTCCGGAGGACGGTGGCGGGGGACGCGCCCGCTCCCCGCGCGCTGTCCACGGGGTCGTCCGCCCGCGCCTCGCCTGACCCGCCCTCGGCGAAGGGCGGCGCGACCGGCGTCGTTCCGGCTCCCGAATCGAGACTTTCCAACGGGTTGCGGGCCGTTCCGGTTCCGCGCGCGCCTCGGCCCGGGCGAAAGAGGGTCGCCGAGGAGCGGGGTCAAGTCGATGTCCGCCGAACGGGTCGCTCGAATCGTCTTCGGCAACGCCAGAGGACTCGATTTCGGCTCCCGAAACGAGACTTTCCAAGAGCTTACGGCGCGATTCGGTTCCCTTCGCGCCGCCGCCGAGGCCGTGATAGCGGTCAAGCTCGCGCACGATCCTGACGACCCGGTCGACCGCCGGCAGGTTTGCGCCCGACATTGCGTCGAAGCTGACGAGCAGAGCCTCATTGAGGCGGTTCAACTGCGTCGCGATGAACTCGGCCGTCGGCTCCGGCGCGCGCCGCGCGATGAGGTTGCGGACATATTTGCGCATGCCCCGCACAGAGATCCCCTCGCGCCGGGCGATCTCGGCCATCGCCACCCCGCCCTTGAGGCCCTCGACCACCCGCCGTTCGCGCTCGGCCCTCGCCGCGAGTTGAGCGCCGTGCGCGGCGGAGAAGCGGTCGCGGACGGGGTTCGACGGGAAGCGATCGGGTTCGGACACGGGAGCCTCGACTTCTGCGTTATCGAATGACTATAGAACATACATCTGATTTTTGCAATGATTTGTCGATGCCGTTTTTCGCCGACGCCGCCCCGGCTCCGCGCCGCCGGAAGATTCGGCGCGCGTCGGCGATCAGCGCCGGCCTCAGCAGATATCGAGGTCGATGGCTGCGCCTGGCGGTCCCTAGCGAACGCTCGGCGCCCGGGAATCCCACAAATGGGCGGAAGCGGCGGTTGGCGAAACGGCCGCGACCGGACAGCGCGTCGGGCCCGCCGCATTGACGGGATGAACCAACAGTCTAGATTTGGGTTCAGCGCGTCCGATCGCCTTGGCTCTCCGAGGCCGAGGATCGGCGCAGTCAAAAGGCCTAAGCCATGAACGCGCCCTCTTTTCCCGCCAACAGCGCAATCCCTGCCGAATTCCAGACCTCATTCGAGGCCCAGCGCGCCGCCTACCTCAAGACGCCCGAGCGGACCCACGCCGAGCGGGTCGCCGACCTCAAGGCGCTCGCCCGCCTGGTCAGGGACAACGAGGCGGCGATCATCGCCGCGATCAGCGCCGACTTCGGCAATCGCAGCGAATTCGACACGAAACTCGCCGAGATCTTCTTCGTGATCGACTCGGCGCACGACGCCGCGAAGCGCCTCAAGTGGTGGATGCGGCCGCAACGCCGGGGGTCGACCTGATGATCTTCGCCGGAGCGCGCAATCGCCTCATCCCCCAGCCGCTTGGGGTGGTCGGGGTCATCGTCCCGTGGAACTATCCGTTGATGCTGGCCTTCGCACCGCTGGTCAGCATCTTCGCCGCCGGCAATCGGGCGATGGTCAAGATGTCGGAGAACTCCCGCCGCCTGGCGGAGCTCTTGATCGACGTCTCGCCCAAATACTTTCCCGAGGACAAGCTCGCCTTCTTCGACGACGGCGGCGGACGGGGACCCGCCTTCTCGCTCGCTGCCGTTCGATCACCTGATCTTCACGGGCTCCGGCAAGACCGGGCGGGCGGTGATGGCCAGCGCCGCGCTCAACCTCACCCCCGTGACGCTGGAGCTCGGCGGCAAGTCGCCGGCGGTCGTCGCGCCGGACTTCCCCATCAAGACGGCGGCCGAGCGCATATTGTGGGCCAAGACGCTCAACGCCGGCCAGACCTGCCTCGCCGTCGATTATGCATTCCTGCCGAAGGGCAAGGAAACGGAGTTCGTCGACGCCTGCAAACGCTTGTTCGCCAAGCGCTATCCGGACATCAACGGCCCCGACTTCACCTCGATCATCGACCAGCGCGCCTACGACCGCTTGACGGCGGCGCTGGAGGACGCCCGCGCCAAGGGCGCGACGCTGGTCAATCTCGCCGAAGGGCAGACGCCGGACGCCTCGAAGCGCAAGTTCCCGCCCCACATCGTGCTCGAGCCGACCGCCGACATGGAGGTCATGCGGCGCGAGATCTTCGGGCCGATCCTGCCCATCCGGGTCTATGACGATCGCCAGGAGGTCGCGGACGCGATCAATGCCGGCGACCGGCCGCTCGCTTTCTACCCGTTCACCCATGACCGCGCGACGCGGGATTTCTACATTTCCCATGTCCTCTCGGGCGGCGTCTCGGTCAACGACGCGATGTTGCACGTCCTTCAGCATGACCTGCCGTTCGGCGGTGTCGGGGCCAGTGGGATGGGCTGTTATCACGGCCGCGAAGGGTTCGAGACCTTTTCGAAAATGCGGCCCGTGTTCCAGCAGGGCCCGGTTTCGTCCGTCCAGATGCTGATGCAGCCGCCCTACTCCCGGTTGGCGAGGCGGATGGTCGACTTTATGGTGCGGATGCGAAGCTAGGCGCGCCACGCGCCTCGGCGCACACCCCTTTGTGATCGAATACGACGCCCTCTTCGTGCGTTAATCGCCTAACGAATTCGGAGACGGACATGACTCGTGGTCGAAAATCCTCGTATCTGACCTACGCTGCGGCGGCTCTCGTCGCGGCTGCGGCGGTCGGCGCGCCCGTCTGTGCGGAAGCCATGTCCGAATGGCGCATCAACCCCGCCCGCACCACCATCGCCTTCGCCATCGACGCCGTCGGCTATCCGCGGACCGAGGGACGGTTCGATGCCTTCGACGGAAAAGTCGCCATCGACTTCAACCGGCCGGAGAAGAGCCGCGTCGCCTTCCACGTCCGCACCGCGTCGGTCGACGTCGGTTCTGCCTCGTTCTCCGACTATTTGCGCTCGCCCGCCTTCCTCGACGCCGCCAGGCACCCGTCGATCGATTTCGTCTCGACCTCGGTCGAAAAGCTTAGCGACCATAGGGTCCGGGTGTCAGGCGACCTGACCCTTCTCGGCGTGACCAAGCCGCTGACGGTCGACGTCGACGTCGAGCGGCCGGCGGGCGGCAAGGGACCGCTCGAATTCAAGGCCAGAACAAGGATCGACCGGCTGGAATTCGGAATGAACTCCGGATTTCCGCTGGTGTCGCGCGACGTCGACCTGACGATCACGAGCGAGGCCGCCGAGCTTTGACCGATGCCCCGCCTCGCTGGAATCCGGCGGTCGTCGTCCTGCACTGGCTCAATGCGGCGCTGATTCTCGCGCTGCTCGCCCTCGGCTCTCTCATGACCCACTCGCCGTTCGGCGCGGGAACGACCTTTGATCTCTATCAGCTGCACAAGTCGCTGGGCTTTGCGGCGCTCGGGCTGACCGCGCTGCGCATGGTCGCGCGCATCGCGTCCGTGGCGCCCGGTACGCGTACCCGGCTGGGAAGGTCTCGTTTCCCGCGCCGTGCAGGCGGCGTTCTATGTCCTGACGCTGGCGACGATCGGCGCAGGTTGGCTCCTCGTCTCCGCGTCGCCCCTGCCGGTGCCGACCCGATTCTTCGGCCTCATTGTCATCCCGAACATCGCTCCGCCCGACGCGACGCTGTTCGCCCGCGGCGTTCTCGTTCATGCGTTTGCGGCTTACGCCATAGCGTCCCTTGTCGCGCTCCATGTCGCGGGCGCGCTCAAGCACCACTGGATCGACCGGGACGGCGCGCTCCGGCGCATGCTTCCGGAAAGGCCGTGAAGCTGCCGGTGTTCCTCATGGGTTTCTTGCAGTCGAATGATCAAGGCCGACACGAGACCGTTCGAGGGATCGAGCACGCGCTTCGGCGGTGCGAAAATACGCATTGATCCTGCGGATTTTCGCGAGCCCTCGCTTTTGCGGCGCAGGACGCCATATGTTGCGTGTCATCATCGACGGTGTTCGAGCGAATGCAGGCGGAGCTGCGCGTAAAGATGAGGAGCGGGTTGCGATCCTCGACCCCGGTCGACGACCGGCGCGGTGCGCCGGCGAGCGAGCCTGCGCAGGCGGCGAAGGCCAATCCTGCGGACGAGGCTCGCGCTCGGACTGACCTCTTCCATCCCGCCGTTGCGGCTTGGTTCACGCGCGCGTTTCCCGCCCCGAGCCCAGCCCAGGTGGACGCCTGGCCAAAGATCAAGGCCAGACGGCACACGTTGATCGCCGCGCCGACCGGCTCCGGCAAGACGCTCGCCGCCTTCCTCGCCGCGATCGACGACCTCGTCCGCCAGGGTCTCGAGGGCACGCTCGACGAACGCCGTGCAGGTCGTCTACGTCTCGCCGCTCAAGGCGCTCAGCAACGACATCCATCGCAACCTCGAGGCGCCGCTGGAAGGCATAAGGCGCGAACTCGAGCGCAGCGGGTTTCCCGACGTCGCCATTCGCACGCTGGTTCGGACCGGCGACACCGCGGCCAACGAGCGCGCCCGCATGCGCCGCAGCCCGCCGCACATCCTCGTCACGACGCCCGAGTCGCTCTACGTGCTGCTCGGCTCCGAGTCCGGACGCCAGATGCTGGCGACGACGAGGACCGTGATTCTCGACGAGATCCACGCGGTCGCGCCGAACAAGCGCGGCGCGCATCTCGCGCTTTCGCTCGAACGCCTGTCGGCCCTCTGCGTCGACCGTCTGCAGCGCATCGGCCTCTCGGCCACCCAGAACCCGATCCGCGAAGTCGCGAACCTCCTGATCGGCGCCGACGGTGACGGCGATCCGGCGGCCGAGGTCGCGATCGTCGATTCGGGCCATCACAGGCCGCGCGATCTCGCGATCGAGACGCCGGACTCGCCGCTCGAAGCGGTGATGTCCAACGAAGTCTGGAGCCAGGTCTACGAACGGCTCGCCGCCCTCATCCGCGAGCACCGGACGACGCTCGTCTTCGTCAACACGCGCCGCATGAGCGAGCGTGTCGCGCGCGAAC
Organism: uncultured Alphaproteobacteria bacterium; assembly: GCA_963816065.1. Lineage (GTDB taxonomy): Bacteria > Pseudomonadota > Alphaproteobacteria > Rhizobiales > Beijerinckiaceae > Roseiarcus. The sequence continues at coordinate 83,375 of CAWFJG010000024.1, read as the reverse complement.
TCACCGACCGGCTCGGCGAGGATGCGGTCGCCACCCATCACGGCAGCATGGCCAAGGAGCGGCGTCTTGCGGCCGAGCAGCGGCTCAAGCGCGGCGACTTGCGAGCGATGATCGCCACCGCCTCGCTCGAGCTCGGGATCGACATCGGCGACGTCGACCTCGTCTGCCAGCTCGGCTCGCCGCGTTCGATCGCGACCTTCCTGCAGCGCGTCGGCCGCTCGGGCCATGCGATCGACGGCACGCCCAAGGGCCGGCTCTTTCCCCTTTCGCGCGACGATCTCATCGAATGCGCGGCGCTGCTCGACAGTGTCCGGCGCGGCGAACTCGACCGGCTCTCCGTACCCGCCGAGCCGCTCGATGTCCTCTCCCAGCAGATCGTCGCCGAGGTCGCGGCGCAGGACTGGAAGGAGGCGGAGCTTTTCGACCGCCTTCGACGCGCCTGGCCCTATCGCAACCTTGCGCGCGAGGACTTCGACGCGGTCGTCCGCACGCTCGCCGAGGGGTTCGCCACCCGCGTCGGCCGGCGCGGGACCCTGATCCACCGCGACGGTGTCCACGGCGTGCTGCGCGCCCGGCGCGGCGCGCGGATGACCGCGCTGACCTCCGGCGGCGCGATCCCCGACACCGCCGACTATCAGGTGCTGCTCGAGCCGGAAAACCATGTGATCGGCAGCGTCAACGAGGACTTCGCCATCGAGAGCCTGGCGGGCGACGTCTTCCAGCTCGGCAACGCCTCCTACCGCATCCTGCGGGTCGAGCGCGGCGTCGTCCGGGTCGAGGACGCCAAGGGACAGCCGCCGAACCTGCCGTTCTGGCTCGGCGAGGCGCCGGGCCGGACGGACGCGCTGTCCGTCTCCGTCTCGCGCCTGCGCGCGGAAGCGGAGGCGCGCCTGCGCGCCGATCCGTCGCGGCGCCGCGCTGAGACGCTGGCTCGAAGCCGAGGTCGGCGTCGGCGCGACGGCGGCCGAGGCGATCGCCGAGTATCTCGCCGCCGCTCTCGCCGCGCTCGGCGTCCTGCCGACCCAGGAGGTGGTCGCGCTCGAGCGCTTCTTCGACGAGTCGGGCGGAATGCAGCTCGTCATCCATTCGCCCTACGGCAGCCGGCTCAATCGGGCCTGGGGCCTGGCGCTGCGCAAGCGATTCTGCCGCAAGTTCAATTTCGAGCTGCAGGCGGCGGCGACCGAGGACGCCATCGTGCTGTCGCTGACCGCCGCGCACAGTTTCGCGCTCGACGACGTGCCGCGCTACCTCAACGCGAAAACCGTCAGGCCGCTGCTCGTCCAGGCGATGCTCGACGCGCCGATGTTCGCGGCGCGCTGGCGCTGGGTGGCGGGCGTGTCGCTGGCGCTGCCGCGCTTCCGCGCGGGCAAGAAGGTGCCGCCGCAGATCCTGCGCATGCAGGCCGAGGATCTGATCGCCGCGGTCTTCCCCGACCAGATCGCCTGTTTCGAGAACCTGACCGGCGACCGGGAGGTCCCCGACCATCCGCTCGTCAATCAGGCGGTCGCCGACTGCCTGCACGAAGCGATGGACATCGACGGGCTCGAACGGCTGCTCGGCCGTCTCGAAGCGGGCGAGGTCCGCGCCGTCTGCCGCGACCTGACCCAGCCCTCGCCGCTCGCGCTCGAAGCGCTTTCGGCCAAGCCCTACGCTTTCCTCGACGACGCGCCGCTCGAAGAGCGCAGGACGCAGGCGGTGATGGCGCGCCGATGGCAGGACCCGCAGAGCGCGTCCGATCTCGGCCAGCTCGACCCGCAGGCTGTCGAGGCGGTGCGCGCCGAGGCTTGGCCCGATCCGGTCAACTTGGAGGAGATGCACGACGCGCTGCTTTGGCTGGGCTTCGTGACCGAAGAGGAAGCGCAGCTCGACCCGGCCTGGGCGAACTGGCTGAACGCGCTGGCCGCCGACGGGCGGGCGACGCGGATTGCGGCCGCTCACGCGACGCTTTGGGCGGCGTCCGAGCGGGCGAATGAATTCCGCGCGCTGGGACAGGATCTGCGGCTCGAGCCGGAGATCGCTCCGCGGCCGGACGGGGCCGAAAAGACCTGGACCGCCGAGGAGGCGCTGACCGCCCTCCTGCGTGGCCGGCTTGGAGGGCTCCGGCCCGGTCACGGCGACGGCGCTTGCCGCGTCGCTCGGCCTGGAGCCGGCGGCGATCGCCGCCGCGCTGGCCGCGCTCGAAGCGGACGGCGCAATCCTGCGCGGCCGCTTCGATCCGAGCGCGAATGACGAGCAATGGTGCGACCGGCGCCTGGTCGCGCGCATGCACCGCCGCACCGTCAATCGCTTGCGGGCCGAAATCGAACCGGTCGCGCCGCGCGATTTCCTCCGCTTTCTGTTCGACTGGCAGCATGTCGACGCCGACGCGCGGCTCGAGGGACCTGACGCGCTGCCGCGGGCGCTGGCGATGCTGGAAGGGTTCGAGGCGCCGGCGCGGGCGTGGGAAACGGAGATCCTGTCGGCTCGGCTCAAGGGCTACCAGCCCTCGTGGCTCGACGCTGAGTGTCAGGCGGGTCGAATAGCCTGGACGCGGCTGACGCCCGGCGCGGCCGCCGGCGACGGCGGGCGCTCCGTTTCGCCGGTGCCCGCGACGCCGATCGCTCTGATCGACCGGCGGCGCATCGCGCTCTGGACCTTGCTTGCGCCTCAGCCGCGAACGCCGACGCTCGGCGGCCGGGCCGAGGCCGTGCTCGACGCTTTGAAGAGCAACGGCGCCCTGTTCTTCGACGAGCTCGCCGACGCGACCCGGATGCTTCGCGCCGAGGTCGAGCAGGCGCTCGGCGAGCTTGTCGCTCAGGGGCTCGTCGCGTCGGACGGGTTTGCAGGCCTGCGCGCCCTGCTGACGCCGTCGAGCCAGCGAAAGCCGCATTCCGGTCTGAAGCGCCGCGGCCGGGTGCTGCCTTTCGCCATCGAGAGCGGCGGTCGCTGGGGCGTCGTGCGCCGCGTGGCGCCGGCGGCCGGCGAAGAGGCGAGAGCGGCTGCGGTCGAGCACGTGGCGCGGACGCTGCTCGGCCGCTATGGCGTCGTGTTCTGGCGGCTCACGGCGCGCGAGGCGGCGTGGCTGCCGCCGTGGCGCGATCTGGCGCGCGTCTATCGGCGGCTCGAGAGTCGCGGCGAGATCCGCGGCGGCCGGTTCGTCGCCGGGGTCACCGGCGAGCAGTTCGCCTTGCCCGAGGCGATCGCCGCCATGCGCGAGGCGCGGCGGCGGCCCTACGACGGCCGATGGGTGTCGCTGTCGGCCGCCGATCCGCTGAATCTCGTCGGCATCCTCACGCCCGGCGCCCGGATCGCCGGATTGACCGCCAACCGCGTCGTCTATCGCGACGGCGTGCCGGTCGCCTCCCTCGCGGGGCGCGCCGTGCAGCTCGATTCCGATCTCGCCGGGTCGGCTCGGTGGGAGGCCGAGCGCCGCCTGATGCGCTCGTCCGCCTCGGGGTTGATCGCCAGCCTGGCGTAAGGCGGCGAATCCGGATCGAAGCCGGCGTTAGCGGGGACGCATGGACTGCGCAAGGAGCGGGCGTAAGCTGACGGCGCGGCGAACGAAAGCGTGGGCCGGCCCAAATTGGCGAGGTTTGACGAAACGCGATATCAGGCCTTGTTCCGCCCGCGTGAGGCTAACATGAGCGCGCAACGATCGGCCTATCATCTCCTCGCCAAGCCCGCCGGCGCGGCCTGCAACCTCGGCTGCCAGTACTGCTTCTTCCTGTCGAAGGAGAACCTCTATCCGGCGCGCGAGAGCCCGCTGATGCCGGACGACATTCTCGAAGCGTACATCAAGCAGCTCATGCGAATCGTCGTTCGGGCCGCAGATCGAGGTCGCCTGGCAGGGCGGCGAGCCGATGCTGCGCGGGCTCGATTTTTTTAGGCGCTCGATCGCGCTCGCGGAGAAATATCGTCCGAACCGGCGCGCGCGTCCGGCATACGATCCAGACCAACGGGACGCTGATCGACGACGAATGGGCCCGGTTCTTCAAGCAGAACAACTACCTCGTCGGCGTCAGCATCGACGGCCCGCGCGACATGCACGACGCCTATCGCATGGACAAACAGGGCAGCGGGAGCTTCGACGACGTGATCCGCGGCTGGAACATCCTCCAGAAGCACAAGGTCGACGCCAACATCCTGTGCACGATCCACGCCGCCAACGCCGACCACCCGCTCGACGTCTACCGCTTCTTCCGCGATGAACTCGGCGCCCGCTACATCCAGCTCATTCCGATCGTCGAACGGGCGACGCCGGAGACGCTGGCGCTCGCCAACCGAGGCTGGGGCGGGCTGAAAGGGTCGGACCGCCCCCTCTATACCGCAGTCCGGAAACCTCGTCACCGAGCGGTCGGTGAAGGCGCATCAGTTCGGCAAGTTCCTGATCGCCATTTTCGACGACTGGGTGAAAAGGGACGTTGGAAAAGTGTTCGTTGTCACCTTCGATGTCGCGCTCGGCAGCTGGCTCGGCCAGCACAATTCCTGCATCGTCTCGCCGACCTGCGGAGCTTCTCTGGTCATGGAGCATAACGGCGACGTCTATTCCTGCGATCACTTCGTCGAGCCCGATCATCTCGTCGGCAACGTGCGGAGGACTCCGCTCGGCGACCTCGTGCTCTCCGAGAAGCAGCGCCGCTTCGGCGACGCGAAGTACGACACGCTGCCGAAATACTGCCGCGAGTGCCCGGTGCTGTTCGCCTGCTACGGCGAATGCCCGCGGAACCGGTTCATCGAGACGCCCGAGGGCGACGGCGGGCTCAACTATCTCTGCGAGGGCTACAGGGCCTTCTTCCAGCACATCGAGAAGCCGATGCGAGCGATGGCGGAGCTCGTGCGCAAGGGGGGTTTCGCCGACGAGATCATGAGTTTGCGTTAGGGCCGCGCGGTTCCTCTTCCCCGGAGCCCGAGCCTTATCTCAGCGAATTCGGAGGGCTCGCCATGCGTTGGGCGGCATGCCGGCTCTGCTCTTGAACGCGCGGGAAAAGCTGCCGACGTCCGCGTAGCCCAGGTGGGAAGCGATCCCTTGGACAGGCATGGAGGTCTGTTCCAGGAGCTGGACCGCAGTCTCGTGCCGGATTTCGTTGACCAGCGCTCGAAATGTCGTGCCCGCTTGCGCCAGGCGTCTTGCGAGCGTCCGCGGATGGAGGTCAAGCGCCGTGGCGACATCGTCCACGGACACGTCCCCCTGCGAGACTTTGGCGCGCAGGATGCGCCGAACCTCGTCGGCCGTCGCCTGATTCTGGGGAAGCCTTGCAGGAGCGAGGAAGCCGATCAGCATGTCGCGGACTTCGGGCCGCGCCTCCGAACGGGGACGCTCGAGCCACGAGGCGTTGAAACTCATCGCCGTTTCGGCCGCCCCAAAGCGAATTGGCGCGCCGATCATCTCCCGATACGGGCTAGCGTCCAGCGGCTGCCGCCGAGCCATTTGGACCTCGATCGGCCGCCACTGGGGATCGCAGAGCGACTTCATCATCTGAACGCTGACTGCGACTGTGAAGTCGAGAAACTCCCCGGTTCCGGGCGCTTCGGGCTCTGGGAGACGGTAGACGATTGTCGCGACAGGACCTTCCACTCGCCAGGACATGGCGGCGCCCGCATTGTTCCAACGGAAATGAATGGCCAGCAAAGAAAGCGCCTCGCGGAGGTCGACCGCGTTTTGCATCGCCATGCCGAGCACGCCGAGAGCGGCGAGGCCGACGCGTTGGCCGGCGCCGAGCCCGAAATCTGGACGTCCGGTCTTCTCCGCACAAATCGCGAGCAGACGTTCCGCTCCAGCGAAGGGGATCACGTTCTCCGAGCGGGCGAGGGCCGATGCGTCGAGTCCGGACGCCGCGAGGACGTCCTCCGGGTTGACGCCATCGAGACGCAGCATCTCTGGGATCGCCGTGAACGGCCCCGACCGGATGAACCCATCAGGAAGGGCGCCGGCCGGTTCGGCTTGGACTTTCCCGGCGGACGTCGGCGGTAAGACTTCGGAAGGTGCTGTCGTCGTCGCCTCCTGTGGTCGGGCTGGGCGCAATATGCCTATAGATGTCATGAAATGCTAAATGTAAGACGAAGTGTCGCATAATGCCAATGGATCTGTCGGCTTTCTCGCGAGCGTGGTAGTTGAGGGGGCTCAGGCGCCCGACCTCGACAAGCGCTTCGGCGCGGGCTGCCATGTGAAATGAGGGCCCCATGAACAGACGCCAATTGTTCCTTTCGTCGGCCGAGGCGGCGCTGGCTTCGGCGCTGGGTATGGTCGGGTTCCGTACGACGGCTCAGGCGCAGTCGCCGACCGCGACGCAATTTCCCGACAGCACGGTGCTGCCGACCCCGACGCCGCCGTTCAAGGGCTTCATCCAGCCGAACCTGATCAACAGCCAGCCCGGCTGGCCGCCGACCGTCATGCCGCCCGAGGGCGCGCCGAACGTGCTGCTCGTCCTGATCGACGACGCGGGCTTCGGCTCGAACTCGGCGTTCGGCGGCGTCGTGCCGACGCCGACGCTCGACAAGCTCGCGAAAGCGGGCCTGCGCTACACCCAGATGCACAACACCGCGCTCTGCTCGCCGACCCGGGCCGCTCTGCTCACTGGCCGCAACCATCACGCGGTCGGCTTCGGCAGCGTTTCGGAAGCGGCGTCCGGCTACCCGGGCTACGACTCGATCATCAAGCCGGAGACGGCGCATGGCGCGCTGGCGCTGAAGGAGAACGGCTACTCGACCGCCTGGTTCGGCAAGAACCACAACGTCCCGACCTGGGAGGCCAGCCCGCAGGGCCCGTTCACGCATTTCCCGGTGGGACAGGGCTACGACTATTTCTACGGCTTCATCGGCGGCGACACGAGCCAATGGCAGCCGGGCAACCTGTTCCGCAACACCACGCCGATCCACCCTTATGACGGCAAGCCGGGCTGGAACCTGAACACGGCGCTCGCCGACGAATGCGTCGAGTACATTCGCAACCAGACGGCGACCGACCCGAAGCGGCCCTGGTTCATCCATTACGCGCCCGGCGCGACGCATGCGCCGCACCATCCGACCAAGGAATGGGACGAGAAGATCAGCGCGATGCATCTGTTCGACGACGGCTGGAACGCGGTCGCCGAGCGCATCTTCGAGAACCAGAAGAAGCTCGGCGTCGTGCCGGCCAACGCCAAGCTGCCGCCCTGGCCGGACTTCCTGCCGAAGTGGGACAGCCTGACCGCCGACGAGAAGAAGCTTTACCTCCGCCAGATCGACGTCTGGGCCGCCTACATGGCCTATACGGACGCCGAGATCGGCCGCATCGTCAGGACGCTCGAGGATCTCGGCCTCTATGACAACACGCTAATCGTCTGGGTCTGCGGCGACAACGGCATGAGCGCCGAGGGCTCGCTGCACGGCACGCCGAACGAGGTCGCCTATTTCAACGGTGTCGCCTTCACGGTCGAGCAGATGCTGCCGCTGATTCCGGTCTGGGGTACCGACAAGACGTATAACCATTTCGCAGTCCCTTGGGCGTTCGCTATGGACACGCCTTATCGCTGGACGAAGCAGATCGCCTCGCATCTCGGCGGCACGCGTACCGGCATGGTGGTGAGCTGGCCGAAGCGAATCAAGGACGCGGGCGGGATCCGCCACCAGTTCCACCATGTCATCGACGTCATGCCGACGATCTTCGACGCGGTCGGCATCCCGCAGCCGACGATGGTCAACGGCATCGCCCAGGCGCCGTGGGACGGCGTCAGCATGGTCTACAGTTTCGGCACGGCCGGCGCCGACGCGCCCTCGACCCGCCGGACGCAGTATTTCGAAATCTTCGGCAATCGCGCGATCTACCACGACGGCTGGATGGCCAACACCATTCCGGCGGTGACGCCGTGGGAGGGCGTCGCCGGGCATCCTCCCGTGGACGTGCTGAACGGCTTCACGTGGGAACTGTTCAACCTCAAGGAGGACCCCACCCAGACCAACGATCTTTCCACGCAGGAGCCCGAGCGCCTCAAGAGCCTGCAGGAACTGTGGATGATCGAAGCGGTGCGAAACAATGTGCTTCCGCTCAACGCCTCACAGGTCGCTGTGATAACCGTCGAGCGCCCGGGTCCTGCGGCGGGCCGCAAGCAGTTTGTCTACACGGCGCCGGTCACATCCAACCAGACCTCGGTTGCGCCCTCGATCCTCAACCGGCCGTACACGATCACCGCCGAGATCGAGGTCCCGGCGGGCGGGGCGGAGGGCGTGTTGGTGACGCAGGGCGGCCGGTTCTCGGGCTACGGGCTCTATCTCAAGGACGGCAAGCCGACCTTCACGATGAACCTTCTCGATATCCAGAGGCCGAAATGGCGGAGCGATCTGCCGCTCCAGCCCGGCAAGCATACGATCGTCTTCGACTGGAAGCCTGAGCCCGAGGGCATGCCGGTCGGGCGCGGCGGAACCGGCACGCTCTCCGTCGACGGAGGGGTCGTCGCGACGAAGTCGCTGCCCCACACGCAGCCCTTCATCTGGGCGTGGGACGAAACGTTCGACGTCGGCCTCGACACCGGCACGTCGGTGGACGATTCCGACTACCAGGCGCCGTTCCCGTTCACCGGCAAGCTGGAGAAGATCACCTTCGATCTCGGCGGAACGCTGATGACGCCCGAGGCCATCAAGGCGATGATGGAGGAACTCGCGAAGAAGCGGGACCGGTGAGGCGAGCGGGAGGTCGCCGAACGTCCATGAGGGCTGCGGCCACGGCGTTGAGCACGGCTTGAGGCCGCAGCAACGCCGCGGCGCGGACGCGGACCTCAAAGTCGGCGACTGCGCTGATTTTCTGCCGATGGAGGAGAGTCCCGTGAAACATCTGGTCGGCGCCGGCATCCTGCTCAGCGGCCTCAGCGTCGCGCTGTCGTTCGGACCGGCGATCGCTCAGGACGCCGTCGTCCAGCCGGCGAAGACCCTGGCCGAATGCAAGCAGGAATACGCGGTGAAAAGGGCCGCTGGCGAAACGAGCGGGCAGAGTCGAGCAAGCTTTGTGAAGGCGTGCCTCGCTCCGGAAAAAACAACCGCCGCGGACCCTGCGCCGAAGGCGCCGACCGACCCCCATGAACACGAAGACGAAACGTCGCTCGCCAAGAAGGCCGAGAACCCGATCGCCGATCTCATCAGCGTCCCGTTCAACAACTACGCCACTTTCAACTATGGCGGCAGCTCAGGAATCCCCACATTTTGAGAACGGCCTGATTTCGAGGCTTTTCGGCCCTCTTAGGGGGCGAATGGAGGGCCCTAAGGTCCCACATTGAGCATAGCGCGACCTCTTTCTCCACAATACGGAGTCCCGGATTCGCACTTCAGCACTCGTAATGCGAGAGTCGTCTCAGCGAAGCACCAACCCAAAGTTGCATTTTGGCCCTCGAAAAAATGAGGGGATAGCTGAGTGGCGGCAGGGGCACGTTCGACCTCCTCGAGATCCAGCCGGTCATCCCCATTCATCTGACGCCGGACTGGAACGTCATCACGCGCACGGTCCTGCCCGTCGCATGGACTCCCGACCTGTCGCCGCTCCCGAGCGTGCCGGCCGGCACGGGGCCGACGGATATCTCCGCCTTCCTCACGCCGGCGAAAGAAACGAACGGCTGGCTGTGGGGCGTAGGGCCGATCATGCAGATCCCGACGATCAGCAGCGCGGACCTCGGGTCGAACGTATGGGGCGGCGGGCCGACCGCCGTCATCGTTCATACGGGAGAGACGATTGTGGCCGGGGCGCTCGTCAACACCGTCTGGTCGCTGGGCGGGACGAAAGGCGTCAACAGCTACAACACCTCGTTCTTCGAACCGTTCATCAACTACAATTTCGGACACGGGCGGTATGTGTTCAGCGACCCGAACATCGCCGCGAACTGGCAGGCCAAGGGAATCAAGTGGACCGTGCCCATCGGCGCCGGCGCCGGGCGCATCATCCGTGTCGGCAAGCTCCCGATCAAATTGTCGGCGGGCCTCTTCTACAACGTCGTGCTGCCGGTCCCCGGCGGCCGATGGGTGTTGAATACGGACCTGGCGCTGATCTCCTAAGCCGACTTCGAAGGCCATAACTCGGCGCCGCACAACAAACTGATTGACTGCGACGAAGCCGAAATTGCCAGGGCGATCGCTTGAGCGGTGACGTTGAATTCCATGAGAGCAGCAGCACTCGCACTGGCTTGCGCTTTCCTTCTTCCAGGCTGTGCGGATGCGCCGAGTCCGTTGCTCCTGAGCATCGGCTCCAAGATCTACCCCCACAAGGTCGATTTGAGAGAGATCTATGCGTTCGCGGAGCACGCTGACGCGGCCTACCAATCAACGCAACTAAAGCCAACGGTGGTCGCCGATCAGGCGCGCGTGGCTGCACGAGATCGAACCCGTTTCGAGCCATGAGCCGGCCCCGTTTCAGAACTGATCGACGTCCATTCAGCGTAGTCGCAAGGATCTCGGAAAGGCGCAAGGCGAAATGCGACCCGGCCCGCCCCATCGCCTCCGCCGAACCGTGTTCTTTCGGTCACGGGCGCTGCAATTCGAGCGGAAAGACGCGCTTCGACGAGTCTGAGCATTGCCTGCGCATGCAGCGCCGTCCTAGAATCTGGCGAAGCCGCAGCGGTCCAAAGCCGCAAGCGGTCAAAGCGGTCGCAGCCGGCCGGGTCACTGGCCCCACGGAGCCGCGCCTAGATTGGCAGTTTGGGGGCATTTGATGAGGGTCCTGACCAAGGCGGCGGCGATCGTGGTCGGCCTGTCTTGCAGTGCGCCGATTTTCGCCGCGGACCTGTCGACCAATCAGCCTGCGCCCGAGGCGGTTCCCCTGCCCGCCATCCCCTCGACGTGGCGTTTCGAGGCGACGATCGACGGCTGGGCGCCGAGCCTGAGCGCGAGCCTGGGCGTACGCAACCTTCCGGCCCTCCCCGTCTACGCCAACATCTTCCAGCTTCTCCCGCTTCTCGAGGGCTATCTTCCAGTCAGCTTGGTCGCGTACAATGACACCTTCATCGTCGGCGCAGACCTGTGGTGGGTGCGCCTGGGCGTCGTCAAAGGGGGCCCCGGACCTTTCGGCGCGAACGCCGGCGTCACCCTCAACGAGATTATCGCCACGGCCTACGGCGGAGTGAGAATCCCGACTGCAAATCCCGATTGGCGCGTCTACGGAATTCTCGGCGCCCGCTATTTCAACCTGAACGGCTCGCTCGAATTGCAGGGGCCCTTTGGCGGTTATTCCCGTGTCGCGTCGCAAGGGAAGGAGTGGGTTGACGAGATCGTCGGAGTGAAAGCGCGCCATCGTATCGACGACAAGTGGTTCATCGATTTCGAGGGGGATGTCGGCGGCTACCACGGAAGCGCGACGGCGCAAGGCTATGGGGCGGTCGGATACAAGTGGAGCCAGTCCATAACGACGAGCCTCGGGTATCGTGTGATTTATGTCTACTATCAGACCCCCGCCACCGGAGGCGGGGGCAGCTTCCGCTTCAACGAGAATCTGCACGGGCCGGAATTCGACGTCACGTACGCCTTCTGAGCGCCCCTAGCGCGCGCTTTCGAACCGGCATCGGGCGCGCCGCATTCCCTCTCAGGCCAAACATGAGGACAACCGGACAAGGCGCGGCTGCGGGCGGCCACAACGAAAATATTTCGCGCGGAGGCGTCTCTCATGCCTGAGCGCACACATCTCCAAGCCGCCTTGGCGCTGGCCGATCCATGGCGCAACGACTGGCTGTGGAGTTTGCCGATCATCGTGCTGAGTGTGCTTGCCCACTGCTTCGGGCTCCTCACCATCCGCGCGCGAATCCTGCTGCCTTTGAGCCGCGCAATCGGCGAAAAATCCGCCCGCACGTCCTTTGCGTGGCTGATCGCCGCGGCGGTGGTGCTGGCGATCACGGCGTTGCACGCGCTCGAAGCCGGGGTGTGGGCGTTTGTCTATGTTGCCCTCAGCGCCTTGCCGGACTGGAGGTCGGCCATGCTCTACTCGCTGAGCGCCATAACGTCCTACGGTCATGCCGCTCTCTATCTGGACAGGCCCTGGCAAATGATGGGCGCGCTTGAAGCGCTGAACGGGATGATGCTGTTCGGGCTCACGCCGGCCGCCCTTTTCGCCGTCCTTCAGAGCTACGTGCAATGGACAATTCCCAGAGCTTCGCCGGCTTCGCATGAAGCAGCGCCGAGCTGACAAACGCTGGCGAGGACCTACAATCGCCAGCGCCTGATCAGCGACCACACTTGGCTATTTGCCTTGGTTGGCGTCGCCACGAACTGCTGCTGAGGGTCGACTCGGGGCCTCGGGCCGTCAATCCGAGCGGATGCCGCATGCAAAAGCTTGCAACGGGCGCCATCTTCTGATAAACAGTATCTATGCGACCCTGTTTTGATAAAGCGACCAAGTTGTGGCGCCAGCCGCTGGTCGGCGCCGCTGCGCAAGCGGGTCGGCTTGATTTCCGCCGAAGGGGAGTTCGAAGATTATTTTCGCCGCCCCTAGCCTCGCAACCTATTGAAAATACTCATTTCAGACGAGAGAATCCAAGGAAATCCAAACCCATCCAGACGGCAAAAAGGCCCAATTCGCGGAGCCCGGGGGCGCCGCCGCGGAGCGCTGAGGACTTCCAAATTCGGCGTCCGGGCGTGGGACGGGCGGCCTGGCCATCGCGACGCTGGGCGGCGTCCCTTGCGTCCATCCCTTTCAGCCTGAAACCGCGAGGTGGCCGTGGAAGCGCCGGCGCAGGTCGGTCTTCAAAAGCTTGCCGGTCGCCGTGTGCGGCAGGCCGTCGACGAACACGACGTCGTCGGGCGTCTGCCATTTCGGCAGCCGCTCCGCCAGGAACGCCAGGATCGCCTCCTTGGTCGGCGCCTTGCCCTCGCGCGGGTGGATGATCAGCAGCGGCCGCTCCTGCCACACCGGATGCTCGACGGCGATCACCGCCGCCTCGAACACGTCCGGGTGCGACATGGCGAGGTTCTCGATCTCGATCGAGGAGATCCACTCGCCGCCCGACTTGATCACGTCCTTGAGCCGGTCGGTCAGCTGGACGTAGCCGTCCGCATCGATCGTGGCGACGTCGCCGGTGCCGAACCAGCCGTCGGCGTCGACCACGTTCCCGCCCTCGCCCTTGAAGTAGCCGGACACGACCCAGTTGCCGCGCACCTTCAGCTCGCCGACGGAGACGCCGTCGTGCGGCAGCGCCTTCCCGTCGCGGCCGAAAAGCTCGAGCTCTACGCCGCAGACCTGCCGCCCCTGCCGGACCTGCATGTCGACGAGCTCCTTTCGGCTCGCGCCGTCGTGCTTATACAGCGGCGCGCCGGTAGTCACGATCGGGCTCGTCTCGGTCATGCCCCAGGCGTGCAGCAGGAACACGCCGAGCAGATCGTGGAACTTCTCGATGATCGCGCGCGGCGGGGCGGACCCGCCGCAGAGCACGGTCTTGAGCTCGAGCCGCGAGAGGTCGAGACGGTCGCGGTTGGCCTCGATCCAAGTGAGGAAGTTCAGCCACACCGTCGGCACGCCGCCCGACTTGGTGCAGCGCTCCTCGGTCATCAGCGTGTACAGGCTTTCCGGGTCGAGCCGCGGCCCCGGCAGCACGAGTTTCATGCCGCACATCGCCCCGGAGAACGGCACGCTCCAGGCGTTGGCGTGAAAGAGCGGCACCACGACGAGGAACGAATTCGCGCCCCGACAGCCCGAGGCCGTCGACCGCGCAGGCGGCGAAGGCGTGCAGCACCGTCGAGCGGTGGCTGTAGAGCACGCCCTTCGGATTGCCGGTGGTGCCGGAGGTGTAGCAGAGGGTCGAGGCGGCGTTTTCGTCGAGGACCGGCCATTCGTACTCCGGCGAGGCGGCGGCGACCAGTTCCTCGTAGACGAGCAGCTTGTCGACCTTCACCTCAGGCGCGCCGGCGAGGTCGCTGAGCGACACCCAGCCCCGCACATGCGGCAGGCGCGGCGCAAGCTCCTCGACCAGCGGCGCAAAGACTGGATCGAAGAAGACGTAAGCGTCCTCGGCGTGATCGATGATGTACTGCAACTGCTCGGGGAACAGGCGCGGGTTGACCGTATGCAGCACCCGCCCCGAGGAGGCGACGCCATAGTAGAGCTCGAGGTGACGATAGGTGTTCCAGGCGAGCGTCGCGACCCGGTCGCCGGGCTCGAGCCCGAGCGCGTCGAGCGCGTTGGCCAGCCTTTTCGCCCGCGTCGCGACCTCGGCGTAGGTCGAGCGATGGATCGCGCCGTCGGCGCCGCGCGAGACGATCTCGCGTTCGCCGTGCCAGCGGGCGGCATAGTCGACGAGCGTCGAGATCAGAAGCGGACGCTGCTGCATCAGTCCAAGCATAGTTCCCTCCCCGCGGCGTTCGGCCGCTCGCAATGCGTGGCCTTGCGACGGGCGGCGGACGGCGGCCCCGAACAGCCGCCCGCCGACGTCTAAGATCACATTAGCCGAAAGGATGATGTTGGCAACGCGGCGCGGGTTCGGGGCGCATGAGGCGGCCCCACCCGGGGCGCCTCGACCAGACCGTGGCTTTCCGGTAGACTATGTCAACGTCAAGGGCACGGGGTCCTCATGCCGAACTACCCCCGACTTGCCACGATCCTGCAGGGATTGAGGCCGCCGCTCACCGAACCCATCGTCGCGTCAAGGCTGAGCCCGTGCCTCGTCGAGGCGTGGCTCAACGACTACGGCCGCGTGGCTCATCACTATGACGTCGTTGAAACGAAGGACCAGGGTTTCTCATATTTGTTCGACATTGCGGCCGAGCGCCTGATCGCCGCCTGGGGACTCAGCAAGGGCAAGGACGCCTCGCCGCGCTCGATCATCGCAACGAGGATGAAAGGCCATCCCCTGACCAACGCGGCCGCCGGGAAGCGCTACCATCGGGGGCACGCTGTGCCACACACCATGGGCGGACGAACCGACATCAATCTGGTTCCCCAGCTCGGCGCGATCAACTCCGGCCCCTTTCAGGAGCTCGAGCGCCTCGCCGTCGCGACGCCCGGGTCGCTCTATTTCTCGTACTGGTCGTATCCGGATTCTCACGCGCAGCGCCCGTCCGGCGTCGAGCAGGGCTGCCTCATCGCGGGGTCCGCGCCGAGGATCGTCAGCTTCGGCAATTGAGCGTCACAGCTCGGGAGCTGCGCTTTTCGGGGCGGCGACAGGCCGATTTCGTCCGCGGCGCGACCCTCGGCGCCTTCCCCTTGACTTCGGGATGCGTCCGACTATTTTCCGCGCGACTTCGCCCGCGCGCTCCGCGGGCGTTTCCCGTTTCCGGCGCGCGTCATGCGCCCCTCGTTCAAGGACGTTTCGCCATGGCCAAGGCCGCCTCACTCAAGATCAAGCTGCTGTCGACCGCCGACACCGGCTATTTCTATGTCACAAAGAAGAACGCCCGCACCAAGACCGAGAAGCTGACCTTCAAGAAGTACGACCCCGTCGCGCGCAAGCACGTCGAGTTCAAGGAAACCAAGATCAAGTAATGCCAACCCTCGGAGCCGGCTTTTGCGGGCGCCTCGAGGCGCCCTTTTCTTATGCCTGCCTTCTTTCGTCGGTCGCCGTGGGAAGCAAGGGCCTGGGAATGTTGGGTTCGGGCTCCGGGACGGTCCGGCTGCGCCCGTGATCGCCGCTTTTCCGCAAAATGGTCAGAGCTGTCCACACGGGCGACGCGCTGCGTCTCGCGCCGGCTTCGCAAGCAACCCCGTTCTGGCCGAGGCGACGGTCCGCGGGCAGCGCTCCACAGGGAGAGATCCAGGCTTCGATCAGCACGTTCGATCGCGCCGCCCTGCCCCAGTCGGCGCCCTGACGTAAGACACAGTTTATTCGTTGATCAGGCGCCGCTTCAGGCCAAAATCATCTCGCTCTCGCGCGACATATCCGCGCGGCTGCCGAGCCAGCGGCTAGCGCTTCGCCCCGAAGTCTGCATAATCCCGGCAAACATCGCGGCGCAAACGCGCGGGGCCGGACGAGGCGCGCCTGATATGTTCCAACCCGATAAATTTCACGTGATCGAAACCCTTCACGACGGGACCACGGTCGAGATCCGCGCACAGAGGCCGGAAGACAAGGAGGCCATCCTCGAGGAAGTCCGGCAGGCTAGCGCGGACACGCTCTATCATCGATTCTTTGCGGTGAAGCGGGCGCTGTCGGAGAGGGAGCAGCATTTCTTCTTCGACGTCGATTTCGTCGATCATGTTGTGCTGATCGCCGTCGCGACCAGCAACGGCCAGCCCCGGATTGTCGGGGGCGCCCGCTTCATTATCACCGAGCCGGGCAAGGCCGAGGTCGCCTTCTCGGTGGTCGACGACTTCCAGCACCGCGGCCTGGGCGCCGTGCTGATGCATCATATCGCGGCGATCGCCCACGAGGCCGGCGTTCGGGAACTGTTCGCCGAGGTTCTTTCGGACAACGCTTCGATGCTGGCCGTGTTCGAGCACAGCGGGCTCATCACGACGACTCGACGCGAAGGCACGACCATCCACGTCTCGATGCGCTTTCCCGAGGCGTGAGCGGCGTCAGATTCTGCACTTCACGAGCGTGGTGTCGAGCGTCTTGTCGCCATTTGGCCTGTAGACCATCTCCGTACTGGACTTGACTTCGATCTCGACGGATTGGGACGTGTAGCTGATCGTGTCCCTGCAGGTGAAATCGAGCTTGGTCAGCCCTTGACTCTGGGCGACCCTCGTGACGTCACAGGTTTGGTTGGGCAAAATGACCGTCCCCGGCGTGATGATCGCCGCCTGGGCGAACTGGTCGACCGGCTGACGATAGGTCAGAC
This sequence comes from uncultured Alphaproteobacteria bacterium, assembly GCA_963816065.1. Taxonomy (GTDB): domain Bacteria; phylum Pseudomonadota; class Alphaproteobacteria; order Rhizobiales; family Beijerinckiaceae; genus Roseiarcus. Next base: position 66,683 of record CAWFJG010000024.1, on the reverse strand, counting down.
CGCCTCCCTGTCGGACGAACAGCTTTTGGCAGTCGGCCTGCGAAGTCGCCCAGGCGCCCGAAAGCCGGCCGTCCAATTGAGCGGCGCCGGCGGGCCCGCAAGACAAGAGCAGCAGCGCGCCTAATGCCAACCGACACCTGACATCCATGATCCGACCCCAAAGCCCAGCCACGCGTTTCAAACCGCGCGCCAGTAGAGGATACGGCGCCCGGGCCGCCGCCGCCAGCCGTCAATCTGCAGCCGTCAATCTGCGGACGAAACGCCGCGTCGCCGGGCCGATTACGCTGGATGGCGCGTCCCGGCCCGGTTTCCTTTCAGGTAAACGCCTGGATCCCGGTGATCGCGCGGCCGAGGATCAGGGCGTGGATGTCGTGCGTGCCCTCGTAGGTGTTGACCACCTCGAGATTGACGAGATGGCGGGCGACGCCGAACTCGTCGCTGATGCCGTTGCCGCCCATCATGTCGCGGGCCGCGCGGGCGATGTCGAGCGCCTTGCCGCAATTGTTGCGCTTCAGAATCGACGTCAACTCCACCGGGGCGGCGCCCTCGTCCTTCAGTCGTCCAAGGCGCAGGCAGCCCTGCAGGCCGAGCGCGATGTCGGTCAGCATGTCGGCGAGCTTCTTCTGGATGAGCTGGTTGGCCGCCAGCGGCCGGCCGAACTGCTTGCGATCGAGCACATATTGCCGGGCCCGTCGGAAGCAGTCCTCCGCGGCTCCGAGCGCCCCCCAGGCGATGCCGTAGCGGGCGCTGTTCAGGCAGGTAAACGGTCCCTTGAGCCCGCGTACCGAGGGGAAGGCGTTCTCCTCCGGACAGAACACTTCGTCGAGCGCGATCTCCCCGGTGATCGACGTGCGCAGCCCGATCTTGCCATGGATAGGCGGCGCGCTCAGGCCCTTCCAGCCCTTCTCCAGCACGAAGCCGCGAATGTCGTCGGCGTCGTCCTTGGCCCAGACGACGAAGACGTCGGCGATCGGGCTGTTGGTGATCCACATCTTGGCCCCCGTGATCCGGTAGCCGCCGTCGGTCTTGCGCGCCCGCGTGATCATGCCGCCGGGATCAGAACCATAATTGGGCTCGGTCAGGCCGAAGCAGCCGATCCATTCCCCGGCCGCGAGCTTCGGCAGGTATTTCTGTTTCGTCGCTTCGTTTCCGAACTCGAAGATGGGCAGCATGACCAGCGACGACTGGACGCTCATCATCGAGCGATAGCCGGAATTGACCCGCTCGATCTCGCGCGCGATGAGGCCATAGCAGACGTACGTCAGGCCGGCGCCGCCGTAGGTTTCCGGGATCGTCGCGCCGAGCAGGCCGAGTTCCCCCATGGCGCGGAAGATTCCGGCATCGGTCTTTTCATGGCGGAAGGCCTCCTGCGCCTTCGGCAGCAGGCGCTCTTGAGCAAAGGCCTGAGCCGTGTCGCGCACCGCACGCTCGTCTTCGGTGAGCTGGCTTTCGAGAAAGAACGGGTCCTCCCACAGGAAGGAGGCGCGCGCCGACGAGGAAGCCATCGCAAATCTCCTGATCGCCGAGCCCGGCGACGCCGGGGTTCACACATTCGATCCCCGGCAGGGCCCGACCTCAACTCGGTCGGCGCGCCAGGCCTCACATGCCCGAATAGTTCGGACCGCCGCCGCCTTCAGGCGCGACCCAGATGATGTTCTGCGTCGGGTCCTTGATGTCGCAGGTCTTGCAGTGGACGCAGTTCTGCGCGTTGATCACCAGCCGCTCGCCGCGTTCGTCGGTGTTGACGAACTCGTAGACGCCAGCCGGGCAGTAGCGGCTCTCCGGCCCGGCGTAGCGGGCGAAGTTGATCTCCACCGGGACTTTCGGATCCTTCAGCGTCAGGTGGGGGGGCGATCCTCCTCGTGGTTCACATTGGCGATGAACACCGACCCCAACCGATCGAAGGTGAGCTTGCCGTCCGGTTTCGGATAGTCGATCCGCGGACATTCCGACGCTGGCTTCAGAGAAACGCAATCGGGCTTCGCGCGTGTGGATCGTCCACGGCGGCGAGGCGACGCCGATCTTCGGCAGGAGCCAATGCTCGACGCCGGTCATCAGTTCGCCAACCAGCGGACCCTTCTTGAACCAGGGCTTGAAGTTGCGGCTCTGCTGCAATTCCTCGTAGAGCCAGCTTTTGCGGAAGAGTTCCGGAAAGGCCGTAAGTTCGTCGCCGCTGCGTCCGGCCGCGAGCGCCTCGGCCAACGCCTCGGCGGCGAGCATCCCGCTCTTGATCGCCGCGTGGCTGCCCTTGACGCGCGCCGCATTCATGAAGCCCGCGTCGCAGCCGACCAGCGCGCCGCCCGGGAACACCAGCTTCGGCAACGCCTGCGGGCCGCCGTTGTTGATCGCGCGCGCGCCATAGCTCAGCCGCTTGCCGCCCTCGAGATGCGAGCGGATCGCCGGATGCGTCTTCCAGCGCTGCATCTCCTCGAACGGGCTTAGCCAGGGGTTCGAATAGTCGAGCCCGATGACGAAGCCGGCCGCAACGAGATTGCCTTCCAGGTGGTACAGGAACCCGCCGCCGAACGCGGTCCTGTCCATCGGCCAGCCCGCGGTATGCATGACCCGGCCGGGGTCCGCCTTGTCCTCGGGAACTTCCCACAATTCCTTGACGCCGATAGCGTAGGTCTGCGGGTCTTTGCCCTCAGTCAGCCGGAACCGCTCGAGAAGCTGCCGCCCGAGCTGCCCGCGAGCGCCTTCGGCGAAGATCGTGTAGCGGCCGGTCAGTTCCATGCCGAGCTGCAGGGAATCTTTTGGCTCGCCATCCTTGCCGATCCCCATGTTTCCGGTCGCGACGCCGCGCACCGAACCGTCCTCGGCATAGAGGATTTCGGCCGCCGCGAATCCCGGAAAGATCTCGACCCCGAGCGCCTCGGCCTGTTCGGCGAGCCATTTCACCACGTAGCCCAGCCGGACGATGTAGCACCCGTGGTTATGGAAATTGCGCGGGACCAGAAAGTCCGGGACGCGGCGCGAGCCGTTTTCGCGCAACAGAAGGACGTCGTCGCCGGTAACAGGCTGGTTGAGCGGCGCGCCGCGCTCCTTCCAGTCGGGAATGAGCTCGGTCAGCGCGCGGGGGTCCATCACTGCGCCAGACAGGATATGCGCGCCGGGCTCCGACCCCTTTTCCAGGACGATGACGGAAAGGTCCGGGTTGAGCTGCTTGAGATGGATGGCCGTCGCCAGCCCGGCCGGCCCCGCCCCGACAATCACCACGTCATAGGCCATCGATTTGCGCGGCCCGAACTGTTCCAGAATTTCCTTCGGCGTCATCTCTGCCTTGCCTCGTTCCGTCGCACGCGTTCCCGCCCGCCGATTAGGTTCCGACCTGTGCCAAACCTTCCTAGAATACACAGGAGCCAGATGTCACGGAGATCTCGTTTACGCGTGAACCAATTTCCATGCGCCAGGCGGCGACGCCGCCGGCATGGCGTCCGGATCGCCTTGACGATCATCGAAGCCATGCAGCGTCTCGACGTCGCGGCGGCGAAAGCGGTAGAGGACGAAGCGGAATCGCCATTCCGCACGGCGCGACAGGAGACTGCCGGATGACCACCCTCACGCTGAAAGACCCCGCGCTTCTCAAGGACAGATGTTATGTCGCCGGAGAATGGATCGGCGGCGCGGCGACGATCGCCGTCACCAACCCGGCCGACGGGAGCGTGATCGGCGCCGTGCCGAAGCTCGGCGCGGCCGAGACCCGGCGCGCGATCGAAGCGGCCGAAAAAGCGCAGAAGTCGTGGGCGAAAAGGACGGCCAAGGAGCGCGCCGGCGTGCTGCGCCGGTGGTTTGTGCTGATGATGGACAATCAGGAAGACCTGGCGCGGATCATGACCGCCGAGCAGGGCAAGCCGCTCGCCGAGTTCGCGCGGCGAGATCGCCTACGGCGCCTCGTTCATCGAGTTCTTCGCCGAGGAGGGCAAGCGCATCTACGGCGAGACGATCCCCTCGCCCTGGCCGAACGCGCGCATGCTCGTGATCAGGCAGCCGATCGGCGTGGTGGCGGCGATCACGCCATGGAACTTCCCCACCGCCATGATCACCCGCAAGGCCGGCCCGGCGCTCGCCGCCGGCTGCGCCTTCGTCTGCAAGCCCGCCGGCGAGACGCCGCTCTCGGCGCTGGCGCTGGCCGAACTCGGCGAACGCGCGGGCCTGCCGCCCGGCGTCTTCTCGGTCATCACCGGCGTCTGCGCGCGAGATCGGCGCGGAAATGACGTCGAACCCGATCGTTCGCGGCCTCACCTTCACCGGCTCGACCGAGATCGGCCGCGTGCTGATGGCCCAGTGCGCCCCGACCATCAAGAAGCTCGGACTCGAGCTCGGCGGCAACGCGCCGTTCATCGTGTTCGACGACGCCGACCTCGACGCGGCGGTCCAGGGCGCGATGGCCTCGAAATACCGCAACGCCGGCCAGACCTGCGTCTGCGCCAACCGGCTCCTGGTGCAGGACGGCGTTTACGACGCCTTCGCCGCCAAGCTCGCCGAAGCCGTCAAGAAGCTCAAGGTCGGCGACGGCTTCGAAGCCGGCGTCACCACCGGCCCGCTGATCAACGAGGCGGCGGTCGCCAAGGTCGAAGAGCACGTGGCGGACGCGGTGGCGAAGGGCGCGACGCATCGTGGTCGGCGGCAAGGCGCTCGGCGGCAATTTCTACGAGCCGACGGTGCTCGCGCGGCGTGACGCCCGAGATGGCGGTCGCGCGCGAGGAGACGTTCGGGCCGGTCGCGCCGCTCTTCCGCTTCAAGACCGAGGACGAGGCGATCGCCATGGCCAACGCCACCGAATTCGGCCTCGCCTGCTATTTCTACGCGCGCGACATCGGCCGCGTCTGGCGGGTCGCCGAGGCGCTCGAATACGGCATGGTCGGCATCAACGAGGGCATCATCTCGACCGCCGAGGCGCCGTTCGGCGGCGTGAAGGAAAGCGGCATCGGCCGCGAGGGCTCGCGCCACGGCGTCGAGGAATATCTCGAGCTGAAATACATGCTGATGGGCGGGCTGGGGACTGCCGGCTAGGCTCGCGGAGCCTTTGCGGGTCGATGTGGAGAGACGGGAACAATAGATGCTTGCCCGACTCTCTATAACGGTCTAATCTGGCCACGAAGCGTCGGGAGGAAGGGCATGGCGAAGCCGCTCATTGCGATCGATCCGCAGCCGCGAGGGCTGACCGAGATCTTCGATGACGCGTTGTGGCGCCGCCTGAACAGCATCGGCGAACTGGCGGCGCACGAAGGGCCGGGCCGGATGCCGGCTGAGCGATTCGAGGCGCTGCTGCCGGAGATGGCGCTCCTGATCGGGCAGAGCGACATGCCGAAGGAGCGGCTCGACCGCGCACCAAACCTTCGGGCCATCATCAACGTCGAGACCAATTTTCTGCAGAACGTCGATTACGACACCTGTTTTCGGCGCGGGATTCACGTGCTCACGCCGAGTTCCGCCTTCGCCAGGCCCGTCGCGGAGATGACGCTCGGGCTCCTGATCGACCTCTGCCGCGGGATCACGACCGCCGACCGCGCCATGCGCCGGGGTGATGAGAAGTGGCTGCTCGAGGGCGCCGAAGGCTGCTTCTCGCTCTATGGCGCGAAGGTCGGCCTGATCGGCTTCGGCGACCTGGCGCGGGCGTTCGTTCCGCTGGTTCGCCCGTTCGGCTCATCGGTTAAGGCCTACGATCCCTGGGTGTCGGAGCATTTCATGGCGGGCTTCGGGGTCGAGGCGGCGTCGCTCGACGAGATTCTCAGCCAGTCGCAGGCGATCGTCGTGTTCGCCTCCGTCACCAGCGAGAACCAGGGTTTTTTGGGCAAGCGGGAGTTCGACCGCGTCGCGCCCGGCTCGGTCGTGCTTCTGATGAGCCGCGCGGGGGTGGTCGACTACCCCGAGTTCCTGCGCGCCGTCGGGAGCGGACGCTTTCGCGCCGCGACCGACGTGTTCCCGGTCGAGCCGGCGCCGCCCGACGATCCGGCGCGCAAGGTCGAGGGGCTGGTGCTCTCGCCCCATCGCGCCGGCGCGATGACGGATTCCCTTATCGAGATCGGCCGCCAGACCGTCGCCGACGCGGAGCTGATCCTGCGCGGCCTGCCGCCGCTCTCCTGTCGGCGCGCGCAGCGCGAGACGGCAGCGCTGTCGCGGTCAAAGCCGATCGAGCGGAGCTAGCGGGCCCGCCGCTGGCGGTCCGACTTGCCCGCCAGCAGGCCGTTTTTGTTTCGCCGCAGCCGCAAGATCTGCAAAAACCGTGCAAAATCATGGGATTGGCTGGTACTACAACCCGCCGGTTGCGGGCTGGAACAGGCACATTAACAGGCACATTAACAGGCGCCGAACAGGCACTTATCAGGCTGAATTGGCGACAGAACAGGCTCGCGGAACAAAAGCGCCAGACGGGCGCGGACAGGTTGTAGCGTGGCCAACTTGCACATTTGCGATTGGTTGACATGCGGTCGCGAGCGAAGGCCGGGAGGCGCCCCTCGCGGGCGTGGCGCTGCCTTGCGCCTCGGCATGGGGGTCCGGTCAGTGCGCCGGCGTCTCGGACTTTTTCGCGCTCAGGGGCTGGGGCTGGGGCGCCTGAAGGACGGCCAAGGCGCGTTGAAAGGGGGCGTTCGAGACCTCCATCACGAGGCCAGTGGCGGGCGTGTCCATCTCCAGGATGAGATAGATCGTGCCGGAGAGGAGCAACGCCGCCATGAGGAGCGCGGCGGTCACGACGGCGTTGCGGGGCGCCCGAAATCCGAGGCTCAATGAAGATCACGGCCAGCCAGGCGATCAAGGTGACAACCAGCGGCGCCGGGATCGCGCCGCCGGCGGCGTCGAGGCCGACCCAACGCAGGCGCACGACAGGCGCTCGCTCCAGATCGACTGACCGGCGTCCAACGCCGACGCCCTCCGATCGGCCGTTCATGGCCCGAGCGGGCCTTGACCGAGGCGCTGGCGGAACGCTGCGAAAGGCCGGATCGCCATTCGCCGAATTGCGAGCGTCCATCGATTGTTACGCCGGGCCGAGATCGGCGTTTCACGGCCCCATTATAGGATCCCCGTCGATCCAGGGATTGAAGACGGGGGCGCGCGCTCTTTCGTAGTCGCTCACGTCGCGGGTGACGACGGTAAGACCGTGGAGGAGGGCGGTTGCCGCGATGATCAGATCGGGTTGCGAAAACGTATGGCCGGCCTTGCGCCCATCCTCGACGAGCAACCGCCACTTGAACATGACGTCCTCGGTCACCGCGAGGACGCGCTGCTCAAACATCGGCCGCAGCTTGAGCGCGAACCAATCATGCAATTCCGCGCGGCGGCCGGCGTCGGCGACCAGCTCAATCCCGAACCTGATTTCGGCGAAGGTCACAGCGCTCACATAGAGGAGGTCGAGCGGTTGTCCGCCGACGAATTCCAGCACCTTGCGTTCGGGCTTCGGGCGGCGCAGCTCCGAAAGGATGTTCGTGTCGAGCAGCCAACCCGTCACAAGACGACCTCGCGCACCGGGCCGGCCGCGCGCTTCGGCTCAATCTCGAGATCGCGATGGGGCGAGGCCTGCATGGCTGCGACCAGCGCTTGGCCAGTGAGATCGCCCTTGAGACGGCGGAACTCTTCGGCGGAGATGACGACCACTTCGTCGCGGCCGTGCACGGTTACGTGCTGCGGGCCTTCGCTGCGGACGCGGCGCACCAACTCGCTGAATCGCGCCTTGGCGTCCTGCAACAACCAGCGGCCGGCCTTCAGCCTCGCGGGTGCGGCGGGTCTTGCGCGGCTTGGCGGAGGATCTCATAATTCTAGTCATGCTGACTAGACTAACGTTGAACGCAGTCGCGTTTCAAGCTTGCCGTCGTGGCGGACGAGCGACAAAGCGCGCCAATCCAGTTCATGCAGATATCCGCTGCGTATCGGAGCGCCACAAGAGAGTTTTCGCCGCGCCAAGCGCCAGGAGCGGCCGTGTCTGAAACCAATTTCGAACGCAGCAGCTCGATCCGATGCCCAACACGCATTGCGAGCTCCTGGACGGCGCGGCCCGTCCTGCGGCACGGGTCCGCTGGGAGCAGGCGCGAACGGCCCTGGCCCCTGGATCATCCTATGACCGGCTCGGGATGCGGACATTGTCATCGCGCCCCGGCTTGGGAGATGCGCCTTGACAAGCGCCGGCTCGGAGGCCTAGCCTAGAACGTTATAGAGAGAGTGTCCGCCGCATCGGACAGCACGGGAAGAAACGCTTTTTGTCGAGGCCGCCCACCATTCGCGATGTCGCCGCGCGCGCCGGGGTTTCGGTCGCGACCGCGTCCAACGTGGCGAACGGCAACCGCCCGGTCGGCGAGGCGAGCCGGCGCCGCGTTCTCGCGGCGATCGAAGAGCTCGGCTACCGGGTCGACCGCGCCGCGAGCGCGTTGCGCGGCGCCTCGACCCGCCTCGTCGGCATGGTCGTTCCCGACATCACCAATGTTTTTTTCGCCAGCCTCGTCCACGGCGTCGAGGCGCTGGCCGAGCGCGACGGCTATGATCTCCTGCTCGGCTCAACCAGCGAGGACGTGGTCATCGAAAGGCGCAGGGTCGGCGCGCTGATCGGCCGGCGCATCGACGGCCTCATCGTCGTGCCGGCAAGCGACGTCTCGATGGCCTCGCTCCGCGCGCACGGGGCGCGTCTGCCGCCGACCGTTCTCCTCGATCGGGGCGAGGACTCGCCGGGCATCGACACGGTGCGCGCCGACTGCGAGAGCGGCGCTTACGAGGCCGTGCGTCATCTCATCGGCCTCGGCCACCGCGACATCGCCGTGCTCGCCCATTCGCAGCACCTGCGCAACATTGTCGAACGCATCGCCGGCTGCCGCCGCGCGCTCGGCGAGGCGGGTCTGGCGGGTCGCGAACGGGTCGTCTGCGGCGGCCACGACCTCGAGAGCCTGCGCGGGGCGATCGAGATGGAGCTCCATCGCGCCGATCGGCCGACCGCGATCTTCGCCTTGACCAACGTCTGCGCGCTCGCGGCGCTCAAGGCGGCGCGCGGCCTGAGGCTCGAGATCCCGGGCGACGTCTCGATCGCGGGCTTCGACGATTTCGACTGGATGCTCGCGCTCCGCCCCTATCTGACCACGGTCGCCCAGCCGGTCGACGATTTCGCCGCGTCCGCATGGACGCTGCTCACCCGCCGCATGGCCGGCGCCACAGCCAATCCGGCCGAACGCATCCTGCTTCCCTGCGCCCTCAAGGTTCGGGAATCCACCGGGCCCGCCCGCCCAAGGCTGAAAGCCGTGGCGGAGGCCCACTGACGACGTCAAAACGTGGGAGGTAAGACATGTTGAAACAGGGTCTGGCGGCGGCCTCGATCGCCGCGTTTGCGCTCGGTCTTGCGGCCTCGGCCGCCTTCGCCGCCGACAAGCCGATCTACGGCGTCCTGATGAAGACGCTGTCGAACCCGTTCTGGGGCGCAATGGAGAAGGGCGTCGACGCGGGCGCCAAGACCGCCGGGGTCGACATCTATCTGCAGGCGGTCGAATCCGACCAGGCCGCCGAGCCGCAGCTCAACGCCTGCAACACCATGCTGCAGAAGAAGCCTGTGGCCATGATCACCGCGGCGATCAGCTCGACCAACCTGCTGCCCTGCCTCAAGCAGGCCAACGAGATGAAGATCCCGGTGGTCGACCTCGACAACAACCTCGATCCGGCGATCACCGCGAAGGCCGGCGTCGAGGTCGCCTTCCACATCGGCTCGGACAACGAGGCGGCGGGCGCGAAGGGCGCGGACTGGCTGGTCAGCCAGCTCGGCAAGGACGCCAAGGGCCCGGTGCTGGTGATCGAAGGCCTCTCCGGCAACATCACCGGCAAGAAGCGGGCGGTCGGGTTCGCCGACGAGCTCAAGAAGGCGGCGCCCGGCCTCACCATCGCCGCCTCGCTTCCCGGCGACTGGGACAGCCTGAAGGCCACCAACATCACCAACGACACCCTGCAACGCACGCCGGACCTGGTCGCGATCTTCGCGTGCAACGACGACATGGCGCTCGGCGCGGTCGAGGCGGCGCGTTCGGCCGGCAAGGACAAGCTGATCGTGATCGGCGTCGACGGCAACTCGAACGCGGTCAAGTCGATCAAGGCCGGACGGCTCAACGCCTCGGTGGCGCAACTGCCCTATCTGGTCGGCATGCAGGCGGTGGAGGACGTCAAGAAGGTTCTGGCGGGCGACAAGGTGGCCGAAATGACCTACGTGCCGACGCTCGTGCTGACCAAGCAAGTCATCGAAGAGAACAAGGACCCGATGCTGCAATATGTGAAGTGAGCGGACAAACCCTCATCCGGCGCTTCGCGCCACCTTCCCCCAGGGGGAAGGCCCTCTCCCTTGGGGAGAGGGACGCGCGCCAGTCGCCGGGTGAGGGTAGCGACACCTATCGGAAATCTTCGAGATGGCCTCGACCGCCAGCAACGCCGCCTCGTCCTGGCGCGCCCGCTTCGCCGGCGGCGCCGCCCTGCGCCTGGAATCGCTGGTCGTCCTCGCCGTCCTGTCGGCGGTGATGGCGTTCCTGTCGAGCGCTTTTCTGTCCGTCTCCAACATTCTCAACATTCTCCTGTCGACGTCGGTGTTCGGCGTGCTGGCGATCGGCATGACCTTCGTCATCTCGTCGGCCGGCATCGACCTGTCCGTCGGCTCGATCCTGGGGCTTTCGGGGGTCGTCGGCGCGATGCTCACCGCGAACCTCGGCCTGCCGTGGTGGATCGGCATTCTCGGTTGCCTTGCGGCCGGGCGCCTTCACCGGCGCGGTCAATGGCTTCCTCATCACCAAGGGCGACATTCCGCCCTTCATCGTCACGCTGGGCATGCTCGGAGTGGCGCGCGGCGTCGCGCTCGTGCTGAGCGACGGCGTCTCGATCTATGGCCTCGCTCCGGAGATGACCTGGCTCGGACAGGGTCGTCCGTTCGGCGTGCCTGTCCCTGTGATCGTGCTTCTGCTGACCGCGCTCGTCGCCCATGTCGTCCTCGCCCATACCCGCCTCGGCGTCTATGCGCAGGTGATCGGGGACAACGAGGGCGCGGCGCGGGCGATGGGCGTCAGGGTCCAGCGCATGAAGGTGTGCTCTATACCCTCTCGGGCCTGCTCTCCGGCCTCGCGGGCCTGCTGTTCGCCGCGCGCGTCAATTCGGGCGAGCCGACGGCGGGCCTCAACTACGAACTCACCGCCATCACCGCGACCATCCTCGGCGGCACCAACCTGTTCGGCGGCCGCGGCAGCGTCGCGGGCACGCTGATCGGCGCCTTGATCATGGGCGTCCTGCAGAACGGCCTCAACCTGCTCGCGGTCCGGCCCTTCTATCAGCAGATCGCCATCGGCGCGGTGCTGATCCTCGCCGTCTGGCTCGACCGCATCAACAGCTGGGAGGGCTGGCGACGATGAGCCTTCTCGAACTCCGCGACGTCCGCAAATCGTTCGGCGCCATCGAGGCGTTGCGCGGCGTCACCTTCTCGGTCGAGGCCGGCGCGTGGTCGGCCTCGTGGGCGACAACGGCGCCGGCAAGTCGACGCTGATGAAGACGATCACCGGCGTCTACGCCATCGACAGCGGCGACATCCGCTTCGACGGCGCTTCGCTCGCCGGCAAGGATCCCGGCGACATCCGGCAGGCGGGGATCGAAATGATCTACCAGGATCTCGCGCTTGCCCGCATGCGCGACGTCGCTTCCAACATCTTCCTCGGCCGGGAGTTTACGCGCTCCGTTCTCGGCGTGCCCCTGATCGATGCGAAGCGCATGCGCGCGGAGGCCGAGAGGATGATCGCGCGGCTCGGCGCGCGCATTCCCTCGGTCGCGCAGATCGCCGGCCAGCTCTCGGGCGGACAGCAGCAGTCGGTAGCGATCGCGCGAGCGCTGACGTTCAACCCCAAGCTCGTCATCATGGACGAGCCGACCGCAGCGCTCGCTGTGCGCGAGGTCGAACACGTGCTCGACCTCATTCGCACCCTGAAGAGCCAGGGCATTGCGGTCATTCTCATCAGCCATCGGCTGACCGACGTGTTCTCGGTCTGCGACCGGATCGTCGTGCTGCGCCAGGGAACGGTGATCGCCGACGATGCGACCCGCGACACCAGCATGAACGCCGTCGTCGCCCATATCGTCGGCGCGACCGACGCCAGCGCCCAGGGCGCCCATCCATGATAGCTCGATTCGCTTCCGTCATTGCGAGCGTGAGCGAAGCAATCCAGAGATCGCAGGATGCTTTACGATCTCTGGATTGCTTCGTTGCTTCGCTCCTCGCAATGACGGATAGCGCTCTACTTCAAAATTGGAGGCCACAATGAAATTCGGCATTTATTACTCGTACTGGGAGCAGGAGTGGAGCGCCGACTGCCTGAAATATGTCGAAAAGGTCGCCAAGCTCGGCTTCGACATCATCGAGATCGCCGCCCATCATCTCAACAGCTATAGCCCTGCGCATCTCGCCGAAGTCGGCCGGTCCGCCCGCGACAACGGCATCGCGATCACGGCCGGGCTCGGTCCGTCGCCGCAAAAGAACCTGTCCTCGGCCGATCCGGCGATCCGGAAAGCCGGGCGGGCCTTCTTCGAAGAGACGCTGAACAACCTCGCCAAGCTCGATATTCATATCATCGGCGGCGCCCTCCATTCCTACTGGCCGATCGACTATTCGAAGCCGGTCGACAAGGCGGGGGACCGGGCGCGGGGCCTCGAGGGCATTGCCAGCCTCGCGGATTTTGCCGCGGATCATGGCGTCAACCTCTGCATCGAAGTGCTCAACCGGTTCGAGAACCACGTCCTGAACACCGCCGAAGAGGGCGTCGCCTTCGTCCGCGAGGTCGGCAAGCCGAACGTCAAGGTGATGCTCGACACCTTCCATATGAACATCGAGGAGGACAGTTTCGGCAAGGCGATCCGCACCGCGGGCCCGCTGCTCGGCCATTTCCATACCGGCGAGAACAATCGCCGCGTCCCCGGCAAGGGCCGCCTGCCCTGGCACGAGATCGGCACGGCGCTGCGCGAGATCGGCTACAGCGGCGCAGTCGTCATGGAGCCCTTCGTCAAGATGGGCGGCGGAGTCGGCAGCGACATCAAGGTCTGGCGCGATCTCAGCGACGGGGCGGACGAGGCTCAGATGGACGAAGCCGCCCGCCAGAGCCTTGCGTTCTCGCGCTACGTGCTCGGGTGATCGGCAGGGCGTGAACCGAGCGCACAGGCACCCCACGAACACGCGGTTCGGAGCCAAGAGATCGGCGCTTATTCGGCGAACACATCCGCATGCGTGCCGGTGCGAACGAGATGAAGTTCGTCGCCGGCGACCCGATAGATCAACAGCCAGTCCGGCTCCAAGTGAGCATCGCGGTAGCCGTTCCAATCGCCTTTCAAAGGGTGATCCTTGTAGCTTGCCGGCACCACCTCCTCAGCGATCAGAAGTTCCAACAGCGCGCGCAATTTGCGCAAGTCTTTGCCTCGTCTGTCCGCACGCTTCACGTCGCGTCGAAATTGTCCGGAGCGGACAGGAGTTAGCACGTCAAACGCCGAGGTCCTTGAAAAGTTCGTCGGACGAGGCGAAGCGCTTCCCCTTGCCTTTTTCCAGTTCCGCCATCGCTTTGCGCGTGAGGGCGTTCGGCGCTTTCACGGGAAAAGGAAACTCCTTGTCGGCCGCGATCCGGACCAGCAGGAGGCGGATTGCATCGGAAACCGAAAGCCCCATTGCAGCCAAAGCCTCTGTCGCCTGATCTTTTGTCGCCGCATCGATGCGGGCTCGTACAACTGTGTCGGACGTCATGTCCAAGCCCTCCTATTGGGACCACAATGTAGCTACGTGACCGGCTCGCATCAAGACTGTTGAGCTCTTGGGGGAAGGGAACGCGCGCTCCCTCCGGTAGAGGGAAGCCGCGAAGCGGCAGGGAGAAGGTAAGAGCGCGTGCCCCGCGCCATCACGCGTTAAACGGCGGCCGCCTCCCGGCGCCCGCCGCGCTTTTCGTCGAGGTCCGCGCCGGCATCCTCAGTACCGATACGTCTCCGCCTTGAAGGGCCCGTCCTGCGGCACGCTGAGGTACTTCGCCTGCTCGGCGGTCATCTTCGTCAGCTTCGCGCCGACCTTGGCGAGGTGGAGCGAGGCGACCTTCTCGTCCAGGCGCTTCGGCAGCGTGTAGACCTGCTTTGCGTATTGGCCGGGCTTGCTGAAGAGCTCGATCTGGGCCAGCGTCTGGTTGGTGAACGAGGCCGACATCACGAAAGACGGATGGCCGGTCGCATTGCCGAGGTTGACCAGGCGCCCCTCGGACAGGAGGATGATCTTCTTGCCGTCGGGGAACTCGATCTCGTCGACCTGCGGCTTGACGTTGTTCCACTTGTAATTGCGCAGGCTCGCGACCTGGATCTCCGAGTCGAAGTGGCCGATGTTGCAGACGATCGCCCGGTCGCGCATGGCGCGCATGTGGTCGAGGGTGATGACGTCGACGTTGCCCGTGGCGGTGACGAAGATGTCCGCGCGCGGCGCGGCGTCGTCCATCGTCACGACCTCGTAGCCTTCCATCGCCGCCTGGAGCGCGCAGATCGGATCGACCTCGGACACCATCACGCGGCAGCCGGCGTTGCGCAGGGACGCCGCCGAGCCCTTGCCGACGTCTCCGAAGCCCGCAACCATGGCGACCTTGCCGGCCATCATCACGTCTGTGCCGCGGCGGATGCCGTCGACCAGCGACTCGCGGCAGCCATACAGGTTGTCGAACTTCGACTTGGTGACGCTGTCGTTGACGTTGATCGCCGGCCACAGGAGCTTGCCCTCCTTGGCCATGATGTAAAGGCGATGGACGCCGGTCGTCGTCTCCTCGGTGACGCCGCGGATCGACTTGGCGTTCTTGGCGTACCAGCCGGGCTTCGTCTTCAGCCGCGCCTTGATCGCGGCGAACAGCACCTCTTCCTCCTCGTTGGCCGCCTTGTCGAGGAAGGCCGTATCGCCCTGCTCGGCGCGCAGGCCGAGGTGGATCAGCAGCGTCGCGTCGCCGCCGTCGTCGAGGATCATGTTGGGCGCGCCGCCGTCGGCCCATTCGAAGATGCGGTGGGTATAGTCCCAGTAGTCCTTCAGGCTCTCGCCCTTGATCGCGAACACCGGCGTGCCGGTCGCGGCGATGGCGGCGGCGGCGTGGTCCTGGGTCGAATAGATGTTGCACGAGGCCCAGCGGACATCGGCGCCGAGCGCCTTCAGCGTCTCGATCAGCACCGCCGTCTGGATGGTCATGTGGAGGGAGCCCGCGATGCGCGCGCCCTTGAGCGGCTGCGCCGCGGCATATTCCGTGCGCGTGGCCATCAGGCCCGGCATTTCGGTCTCGGCGATGGCGATCTCCTTGCGCCCGAAGGCGGCAAGGCCGATGTCGGCGACGGCATAGTCGGCGGCTTTGGTCATTGCGTCTCATATCCCGGTTGTGGTTCCGCGAACCCTTACCAGCGGCCGGCGCATAGCGCAATAAACATATAAGCAAATCTTTATATGCCGAGGCCGACGACCCGCGCAGCCAATCCACGGCGTCATTCTGGATGCCGTCTTGCAACGCAATTTTGTATGAAGTTTGTCGGCAATTCGTTTAACTGGGCGAACAAACGCCTCGTGCTATAAGTCGCCTAGCAAGAAGCGCGCCGTTCTGCCAGAAGGGGTGGCGCGAGCCTTTTTCGCGTGATCGGTTGCAAGGTTTGAGATGGCGCTTTCAGCCAAATTGATGATGCGGCAGGGCCAGACGATGGTCCTGACGCCGCAATTGCTTCAGGCGATCAAGCTGTTGCAGATGCCGAACATCGAGCTCAGCGCTTTCATCGAGAACGAACTGGCCAGCAACCCGCTGCTCGAACGCGCCGAGGACCACGAGACCCGCGAGGCCGAACGCCTCGAAGCCGCACCCGAACCGCCGGCGCCCGACGAACGGGCCGAGCCCGGGGACTGGGCGTCCGACTCGCTCGAGACCGACCGCGGTTCGCTCGAGGCCAGCCTCGGAACCGAGGTGGAGAACGCCTTCGATTCCGACCGTAGCGCGCCCGCCTCCGATTTCCGCCCGGGCGAGGGCCTGACGACGGGTTCCTGGTCGGGTGGAGGCGGCGGGGGAACGGAGTCGTCGGGCCTGGCCCCCGATCTCGAGGCTTATGTGTCCGAGAGCGTCTCGCTGCAGGATCACCTCGAGCGGCAGGCCGGCGTCATCCTCGACGATCCGGGCGAGCGGATGATCGGCGCCGCGCTGATCGACGGGCTCGATGAAGCCGGCTATTTCGTCGGATCGCTGGAGGAGATCGCCCTCCGCCTCGGCGCCGCGCCGGCGGCGGTCGAGGCGGCGCTGCTAAAGCTCCAGTCGCTCGAGCCGACCGGCGTGTTCGCCCGCAACCTCGCCGAGTGCCTCGCGCTGCAACTCGTCGAGCGCGACCGGTTCGATCCCGCCATGCAGGCGATGATCGCCAATCTGCCGGCGCTGGCGCGGCGCGACTTCGGTCTTCTGCGCAAGGTCTGCGGGGTCGACGACGAGGACCTCGCCGACATGATCGCCGAAATCAGGCGGCTCGAGCCGAAACCCGGCCGCGCCTTCGGCGATCCGCCCGGAGCGCCCGCGATTCCCGACGTTTTCGTGATGGCCGCGCCGGACCGGACGTGGAGAGTCGAACTGAACAGCCAGGCGCTGCCGCGCGTGCTCGTCAACGACGTCTACGCCGCGGTGATCCGGCGGGGCGCGAGCCGCGACGAGGACCGGCAGTACGTCTCGGCTCAGCTCCAGTCGGCGAATTGGCTGACCAAGAGCCTGGAACAGCGCGCCCGCACCATCCTCAACGTCGCAACCGAGATCGTTCGGCGGCAGGACGCGTTTCTGGTCGAGGGCGTCTCGGCGCTGAAACCGCTCAACTTGAAGATGATCGGCGAGGCGATCGGCGTCCACGAATTCGACCGTCTCGCGCGCCACCGCCCACAAGTTCATCCAGACGCCGCGCGGGCTTTTCGAGATGAAATACTTTTTCACTGCGGCCATCCCTTCGACCGAATCGGGACAGTCTCATTCCGCCGAGTCGGTGCGACAACGCATCCGGCAGATGATCGACGAGGAGGTTCCCGACGAGGTCTTGTCGGACGACAGCATCGTGGACCGGCTGCGCAAGGCCGACATCGTCGTCGCCCGTCGCACCGTGGCGAAGTATCGCGACAGCCTCAGAATTCCGTCCTCGGTCGAGCGGCGCAAGCTGAAGATGTCGCTGGCCGGGGCGCCGCGGGCGCGCAGCGAATCGATAGTCGAGGCCCGAACTTGAATTTTTACCGGCAAGCCACATGTTTTTCGGGCAATTGACACGGGAGCGGGAGACTCCTAACGCTTAATTTCGGAGGGCCGCTTGAGCGATGATCCCGACGATGCGGGGGCGAAAGACGTGCGAGCGCAGGATCGAGCGGCCCCTTGGCCGCCTGGCTCGCCGAGATGACAAGGCCAACAATCGATGACATTGAGAGTATCCGGAAAGAACCTCGATATCGGGGAATCTTTTCGTCAGCATGTCCTGAACAAAGTGGAGGGCATGGTTGCCCGCTACTTCAACGGAACCGTCAGCGGCCATGTGGTGATCGCCCGCGAGGGTTCCGGCTATCGTTCGGATTGCACGCTGATGCTGAGTTCGGGCGTGAGCCTCAACGCCGAAGGCCGGGCGCACGAGCCCTATCCCTGCTTCGAGCAGGCGGCCAACAAAATCGAGGGCAGGCTCAGGCGCTACAAGCAGCGGCTCAAGGGCCGTGGCGCGCCCGAGACGGCCAGCCCGCCGGAGAGCCCGGTCACCGTCACCAATTACCTCGTCGAGACGCCGACCGAAGATGAAGAGCCCGCCGATGGCTTCAATCCGGTCGTGGTCGCCGAAGGAACGGAGAGGTTGAAGACGCTTTCGGTGGCCTCGGCGGTCGCCGAGCTCGACCTCTCGGGGGCGGCGGTGGTCGTTTTCGCGCACGCCGGAAGCGGACGGGTGAATATCGTCTATCGACGACGGGATGGAGCGATCGGGTGGATCGACCCGCGCTGACCGTCAGCGGCTGGGGCGGTCGCCGAACCTGCAGGGTGGACATGTCGCTATCCGAACTCCTCAAACCGGACGCCGTCCTGCCCGCGTTGCGGGTCAACGGCAAGAAGCAGGCGCTGCAGGAAATGAGCGAGCGCGCCGCGGCGGTCTCCAGCCTGACGGCGCGGGAGATCTTCGACGCCCTGCTTCAACGCGAGCGCCTCGGCTCGACCGGCGTGGGCGACGGCGTCGCCATCCCGCACGGCAAGCTGGCGAAATGCGAGCGGATCTTCGGCGTCTTCGCCCGCCTCGAGCGCGCCATCGACTTCGAGGCCCCGGATGGGCTTCCGGTCGACCTGATCTTCATGCTGATCGCCCCGGAATCCGCCGGCGCCGATCACCTGAAAGCGCTGGCGACGATCGCCCGCCTGCTGCGCAACGGCGCGACCGCCGCGCAGTTGCGCGCGACCCGCGATCCGACCGCGCTGTATGCGCTCATCACCATGGCGCCGACGTCGAACGCCGCCTGAACGAACCGGAGAACCGCGCCTTGAAAGCTCGCGTCGTCGTCACGCTGAAAAGCGGAGTGCTCGATCCGCAAGGCAAGGCGATCGAGGGGGCCCTCCGGTCGCTGGCGATCGACGGCGTCGCGTCGGTGCGGCAGGGCAAGGTGTTCGATATCGAACTCGCCGGAGAGGACCGCGAAGGCGCCGGCCGGGCGCTGGCGGAGGCGTGCGAGCGCCTGCTGGCCAACACCATCGTCGAGAATTACGCCATCGAGATCGCGTAACCGATCGATGAAAGCCGCCGTCATCCTCTTCCCCGGCTCCAACCGCGAAGGCGACGCCGCCCGCGCTCTCGGCGACTTCACCGGCCGCGCCCCTTCCGTCGTCTGGCACGCCGAGCCGGATTTGCCCGACGGCGCGGACCTCGTCGTCCTGCCCGGCGGCTTCTCCTATGGCGACTATTTGCGCTGCGGAGCGATTGCGGCGCGTGCGCCGATCATGCGCGCGGTTCAGCGCCACGCGGCGCGCGGCGGCCTCGTCCTCGGCATCTGCAACGGCTTCCAGATCCTGTGCGAGGCGGGCCTGCTCCCCGGCGTCCTGATGCGCAACGCCGACCGTCGCTTCCTGTGCAAGATGCAGCATCTGAGGGTCGAAAACGCCGCGACGCCGTTCACCCGCGGCTATGCGGAGGGGCAGGTGGTGAAATTCGCCATCGCCCATGGCGAAGGCAATTTCGAAGCCGATCAGGCCACGCTCGACGCGATCGAGGGCGCCGGGCAGGTCGCCTTCCGCTACTGCGATCCCTCCGGCCGCATCGACGCCGCCGGCAATCCGAACGGTTCGCAGCGCAACATCGCCGGCGTGTTCAACAGCCGGTTCAACGTGCTCGGATTGATGCCGCACCCGGAGAACCTGATCGACCCGCTGGTCGGCGGGACCGATGGCAGGGCGCTGTTCGCCGCGCTCGCGGCCTGACCCGGCCTCATCCACAGGAAATGCTCGGCTGCGCGAAGAAATTCGCGGGATGACGCGGCTTTGTCATCATGCGTCAACCAAGACCTTCCATGATTTACGATTCAAAGGGGAAGGAACGATGGCCAATTCGCTCGACAGGCTGTTTGTGGGGGTGCTGGAGGCGCGCAGCCGCAGCCCGTCGGAATCGCGCACCGCGAAGCTCTTCCGCGACGGCGTGCAGAAGATGACCAAGAAACTGGTCGAGGAGGCGATCGAGGTCGGTCTCGACGCGGTCCAGATGAACCGCGAGTCGGTCGTCCTCGAAAGCGCCGACATGCTCTACCATCTCGCCGTGATCTGGGCCGAGTGCGGCGTGACGCCGGGCGAAGTGATGAGCGAGATCGACCGCCGCGAGCGCACCTACGGAATCGCCGAAAAGCTGCCGAAGAGCGCCGGAGCGGCGCAAATCCGCCGGATGAACGCGTTCGGCCCTCGCCGGAAGACCGTGTCCTGAGGGGGCGCGGGTTTGCCGCGCAATCCCCAATTCGTCGCGCCAGAGACCGCCCGACCCTCACAGCACCACGGGGTTCTGCGCCCCGTCCATTGAAAGCGTGGCGCCTGTCACATAGGACGCCCTGTCCGAGGCGAGGAACACCACGACATTGGCGATCTCGCGCGGGCTTGCCGGACGGCCGAGCGGAATTTTCGCCACCGCCAGGCGCCGCGCCTGTTCGAGATCGACGCCCTGATGCTTCGCGTCGGCCTTGAGCCCTTCCACGACCCGGTCGGTCTCCGTCAGGCCGGGCTCACGCCGACGATCCGGACCCCTCTCGACGCGTAAGCCGCGCCCAGTCCGGCGGTCGCGAGCATCAGCGCGGCGTTGGCCGCCCCGCCGGCGATATGGGTGGGCGAGGCGACCTTGCCGCCCGCGCCGATGACGTTGACGATGACGCCGCGCCCGCGCGCGGCCATGCGCTTCACCAGCGGGTCGATCGCGTTCACGTAGGAAAAGAACTTCGCGTCGAAAGCGTCCCGCCAAACTCGGGGAGCGAGATCGGGAGGCGGGGTGCGGCGGGCGGCGCCGGCGGAATTGACCAGGACGTCGATCGGACCGACGCGCGTTTCGACCGCCTCGATCATGCTCGCGGCCGCCTTGGCGTCCGAGCAGTCGGCCGCAAAGCCGAGCGCGCCGGGAAGCCCCGCCAGCGCCCGGTCGATATTGTCCTGACCCCGCGAGCAGATCGCCACGCGTGCGCCCTCGGCCTGAAACGCCGCGGCGCAATCAAGCCCGATGCCCTTCGAGCCCCCGGTGACGAGAACGATCCGATCCCGGAGGCCCAGATCCATCGGCCCGCTCCTTTCGGACGCTGCGCCTCAGCGAAGGTAATGCGCGCGGAAGTACCCGATCGCTCGCCCCCAGGCGAGTTCGGACGCGTGCCGGTCGTGCACCGACGCCCGCTGCTCGTTGGCGAAAGCGTGGTCCGCGTCGTAGCGGAAGAACTCGAAGTCCTTGCCTGCGGCCGCAAGCCCCTGCTCGAAAGCGTCGACCGCCGCCGGCGACACCCAGTCGTCCCGGCTGGCGAAATGGCCCTGCAGGGGGATCTTGACGTCGGCGGGCTTCACCGCGCCGGCCGGCGGCAGACCGTAGAAAGTCACCGCGGCCGTGAACTCCGGAACATGCGCCGCGGCGATGACCGTGACCGCGCCGCCCATGCAGAACCCAGTGATGCCGACCTTGGCGCCGTTGCGCTTGAGATATTGCGCCGCGCCGCGCACGGTCTGCGAGGTCGCGTCCATGAAGTCGAGCGACATCATTTCTTTCTGGGCCGCATCGGCGTCGTGATAGGGCACGACCACGCCCTTGAAGAGGTCGGGGGCGAGCGCGTCGAAGCCAGCCAGCGCGAACCGGTCGACCGTCGCCTTGATCTGCTCCGACAGGCCCCACCATTCCTGAAATCACCACAAGACCGGGCGCATCGCCGCGGCCGGCGTTGGCCAAGTACCCTTGCGCATCGCCCCCGTCCGGACGCTTGAACGTGATTGTCGCCCCCATGATCGCTCCTCTCCTTTGTTTGTCGCGCTGCGCGCGGTCTTCGACGCGCCGCCGCTCTTAGCGAGCGCGTGATCGCGTTGTGTCGCGCCACAAACCCTCATCCGGCCCTTCGAGCCACGTTCCCCCGAAAGGGGAAGGGGCCGCCCCTCTCCCGCCGGGAGAGTGAAGCCGCCTTAGGGCGTCCGGGAGGACGCCCGTCGTTCGACGGGCTAGGGCGGCGGGGTGAGGGTTTGCGGCGCCGCTCGATCAGAAACATGCTGTAAAAGCTGCATTTGACCACATCAAGACCGTTCGGCGCCCTTCAGCCGAGCCGGCTGCCATTGGTCATCAGCATGACCGAATAAAGCGAGGTCGTGCCGCAAATGAACAGGCGGTTGCGCTTCGCCCCGCCGAAGGTGACGTTCGCGACGCATTCCGGGATCAGGATCTTGCCGATCAGCGTCCCGTCCGGGTGGTAGCACTCGACGCCATCGTCGCAACTCGTCCATAGCCTGCCCTCGCGGTCGACGCGAAAGCCGTCGAACATTCCGGCGTTCGATTCGGCGAAGACCTCACCGCCGGAAAGGCTCCTGCCGTCGGCCGCGACCGCGAACCGCCGGATGTGGCGCGGACCGTTCTCCTTGTGCGACGCGCCGGTGTCGGCCACGTAGAGAATGCGCTCGTCGGGCGAGAAGGCGAGGCCGTTCGGCCGCAGCATGTCGTCGATTACGCGCTCGACCGTCCCGCCCGGATCGACCCGGTAGACGTGGCAGCCGTCGATTTCGGGCTCGGCGCGCTCGCCCTCGTTGTCGGAATCGATGCCGTACGACGGGTCGGTGAACCAGATCGAATCGTCGGATTTCACCACGACGTCATTCGGCGAGTTCAACCGCTTGCCCTGCCAGCGGTCAGCGATGACGGCGATCGAACCGTCGATCTCGGTGCGCGTCACCCGCCGCGTCAAGTGTTCGCAGGTGACGAGCCGGCCCTGGTTGTCGATCGTGTTGCCGTTGGAATTGTTGGAGGGCGCGCGGAACACCGAAACCTGACCCGAAATCCTCGCTCCAGCGCAGCATGCGATTGTTGGGGATGTCGGACCAGACGAGATAGCGGCCGGCCGGAAACCAGACCGGCCCCTCGGCCCAGACCGCGCCCGTCCACAGCCGCTCGACCCGCACATAGCCGGCGAACAGCCGCCGGAACCGGGGATCGAGAATTTGAATGTCGGTTCCCTCGACCTGACCGAAACGCATGAGCCCGCCCCTCTCCCTTCGTCCACGGCATGAGCGTGGCGCAATTGGGCTTGGGCCGCAAGAGCGCCGCGCCCATTCCCATTGTAGGGCGCGCTCGCTGAGCGCGCCGCACAGCGCTCGTATGCGACGGTTCCCCGACGAAACGGAAAATATGACAGATACAAGAACTTGCGGCGACTCGGTTCCTGCTCCACATTCCGAATCATGAACGACTTACAGCGCTCGCGTCTGGTCGCCGTTCTCGGTCCGACCAACACCGGCAAGACCCATCTCGCGGTCGAGCGCATGTTGGCCCACGCGTCGGGGATGATCGGCCTGCCGCTGCGCCTCCTGGCGCGGGAGATTTACGACCGGATCGTGAAGGCGCGCGGCGCCAGGTGCGTCGCCCTGATCACCGGCGAGGAGAAGATCGTCCCCGCCCACCCGCAATATTTCGTTTGCACGGTCGAGGCGATGCCGCTCGACCGCGGGGTCGAATTCCTGGCCGTCGACGAAATCCAGCTCTGCGCCGATCCGGAGCGCGGCCACGTCTTCACCCACCGCCTGCTGCACGCCCGGGGCCGCTCCGAGACGATGCTGCTCGGCGCCGCGACCATGGTCCCGCTGGTCCGCCGCCTCTGCCCGGGGGCGGAAATCCAGTTCCGCGAACGGCTGTCGACGCTGAGCTACGCCGGCCCGAAGAAATTGACTCGTCTGCCTAGGCGCAGCGCCGTCGTCGCCTTCTCGGCCGAGGCGGTCTACGCCATCGCCGAGCTGATCCGCCGGCATCGCGGCGGCGCGGCGGTGGTGATGGGGTCGCTATCGCCCCGCACCCGCAACGCCCAGGTCGGCCTTTTCCAGTCGGGCGAGGTCGACTTCCTGGTGGCGACCGACGCCATCGGCATGGGCCTCAACATGGACGTCGACCACGTGGCCTTCGCCGGCCTGCGCAAGTTCGACGGCCGCCGCACCCGCAACCTTTACTCCCAGGAGATCGGCCAGATCGCCGGCCGCGCCGGCCGCTTCCGCCGCGACGGCGCCTTCGGGGTGACCGGCGACACGCCTGACGTCGACCCCGAGGTCGTCGCCGCGGTCGAGGGCCATGTCTTCCCCGCCGTGCAAGGGGCCGAGTGGCGCAACCCGGAGCTCGATTTCTCCTCGCTGCAAAGCCTGATGCGCTCGCTTGGCGCGCCGCCGCCGATCCACGGCCTGCGCCTCTCCGAGGAGGCGCAGGACGAGGTCACCCTGCGCCAGCTCTCCGCCGAAGGCTCGTCGTCCGGCGCACGCGCGACCGGGCCAATCTCAAGCGGCTGTGGGAGGCCTGCCAGACCCCCGACTTCCGCAAGACCACACAGGAGGAACACACCAGGCTGATCGGCGGCCTGTTCGAACACCTGACCCAGGGCGACCGCCGCGTGCCGGAAGACTGGATGCAGGGCCAGTTCTCGGCGCTCGACCACACCGATGGCGATATCGACGCGCTGCAGAGCCGCCTCGCCCGCGTGCGCACCCTGGCGTACATCGCCAACCGTTCGAGCTGGCTCGCCGATCCGGTCGGCTGGCAGGGCCGCGCCCGCGCGCTCGAGGACAAGCTTTCCGACACTTTGCACCAGTCGCTGATGCAGCGGTTCGTCGACCGGCGCACCAGCACCCTCCTGCGGTCGCTGCATGAGCGCGCAGGACCGATCCTTGGCGGCATTGCCGCCGATGGCGAGGTGACGGTCGAGGGTCATGTCGTCGGCCGCCTGACCGGCGTCCATTTCGAGCCGGCCCGCGCCGATACGGCGCTCGAGGCCCGGGCGTTGCGCGGAGCGGTCGAGCGGGCGGTCGCGCCAGAGGTTGCGCGGCGGCTCGGCGAACTCGCCAGCGAGACCGACGAGGCTTTCGCGCTCGGCGAGGACGGCCTGGTCGCTTGGCGGGGGATTACGGCCGGCGAGATCGCCGGCGGCGCTCCGTTCAAGCCGCGCGTCCGCCTGATCGGCGAATTCGGCCATGATGCGGCGCGCGAGCGCGCGGCCCGTCGTCTCGAGGCTTTTGTCGCCTCCGAGGCGAGCCGCCGTTTGGCGCCGCTGAAGCACTTGACCGAAGCGATCGCCGACGGTCGCCTCAGGGGCCTCGCGCGCGGTGTCGCTTACCAGCTCGTTGAGCGTTTCGGCGTGCTCGACCGGCGCGCCGCCGAAGAGCATGTCCGAGCGCTGAGCCGCAGCGAGCGGCGGATCCTCAAGAGCTTTGGCGTGCGCTTCGGCGCCTTCTCGCTCTATCTCCGGCGCTCCTGACCGCGGAAGCGCTTGCGATCGGGGCCGTGTTCGCCCACCTCAAGGCGCCGCGCTGGCGCCCGTCGCCCGGAAAGCTGAGCGTTCTGCCGTCGCCCGCCCCGCCGATCGAGTCCTTGAGCCTGCGCGGCCTCACCGCAGTCGCGGGTCTGGCGATCCCGGTCCTCGCCCTCGAGAAGTTCGACTCGATGGCGAGGGCCATGCCAGCCGGGGCGCGCGCCGACCTCGTCGAGCTGGCGCCCGCGCTGCTCGCGACGCTCGGCTGGACGGCTGGCCAGGCCGACACGATCCTGCGCAGCCTCGGGTTCGTCCGGGTCAAGAAGACCGATCCCGCCGAGGCGAGCCTCTGGCGCCGCCGTCCGTTCGCGCCGCGACCGCCCGCCCCCGCCCGTCCGCCCGCAGCGCCGGAGCCGGCTGAGGCGCGCGCGGCGCCCGCGTCGATCGCGCCCGCAAGCAAAGGCCGGCGCCGCCGCGCCCGCCGTCGTTCCAACCTCGCACCAGGGATGACCGCTTGAACGAAGTCTTCGACACCTGCCGCGCCGACGTCTGGCTCTGGCGCGCACGGTTTTTCAAGACGCGAAGCCTCGCCGCGCGCACCATCGAGGAAGGCGGCGTCCGCCTCGCCCGCGGCCCCGCCCGAACCCCGCTCGACAAACCCAGCCGCTCTCTCCACCCCGGCGACGTGTGAGCTTCGCCCAGGGGTCGAGATGGATGGCGGTCAAGGTCGAGGCCGTCGGCGCGCGCCGGGGTCCGGCGCCCGAGGCGCGGACGCTGTACAGCATGGTGGAGGGGTGAGGGCGGAGGCGTTGTGGGCGCAGCCCCTCATCCGGCCGCGCTACGCGCGTCCACCTTCCCCCCGAGGGGGAAGGGAGCGCCCCCTTCTCCCTCGGGGAGAAGGTGTCGCCGAAGGCGACGGATGAGGCCGGCGCGAAGGCGCCGGATGAGGGCCCGACCATGAAGACCGACGATGGGATCCCTCCCGCCCAGCGCCAACGGGCCCGCGCCATGCGCGGTGCCCTGACCGAGACCGAGCAGCGGCTGTGGCGGCTGCTGCGCGACCGGCGCTTGAGCGGCCTCAAGTTCCGCCGGCAAGTCCCGGTCGGACCCTATATCGTCGATTTCCTCTGCGTCGGAGCGCGGCTCATCGTCGAAGCGGACGGCTCACAGCATGCCGAGAACCGCCGCGACCAGGCCCGCGACGCCTATCTCGCAGGCGAGGGCTGGACCGTGCTGCGCTTCTGGAACCACGAGGTGCTGCAGAACCGCGACGGCGTGCTGGACACGATCCTTGCCAGAGCCGGCTTGCCGTGGTGAACCAGGTTCTCCGATGGCGGCGGCAAACCCTCATCCGACCCTTCGGGCCACCTTCCCCCCGAGGGGGAAGGGATGCGCCGCCCTTCTCCCTCGGGGAGAAGGTGTCGCCGCAAGGCGACGGATGAGGGCCGGCGCGAAGCGCCGGATGAGGGCCCGCGCGTGAAAACTTACTAAGGCGTCCCTCCCGCCTATCACCCGTGGGCCGGCCTTGATGATCGAGACCGCGTTGCGGCTCGAAAGCGGCTGTCTCGCGAGCTGTAGATCGCAGCATTGGCGGTGGGGAAGCGGTGACCCAGCCGTACACAGTCTTCGTCTGCAGCACCTTCGACGACCTTCAGCCGGAGCGCGACGGCGTTCTCGATGCAATTCGCCGCGTGCAGCAGCGGCACGCGGCAATGGAATTCTTCGGCGCGCGCGACGAGCAACCGATCGAGGCTTGCCTCAATGAGGTGCGCCAAAGCGACCTCCTCGTCGTTATTGTCGGGCTCAAGTACGGCAGCCTGCCGCTCGGGATGGGGATCTCGTATTCGCAGGCGGAATACGAGGAGGGCGTGCGGCTCGACAAGCCGTGCCTGGTCTACGTCCGCGATGACAACGTTCCGATCCTGCCAAAATACGTCGAACGCGACCCGGATAAGCTTCAGTTGCTGGAGGCGTGGAGACGAACGCTCCATGCCTATCCGGTTGACACATACACCCACTAAATCTAGATGTGGCGACACTCGCGGGTGAGGCCCCCAGCCAACTGGCGGTTCCCCTTTGCGCGAAGGGCGTGCGTGCGGCTGGACGGGGAAATGACTGGAGAAACGGCCGTCGTGATGGACGTGGAGCAGCGCGCGGCGCTGCCATTTCCACGGTCGCTGCCGGAGTTTCAGCGGCTTTTCCCGGATGATGCGGCGTGCGCCTCGTATCTCGAACGGGCGCGCTGGGAGCGCGGCTTCGTCTGCCCGCGCTGCGGGGCTCGCGGCGAACCGTTCCGCATTGCGAGCCGCCCGGGCGTGCTGACATGCCGGAAATGCCGCAGCCAGACAGGACTGACTGTCGGCACGGTCATGGAGCGCAGCCGCACGCCGTTGTCCATCTGGTTTTGGGCAGCCTATCTGGTCGCCAGCCAAACTCCCGGCATATCCGCGGTCCAACTCCAGCGGCAGTTGGGTCTCTCGCGGTACGAGACCGCCTTTCAACTCCTCCACAAGCTGCGCGCCGGAATGGTTCGTCCCGATCGGGATCGCATCGGCGGCCGCGCGAACGAGCACGTCGAAGTCGACGAGACATGGGTCGGCGGCCGCACGCGCGGCGAAGGCCGGGGCGTTCATCACAAAACGCTCGTCGCCTGCGCCGTCGAGGTGCGCCGCCGCGAACCGGGAACCGCGCAAGACGTGCGCAAGGACGGCCGCTACGCGGGGCGCGTTCGGCTTGCCATCGCCGCCGACCGGAGCGCAAGGTCGCTTTGCGGCTTCGTCGAGGGCGCCGTGGCGGACGGGACGTTGATCGTCACGGACGAGTGGAGCGGTTACGCCGACCTGGGCAAGCGCGGCTATGATCATCGCGCCATCGCCGAATGCGGCGACCCCGAAATCTCGGAGGAATTCCTGCCGATCAGCCATCTCGTCATCGCCAATCTGAAAACGTGGCTGGCGGGAACGCATCACGGGGTCAGCGCGCGGCATCTGCAGGCCTATCTCAACGAGTTCACCTTTCAATTCAACCGCCGCTTCTACCCGTTCAACGCATTTCGCTCGCTGCTAGGCCTCGCAGGTAGCGCCAGAGCGCCGACCTACGACAAACTTTACTCGGGAGATTGGATGCACCCCACATCTAGTGGGTGTGTGTCCTAACCGGATAGGCATGCCAAGAAAGTCGGGCATGCTGGCTGCCTCGAATCGCGCTCCCATTCGGTGACCCGCGGGATCACCAAAAAGAACTAATCAGAAAGTGCTAAAGAAGCGTATGCCGCCGGCTGAACCGCAACGTCCCAGCGCCGCAGCAATATAACGTGTATATGATGTATAATAAGCTGCGCTGACCGCCCTTGAGCGGCTTCCCTCCCTTGGTGCGCGCGAAAGTTGCAAAGTCGCACGTTTTGGCGCCTAAGTCCTTGAAATCGGCCTCGCCGACGAATTTGTGCGCTCTCGCCGTCCTCCACGCCAGTGGGGCCGCGATCCGGACCGCGGCCGAGCCGCTCAGGCGTCCGCCGCCCTCTCCGCCTTGGCCGCTTCCATGAGGCCGACGAAGCGGCGGAAGAGGTAGTGACTGTCGCGCGGACCAGGCGAGGCCTCCGGGTGGTACTGCACCGAGAAGGCCGGGCGGTCGGTCAGCGCCACGCCGCAATTCGAGCCGTCGAACAGCGAGACGTGGGTCTCCGTGACGTTGTCCGGCAGGCTCGAGCGGTCGACGGCGAAGCCGTGGTTCATCGACACGATCTCGACCTTGCCGGTGGTGAAATCCTTCACCGGATGGTTGGCGCCGTGGTGGCCCTGCGGCATCTTGATCGTCCGGCCGCCGACCGCGATCCCCAGGAGCTGGTGGCCGAGGCAGATGCCGAACAGCGGCAGCCTGGTTTCGAGCAGCGCCTGAATCGTGGGCACCGCGTAAACGCCGGTCTCGGCCGGATCGCCAGGGCCGTTGGACAGAAAGACGCCATCCGGCTTCAGCGCCAGGATCTCCTCGGCCGTCGCCGTCGCCGGCACGACGGTGACCGAGCAGCCGCAGTCGTTGAGCAAGCGCAGTATGTTGCGCTTCACCCCGTAGTCGACGGCGACGACATGGAAGCGCGTCTCGCTCCGACGGCCGTAGCCGTGCTCCAGCGTCCAGCTCGTCTCGTCCCAGTCGTAGCGCTGCGTCGCCCCGACCTGCGGCACGAGGTCCATGCCGTCGATGCCGGGCCAGCGCCGGGCCTCGGCGCGCAGGGCGTCGAGGTCGAAGGCGCCGTCGGGCGCATGAGCGATGACGGCGTTCGGCATGCCGGTCTTGCGGATCAGGGTGGTCAGCGCCCGCGTGTCGATCCCGCAGAGGCCAACCACGCCGCGCGTCGTCAGCCACCCGTCGAGCCGTCCGCGGGCGCGGAAATTGGACGGCTCGCCGAGATCGGCGCGGAAGACCGCCCCGACCGCAGCGGTGGCGGCGGCCCCGTTGACGACCTCAATGTCGTCGGCATTGACGCCGACGATGCCGATATGGGGAAAAGTGAAGGTGATGATCTGGGCGGCGTAGGAGGGATCGGTCAGGATCTCCTGATAGCCGGTCATCGCCGTGTTGAAGCAGACCTCGCCGACGGCCGACCCGGTCGCGCCGACGCCAAAGCCTTCGATCACCTCGCCGTTCGCCAGCACCAGGACGCCGGTCGCGACGCGCGGCTGCCAACCGGAAGCGGACCCGTCGTCCGGCTCAACGGGGGATGGGGAGAGTGTTGCGCTTGCCATGCGGCTGTGCTTAAGCGCCCGCCAACCGGCGCGTCAAGCGACGCGCCCGATAACATTTCGAGGCGAAATCATGGCTGACTCTCAGCCGCTACGCGACATCGTCAGCACGCAGATGAAGGAGGCGATGAAGGCCGGCGACAAGGCTCGGGTCGGCGCGCTCCGCCTCATCATGGCGGCGCTCAAGGATCGCGAGATCGAGGCGCGCGGGGCCGGCAAGATCGTCAGCCGGTCCGACGAGCTGGCGTTGCTCACCAAGATGGTCAAGTCGCGCCAGGAGTCGGCGGCGATCTACGCCGAGGCCGGCCGGGCGGAGCTCGCGGCGCAGGAGAATGCCGAGGTCGCGGTGATCAGCGAATTCCTGCCCCGGCAGATGAGCGAAGAGGAAGTGACCGTGGCCGCCAAGGCGGCCATCGCCGCGACCGGCGCCGCGACCGTCAAGGACATGGGCAGAGTGGTCAGCGCGCTGAAGGAGGCCCACGCCGGTCAGATGGACTTCGCCAAGGCGAGCGCGATCGTGAAAGCGCTGCTGGCGGGCGGGTAAGGCGAGATGACGTTGGCTTGCTTGCTTAATCCTCGCCCTGCCGCCGCTTCCCTCTCCCCATCGCCCGTCGATAGACGGACGTCATCGCAGATGCCCAGCGGGGAGAGGGCGTCCCGTTCCCCTTCGCAAAGGTGGCCGGGTAAACGGCCGGATGAGGGCCTGCGCTACGCCCCGAGCGCGGCGTTCTTCAGCGGCAGCGAGCGGATGCGTTTGCCGGTGAGGGCGAAGATGGCATTGGCGACCGCCGGCGCGATCGGCGGGGTTCCCGGTTCGCCGAGACCGCCCCATTTCTCCCCGCCCGAGAGGACGAAGTGCGTCTCGATCACCGGCGCGTCGGCCATCCGGGCGATCGGATAGGTGTCGAAATTCCCCTGCTCGACGCGCCCGTCCTTGATGGTGATTTCGCCGAACAAGGCGGCGGTCAGTCCGTACAGCACCGCGCTCTCGATCTGCATGGCGGCGGTCAGTGGGTTGACCAGATGGCCGCAGTCGACGCAGGCGACGACCCGCTGCACCTTGAGGTCGCCGTCCCTGACCACCACCTCGGCGATCTCGGCGACAATCGTGCCGAAGCTCTCGTGGATGGCGAGGCCGCGCCCGACATCCTTGGGAAGCGGCTTGCCCCAGTCGCCCTTCTCGGCCAGCGCGTCGAGCACGGCGAGAAAGTCGGGCCGATCCTTCAGCAGCGAGCGCCGGTATTCCAGCGGATCCTGACGCGTTTCGTGAGCGACTTCGTCGATAAAGCTTTCGACCGCGAAGGCGTTCTGCGACGAGCCGACTGAGCGCCAGAACATCACCGGCACATGGGTGTTCTTGAGATTCACCAGCACCTTGAGGGCGTCGGCGCGATAGGGGCAGTTAGCGAGACCCTCGATCGCCTGCCGCTCGACGCCGTTCTCGACCTTGCCCCAGCCGAGCGAGCGGGTGATCGAGCCGACCGCGGTGGCGAACTCGAAGCCTGCCGGCGAACCGTCATCCTTCAGCGCCGCCCGCATCCTGAGCGCGGCCTGCGGCCGGTAGCGGTCGGAGCGGATGTCCTCTTCGCGCGTCCAGACGACTTTGGCCGGACGCGACAAGGCTTTCGAGACTTCAACAGCCTGGGTCAACTCGTCGTTGATCGCGCGCCGGCCGAAACCGCCGCCGAGGAAGCAATTGTGGACAAAGACATTGAGCGGGTCGACGCCGCCGGCCTTCGCGGCAAGTTCGATCGCGAACTCGGGGGCCTGCGTCCCCATCCAGACGTCGATCCGGTCCGGCGTCCAATGCGCCGTCGCGTTCAACGGCTCCATCGGCGCATGGGCGAGGTACGGAACTTCGTAGACCGCCTCGACGCGCCGCGCGGGCGATGCGAAGGCGGCGGCAGCGTCGCCGTGGCCACCGCCCTCCACCAGCGGACCGTCGAGCGCGGCGCGATATTCGGCGCGAAACCCGGCGCTGTCGGTCGAGCCGGCGGGCCCGAAATTCCACTCGACCGGCAGGGCGGCCAGCGCCTCCTTGGCGCGCCAGAAATTATCGGCGGCGACCGCGACGCCATTGGTGACCGGCAGGACGGCGAGGACTCCCCGGCGCCCGGCGACCTTGGAGGCGTCATAGGACTTGAGCGCGCCGCCGAACACCGGGCAATTGGCGACGGCGGCATACACCATGCCCGGCAGCTTCACGTCGATGCCGAACCGCGCAGCGCCCGTGACCTTGAGCGGCGCATCGAAGCGCTTCAAGGGGAAGCCGATCAGCTTGAAATGCTCCGGCGTCTTGATCGCCGGCTCAGCGGCAAGCCGGATCCGGGCCGCCTCGGGGGCGAGTTCGCCGTAGGTCGCCGAGCGATCGGAGGCGTCGTGGCGGACGACCCCGCCGGCGGCGGCACAGGTCGCGGGCGCTACGCCCCAACGCACGGCCGCCGCGGCGATCAGCCGCTCGCGCGCCGACGCGCCGGCTTGCTGGAGGAAAGCGCGCGAGCGCCGCACCGACGACGAGCCGCCCGTCCCCATCGACTGGTAGACATCGGGGTCCGCCAGGTTGCGATGGGCGGAGGCGTATTCGACCCGCACACTGGAGAGATCGCACATCAGCTCTTCGGCGAGGATCATGGCGAGCGACGTCAGGACGCCCTGGCCCATCTCGGACTTGGCGATGCGCAGGACGACCGTGTTGTCCGGCTCGACCAGGACGAAAGCGCCGATCTCGGAACTCGAGGCGGCGTCGGAGCCCCAGGGCTCCCCGGACGCCTTGGCGCCCGCCACGGCCCAACCGGGAACAAAGGCGGCGACCGCGAGTCCGCCGGCGGCGGAAAGAGCGGCCTGGACGACGGCTCGGCGCGTGAAGGCGATGGTCATGGCGCCACTCCCTCAGATCTTGATCAATTCGGCGGCGCGATGAACCGCCGCCCGCATCCGCGGATAGGTCCCGCACCGGCAGATGTTGGTCATTTCCGAGTCGATGTCTGCGTCGCTCGGGCTGGGGTTCTTCGTTAGCAGCGCGACCGCCGCCAAAATCTGGCCCGACTGGCAATAGCCGCATTGCGGCGCATCGGCCTCGATCCAGGCCCTTTGGACGGCGTGAAGCCCGTTTTCGCCCAGGCCCTCGATGGTGCGCACGGTCTTGCCGTCTGCGGCGCTCACCGGCGTCTGGCAGGAGCGCACCGCTTCGCCGTCGACGATGACGGTGCAGGCGCCGCAAAGGCCCGCGCCGCAGCCGAATTTCGTGCCGACAAGGCCCAGTTCGTCGCGCAGCGCCCAGAGGAGCGGCATGTCGGGCTCGACGTCGAGCGTCGTTCGCCGTCCGTTGACAGTCAATGCGGCCATGGAGTCCGTGCCTCCGTTTGTCCGGACAGTTTCGTAATCTGTTACAAGAACTATGGCGGATTCGGGCAGGCGGCGATCAAAACGACGCGAGGCGCCGATGCCGACGGCATCACGTTCGCGCGATGAACGCCGGGATCGATACCTTTCGAGGAAAGAGACATGACGCGCAATCTCGCCAAGCTTCGCGTTCGCCCCCGGGCCGGCGACCGCGCGAGGGGCTGGCTGACCGCAGGCCCATTTCGCATTCCCTGCGCGCTGGGTCCGGCCGGCATCGTGCGGCTGAAGCGCGAGGGCGACGGGGCCACGCCGGCAGGACGGTTCGCGCTGCTCTGGGCCTACTATCGCCCGGATCGCTGGCGGCGCCGGGGCGGAAGCGTTCCGTTGAGGCCCATGCTGCCCGATCAGGGCTGGTGCGAGGACCCGGCGAGCCCGCGCTACAACCGCCCGGTCCGCCTGCCGGCCGCCGACTGCACCGACCGGATGTGGCGCGAGGATCGGTTGTACGATGTCGTCTTCGTGCTCGACCAGAACTACTCGCGTCGCGCCAAGGAGAGGGGCAGCGCAATCTTCTTCCACCTCGCTCGGCCCGGTCTGACGCCGACCGCCGGGTGCGTCGCGATTTCACCGTCCGACATGCGCAGGCTCGCGCCTCGACTTGCGCGCAATTGCGTCATGGATATTGGGTAGGGGCTTCGCCAGACTGGCGCTCGCGCTCGACCCTGTCGCAGCGGCGCCGTCCGAAATGACCGCTGCAGGAGCGCGACGCCTTGAAATCCTTCAGTCTGACTGTTTTGGCCCTTTGTCTCGCGCCTGCAGTCGCGCTCGCCGATCCGCAGCCGATCTTCGGAAGCGTCGCGACGGCGCTTCCGGTCGTCGCCCGGCACGGCATGGTGGTCACCCAGGAAGCGGCCGCCTCGCGAGTCGGCCGGGATGTGCTGCGACTCGGCGGCAACGCGGTCGACGCGGCGGTGGCGGTCGGCTTCGCGCTCGCGGTCACCCTGCCTCGGGCCGGCAACATCGGCGGCGGCGGCTTCATGCTGATCCACCGCGCGGACTTGGGGAGAACGGTCGCCATCGACTATCGGGAAGCTGCGCCGGCGGCGACCGCCAAAGACGTGTTCCTCGACGCCAACGGCGCGGCCGATCCGTTCAAGTCGCGCTGGTCGGGTCTGGCTGTCGGCGTGCCGGGCACCGTGGCGGGCCTCGAGCTCGCCTGGCGCAGGTACGGCTCGGGGAAGTTCACCTTCGCCGACCTCGTCGCGCCCGCGATTGCGCTCGCCCGCGACGGGCTCACGGTGGACGACGACCTCGCCGATTCGCTGCCGCCGGCAATGCCCGTCCTAGCGAAGCATCCGGCCGCCGCCCGCATCTACCTCGAGCCGGACGGGAGCGCGCCGAAGGTCGGCGACCACATCGCCCTCGACGATCTCGCCGCCACCTTGAAGACCATCGCCGCGGAGGGCCCGGCGGGTTTTTACACCGGTCCGGTGGCGCAAAAGATTATCGACGCCGTGCAGGCCTCGGGCGGCCGCATGGCAATGGACGACCTCGCCCGCTACCGCGCCGTCGAGCGCGAGCCGGTCGCGGGCAGCTATCGCGGCTATGCGATCCTCTCGATGCCGCCGCCCTCTTCCGGCGGCGCGCATGTCATCGAGATCCTCAACATCCTCGAGGGCTACGACCTCGCCGCTCAAGGGCTCAATTCGGCGGCGTCGCTGCACGAGATGGCGGAAGCGGAAAAGCTCGCCTATGCGGACCGGGCGGCTTGGCTCGGGGATCCGGACTTCGTCGGATTCCCTTGAAGGGGCTCATCTCCAAGGCCTACGCCAAAGCGCTCCGCGCCGGGATCCTGCCAGACCGCGCCCGGCCCGCTGCCGAGATTCGGCCCGGCGAGCCGCAACGCTACGAGAGCGACGAGACCACCCACTTCTCGATCGTCGACGCCGACGGCAATGCCGTGTCCAACACCTACACCCTGAATTTTTCCTACGGCTCGGGAATGGTCGCGGACGGGACCGGCGTCCTGCTCAACAACGAGCTCGACGATTTCGCCGCCAAGCCCGGCGCCCCGAACGCCTATGGTCTCATGGGCGGCGACGCCAACGCGCCGGGCCCGAACCGCCGGCCCCTGTCGTCGATGAGCCCGACCATCGTGCTGAAGGACGGCAAGGTCGCACTCGTCACCGGCAGCCCCGGCGGCTCGCGGATCATCACTACCGTGCTGCAGGTCATTGTCGACGTGATCGACCACGGGCTCAACGTCGCCGAGGCCGAGAACGCGCCGCGCGCCCACGACCAGCTCTACCCCGACGAACTCAGGATCGAGCGCGGCGTCTCCGCGGACACCGTCCGGCTCCTCGAGGCGATGGGGCACAAGGTCGTCTTGGGCGAGGCGATGGGTTCGGCCAATACGATCGCGCGGTCCGCGGACGGCGTTCTGACCGGCGCCTCCGATCCCCGAACCAGGGGGACGCTGGCGATCGGCTTCTGAGGCCCCCCGAAGCGGCGCACGGGTGTGGGCGCTTCATTGTTGTGCGAAACCTGACGGCTCAATAGCGCAACCTCGTGACGCCCACGCCTTCGCGCGCGGACCGATCCAAGCCCGCGCCCGCGTCGGGGGGCGTCGGAAAGGGCCTGTGTCTCGACGCGCTTTAGGCTCTTCGAGTTGACCAACGCGTCGGCGCTCGGCTTGGGCGTCACAGGCGGGCGCGCAGTCGCCGGGACGGGACGGCGACCTGTCGAGCGAACCGTGCAGTGCTGGTAAGCCTCACATGTTTTCAAAGGCTTAAGCGGACAAAACTGTCCCAACGCAACGTTCTGCGACAGCCCGGTCGCGGCCGCGGACGGCTCTTCGCCGAATAACAGTCTATTAAATTAATTGACTTTATTCACTAAATTATGGTTTAGTATACGGCGTGCAGCCCACGACACCGCGCGCGCCCATCGGCTTCGGGGAATTGGGCGCGGTCCAGGGCGTCGAGGGTGATGATCGGCCGGGCCGCGCGGGGAATGTGGGGCCTGTCATGAAGAGAGTTGGGTTGGCGCTTTTGGCGATTGTCGGGATCGGCGCCATGGCCCAGGCGGCCGATTTGCCGACGACCAAGGCCCACGCCGCGGCCACGCCGCCGAATTGCTGGGCGAGCCTGTGGAACTGGCTGAACGCGTCGACGAGCGACTGTCCGATCAGCGCCTACGGCGTCACGCTCTACGGCACGCTCGACGTCAACGCCGTCTATCTGAGCCAGGGCGCCAACCTCAATCCAAGCGCCGACAAGCTCCTTTATGGCATCCAGAAGGGCGCCAACGGCCCTCGGGCGATGTTTGGCTTCAACGGCTTGAGCACCAGCCTTGCCGGCTTCAAGGTCAAGGAGGACGTTCTCCCTTACGACTGGTCGCTGATCGGCGTCCTGGAAGCGGCCGTCAACCCGTATTCGGGAATGCTCTCCAACGGCCCGCGCTCGCTGGCCGACCAGAACCTGCGCCCGGCGAGCGCATTCCCGTGGCAGACGACGAGCTTCGATGGCAGCCGGGCCGGCCAATGGGACAACACGCAGGCCTTTGTCGGCGTCAGCAACCAAACCTACGGTACGCTCACCCTCGGCCGCACGAACGCGCTCTCCCTTGACGTCGAGACGGCTTATGATCCGGTCGCCTCGATCGCGTTCTCGCTGATCGGCTTTTCGAATGCGTTTCCCGGTTTTGGCAATACCGAGACCGCGCGCACGACGGCCGTCACCTACCGGCTGAGCTATCAGAATTTCCGCGCCGCCGGCCAGGCGACGGTGGGCGGCTTTGACTGGGACAACGGCGTCACCAATCAATATCAGGGCCAACTCGGCGTCGATCTCGGACCGCTGTCGCTTGACGGCGTGGTCAGCTATGCGCGGAACGCGGTATCGCTTTCGACCTACGGCATCAACCCATGGCTGTCGCCGACGAGCATCAAGGACGTCGACGGCAACTGGTTCATCGTCCACAAAAATATCTACGGACAGAACGAATATTCCAATCCCAACAACGTTCTGAAGGCGACACTTTCGAATGACTTCGGCCTCGAACTCGTCGCCAAATACAAGTGGAACACCGTGACGTTCTACGGAGGATACCTCTACGCCAATCTCGGCGACCCCTCCGACGCCTACGCCAATGGCTTCTCCAGCATAGCCAACGGCATCTTCGTTCCGTCTGGCGCCGTCACCTCCACCGCGTTCCTCAACAACGGCGCCTACGCTTCTCCCGCCTATCCGATCAACCGCGTCAACAATACGATCTGGACGGGCTTCAAGTGGTCGATCTGGAGCAATCTCGACCTTGCGATGGGTTTTTATTACCAGACCCAGAACGACTTCAACTTTGCCTGGAATACCGGGAAGATAAAAGGCATCCCCTATGGCTACGCCACGCCTCTCGCCTGCACCGGGACCGGCGCGTTCATCAGCAGCAGCAAATGCGCCGGCAGCCAGGACGCCGTCTCGCTCTTAGTCGACTATCGGCCGGCTCCACGAGTCGATGTCTACGCCGGTGTGATGTTGAGCAACGTGTATGGCGGCATGGCGAACGGCTACGCCAAGACCTACACCGCGATCCCTGGCAATCCCAAATACGCCTGGTCAAGCGCGACCACTCAAGATTGGGACCCGACGATCGGCCTCCGCATCCGCTTCTAGGACGATGGGGCGGCGGCGAACCGCCTTTCCCTGGCGGGAAATGGGAACTTTGAGCCCGCCTTGCAACCGGGCCGCGCCCAGTTGCGCGGCCCCTGCGCATCGCCTGTTCCGCGACCTGTTAAGGCGCCTGTTCGGCGGCCGCTCCCGTCTCACAACCGGCAGGCTGCAAAGTCATCATCATCTTGATATTGCATGACTTTCTGGAACGGATCCGCAACCGCGGCGCAAATGTTCCAGCTGCCGGCCGGCAACCCGGACCGGCGGCCGGCGGCGGACCGGAAGAGAGATGGTTTGCCGGACCAGCCAGCGTCAAACAGGGGCAGGTCGACCGCCGGCGATTCTAAAGGCGCCGCCGAGCGCCGACGGCGACGTTCAGTCTCCCGCGGCTATTTCGACTCCAGCGCGGTCAACTCTGGTTTGGAAGGCGCCCTCGGCCGCCACCTGAACCACATCGCCGGCAGCCAACGAATCTGGCGGGCTGTTGACGACACGGTCCGACGGGCTGAGGCCCTTCACGACCTCGACCTCTGTTCCGAGATTGCGCCCGAGCGTCACCGGCTTGAGTTCGATTTTATCGCCGGGGCCGATCGTTGCGATCTGCAATCCGTCCTCGCGAAACAAGAGAGCGCTGGTTGGGATCCGCAGGACGTCTTGGTTGGCCGGCAAATGGAAGACGACCTGCGTGTAGGCGCCGGGCTGAAGCAGGCCGTCCGGATTGTCGGCGTGAAGTTCGACGAGCAACGTGCGCGCCTGCAAATTGATTGCGCCCGACGTCGTAGCCACGGTCGCTTTGAAGACCTTTTCGGGATACTGGGGCAAATTGAGTTCGGCCTCCTGACCGACTGTAATGCCGGCCGACTGCTGTTGCGGCACTTGTACGTAGATTCGCATCTTGCTGATGTCGGCCACACGGAAAAGTTCCGGGCCGGCGCCGGAGCCGCTGCCCACGTTGATGAGGTTGCCGATGTCCGTCTCTCGAGCGGTGACCACCCCGTCGAAAGGCACGACGATTTCCTTGAAAGCTTCCAGGGCGTCGAGGCGATCGACATCGCCTTGGTCGGCGGCGGCTTCCGCTTTGGCGGCATTCAATCGCGCCTGGGCAGTGCCGTAATCCGCCTGCTTGGACTCCTGCTCCTGCACAGAGACAACGCCCTTGGGCAAATCCCTCCACCGCTTGAAGGTCAATTCGGCGAACTGCAGTTCCGCCACGCGGACGTTCACCACCGCCTCCGCCGAATTCAACTTGGCTTTTGCAGCCAACAATTCTGCGTCGAGATCCGGCGTCTCGATCTTTGCAAGGACGTCGCCTTTTTTCACCTTGGCGCCATAGTCATAATACCACTTCTCCAAATAGCCGCTGACGCGCGCATACATCGGCGCTTCGTACCAAGCCGCTACAGTGCCCGGAAGCGTCAGGTTTTGGACGGTCGCCTCTGTCGTCGGCTTCACGACCGCGACGGTGGGAACCGCCTGGGAAACCGTCCACTGCTTAACCGCCTCCTCACTATGGCGACGCTCGACGATGCCGAACGCCGCGACTGCAATTGCGGCGACAGCGGCGAAAAGCCCGAGTCGCCGCAGGCCCCGGGATGGGCGCCGAGGCTCGGGCGCGCTCCCCGCGTTCCCCCTCGGGAGTGCGCTCCGGCCTCGGAGCGTGGTCGTGCTTGGGAGCGTCTTCGCGCGCGATCTTGACGTGGTCTTGCACTTCAACTTCTCCGATCACGAACTTGTCTGCGCTTGGTCGGTCGTAGGCGCGTCGCCGGACTTTTCTCGCCGAGAATGCAGCAAAGTAAAGACGGCCGGAACAAAGAAAAGCGTCGCGACCGTGGCGACCAGAAGGCCCCCGATGACTGCGCGGCCGAGCGGGGCGTTCTGCTCGCCGCCTTCGCCAAGCGCGAACGCCATCGGCAGCATGCCAATGATCATCGCCATCGCGGTCATGAGCACCGGACGAAAACGGGTAAACCCGGATTCGAGAGCTGCGCTCGCGGCGTCCAACCCCCGTCCCAAACCCTCGCGAGCGAAGCTCACGACAAGAATGCTGTTTGCAGTGGCGATGCCCATGCACATGATGGCGCCTGTGAGGGCCGGGACCGACAGCGTCGTGCCGCTCATGAACAGCATCCACACAATGCCCGCAAGCGCCGCGGGCAGGGCCGTGATGATGATGAACGGGTCGAGCCAGGATTGGAAATTAACAACGATAATCAGATAAATCAAGACCACCGCGCCGGCGAGCCCGAGATAAAGCTGACTGTAAGCGGTCGTCATTGTGTGCACCTGTCCGCCGAGCCTGACGTATGAACCGCGGGGTTTGTCGGCGCGCGTCTGGTCGAGAATCTGGTCGATCCGGTTGGCTACGGAACCGAGGTCTCGCCCCTGCACGGCGCCGTAGATGTCGATGACCGGCTGGACGTTGTAGTGCGAGACGACGCCGGGGCTCGGTCCCGGTGTGATCTTGGCAAGCCCGCCGAGATACTGCGGCATGGTCATGCTGGCTGAGGTGATCGGGATGTTTTCGAGATCCGACATCGTGTCGACGCGGTACTGCGGCATCTGCGCAACGATCGGGTAGGAGACGCCGTTCTGCGTATTCAGCCAGAAGTTGGGCTTCACCTGGCCGCTGC
Source organism: uncultured Alphaproteobacteria bacterium (assembly GCA_963816065.1). Lineage (GTDB taxonomy): Bacteria > Pseudomonadota > Alphaproteobacteria > Rhizobiales > Beijerinckiaceae > Roseiarcus. The sequence continues at coordinate 26,377 of CAWFJG010000024.1, read as the reverse complement.
CGGAAAGCGTAACCAGAAGGCTGTTGGCTGCGTCGCGCTGCGTCAAACCCACCTGATCGGCGAGAGTTCTGTCGACAGCCACGTTGAGCTGCGGGTAATTGAAGACCTGTTGGATGCGCGCGTCGGCGATGCCGGGAACGTCGCGTACGCGCTTCAGAAGTTCAGTGGCGTAAGCGTAGTTGGCTTGCTGGTTGTTTCCGACGACCCGTATGTCGATCGGCGCGGGCAAGCCGAAATTGAGGATCTGCGACACGATGTCGGCCGGCAGGAACGAGAAGGTCGTTCCCGGGTACTTCTGCGGCAGAATCGTACGCAGTTTCTTGATGAAGTCGGACGTCGGATTATGGTCCTCGTTCAGGCTGATCAGGATGTCGCCATCACCCGGGCCGATCGTTCCGGTGTTCTGATAGGCCATATTGATGCCGCTGTAGGGCAGGCCGATATTGTCGACGATGTTGTCGAGCTGAGCCGGCGGGACGACATCCCTCACCGTCATTTCGACCTGATCAAAAAGGCGCGCCGTCTCCTCAATTCGAGTTCCCGGCTGGGCGCGCACGTGCATGAGGATTTGGCCGGAATCGATGGTCGGGAAGAAGTTCTCGCCGAGGAACGGCTCGAGGCCGAAGGACAGCAGCACAACCGCCATGAAACCGGCGATGAAGGTCTTCGGGCGTCCGAGGGCGAGGAGAAGCAGCGACCGATATCCGTTGCGCAGGCGCGAAAAGTGATGCTCGAATCCTTGTTGAAAGCGTTTCAGCGGGTTCCGGCTGCGGGGATGCGCCGCCTCTCCGTCTCCGTGCTCGGCATGCGCCCGCATGAGATAATTGGCCATGGTCGGCACCAGGGTGCGTGAAAGCGTGAACGAACCCATCAGCGCAAACACCACCGCTTCGGCCATGGGCGTGAACAGGTAGCCCGCCACGCCGCCGAGCTGGAACATCGGTACGAACACGATGCACAGGCAAAGCAGCGTGACGAAGGCCGGAATGACGATCTGTTGCGCGCCATCGAGGATGGCCGTCTCGACTGGCTTGCCCTGCTCCAGATGGTAATTGATGTTCTCGATCGTGACCGTTCCGTCGTCGACCAGAATGCCGACTGCAAGCGCGAGGCCGCCGAGCGTCATGACGTTGATGGTTTCGCCAAGCCACGACAGCAACGTCAGCGAGAACAGGATCGCCAACGGGATCTCGATCAGAATGATCACCGTGGAGCGCCAACTACCGAGAAAGAGCAGAATCATGACGCCGACAAGCGCCGCCGCCAATCCGGCCTCGCGGATCACCCCGACGACCGCGGCTTTGACGAAGACAGACTGATCGCCGACAGCATGGAGTTGCAGGCTCGCGGGCAGACCCTCCCTGACGCGCGGCAGGACCGCCTTGATCCCGTCGATGACGGCGAGGGTCGAGGCCGAGCCCGCTTTCAGGATCGTCATCAGGACCGCGCGCACGCCGTTGACGCGGACAAGGTTCGTCTGCGGCGGCGAACCCTCGTGCACATAGGCGACATCGCGAATGAAGATGGTCGTGCCATTGACCTTCTTCACCGGAAGGTCGTTGATCCGATCGAGCATGACCGGACTCGCGTTGAGAGCGACGTTCCAGTCGAATTTACCGATCTTCGCGTCGCCTGCAGGCAAAATCAGGTTCTCCGCCGAAATCGCCTCGACGATATCGTCGGCCGAAACGTTGTGGGCCTGCATGGCGTGCTGGTCGAGATCGACCTGGACCAGGAGGATCTTTCCACCGTAAGGAGAGGGCACCGCCGCGCCCTGCACTGTCGCGAGCTGTGGCCGAATGAAATTCTGGCCCTGGTCGAACAGCTTCATCTGCGGCAACGCGCTGCTCGAAAGGGCGAGTTGCAGGATCGGCACCGTGGCCGCGTTATAGCTGAGCACGTAGGGCGGCGTGATGCCGGGCGGCAGGAGTTTCAGAACGGTCTGCGAGGCTGCGGTGACCTGCGCCAACGCCGCGGCGATGTCCACGTTCTTCTGAAAGAAGATCTTCACGACGCCGTACCCGCTGAGAGACTGGCTCTCGATGTGCTCGATGTCCCCCACCTGCGCCGTCAAAGTTCGTTCATAGTAGTAAATGACGCGCCCCGACATGTCGTTCGGCAATAGGCCGCTGTAGGTCCAGACGACGCTGACGACCGGAATATTGATATTCGGAAAAATATCAGTGGGCGTCAGCAGCGCGGCCCTGACGCCAAACAAGGCGATGACGATCGCCAGCACGACGAATGTATAAGGCCGCCGCAGCGCAGTCAGAACAATCCACACGGCTGCGAACTCCTACAGCGTTGCTTCGGCAGCGTTGCCGCGACAAACGCGCGATGCCCGACCCATAGCTTCACTCACTGTCGGTTCGAGCTTCGGGTTGCCTCCGACGCCCATGGAGAACGCTGAAGACGGTTGGAACGAAAAACAGCGTGGCCGTCGTCGCGACCAGAAGGCCGCCGATGACCGCCCGGCCCAGTGGGGCGTTCTGCTCGCCGCCCTCGCCGAGAGCGAACGCCATCGGCACCATGCCGAGGACCATGGCGAGCGCGGTCATGAGAACCGGACGAAAGCGCGTGAAGCCCGACTCGAGCGCCGCGGTCGTCGCGTCAAGACCGCCCTGCAGACCCTCGCGCGCGAAGCTGACGACGAGAACGCTGTTGGCTGTGGCGATGCCCATGCACATGATCGCTCCCGTTAGGGCCGGCACCGACAGTGTCGTGCCGGTCATAAACAGCATCCAGACGATGCCGGCAAGCGCCGCAGGCAACGCTGTTATGATGATGAAGGGATCGAGCCAGGACTGGAAATTGACGACGATGACGAGGTAGACAAGCACGACGGCGCCGGCGAGGCCGAAGTAGAGCTGATTGTAGGCGCTGGTCATCGTGTGCACCTGACCGCTCAACCTGACGTAGGACCCGCGGGGGACCTGCTTGTTCGTTTGGTCGAGGATCCTCTCGATGCCACTGGCCACGGAGCCGAGGTCTCGCCCCTGCACGGCGCCGAAGACGTCGATCACCGGCTGGACGTTGTAGTGCGAGACGACGCCCGGGCTCGGCCCCGGGGTGATCTTAGCAAGGCCGCCGAGATATTGCGGCGATTTCAAATCAGCTGAGGTGATCGGGACGTTCTCCAGATCCGACAACGTGTCGATACGATACTGCGGCATCTGCGCGACGATGGGGTAGGAGACGCCGTTCTTCGTGTTCAGCCAGAAGTTGGGCTTCACCTGACCGCTGCCGGAAAGCGTAACGAGGAGGCTGTTTGCGGCATCGCGTTGAGTAAGCCCGATGGTGCCCTCCAGGGACCGGTCGACAGCCACATTGACCTGCGGATAACTGAAAACCTGCTGGATACGCAGGTCCGCGATGCCGGGAACGTCGCGGACGCGCTTCAGAAGGTCGGTGGCGTAGGCGTAATTGGCCTGCTGGTTGTTGCCCACGACCTGAATGTCGATCGGCGCGGGCAGGCCGAAATTGAGAATCTGGGACACGATGTCGGCGGGCAGGAACGAGAAGGTCGCTCCTGGATACTCTTGCGGCAGGACCGTGCGCAAAGTCTTGATCAGCTCCGCTGTCGGCGTGTGTCCCTCCTTGAGGCTGATCAGCGCGTCTCCGTCGCCGGGGCCAATCGTGCCCGTATTCTGGTACGCCATGTTGATGCCGCTGTAGGGCAGGCCGATGTTGTCGACGATGTTGTCGAGCTGGTCGGCGGGAATGACCTTCTTCACGGTCTGCTCGACTGTGTCAAAAAGACGCGCCGTCTCCTCGATGCGGGTTCCCGGCTGGGCGCGAACGTGCATGAGGATCTGCCCGGAATCGACCGCAGGAAAGAAGTTCTCGCCGAGGAACGGGAAGAGGCCGAAGGACAGGAACACGACCGCCAGAAAGACGCCGATGAATGTCTTCGGGCGCCCGAGTGCAAGCAGCAGAAGCGATCGGTAGCGATCGCGGACGATCGTGAACAGGCGTTCGAAGCCCTCCTGAATTCGCTTGAATGGGTTGCGGCTCCGGACCGGAGAGCCATGGCTCTCTCCATGATCGGAATGAGGCTTGAGGAGGTACCGCGCCATCGTCGGAACCAACGTGCGCGAGAGAAGGAAGGACGCGATCAGAGCGAACACGACCGCTTCGGCAAGCGGCCTGAAAAGGTATCCGGCGACGCCCTCGAGCTCGAACATCGGCGCAAACACGATATCGAGCACGAGCAAGGTCACAAAGGCCGGAATGACGATCTGCTGCGCGCCGTCGAGAATGGCCGGCTCGACCTCCTTGCCTTGCTCGAGGTGAAAGAAGATGTTCTCGAGCGTGACGGTTCCTTCGTCGACCAGCATGCCGACCGCCAGGGCCAGCCCGCCGAGAGTCATGACGTTGATGGTCTCGTGCAACGCGGAGAAGCAGATCACCGAGAACAGAATGGAAAGCGGAATTGAGATGATGATGATGATCGTCGAGCGCCAGCTGCCAAGGAACAGAAGAATCATCAGCCCGACGAGACCGGCGGAAAGCGCGGCCTCCCGCAGGACGCCGATGATTGCGGCTTTGACGAAGACCGACTGGTCGCCGACCGCATGAATGCTCAATCCGGCCGGAATTCCCTCCTTGATCCGCGGCAGGATCGACTTGACGCCGTCGATGACCGCGAGCGTCGAGGCGGACCCGGCCTTCAGGATCGTCATCAGCACGGCGCGCGCGCCGTTGACGCGGACAAGGTTCGTCTGCGGCGGCGAACCTTCGTGCACGTAGGCGACATCGCGAATGAAGATGGTCGTCCCGTTGACCTTCTTCACCGGAAGGTCGTCGATCCGATCGAGCAGGACCGGACTCGCGTTGAGAGCGACGTTCCAGTCGAATTTACCGATCTTCGCGTCGCCCGCAGGCAAAATCAGGTTCTGCGCCGAAATCGCCTCGACGATATCGTGGGCCGAAACGCTGTGCGCCTGCATCGCCTCTTGATCGAGGTCGACCTGGACCTGCAGGATCTTTCCGCCGTAGGGAGACGGGACTGCAGCCCCGGCGACGGTCGCGAGCTGGGGACGAATGAAATTCTGTCCGTAATCGAACAGCTTCATTTGCGGCAGTTTGCCCGACAGGCCCAGTTGCAGGATCGGGACAGTCGCGGCGTTGTAGCTGAGGACGTATGGCGGCGTGATGCCCGGCGGCAGAAGCTTCAGAACCGTCTGCGAGGCCGCCGTCACCTGCGCCAGAGCCGTGCGGATGTTCACGCCCTTTTGGAAGAAGATCTTGATGACGCCGTACCCGCTGAGCGACTGGGATTCGATGTGCTCGATGTCCCCCACCTGCGCCGTCAGTGTCCGCTCGTAATAGTAGACGACGCGGCCCGACATGTCGTTCGGCAGGAGCCCGGTGTAAGTCCAAACGACGCTGACCACCGGGATGTTGATGTCGGGAAAGATGTCTGTTGGCGTGCGAAGTGCGGCCAGGCCGCCGAAGATTGCAATGAAGAAGGCGAACACGACAAAGGTGTAAGGCCTTCGCAAGGCGATCTGGACGACCCACACTTCAGTGCGCTCCCTCGGGTTTGCCTGGCAGGTAGCGCGTCACGGCGATCGCCGCAGGCTGCGGCGTCCGGATGGGCGGAATGGCCGCTCCCGGCTGCCAGCCCCCGCCGAGTGCCTTGTACAGGCCGGCCAGAGACTCGCCTTCGACCTGCTGCGCCAGGGCATAGTCCTGCTGAAGCGCGAACTGCTGGCGCTCGGCGTCCAGCACGTTGAGGTAATCGGTGAGACCGCGATCGTAGCGATCGCTGGCAAGTCTGGTCGAGAGCAAAGCCGCGGACACCGCGCGATTGAGGCTGCCCAGCCTTTCCTGCTGTGCGCGAAGGGAAGCCGTCGCGTCGTCGACCTGCTGCACAGCCGTAACGATGGTCTGCTTGTACAGGACAAGTCTCTCCCGCGTCGCGTAATCTGCGATCTCGATCTGGGCGTCCAGCGCCCCGAAATCGAGCAAGGGCCAGTAGACCCCCGATGCGACCGAGCCGATCCAGGTCATCGTTTTGGTCGCGCTCGACGCCGCGATGCTTCCGCCCTGCGCGCCGCCGGCGCCATTCACTCCGACGTCCGGGAAAAGAGCGGCGATGGCGACGCCGACTCGCGCCGTGGCGGCGGCGACGCGCCGTTCCGCCTCCGCGATGTCGGGACGTCGCCGTAGCAGATCGACCGGCGCGCCGATTGGCACGCGCTGCGGAAGCGCCGGGAAGGGAGCGGGCTTCGCCAGCTCTTTCGCCAGAGCCTCGGGATATTGCCCCAAAAGCGTCGCGATCGCGTGCTGGCGCGCCGCAATCTGCGCCACGAACGGAGACAACGCCGCCTGCAAGGTCGCGACTTCCCGCTTTGAGAGCGCAACGTCCAGTTCGTTCGTCAGGCCGCGATCGAAGCGCGTCTGCTGCAGGTTCGCGCCGCTCTTGGCGACCTCGATGCTCTTCTCGAGGACGGCCATCTGGGCCTGCAGGCCGCGCATGTCCATATAGGCGCGCGCGACATCGGACGTGACCGCCACAGCCACCCAATCCCGGGCGGCCTTGAGCGCTTCGACGTCATAGACTTGCGCCTCGAGTTCGCGACGGATCCGGCCGAACAGGTCGAGGTCCCAGGTGGCTTCAAATCCGCCTGCAGCCTGGAGGCTCCTGAAACCGGGGCGATTTTCGGCCGCTCGCAGCGGGCCCGACACAACCGAGTTCGTCTCGTTCGCTCCGGTCCCGTAACCGGCCCCCGCATCCAGGCCGCCCTCGGGGAGCGCCCCGCCGGCGATCACCGTTAACGCCGCCCTCGCCGACTGTAGGCGATCCAGCGCCGCCTCGAGGTCGAAGTTTTCCTGAAGCGCGCGGTCCTCGAGGGCGTCCAACTCGGGGTCGCGGAGCGAGCGCCACCATTGCGTCAGGTCGGCGGGTTCCGGCCCCCGAGGCTGCGGCTTCTGATCGGAAGACGCAAGAAAGCTCGCCGGCATATACAGACTTGGTGTGTGGTAGTCGGGGCCAACCGAACATCCCGCAAGCGCGGTGGCGACCGCCAGGGCGCTCACCAGACATGCCCCCCTCATCGCGCCGAACAAAACATGAGAATGTATCAAGTGAATGGCTCCGTCCTTAGTTCCCACCAAGGACTCTGTAGCTTGACCCCGGATCGCGCTCAAACCTTCCCCCGACTTTTTTGCCCGTCGGGCCCGGGAATTGCGCCGCGCCGCGTGATCGGCGGGCGACAACGCCTCGGACCTCTCTTCGGCCGACGAAGACGGGCGGGGCGCCGGCGCCATCCCGGACGCGCGCGGCGCCGACCATGAGATCGGCAATGCAGCGAAGGGGCTTATGGGTGAAGATCTCCTCGAACCCGGACGTCCGAGCGTCAATCCGCCAATCGCCGGGCGCGACGATCTGGAGCGCGACCAATAACATCAGTTCCCACACAAGCGTCCGACATCTGTAAAGGCACCCAAGATGGATTTTTGGTCTATTTGGCAAGGCCACGATTTTGCGGCTTTACATACCCGCGTTTCGCGAACGCGCTCTGATAGACGCCCGATGCGAATCAAACCACTAAATACTTTTTAGGTAATCTCGGCGGCGGCCTGCCCGCGTCACTCGGCTGCACGCGCCAGCGGCGCGGTCGCCTTGTTCGTCGCGCGCATGACAAAGCGCGCTCCGGGATGGTTGTCTTCCACCGCCAACTCAAAGCCGTGCAGGTTGACGATGTTTTGGGCAATGCTGAGACCGAGCCCGTGACCGGAGGCCTCATGCGAATTTGGGGCGCGATAGAACCGTCGAAAGATCCGCTTGCGTTCCTCCGACGGAACGCCGCGCCCGGTGTCGCTGACCGCCAAGCTCGGGAAGCCCCCGACCGTCCTGGATTCGACCCTGATCTTGCCCCCTTCGGGCGTAAATTTGATGGCGTTGTCGAGGAGATTCGAGATCGCCTCGCGCATGAGGTCGGCGTCGCCGCGCATCGCCACCGGATCTCGCGCCTCGACAGCCATCTCGATGGCCTTGCTCGCGGCCAACGGCTCGTAGAATTCGGCCACTTCCGCGCAGACAGCGCTGAGGTCGAAATCCACGAAACGGTTCCGGCGCGCTTCGTTCTCCACCGCCGATATTCGCAGGATTGCCGCTATCGTTGCAGACGCGCGATCGATTTGAGCGAGCGCCGCTTCCATGGCGACGCGAAGCGCCGCAACGTCGGTCTCCTCTGCGAGCGACCGCACGATCTTGGCGCGCGCAACCATCAGCGGCGTGCGCAAATCGTGAGCCATGTTGTCGCCGACGGACTTGAGCTGGTCGAGCAGGCGCTCGATCTCGTCGAGCATCAGATTGACCGCGCGCGCAACCTTTTCGATGTCGGCGCCTTCCGTTCCGACGGGCAAGCGCGAGTGAAGCTCGCCGTCCATAATGCGAAGAATTGCGCTGTGAATGCGCTCCAGGCGTTTCGACGCGCGGCGAGCGAATATCGCGCCGATCGCGAGAATGAGGAGGACGGTCGGCGCCAGGGCGATCGCCATCACCCTCAGCATGGTCTCCTGCAGGTCGTAGACCTCGCGCAGCGACCGACCGAGCAGCATGACGCCGCCGTCCGGACGTCGACGGGCGACGAACAGCGCGGGCTCGAACCCGCTCGAATTCGGGCAAGACCTGCTGTTGGACGCTGTGGGCGGCCCCGTCGACCGGGATCGGCGGCATCGCCGGGACGTCGCCGAAAATCTTTGCGCCCGACGCGTTGAACATGGCCACGTAATCGAGCCGACGGATATCGCGGGTCAAACGCAGTTCGAGCGCGCGCCGGAGCCCGTCTTCGCTGTCGTCCTGGCTCCTCGCCGCCTCGTCGACGAGCACAGTCCCCACCCGCTGCACCTCCGCCTTGGAGACCTGCAGATATATGACTGCGAAAGCGCCGGCCGTGACCGCGGAGATGGCAAAACTGAATGCGAGCGCGATGTGGAAAGCGCGCGAACGAAAAACATCAATTGTCAGCATCGAGTTTGAAGCCCACCGCCCGAACATTGACGATGAATTTGCGCTTGCCCGCCGGATCGAGCTTGCGCCGCACGTTTCCGATATGCACGTCGACGACGTTGGTCTGCGCCATGAACTTGAAGTTCCAGACGTCCTCGAGCAGCATCGCGCGCGTTACGATCTGACCCGGGCGGCGCATGAAATATTCGAGGAGCTTGAACTCGCGCGGCAGGAGATCGACGGATCGCCCCATGCAACGCACCGTGCGGTCGACAAGGTCCATATCCAGATCGCCGACCTTCAGCCGAATGACGCGCGAGTTGCTTCCCCGCCGGAGCAGCGCCGCGACACGCGCGCTCAGCTCCCGGGTGTCAAACGGCTTGATGAGATAATCGTCGCCGCCGGCCTTCAGACCGCTGATTCTCTCGTCCACCGACGACAGGGCGCTGATCACCAGCACGGGCGTCGAATTGCCCTCGCCGCGAAGCGCCTCGATGATCGACAGTCCGTCGCCGGCGCCCAGCATCCGATCGATCACGAGCACCGAGGCCCAGCCGGAGCGAGCCGCCCGCAGTCCGTCTTCGACGCTGTAGGCCACCTGGACCGAATATCCGGCCGCCTCGAGTTCGAGTCGCACCTCGTCCGAAAGTTCCGGCTCGTCCTCGACCAGCAGCACCGAAGTGCCGCGTGAGTTGGTTTGATTTGGCGGCGCCGAAGCTCCCGAGCCGTCAACAATCGAATTCGTCATCATCCCCTCTGCCCGGCGCTCGCTTGCGCCGGAATTGGCTTACTACCAGCATATACTTGCGAACCTTGGCGCCTTGATGACTTTCGGCCCTACAAAAGCTTGCCATTAAAACAACGAGGGCCGCAGCCTTTCCGGGAGACCTGGACCGGGTCGGCTTCATCCCCGCGGCAGGCACAAGCCGGGTAGGCGATTTCTGCGACCGACATTCGCGCTCGACCCCAATTCCTCCGTCGACGCGCTCCATTCCGCGTGGCGTTGGACCGGGTTGTCCGCCCAAGTCTACCTTATGATGCCGCCCTGGCGCCAATAAACATAATCATATTATACATACTTACAAGTATATTAAAGGGCAATTTAGTTATTGGCGCCTTTTTGTCGCCCAACTGTTACATCCGTCGTCTAAATCTCGCCCGAGTTGTCTATTGAGCGTCGGCCAGCGCGCACTTTTAAGTGTACGCTGATTATTGTCGTTCTTCCTTCTTGTAATAATGTTGCACGAAAGCAACAGTTGGGGGAAAGCTGCAGTATCCAACAAATGAACATTTGTTTATGACCCCGGTGTTCGGTAGCTTTTCAACACTCGTGGCGGGGTCTCGCTCGCGATAATCGATGGGAATTGGCGCCGCTCGGGTGATGTCGAGGGATGGCCGAGCCCAATACACAACGAAGGACGCAGGCTCGATTGGGTCTGCCTAGGAATGGGGACCAGATGAAAAAGCTCGGGGCTTCTTTGGCGATCCTGATCGCCGCCGGCGCAGGATCGGCGTACGCCGCCGATCTGCCGACCACCAAGTCGCCGGCGACCCCGGCGCCGGTCAATTGCTACGCCAGCCTCTGGACCTGGCTGAACTCGAGCGCCGCCGACTGCCCGATCAGTTACGGCGGCATCACCCTCTACGCCACGATCGACGCGGGCGTGGGCTACGAATTCGAACGGCGCTGGTTACAATCAGTGGTGGAATAACGGCGTCTCGAACATCATCACCAAGCAGAGCACGCACGGTCCGCAGTGGCTATGGACGCCTAACGGCCTCAGCCAGTCGGTGGTCGGCGTCAAGATGAGCGAACCGATCGGCTCCACCGGATGGTCGCTCATTGGAACCGCGGAAACCGGCTTCAATCCCTACGGGATCAATCTCGCTTACGCGCAGAAGGGGCAAGTCCAGAACAACGGCAAGTCGCTCTTCCTCCAAACCGCGCAGGCCGATTCGAGCCGTACTGGCCAGCCACTGAACTCGCAATGGTTCCTCGGCTTCAGCAACCCGACCTACGGCACCCTGACCGGTGGCCGCGTGAACACGCTGTCGCTGGACGCCATCAATTCCTACGACCCGATGGGCGGTTCATATGCCTTCTCGCCAATCGGCTATTCCGGCTCCTACGCCGGCTTTGGCGATACCGAGGCGGCCCGCGCCAACACGGCGCTTAAGTATCGCGTCAGTATCGAGAACTTCCGGCTCGGCGGCCTGGTGCAGGTCGGCGGCTACAATTGGGGCAACGGCACGAACGGCATGTATCAGGGCCAGGTCGGCGGCGACTTCAACTTCCCGGGCGGCGGCGTCTTGTCGATCGATGGGACAGCGAGCTACGCCATAGACGCGGTGAACCTCGGCACGGCCGGCACGCTCACCCAGTGCTCCACCCTCACCAAGGGCGCTTTTGCCGGGCAGACCGAATGCACCAACAACATCCCGGGTTACTACACCGGTTTGTACAACCAGTCGGACTTCCAGGCGACGTTGTCAAACAACCTCGGCCTTATGGTGAACACCAAGTACAAGTGGGAAGCCTGGACATTCTATGCGTCCTACCAGTACTTCCGGCAGCAGAATCCGAGCGGCTCCTATATGAATGGATTCGAGACCATCGGTTATTTCAACGTGCCAGGAACAATCCCCGGTTTCAACGTGCCCGGAACGTTCGCAGCCAAGAACCTGCCGACGCAGTGGGCTGTCAACAACAACTATAACATCCCTCGCGTAGCAAACGTCTTCTGGGTCGGAGCCAAATATGCGGTCAACTCCCAGCTTGATCTCACTGGCGCATACTACTGGCTGGGTCAAAACAACTTTAACTACTCCGTCAACTCGCAAGGAGTCACCCTGCCCGCGGCCTGCACCAACGTCGTCACCAACGGCGTCAAGCCGAATGGACAGGCCTTCTCCATCACGCGCCTCAACAGCGGCAAGTGCTCCGGTTCGACCGACTTCATCTCCTTCCTGATTGATTGGCGGCCGGTCAAACGCATGGATGTCTACGCCGGCGTCATGGTTTCCAACGTTTATGCCGGTCTGGCGAATGGCTACTATGCGACCCAGACGATCAACCCGACCGCGGGCATCCGGGTCAAGTTCTGATCAACCTCGGTTTCGTCCACCGTGGGCGCGGCCAAATCGCGCACGCCCGATTCCAAGGGCCGAGGGGACGGCGAAGACCGCCGGCCCTTTTCGGTTGAAATGGACCATGTCCGCCATCGCGCCGGGCGGAGGCGACACAGTTGACGGAATTGCAGCACACGCTGCGTTTTCCGGATCGCCTTTCCAGGCTTTCACGTCCCCAACTCGTTCGGCCGATGTGCCGCTTTAGCGCTTGTTCCGGGCGTCCAATCAGGCAATAACAGAGACGAAATCTCGCGCATCGTTCCAGGGGCGGCGGCGTGCGCCGAGGCGGTCCGCCAGCGCGGGGAGGTCGCAGCGCGGCGCGGCCGGCCCGAGTGTTAGAGGTCGCCGCGCACGGGGTACCCTATGGCATTCGCGCATCCGCTCGCCAGGGCCGCCAAGATCTGGACGGCCAGGGGCGCTGACGACAGCGAGCAACGCGTTCTGGTGATAGTGACGACGATTCCGCTCGACGCCGGGCAAAAAGGCTACAAGAAGTCCCTAGTCGAAAAATTGTCCAGCGCCGCACAGGACTATCTCGCTGGGTCGAAGGAGGCGACTTCGTTCGTCCTGATCAACCGGCTCAGGGATTGGGGCGCAGCAAAGGCCTAGGCCGGGCGGCTCGATCATCCGCCGGCAACCGATGACCGGGCGCCGGCCGGTTTCTCCGATCCGTTTGGCTTGGGAATCGCGTGAGATTGGAGCAATGCCCTGACGGTTTGCCGTCGCGGGCTCAATTAGGCATGAGGAAACCATGACAAGCGTGTTTTCACCAGGAACCGGCATGGCCCACCCGATTGCGCCTTTGCGCGCGAAATGGGGCTGGATCGTCGCGCTCGGGATCGTCTATCTCGTCGCCGGCATCATCGCGCTCGGCAGCGTCGTAGCGGCCACCGCTGCTAGCGTTCTGGTCGTTGGCGTGATGATGTTCATCGCCGGGGTGTTCGAAGTCATCAACGCCTTTCAAGTCAAGACGTGGGGGCGGTTCATCTTCTGGCTGCTGCTCGGCGTCCTCTATATGGTGGCGGGCTTTCTCGCCTGGGACAATCCGTTCCTGACCGCCGTCTGGCTGACGCTGTTCCTCGGCGCGGCGCTGGTCGCTTCCGGCCTTATGCGCATTTTTCTCGCCTTCAACATGAAGCATGGCTCGCCCTGGATATGGGTGGTCGTCTCCGGCCTGATCACGCTGGCGCTCGGCCTCATTATCCTCGTGCATTGGCCATTCTCGGCCGTCTATACGCTCGGAATCTTCCTCGGCGTCGATCTCGTCTTCGCCGGCGTGAGCTGGATCAGCCTCGGGATGGGCCTGAAGAACGCGGCCTGACGCAATCTCCTCGCGGGCGAGCCGCCGAAACGGTTTCGTCCGGCGCCGTTCCGGGTTAACCTCGCCGCATGCGCGCGATGATGCTGCGGCGGGCCGGCGAGCGGCTCGCGCTCGAGGATCGGCCCGATCCTGATCCCGGCCCCGGGCAAGTCCGGCTGCGCGTCGAGGCCTGCGGCGTCTGCCGCACCGACCTGCACGTCGTCGACGGCGAGCTGCCCGATCCGAAGCTGCCGATCGTCCCGGGTCACGAGATCGTCGGCCGGGTCGAGGCGGTCGGGAGCCGGCGTCGCGCTCGCGCCGGGCGAGCGGGTCGGCGTGCCCTGGCTCGGCCACACCTGCGGCCATTGCCGCTATTGCACGAGCGGACGCGAGAACCTGTGCGACGCGCCGCTCTTCACCGGCTACACGCGCGACGGCGGCTTCGCCACCCATGCGCTCGCCGACGCCGCTTATCGCCTTCCCGCTCGCCGAGGATCTCGACCCGGTCGCCGCGGCCCCGCTGCTGTGCGCGGGCCTGATCGGCTGGCGCTCGCTGAGACGCGCGGGCGAGGGCCGAGACGATCGGGCATCTACGGCTTCGGCGCGGCCGCCCACATCATCGCCCAGGTCTGCCGCTGGCAGGGACGGCGGGTGTTCGCCTTCACCAGCCCGGCGATGCGGCCGGCCAGGCTTTCGCCCGCTCGCTCGGCGCGGACTGGGCCGGCGGCTCGGACGAGCCGCCGCCCGAAGCCGCTCGACGCGGCGATCATCTTCGCGCCCGTCGGCGCGCTCGTCCCGGCGGCGCTCGCGGCCGTGCGCAAGGGCGGGCGGGTGGTCTGCGGCGGCATCCACATGAGCGACATCCCGGCCTTCCCCTACCGGCTGCTGTGGGAGGAGCGCAGCGTCGCTCTCGGTCGCCAACCTCACCCGCGCCGACGGCGACGAGTTCCTGACGCTCGCCCCGCGCGTGCCGGTCAGGACGACCACCACGCGCCTACCCGCTCGAAGCGGCCAACGAGGCGCTCGACGACCTCAGGTCCGGGAGGCTCGAGGGCGCCGCGGTGCTTGTGCCGTGAGACGCAATCGCTCGACCCGCTAATGGCTCCGGTCCCCTCTTCCGATCCGATTTGAGGGTGGTCTCGCAGGTCTTCGATCTCCGATCCGGACCGCATGGCGGCGTCGAACGACGAACGTGCAATTTATAGACTTCGCAACCAAGGATTTACGCCAAGTGTGACCAAGGTCACAGCGCAGCGCCATCCTTTCTATTATTGGGTGAAGTGTGGAGATTTTAGCCGTCTCCAATTTATAGTGAAAAATAATTCAATCATATCTACTCATCAAATTCGGCTTGGATCTCTATCTTTGCCGTCAATATGAAAGGATTTTATCATGGCTGCAAACAAGTTCACACTCAAAGGATCGCAAGTCGCTGTCGAATACACGATTGGCGGCAATCCATCATTCACGGCGCTGACCTACGACAGCGGCGCGTTTCACAAGACCTTCACTCCGGCTGCCGTCACGACGAACGATACCGGACTCGGACAGCTCGTCTCGATCCCGTTGATCGTCTCGATCGACGCCGGCGGAGAGCGTTTCGGCTTTTTCCTGCCGTTTATCGACGTCCAGTCCGGCCAGAAGGCTCATTTTCACACGCTGGGGATATACGAGACGTTCAGCGGCCCCAACTCGATCCCTCACCGGCCGTCGACCTGGCGCTGCGTCGAACTGCACGGAACGGCGAAGTCCCGTGGCCGTGCCGCTCTGATCGAAAACGGCTTCGGGGGAATGGATTGCGTAGGCCCGCTCCCCTGACGCCATCGGCCGCAACGCGGCCATGGCATGCGGGTCTCGGGCAGGCCGTCGTTGCGAATTGGGCCGCCAGCCGGCGCGATCGAGATCGCCAAAGCGGCCGCGCCTGGGGATGCTCCGAGTCCGGGCACGCGCCGAACTCCGCATGTCGGCTTCCTGCCCACGCCGCGCGCACAGGTCCTGGACAATACCGACGGCGAGATTTTCTGCGAATTGTGGGCGCTCCTCCTCCGCCCGCCGACAAGGACAATCCACTGGTTATCGCGGGAATTCTGGTCGCGCCTTTACAACCTGCGGCAATGGTCTCGCGCCCTCGACTGTTCCTTGCCTGTTTCGACCTGATAAGTGCCTGTTCGGCGCCTGTTAAGTGCCTGTTCGGAGCCTGTTAAGTCGCCTGTTCCGCGCCCACAACCGTCGGATTGCATCTCTAACAACGCCATGATATTGCATGGTTTTCTTGACATGAGCGCTGCCCGCGGCGCAAGAACTTGAGCCGGATTCGGTTCCCGGGCGCGCAGCCGCCTCGGTTTGGCGGGCTGAAGGCTAAGGCTTGCGGTCCTCCGGCATATCATCGTCGGTGATCGCCCGCCAGCCGGCGCCGTCGAGATCGTCGAACTGGCCGCTCCGCATCGCCCACAGAAACGCGGCGAGGCCGAGGCGCGCCCAGCGCCAGCGCGATCGGAACGAGATAGACGAGGACGTTCATCGCGCTCCGCCCTTCGCCGTCGCGCGCCCGCAGCGCGTTCAGCGTCACCAGCACCGACGAGCCCGACATCGCCAGCGCCGCGATCAGCGGCGTCGCATAGCCGAGCACGGCGACCGGCACGGCGATCGAGATTATAGACCACCGACAAGCCAGAGTTCTCGCACCATCAGCCTGGCGCGCCTTGCGCGCGAGATCGCAGTGCGTCGGCCACCGGCGCGAGCCGTTCGCCGAGGAACACGCGCGTCCGCCTGCGCCTGGGCGACATGGGCGGCGCGAAATCGGCGAGATCGAGACATGGGCGGCGGCGAGCGCGGGCGCGTCGTTGAGGCCGTCGCCGACCATCAGCGGCGCGATGTCCCGCCTGCTGCAAGCGCCTTCAGCCGGGCGATCTTGTCGGCGGGCTTCAGCGCCGACGCGAAACGCGCGACGCCGAGTTCGCGCGCGACGAGCGCGACCGCCGCCTCGCCGATCGCCGGACAGGATCTCGATCTCGCGGCCGCGCGCGAGCTCGGCGACGACCGTCTCGCGCGCGTCCGAGCGCAAGCGCCTGCCGGATCGCGAAGACGACCGGCGCGCTCGGGCGGCCGAAGCGCGATCAGCGACGCGTCGGGCCAAGGCGGCCGCGACCGGCGCCGGCCTCCGCCTCGGCCTTGCAAAAGGCGACGGACCCGAGCTTCACGCGCTTGCCCTGTGGAGCGCGCTGACGCCCTGGCCGGGAAATTCGTCGGCCGTCAGCGGCGCCTTCGCCCGCGCCGGCCGTCCGCGATCGCCTTGGCGAGCGGATGCTTGCTTGCCAGCGCGAGCGAGCCGGCGAGCGCGAGATCCTCGGGCGCGATGTCGGCCGCCGTTGGCGAGCGCCGGGCGCGGCTGGGTCAGCGTGCCGGTCTTGTCGAACACGATCGTGTCGGACTTCGCGCGAGCCGCTCCAGCGCCTCGCCGGAATTGAGGATCACGCCGCGGCGGAACAGCGCGCCCGCCGCCACCACCTGCACCGCCGGCACCGCGAGCCCGAGCGCGCATGGGCAGGTGATGATGAGCACGGTGATCGCGACGATGAGCGACGTGCTGCCAGCCCGCGCCGAGCGCGAGCCAGCCGAGAAAGGTCGCAAGCGCGGTCAGATGGACGACCGGCGCGTAGAGCCGCGCCGCGCGATCGGCGAGGCGAACATAGGACGAGCGCTGCTCGATCGCCTTGGCGAGCAGCGCGTTGACTTCGTCGAGCAGCGTCCGTCGCCGGCTTCCTTCGCACCCGCACGCGCAGCGCGCCGGTGAGGTTGAGCGCGCCCGCGTAGACCGCGGCGCCGGCCGAAACCGGCGATCGGCGCGGTCTCGCCGGTCACGAGGCTCTGGTCGACTTCCGAGCGCCCGTCCTCGACCGTCGCCGTCGACGGCGATGCGCTCGCCGGCGCCGCACCAGCACGAGGTCGCCGGGATGGATCGCGGCGATCGGCGTCTCGCGCGCTTCGCCCCCTTCGACGAGCTTGAGGCGCGCGGTCGGCGCGGATCGCGGTCAGATTGGTGGCGAAGTCGCGCGCGCGGCGGCGCATGCGCTGGTCGAGAGTGCGGCCGGCGAGCAGGAACATCAGCAGCATCAGGGCGCTGTCGAAATAGGCGGCGCGCTCGTGGGCGATGGTCTGAAACACCGACAGGCCGAGCGCGAGCATGACGCCGAGCGAGATCGGCACGTCCATGTTGAGCGAGCCGCGCTCGCAGCGCGCGGGCGGCGCTCGTGAAGAACGGCATGCCGGCATAGGCCGCGCAGGGCAGCGCGACGAGGGCGGACAGCCAGTGGAAGAGATCGCGGGTGGCGGAATTCGGGTCGCTGTCGGCGCCGGCCCACAGCGAGACCGAGAGCAGCATCACGTTCATCGCGGCGAAAGCGGCGACGCCGAGGCAGCGCAAAAGCTGCTTCTCCGCCGCCGTCTCGACGCCGTCGGCCGTCTCCGCCGCGAACGGATGGGCGGGATAGCCCAGGCGCCTCCAGCCGCTCGAGGATCGCCGGCGGCTCGAGCGCGCCCTCGTTCCACTCGACCGTGACGCGCTTGCTGGCGAGATTGACGCGCGCGCCGCGCACGCCGGCCTGCTTGCTCAGGCCGTTCTCGATCGTGGTGATGCAGGCGCCGCAATGGACGCCTTCGACGACGAGATCCATCGCCGCGACGCCGTCGGCCGGACGGCGCACGAAAAGCGACAGGTCCTGCGCGTCCGTCATCGCCGCTCCGAGTCCGCCGCCGTGTCCGCGACCACGATCTTGTTCTCGCTGCGGAACATCGCGCTCCGAGCCGCGCTTCGCCTCGATCACCAGGGTCCAGCGGCCCGGCCGGACGGGCGTCGCGACGCCCTCGTAGTCGCCGCCGTCCGAGGCGAGCGTCGCCGTCGCGGTCGAGCGCGGCGTCGAACGGATGCTCGAAGCGCGCGCGTCACCGCGAGGTCGGGAATCGGCGCGCCGTCGCGATTGCGGAACTCGACCATGACCCGCTCGCCCTGCGCCCTCGGCGCGAGTCAGTCACGTCGGCGGTCCATCCCCGCTCGTCTTGCGCGCGCGCCTCGGCGATCTGCCTGTTGTACGCCTGGCTGGCGTCATAGGGGTTTTCCAGTTCGGCGCCGTGCAGCGTGTGGAGGGCGAAATAGATCAGCGCGCTGTTGGCGACGAACATCACCAGAAAGAACAGGCCGAGGATGACGACGACATGCCGTCCGGTCAGTTGGCCGGAAATGGGCTGTCTTCGCGCAATGGCGCCAGGGACGTGCGCAAGGCAACCTCCAACTCCTCGTCATGCGCGCTCGCGTCGACCTCATGGGGCGAAGAAATGATCGACCACCGATTTTGCGCTCGCCGGTTATGCGCATCGATCGCGGTGAAAGTGATCGGCGTCGACTTGCCGGGCGTCGCGTCCGCGGGCGTCGCGACATAGACCGGCGTCTCGAGCGTCGCGTCCGGCTCGACATGGACCGTGAGGCTGCCCGTCGGCGAGCGGCCTGGCGACGACGCTGGTCATCTCGGCGCCCTCGAGGCCGGCGACTTCGAGGGTGAAGTCGCGCGCTTCGCCGACCTTGTTCGAGAACCGCAGCGTATAGCCGTTGCGGACGCCGCCCTCGACCGTCGGGGTGAACAGCGGCGCGCGCACGTGCAGGACGCTCATGTTCATGCTGGAGCGCGAGATCAGCGCATAGAGCATGATGCAGCCGGTGACGCGCGATCAGCGCGGCATAGAGGATGGTGCGCGGGCGAACCGAGCCGGTAGACATTGTGCTCGCCGCGCTTCCGGCGCGCGAGATTCTCGTCGGTGTCATAGGCGATGAGACGCGTCGGCCGATGCACCTTGGCCATCACCGCATCGCAGGCGTCGATGCACAGGCCGCACTGGATGCAGCCGAGCTGCGAGCCGTTGCGGATGTCGACCCCGGTCGGGCAGACGGCGACGCATTGCATGCAATCGATGCAGTCGCCGGCCGGTTCGCCGTGGGCGCGGGCCCTGGCCGCCTCCTTGACCGACATGCGCGGCTCGCCCCGGTCGGAGCGATAGGTGACGTTGAGCGCGTCGGTGTCGGTGAGCGCGGCCTGGATGCGCGGCCACGGGCACATGTAGAGGCACACCTGTTCGCGCATGTGGCCGGCGAGCGAATAGGTCGTGAAGGTCAGAATGCCCATCCACAGAGTAGGCGACGAACGGCGCCTTGAAGGTCAGCAATTGCTTGATCAGCGTCGGCGCGTCCTCGAAATAGAGCACCGCCGCGCCGCCGGTGAAGAGCGCGATCAAGAGCCAGGCGGCGTGCTTGGCGACCCGCTTCTTGATCTTGTCCGCGGTCCACGGCGCCTCGTCGAGCTTGATCCGGTCGCGCCGGTCGCCCTCGATGCGGCGCTCGACAAACAGAAAGAGGTCCGTCCATACCGTCTGCGGGCAGGCGTAGCCGCACCACACGCGCCCGAACAGCGCGTTGGACAGAAAGAGGATCAGCGCCGCCAGGATCAGGAGGCCGGTGAAATAGTACACCTCCTGCGGCCATAGCTCGATGAAGAAGAAATAGAAGCGGGAATGCGCCATGTCGACGAGAACCGCCTGGCTCGGCTCATTCGGCCCGCGATTCCAGCGAATGAAGGGCAGGATGTAGTAGACGCCGAGCGCGATCCACAGCACGATCCATTTGATGCGTCGATAGGTCCCCCAAACTCTCTGGGGGTAGACCTTCTTCGCCGCCGCATAGAGTGGACCGTCGTCGTGCAATCGTCCGCAATGCGTCTATGCGTCACTGTACCGCCGCCCAGACTGTGAACATAGAGCGCGAGCGCCTTGATCGTCACCGGATCGAGGCGCTTGCCCCACGCCGGCATCGTGCTGTTGCGCGCGTAGGTGATCGTGTGAGTCAGGTCCTTGATGTCGGAGCCGTACAGCCAGATCTTGGTCGTCAGGTTCGGCGCGCCCATTTCGATGTTGCCCTTGCCGTCGTCGCCGTGGCAAGCGGCGCAATTGTCGGCGAAGATCTTCTTGCCCGCCGCGACGTCGACGCCGGGCTCGGGATCGAGCTTGGCGAGGGTGCGGACGTAGTTGGCCACCTGACGGATTTGCTCCGCCTTCAGGATGCCGTCCTTGCCGAACGCGGGCATGGCGCTGGTATGCGTGTCCGGATCGTCGGCGCGAATGCCATGCGTGATGGTCGTCTGGATCTGGTCGAGCGTTCCGCCCCATAGCCAGCGGCCGGCGGTCAGGTTGGGATAGCCGTACTGCCCTTGCCCGCCGGAGCCATGGCAGGGCGCGCAATTGTCGCCGAACGCCGCCTTGCCGTGCAGCGAGCGCGAGCTCCAAGCAGCTTCGGGTCGGCGTCGATCTGGGCGAGGCTCGCATTCTCGAGCCCCGCCGCCTGCTCGCTGCGCGCCGCCTGCGCCGCCGCGACGTCATCCGCGACCCGCGCGCGATTGGTGTAGCCGAGAAGGCCCGGCGTGAAGCCGGTCGACAAGGGCCAGGCGGGATAGAGGATCCAGTAGACGACCGAGAACGCGATCGTCAGATAGAACAGCCAGAGCCACCAGCGCGGCAACGGCGTATTGAGTTCGCGGATGCCGTCCCACTCATGCCCGGTCGTCGTCTGACCGGAAATCTTGTCGACTTGAGCCGGATCGGTGCTCATCGCTCAGTCCTCCCGCAGCGGCATGCGGGCCGCGTCGTCGAAGCGCGCGCGATTCTTCGGCCAGAACGCGTAAACGAGCACGGCGAGGAAAAACAACAAAAAGTAGAGCGTGCCCGCTGATTGCGCGAACTCGGCGAGCCATATCGTAGGTCGCTGTCATGGGAAGCCCCTCAAGCGTTCAGCGCAGATTGGCTTTGTTGTCGTAAAGCTTGAAGTCGACGAGCGTGCCCAGCATCTGCAGATAGGCGACGACGGCGTCTCCCTCGGTGATGTCGGCGAATCGCGGGGTTGAACTTGCGCACCACCGCCTTGGGATAGCGCTTGAGCAGCGCCGCCGCATCGGGCGAATCCGGATTCACCTGCGCCGTCAGGTCGGCCATCGCGTTCGTCACCATCTCGTCCGTGTACGGAACGCCGACGTCCCGGTTCGCCTCGAGGTTGGCGACGAGTTCGCGCGTGTCGAGCGGCGTCGTCATCAGGAAGGCGTAGGTCGGCATGATCGATTGCGGCACGACCGAGCGCGGGTCGCTCAGATGCGCGACCTGCCAGGCGTCGGTGTACTTGCCGCCGACCCGCGCGAGATCCGGGCCGTTGCGCTTGGAGCCCCACTGGAACGGGTGGTCGTACATGCTCTCGGCGGCGAGCGAATAGTGGCCGTAGCGCTCGACCTCGTCGCGAAGGGCGCGGATCATCTGGCTGTGGCAGAGGTAGCAGCCCTCGCGCACGTAGATGTTGCGGCCGGCGAGTTCGAGCGGCGTGTAGGGACGCATGCCCTGCACGGTCTCGAGCGTGCTCTTGAGATAGAAGAGCGGCACGATCTCGACCAGGCCGCCGATCGCGACCATGATGAGAATGCCGATGACGAGGTAGATCGGATTGGTCTCCAGGAGCTGATGCTTGGAGAACAGCGATCCGCCGTGATGGGGCTGCGAGGAGCTGCTCATGGATCGAGCTCCTCATTCCGCCGGCTGAAGCGCGGGCTGCGCCGCGGGCGCCGCCGCCTCCGACGCCGTGATCGTCATGTAGACGTTGTAGAGCATCAGGCAGTAGGCGATGAGGAACAGCACGCCGCCGAGTCGCGCGGATGACATAGAAGGGATGCATCGCCGCAACGGTCTCGATGAACGAATATTCGAGGTAGCCTTGCGGCGTGTAGCTGCGCCACATCAGGCCTTGCAGGATGCCCGACACCCACATCGACGTGATGTAGAGCACGATGCCGAGCGTCGCGATCCAGAAGTGCCAGTTGACGAGGCGCAGCGAATAGAGCTCGCGCTTGTTCCACAGCCACGGAACCAGGCAATAGACGGCGCCGAACGACACGAACGCGACCCAGCCGAGAGCGCCCGAATGCACGTGGCCGATCGTCCAGTCGGTATAGTGGGAGAGCGAGTTCACCGACTTGATCGACATCGCCGGGCCTTCGAAGGTCGACATGCCGTAGAAGGCGACCGAAACCACGAGCATGCGAAGCACCGGATCGGTGCGCAGCTTGTCCCAGGCGCCCGACAGCGTCAGAAGTCCGTTGATCATGCCTCCCCATGAGGGCATCCACAGCATGAGCGAGAACGTCATGCCGAAGGTCTGGGTCCAATCCGGCAAGGCTGTATAGTGGAGATGATGCGGGCCCGCCCAGATGTAGAGGAAGATGAGCGACCAGAAGTGGATGATCGACAGCCGATAGGAATAGATCGGCCGCTCCGCCCGCTTGGGCACGAAATAGTACATGATGGCGAGGAAGCCGGCGGTCAGGAAGAAGCCGACCGCGTTGTGGCCGTACCACCACTGGAACATCGCATCCTGGACGCCGCTCCAGGCGATATAGGATTTGGACGAGAACATCGACACCGGCACGGCGGCGTTGTTGCCGATGTGCAGCATCGCGATGGTGAGGATGAAGGCGAGATAGAACCAGTTGGCGACGAAAATATGCGGCTCCTTGCGGCGCAAGATCGTGCCGAGGAACACCAGCAGGTAGACGACCCAGACGATCGTCAGCCAGAGGTCGGCGTACCACTCGGGCTCCGCATATTCCTTGCTCTGCGGTGATGCCGAGCAGGTAGCCCGTTCCGGCGATGAGGATGAAGAAATTGTAGCCGAGGATGACGAACCAGGGCGCGAGATCGCCGGCCAGGCGCGCCCGGCAGGTGCGCTGCACGACATAGAACGAGGTCGCCAGCAGCACGTTGCCGCCGAAAGCGAAGATCACCGCCGAGGTGTGCAGAGGCCGCAGCCGGCCGAAGTTGAACCACGGCGCGATGTTGAGGTCGGGAAACGCCAGTTCGAAGGCGATGTAGACGCCGACCGCCATGCCGGCGAAGCCCCAGAACAGGGCGAACAGGGTCGCGACCTTGACGGGCGCGAAATTGTAATTCGGCAGTCCGTCGATCTCGAGCGGCGGCCGGGCCCGCATCCCGCGCGTTGAAGCGCTGAAAGATCGCGAAGATGCCCAGCGCCGCGGCGACCACGCCGAGCCCCATATGGAAAGCATAAGCGGGCTCGATCGTCTTGGCTGCGATATAGATGCACAGCAGCGCCAGCAGCGCGAGCGCCGCGATCAGACCCGATTTCGCCGCCCCATAGCGACTTTGTTTGCGATTCCGTCTGCATTCCTAATCCCCAACACGAGAGGCGAATTCTCGGCCCCTTTCCGACTGCGCCACGGGCAGTCCTATAGGGGCCGCGAACGTCGAACGTCATCGCAGCTTTCCGACATGTCGCCAAATGTAGTGGCCGGATGACGCGACAAATTCTCTAATGCATAGTCGGTCGCAGGTCGTCCCACCCGTCCCATGGTTCGCATTCCGGTCGCATTTTCGTAGGGCGCCCGGCAAAGCGCAAAACCGGGACAAACGTACATTTTCGCGCGGCTTTCCGGCATCGTCGTTCAGGCGTGACCAATTGCCGCACGTTGAGGTGCGCCGCGACGTGCGCCCTTCGGACCCATCGGCGCACTCGCCGCCGATTGGTGTCGGGGACGTGCGCTTTGGCCACTCGAAGCAATCCGGCGTCGCGATCAGACGACTGCGGCGGACAATTCCACCGCCTCGGGCGCGAGGCCGATTGGATCGACCGCGTCCCTGTCCGCGGCGGCAAAACAGAGCGAGCGCATCGGGGCGCACGATCTCCACCCGCCGTTTGCGCGGCAGCCTGAGGAACCCGCGATCGCGGAAAAGCGTAAAGGTCCGGCTCACGGTCTCGATCGTCAGACCGAGATAATCGGCGATGTCCTGGCGCTGCATCGCCAGATCGAGCGCCACGCACACGGTTCGCCCGACCGCTTGGAGAGCATAGTTAGGAACCACGCGAGCCGCTCCTCGGCGGAACTGCGGCCGATCATCATCATGTGATCGATCGACAGCGTGAGCGCCCGTGTCGCGCCGTCGAACAGCGCCGCGTTGAGGCGGGGGTCGTCGTTCATGCGCGCCCTGCAGGCCGCGCGCGGCCGGATCGCCCGGGCGACGAGGGGCGAGCCGCACGGGAATTTCGCGCCCGGACACGCGCCGGCAGGCGTCGATCACTTGCCGCACGCTATGCCCACGGCCGGTCCCCAGGTTCAACAGCAACCCCTTCCCGGGCGTCAATCGCTCGAGCGCCTGCAAGTGCGCCGAGCCCAGGTCGTCGACGTGAATGTAATCGCGGATGCACGTGCCGTCGGGCGTCGGATAATCGTCGCCGAAGATCGTGATCGCCTCGCGCTGGCCCAGCGCCACCTGCAGGACGAGCGGGATCAACCGCGATTGCGAGCGATCGACTTCCCCCAGATCGCCATCCGGGCTCGCGCCGGCGGCGTTGAAATAACGCAATGCCGCATAGCCGAAATCCGTAGGCGTGGGCGTAATCGGCCAAGGCCCGCTCGATCGACCAGCTTGCTGAAGCCATAGGGATTGATCGGGTGCTGCGGCGTGTCCTCGGTGATCGGCACGCGGTCCGGCACGCCATAGGTGGCCGTGGTGCTGGAGAAGACAATCTCGTTTAACGTCCGCGGCGCGCATCGCTTCCAGCAAGCGCCAGGCTGGCGACGACATTGTTCTGGTAGTACTTGTGCGGCTCGGCGACCGATTCGCCCACCAGCGCGAAGGCCGCGAAATGCATCACGGCCTCGATTTTGTGCTCGCGGAGGACCGCTTCCAGACTCGGCGCGGTCCGCCACGTCCCCCTCGATCAACCGATCGGCGAGCGCCGCCTGGCGATGGCCGCGCGAAAGGTTGTCGTAGCACCAGACTTCGTGCCCGGCACGGGCCAGCAGGCGGGACGCATGGCTACCGATATAGCCGGCTCCGCCGGTTACTAGTATCCTCACGCGGCATCCTCCGACGTGGAAATCGCTCGGTGCAGCCAATCGCGACGGCAAAGCCACCGCCCGCTCGCGCCGACCTATCAGGCAAAGCGTAGCATCTGCGTCGATTATGCCAAATGGCAGCGCTGCGTTTCGGCAAGTTCGGTACGAGGCCGACTGCCGGCATTTCAGTCCTGGGACGTGCATTCCGAAATCATGAGAGGCCGAACGCATTCCGTATCCGGCAGTAACCGGTGCGCAGCTGCCGCACCGATCGGATTCCGAGCGTTGAAGACCGCATGGCCCCCTCGAAACGAAAGCTGCTGCGTGCCGCCGCCCGAGGCACGCACGCCGCTGACCATCCCGTGGGTCGAGGCCTTCGCGGGCTACTTGCAGAGCGAGTGCCATCTGGCGGCGAATTCGGTGATGGCCTATCGCCGCGACCTGCGCCGCTTCTACGATTGGCTCGGCAAGCGCGCTGTCGACAAACTCACGATCAAGGATCTGGCCGAATACGCCGGCTGGCTGCACGATCGGCAATTTGGCGCCGGCATCGCTCGCGCGGCACCTGGTGTCGCTCAAGCTCTTCTTTCGCTATCTGCAGCTAGAAGGAGTGCTGGCCGACAACCTGGCCGAGCTGCTCGGCAGCCAGAAGCTGTGGCAGCGCGTGCCCGAGGTGCTGTCGCCGACCATCGTCGAACGGATGCTGGAAGGGCCCGGTCGCGGGCAAGCCGTGCTGGCGGCGCGATCGTGCCCTGCTCGAGTTGCTGTACGCCAGCGGTTGCCGCGCTTCGGAACTCTCCGGCATGCAACTGCGCGACCTGCATTTGGACGAAGGGCACTGCCTGTGCCACGGCAAGGGGGACAAGCAACGGCTGGTGCCGCTGGGGCGCCGCGCGATCGAAGCCGTGCGACAATATCTCGAGCACGAACGCCCGAAGCTGGCCGCCTGTTCGATCTTGCCGCCGCCGTGGCTGTTGTTATCGCGGCGCGGACAACGATTGCGGCGCGAGCGGATCTGGGAACTGGTGAAGCGCTACGCCGTGGCGGCCGGCACCC
>CAWFJG010000023.1:0-76213 GCA_963816065.1 uncultured Alphaproteobacteria bacterium | reverse complement strand
CTAGGAGTGGACGATGTACCGAGTGACATTCGACAGGGTGCATGAGGAGCCGCGCCAGATCGCTACGGCGCAAAAATTCGCCGAGGCCCTTGCAGCCGCTAGAACAGCGGGAGCTTTGCTGCACGAAGGAAAGGGAAGCGGGCAAGATTCTCTGTTCTCGATGTCTCCGGGCACGAAGGCACGACATTTCGCGATCTGGATCCGAACGCTAGCGCCGATAATCCGTGAACCGCGGCCGTAGCGCCGATGTAAGGCCAAAGCGATTGCCGCGGCTAGGCTGCTTCGACGCCGGCCGTGGCCGAAGGCATTAAAGGCGTTCGCTCTCGATTGAGGTCGCTCCCGGTCTGGGCCAGCGCCAAAACCAAAATCCGGCGCGTCGACACCAAACCAGCCGCGTGAACCGTAGGAGAAGCACAATGGATGAGAACGATGAAGCCTCCCTGCTGAAGGACATCGTGGCTACGATAATCGCCGACAAGCAAGGTAGAGCCCGCATCGATCCGATTGAGGTCGCGAGCGAGGCGATGGTGATTCTCGATCCCGAAGGGATGTCGCCGCAACTCGTCCGACATGCTTGCGAGCTTCAGTTGCGCAAGACTGCCACGCGCATGATGGACGAGGAAGACGAAACCTCCGGCTTAAGGACATCGTGGCGAAGATCATCGTCGGCAAGCAAGATAGAACCCGCATCAATCCGAGCGAGGTCGCGAGCGAGGCGATGGTAATTCTCGATCCCGAAGGGAAGTCGCCACAACTCATCCGACAGGCTTGCGAGCTTCAGTTGCTCAAGACCGCCGAGCGCATGCTCGGCCAATCAGAAGATGAGGACGAGAGCGACGACGTTGCCGACCAAGACCAAATTCATATCCAACTCGATCGCATGACCGACAAGAACCTGGAATACAACATCGGGCGGCTCAGGCGCGCGGATAGACCAGTTCAGGCGGCCCGGTTGGAGGAATTCTGGCGCCGTCGGCTGGCTGAGAGCTACGCGTCTTAATCGCCTGCAATGCGATCGACAGCCGCTGTTTCCAGTTTCCTGCTACCAGCCGTAGCCGGGCCAGCCGAAATGGCGGTGTAATTGTTGCTCGCCGACCTGGTCTGCCAGAGCCAGGGGGTCCCAGGCCGGGCTCGATTTCACCTGATTGCGAGTGACATTGACATTGATGCGATGTTCGGACCAGTCGATGTCCTTCACCGCAAACGGCCCAGTTGGACATGCTTTCCCGGCCACCAATCCTGGGTGGCAATGACGAGATAGCGGATGTCCCAGTTGACGTCATCGGCCAGGAAATTCTCTACGTGGCCGAGGTCGCCGTCCGTTGCGTGGACGTGATAGCCGTTGACCGAGCGAAGCTGCGCAGATGCGGATCACCCTCACTGCGATGGCTTTCCCTGTCCGCCGCCAGACGCGCTGCGTTTTCCGAAAAGATTAGCGGTTCCAAAAGCGGCGCGGCGATGTCGCTTGCGCCAAAATACGTCGTTCCCCACGCTGGATCCCACCCATAGTGGTCGTAAACGTCGGTCTCCATTTGCTTCGTCACCGGCTCATCCTGGCGCGCATCCGGGCTCGCCTCGATCTGCTGCTTGGTCAGCCGGACGGACACGACCGAAGTGTCGCCCGTAGTCATCATGGGCAGAACGCGCTTTGCCGGAAGAGCGAGGTCCAACGGAGTGATCGCCGAGGGGTGGATCAATACTCGGCGACCGGGCAACCAATGTCCGGTGTCAACCACCATCCAGCGGACCTTCCAGCTCCGGTCGTCGAACAGGAAGTCCTTGACGGAGCCCGACGTCGCCGTCGCCCGCCTTGACTGGGCATCCAAGCAAACCGCTAACAGCAAACAACATGGTGCCGCTCCTTGCTAATAGCGCCCTTGTTGGCTTCAACTAGCCGGCAGCGGGGCGGAAGACCGGCGTGTGATCCATCGTGGGCTGACGTTGAGCGTTTTATCACCAGAGCAAAGTCGACGTCATTGACAAGAGAGATCGGTAGACGGACTCGCCCCAATGGCTCGGCAACCGACAAACGGGCCAAACCACGCGGCGGCCCGCGCGCGAGAACCGGCGGCCCTCGCAGCCGGCGCCGGGTTCGTCCCTCGGCGCATATTGAAGCCGACCAGAGACGCATCGCCATTCCGGGCGCTCCCGATCGGAAGCGCCAGGATCGTCCGTTGTCAACACAGGGCTTCCGCCTAAAGAGAAACAAATCTGGCCCAATCCGTTTGCCTTTCGTCAACGCTTCCGGCCGGGTTCATTGATCAAGGAATCGCTTGCGAATAACGTCGGAGGACCGCGGTGCGGCCTGATCCCGCGGCTCCGTCGATCACCGTGACCCTGGATTCGACCTTACCTTCGGCGCCCGCATCCCCAATCTCCAGGCAGTCCCAGGTTGACCTGCCTATCTGACAGTCCGGGCCGAGGCTGGCGTATTTGCCCCGGCCCAACTCTTCTTGTGTTACACTTATCCTCCCCGGAGGTGCGCCATGAAGCAGCGGATCACAATTCTCTTTGCTGGCGGCGTTCTCGCGCTCGCGCTGTTTGGCGCAGCAATGGCAGGGCCGCTTGAGGACGGTCAGGCTGCGGTTCGCAGTGGTGACTACGCGACGGCAATGCAGTACTTTCGCGTCTTGGCCGATCAGGGGAACGCCGTCGCGCAGAACAACCTTGGCTTCATGTACGAGCAAGGCTTAGGTGTGCCGCGGGACTATGCGCAGGCCGTCGTCTGGTACCGCAAGGCCGCTGACCAAGGGGACGCCGCTGCGCAGAACAACCTCGGTAGGATGTACGACGGCGGCCAAGGTGTGCCGCGGGATTATGTGCAGGCCGTCGTCTGGCTCCGAAAGGCCGCAGAACAAGGAAACGCCCTTGGGCAGGTCAACCTGGGCACGATGTACGACCACGGCCATGGCGTGCCGCAGGACTACGCGCAGGCTCACATGTGGTACAACTTGGCTGCGTCGCACGCAGAAGATGCCGCCACCCGCGAAATGGCGGTCAAGAACCGCGATGACGTGGCCGCCAAGATGACGCCCGCTCAGATCGCCGAAGCGCAGCGGCTGGCGAGCGAGTGGAAACCGAAGTGAAGGCGCGGGATATATACCATCCCCGCTGCGCAACGTCGCCGAAGGTTGCCAGCGGGCTTCCCTGCGCGATTGCACGGCATGCGGCGAGAGGGAAGCCTCCCGCCGACAGCGGTTCACGGCGCGTCGCCAAACAGCGGCTCGTTCAGCGCCGGACTGTAATTGGGCCGCTAGGTGTCGACGCCATCGCCACCGCCCGACGGCGCAAATCGTCCGCATGGCCGCTGAAGCCAAGCGTCGCCGACGCGCGAGAGCGCGAAGTCAAAGCCGTTTACGTCAGCCATGTGGTTAGTTGACCCGACGTCTGGGTGATTTCCCCGGCGCCGGTCCCAGACCGGCGAGACGCCGCATCGGAGTTAATTCGCTTAGGTTTTAGGCTTCAATTTGCTGAGAACATCGAGCATCGCAGGAGCAGTGTCCGCGTGATGATGCACAATCCTCCACCCTTCGGCTTCCTTGCGATAGATGTTCGTGACGCGATGCGAGAGAGAGACTTCATGTCCAGCAAGCGTAATGTGCCCGTGCTCGACGCCCAATTCATAGGCCATGTCCTCGCCGACATGAACGACTTGATCGCGGAGTTCGACGTGCCCCGCCGTGCATAGTTTCGCCACTTCCTCAAACGATTTTCGAACTTCGCTCCAACCGACTTCACGGCCGCCGATCGGGTGCATGGTCGTAACAGTCCCCCGGTACGACCAGATGTCGTCCATCAGACTGGTATCCCCCTTGGCCATATGGTTCAAAGCCGCGTAGAATTTCTTTGATGCTTCGTGGATGTGCTGTTCCGCTGCCATGGTTTTTCCTCCCTTAATCGGGCTGATCCTGCGCTCGCCGGGTATCGTTTGCAACCGGGACAAATTGAGGCTCCTCGCTGTTTGGAGTGGGTAAGTCGGAATTTGGGGGCGGGTTAGCGATCGCTGGGTGGGATCGGGATCTAATCAGGGGGGATGCGATCTGCGTCCGATCTACAGCCGAAGCCGCTGACGCAGAACTACCAACGCTTATCGCGACGGTGAACGTCGCACATGGGACGCGGCTTTGGGCTAGAAAGAGGCCTCGCCCCCATTTTTTCAATCCAGCACGCGCTTTAGGACGGCGGCGCCAACCCGAAGTAGCTGGATGTGACCGAGCGGCCTAAGGTGCTCGCCGGAGTAGAATAGGCGGATCAGGGCGACGCGGGACTTCTAAGGACGGGGCAAAAGAGACCGCGAAGGCGTCGGCTTCAACGCGAACGATCGTCGCGGCAACGACGACGTCGGACAGCTCGAGGTCGATCCGTTCCCCCACGCTGCGGGGCGGCTTGCCGAAGACGCGGGCGCCTGTAATCGAAAGGTCGGCGAGTTGTGCTGCCCTGTCGCCCTCGGGCAGCCTGATCTTGACGACGTCGTGGGATTTAAAGCGTTCGGCCGAGCGCATGCGCGGACGCTCGATGCAGACAAAGCACAGGACGGTGAGAACGATCAGATTGTACCAGATCCAAAAGAGCGAGGGCGACGCATCGCGAAGGGTGTCCGCTCTCCCGCTCACATAGAATGCGACCATGACTGCCGCGATCGACAAGGCGATCAGAATTGCGAAGGGTCGCATCACGCCCCACTCGACGAACCGGCGGGTGCGATCGCCGCCCTTTGCGGTGACCTTGAATTTTTGACCCTGGGGCCGCAACAGTCCCACGAATGCCGCCCTGAGAATTTGGGGCGCAGAGATCAGATAGCCGACGTCGGTCAAGATGGGCACGATTTGTCCATCCGACAGCCAGTACATCGCGAGGCTGCCCCATACCCAGTAAGGGGTGAAGTGAAGCGCCGCGTCACGGAGCGACGCCTGGAACGGGCGGATGTCGGACGCCAGAGAGACGGTCGGGATGATCAGCCCAACGATTCGCATGATGTTGACCGCGGTCCAGTTGAGAAAGACTTCGACAAGCGACAAACGATCGAGCCATGCAAGATTGCTTCGCGTCGACAGCGGACCGCTCCGCCCGCGGGCGATCTGCATGAAGCCAAGACACCAACGTGCGCGCTGGGTGATGTATTCCTTCAGTCCTTCGGGCGCGAGGCCGAAGGTCAGCGGCTCGTTAAGGTAGGCGGTCGAAAACCCGATCTCCTTCAGGCGCAAGGTCAGAAGGTAGTCTTCCGTCACTGAGTCGGTTGGGAAACCGCCGATCTGGAACAACGGCTTCATGCGGATGATCGAGGACGTGCCGCAGCAGAATGCGGCCGACCAGGCGTCCTTCGCTGGCAGGACGACCTCGAAGAAGTAGCGTTGCTCGTCGGGCCACAGCTTCGCCGTCCCGAGATTGATCTGGATGGGGTCCGGATTGACGAAATGCTGCGGCGTTTGCACGACCCCGATCGTCGGGTCGCGGAAGAGCGTCATCGCGCGCTTGAGAAAGCGCGGAGTTGGTACGAAATCAGCGTCGAGAATGGAGACGAATTCGGGAGGATCGGGAAGGGCCGCGAGGAGCTTAAGTGCGTGGTTGATATTGCCGGCCTTGGCGTGCTTGTTGTCGCGGCGGGACACGTACCGACAGCCAAGTCGAGCGCAGAGGATCTTGAGCCAATCGCGCCGACTGTCGTCGAGCATCCAGACGCGGAAATTCGGATAGTCCATCGCCAGCGCGCCGACGATCGTCCGCTCGAGAATCGTCCGCTCCTCGTTGTACGAGCAGATCAGGACGTCGACTAGCGAATACCCAGATCGCCTTTCGAGCCATTCAGTGTTCGCGTCGGCGTCTGCCGATCGATTGCGCGTCCGCAAAAGAAACACCAGCGACAGAGCAGCGGCAAGCATGCCGCCGCCCTCCGCAACGAGAAACACAAGTGCGATCTCATATTCGAAGCTCAGGGCGGGCGCCGGCAACGTCGCCGTGATCCGCCACCACGCATACTGGGCCATGATGCCAAGGCTGATCGCGATCACGATCGAGCGGCTCGCCGTCGTCGGCTTCGGCCAAAGGGCGCTGACGACGAGGAATAGGCCGAAGGCAACGAAGGTTGGGACCAGTGCAGAGAGGATCGGGTCGTCTGTGAAGCTCGGCACGTCGACGATCTCAGAACAAAACGGACCTGAGCGCCGCAACACTATTGCCGGTTGCCCTAGCCCCGGTTGCGTTGGCTCCTGTTTGATCGCTCGTCAAGAACGTGACGGTTCCCGTTCGTCCGACCGCGCAGCGGCCCTCGCTCATGCCATCGACGGCGACCGTGACGTAAAACAAGGTCTTGCGCATCGCCGCAAGCGGAACGGCGAAATTGCCGGAGGCGGCGGCCGCGCCCGTAAGGTTCACGATCACCCCGTCATACAATTTCGCGTTGCGTTGCGAGGGTCGGAACGTCGCGCGGCCGCCGATCTCCAGTCGATTGTAGACGTTTTCGTCGACGCCCGCGCTGACGAGGGTACGGGAGCAATCGAGCACCCGCATGAGATCCTGTCCTTTGCCGACGCGCTCGCCGGGCGCGGTCAGCATTTCCCAGACGCGTCCGCTCGACGGCAGATCGACGTGTGCCTCCGACCGCTGGCGAAAGCGCTCTTCCTCCTCAGCGATCTGTTCCGCGAGTAGCATCGATGCCGAGCGAACGGCCACTGCCCGCGCTTCGAGTTCGCCGGCCTTCAGTCGAAGATCCGCGGCGCGCTGCTCCGAGCTTGGGCTGTCATTGTAGCTATCGCCGACAAAGACGCCTTGCGCGATGGCGTCGTGCTCGACCTGGGTTTCGATGAGGCGCTTCTTCTCGGCGACCTCGGTCGAATTGGCGATAAGCGACTCATAGAGCCTGCGATCGCTTTCAGCGACAGTCGAGGCGCCGGTCTTGAGCAGTTGGTCCGTACGGCGCTTGTTGGCTGTCGCTTGGGTCGCCCGCGCCTCCGCGGCTTCGATTTGGGCACTTTGTTCCGCCAGTCTTGCCTCAAGCAGCTTCAGCCGCCCAGCCCGAAACTTTGCGATCTGCCCGTCGAGCGTCTCCTGCGCGGCTTTCGCCAATTCTGATTCACGACTCAGCGTGCGCGCCTCGGATTCTAGCGCCTGATGCTGACGCCGCAAATCGTCCAGGTGCGTGTGATCGGCCAGCGAGTCCACGATACGTAGACGGGGGACGGCGCCGGACGCGCCCCAGTCTACGGCGGCGCCTGGAATCGCAGCGACGATCCCCTCGATGGGCGATCGGATCGTTTCGACGCGCGCGTTGACCATCGCTTCGACGCTCGTCGTGGCGAGCATAGTCCGGAGCGGAACCCATCCGAGCGCGCCAACCACGGCGAGACCCAGCGCGACCTTCCCTAGTCGGCGCGCTAGGGTTCCGCCCGACGCGGCTGGTTCCGGTTTGGCGTCGCGGCGCGCTGTGTCGTCATCGGCTGCGAATTCCTTCAGGCTGCGTTCGAGATCGCTTTGCAGCGAACGAGAGTTGCCGTGAGGCGATGCAGAATTCGCCGCTCCAGTGCGTACCACGTCGTTTGTCGTAGCCGATTGATCGTCGGGACTGGTGTTCCTTGCGCCGTAAGCATTCATGGGGCCACACACTTGACTTCCGACGCGGTCGCCGCCCGCCCGATCGGGTATTCGCCGCGCGACCCTGCGTCACTAATCCCTCGGGTTGCCACATGCGTTCGCGGCAGCCCAAGACGCGCTGATTCCATCATTTTTCGAGGTGACATGCCGGTCCGGCCGGCCTTCGCGGATGGCGTCATGCCCTTAAAGGCGTACCTTCAAGCCGCATTGAGAAAGGTGCTCTAATTATCCTAAGAGAACGATAAGCGTGGCGAGTAACAAAATAACACGTCATCAAAGGGTTCCTGCGTACGGTGATGCGAGCACTCCTTTCGTGGCAGCGCCGTCCGACGGAAAGGGAAGCAAGCCGCCAAGCGCGAGGGCGCGCACTTTCATGCGCTTTTTCAATACCCATCGTCTCCCCTGCACAGGCGAAGCTTATCTTGCCCGAGAGACCGAGGCATTTCGAAGCGTTCCGAGGCGGCTTCGGATTGCTGCGTTTTGCTGCGAAATGCCTCGTTTTGACTCTTTTTGAATTCGATCACACCTGTGCACCCCGGGGGTGCGGCGGCGGGTATCCGAGGTCAGGAGTGGCCCTCACTTGCTCGCTGTCAGCCTCCCCACAAATGTCTCGACGCCGACACCACCATGCTTTCAAGCTGGCAGAGGGAAGAAGCTCCTCCTGGGCTATGACAGACTGGCAGCTTCCCGGCGTTCATGTTGGCAGGCCTTGCCATGCGCGGGGCCCAGTTCCAGCATTCAGGGCCCCAAGGCGTCGTGGTCGGGCGCTTCAGTGCGTGGGGTGTGCATGATAATTTTTGTGGTCTTTTGGTAGTCCTCCTGTGGTCATTCTGTAGTCTTCAATGGTCCTCTTGTGGTCCTTTTTGGTGCTCCTGTGGTCCACGTTGGTCCTTAATGGTCCGTAAGGGTCACGATTGACTCCTTTCCGCTTCATACGCAGGATGTTTACGGGGGTCGGCTACCTGTCAGCGGGTGAAGATCGATCTGGTTAAGCTGGATGCCCATTCCGCGCCGCGAAGTCCGAGCGGCCGGTAGATATTGGTTCGGGCGGTCGTCGCCGCACCGGGGCCATGGACGTCGTTCCGTGGTCAGATCGATGCGCTGCAACGGCGATACGATGCTGGCGCCACTTGGGTTGAAATCGCGGCGGCCCTCGCCAACCAAGGGGTCGTTCAGGGCAATGGGGCCCGCATCACCGGCAAGCGATTGACCGCCCTGATCGCATCGGTGCGGCGGCATCAGGCAAGAAGGGCCGCGAAATCGACCCTACGAAGTGAGCGAGGAGACCTCGTCGTCGAGAGGCCGCAAGTCGGTGCTCCCGCTCTGCCTTTGCGGCTCGCGAGAGAACTTACCAAGGGCGCCTCCCCGTCCATGTCTCTCGCTTCGCCAAATGTCGAGGACGCCCTTCGTCAGGAAAACTACGAAAATTACTCGAAACTCTTCAGAAAGGACTCTGGAATGACGCGCGTGCTGTTCGCCCGCACCACCGACTTCATTCAGCGCTGCAGGCGGCGCGGCGCGAACTGGCGGTCGAGACCGCGATCTCCAGCTCGACCGCTACGATCTCCTCATCCTCACGACATCGCCTATGTGACCAGGAACGGGCGGAGACCAGATTATTGCGCCATAGGCGTCGCAAATGCGGGGGTGAGCAGTCGTAAACCCGCCCGACTTAGAGGGCAAAATCCGCCCAAATATGCTTCAGCCAAACAGAATTCAGGCCGCTACCGCCACCACATCTTGCAGCGGGCTCGACAGGCAGTGAGCATCCAGATCGCCGAGGACGTAGCTCATGTCGAGCACCATCCCCACCAGACCGCCGCTCAACAGCGCGCAGCCACTGACGCCGCGAATGTCGGCGAGATGTCCCTGGAGTGGACGGACCAGCACCATTTCCTGTCCGACGAGTTCGTCCACGGGAAGAGCGCAACGCCGGCTGGACGCGCCCGCCACCACGAACAGGCGCTTTTGTTCATCTGGCCCTGCCGAGGCCGTCGTTTCCGCTGGCGCGGCGTCGAACGACCCGAAAAGAGAATCGGTCTGATCGTCCCGCTCAATTGCGCTGCAACGCCTGAGAAACTTCACCGGCAGCACCTCGTCCGGGGCCAATTTCAGCATGTAACGTCCTTCGGCCGCGGAGATTCGCATCAGATCGGCGCGACCGGAGTGGACGATGCGTCGAATCGAGCCAATGGGGACGACATAGGTGATGGCGCCGACCCGGACCACCATGCCATCCACCAGCGCCATCGCCAGCGGCAGGGCGACGGTGGCGCGCACTCCGCCGGATGGCGAATTGGCGAGCTGAAGTTCGCCGCCATGGGCGCGGAGCGCCGCGCGAACCGCGGCAAAATCGATAGCTTTCGTCCCGGCGCCGTCGGCCAACGGGCCGAATCCCTCACGCAGGATCAGGTTCATAGGGTCGGCCCCTGCGGGCCAGCCGAGTTGCTCCGCCCGTCGGACGATCGGGGCGAGGTCGAGTCCCGATCCATCGTCCTCGACCGTGGCGACGATCTGATCGTCCCGTTTCGTTATGGCGACGTGGACGCGTCCACGGCGATCCTTGCCGGCCGCGATCCGACGCTCCGGCGCTTCCAGGCTGTGCTGGACGGACAACGCCGCCAGGGCGCGCAGCGGCTCTTTCAGAGCCTCCAGGGTGCTGAAATCGAGCTGCGTGTCGTCGCCGCTGGTCGTGACGACGACTTCGCGCCCGCACTGGCGGGCGATGATCTCGGCGAACGGCGCCAAGGGCTTCAACAGCAGCGCCGATGGACGATTGCGTATGGCGATCGCTTCTTCCTGGAGCCGGTCAAGCAGGCCTTTTACCTGCGCTTGGGCCTGAGCCAGCCTTTCGATTCTTTCCTGCACGCCGCTCAGATAGCGGGACACCGGCTCGCGCGCGACATTCCAGTCGCCATCAGCGTGGCGCATCTCCAACTCGACCGCGTGGGTCGAGTCTTCCTCTGAGAGTTCAGCCAGGACGTTGCTGATCGCGGCCTGGCTCGCGACAATCGCCCCGATCAATTCCAGCATGCCGACCGACAGGGTGTCACGGGCCGGCGTTCCCTCGGAGAGCGCTCTGTCGACGTCCGGCTTTTCCGCGCCCGTCGAGGCGCCAGCGTCCTTGTCCTCGTTCGCGTCGCGGTCCTCGAGGGTCATCTCGATCTTCAGCGCCGCTCCGTCAGGATCGAGGCGGGAAAGCGCGTCGACCAAGGCCGTCTCATTCAGGGCGGACGCAAGCAGGAAGTCGAACAGCGACACGTCGCCTTGAAAGACGGTGGCGCTGGTGATGACGGTCGCCTCGCCGGACCCGGCCCAGGTCAGGAACGCAGCGGCCAACTCGTCGCTCGCATTGAGGTCGGCGCGCACGATGTAGAAGCGCAGCCTGGCGTCCATCGCCGCCAGCGCTGTCTGGACGCTTTCCGGGGACAACAGGTTATGGAAGGCCTTCGGCAGGCCGAGACGCGCCTCGATATGGGAGGACGACGCGAAGGTCGTCGTCGCCGCTTCCTGGAACAGCGCTTCGACCGCCGTCATGTCCGGACTGCCGCCTGCGTTCGCCGCGTCGAAGACAAGCTCCATCACGGCGATGAAAGACCGCGTGATCTGCTGCAACACCGGATCCGGTGGATTTCCCTCCATCTCCGCCCGGGCGAACACGTCGAGCAGCGCCATGGAGAGGCGCCCGGGCGTTTCGAGCTTGTGATGGTTGCACGCGTGAAAGACCAACCGCAGCAAGCCGCTGATCGGCTCGCGACGCTCAACTCCGCCCGCCCTTATCCAATCCAACGCGCTGCGCATATCGAGCAGGATCTTGGCCGCGCTTTCGGCGCACCAGGTTTGCAAGTCGGCGAGCGGGCGAATCGGCAGCTCGCCCGCACACTGCGGGTAGGACTCCAAGACCGTGACCAGTTCCTCGTAGATGCGGAACTTGCCTCGGCGGAACTTGATCGATTTTCCATGCGCCTGGATGAGATCGCGCGCTGCGCCAGCGAGCCGTTCGAAGCCCATCGGCTCGCACAGCGCCGCGATCTCGTCGACGCCCTGAGCCAAGCTTTCGCTGTTGAGCGCTTCGCCCCTCCAGAGGCGTTCGTCCACATCCAAAATCAAGGCCAACTTCGGCGCCAGGGCTTCGCAGAAGGATCGAAGCGGGTCGTTCGGGGCGGGAACCGGGCGTTCGCCGCATCCTTTGCCCGCCGGCGTGCAATCGCCAGCTCCAAAGTCGCGATCGAGAATCGCCGCCAGTTGCGCGATCAGCGATTGCGCCTGTTCGAAGGACGGCGCCGGCTCCGCCGAGAAGGAGGCCAGCGCGTCGCGCCATTCTCGCAAACCGATCTGCTCGGAGGCGAAACGCAACCGCTCGGCTTCGCTCGTCAACGTCGCCTGCGCCGCGTCCGCCGCGGACGGGAACGCCTCGACCGCCCGGCGCATCTCGATCAGCACTTCGCGCGCCATGCCCGAGAAGATCTCTCGGTACATCGAGTCTTCCGCGAGCGACGCGCGAGGAACCGGGTCGAAGACGAGGCCGTCGTCAGGCCGCGGCTCGGCCGCGCCCTTCATTTCCGGCTCGGGCTCGGACATGGGCTCCGTCGCCGCCTCGGTCAACGACCGTTCTTCCGGGGCCTCCGGCGAAGTCGCGTCCTTCACATCCGGATCGGGCTCGCGCACGAGTTCCGGCGCCGGCGGGTCCGACGGCGGCGGCGCGGGCGACTCTGGCGCGGGTTCGGCTTTGCAGCGGTCAAACATCGCCCGCATGCGCTCGGCGAGCGCCGAGGTTGTCGCTTCCTCTGCATCGCGGCGCGAAGACAGGGTCGTCTCCAGCATGCCGCGAAGAGCGTCGACAGTCTCAAGAAGGAGCTCGAGGAGTTCCGGTCCGAGCGGGACGCCGTCATCACGCACGAGGCCAATGAGGTCCTCGGCCAAATGCGCGCGAGATTCGATCACCCCCAAGCCGAGGACGCGGCTATTGCCTTTGAAGGTGTGCATGGCCCTGAAAAGGCCAGCGATATCTGCCTGGCCGGTTGGGTTCTCCTTCAGGAATAGTAGGATCTCTTCGACCACGTCCAACGACTGGCCGCCTTCGTCGGCGAACAATTGCCAGATTTCATCCATTTCGTCGGACATGCATCACCTCGTACGGACTTCAACGCGCATGAGCCGTTCGTTTAATGGCGCGGTTCGGGCGCGAGCCGATCCGGCTGCTAGGCGTGGACCAGCTTGTGCATTACGGAGACCAGCTCGCTTCCGCGCTTTTCCGCCAGGTCATAGGACGCCGCGCCCGACGGCTTGGTGACGATGGCATGGGCGCCCAGTTCGCGCGCCTTGGCGGCTGTTGGCGAACCGGATGTCGCGGCCGAGGACAGAATGCAGATCTTTGCTCTTGTTTTCATCTTGGCGTGCCGGAGGAATTCCAACCCGTTCATCTCCGGCATCTCGATATCCAACAAGATCAAATCCAGGTCCGGATGCTTCTGCAATTCGGCCAGCGCCTGCTTGCCGTTGGCGGCATGCGCGACCGCGTCGAAACCAGGATGTTTGTCGAGAATCCCCTTCACAATCATGCGCATCATCGCCGAGTTGTCGACAATCATGACTTTGGCTGCCATCTGAAACCCTCCAGCCTATTGTTCATCGTAGGAGCCCCCCGGCAAAAACCGGGGGGTGACAACGACATCGCATGTCAGAAGGCGCCGTAGCCCCGTGCGTCATGATCGAGCGGCACTACCGACTTCGGCGACCGGCGCGGCGATGCGCTGACTTTGGCCGGTTCCGGCGCCGGCGCCTTGTGCTGCGCGGCCAGCATCGCCTTCAGCTGATTGACCATGTCGGTGGTCAAGCCCTCTAGGCCGCTCATTTCGTTCGCGATCAGTTTGCGCTCGCGAAGCTTGAAGCGCCGAACTTCGTCGCGCATGTTGCCTGCGAGCGACGCCAGCTCCGACGACGCCGACGCCAACTCCTCGGATTGCTGGCTGCCCTCCTGCGCAGCCTTGGCCACTTGGTTCATGGCGATGTTGATCTGGCCGACGCCGCGCGACTGCTCGGCGCTGGCGGTGGCGATCTCGCCGACGAGGTCCTTGACCTTGACGACGTTGGTGACGATCTGGTTCAGGGCTTCGCTGGTTTCCTTGGCGATGCCGACCCCGTCGGAGACCTGCTTGACCGAGTTCTCGATCAGTTCTGCGGTTTCCCGGGCCGCTTTGGCGCTTCGGCCGGCGAGATTGCGCACCTCCTGAGCGACCACCGCGAAACCCCGCCCATGCTGGCCGGCGCGCGCCGCCTCGACCGCCGCGTTCAACGCCAAGAGATTAGTCTGGAACGCAATTTCGTCGATGACCTTGATGATCTTGGCGATGTTGCGCGACGAAGTGTTGATTTCGCTCATCGCGTGGGTCATCGCCTCCATCTTGGCCTGACCGGCGCTGGCCGCCTGGGACGTACTCATGACGAGCTGGTTGGCCGTGTTGGCGCCGTCGGTATTGGCCTTCACCTGGCTGTCGGTCTCCGTTAGGCTGGAATTCACTTCCTCCACCGACGAAGACTGCTCCTCCGAGGTCGACGCCATGTTCTGCGAAGCGGCGTTCAACTGTTCGGCCGACTGGCCGACCTGCTCGACCGCGTCGACGATCTGGTAGAAGGTGTTGTTAAGCCCGACGAACGCCTTCTCGAAAGCGTCGATGATCTTCTTGTAGTCTCCTTTGTAATTGCTCGAGTTGGCCTCCGCGTTGATGTTGCCGTCGACGATGGCCTGAGCCAACTGACCCGCGTCGGCGATCAGCGTGCTGACGGCGCCGTGCACCGCGTTGATGGAGTCCTTCATCTTCTGGTGATCGCCGTGGCAGACGATATCGACGGTTTCACGGAAATCGCCGACGGATATCTGCGAAAGGATGCGATTGCCCTCGCCGATCGGCAGCAGAATGGCGTCGAGCATCGCGTTGGCGCCTTTGACGATCTCGGCATACGCGCCGGAGAAAGCGTCGACATTGCCGCGTTTTTCAAGCTGACCCTGGCGCGAGTATTCGGTCAACTGCGCAAATTCAGCCTGGAACTTCTGCAACACCAGCGCAATGGCGTTGACACTCTGTTTCATCTTCTCGTGGTCGCCCTGATAGGTCTGCGTGATCAGCTCATCGATCTTGCCCTTGGCGATCTGGTCGAGGATGCGATTGCCCTCGCCGATCGGCAGCAGAATGGCGTCGAGCATCGCATTGGCGCCTTTGACGATCTCGCCGTACGCGCCGGCGAAGGCGGAGACATCGCCGCGCTTTTCAAGCCGACCCTGGCGCGAGTACTCGGTCAGCTGCGCAAATTCGGCTTGGAACTTCTGCAACACCAGCGCAATGGCGTTGACACTCTGTTTCATCTTCTCGTGATCGCCCTGATAGGTTTGAGCGATCAACTCGTCGATCTTTCCCTTGGCAATCTGGTCGAGAATACGATTGCCCTCGCCGATCGGCAGCAGAATGGCGTCGAGCATCGCGTTGGCGCCTTTGATGATCTCGCCATAGGCGCCGGCGAACGCGGAGGCGTCGCCACGCTTTTCGAGCCGACCCTCGCGGGAGTACTCGGTCAGCTTGACGAATTCGGCCTGGAATTTCTGCAGCACCAGCGCTATGCCATTGACGTTCTGTTTCATTTTCTCGTGATCGCCCTGATAGGTCTGAGCGATCAGCTCGTCGATCTTGCCCTTGGCGATCTGGTCGAGAATGCGATTGCCTTCGCCGATGGGCAGCAGAATGGCGTCGAGCATTTCGTTCAAGCCGCGCAGCAACTTCGCATCTTCGCCGCCAAAGGCCGCAACGTTGGCGCGCTCCGACAACTGGCCGTTCTTCGACGCCTCGACCAGACGCATGACTTCCTGCGACAGCTTCTCATTGGAGCCATCGCCCGGCCCCGCCTTGATGGATTCAGACATGGATACGTTCCTTTCGTTATTTATCCGAGCCGGAGCTCGACGCGTCGTTCGATAGTTTCAATTCCGCAAATCAGGTTGTAGATGAGCAAGCGCCGGTGAATCAGGCCGCTCCTCTGAGTTCCGTTCCGCCATTGCGGAGATCGACCGACTGCGCGGACACCAATCGATCGATATCGAGCAGGATGGCGACCCGGTCGCCCTGCTTGCCCAACCCGCGAATCACACCGGTTCCGTCTCGATTGGCGCCGAACTTCGGCGGCGGATCGATCTGACTTTCGGCGATTTCCAACACCTCGCTGACGGCGTCGACCACCAGGCCGATGGGAATGGCGTTGATGTCGAGTACGATAATGACCGTGCGTTCCGTATAGGTCGCCTCCGGCATGCCGAAGCGACGGCGTACATCCATGACCGGGATCACCTTGCCGCGCAGGTTGATGACGCCGCGGATGAAATGCGGCACGTCGGGGACCTCCATCACCTTCTGCATCCCGACGATTTCAGTCACGAAACCAATGCCAACGCCGTAGTCTTCGCCGGCGACGGCGAAAGTCAGATACATATCGTCGATATTGTTTTCTTCGTTGAAGGCGAGGTCTGCATTGATGTTGTCGTTCGACCTAGGCTCCCCGGTCGCTTGGGCCATTTGGGCCATCCTTCTCTCCTGTTAGTTTGCGTTCAGAGCCCGCACCAGCAGCGCGGGAATTTTCTCCAGCGGCGCCATTGCTTCCGCGGCGCCCAGGCGTTGGGCTGCGCCAGGCATGCCAAAAACGACTGAGCTGGCCTCGTCCTGGGCGTAAGTTCGACCGCCGGCCTGTCGGATCGCCAACAACCCTGCCGCGCCGTCCTTGCCCATGCCGGTCAGCAGCGCCGCCGCGGCGTTGCGGCCGGCGACCGCCGCGACGGAATGGAACAAGACATCCACGCTTGGGCGGGAGTAGTTGACTTCGTCGCCTTCTTTCAGCGCCGCCCGGTATTGACCGCCCGAGCGCTCGATCGTCATATGACGCAACCCGCCCGGCGCCAGCAGAATCCGTCCCGGCAACACTCGGTCGCCGGTCTCGGCTTCTTTCGCGCGCATTTGGCAGAGGCCGTCGAGCCTTTCGGCGAAAGAAGCCG
The DNA here is from genome assembly GCA_963816065.1 of uncultured Alphaproteobacteria bacterium. Taxonomy (GTDB): domain Bacteria; phylum Pseudomonadota; class Alphaproteobacteria; order Rhizobiales; family Beijerinckiaceae; genus Roseiarcus. The sequence goes on along the minus strand of CAWFJG010000023.1, from coordinate 59,592 downwards.
TGAAGCCCATCGGCATGTGCTGGACGATGACGATGCCGGGCGCATCGGCGGGAAAGGTCGGTAGGATCCGCCCCAACGCTTCGACGCCGCCAGTCGAAGCGCCAATGGCGATGAGGCGATCGGTGGTTTCCTCCAGGGACGAGGAGATCGCCTCGATCGCAGGCCCCGCGCGACCGCGCGCAAATCGGGATACGTCCGCTTTCGCCGCCGCCTTCACCCGGCGGCAAATGTCGTCGAGCAGCAGCGGCAGACCGTCCACGAGTCCGAGAACGGGCTTGGCCACCACGTCGACGGCGCCGGCCTCGAGCGCCTCGAGGCAAATGCGCTTGCCCGCCTGGGTCAGCGACGAAATGACCACGGTCGGGGTCGGCATCAACGGCATGAAGCGTTTGAGGAAGGTCACGCCGTCCATCTTCGGCATCTCGACATCGAGCGTGATGACGTCGGGTTGAAGTTCCACCAGGAGATCGCGAGCGCGGTAAGGGTCGGACGCTTGACCGATCACTTCGATATCGGGGTCTTTCGCCAACCCGACCGACAGGATCTTCCGCACCATGGCGGAATCGTCGACGATCAACACGCGGATTGGCGAATGGCGGAGCAGGCTCATGCGATCTTGCGGTAAATTCCGCCTCCGATCCAGGTCCAGCGGGTGTCGAGATCGCGCACGGACTCGGTGACGCTGGTCAACAACCAACCGCCCCGTTCGGTCACATCGTAGAGCGCCTCCAGCGTCCGGCGCTGATGCGCGCGATCGAAATAGTAGAGGACGTTACGGCAGAAAACGGCGTCGAAGGGCCGGCGGAACGGGAAAGGCCGGGCCTTCAAATTCAGGCGCCGGAAGGTGCACATCCGCCGGATCGCCTCGCGCACCTTGAACTCGTCGTCGCCAATCGGATCGAAATAGCGGTTCAAATAGTGGTCCGGCGTGTGCTCGAGATGCGCCTTGCCGTAGACGGCGGATTCGGCCTGGACGATGACCGGAGCGCTGATGTCGGTGCCGAGAATGGAGACACAGCTTGCCGCCTGCGCGGGCCCGAGCGCCTCCGCCGCCAGCATCGCGAGCGTGTAGGCTTCATCGCCTGTCGAAGACGCAGCGCTCCAAATGCGCAACTCCGCCTTGTGGGTCAGCGCCGGCAGGATGGCGTTGGCGAAATAGTCGAGAACCTGGGGTTCGCGGAAAAAGAATGTGTGGTTGGTCGACGCGGCGTCCACGACCGCCAACTCGATGTCGCCCTCCTGGTCGCTTTCGAGAGCGAGCGCCAAATTGTCGAGACTGCCGAGGCCGAGGCGCTCGATCACTCTCGCCAAGCGCTGTGAGAGCAGCTCTGTCTTTTTCTCGGTGTAGTAGATGCCGCAACGATTGTTCAACCACGCGCGAATCCGCTCATAGGCTGCGTCGTCGAAGTCCTCGCTGAGCGCCGGGTCCGCCATGGCGCTCACGCTCCCTCGGCGAGGCGTTCGCAATCGAGCACGATCGCGACTTCGCCGGAAGCCAGCAGCGCGCAGCCGAGGCTGGCGCAAATCTTCTCCAACTGACCCTGCAGCGGCTTCATGACGACCTGCTGCTGGTCAAACATTTCGTCGACGGGAACGCCGATCCGTCCGTGGCTGGTGTTGAACACGACAACGATCAATGTCTCCAGCGGCGCCAGTTCGCCCACCGGTTCGCCATAAAAGTTCTGAAGTCGGCAGACGGGGATCAAAGCGTCGCGCACCCGCACCATTTCGGCCCCGCCCTCGGCTGACACGTGCGAGATCTGTTCGCTGCCTGGCTGAAAGATCTCGGCCACCACGTCGATCTGCGCGGCGTAGAGACGCGAACCGACCCGCATGACGAGCGAGTCGAGGAACGCCAATGTCAGCGGGATGGCCAAAACGACTTTGGTTCCGCGCCCTCTCTCGCTGTCGATTGCAACGCGCCCACGCAGCGCCTTCATGGTGGTGTTGAGCACGTCCATGCCAACGCCGCGCCCGGACAAATTGGTCACGGTTTCAGCCGTCGAGAATCCGGGCTGGAAGATCACCTTCCACAAGGCCGCGTCGTCCGGTTCCTCGTCGCGCGCGAACAGCCCGCGTTCGCGTGCGCGAGCCAGAATGCGATCGCGATTGAGACCGTGTCCGTCATCGGCGATCGCGATCTGAATGTCGCCGCCGACAGGCGATGCGGAGAGAGTGATGCGCCCGCGACGAGGCTTGCCGAGCGCCTCGCGTTCGTCGGGCGGCTCGATGCCGTGATCGGCGCAATTGCGCACCACGTGCACCAGCGGCTCGTACAAGCGGTCAGCCACCACCTTGTCGATTTCCGTATCCTCGCCCTCGAGGACGAGGTCGATCTCCTTGCCGGTCGTGCGTTCCAGTTCGCGCACCATCCGCCGCATACGGCGGAAAACGTCGCCGACAGGCACCAGCCGCAATTCGGCGGCGGCGTCCTGGACCTCGCGCACCACCATCATCAGCCGATGCGCCGACTTCTCGAACTCGGTCAGTTCGAGACCCTCCAGATCGGAAGAGCGGATCGTTTCCGAAACGCTGAGCGACAGTTCGCCGACGAGATCCATCAGCCGGCCGACCTTGTCAGCAGACACCCGCAGGAGAGCGCCGGCGGCGGCTTCGGGGGCCGCCGTGTCCAACGGTTCGGCCGATGACGTGCTCACGTCTGAAGACATTGCGGAGTCCCGCGGCGGCCGCTTGGTCAGGAGCGGCTTTGACGCTTGGAGTGGGGGAGGACAGCCCGTCGGACGGGGTATGTGCGCGGCATCATGCCTAAGCCGGGAAGCGGTCCGGCTAGCACGCTCGAAGCGATGAACCGCATTCGTTAAAATCTAATTATACTGTCGGGATGTCCAGAGACGGCGACGCTTAGCGCGCGCGAGATCGGCGACGACTTGGTGTGGCGCGCTCGACGATCCAGGACAATTTGAAGCCGGCGACGGCGGCCGGGCTGGCATCGCCGTTGGCCGACAACATCACCGACCAGGCTCTGGAAGCTCGGCTGTTGGATTGCGTCGGAATTCGCACGCGAATTTGTCGCGTTCCAAGAACTGCCGGACTTTCCCGAGGGAGGCCGTCATAACAACAAACAAAGTTCGCGGAAAGAGTTGATTTATACGACCTGAGGACGGTGCGACATGAGAGTAAACAGTAGGGTCCATTTATTACGTCGCAATGAAGGTTATATTTTCCTAAGCGGTCTTTAATGGGTCTTGGCTATTGAGATCGGTGTGCGAGCCAGATTTCCGTCCCGCTCAGGCATGACGCCGCGCACGCCCGCCCACCCGATCGGGCTGTCTCCCCAATTCAAGGCGCGAACGCCGCACCATTTTTCACACGGCCGCTGTAGGTTCCACTATGTTCCTGGACAATCTGAGAATTCGAACGAAAGCCCTGATCCCTGTCGTCGTCTTGGCGATCGCGGTGCTGACGAACGTAGTAGTCGGCAGTTACAAGTTGTCCTGGTTCAACACCGCCGCGCAAGACGTTATCGATCGGCGCGATCAAGGGCTGGCTTCGCTCCTGAAGGCGACGCGTACCGGCAATCTCCTCAAGATCACGGTGTTCCAGTCGCTGATGTACGCTGACGATGCGGGCGCTTCGCAGGCCGTATCGGAGAACGAAATTGAGAAAAAAATTCTTCGACGACTTGCGCCGCGTACCGACGATCTGATTGCTGAGGCCGCCGGGCTTCTCCCCGACCACGCGGCTGAGCTTGCCGGGCTGTCGAAGCAGTTCGACGCCATCGCGGAACGCGCGAAATCTCCATTCAAGATCGGCCAGGATACTCCGGGGCTTGGGACGGGTCACAGTCTCAAGCCGGAGGAACTCGACAGTATGGCCGAGGGGTCCCGGCAGCTGCACGAGGTCGACAAAGCGTCGTCATCGTTGAACGATGGACTGACCGCTCTCTCCGACAAGGTGGGTGCGGAGAACAAAGCGATCGCCGGCGAGCTCGAGGCGAAGGGCCGCTCGGGAATCTTCTGGCTCGCGAGCGTGGGGTTCGCGGCCACTCTGTTCGCCGTAGTCCTGTCGATCTGGATCATGTCACGCAAGATCGCCCTGCCGCTGTCGCAGCTTAGCGACCGGATGGGGCAGTTGGCCGGCGGAAACCTGGAGACCGAAATCGAGAACCGCGGACGCCGCGACGAAGTGGGCCAAATGGCTTCGGCGGTGCAAGTCTTCAAGGACCATGCGATTGAGCGCGTGCGGATCGAAGCCGAGGCCAAGGAGGCCGCGCGGCGTTACGAGGCCGAACAGGCCGCGGCGCTGGCCGAGCGGGAGCGGGCCTCGGCGGAGCAATCACAGGCGATGCAGAGAATTGGAGACGCCGTCTCGAACCTGGCGGACAAGAACCTCGCCTATCGCGTGACCGAGCGCCTGGCAGAGTCCTATGAGCCGCTTCGGGCCGATCTCAACTCGGCGCTCGAGCAGCTTGAGCGCGCGTTCGCCAGCGTCGAGCAATCGGCGAAGGCGGTCGGCAGCGGAACGCAAGAGATCGCCGTCGCCGCAAACGACCTGTCAAAGCGCACCGAGCAGCAAGCGTCGAGCCTGGAGGAATCTTCGGCCGCGCTAAACGAAATCACGTCCAGGGTGACCAAGACCGCAGATGGCGCGCGCAGCGCCAGCGCGTCTGTCACGACCGCCCGCCAGGTCTCCGAAAAGGGAATGGAAATCGTGCGGAACGCGGCCGACGCGATGAAGCGGATCGAGGAGTTGTCGCGCAAGATCGGCGAAATCATCGGGGTCATCGACGAGATTGCGTTCCAGACCAATCTGCTGGCGCTTGAACGCCGGGGTCGAAGCGGCGCGCGCCGGCGACTTCGGCCGCGGATTCGCGGTGGTGGCCGCCGAAGTGCGCGCCCTGGCGCAGCGGGCGGCGGAAGCCGCCAAGGAGATCAAGGGCCTTGATCGCCACGTCGAGCCACGAGGTCAAGGATGGCGTGACGCTAGTTACCGAGAGCACGAATTCGCTGTCGCTCATCGAGAAGAGTGTGGCCGAGATCGACCGCGCCGTCTCCTCGATCGCGGCCGACGCCAGCGCGCAAGCTACCGGACTGGCCCAGGTGACCACCGCCATCACCCACATGGATCAGATGACGCAGCAGAACGCATCCATGGCGGAGGAAGCGACCGCGGCGAGCCAGTCGCTCGCCACGGAGGGCGAACAGCTATCCCGCCTCATCAAGCAGTTCGTGGTGTCGAAGGTTTCGGAGGACGCCTTGCGCCGGCAGCTGAAGACTGCAGCCCCGCACGCTTTTCGCGCAACGATCGACCCGGCTCCTCCGGCTCAACCGAGGGCAGCCAAGCGTGTCACGAGCGGAGCGACGGCAGCGGCCGAGACTGACGGCTGGCGCGAGTTCTGAGCAGCGCCTGCGGGCGCCTCCTTGTCGGGAGCCATCTTGGCTTGAGAATATCGAACTTCGCGTCAAAAAAGCCATCAAATGTGAGAATATCGACCGAGAATATTCTCACATTTGATGGCTTTTCCTTGTCGCCTGAGCTTCGAGCTCGGGCTGTCTCGCATAGGCGTTCGAAACGCCCTTCGCCCGCGCAAGATCGTCTCGTCCCGAACAGCTTTCGAGAATGGCGGGATCGGCGATCGCCCGCGATACGCCGGCCAGAAGCGCCGGACGGAAAGAGATGGGCAGCGCCGCGACGGCCGCAGTGGTTGATCCTGCGCTTGATGGGCCGCGCGAGTTCGTCGAACTCAGGAAAGATCGTGCCGAGCGCCCAGCCGACAGTGGGGTCGCGACCGTTCGCAGCCGCAAGGCCGCCAAGTCTGCACGAGCAGCGCGCGCATGAGCGCGATCGGCGAATATTCGAATGAGCCGTCGCCGTGAAGGAAACGCTCGATGATCGCCTCACCGGCCAAAGCTTCCGGCCAGAGACGACACGAATGGGCTGGTGTCGCGCAAGGTCTCGCTGGAGTCGGGACGCTCGTTCGTGTCCGAGAAGGGCGCGCCGCAAGCGGGGCAAGTGACGCGCCAAGCCTTTCGCCAATGTTTCGGGACCGCGCCAGAGGCGCCCTCGCGCGCGTGCCGATCGGCGCAGGGTCGGCAAATTTGCGGCGCCCTGCCCCGGCAGATCAATTCAGCGGATCGCGCCGGCGCATTCGATGAACGTCATCGCGATGAGCGCAATCGGATCGCAGTCGGAGTTTTTCCGATAGGCGCGCGACCTGCGCCAATCCCAACCGATGGTCGAGAGCCGAGAAGTTGCGCGTGCCAAGCATCAGCCATTTGGCGAAGAACGGCCCGTGACGCCATAGTAGGCCGCGTGCCTGGCCAAGCCACGACGAAAGCAATTCGTCCGCGACCGGTCTGAGCACCACCGGCAGTGGCCTGTGAGCCTCGTCTTCGTCGCCAATCATTGGAAGGCCGCCTCGTCTTCGCCCACGGGCTTGTAGCGCTCCAGCGCTTCGTCCGTGATCCGCTCCGCGCCGGTTTCGATGGCCTCGATCGCAACATCATTGAGCATCCGGAATATGCGCGCGCTGACTCCATCGCTGGACCAGACAGAATTCGCCGCAAGCCCTTTACCGTCAGAACGCTTGGTTCTTTCAATGGCAGGTTGCGGACGATGGCCAGGACGAGTTGCTCGAACTCTTTGCCCGCCATCCATCGCGGCAAAGAGAATGAAGTCGAAACGTCGCGCCAATTGCACGTCGCCATTGATCGCTTGCCGGGCTTCCATGATCCCAAAGCAAACCAGAGACAGCTTCAGTTCGTTGCTCAAATAGCGCAGCGTGTTGAAGACGACGCGCTGTTCGCGCCAGGACGCCGCGAGAACGTTATGGATCTCGTCCAAGACCAGCACTTGGACGCCGAGGTCGCTCAGAAGGCGGACCGTGGTCCTCTCGAGCTCGACGATTGTGGCGCGCGGGTTCTGCGGCGCGCCCAAGACCGCGAGGATCTGCGCGAAGAGCCGGCGCTCGTTCGGTCGCCCCGCCAGTTCGACGACCAACAATTTCGACCTTCGGCCCGTGCGGCCTATCGCTGGCGCTCAGCGCATAGTCATCCTTGAATTTTTCGACCAACATGGACTTGCCCATGCCGCTGTCGCCATAGACAGCGAGAGAAGGCATCCGCGTTGTCCGCGGATGTTTGAGCAGGGCGTTGAGATGTCCAAGGATCTCAATGGCTTTGGGATAGGCGATCCAGCGCTTCGAGCGGATGAAATAGATGCGCTCGTCGATGCTCTCGGCCAAAACGGCGCCGGCGTCATCCGTCAGATGGTCGGGTTTTCCGGTCACGCTGCCGCTCCACGAGTTCCAACACGGTTGGTATGCGCGAGTTGATGCCGGTCATCGAGCCGAAATCCGCCTCGTCCCCATCGTTTTTGTCTCTGTCCGGCGCCCGTCGTGCGGCGGCGGTCTTGGCGATGGCCTCGTCGATCAGCTGGCGTTGCGCCAGCGCGGTCTTGGTGATCTGCTCGTCGTTCCGCTCCCTGCGGCCTTTTCCGCCGAGCGCTTTCCTTGCCTGTTTCCACTCCCGCAGGCTGATGGCGGGGAAACCGAGAGGCCGCGCGCGGGCCTCTAGAAACGGCCGTCGGGATGCTGAACGAATATTCGTGAGACATCTCTTGGATCGAACTTGACGAGAAGCTCGCCTTTCGTGCGCCCAACTTGGCCGGAAAGCGCGTTCGACCAATAGGGGATATCGTGGAGCCAGATCCCGTCCGGCCTGAGTGTTCGATGGGCGTCGGGCAGGAACGAGACCCAAAACGCCATTCGGTCTTTGGGCATGCGCAAAGCCAGCGAAGCTTCATGTTCGCGCCATACCGCGATGGGCGGGCGGAGCAGGGCGCTGTGGATTTCCTCGTTGTAGCGCCCGGCGATCTCCCATCCCAACGCGCACTCGAATTCGCGGAACGTCATGGCCGCGAAGCGCCCGGATTCGTTGCCTTGGCGGGCGATCGGATTGGCGAAGGTCGATCCCGGATAGAAATGCACTCGCCCCATCATCGTGCCGATCAGACGCTCAATGTGCCCGCCATAATGGGGAGCGCCTGCGGGCCGAAAGATCAACTTGATGCCCTCTTCGCGGCATGCCCAGGCAAAAGCGTGGCTGCGAAAATCGGCGCCGTTGTCCGCATGCACGGCCTCGGGCAATCCGGCGGCCGGCCACGACGCGTCGATCTCGCGCTCCTTCAACCAGGCGCTCTTGTCGTAAACCGCGTTCAACATGCAGAGGCCGAGCGAGACGCGCGACGGCTTGTCCATCGACAAATGAAATCCGACGACCATGCGGGTGAACACGTCGATGGCGAGCGTCAGCCATGGTCGCTTGTCCATCGTCTTCCTTGTCGTTTCATCGACCAGGAAAACGTCGACTTCGGTGTGGTCGATCTGCACGACTTCAAGCGGTCGCGACGTCACGTACTGACCTGGAACGGCCTTTGTGGCTTTGACGCCCTTCACGTCTTTGCGCTTCAAGAGCGACGGTTCGTCGATCAATTCGATCGACGCGCGCCTTGATCGTCCGGCGGTCGGGAAGGCGGCAAGCCTTTTTGCGCGCACCGCGCCCGCACTTGTTCGATCAGATATGTCATGGTCGGGCGTTCGGGCTTCAGATAAATCTCGTGGATCGTCGCCGCGATTAGCTTTTCGCGCTTGGCGTCCAACACCAGGGTGTTCTTTCGTCGCCCCAGCACTCGCGGCTCGACCGACGACACCGTGCCGTTCGGCTCGATAGGCCGTGATCAATCGATACATCGTTGATCGGCTGACACCCAGTTCGTGCGCAATTTCTTCGACGGCGCCGATCGAGAGTTCTTCTGTCATCGTGCCGCTTCAGCAGGCCTCGGATCGCCTCCTCGCGCCGATAGCCTTCCTCCCTGCGTTGACCTGCCTTTTCGTCTTCGGGAACGCCATCCACGCTACTCATCATCGTCCGCCGAATCCGCAAAAAGGTTGATCCGCAAATTCTCAAATTAAATGGCTTCGGCAAGCCATATTGTCAAATTAAATGGATATTCTCAAGCTTCGTGGCTCCCGCTAAATCCTTGATTTTCTTCAAATCGCATTGTCAAGCCAAAATGGCTCCCGACAATGCCACCGCGCCGTTGGCCGTAGGCGTCGGCGGCGAAGTTCACGGGCGAACAATGGCCCGAATTTCAAGACCCATCGCCGCACCGTTTCGTACGAGACATCCAGTCCACGCTCAGCGAGCAGATCTTCGACGTCACGATAACTAAGAGTGAAACGGACATAGAGCCAAACGGCGTCTCGGATGATCGAAGGAGGGAACCGGTGGCGGGCAAACGAGATCGTCATGCGCCATCTTACCCGCCGAACTCGAGACGCGCTACCGTTGCCGTGACAAAGCCGTTGTCTTTTTGCTTTGTTCTTTTTGCTCTCGTAGCGTGAGAACCAGAGGGCGCCTTCCGCTCTCTTGAGAACGAGGAGTGGTTTCACGAAGTTGTGAAAGAAGGGCGGGAGAAGGAATCACAAAGCTCGATGCTCAATGCGCGCGGCGAGCGCCTCGCGCAAACCGATTGTCGCCTTCGCGTCGGGCCGCCGGAAGGTTCCCGCCGTGGCCTTGCGGACGCCGAGGGTCACGAGCGCCTCGGCCTGCTTCACCGCCGCCGCTATCTGGTCCAGGACCGGGACGGGCACGCGATCCCGCACGCGCGCGGCAAGCCCTGCGAGCGGCGCGCCAGCAAGTATCACCGCGTCGGCCTCGAGATCGAGCGCGGCTTTCCTCGCGAGGTCGGCAAGCAGGCTCTCCTTATCCTCCTGAACTCGGCCAAGCGACTCGAACGGATCGTCGAGCATCCGGATGCCGGCGCATCGGCCGGAAAGCCCGTGCATCTCGACGCATTCTTGATACCAGGGGCCGAGCGCGCGCGCGAACGTAACGATGGCGAAGCGGCGGCCCAGCATGCAGGCGGTCAGCATGGACGCCTCCGCCATACCGACGACCGGAATGTCGAAAAGCTCGCGTGCGCCGAACAGGCCGGGATCGCCGAATGCGCCGATGATCGCCGCGTCGCAGTCCCGATGCCGGTCGGCGAGAATTTCGAGCGCCACGGCGCCGCCGATCTGCGCCTCCGCGCGGGTCGCTATGTAAGGAACGCCTCTGGTTGCGGTCGCGGTCTCGATCGTCGTTCCTTGCGCCGCCGACTGCTTCGCCGCGACCTCGAGCCGGGTCGTGACGCCTGTGCTGGTGTTCGGGTTGATGATAAGAATGCGCATGGTCTACACCTGCGGCGGGTGTTCGGGAAGACGAGCGGAAGAGGGGCGTGCCGCAGGGGCGCGCCCATTCCCGCAGGCTATTGCGGCACGTCGGTATTGTTCGGGTCGAGAGCAAAGCCGGGCACGCCCTTGCTGTCCTCGGCGGCCTGGAGCTCTTCGAGAAGCGCTGTCTTCTGCGCCTGCGTCGGCGCCGGCGGCTTTGCATCGAGCGCTGGGAGGATAAACTCGCTCATCATGTAGCGCAGGATCTGCAGGCACTTTGCGTCGCGCAGTCCCCCGTCCGGCGAGAGAATGCTCGTCATCGTCACGACCGCGTTCTCCCGCGGCAGCACCACGATGTTCTGGCCCTTGAAGCCCATCGTGTCGAACTCGGGCCGGTCGCCGCCTTCGACGCCGCCCTCGAGGATGTTGTGGACCCACCAGTAATACCCGAAGAATGGTGTGCTTTGCCCGGTCGTCATAGTCTTGATCCAGTCGGGCGGCGCCACCTGCTGGCCTTTCCATTGGCCGTTCTGGAGCGCGAGCATGCCAAGACGCGCCATGTCGACCGCCCGCAGACGCAGGCCCCATCCGCCCGACACCAGGCCCTTCTCGTCCGCGCGAGTCCAGGCGTAATTCTTCATGCCGAGCGGATTGAACACCTTTTCCTCGGCGTAGTCCCCGAGTTTTGTTCCGGCCGCCGCGCTCAGCATGGCCGTGGCGAGGATCGGGTTGACGTCCATGTACTGGAACACCTTGCCCGGCTGCAGCAGCGGTTTGGTCGTCGCAGCAAGCTTCAGGCGATCGGGCGCGTCGTAGTAGATCGGGTCGTTCGGCGGCTTGAAGTCGTAGTAGAGGCCGGTCGTCATGTTGAGGACGTTGCCGAGCTTGACGTCTCCCTTGTCGGCCACCGCCTCCTTGAGATCGGGCCGCCATTGACCGATGACGTCCTTAACCGAACTGTCGAGCTTGATCTTGCCGTCGGCGATGAGGTCGCCGGCGAGAATGGCGGTTAAGGCCTTGGTGATCGAGTAGAGCTCGTAGTTCTTGTCGCGGGTCAGGCCGTCGCTGTATCGCTCGAACGCGATCTTTCCGTCCTTGACGATCACGAGGCTGCGAATGTCTAGCTTCTGCTCGCGGATCCACTTCGACAGTTCGACCAGCCTGCCGGAATCGACGCCGACCTCTTCCGGCCACACTTCCGGAAGTTCGGTCGGATCGGACTTGGCGGGGTAGGCGACCTTCACCGACTGCGCAGGGGCGGCCGGCGCCGTGGCTACCGTCAGTCCGGCGCCGAGCAGCGCCGCCGCGGCGGGTCGGAATATCGACATCCTTTTCATCGTCACTCTCCCTGTCTGGAGTGGGGCTCGGCTCGTTCGTCCCGAATGCGTTGCGGTTCGCAAAAGGCTGCTGGCACTTTAAGCGATCCGTGGTCCCTCTACCGCAGAGCGGGAGAGGGAGTGTGCTTGAACCCGTTACGGGCGCAGGGCGCCGATCAGAGCACCTTTTTCGCGTTGAGCTTGGCCAGATAGCGAGCGCCGAGCGGCGTGATGTTCCCGTTCCAGTCGGTGTAGTAGCCTTCCTCCGTCATCTCGGAGAGGATGAACGGAATCCAGGCGCCCCAGGTGTTCGTGTTCGCGCCGACGAAGGACGGATTGCTGGACTTCGCGTCGCCGTCAGGCCAGCCGTAGGTGAACCACAAGGTGCGGTTCGCCGGGTCGTAGACCTCCGCAGCGACCGTGCCGCCGGTCGCCCCGTGGTTGGCGATCGAGAAACCTGTGTCGCCCATCGGAGCCTTGTCTCGATTTGCATTGTCGCCGACAAACCGCTTCAGCAGGTCGGCGTCGATCTTGCCTTCCCCACCCTTTAGAAGCTCCATTGCGCGCGGCTGCCGATAGTTGGTCGACACGGCGTATTGATGGTCGTGCTCGTCCGCGGTGTCGCTGATGTCGATCGGCTTCATCTTCTCGGAGGTCCACACGTTGGCCCTCGCCGCCATGCCTTTGTCGGCCTTGGTGTAGCGCTCCACGACATTGACCGTCTGGTACCCGACCTCGACGACGGCCATGGCGCCGTCAGCGTCAGCGAAGATGTAGTTGCCCTGATCGCCGATCCCCTTGGGATTGTCCTGAACGAACTTGATCGCCTCGTCGACGGTAGCCACCGTCGATCCCATCTTCAGGAACCAGTCGACGGAATTCATCTTGTTCGACGCCTCGGGCTCGTTCGGCACGACCCAAGCGCGCGTCCACGAGAAGCCTTTCTCGTTCATGCCGCGGTCCGAGCCCACGTCGAAGTAGTGGCCGGGAGGGTCCTGGATCTGCAGCGTCGTGTGGACGAATTTGTAGCCCTGCTTCGGAATGGTCAGATAGACCTGGTTGCGGGGCCCTTCGATGTACGGGTTGTCGCTGGTCGAAGCGAGATAGGCGTTGCCGTCTTTGGTGGCCCCTCCGTTGGCGCCCATCAGAGTACAGGCTTGGCCAAGCCCGCCAAAGGTCGACGCCGTCAGGATCGTGCCCATTAGCAAGGCCGATGCGAGTGTCTGGTTAGGCTTCATGCTTTCCTCCTCATATCGTCGTCCACTATGGACGGCGGAGCGTTCGGACGCGGTGGTCCGGTCGCAATATTCACGCCAGGGAATGCTCGAGGCCGCCCACCTGCGCGGAGCCGAGCAGCGGGTCCGAGAAGATCCGCCCCCAACCCCGCACCGAGGCGGGCGGAACGCGCGCGAGCAGCAGACTTTTCCATAGCGTCGTTGCGATCGAATCGTAGACGGGAACGCCGAGCTCGGCCTCGAGCCGGGCGACGAGCGGCGCTGCACGCATATTCGTACAGACGATCGCGACAGCGTCCACGCCTGCCTTGGCGACCGCGCGGACCATATTGGCGACCTCGCGCTCGGAAACCTCGGCGAAGGCGAAATTGTCGGTGAGTCCGGAATGGCGCTCGGCCGGGCAGTCGAAGCCTGCTTTGCGCCAGTTCTCGACGATCCGCTGTTGGACGGTTTCACCGTAAGGCGTCACGAGTCCGACGCGCCTCACCCCGGTGCGCTCGAAAATCTCGCGGAAGGCGAGAACCGAGGTGCAGGCGGGCACGCCGGTCGCCTCCGTCAGCCGCTCGCACAAGCGCTCGTCGCGCTCGAATCCCAGCCAACTCGCGGAGGTGCCGTTCCAGGCGACGACATCGACCTTCGCATCCGCAAGCAGCGCCGCCGCGCGAAGAATCTCGCCGTCGTCGAATTGGCGGTCGGACGCGTCGGAGAGGGCGATCTCGGTCACCTTGAAGCGGCTGAAGTGGGTTGTGACGTTGGGCAGATCCGCGAGCATCGCAGCCGTCACGGGCTCAAGGGCGGTGTTGGACGAGGGGGTCAGCATTCCCAGTCGGACCCTGTTCGGCATGTCGGTCTCCAGATCGAGAGGTGCGCCGCCGACGTGGCTCAGACGGGCAGCTTGCGGCTGTAGTCGATGGTGGTGGAGCAGACGAAGAGCGCCACACCCGAGAAGGCGAAGACCATGAGGGCGAGGAAGTAGGAGCCAGTCGCCTGAACGATCAGGCCGACGATCACGGGCACCGTGATACCAGCGATGTTGCCGGCGAGGTTCATGCAGCCGCCGAGGAAGCCGGAGCGGGCGCGGGAGGCGAGGATGCCGGGGATCGCCCAGTACATCCCGCACCATCGCAGGAAGAAGAGGGTCGTACTCAGCAACAGGACGACGGCGTACGGGTTGCTGACGTAAGCGACGCCCAAAATGGACAGAGTCGCGACGGCCGCGGCGATACCGAACAGGGTTCGGAAAATCGTATTCGGACGGCCTCCGCGCGCGCGCCAGCGGTCCGCGATCTGGCCGCCGACCAACTCGCCGACGAAGCCCGAGAAGAACATGACGAATAGCGAGCCGCCGAGCGCCCCGATGTTCAACCCGTGCACGGCCGAGAGGTAGTTCGGCATCCAGGTCAGAAGGCCGTAGAAGACGGCGTTGAAGAACATCCAGCCGAGGCACATGCACCAGACCGAGAGGTGGCGGAAGTAGGCGAGGGGGCCTGCTCCGGACGTCGCGGGAGCGAGCGAGTCCTCATGCGCGTGCGAGCGGGCGATGTGATCGGCCTCGGCCCTGTTGACCGACGGATGGAGGGCCGGGTCGTCGCGGATGTACCACCAGGCGAGCAGGCCGCAGAGCATCGTGCCGACGCCGGCGATAACGAACGAGACGCGCCAGGAGCTGAATTCGGCGATGAGCCCAGCGATGACGAGCGAGCCGAGCGCCGCGCCGAGCGGCGCGCCTCCGTCGAGCAGAGTCGCGCCGCGGGCGCGTTCATTCGAGGTCATCCAGATGGCGTTGAGCTTGCCGCCGGCCGGATAGATTGGCGCTTCCGATGCGCCCAGCCCGAGCCGCGTCAGCACCAGAACCCAGGCGCTGAACGACGTAGCGGCGATGGCCTGGAAGAAGCCCCAGCCGAGCGTCGCGGCGGCGATGACGACGCGCGGCTTGAAGCGGTCGGCGAGCATGCCGCCGGGAATCTGCATCAGCGCGTACGTGATGAAGAAGGAGCTGAGGATGAAGCCCTGGGTCGCGAGAGAGAGATTGAACTCCTTCGCGATGACCGGCATCGCGACCGAGATCGACGCGCGGTCGACATAGTTGATCGTGATGAGCATCAGCATCAGCAGGAAGATGCGCCAGCGCACGTTGCTCGCCGCCTCGACGCCCACGGCGTCGAGGGGGTGGGTGCTGGTCGTCAGCCCTGCGTTGCGCATGGTCGCCTCCTCAAGCTCAGGGGAAGTACGGCGAGACCCGGCCCCTCGCCCCGAGAACCGCGTGATCCGGCCGAACCGCGACGAGAGGCTCGCCGCAGCTGCGCCGAAGGACTCGGAAGTGAAACTCATGTGATCAGACCTCCTGCCGGTCGAGGACGGCGGCGGATTGCGGATGGTCGCAAGCCAGGAACCTGCCGCGGCCGAGCGTCGCGTGGAACCTGCCGTCCGACCAGACGATCTCGCCGCGGGAAATCGTCGTGACCGGCCAGCCGCGCACCGACATGCCCTCGTAAGGGGTGTAGTCCACGTTGTGGTGGAGGGCGGCGTTCGTGATCGTGACTTCGCGTTCCGGGTCCCACAGTGCAAGGTCCGCGTCGGCGCCGATGGCGATCGATCCTTTGCGGGGATAGAGACCGTACATCTTGGCGGCGTTAGTCGCAGTCAGCGCGACGAACTGGCAAACGTCGATCCGGCCTTCGCTCACCCCGGCCGAGAACAGGAGCGGCAACCGCGTCTCGAGGCCAGGGATGCCGTTCGGGATGCAGGCGAAGCTCGAGGCGGCCTTCGGGACCTTCTTTCCCCTCGGATCGTCGTAGCGGAACGGCGCGTGGTCGGACGAGACGATCTGCAACAGGCCGTCCTTCAGGCCGTCCCAGACAGCGCGCTGGCTCGCCTCGTCCCGAGGCGGCGGACTGCACACGCATTTGGCGCCGTGGAAGCCGGGGGCGGCCAGGTCGTCGGCGGTGAGGAAGAGATATTGCGGACAGGTCTCCGCATAGATGCGCAGGCCCCGGCTCTTCGCCCAGCGAATCTGCTCGATCGCCTCAGAGCCCGAGACGTGGACGATCAGGATCGGCGTGTCGACGAGTTCCGCGAGCGCGATCGCCCGGTGCGTCGCCTCGCGCTCGGCGATTTGCGGCCGGGCGGCAGCGTGGTATTTCGGCGCGGTGTCGCCCGCGCGCTCGAGCCGCTCGGTCAGCCAGCCGATGCAGTCGGCGTTCTCGGCGTGGATCATGACGAGGGCGCGTTCGGCCCGCGCGAGCGCGAGCACGTCGAGGATCTGCCGGTCGCTGAGCTTGAGCGCCTCGTAGGTCATGTAGATCTTGAACGAGGTGTAGCCGTCGCGAATGAGCGCCGGCAGTTCCTGCCCCAGCACCTGAGGCGTGGGGTCGGTGACGATGAGGTGGAAGGCGTAATCGAGATAGGACTTGCCGTCGGCGCGGCGATGATAGTCGAGGACCGCCTCGCGCAGGCTCTGGCCCTTCATCTGGGCAGCGAAGGGCATGAGGGTCGTCGTGCCGCCGCAGGCGGCCGAGCGCGTGCCGCTCTCGAAGTCGTCGGCCATGACCGAATCGTCGCCGGTCGGCTGGTCGAGGTGGCAATGCGCGTCGACCCCGCCCGGGAGCACCAGAAGTCCGGATGCGTCGATGTCCTGCTTCCCGCGGGAAGATCGGCGGCGAGCGCGGCGATGCGGCCGGCGCGGACGCCAATGTCGGCGCGAAACACATCGACGGCGGTCGCGACGACACCTCCTCGGATCACCAGATCGAACTCCGGCATTGACGCTCCTCCCTGAGCTCTCTTTGGCTCTTGACCAATATAATTTTGCATGCAAAATTATTAATGAAGATTTTCTACATTCATTGCTCCCGGACTGTCAAGGGGCTAGACGGCCCACAAGGGAGGTCTTGCGAATGGTCGCAGCGTCAGTCATGACCGGAGCGCTCGAAGAGGGCGTCGCGCCCCAAGCGGAGCCGCCGCTCGCTCCGATCCGCAGGCGCCCGCTGCACGACGAGGCGACCGAGCGGATCCGCGACATGATCGTCGAGGGGCGACTCGCGCGCCGGCGAATGGATCAACGAGGCGGAGCTCTGCCAGCAACTTCAGATTTCGCGCACGCCCCTGCGCGAGGCGCTGAAGGTTCTCGCCACCGAAGGGCTCATCGAGCTCGTGCCGCGGCGAGGGGCGCACGTCGCGCGCCTGTCTCCACAGGAACTGGTCGATCTGTTCGAGGCGCTCAGCGGGATCGAAGGCTTGGCGGCGGAGCTTGCCGCCGAGCGCATGTCGGCCTCGGATCTCGAACGGCTTCGCGAATTGCAGGTCCGGATCGAAGGAAGGCACAAGGCCAGGGACCGTCTCGCCTATTTCCACGACAACCAGGACCTGCATGTCGCCATCGTCCGGTGTTCCGGCAATCCAGTGTTCGTCGAGATTCATGCGCGCCTGATCGCGCGTGTGCGCCGGGCGCGCTACCAGGCCATCCTCTCGGACGCGCGCTGGAAGGCGGCGGTGGACGAGCACGCGCAAATCCTCGCGGCGCTCGAAGGCCGGGACGCTTTGCGGGCGGGAGAACTCATGCGCCAGCACGTCGCCCGCACCGGCGTCGTGCTGCGCTCCGCGATCCATGAGGCGGCGGCTGAAACAGGGCGTCCGTCCGACTGAGGGCGGACGGTCGCCTGAGAAGCGGCGCGCCCGGCGCCGGGTCATCGAGGATCGCCCGTCGCGACGCCGGCTCCCGAGAGGGATTCGCCCGGTTCGACGAGGATCGCGCGGAAATCGTTGACGTTGGTCAGCGTCGGCCCGGTGACGACCTGGTCGCCCAGCGCCCCGAAGAAGCCGTGCCCGTCGTTGTCGGCGAGGCTCGCCTTGGCGTCGAGGCCGAGCGCCGCGGCGCGCGCGAGGGTGTCGGGCGCGACGATCGCGCCGGCGATCTCCTCCGCTCCATCGACGCCGTCGGTGTCGCCGGCGATCGCGTAGACGCCCGCGAAGCCCGTCGAGGCCGATCGCCAGCGCCAGCAGGAATTCGACGTTTCGCCCGCCCCGGCCCTTGCCGCGCACCGTCACGGTCGTTTCTCCGCCCGAGATCAGCACGCACGGCGCACGGCACGGGTTGTCCGTGAACGACGACCTGACGCGCGATGCCGCTCATCAGGCGCCCGACCTCCGCCGCCTCGCCCTCGAGGGCGTCGCCGAGGATGAGCGGCTTGTACCCGGCCTCGCGCGCGACCTCGGCCGCCGCTTCGAGCGAGGCCTGGGGCGTGGCAATGATCCGGTTCGTCAACGCGAGCGAAAGCAGGATCGCCGGGCTTCGGCGTTTCCGAGGCAGGGTCGTTCAGGAGAGCGCGCACCGCCGGCGGAGACCTCGACGGCGTAGCGCTCGAGCACCGCGCGCGCCTGAGCGAGCGTGCTCGCGTCCGGAACCGTCGGACCGGACGCGATCACCGACGGATCGTCGCCCGGCACGTCAGAGATGATCAGCGACACGACCCTCGCCGGCGCCGAGGCGACGGCGAGCCGCCCCGCCTTGATCGCCGAGAGATGCTTGCGCACGCAGTTCATGTCGCCGATCGCCGCGCCGCTTTTCAGCAGCGCGCGATTGATCGCCTGCTTGTCCGCGAGCTCGATCCCGGGCGCAGGCAGGGACAGAAGCGCCGACCCGCCGCCGGAAATGAGACACAGGACGAGATCGTCCTTCCCCAAGCCGCGCACGCTCTCGAGGATGCGGCGCGCGGCGTCGCGGCCGGCGGCGTCGGGAACGGGATGGCTGGCCTCGACGACCTCGATCCGCCCGAGCCGCCCGACACCATGGCCGTAACGGGTGACGACGAGGCCCGAGAGCGGCTTGTCGAGCGGCCAATGAGCCTCCACGGCGCGCGCCATGGCGGCGGCGGCCTTGCCTGCGCCGACGACGACCGTTCGACCGCGCGGCGGCGGCGGCAGGTTCGCGGGAACGGCGTTGTCCGGCGAGGCCGCCGCGATCGGCGGCGTCGAACATCCGGCGAAGCAAAGCGCGCTCGTCCATGGTCACCTCCTGCCTCACGCCGTTTCGGGGCGCCGGCCTCGTTCCTTCTCGGCGCCGGCCTACCGCGCGCTCACCCTCCGGCCCCTCCGTCTCGCCGATTTCGTGGCGGGCGAGCCGCTCCAGGACCCGAACCATGCCGGAGTGGTCCCAGGCCGCGCCGCCGGCGGCGACCGCGGCGTTGAACAGTTCCTGGCAAGTCGCAGTGTTCGGCAGGCTGACGCCGAGGCTTCGCGCGCCTTGCAAGGCGAGGTTCAGATCCTTCTGATGCAACGCGATGCGGAAGCCTGGATCGAAGTTGCGTTTGACCATGCGCTCGCCGTGGACTTCGAGAATGCGCGACGAAGCGAAGCCGCCCATCAGCGCCTGACGGACGCGCGCCGGATCCGCGCCGGCCTTCGAGGCGAAGAGCAGCGCTTCGCCGACGGCCTCGATCGTCAGAGCGACGATGATCTGATTGGCGACCTTGGTGGTCTGCCCGTCGCCGTTCCCGCCGACCAGATTGATGTTCTTGCCCATCAGTTCGAAGATCGGCTTGACCTTGGCGAACGCCGCTTCCGGGCCGCCGACCATGATCGTCAGCGTCGCGGCCTTCGCGCCGACCTCGCCGCCCGACACCGGCGCGTCCAGATAGTCGCAGCCGAGCGCGTTGACTTCGCCTGGCGAATTCCTTCGTGGCGATCGGCGAGATCGAGCTCATGTCGACGACGATCTTGCCTGGCGTCAGCCCTTCGGCGACGCCATCCGGCCCGAACAGCGCCTGTTCGACGTCGGGCGTGTCGGGGACCATCGTGATTATCACGTCCGAACGCTGCGCGACCTCGCGGCCGTTCGCGCACGCGTGCGCGCCCTTCTCGATCAGCTCTCTCGGCGGCGAGCTGCGCTTGTAGATGAATAGGCCTGTGGCCGCCGGCGATCAAGATGGCCGGCCATGGGCCGCCCCATGATGCCGAGACCGATGAAACCGATGTTGGTCATGCACTTGGCTCCGGGTTCGGGATCGGTCGACGGGAGAAGCCGCGTCTGCGACGGGCGAGACCGGACTTGAGCCAGGAGAGGCCAGCCGTCGTCGTCGTGCGCGGCTTGTATTCGCAGCCGATCCAGCCGGCGTAGCCGAGCTCGTCGATGCGCCGAAACAGCTAAGGAAAGTTGATCTCCCCGGTTCCCGGCTCGTTGCGGCCGGGATTGTCGGCGAGCTGGATGTGGCCGATGCGATGCGAACTCGCGCTCGATCGTGCGGGCGAGATCGCCCTCCATCACCTGGGCGTGATAGATGTCATACTGAAGCTTGAGGTTCTCAGCGCCGACGTCAGCGATTACGTCGAGCGCTGGCTGCGTGCGGTCGATGAAGAAACCCGGGATGTCGCGGCTGTTGACCGGCTCAGAGCATGAGTCCGAGCCCGGCGTCCGCGAGCCGCGGCGCCGCGTAGCGCAGGTTCGCGACCAGCGTCTCCCGCGCGGTCCCGGCGTCGACGCCTGCTGGCGGAATGCCGGCGAGGCAATTGACCTTCGGGCAGCCGAGCGCCGTCGCATAGTCGATCGCCTCCGCCACGCCAGCGCGGAATTCCTCCACGCGATCGGGGTGGCAGGCGATTCCCCGATCGCCGCGGCCCCAATCGCCGGCCGGCAGATTGTGCAGGACGAGCTCGAGGCCGTTTCTTCAAAAGCTCAGCAAGCGTCGCCTTCTCGAAGTCGTAGGGGAACAGGAACTCGACGGCGTCGAACCCCGACGACGCTGAGGCGTCGAAACGTTCGAGGAACGGGAAGCTCGTTGAACAGCATGGTGAGATTGGCGGCGAATTTCGGCATTGCGCTCTCCCTTGGCGGTCGACGACTCAGCGGCGTTCAGCGAAGGCGTCGACCTGACGGGCGCCGGCGTCTTCGACGGCGCGCAGATCCTGGCTCTTGCGGATCGACAGCGACGGATCGAGGCAGAGGATCTCCTCGAACTCGTTGACGGCGTTGATCTCGGTTCCCATAGAGATGTTCGTGACGCGCTCGAGGATGAACTCGATCACGACGGGCACCTGATGCTCCTCCATCAACGCCTTGGCGCGGGCGAACGCATCGTTGAATTCATTCGGCGACTTGACGCGAATGGCCTTGCACCCGAGGCCCTCCACGACCGCGACGTGGTCGACGCCATAGCCCGGGACGGCGTAGCCGTCGTCGGCGCGCGCATTGATGTTCTCGAAGGCGAGGCTCACCTCGAAGTCCATCTGGAACCCGCGCTGCGCCTGACGGATGAGTCCGAGGTACGAGTTGTTCACGACGATGTGCAGGTAGGGCAGCTTATGCTGCGCGCCGACCGCGAGTTCCTCGATCATGAACTGGAAGTCGTAGTCGCCCGAGAGTGCGACGATTTTCCTGTGTGGATCGGCAGCGCGCACGCCGAGCGCGGCCGGCAGCGTCCAGCCGAGCGGTCCCGCCTGCCCGCAGTTGATCCAGTTGCGCGGATTTGTAGACGTGCAGGAACTGCGCGCCCGCGATCTGCGACAGGCCGATGGTGGTCACATAGCACATGTCCCGACCGAGCGCCTCGTTCATTTCCTCGATAGACGCGCTGCGGCTTCAGCGGCGACCTCGTCGAAATGGCTCTTGCGCAGCATGTTGTTCTTCCGGTGCAGGCACTGAGCCGCCCAGTCGGACCAGTCGTTAAGCCGGCCGTCCGCCTTGAGTTCGCGCGCGGCCTGGATGAAGAGCTCCAGCGCCGCGCGTGCATCCGACACGACGCCGAAGTCCGGTCCGAACACGCGGCCAATCTGCGTCGGCTCGATGTCGACATGGACGAACTTCCGGCCTTGCGTGTAGACGTCGGTCGAGCCGGTATGCCGGTTCGCCCAACGATTGCCGATCCCGAACACGAAGTCCGATTCCAGGAATGTCGCGTTGCCGTAGCGATGGCTCGTCTGCAGGCCGACCATCCCGGCCATCAGCGGGTGATCGTCCGGAATCGAGCCCCAGCCCATGAGGGTCGGAATCACCGGGACGCCGGTCAGCTCCGCGAAGGCGACCAGGAGATCACAGGCGTCGGCGCCGATGACGCCGCCGCCCGCCACGATCAGCGGCCGCTCCGACGCGTTCAGCATCGCGATGGCGCGCCGCGCCTGTTCGATCGTGGCGGACGGTTTGTAGGTGAGCAGCGGCTGATAGGTGTCGATGTCGAATTCAATTTCGGCCGTCTGCACGTCGATCGGCAGGTCGATCAGCACCGGGCCAGGACGCCCCGACCGCATGACATGGAAAGCCTGCTGGAACACGCGCGGAACGAGCGCCGGCTCGCGGACGGTGACAGCCCATTTCGCCACGGGCTTAGCGATCGCTTCGATGTCGATCGCCTGAAAGTCCTCCTTATAGAGCCTCGCCCTCGGCGCCTGCCCCGTGACGCAGAGGATCGGAATGGAATCCGCCGCGGCGGCGTAGAGCCCGGTGATCATGTCGGTTCCGGCGGGCCCCGACGTTCCGAGGCAGACGCCGATGTTCCCTGGCGTGGCGCGCGAGTAACCGTCGGCCATGTGCGACGCGGCCTCGACGTGACGGGCGAGAATGTGACGAATGGAGCCGCGTTTGCGAAGCGCGGCGTAAAGCGGGTTGATCGCGGCGCCGGGAACGCCGAAAGCGACGTTCACGCATTCCCGCTCAAGCACCAGCACTGCGGCGTCAACTGCAGTCATTCGGGACATGTCCACCTCCCTTTGCCTGCAGCGTTGATAGCGCGGCTTCGGGCGCCATTTCGAGAGTGGTTCCACGATGCGGAAAGACGGTGATAATCTCGTGCTACGTCAGTCGCCTAAGTCTTCCCGACAGTTCTAGTTTCGTCTTTGCTGGAGGACTCTTACGCGAAGTTTCCCGTATGATGGAAAAAAGAGGAGCAAGCGCTGGGATTGCCGGGGCTCCAACGTTTTCAACGTGGTAACGAGGCAGCGAGACGCAAATGCGGCCGGTAGCGACGACAGGAGGTCTGTCGACAGGAAAGCAACGAGGAGCGGCGAAGTCGAAAGGCGGCGGGGACCAAGTGCAATCCCTGGTGCGCGCGCTGACGCTTTTGAACCGAATCGCCGAGACCGCCGATGACGGGGTCTCGCTCAGCGAGGTTGCGCAGCAGGTCGGTCTGCCGGCCTCGACCGCGCACCGGCTTCTGATGACCCTGGAGCAGGAACGCTACGTCCGTTTCAGCGCCGACCGCAGGTTGTGGACGATCGGCGTTCAGGCCTTCGTCATGGGATGTGCGTTCCTCAAAACCCGGAGTCTCGTCGCCCTCGCCAGGCCCCGCCTTCGGATGCTGATGGAGGAGAGCGGCGAGACCGTCAATCTCGCGGCCGAGGACAAGGGCGAGGTCGTCTATCTCGCGCAGGTCGAGTGCCGCGAGATGATGCGCGTCTCAGCGCGTCCCGGCGCCAGGGCGCCGATCCATTGCTCGGCGGTCGGCAAGGCGATCTTGTCGGGCGCTTCGGACAAGTCGATCGCCAAGATCCTGCACCAGCACGGCATGGCCCGCCTGACGGTCAAAACGATCGTCACGCCTTCGGCGCTGCGGCAGGAACTCATCAAAGTGCGCGATCAGGGCTATGCCGTTGACGACGAGGAGCATGCAGTGGGGCTCAGATGCATCGCCGCGCCGATCGTTGATGAGATGGGGGACGTCGTCGCCGCCGTTTCCGTTTCAGGGCCTATGGCTCGTATTGGAGACGAGCGCATTTCCGCGCTCGGCCAAATGCTCAAGGAGGCCGCCCGCGCGATCTCGATGGAAATGGGCGCCGCCCGGTCCGGCCCGCCGCTCGTGCTCACCCGCTGACCGCACGCCGGTCGATCGCAGCGGCGAGTTGGTCTATCCGAAGACCGCTACGACTACTTCCGGCGGAGTTTTGCCGATCGACAGAATTGACGAACGCGACCTATGCAGCGGATTGCGGAACACCACGGTATCGGTCAAATCTCCTTTGGCCGGCGCTCCGATCACAAATACCGGTCAACTGGCCTAGGCTTATTCCCGTAATAGATTGAAATAGTTCCATACTCCTTATTATGCCAATCTAGTTTGTGATAGGAGCTTTGAGGTCGTCGACATCAAGAGCATCCTGTCGTCGCTCCGCAGGTCGCGCATTTGAGGCAGGTTCCATTGCGCGCCAGGGTGAAGTTGCCGCATTCGGGGCAGGAGTTGCCTGTGTAGCCCTGGAGGCAGGCGTCTTCGCGTCGACGCGCTTTCTCGCCGGCGGACGTCACGGCGATAGACGCTTTTGCCGCAACATCGGGCGTGACCGAGGAAGACGCCGTGGCTTCGTGCGAGGGGTGATCCTTCGTTTCCGCAGAACCGGGAGAAGCGAGGGTCATTGGTTTCGCGGAGACCGCGGCGTCGGCGGAGAGGTCTTGCAGGCCGCTGACGTCAGCGGCGTCAGGGGCTCGCGGAACATGAGCGAGATCGTCTCGGCCGAGCTAGGAGACGAATACGTCGACGCCTTCACCCTTACTCGCTTCGAGCCGGCCGGCCTCATTCGGGGCGACGACAGGATCAAGAACGCGATCTCGATCCTCGACTACATTCCGACGTGCGCCTTCTGGGTGTAGCCACCGCGCCGGTCCGGCACGCGCTCGCGGATGGCGCCACTCTGCTGCCGCGGCGCGACGGCTGCGACGGCGCGCCTCTTGTCGTCAGCGTCCCCGGGCGCCGGCAGTTTGGGGCTTCCTGCGAAGCGGCGATGTTTCACGCGTCGCCCAGGAATACCGCCTCGAAGTCTTGCCCGCCGTAAAAGATCCCCTCGATCAGAACAGCGTCGTCGGTGACAACGAATGCGATCGTGACGCGACGCTCGAAACCGGTCGTACGTAGCCCCTCGAGAAGGTCGTCACGCGCCTGTCCCCGCAGTGGGAACGTCGCGAGTTCGGTGCAGAAATCGACGATGCGGGCAATATATCCATCGGCCCATCGTTCGCTCCCGTTGACCGTGATGTAGCGGTGCAGCGCATCAAGCTGGTCTTCGGCGCGGGGCGTGAAGATGACTTGCACAGCTTCCCGCTACTCGCCGCGCTCGGCGCGGCGACGGGCCTTGATCCGATCCAGGATCGCGTCGCCCGGGATACCTTTGCTCGGGTCGGCGAGATATTCGTTATGACTGGCGACGACTTCCTCGCGCAGCCAGCGCTCGACCGCCGCCTCGCGCTCCATGAGCGCGCGCACGCCATCGCGCACGACCTCGCTTACCGATGCATACGCGCCGGATTTGATTTTTGCTTCGACGATCGCCGCCATATCATGCGGGAGCGTGATGCTGAATTGTTGCGTCGTTCGCATGTGAAAGGCCATCCTATTTGTGCGCATATTAGCCGAGAATAGGATGGAATCCTACTGGAGAATTGCGCCGCGGAACGCGTAAGATGCTTCCAATGTTCGGCGTCATCACCCTCATCACCCCAAAGGCGGTCGGAGTGACCGGCTCTCGTCATCCTTCTAAGCCGCGTCCGAGCGCCGCACTCGGGCAAGAGTTGCCTGTGGCACCCCTGGAGGCGGGCGTCTTCGTGTCGACGCGCTTTCTCGCCGGCGAACGTCACGGCGACAGACGCTCTTGCCGCAACATCGGGCGTGACCGAGGAAGACGCCGTGGCTTCGTGCGACGGGTGATCCTTCGCTTCCGCAGAACCGCGAGAAGCGAGGGTCATTGGTTTCGCGGAGACCGCGGTGCCGGCGGAGAGGTCTTGGAGGCCGCTGACGTCAGCGGCGTCAGGGGCTCGCGGAACATGGGCGAGATCGTCTCGGCCGAGGTAGGAGACGGCGAGCTCGCGGAAAATGTAGTCGAGGATCGAGGTCGCGTTCTTGATCCTGTCGTTGCCCCGAACGAGGCCGGCCGGCTCGAAGCGGGTGAAGGTGAAGGCGTCGACGTATTCCTCGAGCGGCACACCGTATTGCAGGCCGAGCGACACGGCGATCGCAAATTTGTTCATCAGCGACCGGAAGGCGGCCCCTTCCTTGTGCGTGTCGATAAAAACGGCGCCGTCAACTTGTCGGGCAACAGGCGTGATTGGAGGAGCGGCTCGGCGGTGTGTTCATGCGGCGATGCCCAGTTCGGCGATCTGGGGTCACGACAAGATCGGCGCCACGGCGTACGCTAGTTTGGACGAAGCGTGAACGTTAGCTTCGAAGACGACCCTCGTTTTATGCGGCTTGGCCGAAAACTGACTTTTCCTCTCTCAAAGGCCTGAAGCTGGTCGGATCTGTCGGCTCGGTCCGCCAAGTATAATCCCTGTGAGATTGATATGCTCCCAGGAGATCGGCGAAACGTGTTTGAGCAGATGACCGGGAATAGTCCTGCCCTTGCCCTTCAAAGAACCGACGATGCGGGCGAGGTAGACCGTATTCCAATGAACGATCGCACTGACAACGAGATTGAGGCCGGAGGCGCGAAATGCCTGGCTGTCGAAGGAGCGGTCACGGACCTCGCCACGCTCGTGAAAGAAGACGGCGCGCTTCAACTTGTGCGCCGATTCTCCCTTGTTGAGACCGCCGAGGCAGCGCCGCCGCAACTTGGGATCGCAATACCATTCGATCATGAAGCGGGTTCGTTCGAGGCGGCCGACTTCACGCAGGGCTCTCGCCAGCTCGCTGGGCTTCTTGGATGCGGAGAGCTTCTTCAGAATTGCCGAGGGCGCGACGATGCGCTCGTTCATCGATGCCGCCATGCGCAGCAGCTCGTCCCAATTGTCGCGGATGAGATCGATGTTGATCCTTGCGCCGAGATGAGTTTTCAGCGCCGGATAGATGTCCGGCTTCTCGAACGTATGGAATTTTCGATCTCTGAGATTGCGCAGGCGCGGCGCGAACCGCCGACCAAGCAAGGCGAACAACCCAAAGACATGATCGCTCGAACCGCCGGTGTCGGTGAAGTGTTCGTCGACGTCGAGCTTGGATTTATGGTCGAATAGGCCATCAAGAACATAGGGCGCTTCGCTCTCGCTTGGGCTGATCGGCAGGATGCTGAAATAGCCATATTGGTCGGAGAGATGGCTATAGAATTTCGTGCCTGGCTCGCTGCCGTAATGAAGGTTCACGTCGCTTCGACCTGCGGCGCGGTCGCTGGCGCGGAAGAATTGCCCGTCGGAAGACGACGTCGCGCCAGCGCCCCAAAGAGCGGCGTGTGGATGGGCTGAATGCGCGTCGATAATCGCTGCTTGCGCCGCTTTGTAAGTCTCCGGCCGGACATGGAACAAACGCGCCCAACCAATCTGTCGTTCGCTGACATTGGATGAGGCTTCCGCCATGCGCTTGGGGCCGAGATTGGTGGCGTCGGCCAGCACGGCGGCAAGAATGGCGGAGCGATTGCGCACCATGTCGCCCGTGCGCAAATGCGTGAACTTGTCGGCGAACCCGGTCCAACCATCGACCTCGGCGAGCAAATCCGTAATGTGGACGTTGGGCAAGAAGCTGTTGAGCTCCCACTTAAGCGCCTCGGCAGCTTCTGGAACCTCACTTTCCAACGGCGACACGACCAACGCGCCGTCCACGAGCCGTACGCCCTCGAGCTTTCCGGCGCGAGCGCGATAGGCGAGTTGCTTGAGCTGAAAATCGAGCGTCCGCCGCATCGAGTTCGAGCCATGCCGGCGCATCAGCCGGCACGCCAAGGCTCAATCGATCGGCTTCCTTCTTCTCTGTGAAGGCGCCCGTCGGCATCAGATATTCGTCGAGCGGGCGATAAGCGCGGCTTCCCTCCACCCAGATGTCGCCGGAGCGCAGCCGATCGCGAAGTGCGCCAAGCGTCGCGACTTCGTAGAGGGGCCGATCCGGCTTGCCGCAGGCGAGGATCAGCTTCTTGGCGGGCTCATCCAAATGCCCGATCGGGAGTTTGTTGGGAAGCGTGCGCCGATTCTCGCGATGCATCTGGGTCAGCAATTCGATCGCGGCAATCATGGGGTCGCCCCGACGCGAAGCGCGGAATTGAAAGGCGGCCAGAAAGCGCGGCGCATATCTACGCAGTCCGGCGTGACGCTGAGCGGCGACAGGCAGCGGATTGATGGCCTTCTCGGCGACCATGGCCTCAACTGAGGGCTACGCCTCGACGAGCCTGCGCCAACCGACCTTGGCGTGCAGAATCTCGATTGCGTCGCCGTTATTAGCGTTGGCCTCCATCAGGACGCGCAGCGTGTCGCGGAAGAGCCGCAACGCCGCCGTCGTTTCTTTGCGGCTGCTCTTGTGGCGCTCTTCGCAAGCCGCCGCGGCGCGCGCGAAGAGACGACCGATCTGCTTGCAGAACATGCGGATGGCCTCGTCCGTCAGCCGTTCCTGCAAATCGATGAGATAGGCGAGAAGCGTGGCACGCCGGCGATCGGCGCCAAAATCCTCGGCGAGCCAAGCAGGCGCGGCGTCGCCCTCGCGCACAATCTGCTTCCAGCGCTCGGGATGAACCGTCTCCCAGCACGCTGGGTCGATCGCCAAGCCGCGCAGAAAATCGAGGCGATCGAGAAGGCCGTTGAGATTGGCGACGCTTGGAGAATCCGACCAAGCGCCAAGCCAGCCAAATCGCGTTTGGCGGATCGCCGAATTGAACGCCAACAGTGCATCGAGCGTCGCCAATTGTGCGGCCGTCCGCCCATTCAATATCGCCTGAAGGGCGCGCTTGCGCGCAATGGCGCGCCCTGCGCGGCCGATCCGATCCATGCGCTCGGCTGAGAGCAGCAAGGCGCCTCGATCGCGAAAGCTGTTAATGATGGCTTCGGCGATGGGTAGGCCCTTGTCGGTCGCCGTCGCGGCATCGATGGCGGCCAGGAACGCAAATCGTCGGTCTTCGCGCGCCCCCGCGCGCAAGGACAAATAGGGCGTTGTCACGTTCGCACTTTTTACTTGTCAACTGCGCCGCACGCTTGAGGACTGACTCAGGAAAATCAACCACTTGGGACCCTCGGGGTGGGCCCGGAGTTCCACCGAAAATGGTCTATTCTTGGCGAATGTGACAATGCCTGGCTTGGAGATACTCTCTACCCTTGCGAGCCGTTTCGATGCAGCGCGGCGATCAAGGCCAGGTACGGACCAAGGAAGAGATCGCCGAGCGCCGAGCGCCGGCGGTAAGTGATCCAGCGCTGCGCCAATGGTGCGGTCGATCGTGCAGCATGTGACAGCGTTGGCAGAGCGCGCGCAGATTCCTTAGCCGATTGTTGGTCGGATTGCTGTCTAGGTGCGCCGTGGCGAGCACGACGCGCGTCATCCGAGTGCGAGTGGCCTCCATAAGGTCGGGCCAGCGGGCAGGCCGTCCTCGGCGATCCCGCCATGTCGCTGCTTGCTCGTCGAACCAGCGCCCGTCCGGTAGGCAGCGGAGGAGCGCGAGGTGTGGTCGGCCACAACTTTGGCATCTTCCTTCAGCGCGCTCGAAGCGGACGTGTCTGCTCAGTTCGCGCCAATGCGGCGGATAGAGCGGTCGCAGCTCAGGGCGGATTGGCATCGCTAGACGTCATGTTCGCGGGCTCAGCGGAGCGTCGATTGATAGCATGGCGCGCCGGCCTAGTTATGCCCAGTCCGCTGCCTTCGCCCGCGCCTCTTTGAGGAGCGTTCACCGAAAACAACGCTGCTTGTCCTCGGGGCACGCCGCAATCGCGTTTTCGGGAGGCTTTAGGACCTCCCCCGGCGACGTCAAGGGGTAGACGTACGGGAAATACCGAGGGAGGTCACATCCGGTTCTATAGGGGGAAATCGAACCAGCCGACTGAAAGTTACGCAGAGATCTTTGTCGGACGAAATCAGACACATTGTCGCGCCCTCAATCCTGAGCGCGCAGGGGTTTTTCCCTACGCGATCAGCCGACCCGTGACGTTGAGCACGGACCTGGCCGTCCACCGGCCGCCACGCGGCGTCGCATAGCCGCGGGCGTTGAGCGCGCGCGCGATACCGTTGGCGGACGTGATCCCTTCGGCCCTCAACCCGTCGATCATTGACGCCAGACCTGCCGCCCGCTCGTCTGCACGCTCCTTGAGCGCCTACATGGCGAGTTCGTTGAAGCCCTGCCCCTGCAGATGCGCTGCGCCGGTCGGACAGCCCAACCTCTTCACCTCGAGGTGCATCCCCCGTTGCCCGGTCACCGCGACCCGCTTCCTTGCCACCGCCAACGGCGCCGCTGGTAGCCTCCACCCCTAGAGGTTGGCGCGCGGGGAGGGGTTGGGGCCAGCCCGCCCCTCCCGTCGGGAGCGAGACGTAATAGTCAAGATCGAAGTCACCGAACCTGCCTATCAAGCCATCGTCGAGACGCTGCCGGGCGGAATGCAGGCGAACCCGCCCGTCCGGACGCCTGAAGGTCTCGTCCTCGTCTGGCTCGATCCGGTGATGCTGCGCAAGCTCACCGACTCGCGGCTCCCGGGTCGAGGCGTAGGATCTCACCGCAGGACCTAATGGTACGTCTGGCCCCTGGCCGCGAGAAGCAAAAACGTCACGAAGACGATGATCACGACGAACGCGAACGCGACGCCCGGAAGTCGGTTGGGTCGATGGCCGCAATGCGGACAGGAACCGGCTTTGGCGGCAATTGCTGTTTCGCACGCCTCGCATGAAGCCATTTTGCTCTTTGGGGTCAGTCTAGTGGCGACGCCAGCCAGTGTCCCCCGAAATCCCCCTTGAAAATTCCGCTGATCTTCGGCGGCGTCGCGCCGCCCTTTCTAGCAACATTAAGAGATGCCTGCTGTTCAATTTTGACCAGCCCGGGTCGCTCACTGCGCAGCCGCCCGAACGCATCGACGAGGCTCGCGAAGTCCAGCTTCTCGAGCCGCCCTGCCCATTGAAGGTGACCAGCTGATCGGCCGGCGCGCCGCCGCACCCGTCTTAGGGGGTTCTAAGCGGGGCGTTGGCGGCGGTAGCTTCCGGTCGTTCTAATATGCTCAGGCGGCGATTTTGCGCTCCTGCGCGCCTTGCGCTGCATTTATGGCGCGCCATCGGGCGTCGAACAGGGAGACGCCGAAATCGACCGCCTCCCCCGCGGCCTCGCGCATCAGCGAGAACGGCGTCGGACGGCGGGCGCGCAGGCGGCCAGTCAGGTTGCACTCTTCGAAGGTGAAGTGCGTCTTGAACTTCTGCGCCAGCGACCGCATCCCGATATTGTCGGGCAAGCAGATGATCTCGATCGTCTCGACCCCATGGTTCGAGGCCGCGCGCTGAATGCGCCGGAAGAGCTTTTCTCCGATGCCGCACCGCCGATAGCCTTTCTCGACAGAAAAGGCGGCCTCGGCGTGGATGTGCCGGCCGAACGGGGCCTGCTCGCTCCAGATCGCCATGTTGGAGCGCAGCTCCGCCGCGCCGACAAGTTCGCCCTCGATGTACGCCCCGTACAGCAGGTCGCCCTGGCCAAAGCAATGCTCGGCGTAACGAACCAGGAAGTCGTCCGACATTCCGCCGCCAAACCGCTCGTGCCGGCTGCGCGCGTCAAGCCGCAACAGATGGTCCCGGTAGGCTTCCATGTCCGATGGCCAGAGCCGCCTGATCTTAAGGCTCGAGGAAATGCGCTCGCTCTTGCTCAGTTGTCTCTCATGCTGGGAAGCGCGCGTCCCGCGCGGCGCGACGTCTTGAGCCGGCGCTGGCGGCGGTACCGGATCTCGAGCGACTTAGGCGAGAAGCTCGCGCCCGAGGTTTCGGGAAACGGAAGTGCGCCCGTAGCGGTCGAGCACGCGCATCCGGACGCCGTGAGGCGGGCAGGCTCTGTTTATGCTGCGCCGGAACAACACGGTTCTGGCGCTCCTGTCATCCGCCCGCACTTCATGAATGACGTTGTCGGAGCGGTCGAGAAATTGCACTCGGTACTGCATGGTCGCCTCATCGAGTGAAAGGAACTGGGTCGCATCCTGTGGGGGAACAAGGTGCGGCCCCTAAGCCCCGGCCCATCATGAGTGCGTACAGCACTGAACCTGCTGAAGAAATGCGCCAAGGTGACGCGCGCCAAGCCGCCGCGCGTCAGGTCGCCGCGCCCGGGTCGCTCTGGCGGAGATGAGTGCAGACCCCGCGCCGACGAGGCGTTGCCCGACGTGCTGAATGGCGTGGCCGCGTGCAAGCAACGGGAGGATTTCTGCAGGCCTTGCGGGGTGAAGTTCACGGACCCTGGCCCGTTAGTGGCGGCGCAGCGTCGCATCCCGCGCGCCGCCTGGGTTTAACAGAACAACGCCGTAGGCCAACAGGTGACAGCGGCAAGCCATGCGCTGTTGCATCAGATTGAGCACTTGTCAGAGCTTTTGGGCCGCCAACTGGACGAAGGCAGTCCAATTGGCGTCGCGCAAGCCGCGTAAGTATATGTTCATGTGGTATACGCGGAGAGGTTTGAACGCATTCGAATGCCCCGCGTCGTGCTCGCTCGCAACGGCGCATCTGGACAGCAATCCCACATTGATCTCGCAACGATCGCGCCTGGCGGGGCCGGCGTGATCATCCGCGCTCATCGAGAATTGGCTCGGGGCAGATGTCCGGATTGCGGAACATGGAGTGCGCGGGTTCATAGTCGATACATGCGCAAAGTGGACGACTTGCCGATCGGTGGTCGACGCGTTCGCCTCATCGTCCACGCCCATCGGTACTTTTGCGATGCGTCATCCTGTCCCCGATGCACGTTCGCGGAGCGCTTGGATGGGGCCGTTGCGCCGAAGGCGCGCAGAACCGGACGGCTTGACGAGATCGTATTCTGCCTGGCCATTGCGCTCGGCGGCCGACCCGCCGCCGCTCTGGCCAAGCGCATCGAGATCAAGGTCAGCAACGACACATTGCTGCGCGCAGTCCGGCGCCGCGGTCAGACCCAGCCGTCGCCCCCATCCGTGATCGGCATCGACGATTGGGCTTGGCGACGCAATTTTCGCTACGGCACGCTGATTTGCGATCTCGAGCGCCACAAGACGATCGCGCTGTTGCCGGACCGAGAACCCGCGACAGCGGAAGCGTGGTTGAGACACTGGCCCGATATCGCGGTCATCGCGCGCGATCGCGGCGGCGCCTATGCGCTGGCGGCGCAAAGGGCGCTGCCCAACGCCCTCCAAGTCGCCGATCGCTGGCATCTCATGGAGAATGCAAGCGCGGCTTTCCTGGACGCCGTCCGCAAGTCGATGCGTCCAATCCGGGCGGCCATCGGCGCGGCGACCGTCGACCCCGCGTTGCTGACCGCCTCCGAGCGTCTCCAGTACGAAGGCTATCTGCGCCGCGAGGAGACCAACGCTTCGATCCTGGCGATGGCGGCGGACGGCGCGTCGATCAAGGAAATCCGGCGCAAGACCGGATACAGTCGCAAGCTCATTCGCGTAGTCCTGCGCGGTCAGAGATCAGATATTTTCCGAACTCGGCAAAGCTCGCTGGAGCCTTGGCTTCCATGGCTGGACGAGCAATGGGCGGCCGGTCGGCGGAACGGCTCCGAGCTCTGGCGCGATCTCAAGCAACGCGGCTTTCGCGGATGCCTCCGGGTCGTGGGCGAATGGGCCGGGCGGCGACGGAGGGCGGAAAAAGCGGAATCGGCTGTCGGTCATGCGCCGTCAGCTCGAACGATCGCGCGTTTGCTGACAACGGGCCGCGATGATCTGACGAAGGCGGAAACCGTCACCGTCGCCGCAATCGAGAGCGGCGTCACACTCCTCGTCGAGGCGCGCGACCTCATCGCGGGATTCCAGGACATGATCCGACGCAAGACGACAACCGAACTCGACGCTTGGCTCGATCGCGCCAAAGGCGGTCTCGTCGCCGCGTTCGCGAATGGCCTGACGAAAGACAAAGCCGCCGTCACCGCCGCGATCGCGTCGCCGTGGTCCAATGGGCAGACCGAGGGGCAAATCTGCAAACTGAAGCTCGTCAAGCGCCAGATGTACGGGCGCGGCAAAATCGACCTGCTCCAAGCGCGCGTCATCGGCCTCGCATGATGAGATTCACGGAAAATGCGTCAGAGCCCAAACTTGACCCTCTTGTGAAGAGCGCGGTTCGATGAGGCGCACGACGATGTGGCGTTGATGGGCGCCAATCGGCGCGAAAAATTAACCCCCTGTCGGCGGCCAGGAAGGACCTTCTTCGTGGTGCACCGTGCGGGGAGCGGACCTTGCGCGGGTCAATCCCGGCCGAAGCCGCGGGGAGGAACGATCGCCTGGAGTTCGGTGAGGTCGAGATCGCAGATCGTCTGCAACTCCTCGGCGGTGGCGCTGTCCTCGAGGTTCTCCGGCAGGGCTTGCAGCCAGGCGGCGTACTGACCCTGCAACATGGTCAGTTCGGAGACGGCGTCCCGCCAACGCCTGGCGCGGCTGCGGTGATCGAGGGGCCGCCGTATCCGGACTGCCGGCGTGCCGGACTCCCGAGCGGCGCGACAGCGCGCCTGGCGCTCAGCGTCGGTCATCGGTCGCTCGCCGATCGATTTGCGTGACATGGTCCACTCCGAAGCGTGACGTCACGAAATCCCGGTCACATTCCAGCGCTCAGGCGCGGTTCTTGAAGCGCCAGCTCTCGCGGCCGGGTTCGACGATGTCGCAATGATGGGTGAGGCGGTTGAGCAGTCGGGCTTGCGCGCCAGCACCGGCGCCGGCGCGCATGCCGAAACACAACAGAAGCGCAGTGCGCGTCAATCACTGGCGTGTTCGAGGTGTTCGAGTTCCTTCGGCGTTGCGTGAGCGGGCGGGCGGCCGCGGCTGCGCTTGCGGTCGAGCGCCTCTTTTCTGCGGTAGCTCTCGACATTCATCTCGAGGATCGTGGCGTGGTGAATGAGGCGGTCGATGGCGGCGAGCGTCATGGCCTGGTCGGGAAAAATCCGTCCCCATTCGCCAAAGGGCTGATTGGACGTGATGAGCATCGAGCGCCGCTCGTAGCGCGCCGCGATCAGTTCGAACAGGACGCTGGTCTCGGCCTGATCCTTGGTGACGCAGGCGATGTCGTCGAGGATGAGCAGGTCGTATCGGTCGAGCTTGGCGATCGCGGCTTCGAGCGCCAGCTCACGTCGCGCGACCTGCAAGCGTTGGACGAGATCGGTGGTGCGCACGAACTGGACGCGCCATCCGTTCTCGACGAGGGCGAGCCCGATCGCCGCGCTTAGATGGCTTTTCCCGCCGCCAGGTGGCCCGAAGATCAGCAAGTTGGCTCCGTTGTTGAGCCAGACGTCGCCGGATGCGAGCGCCATGACCTGCGCTTTCGACACCATCGGCACGCTTTCGAAGTCGAAGGCGGCGAGGGTCTTGCCGGCTGGCAAGCGGGCCTCCGCCATGTGCCGTTCGATGCGGCGGCGCGCGCGGTCGGCGGACTCGTATTCGGCCAGGGCTGCGAGGAAGCGCGCGGCCGGCCAGCCTTCCTTGTCGGACTGGGCGGCGATCTTCGGCCAGATCGCCTTGACGCCCGGCAGGCGCAACTCATTGAGCAGCAGTTCGACGCGCGCGGCGTCGATGGAGGTCGCGTTCTTGGTCATGCCGCCGCTACCGCGTTGTCGTTGGCGAAAGCGGCGATGGCGACGAGTTCGTCGTAGACGTGCAAGGGCGCGAGCTCGACGGCGACATTGGGGATCGCGGTCTCGGCAGGACGAAAGCGGGCGCGCAGGGCGGCGAGGTCGGGCAGGCGCCCGGCGTCGAGATCGGCTGCGATCGCGTCGGCGAGTTCGGCCTCGCAGGCGCGCTCGTGCGCCAGGGCGAGCAGTTCGACCGTGATCTTGCAGGCGGCGCGAACGTCGCCGCGCTCCTGCAAGGCGTCGAAGACGCGCTTGTAGGCGGGGCGCGGGAACAGCTGATCGCGGTAGATGTCATTCGGCGCGGGGTCACGATGCCGATCGGCGCGATAACGCATTGAGATGATTGAACTGGCTGGGGTCAACTCATAGCGCCGATTTACAGCGCACATTGCGGGCGCCGCCGGAGGGTTTGGCGAACGCGTCCTATCCGCCTCTTTCCTTCCGCTCCCGCTCGCTCCGGTACGGCAGTAGCGCGCAATTGCCAGCCGTTCCGGGACAGCGATTCTTACGATGAGTTGGGATGCTGGGCCTGAAGCAAGACGGCCGGGCGTCGGCCCGGCCGCTCGTCCTATCGTCAAGAGCGACGAAGAGCTCAATAGGTGTAGAACATCTTCTGGATCGCCTTGGTGTCGGTGGTCTTGGTCAATGCGAGCATCAGGAGGATGCGAGCCTTCTGCGGCGAGAGCGTATCGGAGACAACGAAGTCGAGATCGTCGTCGTTCGCTTCGCCGTTGCGGGCGACGATGCCGTTGCCAACCCGCGACGAGCGCACGATGACGACGCCCTTCTTGCGGGCTGCAACCAGATCCGGGGTCACCGCCTTGGCCAATGAACCGTCGCCGACCCCGGCGTGAATGATGCCCACGTCGCCCGAGGCCACAAAGGCGTTGAGAGCGACGGAATTCATGTTGGCGTAGCCGTAAACGATGTCGACCGCCGGCAACTTGTCGAGGTCGCGGACATCGAATTCGGTTTCGGTCGTGTGCTTGCGAGTCGATTGCCTGTAGAAATGCGGGGCGTTGTCCTGCATGTAGCCGATGAGGCCTAGTTCCGGCGTGCGGAATGTGTCGGTGGTCGAGGTATTGGTCTTGGTCACGTCGCGGGCGTCGCTGATCTCGTCGTTCATAGCGATCATCACGCCCCGGCCGGCGGCGTCTTTCGATCCCGCCAGCACCACGCCGTTGTAGATGTTGATCGGCCCGTCCGCTGAAATGGCGGTCGAAGGCCGCATGGCGCCGACCAGGACGACCGGCTTGTCGCTCTTGACGGTCAAATCGAGGAAATAGGCGGTCTCCTCCAGCGTGTCCGTTCCGTGGGTGATGACGACGCCGTCGACGTCCGGCTCGGCCAGCACTTCGTTGACCCGCTTGCTCAGTTTCAGCCAGTAGTCGTTGTTCATGTTCTCGCTGGCGATCTGAAAGACCTGCTCGCCCTTGACATTGGCGACCTTCTTGATCTCCGGAACCGCCTCGATGAGCTGGTCGACTCCTACCTTCGCGGCTGTATAGCCGACGGCCTTGGTCGAAGTGGCGGCGGTGCCGGCGATGGTGCCGCCGGTCGCCAGGATCACGACGTTCGGAAGGTGTCCTTGATCCTGCGCAAACGCCGGCATGAACGTGCTGAGGGAAAGCGCGAAGGCCGAAATGAATGCGGTTTTGACGAAGTGAGCGCTCATGAGCGTTTTATCCTCTTGGAGTTTCTTGTGGTCCTGGAACCGCGGCCGCCGTTACGCGAGGGCCGGCAGAAGCGAGATGCTCGAGAGCAACGCGCGTGCCACGCGAGGCCCTCCGCTGCGAGTGTACAACCTGTTGATTTGAAAGGAAACGGTCGAGCGGCCAAAACGCCTTGTTCGGCAGCCCGAACGCACTTGGCGCGCGCATCCGGCGACGGGGAGACGACCGCAAGGGAAATTTATGTCGCCTCTCGCGCATAAGCATTCGACCGATTCCAGAGAACCTGTTTCAGGAAGAGAGTGAAGCGCGCGCGAGAGTGCGCGGAATCGGACCGCCGAACGGCGGAGCCCGCCGCCATGCGGGAATCCGAACGAAACTTCGAGGACGCGAGCGCGATTGCCTTGCCCTCCGGCGAGTTCGCCGCCCGTTTCCGGCTGCGGCCCGCTCGGGGATTTTGAACCCATGACCCGGTCGGATCGCTCCGGCGCATTCGCCCAGGCGAACCGGCGACAGCCATCTCATTCGCGAATCCGAACGGCGCCAAGCAATTTTCAATTCGTGTTCCTTTCAGGAGATTAGCGTCCCTCCGTCCCTCCCTCGCGGCGTCCCGCTGCGCCCTTGCCTGTTCGCGGCGCGCCTGGACGCGGACAGAGCCCATTCGAAAACCCGAACAGGCGCCGGCGTCGCCAAATAGGCGCATCATGGATTTCAATGAGTTGGCCGACGCCCAGCGTCGCTCCCTCTGGCACGACGCTTGCGCTGGCCTGTTCGACGCCTCGTGAAGACAGGGGCCTGACAGGGAGAGAAACGTGCCTTCAGAAAAGTTCAGGGTCGAACATGACCTCCTCGGCGACAAGGAGGTTCCCGAAAACGCGTACTATGGCGTGCACACCCTGCGTGCGGTGGAGAATTTCCCCGTCACCGGAACGCCCATCTCGCACTATCCGGATCTCATCTGCGCGCTGGCCGACGTCAAGCTGGCGGCCGCCCGGGCGAACGAGGAACTCGGTCTCCTGCCACACGATCTCGCCGAAGCAATCGTCGTCGCCTGCCGCGAGATCAAGGCGGGCGCGCTCCACGAGCAGTTCGTCGTCGACGTCATCCAGGGCGGCGCCGGCACCTCGACCAACATGAACGCCAACGAAGTGATCGCCAACCGGGCGCTCGAGCTCCTCGGAGCGAAGCGCGGCGACTATGCGCGGTTGCATCCTAACGAGCATGTCAACATGAGCCAGTCGACCAACGACGTTTATCCGACGGCGCTGAAGGTGGCGAGCCATGTGGCCATCTTCCGCCTGGTCGACGCGATGGCTCACTTGCGCGCCGCCTTCCAGCGCAAGGCGGACGAGTTCCGCAACATCCTGAAGATAGGCCGAACCCAGTTGCAGGACGCGGTGCCGATGACGCTCGGCCAGGAGTTCTCCACCTATGCCGTCATGCTCGGGGAGGATGAAGAGCGCCTGAAGGAGGCCGCTCTGCTGATCCGCGAAATCAACCTCGGCGCCACAGCCATCGGCACCGGCATCAACGCCCACCCGGACTACGCCGGCCTGGTCGGCCGATACCTGTCCCAGAGCAGCGGGGTGCCGGTCCTCGCGGCGCCCAATCTCATCGAGGCGACGCAGGATTGCGGCGCGTTCGTGCAATTGTCGGGCGTGCTCAAACGCGTCGCCGTGAAGCTGTCGAAGGTCTGCAACGATCTGCGCCTGCTGTCGTCGGGGCCGCGGGCCGGCTTCGGCGAGATCAATCTTCCCGCGCGCCAGGCCGGCTCGTCGATCATGCCCGGCAAGGTCAATCCCGTCATCCCGGAGGTGGTCAACCAGATCGCCTTCGAGGCGATCGGCAACGACGTCACCGTGACAATGGCCGCCGAAGCCGGGCAATTGCAACTGAACGCCTTCGAACCGATCATTGCGCATTCGCTGTTCAAGACCATCACGCACCTGCGCCAGGGCTGCATCATCCTCGCGGACCGTTGCGTCGACGGGATCACCCCCAACCGCAATCGGCTCGAGGCGATCGTTCGCGACTCCATCGGAGTCGCCACAGCGCTCAACCCCTTCATCGGCTACGCGCGCGCGACCGAGGTGGCGGTCGAAGCCCATCGCTCCGGCAAGGGCGTCGCCAAACTCGTGCTCGAACGCGGATGGATGAGCCAGGAACAGCTCGCCGAGGTGCTGCGCCCCGACGTGCTGACACAGCCGCGCGCGCTGAAGGTGGCTGGCTGAGCGTCCCGGCCTCCCCCTGCGAGACTGCCAACCATCCCAAGACGACCCACTGAAGGACCAGAAAGCCATGCAAGCGCTCCCGACGCCTCCGACCAAGAGCAGGCTGACGATTTGGATTTTCCTGGCGCTGATCCTGGGCATCGGCGTCGGCTACGCCTGCAACAGATATGCGGCGTCGCCGACGCAGGCAAAGGAGATCGCCGGCTACTTCGCCATGCTGACCGACCTGTTCCTGCGCCTGATCAAGATGATCATCGCGCCCCTGATCTTCTGCGCCCTTGTCTCCGGCCTCGCCGGCGTGGGCGACGCCAAGACCGTGGGGCGCATCGGCGGCCGGGCGCTTGCCTGGTTCGTCATGGCGTCGCTGATATCGCTGGTGATCGGCCTCGTGATCGCCAACGCGCTCGAGCCCGGCGCCAACGCCGGAATCCCACTGCCGACAGCCAACGCGGCGGTGGACCTCAAGACGTCCTCCTTGAGCCTCAAGGATTTCCTCACTCACATGGTGCCGCGCAACATTGTCGAGGCGATGGCGAACAACGAGATCCTGCAGATCGTCGTGTTCTCGGTGTTCTTCGGCCTCGCGCTGGGTCACGTGCGCGACAAGGCGCGCGTGCTCGCCGAGGCGATCGAGGGAGGCGTTCCCGCGATGCTGAAGCTCACCAGCTACGTCATGGTTTTCGCACCCATCGGCGTCTTCGCGGCGATCGCCAACGTCGTCACCACCCAGGGCCTCGGCGTGCTGACGGTCTACGGAAAGGTCATGGGCGGCTTCTACCTCGCGCTCCTCGTCCTGTGGGCCGCCCTGATCGCCCTGGGCTTCCTGGTGTTGCGGGGAAGAGTCTTCCCGCTGCTTTCCGCCATTCGCGAGCCCATGATCCTCGGCTTCTCGACCGCGTCGAGCGAGGCCGCTTATCCGCTCGTCATGGAAAAGCTGAAGGAGTTCGGAGTCTCGGAGCGCATCATCAGCTTCATCCTGCCGCTGGGATATTCGTTCAACCTCGACGGCTCGATGCTCTATACGACTTTCGCCTCGCTGTTCGTGGCCCAGGCGTACGGCATCCCGCTCAGTTTCTGGCAGCAGGTCACGATGCTGCTCGTCCTCATGGTGTCGTCGAAGGGCGTCGCCGGCGTGCCGCGCTCGGGGCTCGTGGTCGTGGCCGCCGTCATGCCGATGTTTGGCCTCCCGGAAGCCGGCGTTCTTCTGATCATGGGCATCGACGTCTTCCTCGACATGGGCCGCACCGCCACGAACGTGCTGGGCAACTCCATCGCCACCGCCGTCATCGCGAAATGGGAGGGCGCTGTCGGCGCAGCCGAGGCGGTGGACCAGATCGGGACCGGGGCGCTGGCTCAAACCCCGTGATAGGCTCGCGCGGATGCCGCGTGGACCGCGGCATCCGCTTTCCTCCCCCGCGCCGCACCCTTCCCGACGCGCCTGACCGGCACAATCGGCGCTCCGACTGAGTCCCCGATGGCGATGGCGAAGAGGCCGATCGTTGACGTCCGACACTTTGCATGCTCGAGGCGCAGGACGAGGTTGCG
Source organism: uncultured Alphaproteobacteria bacterium (assembly GCA_963816065.1). Taxonomy (GTDB): domain Bacteria; phylum Pseudomonadota; class Alphaproteobacteria; order Rhizobiales; family Beijerinckiaceae; genus Roseiarcus. Next base: position 19,020 of record CAWFJG010000023.1, on the reverse strand, counting down.
GGCTTCTCTCGCCGGGAAAGGCGCTGCAAGCGAGAGGAAAGCGCGCTAAGTGTCTGCTGCGCGTCCCTCCATTCGCCTCGCGAGAGAACAACCGGCCGATGCCGCTCCGCCCCCTTCCGCGCCGTTTCGGTTGGCTGATGTCCGCCGTCGTCGCGCTGGCGCTCGCGCTCGGATTCGGCGCCTTCCAGTTCAGCGAGAATCGCGGCATCGACGCCCTCCTCGAGCGCGGCCGGCAGCGGCTTGAGCTTTACGAGGCAAGTCTTGAACGCGAGATCGGCAAATACGCCTTCTTCCCTGCGACGCTCGGGCTTGAGCGCGACGTCATCGAACTCATCTCGAAGCCGGACGCGACCCGCGTGGCGGCGGTCAATCATCACCTCGAACAGCTCAGTCAGCGCGCCGGCTCGCTGTCGATTTATGTGCTCGACGCCGAAGGCCTTGTGATCGCCACCTCGAACTGGAACAAGCCCGACAGTTTCTTGGGCGAGACTCTCTCCTACCGCCCTTACTTCCGCGACGCGATCGAGGGCCGCAACGGCCGATTCTTCGGCGTCGGCACCACAAGGGGCGAACCCGGCTACTATCTCTCCTCGCCCCTCTTGGTCGACGGCAAACCTCAGGGCGTCGCCGTGGTCAAGGTCAGCCTCGAACAGCTCGAGCAGTCCTGGACGACCGTCGAGGCGCCGGTCTTCGTGGCGGACGAGAACGGCATCGTCATCCTGGCGTCCGTGCCGTCGTGGAAATTCACCGCCGTCCGGCCGCTCGACGACGCCGTGCGCAGCGAGCTGGCGCGCTCGCTGCACTACAATGCGCGGCCGCTGCCGCCCTTGGGGCTCATCGTCGAGCGGGCGCTCGGACGTCGCCACGCCGAACTCGTCGAACTGAAGCGGCGGCAGGGCGAGGCGGCGCAGGTCTTCCCGGTCTCAGGCCGCTTCGTCGCCCAATCCGAGCCGTTGAGCGGCGCCGGCTGGACGATGACGGTCCTGTCTCCCTACAGCGACGTCGCCGCCATGGCCTGGATGCATGCGGCGCTGGCCGCTATCGGCGGCGCGTTCCTGGCGATTCTCGTCATCGCGCTCAACCAGCGCCGTGCGCAGATCCGGGACCGTCTGAAGGCGCGCGAGGCGCTGCAACGCGCACACGACGACCTGGAACGCAAGGTCGACGAGCGCACCCGGACCCTCAAGGCCGCTCAGGACGAGCTCGTTCATGCCGGCAAGCTGGCGGTGATCGGCCAGATGTCGGCCGGCCTCGCGCACGAGCTCAACCAGCCGCTCGCCGCTCTGCAGACCCTCTCCGACAACACGGTCAAGCTCCTGGAGCGCGGCCGGATGGGGGAGGCGACGAGCAACTTGACCCTCATCGGCGAGTTGGTCGCGCGTATGGGCTCGTTGACGAGCGAGTTGAAGTCTTTTGCGCGCAGATCGACGGGCAAGCTTCGCCCTGTTCCGGTCAACCGCGTCATGGACAATGCGCTCTTGATCCTGGACCGTCGCCTCACCCGCGGCGGCGTCAAGCCGGACATCACGATCGAACCCTCCGACGTCGCGGTGATGGCCGACGCTAACCGGCTGGAACAGATCCTCGTCAACCTCGTCGCCAACGCGATCGATGCGCTCGACGGCGTCGACGCTCCGCGCCTCGGGCTCTCGGCGTCCAAAGACGGCGATCGCGTGCGGATCGCCGTCTCCGACAACGGGCCCGGGCTGTCCGCCGAAGTTCGCGCGCGCCTCTTCGAACCGTTCTTCACCACGAAGGAATCCGGCGGCGGACTCGGGCTCGGCCTGGCCATTTCCGCCGGCATCGCCCGCGAACTTGGCGGCTCGCTCACGGCCGAGGAGAGCCGCGACGGCGGCGCGACATTCGTCCTCGATCTGGCCCAAGCAGAATTGAAGGAGGCCTGATTGCCCGAAGCGCTGAGAGTGCTGATCGTCGAGGACGACGCGGCGGTTCGCCGTGGCTACCTGCAGGCGCTGGAGCTGGAAGGCATCGCCGCAGAAGGCGTCGAGAGCGGCGAGGCCGGCTGGCGCGCCATCAGCGAACTTGATCCAGCCGTCGTCGTCAGCGACATCCGCCTTCCCGGCATGGATGGCATGGCGCTAATGGCGCGCATCCGGGCGTTCGATCCGGACTTGCCCGTCGTCCTGGTGACCGGCCACGGCGATATTCAGCTCGCGGTTCAGGCGATGAAGGAGGGAGCCCAGGATTTCCTCGAGAAGCCGTTCTCTTCCGCTCATCTCGTCGAGGTGACGAGGCGGGCGCTGGAGAAGCGCCGCCTCGTCCTCGAAGTCCGCGAACTCAGGAAGAAGCTCAATGACGGAGAGGATTTCGGAGGCAAGTTGATCGGCAACTCCGCCGCCATGCAATTCGTTCGCCGCCGCATCGCCGACCTCGGCCCGACGTCGGCCGACGTCCTCATCCTCGGCGAGACCGGCACCGGCAAGGAGATGGTGGCGCGTTGTCTGCACGAAGCCGGCCCGCGCCGAAAGGGCAATTTCGTGGCGATCAACTGCGGCGGCCTGCCGGAAAGCCTGATCGACAGCGAGATCTTCGGACACGAGGCGGGAGCGTTCACAGGCGCGGCCAAGCGCCGGATCGGCAAGATCGAGCACGCCAGCGGCGGCACCCTGTTTCTCGACGAGATCGAGTCGATGCCGCTCAACATGCAGGCCAAGTTGCTGAGGGTCTTGCAGGAGAGGACGCTCGAACGGCTGGGGTCGAACCAGGCGATCGCCGTCGACTGCCGCATCGTCACGGCCACCAAGGCGGACTTGAGGGAGCTTTCCGACGAGGGCCGGTTCCGCGCAGATCTCTACTACCGCCTCAACGTGGCGGCGGTGCCGCTTCCGCCTCTGAGAGAGCGGCGCGAGGACATTGGGCTCCTATTCGGGCATTTCGCCCTGCTCGCCGCCGCCAGGTATGGCAAACCGACGCCGCACCTTGATAGCGAGCGGCTCGCGGTCCTGATGGCCTACCGATGGCCCGGCAACGTGCGGGAGCTTCGGAACGCCGCCGATCGGTGGGTCCTGGGCGTCGAGGGCGACCTTCCGGTCGACTCGCTCGGCCACGCCGACGGACGGCCCTTGGCCGAGACGATGGAGGCGCTGGAGCGCACCCTCATTTCCGAGGCGCTTCGGCGCAACGGCATGAGTCTCGCCCGCACGGCTGAAGAGTTGAAAATGGCGAAGACGACGTTGTTCGACAAGATTCGCAAGCACAAGCTGGCGGCGAAGTGATGCGCCCGAAAATCAGGCGCGCGATCGTCCGTTAACACCGCCTTCGACCTGATAGCGACTCGGCCCCTGCCTGACCCCACGACAGAAAGGGGGCGAACTCCGCGCTTTCGCTGTAGCTCCTCTTTCCAGCCCAATTGACGCGTTCAAGGCTTCGATTTGGAACGGCAGGTCTACGTCGGGACCGTCCGTTTATCGGGAGCCATTTTGGCGTGAGAATATCAAAAATTGCGTCAAAAAAGCCATCAAATGTGAGAATATCGACCGACAATATTCTCACGTTTGATGGCTTTTTCTCGAAGCCCGGGCGTCCACTCGAGCGGACTCGCATAGGCGCACAAACGCGCGTCGCCCGCGCAAGATTGTCTTGTCCCGAACGGTTTCGAGTAGGGCGGGATCGGCGCATACCTGCGATACGCCGGCCAGGAGCGCCGGACGGAAAGAGATGGGTAACGCCGCGACGGCGGAGTGATTGATCCTGCGCTTGATGGGCCGGACGAAGTCGTCAAACTCAGGAATGATCGTGCCGAGCGCCCAGCGATAGTGGTGCCTCGGCCGTTCGCAGCGAAAGGCGCCGAGTCTGCACAAGCAGGGCTTGCATGAGCGCTATCGGCGAATAATCGAATGTGTCGTCGCCGTGAAGGAAACTCTCGATGATCGCTGCACCGGCTTCCGGCCAGAGACGATAGAAGGGGCTTGTGTCGCGTAGAGTTTCGTTGGAGTGGGGACGCTCGATCGTGTCCGAGAATGGAGCGCCGCACGGTGGGCATGTGATCCGCCAAGCCAATCGCCAATGTTTTGGGACCTCCCCGGAGGCTCCCTCGCGCGTGTGCCGATCCGCGCAAATTCGGCAGATTTGCGGCACCCTGCCTCGGCAGACCAATTCAGCTGGTCGCGCGGGGAATTCGATAAACGGCATCGTCAAGTTACCGAACGCGGCGCGCGAGGAGGCCGAGATCCCGTTGCGGGGCTATGCGGCGTTGCCGAGTTCGGCGATCTCGCGCCATACGATCATCGCCTCGGAACGAAGCGCTCGGTAGTCGAATGATGACAATGCCTGACGAGGAAAGTTGTGGAGGTTGGCGATCGGGTCGTGGATGGAGACAAATCGCTGGAGGTGTCTGGCGGATTTGAACCGTTTCATGATTGTTTCGCGCCGCCTGGTCGGCAAATGCGAATTCTCCGCCCGATTGTTCAACCCCTTGTGCTGGCGATGCTCGAAATTCATGCCCATTCCCGCTCGCGCGGCTCCATAGGAACCGAACTTGTCGGTAATCACCACCCGTGGCGCGCGAGATTGCTTGCGGATGAGTTTGCGCAAGAGCTTTTCCGCCGCTCGGCGATCCCTGCGGCCTTGAACCAAAGCGTCGAGAACAAAGCCATCTGCGTCGACTGCGCGCCAAAGCCAATGCTTCTTGCCGTTGATGGAGATCACGACGGCTCCTCGCTGAAAGGAGTGGGTAAGTCGGAATTTGGGGGCGGGTTAGCGATCGCTGGGTGGGATCGGGATCTAATCAGGGGGGATGCGAGACACTGATCTTTTCCAGTTGGCCCTTGGTCTTTCGTCGCCGTGGGTGGTGAGGCGCAGCGAGTTCGACGCGGGGGACGGTCGGCTTGATTTGTACGTGGATTTTGCGCGGGGGAGCCGGTTCGCCTGTGCGCAGTGCGGGCACGAGGGCTGCGCGGTCCACGATACGAAAGACGAGACCTGGCGGCACTTGGATTTCTTCCAGCACCGCACATTGTTGCACGCGCGTGTGCCGAGAGTGACGTGTCCGCAGTGCGGCGTGCGCAAGGTGGCGACGCCGTGGGCGCGCGCGGGATCGGGCTTCACGCTGTTGTTTGAGGCCTTCATGCTGACGCTGGCCAAGGCGATGCCGATCGCCAATGCGGCGCGGTTGCTCGGCGAGCACGATACGCGCTTGTGGCGCATCGTCGAGCATTATGTCTGGCGGGCGGTCGAGAAGCTGGACTTGTCGGAGGTGCGGCGCATCGCCGCCGATGAGACTTCGGCGCGGCGCGGCCACGATTACATCAGCCTGTTCGTCGACATGGCGCGGCGCAAGGTGGTCTACGTCGCCGACGGCAAGGACGCGGCGACGGTGAAGGAGTTCGCGGATTTCCTTGAGGCGCACGGCGGCAAGCGCGAGGCGGTGACCGACGCCAGCATCGACATGGGGGCTGCATTCGAGGCGGGGATCAAGGAGAACTTCCCCAACGCCGAGATCACGTTCGACAAGTTCCACGTCGTCAAGCTCGCCAACGATGCGGTCGACCAGGTTCGGCGCGAGGAAGCGCGGAACAACTTCCAGATCAAGGGCCGGCGCTACATCTTCCTCAAGAACGTCGACCATCTGACGCAGGAGGAAAAGGAGGCGCTGTCTCGGTTGGAAGCGCAGAACCTGGACACGATCCAGGCGATGCAGATCCGCTTGAACCTGCAACAGCTGTTCACGATGAGCGTCAAATCGGCCCGGCGCTTCCTCGACCGCTGGAACGTCTGGGTTCAGGTGAGCGACCTCGGGCCGATGAAGAAGCTGGCCAAGACGATCATGGCCAAGGCGGACGGCATCCTCAGATCGATCGCCACCGGCCTGTCCAACGGGGTCCTGGAGGCAGCCTTTCGGCACGTCGACCGACCACGACAGTGTCGTTGAGAAGGACGTGTCCGTTTCCCGGTTGAAGGACGAAGGTGACGCGGTCAAGTGGCGGGTAATGTCCGCGATGCAGTCCCGCGGCGGAGGCGGACCGCCGCCGTCAGCAGGAAGCGCCCGCGAAGGACTTGTCCAGAGCAGCGTTGTCGCGATGGCGACAGGCGCTGTGAGACAAGCTGCAAGACCAAGGAGGGCGCCGCGGCCGACAGCGGCGCATAGTCCTGGACCGGTTTGACGAATGCTCTCGGACGGATTGCGATGCGTCTCATCCAATGCTGAAGCTATCACCATTGCCTCGTTCCTACTCGCTAAGAGTTGTTCAGATAGGGGTAGGCCCTGCACAACCGACGACTTCGTTGCGATGAATTAGCCTAAAGAATCGACCACACCATAGAGTGAGCGTGAACAGCCCGAAGTTTCAGTGACGGATGTCACACGGCGTTTGTTGGCGCGGAAATGTTCGGGCCGACCGCAGTGCATCTGAACGGAACTGCCGCCGGCATCCTGGGGAAGCCGATCGGCGATCAGGTTCTGACGGTTGCTCGGCGCGACGATGGAAAGTGCACGGGAGCCCGCAGGGCAACAGCCAACTAGAGCGATTGCCGTCGACCCCTTCGTGTCTCCGCCGCGGCTCGCTCAAGACCGACGCAGGCCCGTCGCCATGTGCGCCTCGTCACAGCGAGGCAAGCACTGAATGAGATACAAGTGCAGTAGCATGTAGCGAGGGCGCCATGGCTTGGTTGGGTCTGAAGACTCTCGCATACGTTCCGCTAACGCGGTCGAACATCCCATCGGACGTGCCGCCGCCGGACTGGGCCAATCAGATCATGCAGCGGGTGTATGACGACGTAGACCCGAAAACCGGCGTCGACCGATCCCTCCGCGCCTACATCCACACAGTTTCTTCCGGGCTGGCGGATCTCCACGTCGTCGTCCAGCCTCCGCAAACCATTGTCGGAACGGGAACGGGCGGAACAGACGTTGCCCCCGATGCGCTCGAAGCGATGTTGGGCGCTCAGTTGCGCGCCCAAGGGTACGACGGCGCGGCAATTGTGATGCTTGGCGGACCGGGCGGCGGTTCGACAAGGAGCTACTGGTCAAGATTTTCGATGTCCGACAATCACGGGGTTTGGGTGGGCGAGATCGTTCATCAGACGAACTTGTGCAATCTTCCCGACCTTTTCGATTTCACTGATGAATTCCCAGATGAGAACATGGGCGTTTATGACCAGGAGGCTGGGTACGGCTACACGCATTTCTCAGTCTGGACGAAACGGGCCATCGGATGGCTCAATCCCTCGACCGTTCCCTCTGCACGCGGGGCACTCGGCCAATTACACGCTCCATTCGGCGAGCCTTATTCAGCCGCCGCCGACGGGAAGGGTGGCGGCGGTGCAAGTCGGTACGCAGGTCCCGTACCTTATGGTCGAAGCCCGTACCCAGGCCGACCAATTTGACATCAACATTCCCAATGACGGGGTCATCGTCTACCAGGTCCAAACCAGCGATCCTCTCGGGAACGCACAGAATAATGTGCCCCCCTCAACCTGCTCACGAAAAGCGGGCTTATGGCGGGGCAATCATTCACGTCGGCGAACCAGACGGCGGTCAAATTTGGCGGCGTGGTCGCTGGCGGCTTTTCCGTCACCGTCACCAATAACGCCTTGGGGACCGTGCCCGGTGTCATCGGGGAGACGGAGCCGACCGCGTCGCAACAGATCAAGGCGGCAGGGCTTCGTGCCGAAATTCGTCGCGGCACACAGGCCTGAAGCCGCTCGCGGCGCAGCGTGTGGTCAAGAAATTGGTGGTTGAAAAGCAAAGCCCGGTTGGCGGCGCATCGGCGCATCTCGGGACCGTTGTGACCTGCACGGTGTCGGCGTCGGATCCGCTGTAAAACGAAAGAAGCGGCGTCGCGATGCGCGTGTCGGTTGGCACTTAATTGGGGCTCTGACGCATTTTCCGTAAATCTCATCATGCGAGGCCGATGACGCGCGCTTGGAGCAGGTCGATTTTGCCGCGCCCGTACATCTGGCGCTTGACGAGCTTCAGTTTGCAGATTTGCCCCTCGGTCTGCCCATTGGACCACGGCGACGCGATCGCGGCGGTGACGGCGGCTTTGTCTTTCGTCAGGCCATTCGCGAACGCGGCGACGAGACCGCCTTTGGCGCGATCGAGCCAAGCGTCGAGTTCGGTTGTCGTCTTGCGTCGGATCATGTCCTGGAATTCCGCGATGAGGTCGCGCGCCTCGACGAGGAGTGTGACGCCGCTCTCGATTGCGGCGACGGTGACGGTTTCCGCCTTCGTCAGATCATCGCGGCCCGTTGTCAGCAAACGCGCGATCGTTCGAGCTGACGGCGCATGACCGACAGCCGATTCCGCTTTTTCCGCCCTCCGTCGCCGCCCGGCCCATTCGCCCACGACCCGGAGGCATCCGCGAAAGCCGCGTTGCTTGAGATCGCGCCAGAGCTCGGAGCCGTTCCGCCGACCGGCCGCCCATTGCTCGTCCAGCCATGGAAGCCAAGGCTCCAGCGAGCTTTGCCGAGTTCGGAAAATATCTGATCTCTGACCGCGCAGGACTACGCGAATGAGCTTGCGACTGTATCCGGTCTTGCGCCGGATTTCCTTGATCGACGCGCCGTCCGCCGCCATCGCCAGGATCGAAGCGTTGGTCTCCTCGCGGCGCAGATAGCCTTCGTACTGGAGACGCTCGGAGGCGGTCAGCAACGCGGGGTCGACGGTCGCCGCGCCGATGGCCGCCCGGATTGGACGCATCGACTTGCGGACGGCGTCCAGGAAAGCCGCGCTTGCATTCTCCATGAGATGCCAGCGATCGGCGACTTGGAGGGCGTTGGGCAGCGCCCTTTGCGCCGCCAGCGCGTAGGCGCCGCCGCGATCGCGCGCGATGACCGCGATATCGGGCCAGTGTCTCAACCACGCTTCCGCTGTCGCGGGTTCTCGGTCCGGCAACAGCGCGATCGTCTTGTGGCGCTCGAGATCGCAAATCAGCGTGCCGTAGCGAAAATTGCGTCGCCAAGCCCAATCGTCGATGCCGATCACGGATGGGGGCGACGGCTGGGTCTGACCGCGGCGCCGGACTGCGCGCAGCAATGTGTCGTTGCTGACCTTGATCTCGATGCGCTTGGCCAGAGCGGCGGCGGGTCGGCCGCCGAGCGCAATGGCCAGGCAGAATACGATCTCGTCAAGCCGTCCGGTTCTGCGCGCCTTCGGCGCAACGGCCCCATCCAAGCGCTCCGCGAACGTGCATCGGGGACAGGATGACGCATCGCAAAAGTACCGATGGGCGTGGACGATGAGGCGAACGCGTCGACCACCGATCGGCAAGTCGTCCACTTTGCGCATGTATCGACTATGAACCCGCGCACTCCATGTTCCGCAATCCGGACATCTGCCCCGAGCCAATTCTCGATGAGCGCGGATGATCACGCCGGCCCCGCCATCCTCGACGCCGTCAACGGAGAGGCCCGCCGGAACGAGGCGCGAAAAGTCGAATGAAAACATGGCTTGGCTCCGAATCAGAAATGAAGCCGAGCTAAATCTGAGATTTCACCGATTTTAAGTCAGAGCCAATTTTCCACGCCGAAACACAAGCCTTCCCCGAATACGTCGTCGGGTCGGCCTGCACATCGTCCTTTTCGAGGCTTGCTCGGCGTTTACTCGTGTTGCGGCCCGCACACTCGCGCCGTCACCTAAATGTGACAGCTACACCGAAGGCTTCAGCCATTTCGTCACCTCCATGACTGCTCCGGTTGCTTCCGGCTGGAGCGTTCGCCGGGTGGGGCTTGCACCCACTGGAAAGCGCCGCCTTTCACGGCGCACACGTATTGCAGACGGAGCAAACCGGTTGTGGAACGCATCAATACGGCGCGGAAGCTGACCTACGGCGAAGACGCTGTCTCGCCTGAAGCGGACTTTTCTCCGGGGGGCATTTCAGACAACGCCTATCCGCACTTCGCGATGACGATGTCCTGGTATTCCGCTGTCCCGTCCTGCACGACGATGCCGACGCCAATTCCGCAGGGTCGTACCAACGATAGTTAAGCGCGACCGTCTCGCCGATGAAGACCTCCACGAGATCATCATCGACAAGGATTTTCACGTCGATCAGTTCGCCCTCGCGAAATGTCGAGGAAATCTTCCGCTACCCGCGGCCCATCCGGACCGGGCGGCGCCGCGTCGGCGATCGAGGCCACGGACGCCGCCCAGAACGGGTCCACCGGCATCGGGTAATTGAGTAGCGACACCCGCTGTTTTGAGGTTCGAACATGAGTAGAAGAACGCGCGCGAGATTTTGGTCCGTCTTGATGGCGAAGCCAAATAATCGCGGCAATCGGCGACCGACCTTACAGGACATGAAAACCGCGGCGCAGAGAATCGAAGACGCCGAAGCAAGCGAGCCGATCGACTTCGCACGTCACCGTCCGCCGGACGCCGTCGTCTCGCCCGCGATCGGACGGTAGTCCAATCGACCGGCTCCGAAAAGGTCGGCGATCGCCTGCGGCAGCGAGACCCTGAGCTCACCGTCCTGCTCGGAGGGCGCGACCGCGTGCGGGACGGCGAAGATCCCGCCCCAGAACCAGTCGCCTCGGTCGCTGTGTCGGCGCGGTCCGGCGTCCAGCCGAAATAGTAGCGGCCGCCCTTGTCGTCCGCCATCGACTTCGCGGCGTAAAATCGCCTGTTGCCGATTCGGTCGCGCTTGGGTGTTCGCCAGCCGCCGAATGGATTGTCGGACATCCGGTAGATCGTTCCGCCGAACTCGGAGAACCGCGAATACGAGAGGTACCAGTGTCTCCGATGCGATACAGTTCCGGGCACTCGGGGCAGTTGGTGTGCCTCGGCTCGTAGATCGGACCATAGTGCTCCCAGGTCGCGAGGTCTGTCGAACGGTAGAGGACGACGCAGCCGCGTCTTCCGATCGGACCAGAGTTCTGACGGGCTGAGAGGATCATCCAGTAGCGCTTGTCGTCCTCGTTGTAGAACGCATAGGGATCCCGCCAGTCCTGGCTCTCGTAGAGGTCGATCTTGGGCGGCAGGATCGGGTTGGCGGCGTCCTTCATCCAAATCACGCCGTCGGGGCTGGTGGCGTGGCAGATCGTCTGCTGGAACGCCGCGCGGATCGCGTAGCCGGTGTAGAATGCGTGGAACATGCCCTCGCCGAACAGCACGCAGCCGGTCCAGCATCCGTCGGAGTCCGGTTCGTTCGGTCCGCCGGGGATCACGCCGTACCGAGATCGCGCCAATCCACGAGATTGTCGGAAACGGTATGCGCCAGGTGGTTCTCAGCCGCTCAGGATAAGTCCCGGTGGCCGGCGGCGGCGTCAGCGAAAAGATGTGCTGCTGGCCGTCATGGAAGAATGGAATTGCGTCGCCAGTGGCATCCGCGCCGTCTGGCTTCCGAAAAAAACGCATTCTTCCCTCCTTAGGAAGCAGGTTCCGTGTGACGCGTGTCCCGCGGGCGACAAGAATTGGCTTCAGGGTCGCCCACTGTCAGCGTGGTCTGGCGAACAGGCTGCGCAGGACGTTGGGCTTTCCCTTCATGCTGTCGATGACCACCGCGATCAGAATGATCACGCCCTTGACGATGAGCTGCCAGAACGAGCTGACGTTGATCAGCGTCAGACCGTTGCTGATGATGCCGATGACGATCGCCCCGAAGAACGTGCCGCTCACGCGGCCGATGCCGCCTGCGAGCGATGCGCCGCCGAGCACGCAGGCCGCGATCGCGTCGAGCTCGTAGCCGATGCCGACCGAAGGCTGGCCGGAGAACATGCGCGCCGAGAGCACTAGGCCGGCGAATGCGGCGAGCAGGCCCGAAATCGTGAAGGTTATGATCTCGACCCGCTTGATCGGCACGCCCGAGAAGGCGGGCCGACTCCCGGTTCCCACCGATCGCGTAGACGTAGGTCCCGAACTTCGTACGGTTGAGCAGGACGACAAACACCGCAATGAGCACGGCCATGTAGATGACACGGGAGCGGGAAGACCCAAAGGTAGCCTGAGCCGATCCCGGTGAAATCGGGTCCATCATGCGGGTGGAGTGGCCGCCGCTGTAGACGTAGGCGACGCCCCGCGCAACGTGGCGTCGCCAGGGTGACGATGAACGACGGAAGCTTGAAGTAGGCGACGACGAAGCCCGTTGATGAGCCGGCCACCCCTCCTAGCGCGAGGCCGAGCGGCACGCCAGTGCGAGCGGACGGCGTTGAGCGCCATGAAACCGACGGCCAGCGTCCCGACATGGCGACGATGGAGCCACCGAGAGGTCGATGCCGCCGAGAATCATCACCAGCGTCATGCCGAGTGCAATGTACATGTTGGTGGTGATTTCGCAGGAGCACCGTGCGCAAGGTTATATGGGCGTGAGGAAAACCGGAGCTCAGCACCGACAAGATGGCGCCGATGATCGCGATGACAACGATGATGCCAAGATTGGCCCGGATCACTTCAGTCAGCGGGTTGCGACTCTGATTGGTCAGGGCGTTCGTTTATTGTTTCGGATCGCCCATTTTCGACCCCGGCCGCGTATTGCATGATCGTTTCCTGTGAGAGCTCGTTACGCGTAGAGTTTCTTGACGATCCGGCCCCTGCGAACGACGCAGACCGCATCGCACAGATTCACGATCTCCTCGAGCTCGGACGAGACGAGAATGACCCCATGCCGGCCTTTGGCGAGTTCGTCGATGATCGCGTAGATGTCGCGCTTGGCGCCGACGTCGACCCCGCGGGTCGGTTCGTCGAGGATCAGCACCTTCGGCTCGATCGCGAGCCACTTGGCCACCACCACCTTCTGCTGGTTGCCGCCGCTCAGGCTGCTGACCTGTTGCCACGGCGAGTTCGTCTTGATGCCGAGCCGGCGGATCAGCCGTTCGGTCATCGCATCGCGCAGGCGGAGGCTTAGAAACGGCCCACGCCCGAGCGATGGCGTGGCGGCGAGCGTAAGGTTGAAGCCGACGGAATTGGCGAGCACGAGGCCCGCGCCCTTGCGGTCCTCGGGCACCATTCCGACGCCGCGTGCAATCGCCTCCTCGGTGTTGCGGAACCGCACTGTCTCGCCGTCGAGCCGGATCGCGCCCTTGTCGAAGCTCGCCGCGCCGAACACCGACGCCATGATCTCGCTTCGCCCCGCTCCGACGAGACCGGCGAAGCCGAGCACCTCTCCTTTGCGGACGGAGAAGCTCACGTCCTCGAACACCCCCTCCTTCGTCAGACCCTCGACGGTCATGAGCGGTTCGGAGGCCACGCCGAAGCTGCGGTTGAAATGGGCGGAGAGGCTGCGCCCCGCCGTCATCCGGACGAGCTCCTGCTGGTCGTCTTCCGCGGTCGGCCTCGTCCCGATATAGGCGCCGTCACGGATGACCGTCACCGTATCGGAAACGGTGAAGATTTCTTCCAGCCTGTGCGAAATGTAGATGATCGCCACGCCGCTCTCTTTCAGCCGGCGCACGATCGCAAACAGCCGCTCGACCTCCGGCAGCGACAGCGACGAGGTCGGCTCGTCCATCACCACAATGCGGGCGTTCTGCGAGACCGCTTTGACGATCTCCACCATCTGCTGTCGCGCCGGGGAGAGTCCGCCGACCGGCGACGCGGCGTCGAGGTCGAGGTCGAGCGAGGCGATCGCCTCGCGGGCGTTCACGTCGATCCGCCGCTTGTCCTTGAAGCCGAACCGGGTCGTCGGCTCGCGGCCGAGATAGATGTTTTCGGCGACCGTCAGCTGCGGGACCAGGACGATCTCCTGATGGATCACGGCGACGCCGGCTCGACGCGCGGCCTCGACCCCGTGAAACGCGCTGACGGCCTTGCCGTCGATGACGATCGCCCCACTGTCCGGCCGGACGATGCCGCCGAGAATGTTGATGAGGGTCGACTTGCCGGCGCCGTTCTCGCCAAGCAGTGCGAGCACTTCGCCCCTGTCGACGCGGATGCCGACGCCCGAGAGCGCCCGCGTCGCGCCGAAGCTCTTCTTGATGTCCCTCATTTCGAGGAGCGCGGCGCTCAAGGGAAGTCTTGCTCCAACTTATCGCCCGCCTAGAGGAGGGCTCGGATCCGCCTGTCGGACATCCGGCATTGCGAGACCCGAGGCGAAAGCGGAAGGGCGATTCCGCCTTCGCCGTCGCGCCGCCGGGCCACAAGGCCCAGGTCAACGGGGCGCTCTCCTAACAAGGGGGCCCGGCCTCTTTGCCGGCCTCGCTGGCCAATTCGGCGCCGACCGCTGTCACTGCCACTTGCCGGCGTTCTCTTTCGACTATTCCTTGGTGAGCAGGAACGACGGCAGATAGGTCGCCTTGTCGATGTTCTTGCCCCACTGCTTAGTGTAGTATTCGATATCCTCCTTCGGCACGCCGGCGCTGCCGCTGTCAATCTTCCCGGTCTCCAGAAGCTGCAGACCTTGCTTGAACCCAACCTCGGCCTCGCGAATGGGCACCTGCACGCCAACGCTCGTCATCGTGCCGTCGACCATCGCGGCCTTGCCGTCGGGCGAGCCGTCGACGCTATAGACCTGCACGCCGGTCTTGCCGGCGGCCTTGATCGCCGCGATCGCGCCCATGGCGGAGGGATCGTTGATGGCGAAAAAGGCGAGAAGGTCCGGATTCGCCTGCAGGATGTCCTGGGCGATCGGCAGCGACTTGGCGAGCGCCGCCGCCCCGTCCTGCTGCGCCACAACCTTGAACTTGTCCTTGGCGTCGCCGAGGCCGGCGAAGAAATCCTGCGACGCGATCGATGCAGCTTTGATTCTCCGGGAAGTCGAGGATGGCGATCTTGCCACCGTTCGGGTTGCGCCTCACCAGTTCCTGGCCGGTGAGCTTGGCCGCCATATAGGCGTCGGTCGCTACGACCGATTGCACCAGCGCCACGTCGTCCGCCGCCACGGCGGTGTCGATGTTGATGACCGGTATCTTCGCGTCCTTCAGCGCCTGAAGCCCGGCGTGCACGCCGCCCGAATCCACAGGGATGAAGAAGACGAGGCTGACGCCTTTGTTGGCGATGTCGAGCATCTGGTTCACTTGCTTGCTGACGTCGTAGTCGGGGTCGAGCACCTGATAGGAATCACCGTGCTCGGTGGCAAGACGCTTGAGCGTATCGGCCATCGTGCTCTGATACGTATTGTTCAGGGTGTTCGTCATAAATACGAATTTGTATTGTCCTTTGGAATTGGCTGCCTGCACACTAATTCCGAATAAAAGCCCGAAAGAGAGTACGGCCGTCGCGAGTATAAACTTGCGGACACGTTTCATATCTAACCTCCCTGCAACCTCAGAGACCGATCCTTGCTTCTGCCAGCCGAGCCCGGCGCACGATTCGCAACGTGATCTTCTTGGGTCGTCGAAACCATATGCGGCGATTGGAATCGGCGGAAGAACCATTCTATCCACTCTGGATAAATTGGCCGCCAAACGGCTCCTCGCGATCGCTGGCTCCGTTACACGAGCGATCAGTAGCGGCCGCGGCTTCGCATCAGCGCGTCCGCGCGATTTTGGGCGTCGTCGAGCGCGGCGCGAACGGACTTGCGGCGGGAAAGCGCGTCATGGATCTCCTCGCCCGCGATCGTGATGATGTCGGAAATGTCGGGTGTGGGGGGGCGGGGCCACATCTTGGGAACGCCACGGCTCGTCAGGTCGTCGATCGCTGAGAGGATGGGCGAAATGGCGCGCACCTGGGGCTCGCCGCTCACGCTTTTCCGGGCGCACGCGAGGCTGCCGTTCATGGTGTAGAGCCGGATGGCGTGCGCCGAGGTGAATGCCTGTAAGGCGGTCCACACCGATGAATTGTTCGGGTGCGATATTCGCCGGAATGGCCAGAGCGTAACCGCCGAGCGGAGCGATCGGACGGCCTGCCGGGCCGGTCGGATGCGGCAGGTAGCCCGTGCGCCGGTAGGCGGGTGATTTCTCGTTGAGCTCGAACAGCGGCGCGAGAAGCGAATGGGAATAGGCCATCGCGGCTCGTCCGTCGGCGAAAGTCGCCGCACGATCGTACCAGCTCATCGTCAGCGCGTCGGGCGGCGAGTAGGCGAGGAGCTCGCGCAGGTACTCCGTTGTCTCCCGCGCCGCGGCGCACAGAAACATCGGCCGCATCTCTTCGCCCTCGACCCGTTCAGCGTCGAAACCAGAAGTGGTGGGACGCAGGTTGACGACCGGTTGACCGAAGGCGCCCATGATCATGATGAAGGAATGGCCGAGGGGGGTGCCGCGGGCTCCGTTCCAGGCCAATCCATGCAGGCCCCGCCCGGGGTCGTGCAGCCGGCGCGCGACGTCCAGTGTCTCCGTCGCTGTCGTCGGCGGCGCGATTCCGGCCTCGGCAAGGAGGTCGGCCCGGTAGACGAGCATCTCGACCGTCATGAGGATCGGAATGCCGTACTGGCGTCCACGATAGCGGGTGCTGGCGAGGGCGTCGCAGTGAAAGTCCGAGGCGTCGAAATGCGACTGCGCCATCAGCTCGTCGAGCGGCAGCAGTCGGCCCGCCGCCGCCATCTCGCCGAACCAGGGAAAATCGCAGGCGACGAGATCGTACTTGGACGCCGGCAATGCGCCGTTATCGATGATCTCGGTGCGCAGCCGATCTATCGACAGCGCGCGGCTCGCGATCTGGACTCCGAACATCATCTCGAAGTGCCGCCGCAGGCCGTTCAGCGCCATGAAAGTCGGATCGGCATGGACCAGCGTGCGCAGCGAACGGTGCAGCCCCAGCTTGCTCTTCAAGACCGGCTGCGGCGCCGAGGCCGGCGCATGGCTGCGCCGGTTCAGGAAGGCGTTCATTTCGCTTTCCAGGTCGTCGACATAGAGCCGGAACGCCGACCCGACCAGGATTCGGCATTGCCTCGCGTACGCCTGCCATTGGTCGAGAAGCTTCGCGGAGGGGTGGAGGGATACGCTCTTGCCAGTCTCCGTTCTCGGACGTTCGACGATGAGGCCGCGCGTCTTCATGCGTTCGATGGTGCGCATGGCTGTGCCATACGAGAGGCTCGAGGCGGCCGCCAGCGACGAACTGGTGGTCAGTCGTCCGGAGAGATAATTGCGGACGAGTTGAATGATGAGGCGCATCTCTCGTCCGCGCCGCAGACCCAGGATAAGATCGCCTGCCTGTTCAAGCTGCTCGGCGAAATCAAGCAGACGGCTCATTTCGCGATTGAGGTTTGTCGCGCCGCCGGCGCTTTCGCTCAACTCATAGGGACCCTCCGGGGTCTCCCGTGAGCGTAGCTTGCCTCTTCGACCGCCTGGTCCGTTGGATCGGCGACTCGGAGCAACGTTTGCCGCCGCCATTCTGTCTGCTTGCCCAAGTCTAGACCGCCGAACCCGTCCTTTCAGACCCGGCTCGAACTAGCTGAACGTACTCTGGGCCAACACCACCGACAAGCGGGACGAGGAACCGCATGCCACCGATGAACAGCTCACCGGACGGCCGCAGTCTTTGTCTTGGATCGGGCCGCTTTCGCCATCGGTTCGGGTTCCCTTGGCATCTGCGGGGCGCTGTCACGTTGCCAAGGGAAGAACGCAACATTTCACGACCTGTCGAAATGTCAGGCCGCTGCGACCGCGGTCCGCCACGCGTCCATCGCCGCGGCGCGGAGCGTGCGGTGCGTTTGGGCTGACGTGAGATGGCGCTGGACGTTGAACGTATTGTAAACGGCAGCATGGGTTGACAGGAATTTCTGCGCCGAGCCAGCGCTCTTGAACCGCTGCATCTTGCGCTCCCGCCGCCGCGTCGGCTGATGCGAATTCTCAGCTCTGTTGTTCTTCCATCGCCCGCGCTCATGGTGGCGTTCGATCCCAAGCTCCCGGACCGCGGCGCTGTACGATCGCAAATCGTCGGTGACCAACCGCTCAGGAACAAAGGCATACTTCTTCAAGAGTTTGCGCATCAGTTTCAGCGCGGCATGCTTGTTTCGCTTGGACTGGATCAGCACGTCGAGGACCTCGCCCTCAGCGTCGACGGCCCGCCAAAGGTAGACCATTCGGCCGTCGATTTTAAGATAGACCTCGTCGAGATGCCAAGTCGTGTGAGGCTTCAGGCGACGCTTTCGTAGGTCGGCCGCGATCATCGGTCCGAAATGGTTCACCCAACGCCGAACCGTATCGTAGGACACCGCCACTCCGCGCTCCGCCAACAAATCCTCGACGTCACGCAGGCTGAGAGTGAACCGGAGGTAGAGCCATATTGATTGGTGAATGATCTCGGGCGGGAAACGATACCCGGTGTAGCTGATCTTGTTCATCCGCGTTGGGCTACCCGGCCACCGAGAACGCCGCAAGCCCAGAGCGCCGTGACAATGCCCTCGCGCATGTTCCGCTTTCGCGCCGGCGCGGCTCGCCGCAGCGCGAGGCTCTGCTGTGATGAGGTCGACGGATCCCGCGTTGCTCGCGATTGAAGTCCAACCCCGCTACCGTGAGTTGCTGTCGGGCCATTGGCCGGTCGTCGCGCGTCCAGAGCCCGACGAACTGCTCTCGAGCTGGCTGCATCGGCTGGCCTTCGGTAACGGCCTGCCGCCCAGGGCGTTCGGACCGGCGCTCGATCTGGGTTCCGGCGCCTGGTCCGGCCGGCTCGATCTCGCGCTGCCGGCGATCGTGCAGGATCGGCTGGTCCGCTGCACGGGCCTCACGCCCGAGGCGGTCGGCGGCATGACCCTTGCCGGGATTGGGGCGCGCGCGCTTCTGTTGCCGTTGCGCGCCGATCTTTCGCCCGGCCGGCGGGGCCGGCGGCAAGCCGCCTGGCTGCAATTCTGTCCGCAATGTCTGGCCGAAGACGAGCAACCGTATTTCCGGAGGCAATGGCGCCTGGCGACGACGATCGTCTGCGCGCCCACGGGAGCCGCCTGCTCGACCGCTGCCCGGCCTGCGGACAGGGATTGGCGCCGTTCAACCGGCGTCGCTGCGGCCCCAGAACGATTGCGCCGCCTGCGGCTTCGATCTCGCCAGCGCGAAGGCGCCGCGTCTCGGCGTCGGGCGCCCGACGCGCAGCGGCAAATTTGGCGGACCTCGGCCGACGCGTGACGGACGCCAACTCCGCCCTCGTCGACGCCATCCTCGCTATGCCGGCGAAGCTCGATCCGCTGCGAGCGGCGGCGTTGACGGCGCTCCCGACGTCGATCGCGCCCGCGCCCTGCCTGCGCTGGCCCGCGACAT
>CAWFJG010000022.1:0-455306 GCA_963816065.1 uncultured Alphaproteobacteria bacterium | reverse complement strand
GAGGCCCTCGCCAATTTCGCCTGGCGCGCGTTCATCGCGCTCAATTGGCCCTCGATGCTCGACGAACTGGACGCGGCGCACCGGACCGCGAGTGTGCTCGGCGACCACGGCAAGCGCGTATGGGAGACGTTCAAGTCCGACTACCGAGCTCTTTCGAGGTCGGAGACGACGGCCGCCCGATCGCGCCCTCGCCATGGGCGAGCTACGACGGCCGCAACCCCTGCGGGGCGGTCGACAATCGGGAAAAGACGATCGCCTCGTTTGCGCCCTTCGCCGACTTCAACCAGCCGAGCTTCGCTGTTGGCGAGCCCGGCAATCCGCTCGTCGCGCGAGAACGGCGCCTATACGCGCTATGAGATCCATTTCAACGAGCCCGAATTCTCGGCCTTCGCGGGAACGGCTGGAGCCAGGGGACGAACCTGCCCGATGAGAGCCATCCCGCGCATTTTCCGGTCGGATCGATCGCGGTCAAGGCGGCGTGGCGGCCCTGACCGAAGCCGAGGCCGCCGGCGCGCGGGCGCGCTATTACGTCGAGAGCGCCGAGATCGTCGACGTCGCCAAGACGCTTAAGGCGGGCCGCTTGGTCTGCTCGAAGAGCGAGGTCGCGCTGGTCGGACTGCATATCGCGATCAAGACCGAAGCCGGCCGCAATGGGTCTGGAGCACCTTCGAGCATGTCGACAACGTGCCGCCGGCCGGCGCGGGCGAAGCGCGCGAGCCCGACGCGCAAGGACGCCGGCGCGGCCCTACTCCTACTTCGACCCGTCGAAGCCGGGCAGGCTCTGGCCGCCCTTCGGCACGGCCGGACGCCCTGCCGGTCGACTGGACGAACCCGCCGAAACTCGATCCCGCGCCGATGCAGGTGGTGCGGCGTTATCCGATCCATGCCGAAGACCATGGCGATGAACCGCGCCTACTGGGCCCTGCCCGGCGTCAAGGGAACGGTCTGGGAGCACTACATGCTCGTCGCCGACCAATGGCCGACCAGCGCTGACCCGCCGGCCCCGACGAACGACGGCGCGTTCTTTCCCGGCGGACGGCCGGCTACCGAGCGCCGAAGACGAATATATCGAGTCGACCGCGGCGCCAGGAGAATCTGATCAACACGACGATGGAGACCTATCTGCAGGACCGGCCCTCGAGCTGCATGGCCTGCCACCAGACCGTCTCCAACGCGCGGGAAGCGATTTCGTCGGCATCCTCGCCGGAACTCGATAGCCGCAGAAAAGTTGTGGGATAGCCCGCCCGACGCCGGCCGCGGTTGAAGATTTTGCGCGCCGAGGCGGCTTTGCAGCGAATACGAGACGTGCGCGGCGTGTTCTTCCGCTGCCCCGGGCCGTGCCCGACGCAGACACCCAGGAGTACGCCATGACAGTCAGAACTCTGATGACCTCTTGCGGCGCGGTTCTCACATTCTCATTGGCAAAGCGCAGTGCTGCTGGGATTGAGCGCCTTTCCCGCTTCAGCCAAAGTATCCCAGCAGACGAATTTGGTTTCGGACATAGCCGGGTTAGCCCAAGTCACGGACCCGAGTTTGATAAATGCATGGGGCATCTCCGAGGGCCCCAGCACTCCATTCTGGATTTCAGACAACGGAACCGGCGTTTCGACGCTCTACTCCGTTCCGCCGATCGCGCGCGTTCCGCTCACCGTAACGATTTCGCGGATCTGTCCTCGGCGGAGGGACGACGTCCGCACCCACCGGACAGGTGTTCAACGGCGCAAGCGACCCCAACGCATTCGCCCTTGGTCCCGGGGGCTCCAAGGGCAAGGCGCTTTTCCTGTTCGACTCGGAGGACGGCGTGATTTCCGGATGGAACGGATCGCTTGGAACGAGCGCGGTCATCGAAAAGGATTTTGGGAATGCGGCCGTCTACAAGGGACTGGCGATCTCGACCGTCAATGGAGGCGCCCTGTACGCGACAAATTTCCGTTCTGGATTTGTTGAAGCATACGACAGCAATTTCAATTCGGCGGGGGCGTTCACCGACCCAAGCCTAACAGCGGCGGGATATGCGCTGTTCAACGACAAGGTCATCGGAGGTGAGCTTTACGTCACCTTCGCCAGCAGGACGTCGTGAAACAGATGACGCTGCCTGCCCGGGCTGCGGCTTCGTCGATATCTTCAACCTCAACGGGACCCTCGACAAGCAACTGATCTCCGGTGGAGCGCTAAACTCTCCATGGGGCCTGGCGGTAGCGCCTGCGAGTTGGGGGTCGTTGGCGGGCGATCTCTTGGTCGGGAATTTCGGCGACGGCGCGATCAACGTCTACAAGGATGGCGTCTGGGTCGGCGCGCTGGACGGGATGGGCGGGAAACCCCTCGCAATTGATGGGCTCTGGGGTCTTACGTTCGGCAACGGCGCCGCGGGCGGAAGCCTTGACACGCTCTACTTTACCGCCGGCCCCAACAAGGAGAGCCATGGCCTGTTCGGAAGTCTGACGGCAGTTCCCGAACCTGCGACCTGGGCGATGATGCTGGTGGGGTTTGCCGGTCTCGCCTCGGCCGCCTATCGCCGCTCCCGCGCGAGCGACGCGGCCGCCGCCTTGGCCTGACCCGCGACCAATCCGGAAGCGAGGCCGCTCGGTGACGCGACCTCGCTTCCGTCCAGTTGCCTCGCCGTCCCCCGACCATGGCCCGCCGCAAAGCCGTGCGGTTCGGGTGCCCGTCACGCCGGACTGACCGGCAAGTATCGCTCGCTGGCGGCGGAAGCCTTTGCCGGCAGTGTGGTCGGTACCCGCAACCATGGGCTATTGCGCATCGGCGACACGCTGAGCGAGGGCGAAGAGATCGTCTCCGAGGCGCTGTCAGCTCTCTCATGTACCGACGGGCGCGCGGACGGCCCGATCTCGGCCTGAGGACCGTTCGCTCGGCTTGCCGGCGGGCGCCGAAAACGCGCGCGATCGCGTCCCTCTCAAATTTTATTTCGGCCCGGGGTCCGACCGCCGATCGGCGTCCGATCGCGTTCGCAAGTCCCTGATGCCGCTGCCATTGACCTTGCCTGGAGGGTCAATTTCCGGGCGGGGTTCGCAGCAATTGATGCAGATCCGCGCTGACTTGTCACAACTGAGTGGTTGCGCTTCTCACCGGACTATGCAGCAATTGACGTTGGGGAAAGAAGAGACCGACCATGCTCTCCTGGGTTCTGGGACGACGCGCGAGGATCGAACGCATCGATCGTGAGTTCGAGGCCGAGGCGCTCATCCTCGATTTTGGCGAGGGCGCCTATGACGAGGCGCGCCGACGACAACAGGAGGCCAGTTCCGACCTGTTCGCGACGGATTGGGGTCTTGTCGCCTTGGCGGTGGCGCGCCGGATCGGCGGCCGCCCCGACGTCGACCCTATGGTGCGGCTGGCCATGAACACCGCTCTCGTTCCCGATCGTGAAGACGTCGCCTGGCGCAGACGTCGATCCCTGACCGGGTTCAGGCCGCGCAAGCCGATCTCCCTTCCCAAATCTTCACCGGCCGACGAATTGGCGCGGGGGATCGCCGCCAAGGCCAACCCATTCCGAATCCAGTTTGTCGGCTCGGCGGCGGATGCCGGCTCGACCACTTTGACGGAGGTCGAGATCGAGGTCGCGGACGTGTCGGAAGCCATCGTGGTCGCAGCGAATATCGCCTGGCCGCCGCGAACGATCGGTTTGCGCATCTTCGATCAGGCGGGCCGCGAAGTGTTTGCGCGCCAGAAGGCCGATCCCCGACAGGGGTCGCGCCGCCGCGCCGCCGTCAGCGGGCCTTCGCATCCGCCGCAAAGCCCCGCCGCTCTCTGAGGCGGACGGCAGGTCCAGCGTGAAACGGGTCTTCGGTTACAGTCATGCTCAATTTTGGCGCAGAGGCCGACGTGACGGCGTACTACGCTGACTCCCGCTCCGCCACGACCGATATTGTTGAAGACGGGCCCGTTGGTGGGAACGACCAGGGAATGACCCGAGGATCGGATTTTTGCTCATGACAGGCGCCTCCGCATATATGGCGACACTGGAAGGACCGAGAGCTACGGGGCAATGTATTCGATTCACTCGCGCGTCCCTACCTTCGACCCGCGCTTCAACCGGCTGCGAGCGGCGGCTGGCCGCCTCCTCGAATAGAATGCGCTGCCAAGCTAACGCCGAATCGGCATTTGGACAAAACCGCGTCTCCCTTGGGGCGTTGCAGCAAGCCACTCGGATCAACCCATCATCGCCGCCGCGGCGGCGGCGGCCATCGCGAACATGCAGGTCAGCTGGATGGAAAACAGCGTGAAGCGGACACTCGCGACCGCGTCGGTCTGGCGCAGCGCGACGTGAACCAATGTCTGCCCGATCCGCGCGGCCAGCAGAATCTCAGCGAGCCTGTCGAGGACAGGGCTCCGCAAGCCGGCGACAGTTAGCGCCACGACGATCGCGCCATAGACCGGCAGGTTCTCGACGCAATTCATGTGCGCGCGCGTGACGCGTTGATACCAGTCGGCGCCCTCCGGCGCATCGGCTCGCCAGCCGGCGACCGAGGCGCGCCCGGATAGTATCAGCGCCCAGCGGTAGCCGCCGACGCCGACCGACAGGATGACCAACGTCCATGCCGCGAATGCGACGAGAACCAGGACAGGGATGTTCATCGGTTCCTCCCCATCGGCGAAGTGCGGGCGGTCGCGACGGCGTCCGCCCGCGACCGAGACGCCGGCCGCCTCATGCCGCTTCCTTTGCCGATTGGCCGAGACCAGCTTTCACGATCGGCGCCAGGTCTTCGGCGTCGAGCCCGCAGCCGTCGATGAACGACGATCGCCGGCGGCGCAGAAATGTGAGCCCGATCAGGTAGAGACCCGGCAGCGGCGTCACGCCGCCGCGATTGACGATCTCGCCGCGATGATCGAGCACGGGCGCCCTGAGCCACGAATAGCGACGGACAAAGCCGGTCGCCCAAACGACCGTCCGAACGCCCTCTTTCCGCAGATCGAGCGCCAGAGCGCCGCCAGCGGCCAGGACGGGAACTCGCGCTGCCGGGTCGGCGGCGGGCGCCTCGAGTCCTCGATCTCCGATGGATCCATCGATCCTGTCGAGGATACGCAGCATGCGCGCATGCGAGGCATTCGTCGTCCGATCGAGGTCGTCCGCAAACTTGGCGGCGGCGCCGTCGATCGCCACGAGGCTGCCAACCAGCCGCACGCCCAACCGCGCCAGAACGCCGAGGTCGAGGTCGCGGTTGTCGGAGCGGCCAACCAGTTGCAGCGACGGCTGGCGGCGAGCGGCGTCGAGATTGCCTCCCTCGATGGCCGGATCGTCAAGAATGCCGGCCGTCTCCATCCACGCATAGATGTCCCGCCCGCGATAGCGGCGGGGCACGCGGGTGTGATTCCCGACGGCGAGCGTCACCGGGCGCCCCGAGGCATGGATCTCCTCGGCGAGTTGAACGCCGCTCGACGAGGCGCCGACCACCAGCACGCCGCCGTCCGGAAGCTGCCCCGGCTCCCAATAGTACGAGGGAGACAGCTGAGCGACCCTGGCCGTGAGCGCTTGCGCCATCGCCGGACGGAACGGCGTCTCACAGGCTCCCGTCGCGACGACGACGGCTTGCGAACGCCACTGTCCGGCGGTGGTCGAGACTCGGTATCCGCAGGCGGTCGGTTCGACCTTTGTCACGTCGACGCCGCTCACGATCGGCGATGCGATCGTCTGCGCGTAACGCTCGAGATAGCCGGCGAATGCGCCGGCCGGCATGAAGCCGTCGGGATCGCTCCCATCATAGGGCAAGCCGGGAAGTGCGCTCATCGCGTTGGTCGTCAGCAGATTCAGCGATCGCCAGCGCTCCGAACGCCACCGCTCGCCGATCCGCCCGCGCTCCAGCACCACATGGTCGACGCCGCGCAGTGCAAGGCTTCGGCTCATGGCCAGGCCCGCCTGGCCGCCGCCGAGGATGATGACGTCAGTCGTATGCATGATGTCGTGTCCCTCTTCGGGGTTGAAGGGGCCGCCCGGTCAGGGCCGGGCAGTCCGGCGGGCTAAGCGATGGCCGGCGTCTTGACGGAGACCGAGACCGGAACGCCATTGGTGAGGATGTCGAATACGGCCGACCGGGCCTTCGACTGCATGACGATTTTCTCGAGTTCATCAGGGCTGGCGTCGCCGTCGATCTCGAAGGAGACCTTGATGCCCTGATAGCCGTTGCGGACCTCGCCCGAGAGTCCGAGGACGCCGCGCAAGTCGATGTCGCCTTCGATCGTCGACTCGACGCTGCCGAGTCTGATCCCCGCGCGGCCGCTATGGCGCCAATGCCGGCGGTCAGACACGAAGCCAGCGCATGGAGAACCCATTCCACCGGTGAAGGGGCGGCGTCAGCGCCGGTCAGGACGGCCGGATGGTCACCCTCAGCGGTGTATGGAGCGACGTGGGTTTGCTCGACGCCCGCGCCGAAAAATCCGTGCATCGTGCTCTCGCTGTGCGTGCCTGAAAGCCAACGGCTCTTGGCGCGGAACTGAAACTTGGCGAGCTCCGGCTGGGCGGCGACGGCGTTGATCGTGGCGAACAGCGCCGGCGTATCGACGCCGTTCATCGAAACGGGCGCACGCTTGGTCGCCTTGGAGACTGTCATAGCTGCGGACATGTTATTTCTCCTCGTTTGAGCGTAAGTTTCAGGTTCGAGCCCCTGGCCCTGCGGTCCGGTCGCCCTGGTCATCGACCGCGCTGCATTCGCAGTGGCGCGCCTGACGCCGGATCTGTACGCTCGCTCGAGGTTGGTTCGAATGATCGCGCCACCGGATCATCCGACCGTTCGTCCAAATCCGACGGTCGCCGTTTCGATGGATCCGCTGTCCGACGTGCTGAGCGCGGTTCGGCTGACGGGAAGCCTGTTTCTTTCTGGGCTCTTCACCGCGCCCTGGTGCGTGGGCGTCAAGATCACGCCGGATGAATGCGCGCGTCACTTGCCAGGACTTCCGGCGCAGATCATCGGCTATCACGTCGTCGTCGAGGGCAGGATGCTGGTCGGCGTGAACAGCGACCCTCCGGTCGAGGTCAGCGCCGGCGAGATCGTGGTCTTTCCGCAGAATGTCCCGCACGTTCTGGCCGACCGGCCCGGAGTCCGACCGATCAGCGCGAGCGAACTCATTCAGCGGTCCCCGGACGGGGGTCTTTCAAAATTGGTCCACGGCGGAGGCGGCGTCGCGACTCGGATCGTGTGCGGATTTCTTGCGAGCGAGGACTCTTACAATCCGCTCTTCTCGACTCTGCCCAAGGCGCTCAAGATCGACGTGCGCCGGGCTGCGTCGCGCGAGTGGATCGAGGCCTCCGTTCGCTTCGCGGCGAGCGAACTCGCGGAAGGCAGAATTGCCTCGTCGAGCGTCATTGCGCGACTTTCCGAGTCGCTCTTGACCGAGACGGTGCGACAGTACGCGTCAACCGTCGCCGAAGAGGACGTCGGCTGGCTAAAGGGCGTCAAGGACCCGCATATTGGCCGGGCTCTGGCCTTGATTCATCACCAGCTCGGCGCGTCCTGGTCGGCGGAAAGGCTGGCAAGAGAAGTTGCGCTTTCGCGCAGCGCCTTTGTCGAACGTTTTTCGTCGCTCGTCGGGATGCCGCCGATCCGATACCTCACATTCTGGCGACTGCAGAGCGCGAAGCTCAACTTGCGCGAGACGCGCAAGACGATCGCGCAGCTCGCCCATTCGGTCGGATATGAATCCGAGGAAGCGTTCAGCCGGGCGTTCAAGCGAGAATTTGGAGCATCCCCCGCCCGGTGGAGAGAAATGCATGCGTCGGAGTGACGAACGGTCTGTTGCGCGGCCAAGGCGGCCGCGGTCTGGGGCCGCCGCCCCGGCCGCGAACGCCCTCTATTTGCTCAGCATCGCTGTTCAGGCGGGCGCCAAACATTCGATTCCGACCACTCGCCACGGCGCGCTTCGTCGCACAGGATCAGCGCCGCTCTATGGATTGAGGAGGGGCATCTTTTCGTTATTCTGAATCTATCAAAAAAATGGCTCTTATCGCGTTACGTATTGGTAAGTCGAAGGCGTCCGGCAGTTCTGCGGGCCGTCATGGCCGGGCTCGTATGGGGGGCTGGTTGTCAAGTGCGAAATTGGCATCCTCCTTCGAATGAAGAGCGGCGGCGGGCCTCGTCGGCCGGTCGGCGCGACGCTCCGAGGCGTCGAGCTCTTGGATGCGAGAATTCCGAGCGTGAGGGCCGGTCAAGGACGGCCCGGAGGGCCGCGGCGAAGCCGCTTCAGTCCTTGAGGGGCCCTCAGGCTCGGAACAAGATTGTCCAAGAGGTCGACGCCGGCTGGCGCTCATCGCGGGTCTCTTGACCAGACGCGCTGCCCGCCCTGGGGCGGCGACGCTTCGAGGGTCCGCCGGTGCGCTGACTTGGGGCCAAGGATTTCGACGGCGACGGTCGACAGCCGATCCAAGGCGGTTCCCCTCTGCTTGAGGCCACGCATGGCCTCACAAGCTCGTATCCGGCGGCGCTCGGCTCGGGCCGAACGCCAGACCATGATGCCCTTTGCGTCAGGGGCCAGGTGGGGAACCAAGGGGGCAGGACCAATCTTGACGGCGGCGTTTTTGAGCCACAGCCCGGCACGGCATCCTGCCCACCTTGGAGGGTTGCAGACGTCAGCATCGCTCTGTCGCCTGATCCTTGTGTCGACGTGTCCATCGAAGTCTTGATCGCCCTTACGCTACGGCCAGACGCGCGCCCTCGGGAACGACGCCGGCCTCGACGTAGCGCCACAGGGCCACCAGCAGCTTGCGCGCCAGGGCGACGGCCATGATCTTCTTCATCCGGCCCTTGGCGCCGCCGGTGCGCGCGACGAACCAGCGGGTCAGCGCGCTCTGCGGCTGAAAGATCGTCCAGCGCCACATCAATTGGGTGAGCATGCGGCGCACCCGCGGATTGCCGTTCTTGGAGAGGCCCTGCTCGCGCGTCGAACCGCCGCTGTCGTAAGGCGTGCCGGTCATGCCGACGAAGGCGGCCAGCGCCCGGCGATCGCGGAAGCGGCGCGAAAAGACTTCGTGGACCAGCGTCGTCGCCGTCTCCACCCCGACCCCGACAAGGCCGACCAGCATCTGGATCATCCTCTCGAGGCGGTCGGGATCGGCGACGGCCATGACCTTCTCGCGCGCCGTCTCGATCTCCTTCAGTTGCTCGGACAGCAGCCGATGCTGCGCCATGAGACGCTCGAGGCTCGCCATCGTATGGGGCGGCAGCGGCCGGCCGTCGATCGTGCGCAGCCGCGCCAGACGCTCGGCGGCTTTCTTCAGACGCGGGCGGAAGTCGGCGACGCCGTAGCGGGCGAGCAGGCTGCGCATTTGATTCTCGACCTTGAGCCGCGCCGCCGTCAGGGCCTCGCGCCGGCGCCCCGGCTCGCGCATGTCCTCCTCCGCCTCGCTCGGAATGGGGGCCATCGTACAGTGTCGGGGTTCGCCCCTGAGCCAGCCGAGAAGGGTCCGCAGAAGAATGTCGACGTCGATGCGATCTGTCTTGGCGCGCCGACCGCGACGCTCGACCGAAATGCTGGCGGGATGCATGACGTAGACTTCGACGCCATGCGCCCTCAGAGCCCGCGCGATCCAGAAGCCGTCGAGGCCCGCCTCGTAGCCCACAACCACGCGCCCGACCTCGCAACCGGCCCTGTTCGCCTCTTCCTTCCACCGCTCGATCCTCTTGAGCACGGCGTCGATGTCCCTGGCCGCGAGCGTGTGCAGCGGACGACGCGACACGCCGGGGACGCTCGCGCCTGCCTGCCACGACTTGCCGCTCAGTTCCAGAACCACAACCAGCGTGCTAGCCTGGTCGAAGGCGGTCGTGGATTTGCGCGGATCGAAAGCTTCGCTCATTGGATGCTCCTGCTTAAGGTGTTGGACAACCTTCAGGATAACCAATTTCGCGGCCGCCAACCCCCATAGCATCTCGACCCGGCCATCCACGCGGCGCCGCCTCGAACTCCGGTTATCGTTGAACTCCGGGTTTGATATCAGAGGATTATAGCCAACCGGCTATGTTCTCGTGGATGGCCGGCTCGAGCCCGGCCATGACGACCCGCAGAACTGCCAGACGCCTTCGACTTACCAATACGTAACGCGATAAGAGCCAAAGTGAAGAGAATGGAAATCGTCGCCGAAAGCGGGGAATTCACGATCGGGCGCACGATCGAACCTGGAGACGGGCAGTTGGTTTCCGTGTGCGAGAATTGCGCGTTCTGCGCGCGGTATTTTCGTAGAAATCCACGGCAAGGAGGAGTTCCGACTTTGGAGAAGGGCTGCGGGCTGCTCCAATGTCATTCACATCCCGGCGGAGGCGCTCAGCGGCGCTCGCGCGAATGGCGGCGAAACGCCAGAGCGGTCATCAACCGCTGTCGGCTTGCGGCCGCGGCGCATTTCGCAAGTGAGTGATCTGCGACTTGCCGCTTCGGCGTCGAACGGGCCGCCGCACGCCCTGCAATTTGATGGATGTGCAAATGGGCGTTCGCGGTCTTGTTCCGAGCGGTGCCGAAAATTGCGCGCCACTCAGGATAAAACTGCGAATACCTATGCTATTGAAATTCCGATATGATTTTGCAGCGGGATCAAACGGGTCGGCGGGCTCGCTTCAGCCGCCGAGGTGGACGATAGTGCGAAGTGGGGCGTAACCGGGGAATGGATCGAGACGAGAGTGAGATGGAGCCCTGCCCGGCATGCGGGCGGGGCTACGGTCGCCAGTCACTCGGCGCTGGCCTTGCGGCTGCGGGACCAGATCAGTGAGTAGCCGGACCCGTCCTCCGCGTCGAACAGGTTCGCGTAGATCGGCTGGGTGAAGGAGGGATCGTCGAGCTTGACCGAGAGGTAGGCGCGGCCTTCGTTCGAGCGCTTCGACTAGGCGGCGCCGATCTCGGGCTTATGCGGAGCACCGCATAAGCCCGACTATGCGGAGTGCGGCGTTATGCGGAGCGGTGAGGCGGAAGCCGAGCGTTTCCGCGGGATTTGGCGTGCCGTCGCTCCGCATAATCCCGAGGGTTGAAGGCGCGGCGCCGTGTTGGCGGCGCCGCTGTGGTCGGTCAGCCCGACCAGATGAGCTTGTGCTCGGCTTTCTCGCCCTGGATGAGGGTCGCGTAGGCCGGCGCCTGGAAGGACGGGTCGTCGAGCTTGACGGAGACGTACTCGGCGCCGGTGTCCTTGGCGGTCTTGCGCCAGCCGGCGCCAACTCGACGCCGTTAGCGGCGACCCGGAAGTCGGGGGAGCGTTCGCCGTCCTTGGCGACGGGCTTGATGGTCGCCTTGGTGCTGATGTTGAGGGTGCGGATCGTTCCGGTGAAGACGCCGTCGTCGCCGCGGGTGAAGCTGCCGATCTGAGCCATTGTCATCTCTCCTGACTGTTCCTCGAAGCCGCCCGATGCGGCCTCGACGGCGGTCTTGAGGCGACGGCACGGCCGACCTGCACCCGTCAGGGCCGAAGCGCGAGCGGAGGACGGCGGCAGCCGAGCTTGTTGCCTCGCGAGGAATGACCGCGTGGGCGGTCAGGGGAAGAAGGTCGGCGAAGCCGTTGCGGGCACTGAGGTCCGGCCCGGCGCGAGACCCGCCATGCAGAGAGGCCGTTTGGGCGGTTCGGGCGCTGAGGTCGGCCGCGCGGATCATCTCGCGCACGCGGCGCACCAGCGGATAGCCGGTGTAGTTGTGGGTGAGCGCAAAGATGCGGCCGGACTTCTCGACCGCCGCCTTCATGCGCCGCGCTTCCGCGAGCGAGACCGTCAGCGGCTTGTCGCAGATGACGTGGATTCCGGCCTCGACAAAGGCGATCGCCGGCCCGGCGTGCATGTGATTCGGACTGACGATCGCGACCGCCTCGATCCCGTCGGGCCGCGCCGCCTCCGCCTTCGCCATGCTCGCATAGTCGCCGTAGATGCGGTCGGGCGCAAGGCCGAACGCCTCGCCGGAGCGGCGCGCCTTTTCAGGGCTCGATGACAGCGCCCCGGCTGAATTCGTAGGCGTCGTCGATGCGCGAGGCGGTGCGGTGGACGGCGCCGATGAACGCGCCCTCCCCGCCGCCCACCATGCCGAGCCTGATGCGTCCCCTGTCGAACGGGCCATTTTGCGTCGCCATGATCGTCGTCGCTCTCCGGGCTAACTGCAGACCGAAGGCAGCCCCGGTCTCCTGCGTCTTGGTTCGGGAGACCGTAGTCCGCTCGACCCCCTCCGACCTTTCCGTTTGCTTCACCCGACGGCGACCCAGGTCTGGGCCTCGCCCGACTTCAGGATGGCGTCGGCGACCAGTTCCGTGATCCAGCCGTCGCGGAAGTTCGGCGACGGCTGCTCGCCCTTGACGATCGCGCTGACGAAGTCGAAGCACTCGATGATTTTCGTCTCGCCGTAGCCGGTTCCGAGCGCCGGGATCGGCCAGAGCGCGCCGCCGTAGGGATGCGCCGGACCGGTATAGACGGTGCGGAATCCGCGCGCGTCGCCCGGATCGTCGGCGAACATCACTTCGAGCTCGTCCATGCGCTCGTAGTTGAAGGCGATCGAGCCCTTGTCGCCGTGGATCTCGAAGGTGATGAAGTTGTTGCGGCCGTAGGCATTGCGGGTCGCCTCGATCGAACCCGTCGCGCCGCCCGCGAACTTGACCAGCGTCAGCATCTCGTCGTCGACGTCGACCGCGCCGCGCGGGCCCTTGCCGCTCTTGTCGGAGGCGGCGAGCTGGTCGAAGCCGCCGGACTGGAGCGGGCGGCTGGCGATGTAGGTCTTGACGATCGAATTGACCGCGGTGATTTCGCCGACCAGATAGCGGGCGAGATCGATGACGTGGGTGCCGATGTCGCCGACGGCGCCGGAGCCCGCGATCTTCTTCTGGAAGCGCCAGGACAGAGGGCCGTTCGGATCGGCCGACCAGTCCTGCAGGTACGTGCCGCGGAACGACAGGATCGTTCCGATCCGGCCCTCCTCGATGTACTTCTTGGCGAGCGCGACCGCCGGCGTCCGGCGATAGTTGAAGGCGACCATGTGGGTGACGCCGGCCTTCTCCACCGCGTCGAGCATGGTCTTGGCCTCTTCGCCGCCGCGCGCGAGCGGCTTCTCGCAGATGATGTGCTTGCCGGCCTGGGCCGCGGCGATGGCGATTTCGGCGTGGCTGTCGTTCGGCGTGACGATGTCGATGGCGTCGATATC
The DNA here is from genome assembly GCA_963816065.1 of uncultured Alphaproteobacteria bacterium. GTDB lineage: Bacteria > Pseudomonadota > Alphaproteobacteria > Rhizobiales > Beijerinckiaceae > Roseiarcus. The sequence goes on along the minus strand of CAWFJG010000022.1, from coordinate 442,208 downwards.
CTTGCGCTCGATCACGCTCCTCCAGTCGTGCGAGGCTTCGTCGAAGCCGTAGCGCTGGCGCGCGGCTTCGGCGAGTTCGGCCGTCACGTCGACGACCACCTTGCGGTGGGGAATGGCCGGCGCCGGCCAGAAGAACATCGGCATCGCCGCATAGGCGAGCGCATGGGCCTTGCCCATGAAGCCGCCGCCGATCATCGCGATATTGAGGGTCCTGGTCATGGTCTCATCTCCTTCCTTGATTGAGAGGGGCAAAGGCTTCCCGTGCGGTCAGCGCGACTGCCGCCGTGGGGTTGGAATCCTGGCTTCGGGTCGAGGGGCCCGCGCCCCGGGTCAGGGCGCGGGTTCGCTGATCATTTCGAGGAACCTCATTTCGACCGGCCGGGCGAGCAGCTCTTCGAGGCGCCCGAACAGAGGCTGGAGGTGCGGCGCCTTCAGGTGGGCGTCGAGATCGGCCCGGCTCCTCCAGTTCTCGTAGAAGACGAACACGTTCGGATCCTTCGCGTCGACGTGGAAGTCGTAGTTGACGCAACCGGGTTCGGCGCGGGTCGGCGCGACCTGGCCGGCGAGGATCTTGCGCAACTCCTCGCGCGTCTCGTCCTTGGCGACCACGGTTCCGATCAGGGTGCAGAGCGACATGGACGACCCTTTCCTCACTTGCGCGACTGGCTGATCGCGACGGCGATGATGATGATGACGCCGCGGGCGATGAGCTGCTGGCTGTATTCGAGGCCCATCAGCAACAGTCCGTTGTTGATGACGCCGATCATCAGCGAGCCGACGATCGAGCCGACCACGGTGCCGGAGCCGCCGAAGAGGCTCGTGCCGCCGAGCACCGCGGCCGCGATGACCGAGAGTTCGTCGCCCTCGCCGAGCTGGAAGCGGCCCGAGTGCAGGCGGCCGGCGTAGAGCATCCCCGCCAGGGCGGCGCCGAGGCTCGAGATGACCAGGACGCGCATCTTGATGCCCTTCGTGTCGATGCCGCTGTAGCGCGCCGCGGTCTCGCTGCCGCCGGTGGCCAGCACCCGCCGGCCGAAGGTCGTGCGGCGCAGCACCACGTGTCCGACGACGGCGACGACCGCGGTCCAGATGACGAGCACCGGAATGGGGCCGAGATTGCCGCCGCCGAACAGCCAGTTGTAATCGTCGTCGAGAATCGGCACCGACTTGGTCTGCGTCATCCACATCGCCGTGCCGCGGGCGATGCCCATCATCGCGAGCGTCGTCAGGAACGAGGGAATGCCGACCCTCGTCGTGAGCGCGCCGTTGACGAGGCCGACGAGGCCGCCGGCCGCGAGGCCCGCCGCGACGCCGGCCACGGCGCCGAAATGGTCCATGGCGACGGCGACGACGCACGAGATCAGGCCCGCCACCATGCCGATGGACAGGTCGATCTCGCCAGCCGACAGCACGTAGGTCATGCCGACCGCCATGATCGAGATCATCGCGGTCTGCCGCAGGATGTTGAGCTGGTTGTTGGGCTCGAGGAAGCCCTGGTTGAAGAGCGTCGCCGAGAAGAAGGCGAAGATCAGCACGAACCCGAGATAGGGAATGTACTGACGCCAGTTGGCGACCAGAGGCGCGACGAGAGAGGGTCTTGCTGTCGTGTCAGACATGGGCGTGGGCCTTCTGAATGATCTGGGAAAGCTTGCGCTCGGCGAATTGCAGTTGCTCCCCGACGTCGTCGTTGGGGTTGGGGTCGTCGAAAGCGTCTCGCGCCGCCTCGCTCACGATGCGCCCGTCGGACATCACCACGATGCGGTCGGAGGCGGTCAGCAGTTCCGAGAGTTCCGAGGAGATGACCAGCACCGCCTTGCCGCGGGCGGCGAGGTCGCGGACGAGCGCGATGATCTCGGCCTTCGAGCCGATGTCGACGCCGCCGGTCGGCTCGTCGAGCACGAAGATGTCCGGCTCGGCGTTCAGCCATTTGCCGATCACCACCTTCTGCTGGTTGCCGCCGGAGAGCGTGCGCACCGCCGCGTCGCGCGAAGCCGTCTTGATGCGCAGGCCCTCGATCTGACGGTCGGCCGCTTCGGCCGCCTTGGAAGACGAGACGAACAGCCACGAGGCCAGGCGGTCGAGGATGGACAGGGACGTGTTCGAACTCGACCGAATGCTCGAGAATGAGCCCCTGGCGCAGCCGGTCCTCGGGCACGAGCGCCATGCCTTTGGCGATCGCGTCGCCGGGACTGGCGATCTCGACCGGGCGCCCCCGGATGAGGATCTCGCCCGCGCGCTTGCGGTCGATGCCGAACAGGACGCGCGCCAGCGCGCTGCGGCCGCTGCCGAGCAGGCCCGCGACGCCGACGACTTCGCCGGCGTAAAGCGTGAGATCGACGGCAATCGGCTTACGCGGACCGCTCAAGGATACGGACTTCGAGGAGCGGCGCGCCGCGCGAGGCGTTCATCCGCTTGACGTCGGAGAAGCCGCGCGAGCGGCGGCCGACGATGTATTCGATGATCTTGTCGAGGGTCAGCTCGCTCATCGGCGCGGTCACCACATGCCGGCCGTCGCGCAGGATGGTGGCGCGGTCGGCGATCCGGGTGATCTCGTCCATGCGGTGCGAGACGTAGATGATCGCCACGCCCTCGGACTTGAGCCGGCGGAGAAAGGCGAACAGCTTCTCGACCTCGCCGCCGGAAAGCGCGGTCGTCGGCTCGTCGAGAATGAGCACGCGCACGTTGCGCGAGATCGCCTTGACGATCTCGGTGAGCTGGCGCTGCCCGGCCGAGAGATCCCCGACGAGCGCCTTCGGATCGATCTCGACGCCGAGCGTCTCGAACAGCTCGCGAGCGCGCCGCGCGGCGGTGCGGTCGTCGATCAGGCCAAGTCCGTCCTTGGCCTCGTTGTTGAGGAAGATGTTCTGCGCCGCCGACAGCGTCGGCACGAGACTCATTTCCTGGAAGATCATGCCGATCCCCGCGCGCTTGGCGGCTTCGGGCGTGTGCTCTTCGAGCGGCTCGCCATAGACCTCGATACGGCCCGCGGTCGGCGCGTGGACGCCGTTCAGGATCTTGAGGATGGTCGACTTGCCGGCGCCGTTCTCTCCGAGCAGCGCGTGGATCTCGCCCACGTGAACGTCGAGGCTGACGTCGCTGAGCGCGGTCACGCCGCCGAAAGTCTTCGTGACGCCTGTCAGGCGAACCGCGAACGGTCGCCTTGCGGGATTGTCGGCCACAGAGTCGGGCATGGCTCGGCGTCTCCTTGGGTCCTGAGTTTTGGTTGGGGCGACCCGGCGGGGAGGTCGCAGGGTCGCCCGTCGCGGAATCGGAGGATGAGCCGCTTACTTCATGCTCTTCATGATCTTGTCGGTCGCCGGCTGATGATAGATCTCCTTCCAGCTCTCGAGCAGCGTATCGCGAGTGATCGGGGCCGCGGGCAGCGCGACATAGGCGGGCGCCGGCTTGCCGATCAGGGCGTAGCCCGCGAGCGTCGCCTCGGTCACCCCCTGGTCGTAGGGACGCTGTGACGCGATCCCCTTGATGAACTCGCCCTTGGCCATGGCGATTGCGACGTTCTCGCCGAGGTCCTCGTTGACCACGATCAGGTCGTCGCGTCCGGCGGCGCGGGCGGCCGACATCACGCCTTCGGCGGGAACGTCCCAGACCGCCCAGATCGCGTTGATTCTCGGGTGCTCGGTCAGGATCGCGCCGGCCGCCTTCTCGGCGTCGCCGGAAAAGTCGGGACCGCCGATGCCCTGCTCGGCCACGATCTTGATGTCCGGATACTGCTCCTTGATCGTCTTCTTGAACCCGTCGTAGCGCTGGCGGGTGACGAAGAAGTCGGCGGCGTGGAAGACGAGACCGATCTCACCCTTGCCCTTGAGCGCCTTGGCCATCAGGTGCGCAGCCGCGACGCCATTGCCGTAGTTGTCGGCGGAAACGGAACTCACATAGTCCTTGCCGGCGGTGAAGCCCTTCGGCACGTTGTCCATGAACACGAGCTTGACGCCCTTGTCGGCGGCGGCCTTGTAAGCGGCCGCCGTCGCGACCGGATCGACGGGGATCGAGACGATGATGTCGGGCTTCTTCGCCAGCACCGTCTCGAGGTCGGAGACCTGCTTCTCGGGCTTGAAGCCGGCGTCGGTCACGGCGATGACGTCGATGCCTTCAGCGGCGAACTGCGCCTTGAGCGCGGCCGCCTGCGCGTTCGACCAGTCGTTGCCGCCGTAGTGGAACACGAGCGCCGCCGTCGCGTGCTTCGCCTTGACCTTGGCGAGTTCGTCGGGGGTGAGCACAACCTCCGAGGCCGGGCTCGCTTTCTCGCCGTTCGGCCCGGTCGAAAGAACCTGGGTCTTCATCGCCGCGAGCGCGGCGTCCGGGTCGGTGGCGTGGGCAGGCGTCAGAGCCAAGGCGCCGGCGAGAGCCAGTGCCGAGGCCGCGGCGAACAGATTTCGTTTCATCATGGTGTCGTCCTCCTTGGAAAGCGAAGTCGTCCGGTCAGACGCCGGTCTTGACTGTTTTCGGAAGGGCGTCGACGCGCAGCCTCCTTCCGCATAGCCGGGCCTCAAGCTCCGGCGATGGTCTTCTTGATGAAGGCGAGGCTTCGTTCGGCGCCGCCCCTGGGATCGGGCCAGGCGTCGAGTTCGGTCAGGATCCAGCCGCTGTAGTTGGTATCGGCCAGGGCCTTGATGACCGGCGCGTTGTCGAGGTCGCTCTCGTCGAGCGGGGTGAAGGCGAAGGGGTCGCGCCTGAGGCCCTTGAGGTGCACGTAGGAGATGCGGTCGCGGTGCTTGCGGACCATCGCCGGGACATCCCCGCCGGCCGCGGCGAGGTGGGCGGTGTCGGGACAGAAGTCGATCGAGGTCAGCCCGAAGATCCGATCCACTTCCGCGGGGCCTTCGACGATCGTCGAGAGATGCGGATGATAGTGCGCCTTGAGGCCGCGCGCCTTGGCGACGGCGACGACCTTCTCCAGGCCTCCCGCCAGGCGCTCGTAGTCGCCGGGCTGAGCGCCCGCGAGGCGCTTGGCGCCCCCGCCGACGACCAGATGCTCCGCCGACAGCGCCGCGGCCGCGTCGGCGACGCGGGCGATGCGGCCGAGTTCTTCGTCAAGGACGTCGGGGAAGATGAAATTGGCGCCGGAATAGACGGCGACGAGGCTGACGCCCGCGCTCGACAGCGCCGACTTCAGGGCGGACGGGCCGCCGGGATAGTCGAGCACGTTGCCGTCGAACATTTCGACGCCCGCATAGCCGGCGGCGGCGATGTCGGCGATCGCTCGGGCCATGTCGCCGAAGGTCACATAGGTGAGTTGGCCGATCGAGGTGACGCCGACCGCATTGCCGCCGAGCGGCCCCCAGCAGTTGGCTTGATAGGCAAATCGCACGTCCACGGGTCTTCCTCCCTTCGAGAATCTGCGCCTCCGCGGCTTCCAGCGCCGGTCGCCAGCGACTTCTTGTCCGAGGCAGGAGGAGGATGCTTCCGACGGCCGGACGCGTCAATGAAAAAGAGTGCAAAAGCGCGGACACTTTTGCTGGAAAATTATTTTCGAATTCCGTATCCCTGCGAAGGGCGGCCTTGATGTGACAAAACTGCCGCGACAAAATGCCGATTCCCCTTCGCGCGACACGCTTTTATGGATAACGACCTACACTCCCAGCCCCAGCACCCGCCGACCGCCCGACGGCGCGTCGGCCGCCCCAGCACAATTGAAACCGGCGCCGCGAGCCTCGCGACCATTCTCACCCTTGTCCGCTCAGGCGTCGCGACCACCCGCCTCGCCATCGAACGCGAGGCCGAGCTCGGCCGCGCCGTCGTCGCCGACCGGCTGGCGACGCTCGAGCGTCTCGGGCTCATCGTCGAAGGCGAACTCGGACCGGCGATCGGAGGCCGCGCGCCCCGGAACATGCGCTTCTGCGCCGAGGCCGGCGCCACCCTGGCCGCGCATATCGATCGCGAGTCGCTCGCAGTCGCTCTCGCCGATCTCGACGGCGGCCTGATCGTCGAGCATCACGAGGCCGTCGATCTCGCGCTCGGCCCCGAGGCGATCCTCGATCGCCTGACGACGCTCTTTTACTGGCTGCTCGACGAGCGCGGCGGGAAGGGGCGCGTATGGGCAATCGGCGTCGCGCTGCCCGAGCTGGCGCTGCTCGACGCCAACGAGAGCGACGCCTTCGACATCGCGGCGCTCGATGTCCTCAAGGCCTGGCGCAGCTTCGATTTCTCGACCGAACTGTCCCTGCGGTTCGGCGCGCCCTCGTGGGTGCGCAGCAACACCGAGATGCTGACCCGCGGGGAGATGAAGGCGGGCGCCGGCCTGGGGGTGCAGGACATGCTCTGCGTCCGCCTCGACAGGTCCGTCAGCGCCGGCGTCGTCTCGGACGGGCAGCTCAGATCCGGCGCGCAGGGCCTCGCCGGCCTCATCGGCCATGCACCGACGAACGAGGGCGGCGACGTGGTCTGCCACTGTGGCGCGAAAGGCTGCCTCGACTCGATCGCCAGCGGCGAAGCGGTCGCCCGAGAAGCGCTGGCCGCCGCCCGCGACGGGAGAAGCCGCTACCTCGCCGAGATCCTCGAGCGCTCGAGCGCCGTCACGGCCAACGACGTCAGTCACGGCGCCCAGCTCGGCGACGCCTTCTGCGCGGAACTGCTGGCGCGGTCCGGCCGGTTGATCGGCGAAAGCCTGGCGCCGCTGGTCAATCTCATGAACCCCGGAACCGTCGTGCTCGCCGGCTCGCTCGCCCACTCGGGCGAGATCGTGCTCGCGGCCGTCCGGGAAGCGATCTATCGAAGGTCGCACCCGCTCGCGACGCGCGACCTCAGGATCGTACGCTCCGAGCTCGGCGGCTCGGCCGAACTCGTGGGCGCGGCGGGACTGGCGGTGGAGGAGATCTTCGCGATTCCCCGCTTGAGAGATTGGATCACCATCGGCGCGCCCCGCCGCCAGCCGTCGTTCGAACGGTTCCTGGCGGAAGCTAGGGCGCGGAAGCGGAAATCCGCGCCCCCGAGCGCGCAGCCGCCGGCAAAGCCCTGATCGCTCGGCGACCCGCTCCGCGAGGCCCGAGCAAAGGGCTTGTTTCCTGGTTCCCTTCAATGCGAAATTCATCATTTCGAGGACGGTGAGAAATGCAGACCGTTGGTCTGGGACCCCGTGGCGAGAAGGCCTTTCCGGCGGACAAGCTGGTCCTGACGGACGCCGAGGCGGCGCAGGCGCGCGCCGGCGGGTTCGCGGCCGCGATCGTCCTGCATACAACGATGAGCGACTGGTCGCGCCAGGAGTTGGCGGGCATCATCGCGACGCTCGGCCACCACGGTGCGACCGTCACGGAGATCATCGACTGCGGTTTCGACAAGGCGAAGCAGAACCGCGAGCTTGTCAGGCTCGCAAAGGAGCCCGTTCATGCCGTGATCAGCCTTCCGATCGGATCTTCGGGAGTTCTCGAAGGCCATCGTGCGATCATGCGGGCGGAAAAAACGCTGATTCTGCTCGACAACGCGCCCTCCGGCCTCCGGCCCGGCGTCGATTATCTCGCGGTGAGTTCCGCCGACAATTTCGGATTGGGCGCAATCGCCGCCGAATTGGCTTCGCCCCAGGTCACGAACGAAGGCGTCGCCGGCATCCTGACCTATGAAGCGGAATTCTTCGTCACCAACGAGCGGGAGATCGCCTTTCGCAAGTGGATGAGCGCCGAACGCCCCGACGTCACCCTGGTGCGAAGGCGGTTCGCCAAAGTCGAGGATGCGGGCGACGCGTACAGTCGCCTGCTGGCGGAGAACGACGATCTCGATTGCGTCTTCGTCGCCTGGGACGTGCCGGCGCTGAAAGTCCTGTCCGCGATCCGCGAAGGCGCGAAGTCGTTGCCGATCGTCACCGTCGATCTCGGCAACGAGATCGCCGCCGAGCTTCGCTCGGACGGACCGCTGAAGGGCATTGCGGCGCAACGGCCCTACGATCAGGGCGCGGCGGCCGCGAGTGCGGCGCTCCTCGGGCTCATCGGGCGGCGTCCCCCGGCGTGGATCAGCTCGACCGGACTCAAGGTGACCCGCGAAAATCTCCGCGAGTCCTACGAGGCCGTCTGGCACGCGCCGGCGCCGGCGTTGCCGTAATGGCGTTCGCCCGCTCACGGAGCGGGTTCTTGGACCATCCAAAGAGCCTGCCTTTGGCGGAGGGAAATGGCGCGCCCACTCGAGATCTCGCCCCAGGACCGCCGAACGCCACATCAGAGCCTCCGCGGCAAGATCGGCGCGACGAGCCGCGCGACCGCCGCCCTCTACGCCTTCGAGCGCGGCGTGTTCCAGGCCACCCGGCTACGGCAGGAATGGGCGGAGACGACGTGCTCCCGCTCGACGCTGGAGGTCCGGTGTCCGGCCGATTCCGGCTGTTCCTGCTCGAGTTGGGGCGGGAGAACTCCGCCCGAAGCGGGCAAGCCTACGCCGAGTTTCGGCGAGGGTGTTCGCAGTTTTGTTCCGAGCGGTGTCGAAATTGGCGCTCCCAAGGGGACTCGAACCCCTGTTTTCGCCGTGAGAGGGCGACGTCCTGGACCGCTAGACGATGGGAGCCGCGATGCTGCCGGCCGGGCCGTGTCTATATCGGCGCGACCGCGCGAACGCAAGGCGCGGCGCCCCAAATAATGTCGACGGGCGGTCGATGACGCCCTTGCCCGCGCTTTCGGCGCAAAAGTTGCATCGCTATATTGCGAATCGCGCGTATGGTCGCGAAGGCCCAACGACAGTCGAGGTGAAACCATGGCGAGCGTGGCTCGTCGGCCGGTTGTGCTGATCGTTCTGCATCAGGAGCATTCCACCCCCGGGCGGGTCGGGCTGGCGCTCAGGGCGATGGGCGCGCGGCTCGACATCCGCCGTCCGAGTCTCGGCGAGCCGCTGCCCAAGACGCTCGCCGACCATGACGGGGTCGTCGTGTTCGGCGGCCCGATGAGCGCCAACGATTTTGCCGACTGGATCCGACACGAGATCGAGTGGTTCGCCGTGCCGCTCCTCGAGCGCAAGCCGTTGCTCGGCATCTGCCTCGGGGCCCAGATGCTCGCCCGCCAGCTCGGGGCGCGGGTGTACAGCTACGACGACAAGCGCAGCGAGATCGGCTATTTCGCCATTCAACCGAAACCTGCGGGAGACGGCCTTTGCGCCGAGCCCTTTCCGCGTTGCGTTTATCAGTGGCATTCGGACGGATTTCGACCTGCCGACGGGCGCCGAATTGCTCGCCACCGGCGGCCAGGATTTTCCCATTCAGGCCTATCGATACGGCGCCCGGGCCGTCGCGTTGCAGTTCCATCCGGAAGTCACCTATCACATGATGTGCAGGTGGACCCTGCGCGGCGCCGAAAGACTGACGCGGCCCGGCGCGCAGCAGCGCCCGGGCCATCTCGGCGGCTGGTTCCAGCACGACGGCCGCGTGGCGGCCTGGCTCGAAGCGTTCCTGCCGGATTGGCTGGCAGGGCGGCTCCAAGGCCAGGCTGCCGCAGCGGAACGACCGCGACGCTCGCACACGGAGCCGCGGCCGACAGCCCGCCCGCTCGGGGACGACGGCGAAGCCTGCGCCGCATAAAGCAGGACGATTTCCGGACGACTTCCGCGGCGGCTTTGTCCGGGCGCCGACAGGGTCTGCTTATCCCACGCGGGCGCAAGGGGCGCCCGACCTTGCTCTACAACCCGGCCGCGCCCGCTCGCGCTTCCGATCTCGCCCCCCTGTTACCGGCCTGATCAATGCCTGTTATGGGCCTGTTCCGAGCCTGTTAACGCGCCTGTTCCACGCCTGCCGGAAGCCCGCAACCATCGGGTTGTTCATCCGCAACACCTTGACATCGCATGACTTATTTGGAGCCGAATGGTGGACCGGCGGCAAAAAACCGCCCGCTCGCAGGCGAACCGGATCGGCGCCCGACCGGAAGCGAGGGGTTTGGCTGTCCCGCCCTTCTCAGAACAGCGAGCCTTGGCCGCCCGCGTTCCGATCGTCGCGCGGCCGTTTGGGCCGGGGTTGCGGCATGGGCGCGGCGAGCGTCGTCGGTTCGGAAGCGGGGCCGCGCCCGGCGATCGCGGGGATTATCCCGTCGGCGAATTCGATCGTCAGCCGTTCGCCCTCGCGCGCTTCCGAGGCGCGGCGCAGAGCGCGGCCGGTTTCGTCGTGGACCAGGGCGAAGCCGCGCGCCAGCACCCCGCGGTAGCTGACAGCCGCGGCGAGCTGCCAGAGCCCCGTGAGCCTATCGCGTCGCGCCTTGACGCCGTCGCGATGAGCGCGGTCGAGCCGTACGACAAGCCGCATGAGCCCCTCGGCCATCTCCATCCGGCGACGCGCGATCAGCGAGCCCCCGCGCGCGAGCCCCCGTGCGAGCGTGTCCGTCTCGCGCCGTGGGCGTTCAATGAGGAGCGGGCCGATGCGCTCCAGGCGCCCGGAGAGCCCGCGCACGCGCTCGCCGAGTCCGGCGAGGTGCGCGCGGGGCGAATGGCGAGCGAGGCCGCGCGCCAGGCCGGCAAGCCGCAGGGCGCGGGAATCGACCGCGGCGCGGCAACGAGCCGCGAGCGCTTCGCCCGCCCGGTCGAGCCGCTGCCGCGCGCTTCCGACAAACGTTTCCCCGCTCGGCAGCGCCCGCACGATCGCGCGCAGATCCGCGCGTCTCCGTTCCTGAAGCCGGCGCATCGCGCCACGTCTGCGCGCATCGAGGTCGGCCACGGACGCGATCAGCTCGGCCCGAACGGGCGTGGCGAACTCGGCCGCCGCCGTCGGGGTCGGGGCGCGCAGGTCGGCGACATGGTCGATCAGCGTCCAGTCGGTCTCGTGGCCGACCGCGGCGATCAGCGGGATCGCGCTGCGCGCCGCGGCCCGCACGACAATCTCCTCGTTGAAGCCCCACAGGTCCTCGAGCGATCCGCCCCCGCGCGCCACGATCAGCACGTCCGGCCTCGGGGCGACGCCTCCGGCCGCGAGCGCGTTGAAACCGTCGATCGCCGCCGCCACCTCGGCGGCCGAGGTCTCTCCCTGCACGCGCACGGGCCACACCAGCACCCGCATGGGGAAACGGTCGGACAGGCGATGCAGAATGTCGCGGATCACCGCGCCGGTCGGCGAGGTGACGACGCCGACGACCCTGGGCAGGAACGGAACCTTGCGCTTGCGGGCCGAGTTCGAACAGGCCCTCTTCCGCCAGCTTCTTGCGCCGGGCCTCGAGCAGCGCCATCAGCGCGCCGATTCCGGCGAGCTCCAGCTGCTCGACCACGATCTGGTAGCTCGACTTGCCGGGAAAGGTCGTCAACCGTCCGGTCGCGACGACTTCGAGACCCTCCTCGGGCTTGACCTTCATGCGCGCGAAGGCGGTGCGCCAGACGACCGCGTCGAGCCGGGCGTTGGCGTCCTTCAGGCAGAAATAGGCGTGGCCGGACGAATGGGGGCCGCGATAGCCGGAGATTTCGCCGCGCACGCGGACATAGCCGAACCGGTCCTCGATCGCCCGCTTGAGCGCGTTCGACAGCTCGCTGACGGTGATTTCAGGCGCGTTGCTCGCGCGAACATCCGAGTCGGCCATCGCCGCACTATGCCTGATCGCGGCGGGCGAGGCGAGCGGCCGCCGGCCCGGCGTGGCGGCCGGTCACGCGCGTCGCCCGGCCGGGATTGCCCCGTCGCCCACAATGAAGCAGGATGGGCTCGACGCTCCAGGCGAGGCGGGTTTGGCCGCCGTCGGCGACAGACACCGTCCCGAGATCGGGAGCGCGCAGGACGCATGGGAGCTCGATCGATGCCCTTTCATGTCTGCAACGGCGCGACGCTGATGTGTTCGTTCGGAATGGCGCCCAGCACGATGGTCGTGCTTCCGATCCACCGGATGCTCACGAGCACCCAGCCGGCCGCCAACATCAATGATCATATCCCGATGACCAACATCATGCCGTTCGGCATGTGCACGACGCCGAGCAATCCGGCCGTCGCGTCCGCGACCGCAGCGGCGCTGGGCGTTCTGACGCCGATGCCGTGCATACCGGTCACGCCGGCGCCATGGGTTCCCGGCGCTGTTTCGCCCCCGGTGATCCTCGACAGCGTGCCGGCCTTGGACGACATCAGCATCCTGATGTGCACATGGGGCGGCGTCATCAAGGTGCAGTACGCGGGCCAGTCGACCGAAATGATCTCCTGACCGCGCATTCGCGGGCATGACGGCTCAGGCCGCGCTGGCTTTTCCGGCGGCCGGCGGCGTCACCTTGGCGTCGCCGCCGTCGGCAAAGCGCATGCCGGCCTCGACGCAGGCGCGAATCCAGGCCTGAATCTCGGGCATGGGATATTGGACGATCGCGAGGACAATCCCCGCCTTGAGGTTGGTCGCGGTCGCCTCCGCCCAGGCATGCACCGGCGGGCCATCCTCCGGCGCGATGCTGCCGCCCGAATGACCGGCGGCGAGCGCCAGCCAGGTCGACGGCGCGTTGGTGTCGCCCGACGTTCCGATTTGCAGCGCCGCCCTCCGTTCCGCATCCTCGGGCTGGCGCACCCAGGTTTCGGCGGCCTGGAGGGCGTCGTCAGTCCGGCCGCCGTTCAGCGCCCGCACGCATTGGCAGCCCCACCAGACCGCCTCGCGCCGGGGCAGCACGGCCGCCACGTAGACGATCGGGTCGAAGCCAGGCCCCTGCGACAGCAGCCTGCGGGCGAAATCGACCGGGGCCTCCTCGCCGTTCGGCCTGAGGGCGATCTCGGCGGTCACGCGCGGGAACGCCTCGAAGACCTGGCCGGCGGCGTTGAAACGGAGTCGTGTCGACATGAATTGCTCCTCGCTCCAGCTTCCCGTCCTCGTTGGGCGCCCCATCGCCGCGCCCGATTCCTTCCGCGCCGGGTGTAAGGGCGTTCATCCGCCGCAGTTGATCTTCACCATCGGCGCGTCATTGCTGATCGTCGCCTTCCCGGTCTCCTTGATCTGAGTTCGACTGGGTCTTGATGCTCGTCGTGTCCATCACGGTCTGGCTAAGAGACCCGCTCGGCCCGACGTTCAGCGTAATGCTCTTGGTGTCCATGATCAGTTGCGTGAGAGGACTTCCTATAGGCCCGACGTTGATCGTCACCTTGTTCAAGACGTTCAGCGTGAATTCGCCGCTGCCGGGGGGATTGCCGCCGCCCGAGGGATTGCTGCTGCCGACGGGATAGCCGACGTTGATCGTCTCTCCGTTGCCGATGTTCTCGGTCTGGTCGTGCAGGATGTCGCGCTTCTCGTCGTTCAGCGCCTTGAACATCAAGTCCTTCTGCGCGCGCAGCTTGACTTTTTCGCTCCCAGCGGTGTCGTCGAACAAAAACATGTTGTAGCCGGACCCGCCCGTGCTCGAGAGCGTGCGAATTCCCGACTTCACCTTCTTTGACGGCAAGTCCATCGGCACGGTGTTCGTGCCGTTGTAGACAGATCCGACGACAATCGGCCGATCCGGGTCGCCGTCCTCATATTGGACGAGAACCTCGTCGCCGACGCGGGGGGTGAACAAGGCGCCGCGCTTTCCCCTGGCGCCCGCCCAGACCTGCGCCACGCGCACGCGGCGGGACGAAGTATCCTTCCGGTCCCAGTAGAACTGCACCAGGATCCGGGCTTCGTCGTCGACGTCGATCTCTCCGTCGCCGACCACGAGCGCGGACTGGACGCCGACGATCTCCGGCCGGCGGGTGACTGCAGGCGCCCGGAACTGCCGATCGCTCGGGGTCAACTCGTAATTGCCGACGTAGCCCGCGCTGCCTGCGTAGCCGGAACGGTAATCGGCCTCCTCGAAATCGTGGGCGCAATGGGTGAGGAGATATTGCTGGTTCTGGCCGTCGTCGGGATGTTTCTCCAGCGTCACGAGCGCGCCGGGGAAAAGCGACGGCGCAGCGCCCATCGCGGACCGGCGCTGGTCGAGCGACTGGACGGCCTCGAGCCGGTATTTGGCGAACTTTTCGCCCTCGTCCACCACCACATAGTTGTTCCCCTCGACGTCGACGTAGGTATACGTGTAGTCGAACATCTCCAGACTGTCGTTGCCGTATCCGCCCGGACCCTGCGCCTGCGCCAGGAGATTGGTGGACGGCGTCTTGTATCCGTAGTCTTCCAGAACGAACACTCCCGTTTGCAACCGGCGCCCGAGCGACCACGTCTCGACATATTGGCTCTGCCGGCGTTCGGCGTCGTCGACCGGATTATACTCGACCGTCGAAAGCCCCGGCGCCGTTGAATGACACGCCCTGCCGTCCGCCATCACCAGCGTGTGCTTGCCGTCTTCATGCTCGAAGAAATAGTAGAGACCGAAATGCTCCATCAGCCGCGATACGAAATTGAAGGCCGTCTCGCGGTACTGGACGCAATATTCGAGTTTCGGCCTGGCGGTCGACGCGTCGCGGAAGTCGGTGAAACCGTGGTCGGAGAACACCTGCTTGATGATGTCGTTCGGCGTCATCTTGGCGAAGATCTTGCAGTCCGAAGTGCGCGTGAGTAGCCACAGCCAGGGCCGCAGCACCATCTGATAGACGGACAGATCCTGTTTCGATCCCCCCCAGCGCGCTTCGGTCATGATGCCGTGGAAATAGCGCTTCTGTTCGTCCTGGGTGTTGAGTTCGATCGTCGCGCCGAGGCCGAGGGCGGAGGAGAAGTCGAGATTGGCCTGGGTGCTGACCGCCTCGACGCGAATCTCGAACAGTTCGCTCAGACCTTCGACGCAGCTGAAGCGCGACAGCCCGAGCACATCCGTTCCGAGCGGCGTCGTAAGCTTGGCCTGCTGCGCATCCTGGGAAATGGGAAAGGCGTCAGACATCGCGTCCTCGCATCGGCTCGACTGGCCGGTTTTCAATGATAACGGAATTCCGCGCCGCGTCGATGGCGTGGCGGCGCTGCCGCAGAGCGCAATCGCGAATCACCGCACAAACATAGCCGAGTTGGCTGCGCGGTGGCGTGAGGAGGATCACGCCGTGCCGCCTCGGTGTTGCGGACGGGCGCGGGCTCCCTTCTCCCGGACGGAAGAAGGACGCGCAGCGACTCCGCCCAGAGCGGCGGCGGAAATCGAAGCCAGCGCTTCGCCCTCATCTTCGCTGGAGCAAGGATTCATCGCCGGGAACGTTGTCGAGATCGTGGGCGAAGAACGGCGCGCGTTCGACGAGAAAGTCGCCAACGCCCTCGATGTCCGGGCAGATCGGCGAACGATCTCCAGCCCGGCCGCACGGGGCGCAGAACCGCAGCGTCGCCTTGTTTCTCGATGACGAACTTGGTCGCGCCTGGGAACTCGAACTCCTTGGGCAGCCTGACCGCCTGGTTGTTCCGATTACGGAAGATCGACACCTTGCGCATGAGGGCCTCGTCGGGAGGGGAACAATTAGCATATGTCAGACATATGCCGATTGACCGCATGAGTTGCGGGGCCCGCAGCCCGACAGCCCGCCGATCGGCAGTTATTGAGTAGCAGCACCGTTACAACGACGATGCGGCCTTGTACCGCGACACCTGGGTCAGGACCGCCGAGGAACCCCGAGGCTGACCAATCGCGTTGGGGTATTCCAAACGCCCGCGCCAAAGTCCTCGCCGGGTCCCGTGCACGAGGAATCAAACATGCGCAAGACAATCGCCCGGGTCGGCGTCGGCGCCGCCCTCGCGCTGCTGCCCGCCGCCGCCGTAGCGCAGAGGGCTACGGCGTCGTCCCCGGCCGACCGTCCTCGACGCCTTTCGAGCGATCGTTCAACCAGTTCAATCAGAGCAAGGAACCGGCGAGAGCCGGCTCGGCCTATGTCCGCCGCCATTCCGGAATGTGGCATCCCCGCCACCGCCATACCATTATCCATAGACGACGGAGGTCCGCTTGCTGCCGGCGGCCGCCAACTCTGTGAGCCGACGGTTCCGCGAGATGCCCCGCGCCCCGCGCTTGGAACCACTGGCGCGCCGCCGCCCCAATGGGCGCGCAAACCGAAGGCGCTCTCCAATTCCTGGAATCGAAGCCGACGTCTGGCTGACGCGCGGTAAAGGCATTTGCGCAGGCGTCACCGTAACTCCGTAACTCGTAACTCCGTCCACCCCATCACCGTAACCCCGTAACCCGGGCCTAGGCTGAGCTTCACACCGGGGCAAGGCGGCGGCAGGCGAAAAACGGCCTCCGGCGACCGCGTGTGATTGGTCGCACAGACGTCTTGCCAATGAACTGATATTTTCGTCGCTGCGCGTGGTCCTCAGGCGGAAGGCGGTCAAAACGGGCGACCGTCCCGCAGCGAGGTCGAGCGTCATCGTCGCCTTGGCGACAGTGCAAATGCAAGGATTTATCGAACACAACGACTTCGTTTTATCAGCCGAGATTTTCTTCTTCCGACATTGCCATGGGGTGGCGAGGATTCCGGCCGAAGCTTTCGCCGCATCACCGCGCGTCCGCCTTTCACAGCCGGGAATGCCAGTTTTCTGACAACGCTCGGAAGCGTCAACGGAGGAGTCGACAATGAAAACCATGCGAGTTGCTGTTTCCATTCTTGCCTTGACGTTCTCGACCGACGCCTTTGCGCTCTGCAAGGAGGGCGCGGTGCTCAAATGCGTCATCAACGGCAAGCCGGGGGAAAAGGAATGCACCGGGTCGGGATGGAGCGCCTGCCTGCCGACGACCGAGCCGCCCCCGCCGGTAACGGGGATCGTCAATCCAAAATACCTCATCTTGAATGTGATCTATGCCCCTCCAGGCACAAAGGCGAGCGCGCCCGGTCAGACGGCCTCGAGTCTCGTGAATTACGGCGCCGACAGCACCGCTGGCACGACGACCACCAACGCCAAGTCCTACAAGGCGGACTATTCCGTCACCGCCAGCGTCTCCGGCGGCTTTCTGTGCACGGGCGACAAGTGCACGATCGGCGCCAGCGGCGGGGGCAGCTACGAATATTCGACCAACCACACCCATACCGACGCGCTCGACATCAAGAAGACGACCTCTTCGTCCGTCCAGGTCAACGGGCCGGGCGTCGACGGCGTCGACCACGGTTCCGATACGATCTGGTTGCTGTTGCGTCCCAAGCTCGACGTCACAGTCGCGGGCAAAGACGTGACCTGGACGTTCGACAATTCCAGCAACGATCCGTCAGCGGCCAATATTCCGATTTTCGTCTACGTGGATCACTTAAAAAATCCAGCCAAGATGCAGAGCGACGCCCCGACCACGTTCCGGGAACTGCAGGCCGCCGGGCTCACGACCCAGGACTTTCCCGATATCCTGAAGGCCGATCCGCTCGCGGGCTGCGCGCCGCCGGTGCTCCAACTGGCGCGCATTGCGAGGCCGCCGATCGGCGTCACGCCACTCTGCAATCCCGTGATCCCGGCCGCGCCGCGCTACGTGAACGCGCACCAGACCTTCCCTTACGAGCCTCCACACGACGCCAACAGCACCGTGCCGCTCCAGACCTTCGCCGTCGACAACGCCACGGTCTCCACGCAGACCGATTCCGACGAGACGGTGAACAAGATCGGTGTGACCGCCGAAGGGTCGGTCAACTTTCTCACAGTCTGGAAGGCGTCGTTGAAGACCGATGACAGCTGGACCTGGACCAGCACCAACACCACGGCGACGTCGACCGGCGATACGCAGAAGATGTCGCTGACGATCGGCGGCCCGGCGTTCGGCTACAGCGGGCCGGGATTCATCGCGGTCTATTACGATACGCTGTATAAAACCTTCGCCTTCATGCCGTTCGACATTTCCGCCAACACCCTACACGGGACGGTCCTGGATCGGGCCAAGAAACCGGCCGCCGCCCAGTTGGTCAGGGCGACGGTCCGGGGCGTGACCTACCGCACCTACACAAATTCTGAGGGCGAGTATCACTTCCCGGCGGAAGTCAAAGGCGCCGTCGATCTTTTCAGCGGAGGCGTTCGCCAGAGACTGCCCGCGGTCGATGCGAGCAGGAGCGTCGATTTCGGCTTGCCGCGCTGACTCGCCCCATGTCCGGGAGACCCGGGCGAAGGCGGGATTGGCGGCGGCGGCGGGGGCCGATACACTCGGGCGTCTCCGCCGACCAGCCGGCTTGTGGTTGGCCATTGCGTTACGGGAACATGATACACATTGCGTGATCTCGCGGCTTGTAGTTTGCGAAGTCATGGCTCGTCCTTGCGTACTCTCTAGAAAGTGCACGCCAATTTCCTGCTACGACTGATTTATTCAGTCTCCATTGTGAAAGCTCCCGTATCGCGGTCCAAATGAATTATCTTCATCACGACTTTGCTGGGATGGCACTCAAGAATAGATCTAGGAATTGCTTTCGTATCCTTCGCTATCGCTATAATCATATGAAAACGCCCGCTTCAGTAATCCTGAGTTCAAGATAAGTTTTCGATCCATTCGTTAAAGGCGGGCGTTCGGTGGCCATCGGGAGCAATTCCCTCACGGTCATACGTTAGTTTGCCACCCTTTCGTTTGAATTGATCTTGCCAAAGTGTGCCTACGACGATTTTTCCGTCTGAACTCCGTGCAGACCAACTCCACCGGACGTTTCGCGGTCTCGTGCCAAAATGCTCGAAAGCCTCCGTGTGTGTCCATTTCTTCGCCATCTTCGTCTCGCCCCCTACCCCGCCTCCAGCATCCGCTCCGCGTCCGCCAGCTCGACCGACACGATCTGGCTCACGCCCCGTTCCGCCATCGTCACCCCGAACAGCCGGTCCATCCGGGCCATGGTGATGGGGTTGTGGGTGATGGTGACGAAGCGGGTGTCGGCGCGCTTGCGCATCTCCTCGAGCAGATCGCAAAAGCGCTCGACGTTGTAGTCGTCGAGCGGCGCGTCGACCTCGTCGAGCACGCAGATCGGCGAGGGATTGGTCAAAAACACCGCGAAGATCAGCGACATCGCGGTCAGCGCCTGTTCGCCGCCGGAGAGCAGGGTCAAGGTCTGCGGCTTCTTGCCGGGTGGGCGGGCAAGCAATTCGAGCCCGGCCTGCAGCGGGTCGTCGCTCTCGACCAGCAGAAGCTCGGCGTCGCCGCCCTCGAACAGGGTCGAGAACAGGCTCTTGAAATGGCCGTTGACCACCTCGAAGGCGGCGATCAGCCGCTCGCGCCCCTCCTGGTTCAGCGAGCCGATCGCGCCGCGCAGCTTCTGGATCGCCTTGGTCAGGTCGTCGCGCTCGGCGATCAGCTTGTCGCGCGCGCCCTCGACCTCGGCGAGTTCCTCGTCGGCGCGCAGGTTCACCGCGCCGAGCCGCTCGCGCTCCTGGCGAAGACTGTCGAGCCTGCGCTGGACGTCGGCGAGCGGCGGCAGGGCCGCGCCGGGGGCGGCCTGCGCCAGAGCCGCCAGGCCGGCCGGTTCGACGTCGAGGTCGGTTGCGATGGTCTGCAACAACTCGGCCCGCCGCGCCTTCGCGGCCTCGACCCTGGCCTCGGAGGCGGCGCGGGATTCGCGCGCCTGCCCCATTGCGTCCAGCGCCTGGCGCGCGGCGCGATCGGCGTCGGCGAGCGCGGTCTCGGCCGCGGCCAGCGCGTCGGCGGCCGCCTTGCGCGCGCCCTCGGCGGCGCCGAACTCGTCGGCCAGCGCCCGGCGGCGTCGGGCGAACTCGGCGGGGGCGTCGGCGAGCCCTTCGCGCTCCTCCTCGGCGGCCGCCCGCCGCTCGGCGATCTCCTCGATCTGGCCCTGCGCCCGCTCGCGCCGGGCCTCCCAGGAGACGCGCTCGGCTGCGATCGCCGTGCGCCGCGCGCGGCGCGCCTCGGCTTCGCGCGACAGGCTTTGCGCGGCGGCGCGCGCCTCGGCATGCGCCCCGCGCGCCTCGCCCGCGGCAGCGCGAGCGCGCTCCAGCCTCAGCGTCAGCTCCTCGCTCGGGACGAGCTCGAGCATGGCCGCCTCGGCCTCGGCCTTGCGCTCGGCCGATTCGTCGCGGGCGGCCTTGGCGCGCTCGGCCGCCTCCTCTTGCGCGGCGCGGCGGGTGACGATCTCGGCGCGCTTGCGCTCGAACTGGGAAAGCGCGTCGCGGGCGGCGTCGGAGGCGGCGCGGGCGGCGCGCACCCGGTTGCGCCACTCGGTCTCGGAGGCGGCGGCGTGGCGGAGCGCCTCCGCCGCACGGGTGGCGTCTGCGCGCACGACTTCGGCCGCCTGGCGGGCGGCCTCGGCCTCGCGTTCGAGATCGCCGAGCCGGTTCTTTTCGACGAGCCGGCGCGCGGCCGGGGTCGGCGCTTCAGCGGCGGCGACGAAGCCGTCCCAGCGCCAGAGATCCCCCTGGCGGGAGACGAGCCGCTGGCCGACTTCCAGATAGGTGGACAGGCGGTCGCCGTGTTCGCGCGCGACCACCCCGACCTGGGCGAGGCGGCGGGCCAGCGCGGGCGGCGCCGTGACCTGCGCCGCGAGCGGCTCGACGCCGTCGGGCAGCGCCGGGTCGGCCCCGAAACCGGGCATCAACGACCAGTGGACGGGGGCCGCCTCGTCGATCGGCGCATCGAGGTCGTCGCCGAGCGCCGCCCCGAGCGCCGCCTCGTAACCGCGCGCGACGCCGATCGAGTCGACGACCGGGGCGAAGCGGTCGTCGGCGCGGGCGCCGAGCAGCCCCGCCAATGTGCGGGCCTCCGTCTCCAGCGCCTGCGCCGTGCGCTCGGCCTCGGCGAGCGGAGCGCGGGTGGCGGCCTCCTTGTCGCGCGCCTCGGCGTGGCGCTCCTCGGCGAACGTCGTCGCCTGCTCGGCCGCTTCCAGCGCCTCGGCGAGCTCGGCGGCGGCCTCGGCGCGGCGCTCGTGCTCGGCCTCGTCGAAGCCGTCGCCGCCGAGCGCCTCGAGATCGCGGGCGATGGCCGCATAGTCCGCCTCGAGCCGGGCGAGGCGCCGGCCCTCCTCGGCGGCGGCGGCGCCGAGCGCATGGCGGCGGGCGTTGAGGTCGGACGAGGCGGCCTGCGCCTGGTTGAGATCGGCCTCGGCGCCGGCGAGCGCGCGGGCCGTCTGGTCCTCGCGGACGCCGGCCTCCGCGGCGACGTCGCCGGCGCCCTCGAGCGCCTCGGCGAGGCTCCCATCCTCGGCCTCGAGCCGCGCCAGCACGGAGGCCGCGTCGGCGATCAGCGCGTCCTCGCGCTCGAGGTCGCGGGCGAACTGGGCGGCGCGGCGCTCGAGCTCCGCCTCGCGCCCGGCCGCACGCTTTTCCTCCGTCTCCAGGGTCTCGCGGGCGATGGCGATGCGCTGCAGGGCGGCGGCGCGGCGCGCCTCCTCGTCGCGCAAGCCCGGCAGCTCGGCCGCGGCCAGCGCCTGCAGGCGCGCCGCCTCGCCCTGGGCGCGGGTGCGCTCGGCGACGTCGAGGAGGTCGGCGTCGAGCTTCTTCGCCGCTTCGGCGAACGTGGTCTCGGCCTCGCGCCAGGCGATCAGGTGGGCGAGCGCCTCGTTGCGGCGGATGTCGGCGGCGAGGTTGCGGTAGCGGCTCGACTGGCGCGCCTGACGCTTGAGGCTCTCGACCTGCGCGTCGATCTGCTTCAGCACGTCCTCGACGCGCAAAAGATTGTCCTCGGCGCCCTTGAGGCGCAGCTCCGCCTCGTGCCGGCGCGAATGCAGTCCGGAAATGCCGGCGGCCTCTTCCAGGATGAGCCGCCGCGCCTGGGGCCTGGCGGCGATGATCTCGCCGATCTGGCCCTGGCGGACGAGGGCGGGCGAGCGGGCGCCGGTCGAAGCGTCGGCGAACAGAAGCTGGACGTCGCGGGCGCGCACCTCGCGGCCGTTGACGCGATAGGTCGAGCCCGCCTCGCGCTCGATGCGGCGCGTGACCTCGATCGTCTCGTGTTCATTGAAGGCGGCGGGCGCGCGATGGTCGGAATTGTCGAGCCAGATGCCGACCTCGGCGTTGTTGCGCGAGGGCCGCTTGCCGGAGCCCGAGAAAATGACGTCGTCCATGCCCGAAGCGCGCATGGCCTTGAACGAGCTCTCGCCCATGACCCAGCGCAGGGCCTCGACGAGGTTCGACTTGCCGCAGCCGTTCGGGCCGACGACGCCGGTGAGGCCGGGCTCGATCTTGAACTCCGCGGCGTCGCAGAAGCTCTTGAAGCCGGTCACGCGCAAGCGCTCGAATTTCATGGCGTGGCCTTGTCGTCGCGCGGCCGGCGAGCCCTCATCCGGCCGCTTGCGCGGCCACCCCCGGGTCTACGCTCGGGGGCAGGCTCTTCCCCCCGAGGGGAAAGGGATCGCCCCTCTCCCATAGGGCGCCGAAGGACGCCCGTCTGTCGACGGGCCATAGGGAGAGGGAAGCCGCCGTAGGGCGTCCGGACGGACGCCCGTCTTTCGACGGGCTCCGGCGGCAGGGTGAGGGCAAGATGGCGCAACCGAATTTGATCAAGCTCTATGGGCTAGCGTCCCGGAACGGGACGGGCATGCGCCTAGCGGCCATATTGAGCCGGAGCAATCAACCCCGCGCCTGCGAAAACCTGTGCGAAACCGCGTCATTTCGCCGCCGGCGCGAGAATCCGGTCAAAGCTGTCGAGCGTCTGCTCGCCGGCGAGGCGTTTGCCGGCGACGAAGAAGGTCGGCGTCGAGTTGACCTCCAGCTTCTGCGCGGCGAGCGCGCGCACGGCTTTGACCTGATCGAGCAGCTTTTGGTTCTTGAGGCAGGCGTCGACGTCGGTCCCGGGCACGCCCGCGGCCTCGACCTCGGACTTGAGGCGCGGCAGCGGATCTTCGGCGAAGGCCCAATCGGCCTGCCGGTCGAACAGGCGATCGACGACCGCGTCGCGCTTGTCCGGCCCGGCGCAGCGCGCGAGCATGAACGCGGCGACGGCGAGCGGATCGAGCGGGAACTCGCGCAGGACGAACTTCGCCTTGCCCGTGTCGACATATTTCGCCTTCAGCTCCGGCCAAACCTCCTTATGGAAGGCGGCGCAGTGGCTGCAGGTCATCGAGGCGTATTCGACGATGGTCTCGGGCGCCTCCGCCTTCCCCTCGACGATATCGGGCAGCGCCTGTGGCGCGTTCAACGCCGCCGTCTCGGCGGGCGTCAGGGCGTCGACGGTCGCCGGGTTGGCGTTGGCCGCCAGGATGTTGACCGTGGCCAGCGCTGCGCCCGAGGACAACGCCAGCGCGGCGGCGCCGGCGAGGACCGCGAGACGGAGGTTGCGAAGAATTGAAGGCAAAGCGGCGGCTCCGGGTCGGTTGGGCGGGGCGCGACCGTATCGCGGGCGCGGCGGCGCGGCAATCGCGGGCGCCTGAGACGCCGGTTCCGGGGAGACGGCCGGAAAGACGAATGTCGCAGCGGCGGGGCGCCAACGTGCCCGCAACCCCTTGAAATCATTGGGACGCTCGCTCGAAAATCGCCGAATCCGTCGCTTAACTCATTGATTTTACTGGAGTCCTGTCGGAAAATCGCGGTCGGGCCTTCTCCGCCGTCTCATCGACGAAGGCCGTCAGCCGGCGGTGGCCGGCGTCCGGGATCGTCTGCGCCGCGCCGCGCCACAGCGTCGGGATGTCGAGCGAGGCGAGGTAGGCGGCGCGCGCCTTCAGGACCAGGACGTCGGCGCGGTATCCGGCCTTCAGCGTCCGGGCCTGCATCTTGATCGACTAAAGCGATGGGTCGGCGGGGTCGTCCGACTCGCCCTGCCCCGGCGGATCAATGGCGACGAGCCGGAGCCGCGGCCCAAGCGGGCCGTCGAGCTGCTTTTGAAAAGGGCGCGAGAACGAGGAGTGCCCGCGCAGAAGGACGACCGCAGGCTCTCAGCGCGGGCCAGCCGATCGCGGTAGCGCCCGATCGGCGGCAAACGCGCCGCTCGCCTCCAACCGGCGCGCCGAGCCGACATCGGCGCAGGCCCATAACCACAGGTGTCATCAGATCGCGATAGGGCCAGTAAACCATATGATGAAGCATTTTGTTTCTGATTATCACGATATGCGCTAGCGTACCTTCATCGATCAGCAAGGCCATTGAGGAAGCCGCAATGCCACTATCAGTCCTTCCCGCCTCCCTGTCCGGGTGCGACCAGCAACCCGAAGAAGCGGACGATACTCTGCCGCTGTGCGCTCACGTTCGCACGGCTTTGCTCGACCGGCTCGAAGCTTGGATCGAGGAAGAGGAGCGGCTGATCGCCGAGCTCGATCGAAAGATCGCGGCGGCGCTCGGCGCCGCCACGACGCCGAGGGCCCATGCGAAAACTGGGTCCGAGGCTGGCGAGCCCATCCGTGGGGCCGTGATGACGGGGCCATTGGCGGCCGCCTAACGAGGCGTCGCCCGTGCCGCCGCCACATTCGGTGCGGGCTTTCGGACCGACCAACGCTCGCACGCGGTGGCAGCGCGTCTCGCGCTCCTCGGCGAAGCGCCGCTCTCCGTCCTGATCAGCCTACTTCACGGGCATTGCGGCCTGAGCCGCCTGGGCTGGCGCGACGTCGGGAATCGAGCCCGTCGCCGTCGGGGCGTCGGAGCCCGAAATCCCCCGGCCCGCCCGCAGCCTTCGCGGGCGGTTCAGGCGCCTTTGCGGCAACCGTCCTGACCTTGCTTCCGCCGACTTCCGCGCCGCGGCGGGGCGGCAGCGGGACCTCGGAGGGAACCAGCTGGTCGGGCACGTAGGCGGTGGCTTCGGGCCTCGCCGGTTCGTCTTGCCCGCCCACGTGCAGCCATTTTTTGACGTTGCTTGTGCCGGCGCCCCACATGCCGGCGACCCCGCCGGCCGCGGTAGCCGCCACGGCGATCGGTTGCTGCGGGACAGCGAGTTGAGGCAGAGCGGGCGCGGGCTCCGCCGCGGCGCTGGCCGTCTCCACGACAGCAGCCTTCGCCGCCCTGGTCGCTGTGCGCGCTTTCGCCGCGTCGGAAGCGGCGACGGTCACGGCGGCCGGCGCGGGCTTGCCCGGCTCGTCGAGCGCGACCTCTTGCGGGCTTCCGACGAGGGCTTCGGGATCGCTGGTGTCCGGGTAGTTCGCGAACACCGGATTCTGGCCGCCGTCGGCATAGACGGTGCGGATCGGCTTCTGGCCCTTGGCGATGAGCTCGGCGACCTTGGCGTCGTCCTTGGCTTCCTTTTCGTCGACCAGGGCCTCGACCGACTCATCTTTCTGCAAGGCCGGACAGGGCGCGGTAGCCGACACCTCGCCCTTTGCGGTCGCGCCGAAGATATATTGTTTGCCGCAAATCAGAACCGAGGGTTCGGTCCTGGTGACCTCGAAATGGTCGGCGCCGTTCTTCAGCTCTTTCCAGAACGCAATGTTCGGATCGAGCCGGTACTTGGCCATGTTCTCCGCAGTCATGCGGAACGGATAGGACTGAAGCTGGATCTCGCGCTGTCCGCCGCGGAGCGCATCGCGCCCTATGGCGTAGATGTCGTCGACCTGCTTGTCGGTCATCGAGAAGCAGCCGGCGGAAGAGCATACCCCGTGCACCATCACGCTGCCGCCCGTGCGCCCGTAGGCGCGGTCATAGGCGTTCGGATAGCCGACGTTGAAGGCAAGGTAGTAGTGCGAGTTCGGGTTCAGCTGCCCGGGCGTAATCGCGTAGAAGCCCTCGGGCACTTGCATGTCGCCCTCGGTCCTCTTGGGACCAAGTTGTCCCGACCAGCGGCAGATCGGATAGGTCTTGAGAAGCGCGTATTGACCATCCGACTTCATCTTCCAGATTTCGAGCTCCGCCTCTTTCTTGTACGTGCGAATCAGCATCGGCGACGACGGCGTCGTATCGATCTTCGCCATCTCCTCAAGAGTGGCGCTGGAGATCGGGTGCTCCGAGCGGCCCGGACCGGCGTCCAGATAGGAGTCGTCACATCCGGCGACGAGCGCCCCCGCTGCGACTGTGAGGCCGAGAGCGGTCAGACGCCAGAACGGCAAAGTCATGCGTTACCCCGTTGTTGGCCCGCAACCCTAGGCGAGCCCGCCGAAAAAGTCCACGCGACGGGATGAAGCGCCCCCACCGCTTACCGATTCGTTAACGTTTCTTCATAAAGACCGACGCTGTTTCAAAGCATTTGGATCAAATTGCGGCGTCGGCGGCCACCTGTCGACGCACGTCGCGCTCCAGACTTTCGCGAGAGCCCGGCGTCGCAAAGCCTCACCAGAGGTCGGAGACCGGCGCGCCGTCGAAGATCTCGGCGAGTCGCGCTCGCGTGCCTGTGCTGGTTCCCTCGGGTAGGGCGCGACAAGGAAAAAAGCGCGCCTCCTTGATCTCTAGGTCCGGCTTACGTATGCCCAAGACCTCGAAATCGCGGATTACGTAGACGGCGACATGATCGCGCCGCGAAACGTGTCCGTTGAAGTAAATCCCATGTAGGACCGGCCTTCCCGTCGACCGAACGTGAGTTTCCTCGTCGAGTTCGCGCTCGAGCGCATGAACGAACGTTTCGCCGACATCGACGCCGCCGCCGGGGAAATGCCAGCCCGGCACATAGCCGTGCCGCACCAGCAGGACCGAATCGTTCGCGCTCACGACCACCGCGCGCACCCCCAGCGTCATCGGCCGCCGCATCAGAAAGCTCAGGTGCGCGATGCGCGATTTCAATTGGGCGATGGGCGACGCCATGCGAAAACACCGGGATTGGCGCTGGCGGCGCCGGAGTTGTATTTACCTTGAAGCGCCCTTATTGCGGCAACGTCAATGGCGGCGCGCCGCCTCGGGGCTTCAAGACCGGGCGGGCCATGAGCTTCACCATCGCGCACATCACCGACCCGCACCTGTCGCCGGCGCCGATGCCAACCGGATCCGAGTTCCGCATTAAGCGCTTCATGGGCTACGTAAACTGGAAGCGCTCACGCGAGGGGCTGAACGACATGGGCCTGCTCGATCGCATCGTCGCGGACCTGCGCGCACAACGTCCCGACCACATCGCGGTGACGGGCGACCTCGTCAACATCGGCATGCCGGCTGAATTCCGCCGGGCGGCGGCCTGGATGGAGACGCTCGGCGACCCGCACGACGTGAGCTTCGTGCCTGGCAACCACGACGCCTATGTGCGTGTGGCGATGCCGGTTCTCGGTGAAACCTTCGCGAGATGGACGACCGACGACAGCGGCGCACCGCAATTTCCCTATCTGCGCGTGCGAGGCGACGTGGCGCTCATCGGCTTGACCTCGGGCGTGCCGACAGGTCCGTTGATGGCGTCGGGCAAACTC
Source organism: uncultured Alphaproteobacteria bacterium (assembly GCA_963816065.1). Taxonomy (GTDB): domain Bacteria; phylum Pseudomonadota; class Alphaproteobacteria; order Rhizobiales; family Beijerinckiaceae; genus Roseiarcus. The sequence goes on along the minus strand of CAWFJG010000022.1, from coordinate 415,291 downwards.
GGGCACGTGCAACTCGACGCCTTCGCCGCGCTGCTCGCGGAGACGGGCGCGCGGGACCTTGCGCGCGTCGTCCTCATCCATCACCCGCCGCTGTCCAAAGGCGCGCCGCCGTTGCGCGGCCTCACCGACGCGGCCGCATTCGAGCGTGTGATCGCCGCGAAGGGCGCCGAAGCGATCTTGCACGGCCACACCCACAAGCAGCTCGTCCGCTCGCTCCCCTCGTCCGCGACCAGAACGGTCGGCGGCCGCGCGCCTGTGCTCGGGGCGCCGTCGGCGGCAGCAGCGACCCCCAACCCCTATTACCGCGCCGCATACCACCTCGTGCACCTGACGCGCGAGGGCGAGCGCTGGCGCGTTTCCGCCCGTGTACGCGGCCCCGCACTTGGCGGCGATCAGATCGGTGAGCGCGAGTCGCTGGCGTTGTAGGCGCGTTTACGGCAAAGAATGCACGATGACCGGCCCCGCGGTCGCCGTCGCCTGTCCGACAACATAGGGCGCGAGGTGCTTGTCGATCCAGGCGAGCGCGCGGCGGTTGGATTCCTGCGCTTCCTCGACCTTGTTGAAGAGGCTGATCGCGGTCACCGTGTCGTCGGGCGCGTAAACAACATAGTAGCCCATGAAGCCAGAGACGCCACTGACGATCGGCACGGCGCCCTTGATCGCGTCAGCGAGGGTGTCCGCCATTCCCGGCTTGGCCTTTACCTGACGAATTGCGGCGTACATGTCTTCCTCCATCTTCCGCGATACTTCGGGCGCTTTGGACCGAGGCTACCGCGCAATGGTGGGCTTGACTATCATGGAAGCGCGGCTGACCGGACTCGAGGTGCACTTGGCGAACGGCGCTTTCCCGCGCCATCATCCGCTAGGGGCGGGCAGCGCCGCCGCCGGCGCACGCGCTTTGGAGCTCGGAGCGAGCTTCTTCACCATGCTCGACGCCGCCACGACGTTCTGGTTGGCGAAGGCCTCGTGATTGCGTTCGATCTCGGCGAGATCGTACTGGTAGTTGACCATCACGCCGTAGGACTCGACGAGGCCCTTCTCCGATAGATCGCCCATCGGGTTGATGCGTTCGAGCCGCGCGCCATTGCCGAGATGGAAGCGCGCGACCGGATCGTCGACGCGTCCGTCGGACCGTCGGACTTTGAGGATATATTGCGCCGCAAGCGGCTCGAGCGCCTTGCGCATGCGCGCCGCCGCCTCGGGGTTTTCCGCCCATTGATCCTCCATCGCGACCTCTCGCGCAGTCTTGACCAGCGTCTCGACGACCGGATCGTCGCAGCTTTCCACCCACGCTCTCAGGCCTGGGACGGGCGACAGCGTCACAAAGATCTCGATCTTCGGCAGTTCGCGACGGATCTCCTCGACTACCTGCTTGATCAGGAAATTGCCGAAGCTCACACCGGAAAGGCCCTCCTGGCAATTCGAGATCGAGTAGAAAGTCGCGAGCCCGGGCCCTGTCTTCGGCGACGTGGCCCCGCCGCTCGGCGAGCAGGGGCGCGATCGCGGCCGGCGCGGTCATCGTCAGCGCGACCTCGACGAAGATCAGCGGCTCGTCGACCAGGGCCGGATGGAAGAACGCATAGCAGCGGCGGTCGACCGAATCGATGCGGCGCCTCAGGTCGTCCCAGCCGCGGATTGCATGTACCGCCTCATAGCGGATGATTTTCTCCAACACCGCCGCCGGCGAGGACCAGTCAATCCGGCGCAGCACCAGAAAGCCGCGGTTAAACCAAGAGCCGAACAGGTGAAGGAAATCGCGGTCGAGCACGGAAAGCCCGCGGTCGTCGCGCATGGCCGCAATGAGATCGGCGCGCATCGCCACAAGCGAGGCGGTGCCGCCAGGGGCCCGGTTGAGGCGCCGGAAAAGCTCCTGCCGGCGCGGCTCGGACGCGTAGTGGATTTCCGCCGCGGCGGCTTCGCCGCCGGTCACGGTAAAGCGGGCGATCGCGCTCTCGATCCGCGTGCGGTCGGGGCCGAAATCCTCGGCCAGCGCCCGGAAGAACGCGCTCCTGTCATCCTCGCCGAGGCTGTTGTAACGGCCGAGAATTTCGCTCGCCAGCGCTACCCCCGAGGCCTCGCCGCGTCCGCTTACGAGCGCGCGACACATGTCGGCGAGCGAGGCCGCCCGATTGACCGAGTCGCGCGGCCATGGGCTAAGCTTGAGGACGGAGCGTCCCCGTTCCGCAATCGAGGCGAGGAGATCTGAAAAGAACGCGCCGTCCATGCTGCCCACCCATATCGCACGCGCCCGATCGCGCGCCATGCGACCGGGACGGCGGAATACTCACTGGCGAACGCGGACGAATCAAGGCCGCAAAGGCGGCGGTCAGAGCGGCCAACCGGCCAAAGCTTTCATCCAGAATTCGCTGAGCTTGTGCGTCCAAATGAGACGGCCGGCGAGCGCGAGCAGGCCCATCAGGGTCAAGGCGCCGACCATCATGAGCAGAACGCCGAGCGCGCGGACGAGGAAGCCCCGATTGCGCGGCGCCGCCGCCACCCGCTCCTTCTCGGGCATGGATCCTCGGGCGCGAACGACGCTGCGGCGCGCGACGCCACGGAGAGGCGCATGCAGAACCGTTTCCGGATCGGCGCCACCCGTCTCCTCGCCAGCGTCCGCGGTCGAGTTCGCTCCGGACGCCGCGGCGCCAGGCCGCAATGTGGCCGTCATTGTGGCGTCGTCCCGACCGTCCTCTGCGTGCGTCCCTTCCGCAGCCAGCGCCCGCTCGCGCTCGACCAGCCGACGCGCGACATAGTTCGTGCAGGCGGCCACAATGGTGTCGATCTTCGGGCTCTCGGCGATCAGCACCCGCCCGTAGAGCGTGTCCTGAAAGAATCTGTAGGTGCGCCGGTCGCGCGCCATCTCGATGAAGGCGATCATGTCGAGGAATACCCGCGGCCGGTCGCCCCTGGTCAGCGTCAGGTCGAACAGGTCGACCCCCGGCGGGGCCTGACGAACAACCCGCTGCAGGGCGCTCTCCAGCAGCGCCAGGCGTCCGAGCTCGATCTCGCGCAGCTCCGCGACCGCTTCGGCGCGCTCCGCGTTCTCGACCCGCGCGCGCCGGAGCGCAGCGGCGAGGTCGGGCTCGCCGGCGGAAGGCCGCTCCGGCTTCTCGTCCATCGGTCGGTTCCCAAGAGTCCTCGAGCCGCCGTTCGCGTCTCCCCTGAGGCGAACGATCGGCCGGCCAAGCTAGCGCAATCGTCGCGGCGACTCCAATTCCGCTCGCGCTTTGCCCACAGACGATGCGTCGCCCTTGACCGCGGCTGTCGCGGCGGCATTGATGGGCGCGTCGGGATTGACGATAATCGGGCCGGAGGAAGTCATGAACACCATGCGCGCCGCCGATCTGATCGATGTCTCGCCCGAGGTCGCGGAGGCGCGCGCCAAGGGCCGGCCGCTGGTGGCGCTCGAATCGACCATCATCACCCACGGCATGCCCTATCCGCGCAATGTCGAGACTGCGCGGATGGTCGAGGAGACGGTACGCGCCTTCGGGGCGGTGCCGGCGACGATCGCGGTGATCGAGGGGCGTTTCCGGGTCGGCCTTCGAGCCGAAGGAGATCGACGGCTTGGCGCAACTGACGGGCGGCGTGGTCAAGGCGTCGCGGCGCGACCTCGCGCCCGTGATTGCGCGACGCGGGTCGGCGGGCACGACGGTCGCGGCGACCATGTTCGTCGCCGAGCTCGCCGGCGTCGAGATCTTCGCGACTGGCGGCATCGGCGGCGTGCACCGCGGCGCGGTGGAGACGTTCGACATCTCGGCCGATCTCGTTGAACTGTCGCGCACCCGCGTCGCCGTGGTCTGCGCCGGAGCGAAGTCGATCCTCGATATCGAGAAGACGCTTGAAGTCCTGGAGACGCAGGGGGTGGCGATCGTCGGCTATCGCTGCGACGAGTTTCCCGCCTTCTACGCCCGCTCGTCCGGCTTCAGGATCGAGCACCGCTGCGACGGTCTGCACGACCTTGCCCGCATGATCCGCCTGCAGCGCGAGATCGGCCCGGGTGGCCTGCTGATCGCCAATCCGGTTCCCGAGGAACAGGCCCTCGAGGAGAGGGTGATCGAAGAGCGCATCGCGGAGGCCGTGGCCGAGGCGAAAGAGCAGGGCGTGAGCAAGAAGGAGGCGACGCCGTTCCTGCTCAGGCGCGTGGTCGAGCTCACCGGCGGCCGCAGCCTCGAGGCCAACGTCGCCCTGATCAAGAACAACGCGATTCTCGCGGCCCAGGCGGCGGTGGAGCTGGCGAAGGCATGAGGCGTCCTGGCGGCGGCCAGCGGTCGGCTCTGCTCGCATCCTCGTCGTCGGCGACGTGATGACCGACATCGTCGTCCGGCCTGAGGGGCCGCTCGCGCGCGGCTCCGACCGGCGGGCGACGATCCGCGTCGAGCCGGGCGGCTCGGCGGCGAACCAGGCGGCGTGGCTCGCAGCCTTCGGCGTGGCCGTGGACTTCGTCGGCCGGGTCGGAGCGGCTGATCTTGCGACCGAATCGGCGCGGCTGATCGAGGCGGGGGTCACGCCCCATCTCGTCGGCGACCTGGACCATCCGACCGGTCGACTCATCGCGCTCATCGACCCTTCCGGCGAGCGCAGCTTCTTCACCGACCGCGGCGCCAACGAGAAGCTCGATGCCGCCGACATTGCTGACGCGCTGGTCGCCGGGGCCGCGCTGATCCACCTCTCCGGCTATTCCTTCTTCGCCTCCGCCCCGCGCGCCGCCGTGCGCGAGGCGATGCGCCGGGCCGGCGCGACCCCGGTCAGCGTCGATCCGGCGTCCTCGGAATTCCTGCGCGAGGTCGGCCCCGGGAATTTCCTCGACTGGACCCGCGGCGCGTCCCTTCTGCTGCCGAACGCCGACGAGGCCGAGGTTCTGGCCGGCTCGGCCGACCCGGATGTCCAGTGCGCCCGGCTTGGCGCGCTCTATCCGCTTGTCGTCATCAAGCGCGGCGCCGCCGGCTGCCTCGCGGCCGAAGGCGCTCGACGCTGGCGGATCGAAGCGCCGGCCATCGAAACGATCGACGCCATCGGCGCGGGCGACGCCTTCGCCGCCGCGTTCCTCGCCGCAAGGTTGGCGGGCCTGGAGATCGAAGAGGCCCTCCGCCGCGCAGTCACGGCGGGCGCGACGGCCACGACCCGGATCGGCGGACGGCCCAGGACGGGGGAGCGCTTCCGCGTTGACGCCGATCGGGCCGGCCCCGGCGCCTCGGCTCTGAACCGCAGTCCGCCTCTCTGCGGCCCGACCGCGTGATGCGGAGGCGCGCACCGATTTGCGGATCTAGCCGATATCAAGGGCTTGGGCGCCAAAACGTGCAACTTTGCACCGCCAATCCAGGCGCCCTGGCGGTCCGCAATAAAACTAACATATTATGTGTTTTTGACTCGCTTTGCCGGCGCAAGAGGACGAGGCCGCGCTTGGCCGACCTCGCGGCGGGCGGCGCTCGCGCCGGTCTAGTCAATCGCTCCGGCCGATGGGATCGTTCAAATCTGGTGATAGACTTGAAACGTCCGGATCCTATTCCTAACTTTTGCGAGAAATGAGCTTGCGAACACCGAATTCCTTCGGCATTGAACAGGATCAGTATTTCGCCGGCGCGTCCCTCTAGTTTGCAACGGAGTGCCCCATGTCCATTCGACCCGTAAAACGCGTCAACCTCAGCCGCCCCACCATGGAGGGCGCCGGCGTGCGCCTGCGCCGCGCCTTTGGCTTCGGCGACACCTCCGACTTCGATCCGTTCCTGATGATGGACGATTTCCGCGGCGACGATCCGGCCGACTATCGCGCCGGCTTTCCCTGGCATCCCCATCGCGGCATTGAGACGATCACCTATGTGCTCGCCGGCTCCGTCGAGCACGGCGACAGCCTCGGCAACCGCGGCAAGCTCGGCGCGGGCGACGTCCAGTGGATGACCGCCGGCAGCGGCATCATGCACCAGGAAATGCCGGCAGGCGACGCCAAAGGCCGCATGCACGGCTTCCAGCTGTGGGCGAACCTGCCGTCGCGGCTCAAGATGACGAGGCCGCGCTACCAGGACGTCCCGTCCACGGCGATCCCCGAAGTCACCGACGACGACGGAACGACGCGTGCGCGTCATCTGCGGCGAGTTCTGGGGCAAGACCGGCCCGGTCGACGGCGTCGCCGCCGAACCGCGCTATCTCGACGTCTCGGTGCCCGCGGGCAAGACGAAGCGCCTCAAGGTCGAGGACTACCGTCAGGCCTTCGCCTACATCTTCGAGGGATCGGCCGATTTCGCCGACGCCTCGGAGCCGTTCGGCGTGCTGCGGGAGGCCGAGGCGAACGGCCGGGACGTCCTGGTGCGCGACGCGGTCGGCAACCGCTCGCTCGTGGTGTTCGGCGCGGGCGACGAGATCGTCGTCCGGGCGGCCGACGAGGGCGTGCGCTTCCTGCTTGTTTCCGGCCGCCCCTTGCGCGAGCCGATCGCCTGGCACGGGCCGATCGTCATGAACACCGACGCGGAAATCCGTCAGGCGATGATGGACCTGCGCGACGGGTCTTTCATCCGGAGTTGATGTTGTCGCTGGAGCGCCCGGGGGCTTTTCAGCCCTTCGGCGCTTCGGCGCTTCGGCGGTCGGGCCGCCTGGATGCCCGGCCTCGCCGGCGTCTGCGTCAACGCCATCGGCGACGGGCTGATCGCGGACCTCGACAGGCGGCGCGAGCCGCTCTGCGCGTCAGACCCTATTGTGTGTGGGTCGGCGCACCCAACTGCGTCCCGCGCTCCGCTCGAGCGCGCGACGCAGTCAACGACCGCGCCGACAATGTGCGGCCCGACGAACATGCGACCTGCGCTCGGCGCTGGCCTCGACCCTTGCTCCTAGAAATCGAGGGCGAGCGCATCGTCGGCTTCGAGGGTGTTTCGCGCCGAGCGTTTGTGACGGCCCGAGGCAAATAAATCACCGAGAGTCCAAGTGATACATGGAATGGCTTGCCATCGGAGAAATAATCAACCTATTGTGACAAACTATATCGCGGCTGCCTGAACGCTAAATACTGTAGCTCTCCGTCCATCGAGCAGGACTGGGCTGAGGCGCTTATGAGGAAGGTTACGAATGGCTTCTGATTATTGAAGCCGTACAAGCAACTGTTCGTCTTGGGTGTTGCGGCAGGCGTCATCTGGACAGGATCGCCAGGACAACGGCGAAAAGCGAAGGGAGCGCACAATGCTGAAAAAGGACGAGCTTTGGAATACAGCCAAACGCATGGCGAAAGAGTCCTCGTCAGGCGGGGTGCACATGAAGATCGCCAAATTTGAAGAGCAAATCAAGGAAGTTGGCGTCGCCAAGGCGACGACAATCGCTCTGTCCGCGACGAGCTACGGCATTGGCAAGGTTCCACTGGTGGGGCAGGAGCTTAGCTTCGCGTTCGATCAACTCGTTTCTGACCCGATCGGCGATGCTGTAAACGCCAAAACGCTCGATGTCCTGCTGAATCAGGCCGAAGCTGGCTATGACAATACTCACAAAGTGATTCAATATAGAAACGAGAAAATTAATGCGGATTTAGCCGATGTGTTCGGGCAATACACAGTAATGCGGAAATATTTTGAAAAGAAAATGAAGGATAGACCGCTCCCTGCATCGTGCGACGATGCGTTCAAAATGGCTTTTGAGTACGCGCTGGCGAAATCGTGCATCTCAGATTTAGAAAAAAATCTGAAACTGATCGAGGAATTCGTCATACTCGTGAAGAAAGAGGTCGAGAAGATGAAGCCCGCTATCAAGTCGCGTAAGAAACTTGTTCAAATGCGGCTAGAGATGTGGGAAATAAAGCATGATGAAAAGAAGAAATGTTTGGGACTGCACCCATGTTACTACGACACCACTGCAAATCAGCAGTCGCAGGCCTCTCGAAACCTTCCTCCGCATGTTCAACAGGCGCATGCGGCCACATGGAATTTCTTTGATGAAGACCTTTGAGTTTTGATTCTGCTGGCCAATCTCGACTGACGCGCGCTGTATCCTTTGGCGGCCATCAGCCAGCCCCCTTCTTCGCAACGCCTCCGCGTAGACGTTCAAGGTGTCGCCCGTCATCCGCGCCAGTGAATATTGGGCGGCGGCGCGCTCGCGCGACCGCCGGCGAGTCGCCTCCCGCGCCGACGCGCCGAGCGTCAGCGCCGCTTCGATCGCGTCCGCGAGCGCAGCGGCGTCTCCGACTGGGACGAGCCATCCCGAGCGCTGGTCGGGCGGCGCGTGCGGCGGCGCGACGATGATCTCGCTGGCCGTGCCGATGTCTGCGACGATGGTCAAGGCGCCGGCCGCGGTCGCCTCGATCACGGCGCGCGTCACGCCGTCGGCCGCCCGCGCCGGAAAGACGACCACGCTCGCGGCAACGAAGGCGGCGGCGCGATCGGCTTCGGCGTCGAGGCGCTGAACCGTGTCCTTGACGCCGCGCGAGGCGGCCAGCGCGTCGAGCTCGCGCCCGAACGCGGCCTTCTGCGCTTCGCCCGCCAGCACGAATCGGACATCGCCGAGGCCGCGCCTGGCGATCAGCGCCGCAGCCTCGACGACCAGCGCCTGGCCGCGCCCCGGGGCGAGCCGTCCCGGCGCCAGCACGACTCGTTCGTGCGGCGCGACGCCCCAGCCTTCTCGCACCTTGGCGACCCGCGATCGGCTGACCGCCTCGGGCCAGAGTTTGGCGACGTCGAGACCGGGCCGCACGATCCGGAGCCGCGTCCGCGCCGAGGGAAAGATGTCGCCCATCCGCTCGGCGGCATAGTCCGAAGCGGCGATGACGAGATCGCCCTCGGCGAGCGCCGACTCGAAGCTGCTGCGCGGCCGGCCGGCCGGCCCCTCGCCGGGGATCGAGGTCACCAGCGCCCGCTGCAGCTTGCGGCAGGCGCCGAGCGCCACCCAGGCCGCGCCGCGCGAGCGCGTGTGGACGAGATCGACCGCTCGCGCGGACAGCATGCGCGCGAGGCGCCGTACGTTGAGCATCATGGCCAGGGGATTTTCGGTCGCGGCGGGAAACGGAACGTGCAAGGCGCCGATCGCCTGCGCTTCGCTGGCGAGTTCGCCCGGATCGGAGACGACGAGCGCGCGGGCGCCCGCCTCGATCAACGCTTCGGCGACCGCCAGCGTTGCGCGCCGATCGCCGCCCGTGGCGACCGGCGGGGCGATCTGCGCGATCGTCCGTCCCGCGAGCGGGGCGTTGGCGCCGCGCCCGAACGGGGAAAGCGGCTCGACGGTCACGCGCAGCTTCGCTCGGGACGCGCCGGCGCGGTAGAGAAGAACTCCGGCGCAGGCGCGGCGAGCGATGACAGCCGTGGCGAAACGCAGCCTCATGAGGACCGTCTGAACGTGTCGAACGAAGAGCCGAAATTTCACAGTGTGGGAGAATCCCCCGCATCGACGACGTATCGCCTTTCGCCGGCGCGCGCCAGCGCAAAGCGGCAAGCCCGGCCTCGTCTGGCTCTGCGGCTACCGCTCCGACATGGACTCGACCAAGGCGAGCGCGCTCGAGGCGGAGGCCGAACGGCTCGGCCTCGCGCTTCTGCGCTTCGACTATTCCGGCCACGGCCGCTCGGAGGGACGGCTCGAGGACGGCACGGTCACGCAGTGGCTCGAGGAGACGCTGGCGCTTGTCCGGGCCGAGACGGAGGGACCGCAGATTCTCCTCGGCTCGTCGATGGGCGGCTATCTGGCGCTGCTCGCCGCTCGCGCCCTGATCGAGGCCGGCGAGAGCGATCGGCTCGCGGGCCTCGTCCTGATCGCCCCGGCGGTCGATTTCACCGAGGCGCTGATCTGGGCGGAGGCGCCGGAGGAAGGCCGGCGTGCGATCATGGAGGAGGGCGCGTGGCGGCCGCGCTCGGCCTATTCCGATGCGCCTGACGTCTTTACGCGCGCGCTGATCGAGGACGGCCGCAAGCACCTCTTGTTCGGGGGGATGATCCGCACCCATTGCCCGGTCGCCGTCCTGCAGGGGATGCGGGACGATTCGGTGCCTTACGCGCACGCGCTCAAGCTGATGGAGCGCCTCGGCGGCGATCCGGCGACGTTGACCCTGATCAAGGACGGCGACCACCGCCTGTCGCGGCCGCAGGACCTGGAGCTTCTGTTCGGAGCGTTGGAAAGGATGGTAGAAGGCAGTTCAGATAGCGAGCCATAGTGTCAGTCGATGTGGGGGCCGACCAGATTGCCCGAAATACCAGATTACCAAACGCTGATGCTGCCCGTCCTGAAGGCTGCGGCAGATGGTGAAACCACAATACCAAAGGTGGTTGAGAAGATTGGCAAGGAATTTCATTTGACGCCGGAGCAGATGGTACTGCCTCTACCCAGCGGTGGATTCCCAGTGGTGAACAATCGAGCGCATTGGGCGAAAACCTATCTGGCAAAGGCTGGACTGCTCGACCAAACGCGTCGGGGAGTGTTCAGAATCAGCGAACGCGGTCAGGAGGTCCTGGATACAAAGCCCCCGCGCATCGACGTTCATTTTCTGGATCAGTATCCCGAATTTCGCGCGTTTCGTCGAAAGGCTAACAACGGCAGCGCGGGCGAGAACGCATCTGTGCATGCCGTTTCGCCTGCCGCGCCGGTCGCGTTGCCAGAGCCTCCTAATGAGAGAATAGCAGCCGCCGCCAAGGAAATAGAGGCACAGCTGCGGGACGATCTCTTAAATCGCATCTTCCAGATTGAGCCGGTATCGATTCGAGCGAAGTTTTTCGAACGTCTGGTGATTTCGGCTTCTGCTTGCGATGGGATACGGCCGCGGCCGCGAAGAGGCCGCGCTTCAGCTTGGCGGCAAAGGAGACGGCGGTGTCGATGGAGTCATACATGAAGACGCACTCGGCATTGACCCCGTTTATGTTCAGGCTAAGTGCTACGACAGGGAAACGGTCATTGGGCCTGGCCAGATCCAAGCGTTCAAAGGGGCTCTTGACGACAAGGGCGCCACACGCGGCGTCTTCATAACCACCGCGAAATTCAGCGCAGCTGCTAAGAATTCGGGGCGTGCGAGCCAGAAGCAAGTCGCGCTTATTGACGGCGATCAACTCGCCGAGCTCATGGCGCGCTTCAACGTTGGAGTTCAAGTCCAACAGACGGTCGTGCTTAAGAAACTCGACGAAGACTTTTTTGAGGAATGATGGCCGCACGCAACTGCGACGGTTTAGGGCATCACTCCGCGCCGTAGCGGTGCAGGCTTGCGCCATGCGCCTTGAGCCACGCCTCCGCCCGCCTCACGTCGGGCGAGACGCGACCGACCAGCGCCCAGTATTTTGCGGAATGGTTGAGGTGCACGAGATGCGCGACCTCGTGGGCGGCGAGGTAGTCGAGCACGTAGGGCGGCGCCAGGATCAGCCGCCAGGAGAAACTGAGCCGGCCGGACGACGAGCACGATCCCCAGCGGCTGACCGTGTCGCGCACCGCGATGCGCTTCGGCTGGACGCCGATCGACTTGGCGTGGCGGGTCACCGCCGCCTCGATGTCTTTCATCGCCTCCCGCCGGAGGAAGTCGTGCACTCGCCGCGCCACATGCGGCCGCTCGCCCGCGACGCAAATGACCGGTCCGTGCTCGCCCGCCTCGGTCCAGACGACCCCGCGCGCCCCGGGCTTGTGGACGATGGTGTGATCGACGCCGCGCAGCGGCGTCTTCGCCAGCGGCTCGAAGGCGACCGGCTGCGGCAACCGGGCAAGCCGCACGCCGATCCAGGCCGCATGGCGCTCCGCGAATTCCCGCGCCGCCGACATCGGCGCGCGCGCCGGCACGGTCAGCAGCACGTCGCGGCTCGCCGTCCGAACCCGGAGGGTGAACCGTCGCGATCGCGTCGAGCGGTTGATCGCGATGCGGTACACTTCGCCGTTGTGCCTCAGGTCGAGATGCGCGGGTTCACGCCCGCGCTCGAACAGCCGCAACAATCCGCCCATCGCCATGCTTAGCGCCAGAGTTCCTTTCGCCCGGACCCGAATTCGGACTCTAGCAGAATTGCCGCTGGAGAAAGGGCGGCAATTGCAGAGCCGGTTGCCTGCTTTCGGCCGCGGCGCCATGCTGAGCCGCGCGCGGGCCGTCCCGGGCGGGGCGTCCCGTCCATCCCGACAAAGGAGTGGAAATGGCTGCTGGCGATCGGATCGTGGTGACGAGGAGCGGCGGCGAGCACGCCGGGACAAGTCAGTCGGGCGGTCTGGCGATCGTATCGGGCGTGGGGCCGCGCCACACGCCGGCGACCAGACTTTGGTTCGGCAAGGCGAGCAACAAGCCCGGCTTCCGCTCCTTGCCGCATCATCACGGCGAGGCCGAAACCGGAGCTTATGTCCTGTCGGGTCGCGCTCGCATCTATTTTGGCGAGGGCTATCAGGAATTCCTCGACCTCACCGGGGGCGACTTCATGTTCGCGCCGCCGTTCCTGCCTCGCCTTGAAGCCGACATGAGCGCGACCGACGAACTCTGGTGGATCGCCTGCCGTTCCCCGGAAGACATCGTCGTCAATCTCGCCGATGCCGCGCACTCGCCGCTTCCCGGCATTCGGAGCGCCTGAGACCCCTCCTATCGCGGCGGAATGAAGGAGCCGGATGATGTTCGACCATATCGGAATCTCGGTCGCCGACTTTGCGCGCTCGAGGGCGTTCTACCAGGCCGCGCTGAAGCCGCTCGGGCTTTCGCTGGTGATGGAGGTCAGCGCGGAGGAGACAGGGGCCGACGCCCATGCCGGGTTTGGAGTTGCCGGCAAGCCGTTCTTCTGGATCGGAACCGCCGACAAGCCGAGGGGCGGGGCGCATATCGCCTTCGCCGCGGAAACGCGGGCCGAGGTCGACTCCTTCTATAAGGCCGCGATCGCGGCCGGAGGCAAGGACAACGGCGCGCCTGGCCTGAGACCGCACTATCATCCGAATTACTACGGCGCCTTCGTCCTCGACCCCGACGGAGACAACGTCGAGGCCGTCTGCCACAAGCCGGCGTGACGCCCAAGACAGCGCGTCACGCCTCTTCGGTCATCTCTTCAGCCAGCGCACGAGCCGCCGCGTCGCCTCTTCCATTTGCGCCGGGTCGCGGGCGAAGCAGACCCGAAGATGGCCTTCTCCGCCAGGGCCGAAGGCCGAGCCCGGGGCCGCGCCGATCCCCGCCTCGTCGATCAGCCGCAGCGCCAGCGCCCGCGAATCGGGAAAGCCGTCGACCTCGAAGAAGAGGTAGAACGCCGCTTCCGGCTCGAAGAAGCGAACCCGGCCGGTGGCCCTCAGCCCCTCGCAAAGGATATCGCGCGAGCGGCGGCAGCGCTCAACCTGGGCGGCGAGAAACGCCTCGCCTTCGTTGAGCGCAGCGATCGCGGCGCGCTGGGTGAACACCGGCACGCCCGAGGTGGTGAACTGGACGAGGTTCTCGATCACCGGCCCGAGCGCCGGCGGCGACTTCGAGCCAGCCGACGCGAAACCCGGTCATCGCCCAGTTCTTCGAGAAGAGTCTGGACGAACAAAATCTTGTCGTCCGGCGCCATCACGTCATGGAACGACGGCGCGCGGGCGCCGTCGTAGGTCAGGCGGCCGTAGATTTCGTCGGCGACGATCCAGAGGTCATGCGCGCGGGCGATGGCGAGGGTCGCGGCTAATTCCTCGCGCGTGGCGACAAAGCCGGTCGGATTGGCCGGCGAATTCAGGAAGATGACCCTCGTCGCCGGCGTCACGGCCGCGCGCAGGCTTTCCGGATCGAGGCTCCATCGGCCCTTGCGACCAAGGGGGACGGGAACGGCGCGGGCGCCCGAGGTTTCGATCGCGCCGACGAAGTTCGGCCAGGCGGGCGAAGGGATCAGCGCCTCCTCGCCGGGTCCGAGCGTGAGGCGCGTGGCGATCTCGATCGCATGCATGCCGCCAATGGTGACGAAGAAGCGTTCGGGCAGGAACGGCCTGCCCCCCGGCGCCGAGCCGTAGACGCGGGTCATGTAGCCGGCGATCGCCTCGCGCAGCGCGGGGATGCCGGCCTGGGCGGTGTAGAAGGTCTCGCCGCGATCGATCGACGCCTTCGCCGCCTCGGCCGCCACGGAGGGCGGCGGCAGATCGCCTTCGCCGATCCAGAGGGGGATCAATCCCTGTCGCCCGCGGCCGTAGTCGAACACCTCGACGATGCCGCTCGCCGCGGCCTCGCGGACCGTCGGGTGGATGACGTCGAGCCAGTTGCGTTCGGGAAGGGTCGCGATGGTCATGGGGCCGCTTCTTGGCGCCGCAAGACGGCGCGGGCAAGAGGGATGAGAGGGACGGGCGAATGTCGATTCGGAACATGCCTGGACGTTGACGTTCGACTTCTCGCCTTGCAGCAACCGACAACACCGAGCGATTTTCTGGGGTCTGGGTGGCGATTTGAACTCGGTTCGGATTATGCCACTCGCGGCACAGTTGGCGCGGACTGTCGTTTGGAAGAAGTTGTCCGGCGAGCCGCAGTCGTCCTGAGCGCGCGGTTCCTGAGCTCGACCGCATCCGCGCGAGGGGGCAAGCATCCGTATCCTTTTGACGAACAGCCGGCTTTCGGACCGCGGCGGGAGCGAACTGTACATCCGCGACATTGCCGTCCGGCTGCGCCGGCGGGGGCATCGGGCCATCGCCTACAGCACCATCCTCGGCGACGTCGCGGCCGATTTGCGCGCCTCGGCCACCCCGGTCATCGACGACCTGAGAATGCTGACAGAGCCGCCCGAGGTTATTCACGGACAGCATATTCTCGACGCGGCCGCAGCCAGCCTGCGCTTTCCCCAGACGCCCGTGGTCTACGCCTGCCACGGCTGGGCGCCTTGGCTCGAGACTCCCCTGGTTCTCGCCTCCGTGCGGCGCTACGTCGCCATCAGCGAACTGACCCGGGACCGACTGGTGACCTCGGGCGTCCCGCCGGCGAGAATCACCGTCATTCCGAATTTCGTCGACATCGAGCGCTTTCCGCTGCGGCGCGACGCGAGCGCGCGGGTCAGGCGGGCGCTCGTCTATGGCAATGCCTGGAGGCCCAATTCGCCTGCCTTTCTTGCCATCCGCGAGGCCTGTCTTCGGCACGGCTTGGAGTTGGAGGGCGCCGGCTACGGGTTCGGCCGGCCGACCGACCGTCCCCACGAACTGCTTCCCACCTTCGACATCGTCTTTGCGGTCGGACGCTCGGCGCTCGAAGCGATGGCGTGCGGATGCGCAGTCGTTCTGGCCGATCCGCAAGGCTTAGGCGGCCTCGTGACCCGCCAGAGCTTCCATCGGCAGCGGGCGGCGAATTTCGCCCTGGCGCTTCTTGTGGGACGTCCCGTGACCATCGAGCGCGTGGGGCGCGAGCTTGATCGCTATGATGCGGTGGAAGTCTCGCACGTCGCCGATCTTGTCCATGCGGAAGCGGGCATAGACGCCGCCGTCGACCAGTGGGAGGAGCAATATCGGCTCGCTATCGCCGAGGGCCCCGCACCGCTCGCCGAAGTTGTCGCGGACGCGTCCACATATCTGGTGAAGCTCAAGGCGCTGACGTTCCATTTCGAGCAAGGCTACTGGCAGAGCGCCGCGGAGCTTGGCGAACTGAGGACCCACGTGGCCGGTTTGCAGGCGGCCGAGGCGGAGCGAGGGCGCCTGCAAGCGGGACTGACGGCCGCGGAAGGTTTGCGCGCGAACCTCGCCACAGTTGAAGCGAATCTCGCCAAAGTGACAACAGACCTCGCCGCAGCGGAAGCAAGCCTCGCCAAAGTGGAATTGGAGCGCGATGCGCTGCAGGCGCAGCTCATCGGCACGGAATCGCACAATGCCGCTGTCTCGTCTTGGGCCGCGCAACTGCACGCGCAGGTGACCCAACTCGAAACGCCCCTTCGCAAGCGGATCGGACGCCGGATCCGAGATGCGGTTCGCGGGCGTTGAGCCGATCGCCCTCGCCGGCCTCGCGTGATCAGGGGTCGCGACAGGATCTCGGGGTCGCCTCCACGACAACGCCGGCGCGCGCTGACGCTCCTCGTCGCCTGTGCTCGTGACGACTGCGCTCTCCATCGCCAAGTTATCCGGACCGGTTTGCCTGCTAGCAGGCGGCTTATTTTTGCCGGGGCCGCCGTCCATTCCAAAAAGTCTAGCTATATCATGGTGTTGATGGTCATACAACCGAGCAGTTGCGGCACGGAACAGGGGACTCGAACAGGCTCGGAACAGGCAGTTAACAGGCACTTATCAGGCTCGAAACAGGCAAATAACAGGCGCATGAAACGGGGCGCGGCAAGGAGCGCGCTCGGGTTGTAGGGGGTCACGCCGGCCTACGGAAAGCGCGACAAAATTCACCACAAGGAGCATGAAGATCCAAGAAGACGCGGCAAGCGCCTGTCGTTTTTTGTGTCCATCGCGCTTCAAGCGCGGCGAGACGCGCCGCGTCTATCGCGCGCCTTGCGCGAGGTCGTCCAGGATCGGGCAGTCGGGACGATCGTCGCCGCAGCAGGCCTCGACCAGCCCGGCGAGCGTCTTGGCCATCGCCTGCATCTCGGCGATGCGCGCCTCGAGTTCGGCGACGTGGCGTTCGGCGATCTGCCTGACCTCGCGGCTCGGACGCGCCCGGTCGCGCCACAGCGCCAGCAGCGCGGCGATTTCCGCCGTCGAAAAGCCGAGACGGCGCGCCCGCTTGATGAACCGAAGCTCGTGCACCTCCCGCTCGCCATAGTCCCGATAGGTGTTGGATCGTCGTTCCGCGGGCGGCAACAGGCCGATCAATTCGTAATGGCGGATCATCTTGGCGGTCACGCCGCTCGCCGAAGCCGCCGCGCCGATATTCATGCGACAATCCCTCGCTTGACCTTCCCATGGTGGGAAGGTCTATGACTTGGGCGCGATATCTTCAAGGGCGCGCATGAGGCGCGATGGCAAAACAATGAGCCTTGTTGAGACGGAAAAAGCCATAGCCAAGGACCCGGTGTGCGGCATGTCCGTCGATCCGGCGACCGCACAGCATCGTTTGGCCCACGACGGCGCGATCTATTATTTCTGCTCCGCCGGGTGTCGGACGAAATTCGCCGCGAACCCCGGTCGGTATCTGGCGGCCGAGCCGTCGCCCCACGCGCTTCGTCACGATCACGCGGGCTCCGCGACGGCGCCCGGCGGCGTCGCAGCCTCAGCCAAGGACCCCGTCTGTGGCATGCCGGTCGATCCGGCGACGGCGGAGCACCAATTCGAACACGACGGAGCGACCTACTATTTCTGCTGCGCCGGCTGCCGCGCCAAGTTCGCCGCCGACCCGGCGCGTTACCTCGGCGCCCTGGGCGTGGATGCCGACCGGGAGCAGCGACAGCAGGAAGCGCCGCCCGGGGCGATCTTCACCTGTCCGATGCATCCGGAAATCCGGCGGGAAGGCCCCGGTTCGTGCCCGATCTGCGGCATGGCGCTCGAACCGGAGACGCCCTCGGCGGAGGCGGGGCCGAACGCAGAGCTGATCGACATGAAGCGCCGGCTCTGGTTGGCGCTGGCGCTTACGGTTCCGCTGGTCGTCCTCGACATGGGCGGGCATGTCTTTCGGCCGGAATGGCTGACGCCGCAACTCTCGAACTGGATCGAGCTTCTACTCGCGACTCCGGTCGCGCTCGGCGCCGGCTGGCCGTTCTTCGTGCGCGCCTGGGCGTCGATCAAGACCCGCAACCTCAACATGTTCACCTTGATCGCGCTCGGCGTCGGCGTCGCCTGGTCCTACAGCGTGGTAGCCACGGCCGCGCCCGGGCTCTTTCCCGATGCGCTCGGCCGTCACGGGGCGCCGCCCGTTTATTTCGAGGCTTCGGCCGTCATCACGCTCTTGGTGATCGTCGGTCAGGTGCTCGAACTGGTTGCGCGTGAAAAGACGGGCGACGCGATCCGCGCGCTGCTCGACCTCGCGCCGAAACGCGCCTTGCGTGTCGACGCCGACGGTCACGACCACGAGGTCGCGCTCACGGACGTGATGGTCGGCGACAAATTGCGGGTCCGCCCCGGCGAGAAGATCCCGGTCGACGGCGAGGTCGTCGACGGCGCCAGCGCGGTCGACGAATCGATGATGACCGGCGAGTCGATGCCGGTGATGAAGGCGGTCGGCGCGAAGCTGGTCGGCGGCGCGGTCAATGGCTCGGGCGTCATCGTCATGCGAGCCGAGAAGGTCGGGCGCGACACGGCGCTGGCGCGCATGGTCGATCTCGTCGCCAAGGCGCAGCGCAGCCGGGCGCCGGCCCAGAGGCTCGCCGACCGGGTGAGCCTGTGGTTCGTGCCGCTGGTCGGCGCAGCAGCGGTTCTCGCCTTTCTGGCGTGGTTCATGTTCGGCCCCGAGCCGCGATTCGCCTTCGCGCTCGTCGCCGCGGTCTCGGTCCTCATCATCGCCTGCCCCTGTGCGCTCGGATTGGCGACGCCGATGGCGATCATGGTCGGCGTCGGCGCCGGGGCGCGCGCCGGCGTGCTGGTCCGCGACGCCGAGGCGCTCGAACGGTTCGAGGCGGTCGACACCCTGGTCGTAGACAAGACGGGGACCCTGACCGAGGGCAAGCCGCGCCTCTCCGCCATCGACGCGGCGCCGGGATTTTCGGCCGACGACGCGTTGAGACTGGCCGCGAGCCTCGAGCGGTCGAGCGAGCACCCGATCGCCGCCGCCGTGGTCGCCGCGGCGCGGCGCAAACGCCTCAAGCTCGCCGAGGCCGCCGATTTCCACGCCTTTGCGGGCGGCGGCGTTGCCGGTCTCGTCGAGGGACGCGCCATCGCGGTCGGTTCGGCCACGTTCGTCGCCGAGCGCGGCGCCGACGCGTCGCCGCTCGCCGCGAGGGCCGATGCGTTGCGGCGCGACGGCGCAACCGTCGTGTTCGTCGCCGTCGACGGCAGGGCGGCGGCGCTGATCGCGGTATCCGATCCGGTGAAGGCGGGCGCGGCTGCAGCGCTTGCCGCGCTCAAGGGGCAAGGCCTGAAGGTCGTCATGCTGACGGGCGACAATCGCGCGACGGCCGCGGCGGTCGCCGCCAAGCTCGAACTCGAGGCTTATGAGGCGGAGGTCCGTCCCGAGGGCAAGGCGGCCACGGTCGCACGGCTGAAAAGCGAGGGCTTTGTGGTGGGCATGGCGGGGGACGGCGTCAACGACGCGCCGGCGCTGGCGGCGGCCGACGTCGGCATCGCGATGGGCACGGGGACGGATGCGGCGATCGAGAGCGCCGGCATGACGCTGCTCAAGGGCGATCTCGCCGGACTCGTCCGCGCTCGAAAACTGTCGAAGGCGACCATGCGCAACGTGCGGCAGAACCTTGCTTTCGCCTTCCTCTACAACGCCGCCGGCGTGCCGATCGCGGCGGGCGTCCTCTATCCTGCGTTCGGCATCCTGTTGTCTCCGATCGTGGCGGCCGCGGCGATGTCGCTCTCGTCCGTCAGCGTCATCGCCAATGCGCTACGGCTGAGGCGAAGTCACGCTTTGAGCGTGCGCAGCGAGACGCCACGGTTCGGGCAAACTTTGACCCCATGCGCCTCTTAGCCTCACCGGGCGCGGCGGGCGGCCGGCGCTGCGAGGAGCTTCCAACGCATGTCCAAATCCTACGATTTCGAAGTTGTGAAAGACAATCAGATCGTCGCCGCCAAACGTCGCGTTCAGCTGCCGCGCCTGCACGCGGCCTGGCCGATTGTGGCCCAACTCGCCGCCGTCCATGTGAAGGGATGTTTGATCCGAGTGCGCAATGTGCGCGGCGAGATCGAGATCCTGATCGGCGTCGCCGCCGCGAGACGCACGTTCGCTGGAAAGACTTACGCCGTGTTCGCGACGCTGATGACCGTCGGCGTCGCCCTCGACAATCTCCCAGCATAACGCGGGTGATTTCTCACGCAAATCAACCGGCAATCCGACGCGGGGCTTGCTCCTCGCCGCGACTTCGCTTTCCCGCCCTCGCCCACGGTGACGCTACGGGATGCGCGCAAGTCATTGAGCCGCAGCCGGTCGGCGTATCCCTTCCCCAGCTTGCTGGGGAAGGCGGTCCCTAGGACCGGATGGGGTGCGGAAAGCAGGACGGGATAGACGTAAATCACCGATTGCGTCCGCATAATCAGACTTCGACGAAGCCGTGGGCCACACCCATCCGACGCTTCGCGCCACCTTCCCCGGCAAAGCCGGAGTAAGGGGTCCGCCTCCCGATTTGAGTTGTGTGCATGCCGTAGCGCCACCGCGGGGTCCGCCGACGCCGAGCCGTTAGGTCTCAGACGCCTCGCTTGGCGAGTTGGTCGCGAATTTCGGTCAGCAGCACGACCTCCGGGCTCGGCG
Organism: uncultured Alphaproteobacteria bacterium; assembly: GCA_963816065.1. Classification (GTDB taxonomy): domain Bacteria; phylum Pseudomonadota; class Alphaproteobacteria; order Rhizobiales; family Beijerinckiaceae; genus Roseiarcus. The sequence goes on along the minus strand of CAWFJG010000022.1, from coordinate 395,130 downwards.
GCGGCGGTTCCGCCGGCTTCGCCTTGTCCGCGCGGGTCAGCATGTTGATGCCCTTGATCAAGAGGAACAGCGCGACCGCCACAATAGCGAAATTGATCGCCACGGTGATGAAGTCGCCGTAGGCGAAGACGCCGCCCTGCTTGCGCGCGTCGGCGAGATTGGTCGCGGTCACGGCGCTCGACAGGGGGATATAGTAATTGGAGAAGTCCGCCTTACCGGCGATGCCGACGACCGGCATGATGATGTCGTTGACCAGGGCGTCGACGATCTTGCCGAAGGCCGCGCCGATGATCACGCCGACGGCAAGGCTCAGCGCGTTGCCCTTGAGGGCGAATTCCTTGAACTCCTGCCACATTCCCATGTCCGACCCCTCGCCTAGCGCGTCCGATGCTGGGCGCTGCTTCTTCCGCGGGGACGCTAGCTGACGTCGATGGGGAAATCAAAGCGGGCTTCCGGGAGTTCAGAATCCATCGTTCCTCGGCGCGGCGTCCTCTGCCGGCAAGCCCGCTTCGTCAATCAGAGTACCCGGCTATTGAGGCTTGTCGGCCTCGACGCCCTCCGGCGGTTTGGCCTTCTTGCGCTTGACGGGCTTGTCGGCTTTGGCGCTCTTGTCGGATTTCGCGCTTTTGCCCTCGGAGCCCGAGAAAGCGGCGAGCCGAGCCTCGAGCGCCGCCGCGCGCGCAGCGGTCACGCTCGCGGCGCAGAATCCATGCTCCGATTCCTGCACGTAGTCGCGGCAGATGTCGGCGCGCTCGCCGGCGAGGCCGCTCTGGTCCCGCACCAGAGCCGCCGCCTCGGAATTGTCCTTGGCCCGCTCCTCGAGGGCGTGCAGCGCGTCGGCCATGGCGTTCTCGGCTTCGGTGCGGCGTTTTCCGATGGCCGCAGCGTCCGCCGCGAGCGTTGTCCCGTCCGGTCCCCACAAGCCGCTCGGGCTCGTCTGGCAGTCGGCGGACTTAAAGACGCAGGCGGTGATCTGCGCCGGGACGAGGACGGCGCCGTCGACGACGTCGAAGGCGAACGGGCAGGCCGGCACTTCCGCGTGGTAGCGTTCGAGGCCGTCCGGACGACCATCGCTGGTCGCCACAATCGGCCTCTCGCCGACAATGTTGAGGATGCAGCGTTGCGCCGGGTCCGAGACGCCTTCGCCGGGGAGGCTCAGCTTGTCGATCTGCAGCGTGTCTCCGCGGCCGGAGATCTGCAGGAGCCCCGCCCTGCCGTTCAGCATCAACGGGCGTCCGTCGATCAATTCGGCGGCCGGCGCGGACTTGAGGGCGGCCCTGGCCGGATTGCCGCTCTTGCCCGCCTTGCCCGCGCTTCCGGACTTTTTTGGCTTCGCCGCAACCGCGGCCGCTCCGTCCTGCTGAGAGGGCGCCGCCCCCGGCAGGGCGAGTTGCGCGCCGACCGGCGCCGCGACCAGCACCACGCCGCCGATCAGGATGGATAGGCGCCAAATCCTCGAACACATCATTGGGGCTGTGTAGAAGGCCCGAGGTCAAAGGGAAAGTCGTTTGTTGGGGCGGCGCTCCGGCCGGCGGGGCGAGAGAAATCCGGCAATTCCGCGCCTTGCGCCTCGAAAAGGCCGAACCTATATACGCCGCGACTGACGGGTTCGGCGTCGCAAGCGCGTTGAGTCCGCCACGAATTTACGTGGAATTTAGGGGATCAGAACAGGCGACGCCGGCCGCTTCGGGCCGAAGGAGTCCTTCTCATGGTCCGGCCGCTGCGGGGCCGGGCGGTCCCGCGAAAGGAGCAGGGAGACTATGGCGAAAGTGATCGGTATCGACCTCGGCACGACGAACTCGTGCGTGGCGGTCATGGAGGGAGCGACCCCCAAGGTCATCGAGAATTCCGAGGGCGCCCGGACGACGCCTTCGATCGTGGCGTTCACCGACGACGGCGAGCGCCTGGTTGGCCAGCCGGCCAAGCGTCAGGCGGTCACCAATCCCGAGCGGACGATCTTCGCGATCAAGCGGCTCATCGGCCGGTCGTTCGAGGACCCGACCACAAAGAAGGACATGAGCCTCGTCCCGTACAAGATCGTTCGCGCGCCCAACGGCGACGCGTGGGTCACGGCGGACGGCAAGCAATATTCTCCATCGCAGATTTCGGCCTTCGTCCTTCAGAAGATGAAGGAGACGGCGGAAGCGCACCTCGGCGCCCCGTGACGCAGGCGGTCATCACGGTCCCCGCGTACTTCAACGACGCTCAGCGTCAGGCGACCAAGGACGCCGGCAAGATCGCCGGCCTCGAAGTGCTGCGCATCATCAACGAGCCGACCGCGGCGGCGCTCGCCTACGGCCTCGACAAGAAGAAGGCCGGCACGATCGCCGTCTATGACCTCGGCGGCGGCACGTTCGACATCTCGATCCTCGAGATCGGCGACGGCGTGTTCGAGGTGAAGTCGACCAACGGCGACACCTTCCTCGGCGGCGAGGACTTCGACATGCGGCTCGTCGAGTATCTGGCCGGCGAGTTCAAGAAGGAGCAGGGCATCGACCTGACCAAGGACAAGCTCGCCCTTCAGCGTCTGAAAGAGGCGGCGGAGAAGGCCAAGATCGAACTCTCCTCGGCCACCCAGACAGACATCAACCTGCCCTACATCACCGCCGACGCGACCGGCCCGAAACACCTCGCGCTGAAGCTGACGCGCTCGAAGTTCGAAGCGCTCGTCGACGACCTCATCCAGCGCACGGTCGAGCCGTGCCGCAAGGCGCTCAAGGACGCCGGCCTGGCTGCGGCCCAGATCGACGAGGTCGTGCTGGTCGGCGGCATGACGCGCATGCCCAAGGTGCAGGAGGTCGTCAAACAGTTCTTCGGCAAGGAGCCCCATAAGGGCGTCAACCCCGACGAGGTTGTGGCGATCGGCGCGGCGATCCAGGCCGGCGTCCTCCAGGGCGATGTCAAGGACGTGCTGCTGCTTGATGTGACGCCGCTGTCGCTCGGCATCGAAACGCTGGGCGGCGTGTTCACCCGCCTGATCGAGCGCAACACCACGATCCCGACCAAGAAGAGCCAGGTTTTCTCGACCGCCGAGGACAACCAGACGGCGGTGACGATCCGGGTCTTCCAGGGCGAGCGCGAAATGGCGGCGGACAACAAGCTGCTCGGTCAGTTCGATCTCGTCGGCATCCCGCCGGCTCCGCGCGGCATGCCGCAGATCGAGGTGACCTTCGACATCGACGCCAACGGCATCGTCAACGTCACCGCCAAGGACAAGGCGACCAACAAGGAGCAGCAGATCCGCATCCAGGCGTCCGGGGGCTTAAGCGAATCCGATATCAACCGGATGGTCAAGGACGCCGAGGCGCACGCCGCCGAGGACAAGAAGCGGCGCGAATTGGTTGACGTCAAGAACCACGCCGAGTCGGCCGCCCATGACGCCGAGAAGGCGCTCAAGGAGTATGGCGACAAGGCCGCCCAGTCCGACAAGAGCGCGATTGAGGCCGGGATTGCCGCGGTCCGCACCGCGCTGCAAGGCGAGGATGTCGAGGCGATCAAGGCCCGCACCAACGACCTCATGCAGGCGCAGATGAAGCTTGGCGAGGCGATGTACAAGGCCCAGCAGGCGGGCGCCGCCGGCGGAGACGCCGGGGCGGGCGCTGGAGCCGAGGCCAAGGACGACGTGATCGACGCGGAGTTTCGCGAGGTCGACGACGACAAGAAGAAGTCCTGATTTGAACGCCGCCGGCCGCCGTTGCAAGCGGCCGGCGGCTTCTTGACGGACTGCTGCGGGTCGCTGGCGCCCCCCGAAGGGACTGTCATCAAGCGCCCGCGAAGCGGCAGCCCTCAAGGGATCCGCCCGCAGCGCGCGTTATGATGTTGGCAAGAACGAGGCTGCAGTTGGCGTTCGCCGGACAGACCACAGAGACGACAGTGCAACTCACGCGCGAAGGGGCGCGCTGAAATGGCGAAGCGGGACTTCTACGAAGTTTTGGGCGTATCCAAGACGGCGACCGAGGTCGAATTGAAATCCGCCTTCCGAAAGGCGGCGATGAGTTGCCATCCGGACCGTCATCCGGGCGACAAGCAGGCCGAGTCGCGCTTCAAGGAAGTCAACGAGGCCTATCAGACCTTGTCGGACGGGCAGAAGCGGGCGGCCTACGACCGCTACGGCCACGCGGCTTTCGAACAGGGCGGCGTCGGCGGCATGGGCGAGGGCTTCGCCGCCTCGATGTCCGACATTTTCGACGACCTGTTCGGCGACATGATGGGCGGCCGGCGCGGCGCCCGTCAGGGTTCGGGACGCGAGCGCGGCGCGGATTTGCGCTACAATCTCGAGATCACGCTCGAGGAAGCCTTCAACGGCAAGAACGCCACGATCAAGCTACCGACTTCGGTGACCTGCGAGGCCTGCGCCGGCTCCGGCGCGCGCGTCGGGTCGAAGCCGGTTGCTTGCCGGACCTGCGGCGGCCACGGGCGCGTGCGCGCCCAGCAAGGTTTTTTCGCCATCGAGCGAACCTGCCCGTCGTGTCAGGGCCGGGGCCAGACGATTGACAATCCCTGCGACAAATGCGCGGGCGCCGGACGCGTGACGCGGGAACGGACGCTCTCCGTCAATGTCCCGGCCGGCGTCGAGGACGGCACGCGCATCCGCCTGACGGGCGAAGGCGAGGCCGGCATGCGCGGCGGCCCGACCGGAGACCTCTATATCTTCCTCTCGGTCAAGCCGCATCCGGTGTTCCAGCGGGACGGCGCGGACCTCTATTGCCGCGTCCCGATCTCGATGGTGCAGGCCGCGCTCGGCGGCGAATTCACCGTCCACACGCTCGACGGGACCGAGTCGCGGGTCAGCATCCCCGAGGGCGCGCAAACCGGCCGGCAACTCAGGCTGCGCGGCAAGGGCATGCCGGTCCTGCGCACGCGCGAGGCCGGCGATCTTTTTGTTCAACTCAATGTCGAGACGCCGCAGAGCCTGACGCGCCGGCAACGCGAGCTTCTGATGGAGTTCGCCCAGGAATCCTCGCACAAGACCCATCCCGAAAGCGCCGGGTTCTTCGCCAAAATGAAGGAGTTCTTCGAGGGCCGAAGCTGACGGCCTCGTCGCGCGGGGGCGCTTGATTAAATCCGCCCGCCCGATGAGCGGACGCCTTGTTGCGGAGGGGGCATGCACGACCAGAAGCGAAGTCTGAAGCGGTTCGGGGGGTTCGGCGACGGCGCCCGTTTCCTGATGTCGTTGGTGTCGACGCCTCACCTGACCGGCGCGGTGGCGCCGTCGAGCCGGGCGCTCGCGCGCGCCATGGCCGCCGCTTCGGGGCCGCCGGCCGAGGGGCTCGTCGTCGAGCTCGGCCCGGGCACCGGGCCCGTCACCCGCGCACTGATCGACCGCGGCCTCGACCGGCGCCGCTTGATTATGGTCGAGTTCAATCCTCTGTTCTGCCGCATGCTGAGGGACCGCTATGCCGGAACGCGGGTGATCGAGGGCGACGCCTACGACCTGCCGCGGACTCTCGGCAGGCTCGCGGACGAGCGTATCTCCGCCTTCGTCTCCAGTTTGCCGCTTCTCACCCGGCCGCCGGGCGATCGCGGGAGGTTGGTGGGCGACGCCTTTCAGCTTATGGGCGGGGACGGAGTGTTCGTGCAGTTCACTTACGGCCCCCTGTCGCCCATCCCGCGCGAGATCTGCGAGGGCCGCTACGCCGCCGAGCGCGGCCGTTCGATCTGGGCGAACCTGCCGCCCGCCAGGGTTTGGACCTACCGGCTCGAGGCGCCGGCTCGGTCGAACGCTCCACTGACGCGCCGCCTCGAGGAACGCGCATGAAGCCGGCGACATCCCGTGACCGGCTGATTGTCGCGCTCGACGTCGCCGACGGCGCCGCGGCCGAGAAGCTTGTCGCCGCCATCGGCGATGCAGTGGTGTTCTATAAGATCGGAATGGAGCTCGCCTACAGCGGCGACGGGTTGGCGCTCGTCGGTCGTCTCGCCGCCGCCGGCAAGCGGGTCTTTCTCGATCTCAAGCTGCACGACATTCCGCACACCGTCGAGCGGGCGACGGCGCAGGCGGCGCGGCTCGGCGCAACCTTTCTCACCGTCCACGCCTATCCGCAGACGATGCGGGCGGCCGTCGCGGGCGCCGTCGGCTCGGGCCTCGCGATCCTCGGCGTGACGGTGCTGACCTCCTGCGACGACGGCGACCTGACCGAGGCCGGCTACCGCTTCGGCGTCGCCGAGCTGGTGCGGCTCCGGGCGGAGCAGGCCGAGGCGCTCGGCGTTCACGGTCTCGTCGCCAGCGCCGCCGAAGCCAAAGGCGTTCGCGCGGCGGTCGGGCCGCGGATGCTCCTGGTCACGCCCGGCATCCGTCCCGCCGGCGCCGCGGTCGGCGACCAGAAGCGCGTCGCGACGCCGGAGCGCGCGATTTGCGACGGCGCGGACTACCTCGTCGTCGGCCGTCCGGTCACGACGGCGCCCGACCCGCGCGCGGCGGCGGCGGCGATCGTCGAGGAGATCGCAGCCGTCGCGCCTTGATCGCGCGCCGAACGTCGCTATCCTCAGCCGCTTCAGGCTGAGGGAGGTGAACGCCATGCCCAAGGGTTACCTAATTGCTCGGGTCGAGATCAGCGATCCTGAAGCCTACGCCCGCTACGGCGCCGCAGCGACGAAAGCGATCGCCGCGAACGGGGGAAAGGTGCTCGCGCGCGGCGGACGCTACGAGGCGCTCGAGGGTCGGGCGCGGGCGCGCAACGTCGTGATCGAGTTCGACAGTTACGAGGCCGCGCGGGCTCACTATTACTCGGCCGAATACCAGGCGGCGCGTGCGTTGCGCGAGGGCGCCGCGGAGATGGAAATGGTGCTGGTGGAAGGCGCCTGACGCCTTCGACGCGACGAGGAGGTTCTAGACATGGCCGAATTGCGCATCGTCGTCGCGGGAGCGGCGGGCCGCATGGGCCGCATGATCGTGCGGGCGATCCATGAGGCCGAGGGCCTGACGCTCAATGGCGCGCTCGAGCGCGAAAGCTCGCCCTGGATCGGCCAGGATCCCGGCCCCCTGGCCGGCTGCCCGGCGACCGGACTGACCATCGGGACCGATCCGCTGCCCCTCATGCTGAACGCCGATGCGATCATCGATTTCTCCTCCCCCGCCGCCACGGTCGAACTGGCCGCGCTCGCGGCGCAGGCGCGCATCGCGGACGTAGTCGGCACCACTGGACTGGCGGAGGAGGACCTGGACCGGATCGAGACGGCAGCGCGGCATGCCCCGATCGTGCGCTCGGGAAACATGAGCCTCGGCGTCAACCTGCTTGCGGCGCTGACCCGGCGCGCCGCCGCCGCGCTCGGCGACGAATACGACATCGAGATTTTTGAAATGCATCACCGCATGAAGGTCGACGCGCCGTCCGGCACCGCGCTGATGCTCGGCGAAGCGGCGGCAGCCGGACGCGGGATTGCCTTAAAGACCCATTCGGCGCGCGGCCGCGACGGCGTCACCGGCCAACGGCGCAAGGGCGAAATCGGCTTCGCCAGCCTGCGCGGCGGCACGGTCGTCGGAGATCACGAAGTCACATTCGCCGGCGAAGGCGAGCGGCTGACGCTTGCCCACCATGCAGAGGATCGCATGCTGTTCGCCTATGGCGCGCTGAAGGCCGCGCGCTGGGCTCACGGGCGCAAACCCGGCCTTTATTCGATGGCCGACGTCCTGGGGCTCAAGGAGGGATGAAGCGCCGCCGCCGCCGCGCCCTTCCTCGGCTCTGCCCCTTCTCATCCGCCCGAGTGACAGATACCGCCGATCGCGGCTGACGCGGCCGACGGCGGCAGCTACAGGTCGTCACGAAACCAGGACAGGAAGACTTTCCGATGAGCGCGCTCACCGGCGTGCGGGTCGTCGAACTCGCCCGCATCCTCGCCGGCCCCTGGATCGGCCAGACGCTTGCCGATCTCGGAGCCGATGTCATCAAGGTCGAGAGCCCCGAGGGCGACGACACCCGACGCTGGGGACCGCCCTTCATCGAGGTGGAAGGCGAGAGCGCGGCCGCCTACTATCATTCCTGCAACCGGGGCAAGCGCGGAATTGTCGCCGACTTTTCGACGACACGCGGCCGGGAAATCGCGCGCCGTCTGGCGCTCCGCTCCGACGTGCTGATCGAGAACTTCAAGGTCGGCGGCTTGAAGAAATACGGTCTCGACTACGAGACCCTCGGCGCTCTCAATCCCGGCTTGTGTACTGCTCGATCACTGGCTTCGGGCAGACGGGCCCCTACGCCGAGCGCGCCGGCTACGACTATTTGATGCAGGGCATGTCTGGCTTCATGGACATCACTGGCGAGCCGGATGGACCGCCGACGCGGGCGGGAGTCGCGATCAGCGACCTCTTCACCGGCCTCTACGGCGTTGTCGCAATCGAGGCGGCGCTGCTAGCGCGCGAGCGCACCGGCCACGGCCAGCATATCGACCTCGCCCTGCTCGATACGACGGCGGCGATTCTGGCCAACCAGGCGATGAACTTCCTCGCCTCCGGCGTGACGCCCGGGCGCACGGGCGCCGCGCACCCCAACCTCGCGCCCTACCAGACGTTCCCGGTCGCCGACGGCTGGATCATCATCGCCGTCGGCAACGACGGGCAGTTCGTAAGGCTCTGCGACACGCTCGGGCTCGAGGCGCTGGCGGCGGACGCGCGCTTCTCCACTAACCCCGCAAGAAACGCCAACCGCGCGGCGCTCGCAGCCGAGCTGGCTGCGGCGACAAAGCCCTGGCGGCGCGACGCGCTCCTCGCTGCGCTCGAAAAAGCCGTCGTGCCGGCCGGACCGATCAACAGCATCGCGGACCTGTTCGCCGATCAGCAATTCGCCGCGCGCGGAATGCGTATCGCGCCGCAGGGAACGCCGGGGGTGCGCAGCCCGATCGTCATGAGCGGCAACCCGCTGACGCTCGGGCGTCGCTCGCCGAGGCTCGGCGAGCACGAGGCCGAGATTTTGCGCGAGATTGGTCTGGACTGAACGTGGGGAACGTTAACTTGACGGGAAATGCTGGCGCGCCCACATCGAACCGAAAAGGACAAGGCCGGCATGAGCTCCATTCGAAGCGTTTGCGTCTATTGCGGTTCGAGCCGGGGCGGGGACCCTCGCTTCGGCGAGGCGGCCGAGCTGCTAGGACGTACGCTCGCGGTAGAAGGGATCGCGCTCGTCTACGGGGGCGGCGGCGAGGGCCTGATGGGCCGGGTCGCGCGGGCGACGCTTGCAGCGGGCGGCTTCGTCACCGGCATTATCCCCAGTTTTCTGGTGCGCAAGGAACATGCGCTGACCGACGCCCAGGAGATGCTGGTGGTCGAGAACATGCACGAGCGCAAGCAGGCGATGTTCGAGCGCGCCGACGCCTTTGTTGCGCTGCCCGGTGGAATTGGCACGCTCGAGGAACTGGTCGAGCAGATGACCTGGGCGCAGCTCCACCGCCACGCCAAGCCAATTCTGATCGCCGACGTCGGCGGATTTTGGCGGCCGCTCCTTGGCCTCTTCGCCCACATGCATAATTCCGGCTTCATCCGGAGCGGATTCGAGCTGCGCTATCTCGTGGCGGAATCAATCGAGGACGTCGTGCCGATGCTGCGTGCCGCGGCCGAGAAGCGCGCCCTGTCCGAGGCCGACGCGGCGTCTGTCCGCGACATGTGACGAAAACCCGTGCGCGTCGGGTGAAACGGCCTCGCCTCCCCCTGTCAGGGGCGCTTCCTGTCGGACGGCGAAGCTGCGGCAAACCGCCTCGCTCAGAGGAATGTCTCTTTTCCCCTCGTAGAAACGGCGCCATGGTGTCGCGCGCCGAGAGCGTGTCCTCGGGCGCAAGGGCGTGGGAGGATGACCCGCGATAACTCAATGGATTTCGGCGCTCGCCGGCGCTGTGCGCGCCGGGCTCGTCGCTGTTTCAGACAAGTTCAAAACGTTGGAAGGCAAGGACCGGCTGATCGACCTGCACGCAGCCTTCGCGGACGGCGACACGACCGGGGCGAACGGCGTCGACGTCTGCACTCAGAAGGTTTTCAATCCGACCGACTGAAGCAGGCGTCGCGTCCTCCGGCCCAGCCGGAGGACAACGTCTGGATGGGTCAAACGCTCACTTCTGGCCGAACATCTCGGCGACATAGTCCCAGTTGACCAAGCTGTCGACGAAGGCCTTCAGATAGTCTGGCCGGCGATTGCGATAGTCGATGTAGTAGGAGTGCTCCCAGACGTCGATGCCGAGGATAGGCTTGCCGCCGTGGACGAGCGGGTTCTCGCCGTTTTGGGTCTTAGTCGCCTGGATCTTGCCGTCCTTGAGGGTGAGCCAGGCCCAACCGGAGCCGAACTGGGTGACGCCCGCCTGGACCAAGTCTTCCTTGGCCTTGTCGACCGAGCCGAACGAATCCTTGAGCGCCTTCTCGAGTTCGCCCGGGATCGCTCCGCCGCCGTTCGGCTTCATCCATTTCCAGAAATTCAGGTGGTTGTAATGCTGGCCGGCGTTATTGAACACGGCCGCGTTCTTGCCAAAGGAGCCCTTGACGATCTCCTCGAGCGACTTGCCCTCCCATTCGGTGCCCTTGAGCGCATTATTGCCGTTATTGACATAGGCAAGGTGATGCTTGTCGTGATGGTATTCCAGCGTCTCACGCGACATGTAGGGGCCCAGCGCGTCATACGCATAAGGCAGTTCTGGCAGCGAGAAACTCATGCTACGGCTCCTTGACGCAATGTGTCGGAAACGAATTCGGAGGCCGAAGGACGGCATGTCCTGTCGGGACGGAATACTTAGCCGGGAGCGATCGTCGCCGCAACTGAAAGCCGGGCGCAGCGGCGGAGCCAGGGCTCGCGCCCGGTTAACCTAGATAACGCAGCAGGAGGGCGTCATGTTCCAACATTTACTCATTCCGACCGACGGCTCGGACCTTTCGCAAAAGGCGGTGCTCTACGGTGTGGAGTTCGCCAAGCAGGTCGGCGCAAGAGTAACGGCGCTTACTCTGACCGAGCCTTATCACGTCGCCTCGATGGACGCGGTGTTGGTGTCGGTCGGCGAGGACGAATACGAGCAGGAATCGCGCCGCATCTCCGATCAGGCGCTTGCGTTCGCCAAGTCGGCGGCCGACGCCGCCGGCGTCCCCTGCGAGACGGTCCGGGATGTGCACGACCAACCCTACCGCGCCATCATCGACACCGCTCACGCCCGCAACTGCGACCTGATCGTGATGGCTTCGCACGGCCGACGCGGGGTGTCGGCGCTGCTGCTCGGCAGCGAAACCGTCAAGGTGCTCACCCATTCGACGATTCCGGTGCTCGTCTATCGCTGAGCGCCGAGCGAACCGGAGCAATGCGGGGGCGGGGATGGACCCCAGTGGAATAGGGCGCGTTTATTTGCGTGTGTCGCCAAAAACCGAATTAGTGAAAATAGGGGGCGCCGACCACCCGCCGTTAAAAAGGATTCGCGAAATTAACTCGGCTCGCCGTACAGCGAACTGGGACCGTAGAGCTTATCCGACTTTCGCCAAGTGAGGGACTGGCGGAAGGTGCCGCGGCGCTCCCACGCTCTGTTCTGGTTTACTTCGACGCAAATTTTGAGGACGCGAGTAATTTCCTTCAACTAAGCGGAGCGCGAAGAGCACTTGTCGGTTATTGGAGCGAAGCGCTCCTTGGCTTGAAAGAACGGGGTTTTTCAAGCCTCTTAAGTCGATTCCGTAATTGGAATGCCGTCGCTGAAATTCGAGCCCGAGCAATAGGCGCCCGCTGAATCCCGTTAGTCCGCGCGCTCGACCCGCAGGAGCGACCCGTCCTCGACCGCCACCACCCGGACCCTGGCGCCGGCCGGGCAATCCGGGCCTGTGACCCGCCACGAGCTGTCGCCGACGCGGATGCGGCCGAAGCCGCGGGCGATCGCCTGCTCGACATAGAACTCCTCGCCGACGAGCCCATGCGCCCGGCTCTGCGGCAGCGGACCGGGCTCGGCGCCGAACGATCCATAAACGCGCCGGCCGATCAGGACGAGCGCCGCGACCAGAACGCCAAACAGGAGGAGCTGCATCCTGAAGGCCATCGGAAGGACATATTCGACAACGCCCACGATCGCCGCGGCGGCGCCAAACCAGATGAAGAAGGCGCCGGGCGCGAGCGTCTCGACGGCGGAGAGCGCCAGCCCGATGACGAGCCATGCGAACGCGGCGTAGTGGAACGGCTCGACAAACAGGTCCATCGCAGTCTCGTCTCACCCGCTCCACGGCGAGGGACCGCTCGGCGGCCCTCTCGCGTTGGAAAGTGGGGCCGCTGGGGGCTCGGGGGACGCACCGCCGGTGTCGGGGACGACAGCCGCGGGAGCGCGCGGGCGTGCTGGCCGTGGGCCGATTCCCGCCGAGGCAAGGGCCCCTTCGCCGAGCGCGGTCACGGCGATCTGGCTGAGGCCTCCCAGCGTGCCCGCGAGCGAGGCGAGCTCCATCGGCACGATCATGACCTTCTGGTTCGGCGCCTGGGCCAGCGCGCGGAGCGCGGCGATATACTTGTCGGCGATCAGGAAATTGACTGCGACCACGTCGCCGGCGGCGGTCGCCTCGCTGACGAGCCGTGTCGCCGTCGCCTCGGCCTGAGCGGTGCGCTCGACCGCTTCCGCGGCGCGGAAGGCGGCGTCGCGCCGCCCCTCGGCCTCGAGCACGAGCGCGGCCTTGCGTCCCTCGGCGCGCGTGATGTCGGACTGGCGCATGCCTTCGGCCTCGAGGATAATCGCCCGTTTTTCCCGCTCGGCCTTCATCTGTCGGGCCATGGCGTCGATGAGGTCCCTCGGTGGCTCGATGTCCTTGATCTCGACGCGCGTCACCTTGATCCCCCACGGCTCCGAGGCGGCGTCGATCACGGTGAGAAGGCGCGTATTGATCTCGTCACGGTGCGACAGCAGTTGGTCGAGGTCCAGCGAGCCCATCACAGTGCGCATGTTGGTCATCACCAGGTTGAGCAGAGCCTGCTGCAGATTGGCGATCTCGTAGGACGCGCGCCTGACGTCGAGCACCTGATAGAAGGCGACGCCGTCCACCCGCACCGTCGCGTTGTCCTTGGTGATAATCTCCTGTCTGCGGGACGTCGATGACCTGCTCCATCACGTTGAGCTTGCGGCCGATCGAGTTGATGTAGGGAAGGATGAGCCCGAGGCCGGACTCAGGGTCTTGTGATAGCGGCCGAACCGCTCGACCGTATAATTGTAGCCCTGCGGCACCTGGCGCACGCCCATGAGCGCGGTGATCACGATGAACGCCACAATGACGAGCGCGAAAACGCTTGCCCCTTCGATCATCGACCAACTCCCCAGCGCCCGAAGGTCCTTGCGGGCATACGATTGGCCTCGAGCCCCGGCCAAGGCAGTCTAGTCGTGAATCTATCTCGCCGCCATGTCCGGAGCGGCTCGGTGCGGGCCGATCCCAGGTCTGCTGCGCAGGGATCGGCATGTCGACGGCGCTCGGAAACTACGATACGCTGGCGCGTGTCCGCCTAGGGAGCGACATTTCGCCTCAGCAGCACACTTCGGGGAGGTTTGCATCATGACGAGGGCGCCATTCGTATCGATTGCGTTCGCCGGTTTTGTCGGCTTGACGGCGTTGGCCGCTCCAGGGGTCGCGGGAGCAGCGCTCAACGCTTATTATCCTCCGAACTACGTGTTCCCAGACGGGATCACGGGCTTCGCGCTCCAGACCAGTGGAGGTCCGATCAATCCCGGAGTGCTCGTCGGCTTCAATCCGCAGCCGGATCCCCCGGGAACGCCCGAGCCGGTTCTCGACCTCGCCAATCCGCTCCGACCCTTGATCGCTCAGGAGGGCGACGGTTCCGTCTTCAGGTTCGAACTGTCCTTCACGGGTCTGGACGCCGGTCTGCTTCTGCCGGCTGTTCAGAAGCCCGACAACGTTGACGGAAATACCAGTTTTCGGTTCGTTTTGGGCGATGGAAGCGTCTTTGTCGCCGACCTCACTTTCTCAGGACCGGGTGGCGTTTCAGGTTGGGTCTCATTCAACCCGCAGCCCGACCCCCCGGGGAGCCCGATCGGCTACACGGTGACTTTCCGCGGCGACGCGAGCGTCGCCCTTCAGCTGAGCGAAAATGATGTCCGGTTGAGTTTCGCGGCCGTTCCCGAAGCCTCGACCTGGGCGCTGATGGGCCTCGGCTTCGCGGCGGTCGGGGCGCTGGCCTGGCGCAAGAGGGGAACTGTCGAGGCGCCGGCGGCGATCTGAGGCCGGGTCGCTACTAAGCGAGGGCCTTCTGGTCAGTTTGAGGTGGGCCGCTTCAGTCCCCGCCGGGCGCCGGCGTCGAGGGGAGCCAGTCGCTCAACACCTCGTCGGCCGGCCACGGACAGACCTCGGGCAGCGTGCCGATCCCGGTCTCGTCGGCCGCGTCGACGCGAGCGCGGGCATAGGCGCGGGCCAAGCGTTCCTCGGGATAGGACCCGAGCGACGGACTCTCGACGATGAGATCAGCGATGCGGTTGCGCGCCTCGCGCACGCTCGCTCGCCAGCTCGGGCTCGCCTGAGCGGGCTGATAGGCGAGTTTGAGCAGATGGGCGAGCAGGACTTCGAGCCGCGATTCGATCTCCCGCCTGTCGCTGCGCCCCAAGCTCTCGATCTCCTCTGCGAGATTGGCATAGTCGAGCGCGTTCCCGCCGCCCCGCGCGCGGAGCGCGTCGGCCTGCTCTTTCGACCAGAGAGCGAGGTCTCGGTTGTAGTCGGTCATGGTTCCCGGATTATGCGCAACCGCGCCACTTGGCGCAACCGACGGGGGCTGGCGTCGTCGTTCAGGTCGTCGTCTCCGTGAGGTTGGCCATGCCAGTCGCGCGGACTTGCAGCGGGCCTATTCCGCCGGCGCAAGTCCGACCCCGGCCGCGGTGAGGTCGCGCCCCGCGGCCTTCGCCTCCTCGACCCGGTCGAGCCGCAGCAGCGCCAGCGCCTCGTGGCCGGAGGAGGTGCCCAGCGTCCCGATCGGAAGCTCGCCGTCGACGACCGGCGTTCCAGGCGCAGGCGCCTCGGCAGCAAGGATCACGCGCGCGACGCGCTTCCGACCGCTGCCTCGGTGCTTCATGCGCGAAACGACCTCCTGGCCGACGTAGCAGCCTTTGTTGAAATCGACGCCGTTCAGGAGATCGAAATTGACGTCGTGCGGAAAGACATCGCCGTAGGCGAAATCGACGCCGGCCTTCGGCGCGACCGCATCGATGCGCAACGCCTCATAAGTCGCCAAATGCGCAACGCCGAATGCCGCGGCTTCCGCGCACGGCAGGATCGCTCTCGAGCCGAGGCGCGCATCGCGCGGATCGGCGTAGACGATGGCGCCCTTGGGGGCATCCTGCGGCTCGCCCCAGAACGCGACGACGCCGAGGGTCGGCGCTCTCGTCGGCGATCGCGACCTTCGCGCGCAGCTTGTAGAAGCCGAGACGCTTGGCGAGATCGGCAGCTTGGACGCGCGGCGCAATCGAGAAGGAACCCCGGGCCGGCGTCCTCGGGACCGCGCACGACGATCATGTCGAACAGGATCTTGCCCTGGGGCGTCAGCAGGCCGGCGTAACGCGCTTCGCCCGGCTTCAGCGCCTCGACGTCGTTGGTGAGAAGCCCTTGCAGGAAGCTCGCGGCGTCCTCGCCGCTCACCCGTACGACCCCACGGTCGGTAAGCTCGGCGGCCTTGGCGCTCATGCGTGTCACTCCGATCCCGCTTGCCGATCCCGCTTGCAATGCCGGGCCTATTAATTAGGCGGCGTCAGCCGTCGTGCAAGCGAGGCGAAGCAAGGATGAGGCCAATGCCGCAGACGTTTGATCTCGTTCTTTCCGGAGGCACGGTCGTCAATCAGGACGGCGTCGCCGCGCGCGACATCGGCGTCAGCGGCGGGCGCATCGCTGCGATCGGCGATCTGAGCCGCCGCCTCGGCCGGCGAGCGGGTCGATTGCGCCGGCTTGCATGTGCTGCCGGGCGTGATCGACAGCCAGGTGCATTTTCGCGAGCCGGGCCCGGTGCACAAGGAGGACCTCGAGACCGGATCGCGCGCCGCGGTGCTCGGCGGCGTCACGGCCGTGTTCGAGATGCCCAACACCGACCCTTTGACGACGACCGAGGCGGCGCTCGCCGACAAGGTGCAGCGTGCGAAGCACCGCATGCATTGCGACTTTGCATTCTGGGTCGGCGGGACACACGACAATGTCGCAAACCTGGCCGAGCTCGAGCGCCTGCCCGGCGCGGTGGGAATCAAGGTGTTCATGGGCTCCTCGACCGGGAGCCTCCTGGTCGCCGACGATGCGGGGGTGCTCGCGATCCTGAAGGCGATCCGCCGGCGCGCTGCCTTCCACAGCGAGGACGAAGCGCGCCTCAACGAGCGCAAGCCCCGTCGCGTGCAAGGCGATCCGTCGTCGCACCCCGTCTGGCGGGACGAGGTCGCCGCCCTCCGCTCGACCGAGCGGCTCGTGCGCCTGGCCCGCGAGGCGCGTGCGCAGGTGCATGTGCTGCATATCTCCACGGGGCAGGAGATGGCGCTGCTGGCGGACGCCAAGGACGTCGCCAGCTGCGAGGCGACGCCCAATCACCTGACGCTGAGCGCCGACGACTATCCGCGCCTCGGCACCAGACTGCAGATGAATCCGCCGGTGCGGGGCGCCGACCATCGGACGGAGATCTGGCGCGGGGTGCAACAGGGTATTGTCGACGTGCTCGGCTCCGACCATGCGCCCCACACGCGCGAAGAGAAGGCGCGGCCCTACCCCGACAGCCCGTCGGGAACGCCCGGCGTGCAAACGCTCGTTCCGGTCATGCTCGATCATGTCGCGGCTGGGCGGCTGACCTTGCAGCGCTTCGTCGACCTCACGAGCGCGGGGCCGGCGCGGATTTTCCGCATCTTGGGCAAGGGCCGGATCGCGGCGGGTTACGACGCCGATTTCACCGTTGTCGATCTCAAGCGGACCGAGACGATCCGCGACTCCTGGATCGCCTCGCGCTGTGGCTGGACGCCCTACGACGGCAAGACTGTCAGCGGCTGGCCGGTCGGAACGATCGTGCGTGGGAAGCGCGCGATGTGGGAGGGCGAGGTAGTCGCGCCGTCGACGGGGGAGGCGGTGCGGTTCTGGTGACTGAGAGATGGGCCACCGAGCGCCGGGGGCCCGGGCGCGGTTGATGTTCGATATTTGGATTTGCTCATGCGTCCGCGGGGATGCATCAGCGCTCCGTAGTTTCCCAGATTTATGATGTTGTAATTTCTTGGAATTGCTTGGATTCTCTCGACCGAAACGGGCCTTTTCAATGGGTTACACGCGGGACCAGGGCGTTTTTTTGTCAGCCGGGCCCTTTCCCCGTAAGCAGCCGCGTCCCTCCGCGACGACGTCGATCTGCGGCGCTTCGTCTTAGGCGACATGAAGCGATCATACAAGGTTTTCTGATTCTCCGCAATAAAAAGGCCGCTCTTATAGCGAGAGCTGTTGGCCGCAGGCCAACTCGGGCAATTCATGGGCGAACCCATTCGTCATGGCCGACCCTCGGCCGCCGTTCACCAGTCGGCGCGGTCGTCAGTCCCGCCGAACTGGGGATGGCGGCCCAGATAATGCGGCAAGGCGTCAGCCACGGGCCGGACGGCGAATCGGCAGTTCATGTGGAACTGCGGGCGAAACGCATCGTCCGGCAGCAAAACGCCGTTCAGTCCGCGCAGCTTCAGCGCCTTGACCTCGATGAACAGACGCGTTCCACAGTCGCGGCAGAAAAAGCGCGGATTGCGCTTGAGCGTCCAAGAGGCTGGCTCTCCCTTCGCGATCGTCACGGCGTCCGCGGGGTAGACGGACTCCGGAACATAGGCCGCGCCATGCATGGCCTGACAGTCGTCGCAATGGCAGAACAACTGGACGATGGGCGTCGCCGCAATTTCGATTTCGGTTTCCCCACAGCGACAGGACACACGCATCGATCGTTCCCTCATCACCCGCGACTTGGACAAGCCGGATTGACGTCAAACCTTCATTCGGGCGCCCTTCGCGCGTTCACTCTTCGCCTGTGGCGAAGGGTGAACGCGCCTCCCTCGGCGAACCGATGGCGGCAGGGCGAGGGCGGCTCGAATCTCCTCATGCTCTAGTGGCGCGCGCCGCGCAAATCGAAGGCGTTGTCCTTCCCCCATAGCCCGTCAAGAGACGGGCGTCCTCGACGCCCTATGGTGGGGGAAGGCCGGAATGGATGAATTGGACCCCGGAATAGCACCGTTGGCTGAGGCGTGAAGCGTCCTGCTCTGTTGCAACCGACGGGAGCGAGAAACGACGAAGTCACGTCAGACGTTTGACGCGGCGTTCAAGGCGAAGATTGCGCTTGAGACGCTGCGCGACGAGGCGAAAGCTCCGGGGCTGGCAAAGCGTCATGGGGTGCATCCGAACCAGAGTTATGGCTGGAGGACGCAGGTTCTCGACAATGTCGTGAACCTGCTTGCGCGCGGGGCGAGGCCTTCGGGCGATGACGAGGATGAGCGCTGAGGGCGATTTGAAACAAGAAACGCTCAGGCGCAAAACGGGGCTGGATCGTTCAGCTCATGAAAAAGGCCGCCTCGCGGCGGCCCTTCCTAGCGGTCGGGGTCGTTGTCAATCAGGCGGCGAAATGAGCCGGGCCCTTCGTCCTGCGATATCCCGCGAAGGAGAGCCCCGCGACGCCGGCGAGCATCATCGCCCACGTCGACGCCTCGGGAATAGCGATGCTTACACCGCCAATAGCCGGGCCATAGGCTGAAGCCGAGTCCTGGCTCGCGAAAGACAGCGTGTTGGACGCGCCGGCGACAAACGTCACACTTTCCATGGTGTACATCATATTCGCGTGGGTGTTGGTTCCGATCGTGTAGGTAAAGTTATCATTGACGACACTTCCGATCGACACGTCGAGGCTCTTGGTGGCCGGCGGACCATCGGGGTTGCCGGAGAGCCAGAACGTCAGCGTGTAAGTATTGCCGGCCGTCAGGCCGCTGATGTCTTGCGAGATTGCGCCGGGGGAGCCGCCATTCATATCGACACTGCCGTTTGTGCCGGAGGGGGCGTTCGGTCCGGACGGCGACTGCCAATAGCCGCCGATTAAGTCGACGCTCCCGCTGGTCACGGACCACGGGCCAATCGAACCTCCGGCGGAGATAGTTGAAAAGCCGGGATTGGAATTGTTGAAGTCGCCATCGATGACAACGTTTGCGGCCCAGGCCGTGGAGGCGCTTGCAACAACAGCCACCGCAACCGCGCTGAGCAGACAGAGTTTTCTCATCTAGACCTCCGTTTGGACATGTGATGCGACTTTGCAACCTTCGCGTTGTACAGTTATTCCCAGAAAGGTCAAGGGTTGTCGTAGGAAGGTAGGAATGGCATAAATCGGTCGCGTCCGGACGGCTGCTCACTTTGAAGAATGACGAAACCAGCCGGAAGTTGGTGCGGCGTTCAAGGCGAAGATTGCGCTTGAGGCGCTGCGCGAACCCCAAGCGGAGAGGAATCCGCCCTCCGAACGTCGGGCATAGCGACAACGAGCCGCGAGAGAGGAGTGAATCCCGTTACCCACGAGGGGGAGGGGATGTCGCCTCCCCTCGATTTGACCGACGCAGGTCGCTAGCCGGCTCTCTCCACAACCTG
Source organism: uncultured Alphaproteobacteria bacterium (assembly GCA_963816065.1). Classification (GTDB taxonomy): domain Bacteria; phylum Pseudomonadota; class Alphaproteobacteria; order Rhizobiales; family Beijerinckiaceae; genus Roseiarcus. The sequence continues at coordinate 375,608 of CAWFJG010000022.1, read as the reverse complement.
CATCGTCAGCCATGTCGCCGCCAGCGCCGGTTTGTGCTGGCCTTCGATCTCGACGCTGACGTCATAGACGAGCTGCCACTCGCGCTCCGAGCGCTTGAGGACCGCCGTCAGCAGGAAATGGGCGCGCACCTGGCTGCCCGAACGCACGGGGTGAAGAAACCGCACCCGGTCGAAGCCGTAGTTGATCCCCATCGCCGCGCCCTTGACCTTGGGCAGCGCGCTATAGGCCATCGGCGACAGCATCGACAGCGTCAGGAACCCGTGCGCCACCGTTCCGCCGAACGGCGTGGCGCTCGCCTGCTCGGGATCGACGTGGATGAACTGCTCGTCCTCCGTCACTTTGGCGAAGGCGTCGATGCGGTCCTGGTCGACCACGAACCAGTGCGAGACAAAGGTCTGGCCGACATTCTCATGCAGCTCGGAAGGCTCGAGCGACTTGGCTTCGGTCCAGGAGGTCATTCGTCGTCTCCGAACATGGCTGGGGCGCCGCGACGCTGAGGCCGCCATCGATCGGCAGGATCGCCCCGGTCGTGTAGGCGCCGCCGCGTCCGGTCAGGAACAGGACGGCGCCGGCGATGTCCTCGGGGCGGCCGAGGCGGCGCATGGGCACGACGCTCGCGCCGCGCTCTGCGCCCTTCTCGTCAGCCAGCGCAAACTTCGTCATGTTGGTCGGGAACGGCCCCGGCGCGATAGCGTTCACCGTAACCTGCCGCCTGGCGAATTCGACCGCGAGAATGCGGGTCAAATGATGCACCGCCCCTTTGGAAACGGCATAGGAATAGGCGGTCTCCGACTGCGTGATCGTGCCCATCACCGAGCCGAAATTGATGACGTTCGATGGCTGCTCGGGCGTCGCCGAGGCGAACAACATGGGCGCGAGTTCGCGGGTGAGCGCGAACAGCCCGGTCACGTTGACGCTCAGAACCCGGTCGAACCCCTTCCACGGAAAGGCCTCGAACGGCGCGCCCCAGCTCACGCCGGCGTTGTTGACCAGAATGTGCAGCGCATCGGTCCGCCGCCGCGTCTCTGCGGCGAGTTCGGCCACTCCGGCTTCGGTCGCTACGGTGCCGCCAAAGCCCTCGCAAGGGCCGATCGCGGAGAGTTCCGCCGCCGCCGCCTCGCAGGCCTCGGCCTTGCGGGAGGCGATCAGCACGCGCGCGCCGGCGGCGAGCAGCGCCTCGGCGCAGACCCGGCCGAGGCCGGTGGCGCCGCCGGTGACGAGCGCAGTACGGCCCCGGACGGAGAAAAGATCGGACGGCGTGAGCATGATATCCTCCCAAAGACTTGTCGATTCGGTCCGATCCTAGCAAGCTCGCGGGCAAGGCCAAACTCCAGCCATGAATGGCCGGAAAAATCACCAACTCAAAGCAGGGAATCCCGATGAGCAAAGACGCGCTTCATTTCGTCGTCATGGTGGGCAGCCTGCGCAAGGGCTCCTTGAACGCCGCGATCGCCCGCGCCTTGCCGGCGCTGGCGCCCGAGGGCGTCACGATCGCGCAGCTGGGTTCGGTCGGCGATTTCCCGCTCTACAACGCCGACATCCAGGCGGAGGGCTTTCCGCCGCGCCGTGACTGCGATGGCGGAAGCAATCCGGGCGGCCGACGGCGCCATTTTCGTGACGCCGGAATACAACCACTCCATTCCCGGCGTCCTGAAGAATGCGATCGACTGGCTGTCGCGCCTGCCGAACCAGCCTTTTGGCGGCAAGCCGGTGGCGATCCAGAGCGCCTCGCCGAGCCTGTTCGGCGGCCTCAGGGCGCATCTCCACTTGCGCCACGTGTTCGTCTATCTCGACGCCCGGCCGCTCAACAAGCCCGAGGTCATCATTCCGCAGGCGCAGACGAAGATCGACGCCGCGACCGGCGAAATCACCGACGCGGCGACGCGGGGCTTTCTCGTCGACCAGCTCAAGGCCTTCGCCGCCTTCGTGCGCGATTGACGCTTGGCGTCCGGCCGACCACATTCGAGGGCGACTCCCGGAGCGCGACCGCCGATGAAAGTCTCGATCATTCAGATGAACTCGATCAGCGACAAGACCGCCAATATCGCGGCGGCCGAGGCGCTGATCGAGCGGGCGGTGCGCGAGGAGCGGCCGGACTGGGCGCTGCTGCCGGAGTTCTTCGACTGGGCGGGCGGATCCAGGGCCGACAAGCTCTTGAACGCCGAGACCTTTCCCGACGGTCCGGCGTACCGGATGGCCCGCGCGCAGGCGATCAAACACAAGATCTTCGTCCACGCCGGCTCGATCATGGAGAGAATCGAGGGCGAGGAGCGCATCCACAACACGTCCGTCGTCTTCAACCGCGAGGGCGAGGAAATCGCCCGCTATCGCAAGATCCACCTCTTCGACGTCACCACGCCCGACGGCGCATCCTACAAGGAGAGCCAGACGGTGAAGCCGGGCGATCGGGTCGTCACCTATGATTGCGAGGGCGTCACGGTCGGCTGCTCGATCTGCTACGACCTGCGCTTTCCCGACCTGTTCCAGGCGCTCGCCGAGAAAGGCGCCGAGATCATCGCGCTGCCGGCCGCCTTCACCCTCCAGACCGGCAAGGACCACTGGGAGGTGCTGCTGCGCGCCCGGGCGATCGAGACCGAGACCTACGTCTGCGCCAGCGCCCAGACCGGCTCGTTCACGGTCGGCAACGAGCAGCGCCACACCTATGGACATTCGCTGGTCGCCGACCCGTGGGGACATGTCGTGGCCAAGGCGTCCGACGGGACCGGAGTCGTGTCGGCGCGGATCGACCGCGACCAAGTGAAGCGGGTGCGTCGGATGATTCCAGTGGCGCGAGCATCGGGCGCGCATTGCGCGCGCCTAACGCCGTCTCACAACAATCGGCGTCTTCCCCGATTGGCCCGCGCGCTTGGCTACGCGGGCACGACGTAAGGGAACTTGTCGGATCGCAGCTTCTCCGCGACCGACGGCTTCAGCCCGGACGGCACAGCCGTTCCAGCGACCAGAGACAGCATGGCCTCCGGCGCGTTGTCCGCCAGCGTCCGGCCATTGCGAGCCGGCGAAGCTGTAGGTCGCGGGTGTTCCAACGACATAAGGAAGGACGTCGGGGAACAGCTCCCGGGCGACGGTCTGGCCATAGCCCTGCGGGTCGCCCGAGACGCCGCCGGCCGCGACGACTTCGGCGATATGCTCGCGCGATATGCTGGCCCTCCGCGGCAAAATCCTCGGATGGGTGCCGTGTGTTGGCGGGATTGGTGAAGCGAACGTCGTCCGGCCAGAAGATCGGCCACATCATCGGGTGTCCGCCGCGGTTGATCTGCCGCCAGCCGCCTGCGTCCGTGGCGAGTTTGGTGGCGCACCAGACGCCGATCCGGGCGCCGGGCTTCAGGAGGGGATGCTGGTGGGAAACCTCCAGAACGATCGATTCGACCGTCGTCCCGGCGAAGCTGTTCTTCGCCGTCTCCGGCCGCCAGGCCGACAGGTCGACTGCGGTCCCGTCTTTCACCGCCCCGTTGACCTTCGCGAGCAGCGACAGATCGATGTAGAAAGAGTCGGCGATCCGCCCCGCCCAGAGCCGGACGCCGCCCGCGCTCGCAGTCTCGCCCGTCCGCCCTTCCAGAATGAGCTCCCCGCCTGCGGTGTCCTCGCGCGCCTCCTTGCCGGTAAGGGCGTGCAGTTTCATTGCCTGCCGCCCGTCTGAGTCCGCCTCGTCGAAGGACACCCGGTAGGTCAGGGTTTCGAAATCCGCCCCGTCGAAATGTACCTTAAACTCATAGCGTGCCTCATGGTGGAAGCCCGGCTTTACATGGACCCCTGTAATATTCGAGTTGACGTCCATGATGAATACTGTGCTGTCGTCGCCTGAGAAGACGTACAAGTCGTCGATAAAGAGTTGACCGTTCTGAGCTGCGAGGGGAGTATCGAGATGATGAGACATCGGGACGTTCCTTTCCATTCGTGTCCTGAGGCAATTCGCTGGCGCGCAAAGCCGCAAAACCGAGAGACGAGAAGGCGGGCGCTGGCGGCGGCTTGCATGGCGACGCGGCGCGTCAAAGTTATTAGAGCACCCTCCATGGCGTGATATTGACGCCGTCGGCGACGACTGTGCGACCAGCTTCAACCGACCATTCGCCCGCCGAGGCCATTGCGCTTGCGGGAGCCGTCATCCTGCGCCAATCAAACCTTTACAGCGATTCCAGTTTATCCAGGGATACGTGGATTTTGCTTGTGGCCGGCGCGGCATGAACCGGCGGCTCCCGTAAACGCATTAAATAGCATTTCGTCGAATGAGCGGATCTATGTGGCTTTTTTTGGACGGGATCGAGCAATACGGACTCAGGAGCTTGTCTTTCGACGGCTGGCCGTTGCCGCCCGCGCCCCGGCCGCCGTGCCCGAACCGATCATGAGCGCGGACCGCAAAAACGCGGGCGCCGCGACCTTATTGCGCTCCGCAACCAGCCTCAGCCCGTTCGCGTGACCGCGCGGAGTGGGCGCTGTCGCCGTCGCGATGACGGCGTTTTTGTGCTTTCAGCGGCGGCGCCATGACAGACGCGATGCCGACCGAGGATCGTTGCGCGGACGCAAGGCCGTCAGGGCGAGCTGGCGCTTCGCGCCGTCGGCGATCATTACGAGATCATCAGCAACGGCGTGTTCCTGATGGACACCCGCAACGGCAAGTCCGAGCGGCGGCTGGTTGAGCTCGCGCTTCGCGACCGGCGGCCTCGCGCGCGCCTGCTGATCGGCGACTCGGCGTCGGCTTCTCGCTCGCCGAAGTGTTGCGTTCGGACCTCGTCGAGCGCGCCGCGGTGGTCGAGATCGAGCCGCAGATCATCGCATGGCATCGGACCTGGCTGGCGTCCTTCTCCGAGAACGCGTTGGCCGACCCGCGAGTCGCGATCGTCAATGACGACCTCATCGCCTGGCTCCGGCGCGGCGGGGAACGGTTCGACGCGATTTGCCTGGACGTCGACAACGGTCCAGGGTGGACGATCACCGACGCCAACCGGGCGCTCTATTCGAACCAGGGCCTCGCCCTGTTGCGAGAGCGGCTCGAGCCCGGCGGAACCCTGACCGTCTGGAGCGCCGCCAAGGCGCCCGGCTTCGCCGAAAAATTGCGGGCGGCGTTCGAAAGGGTCGAGGTGGCCACCGTCCCTGTGCCCAGAGGCGAACCCGACGTCATCTACCTCGCGTCGCGCGATTGAAACGCATTCCGTGAGCGCAAGTCATTCCGCCGCGTCGATGGCGGGAACATAGGCGCCCTCGACGTCGTCTTCCTCGTCGCCCGGATCTTCCGCGGCGTCGAGCGCATACGCGGGCGCGATGTAATGAAAGCCGTCGGCGCCGAGCTTTCGGCGCAGGCTCTCGAGCCGCCGACGGATCTGGGTCGGAGACTCGGTCGGCCCCGGGACGTAAAGCGGCTTCCCCTCGTGGCCGAACTGGAACTGCACGTCGCACGCGTCCGCGGCGACGTCGCCGAACAGCGGCTCCACCGCGGCAAAATCGGCGTGAGGCGGCAGTCCGAGCGACTGTCCATAGGCGGCCGCGTCGCGCAACAGCTTGCGCGCGTAGGCGGGGTCGGCAGGGACGAGCGGAGCGGTCGCCTCGACACCGGCGAGAAGCATGTCCATCGTCTCCTCATCGACTTCACGGAACATCGCGTCCTTGACGCCGAGACAGTAGGCGTCCACCAGAAATCCGCCCACGGCGAAGCTGCGCGCGCCTGTCTTGCGGATCAGGAACACCATCCCAACGCCGGACTCGAAGATGCTGTCCTGCGCGAAGCAGGCGTGAACGGGCGCGGCGGTCGCACGGCGCGCGTCATGCGCCAATGACCTGCTAACGACTGTCGTGTCGAGCCGGCGTCTCTCCTGCAGGATCTTTTTTCGATGGACGGCCTTCGCGTGCCGGCGCTGAAGGTTTTTTTGCGGCATGGCGAACCTCGTGTGGACGAAAAGATCAAGGTGTCGCGCAATACAGGACCCCCGCAGTCATTGGGTCCGAATCGCGCGCATGAAGCGCTCGAATATTCCCCGCCGCGGTGTCTTGGACAAGCGGCCGATCCGCGTTTTCCAAAGCCGCGTGGAGGCGCGTCCTCCCAGCAAGGCGCTGGCGGCGACTGCTGGTCCGGCTGCGTGTCCGACCCCGCCGGGTTTGAGCCGGGCCACAAAATTGAACGCGAGGCCGCGATAATTGTGTTTTGCGCGTCTCGACCGTCGGCGGATAGTCGATCGGAAATAGGCCTGCGCCGCGAGGCTTCCGCCGAACCCCGAGGCGCTGCGCCCGACCGATTGCTCCGGAATTCCGATGGCAGACGACGACCTCGACCTTCGCACGCTGGCCGACGCCGACCTCGTCGGCCAGATGCACGACGATCTTTACGACGGCCTCAAGGAGGAGGTCGAGGAAGGCGTCAACATCCTGCTCGAGCGCGGCTGGGCGCCTTACGACGTGCTGACCCAGGCGCTTGTGGAAGGCATGCGGATCGTCGGGATCGACTTTCGCGACGGCATCCTGTTCGTGCCCGAAGTGCTGATGTCGGCCAACGCCATGAAGGGGGGCATGGCGATCCTGCGGCCCCTGCTCGCCGCGACCGGCGCCCCGCGCATGGGCAAGATGGTGATCGGCACCGTCAAGGGCGACATCCACGACATCGGCAAGAACCTGGTCGGCATGATGATGGAAGGCGCGGGCTTCGAGGTCGTCGACCTCGGCGTCAACAACGGAGTGGAAAAGTACCTCGAGGCGATCGCAACCCATCGACCGGAGATCGTCGGCATGTCGGCGCTCTTGACCACCACCATGCCCTACATGAAGCTCGTGATCGATGCGATGAAGGCCAAAGGCATCCGCAACGATCACATTGTCCTCGTCGGCGGCGCTCCGCTCAACGAAGCCTTCGCCGAGGCCGTCGGCGCCGACGCCTATTGCCGCGACGCCTCCGTGGCGGTCGAAACCGCAAGGGCCCTGCTCGCCCGCCGGCAGGGAGCGGCGATGGCGCGCGAATCCGTATGAAGGGCGCGACCGAACTCGACGCCGCCTCGGCCTCTCTAGGCCGCAGACCCGGCGGCCGCCGGGTGCTGGTGATCGCTTGCGGGGCGCTCGCGCGCGAAGTCCTGGCGCTTCATCTCGACGGGCTGGAAGTGACCTGCCTGCCGGCAAGCCTGCACAACCGGCCGGAGCAAATCCCCGAGAGGATGCGCGCCAAGATCCGCGCCAGCCGCGCCGCCTACGACGAGATCTTTTGCCTCTACGGCGATTGCGGGACTGGCGGGGCGCTCGACCGCGCGCTCGAGGAAGAAGGCGTGGCGCGCATCGCGGGCGCCCATTGCTACGCCTTCTACGCGGGCGAAGAGGCGTTCGCCGCGATGGCCGAGGAGGAGCCGGGAACCTTCTACCTCACCGATTTTCTCGCCCGACATTTCGAGGCGCTGGTGATCCGCGGTCTCGGCCTCGACCGGTTTCCGCAATTGTGCGGCGCCTATTTCGGCGCCTACCGGCGTGTCGTGCATCTGGCGCAAGTCGACGATCCGGAGACGGCTGCAAAGGCGCGCGCCGCCGCCGACCGCCTCGGCCTCGCCTATGAGCGCCGCTTCACCGGACTCGGCGGAATTGCGGCGTTTCTCGACCCCGCGGCGCGCAATCACGTCCGGACATGAGTTTGTCTTGACGGATCGCCGCGTCGTCTTCATCCCGTCTGGCAAACGGGGCGCATTCGCCGACGGGACGAGCCTGCTCGACGCGGCCCGGAAGCTCGGGGTCGATCTCAATTCCGTCTGCGGCGGGCGCGGCGTCTGCGGCCGCTGCCAGGTCGACATCGCCGCAGGCGACTTCGCCAAGCATGGACTCGAATCCCGCGTCGACCACGCGAGTCCGTGGAATGCGGTCGAGCAGCGCTTCGTCGATAAGCGCGGCGCATTCCGGCCGGGCGCCGGCTCGGCTGCCAGGCGACGATCTTCGGCGACCTCGTCGTCGACGTGCCGCCCGAGAGTCAGGTTCACCGTCAGGTCGTGCGCAAGCCCGCCGAGGAGCGCGCGATCGTCATCGATCCCGTGGTGCGCCTGCACGCGGTCGCGGTCCGCGAGCCGGACATGCGCGACCCCACGAGCGACTTCCGGCGCTTGCAGGAGGCGCTGTCCGAGCAATGGGGCGTCGCCGGCGCGACCGCAGACCTCGCAGTCCTCAGGACCGTCCAGGCCGCCTTGCGCGCCGGCGGCTGGACCGTGACCGTCGCCCTGCGCAACGCGCGGGAGATCGTCGCGATCTCGCCCGGCTTCGCGGTGAACGCCTATGGAGTCGCGGTCGACGTCGGCTCGACCACCATCGCCGCCTATCTCTGCGACCTTTCGAGCGGCGCGGTGGTCGCTTCGGTCGGCGTCATGAACCCGCAGATTCGCTACGGCGAGGATCTGATGAGCCGGGTGTCCTACGCGATGACGCATCCCGGAGGCGCCGCCGACATGACTCACGTCGTGCGCGAGGCCGTCGACGCGCTGATCGGCGAGGCGGCGTCCAAGGCCGGGATTTCCCGCGCCGAGATCGTCGAGGCGACGCTGGTCGGCAATCCGATCATGCACCATCTCGCGCTCGGACTTGATCCGACCGAGCTTGGAAGCGCGCCCTTCGCGCTCGCGATCGACAGGGCTGACGAGGTCAAGGCGCGCGACCTCGGCCTGGCGATCGCGCCGGGCGCCATTGTCTATGTCCTCCCGTGCATCGCCGGCCATGTCGGCGCGGACGCAGCCGGCGTCGTATTGGCCGAGGCGCCCCATCTGGGCGACGAGCGCCGGTTGATCGTCGACGTCGGCACCAACGCCGAGATTCTGTTCGGCGATCGCGAGCGGCTCATCGCCGCCTCGTCGCCGACCGGGCCGGCCTTCGAGGGCGCGCAGATCTCCTGCGGCCAGCGCGCCGCGCCCGGCGCGATCGAGCGGGTGCGGATCGACCGAGACACCCTCGAACCCCGCTTCAAGGTGATTGGCTGCGATCTCTGGTCGGATGCGCCGGGCTTCGCCGAGGCGACCCAGCGCCTCGGCGTCACCGGCGTCTGCGGTTCCGGAATCATCGAGGCGATCGCGGAGCTCTATCTGGCGGGGATCGTCTCGCCCGGCGGCGTCATCGACGGAGCGTTGGCGGCGCGGACCCCCCGCGTCGAGCCGACCGGACGCGCCTTTGCCTATGTGCTGAACGAAGGTCCGCCGCGGCTGGTCATCCACCAGGCCGACGTGCGCGCGATCCAGCTCGCCAAGGCCGCGCTCTACGCCGGCGCGAGCCTGCTGATCGCCCGTCGCGGCGCCCCGCCCGCGCGGATCACGCTCGCCGGCGCCTTTGGGGCCGAGATCGACCCGCTCTACGCCATGGCGCTCGGCATGATCCCCGACTGCACCCTCGACCGGGTGGCGAGCGCCGGCAACGCCGCAGGAACCGGGGCGCGGATCGCCCTCCTGAACCGCGCTGCGCGGGCCGAGATCGAGGCCGTCGCGCGATCGATCGAAAAGGTCGAGACCGCGATCGAGCCGGACTTCCAGTCCCTGTTCGTCGCCGCCATGGCCTTTCCCCACAAGACCGACGCCTTCCCGAACCTCGCCCGCCGGATCGCCCTTCCCGCAGGAAAGCTCGCGCCGAACAATGGCGGCCGGCGCCGGAGACGCGCCGCGCCGGCCGGACCCCGGTGAGGGGGCGCCGATCCGCGCGTCCGCCGACGCCTTTGACGTGTTGGCGAATTCCGCGTAACGGGACGCCCCTTCGTGCGCGGCCTATCACCCTGCGGCTCGCGCCTGACCGTTTTCCCTGACGTGCTTGCAATGGCTGAGAATCCCAAGCTTGCCGCGGCGATGGCGCGGCTCGACGCCCTGACCGACTGGGAGCGCCGGCCGCGCAACCGCATGCGGGTCGGGCTCGAGCCGGCGCGCGATCTCGCCGCCCGGCTTGGCGATCCGCAAAAGGCGTTTCGCGCGGTCCATGTCGCCGGCACCAAGGGCAAGGGCTCCGTATCGGCGCTGATCGAGGCGGCGCTCTCCGGGGCGGGGCTGAGCGTCGGCCGCTACGCCTCGCCGCATGTCGAGCGGGTGACCGAGCGCGTGAGCCTGATGGGCCGCGACGTCGAGCCGGAGACGCTGGCCAGCGGCCTGACCGAAGCCCTCGACGCCTATGAGGCGGCGCGCCGCCAGGGGACCGCGGCCGCCGAGGCCACCTGGTTCGATCTCCTGACGGTCGCGGCCTTCGTCATCTTCCGCGAAGCATGCGTCCAATGGGCGGTCATCGAGGTGGGCTTGGGCGGACGGCTCGAACTCGACCAACATCGTCGACGGCGAGATCGCCGTCTTGACCAATATCGGGCTCGAGCACACCGAGATTCTCGGTTCGACGCGGGCTGCGATCGCCGGCGAAAAGGCGGGCATTTTGAAGTCCGGCGCGATCCTGGCGACGACGCTTGCGGCCGACGACGAGGCGGGCCGCGTGGCGCATGCGCAGGCGCGGGCGCTCGGCTGCGACGTCGTCGTCAGCGACACGGGCGAAGCGGCGACGATCGAGGAGAGGAACGTGGCGCTGGCCGGCGCCGTTCTCGACGCCCTTGGCCGCAAGGGCGTGACCACCCGTTCCGGGGCGGCGGCCGGCGCGGACCTGCTCGATGCCGGAACGCGCGCCCGCGCGCGCCTCGTTGGCCGAATGGAGCGCTTCAGGCTCGAGGGCGGGGCGCGCCCGCTGCACGTCGTACTCGACGGCGCGCATGTGCCATTCAACATCGCCGCGGTCTTGCGCGACCTCGCGCGGGCGCCGGAACTCGCCGGCCCTTGCGTCGCCGTCGCGGCGCTCGCCCGCGACAAGGACGCGGTCGGGTTCCTGACCGAGCTCGGCAAACGGGCGTCCCCGATCGTCGCCACCAGCGTGCCGTCAGCCACGCGCGGTCTTCCAGCGAGCGAACTGCAGGCGATTGCGGCCTCGCTCGGGATCGCGAGCGAGGCCGAGCCGGACCCCGTGCGCGCGTTCCGGCGCGGCGCCGCGCTTGCCGAGACCTCCGCCGCCTGGCTCCTGGTGACGGGGTCTCTCTATCTGGTCGGGGCGTTGCGGCCAGATGTTTTGACGCTCCCCGGGGAAATCGCGACCTGAAGACACGGGTCGCCGCAAGCCCGACTCGGATCGCATAGCCAATCGCCGCGTCGAGCGGAGCGGCCCATGCAGCCCCGGCTCCTGACCGCCGCCTCGACATCGTGACCGGAACGGTCGTCGCGAAGCCGGCCGATATGCTTCATAATGGCGAGGGAGCCGCCATGCCGATTCGCCGTCTCGATCCCCTGCTTGTCGATCGCATCGCCGCGGGCGAAGTGATCGAGCGGCCGGCCGCCGCAGTGAAGGAACTGATCGAGAACGCGCTCGACGCCGGCGCAACGGCGATCGAGATCGCGATCGAGGCGGGCGGGCGCCGCCTTATCCGCGTGATCGACGACGGGCGCGGCATGGACGAAGCCGACCTCGCGCTCTCCGTCGAACGCCATGCCACATCGAAGATCCCCGACGGCGACCTGACCGCCATCGCCACTTTCGGCTTTCGCGGCGAGGCGCTGCCCTCGATCGCCTCGGTGTCGAGGCTCGAGATCCGCAGCCGTGTGGCCGGCGCGCCAAACGGGCTGAAGCTCGTCGTCGAGGAGGGCGCGAAGAGCGCCGTGACCCCTTGCGCCGGCGCCCTTGGAACGCGGGTCGAGGCGCGCGAGCTTTTCGTCGCGACGCCGGCGCGGCTGAAGTTCCTCAAGTCCGACCGCGCCGAGGCGCAAGCCGTCGCCGACGTCGTGCGCCGGCTGGCGCTCGGCAACCCGGGAGTCCGGTTTTCGCTTCTGACCGACGTCGGCTCGCCCTTCGACTGGCCGGCGTGCGGGCCGGGCGAAGCGGCCTTATCCGAGCGGCTGCGCCAGGCGCTGGGGAGCGAATTCGCCGAAAATTCGCTCGAACTCGACGCGCGCCGGGAGACCGTGCGGCTCTCCGGACGCATTGGCCTGCCGACCTTCTCGCGGCCGAACGCGCTCGCGCAGTATCTTTTCGTCAACGGCCGCGCGGTGCGCGACAAGACGCTGTCGGGCGCGATGCGCGCGGCCTATCTCGATTTCCTGCCGGCCGACCGGCACGCGGTCGCGGCCCTGTTCGTCACCTGCGATCCGCAGGCGGTCGACGTCAACGTTCATCCCGCCAAGGCGGAAGTGCGTTTCCGCGACGCGGGGCTCGTCCGCGGCCTCGTCGTCGGCGCGCTGAAGCAGCGCCTGGCCGAGGCGCTGCATCGCGCCGCCTCCACCGGCGGCGCGGCGACCGTGCTCGCCCTGCGCCCGCATCCGGGCTTCCGTTCGGCCGCGCCCGCGGGCGGCTGGGACTGGCGCGCCTCGCCCGCCGCGCCGGGCGCGGGTTCGGGCCTTGGAGCTCGCGGCGCCGCGGCGGTCGCGGGTTTCGCCGAGCCGGCGCAACAGAGCTTCGCCGCCTTCGCCCCGATGGCCGCGATCCCGCCGCAAGCGCCCGACGCGCAGGTCGCAGACCCGGCGGCGCCCCGCTCGGGGCGGCGCGGGCGCAGGTGCATAAGACCTACATTGTCGCCGAGACGCCGGACGGCCTCGTCATCGTCGACCAGCATGCGGCGCACGAGCGGATCGTCTACGAGACGCTCAAACGCCAGCGCGAGGGCCGCGGTATCGAGCGTCAGGCGCTGCTCCATCCGTTGGTGGTCGACCTCGATCCCGAAGCGGCCGAGTTGATCGAGGCGCATGCCGAGGACCTGGCCTCGCTCGGCCTCATCGTCGAAGGCTTCGGTTCCGGCGCGATCCTGGTGCGCGAGGCGCCGGCGGTGATCGCCCAGGGCGACCTCATCGGGCTCGTGCGCGACCTCGCCGCCGACCTCGCCGCCGAGGACGGCGCGCAGAGCCTGGCCCGGAGGCTGGACGAGTATCTCGGGACCTTCGCCTGCCACCATTCGGTGCGCTCGGGCCGCCCGCTGAAGCCCGAGGAGATGAACGCGCTCTTACGCCAGATGGAGGCGACGCCGGGCGCCGGCCAATGCAACCACGGCCGGCCGACCTACGTGGAATTGAAGCTGGCCGATATCGAGCGGCTGTTCGGGCGACGGTAGGGGGCCCCCGCCGTAGACCTCTTCGCGCTCACGCGGGGCGAGGGAACTCTGGCGACCCCGCGCTCGCGAGGCCGATCCGGCTCGAAATCATCTCGCTCCGGGCCGCCGCCGGCCGTCCGGATCGCCTGTTCGCAGGGCCCTTTTTTTTGCCGCGCTCCGGCTTCGCTCCGTAAAATCCTGCAAGATCAGAGCGTTGCCGGATATACAATCCTTCACCTCGCGCTCTCGCTCTAGCCCGAACTTCCGGCGTTTCTGGGCGCAAGTCGTTGATGTGACTCGATTGCGGGATTGCGATCTGCCTACGCGGCGATCTTGAGGCCGAGGAGACCGAAGGCTCGGGTTTGGGTTGGCGTGGGTCTGGACAGGATCGTGGTTGGGCGGGCGTCGCCGAAGCGGACGCTGTTGCGGGTCAGGTTGGCGAGGTCCGAGAGGAGTGTGCGGAAGCTGTGGACGGGCTGGCCGTCCTCGGTGCGTCTGGTGATGGCCTTGCGACGCGCCGCGGGCGAGACTTTGGCCTTGGCGACGGGGGATGCGCGCTCAGCGGCGGCGGCTTTAAGATCGTCGTCTTTGAACAGCATCGGGGCGAGGTCTCGCTTCATGCGCCAGATGACGTAGTAGGCCAGCATGCACAGGAAGACGTGGGCGCGGACGCGATGGGCCCGGCGATGGTGGATCGGGCGGACGTCGAGGTCGCCGGATTTGATGTCGCGGAAGCCGCGCTCGGCGTGGCTGAGGCCCTTGTAGGCGAGGACGAGGGCGGCGGCGGGGAAGCCGTCTCCGGGAAGAGAGCTTCGGATCACATATATGCCGTCGAGGGCGGCTTCGGCGGCGATCGCCTCGGCCTTGCGCGACCATGTGAGGCCAGTCTCGGTGATGGCGAGGTCGAAATGCTTGGCCATGTGGCGACGGTCGATGACGGCGCCGACCTTGAGGGCGATCTTGTCCTGGCCGCGGAGCGGGTTGCGCTTTTTCTCGGTCATCGCGCGGATCTTGATCAGCGCCGTCTCGGTCGCCTCGAGGAGTTCGTCGCGCTTGCGCGCGCGCTCGGCGGCGAGCCCCGGGTTGCGGCAGACGATGAGGCGCTCGCCGGGATAGTCGTCCGAGACGATCTCCGCCATGTCGCGCTCGTCGAACAGCGAGGGCTGCAAGGGGCCGCGCTCGGCCGCGAGCGCCTTGATCGCCGGGGCGCGCAGCGCGGTGATCCAGTCGAAGCCGGCGGGCGCGAGATCGGCGTCGATGCGCGCCTTGGTGATCATGCCGCGGTCGCCGACGAGCACGATGCGCTTCAGCCGGAAGCGCGTGCGTAGCTTCTTGACCTGATGGGCGAGCGTGGTCGGGTCGCCGAGATTGCCCTCGAACACCTCGACGGCGACCGGACAGCCGTCCGGCGTGCACATGAGACCGAAGACGATCTGCGGCCGGTCGCTGCGATGGTCGCGGCTGTAGCCGAACTGCGCCAGCTCGCAGCGCCGCCCTTCGAGGTAGCTCGAGGTGACGTCGTAGAGCACGAGCACGCCGTCCTTGAGATGGCGCTCGGCGAGGGTCTTTTCGACGCTCGCCTGGTTGCGGCCCAAGAGGTCGAGGGCGGCGTAGAGTTCGTCCTCGTCGACCTCGCCGAGGTCGAGCACAGCGCCGAGCGAGTGGGCGGCGGTCGCCTCGCTGAGCTGGCGGGCGGTGGCGAGCTTGGCGGCCGGCTCGACGATCCGCGCCACGATCATGGCGAGGATCAGCTTGGACGGGCGGTCCGGCCCCTTCGGCAACATCTTGTCGAGCCCGAGCCGGCGCGCCGTCCCGAGCGCGGCGGCGACGTGGCCGTGCGCCAGCGCGCGGGCGATCTCGAAGCGCTCGACTCCGAGCGGCGCGAGGGTCTCTCCGGCAAGAACCCGGCGCAGGCTCTCGATCTTCGCCTCAGGCCAGTCGGAGATGTTGGCAAGCGTGCGCGACTTGACCTTACCGTCCTCCCGATAGCTCTCGCGCAAGCAGGACGGCGGGCGGCGAATTGCGGTTGGGAATGCGCGTGACGTACATGATCAGCTTGAATCATGGCCTAGCGGTCAAATCAAGCGGTCTTTTACATGCCTACATTTTTGGCAGAAATTCCCGCAATGCCGCACAAACCCTCACCTTTCCGCCCTACCCCTCTCGGAAGTTCCGTCTAGCAGCAGCCGAAGCCGCCGCGGTAGTACGCCGCCGCCGCCGGCTCGAGATCGCGCCAGGCGTCGAGGAACGCGGCGCGCGAGCCGACCTTCGCCCGGTAGTCCTGGCGCAGCGCCGCCTCGGCCGCGCCGAGATCGACGCTCGACGAGCCGCCCGTCGCGCACGACTTCGCGTCCCGCCGACGATCAGCGTCGCGACATGCGCCGCGGTCGCGCGGCCGAACACGAGGTCGATCGGCTCGACGGGCATGACGGCGTCGCGGTCGAGCGCGGTCGAGGTCGAGGACGAGAATGTCGGCCGGCGCTCCGACGCGAGCGCGCCCGTCGCCCGGCGCGCCATTGGCGAAGCGTCCGTTGGCGACGACGCCCGCGAGCCAGTCGGCCACGCTCGATGACCGTTGTCGAAGCCCCAGCCGCCGTGCAGGAAATGGCCGAGCCGCATCTCGCGCACGATATCGTCGTCCTCGTCGAGCGCCGAGGCGTCGACGCCGAGCGCGACGCGGCAGCCGCGCCGGATCGCCTCGCCGATCGGCGCGACGCCGCTCGCCAGATGCAGATTCGAGCTCGGGTTGGTCGGCGATGACCGCGCCCGCAGCGGCGATCGGCGTCGAGATCGTCGCTGCGCGCGCACAGACGCAATGGGCGAGCGTCAGGCGCGGCGTGACAGAAGCCCAGCGTCCTCAGCCGCTCGACCACGCCCTCCGGATAGGCCTGGTCGGCGAAGGCGCGCTGGTAGCGCGTCTCGAGCAGATGCATGTGCACGCGCCGGCCGGTCTCGCGCGAGCGTCTGGCGATCGCGGCGAGCAGCGTCGTCCGAGCACCATTGCGGCCCGTTGGGTCCGAACTGCACGGAGAAAGTCGGGCTCTCGACCGCCTCCGCGATCGCCTCGACGCGCGCGATCTGCTCCGCGATGCTCGAGCGGCGGCTGCGAGGAACTGCCGCTTCGACCGGGGCGCGCGCGGCGTCGCGGCAGCGCCGCCATGAGGCCGGCGTCGGTCGCCATAGACCAGCGGATTGCGGTCGCGCATGAAGACGGCGAGCGTCACGCGCACGCCGACGTCGGCCGCCGCGCGGGCGATTTCGCGCGCCTCCTCGACCGGCGGCATCGGCCCGTGGAAGCGGGTGTAGTGCGCCATGACCGAGCCGGCGCCGCCGCGCGCCGCCCGCCCGAAGGCGGCGAGCGCGCCGAGATAGGGATCGATCGGCGGCATCGCGGCGAGGCGCAGGAGCCAGGTCTCGAGCGGCTTGCCCGCCGCGCCGAACGAGGTCGGCGACAGCGGCCGGCAATGATCGTGCGCGTTGACGAGCGCCGGCATGGCGAGCCGCCGCCGCGGCGGCGGCTCGGCCGCCGGCGCGATCGCGGCGATCGCGGCCGTCCTCGATGACGATGTCGACCGGCGGCGCCGCCGGCGCGCCGTCGGTCGGGAGCAGCGACGACGCCGGTCAGCCGTCGTCGGTCATGGGCCGGGTCGTCGATGACGCTGACATGGGCGGCGACGATCCGCCAGCCCTCGGGAAAGCGCACCCAGGTCTGCATCTGCCGGCCGACCTTGCCCGGCGCGCTGTCGCGGCGGAACAGGGTGGCGGCGATCGGCGCAGTCGCGGCCGTAAGTGACGATGCGGGTCCTCTCGAGCCGCGCGCGAGGCCGGCCGGCGAGCGCGCGGCGCGAAACGCCTGGATCGCCGTCGTAGCCGTAGAGGTTCTCGCCGGCGCCGTAGCGGATGGCGGCCTCGCTCGGCAGGAAGAAACGGTCGAGCGCGGCGACGTCGTTGGCGACAGCGCGCGCTCGTAGTCGGCGAACGCGGCCTCGACCTCGGCCTTCGCTCCGGGTCGATCGTCTGACTGCATCATTGCGCCGCGGTCGGCCTTGCGCGGCGCTCTCCGAGCGCGCTACAGCGCTTCAAGATCGCCTGAGCGCGCTCAGGAACGGAATGTCGGCGAACTGGTCGGGGCGGACCTTGTCCCAGGCGACGCCCGCGGGCTGCGGGAACGGCGTGCCGGGTCTCGATCAGCTCGAGTTCGGTGGCGATGAAGTTCGAGCGCCGAGTCGTGGCCCTCCATGACGACCTCGAGTCTCGTCGACGACCTGCGAGGAATGCACGGTCGTGGCGATCGGCGTCGTCGCGTCGACCATGCCGAGCTCGCGAAAAATGCCCTGTTCGAGATCGGCGAAGCCGGCGCCCTTGCCGGTGCGCCCGCCGCGCCGCGTCACCGCGACGCAGCCGACGACGCAGAAGTCGAGCTTCGGCATGTCCTCGAAGCCGACCGGCTCGCCATGCTGCAGGAACCCTGCGCGGTCGCCGCGGTCTCGAAGTCGACGCCCTTGGCGGCGAGCTTTTCCGGGTCGATGCGCAGATAGGGAAAGCCCTTGGTGAGATAGGGCACCGGCGAGAACAGGAGCTTGCCGTCGTAGAGCGCCCGCAGCCGCACCGGGATCTGCGGCGGGTCGGGATTGCACTTGACGACGCGCGCGCGCTTCCAGGCGTCGAGTTCGCTGAGCCGCTTGGCGGCGGCGTCGGCGCCGACGAAATTCGGGATGCGGTCGAAAGCCGGCCCGACGTTGACGCCGGTCGTCGACAAGGCTGCTCCAGACCCGGCGCGCACGGCCGCCTTGGCGCTGTTGCGTCCGGCCCAGCGCGATTCGTCGCTCATCCGCATCGATCGCCTCATGCCAATGCCTGCGCGACCGGCGCGCGAACGACGCCGTCGCGCTCGAGGGCGCGCGCGACGCGCAGCGCCAGATCCTCGCGCCAGGGCGGCGCGATGATCTGCACGCCGATCGGCAGCTTCTCGCCCGTCGGTCCACACCGGGCACGGCGACGACCGGCAGGCCGATGAAGGAGATCGGCTGGGTGAAGATGCCGATGTTCGGCCGCACCAGCATTTCCTTGCCGTCGAGGACGATCGTCTTCTGCCCGACCGCGGCGCGCGGCACGGCGTCGCCGGCGCGAGCAGGATGTCGACGTCGCGAAAGATCGCAGCGCCTGCGCGCGGAACCGGCGGCGGAACTTCTGCGCCTGCACGACCCAGGCGCCGGGCAGCATCGCGCCGGCGATCAGGCGGTCGCGCACGTCCGGATCGAAGTCGGCGGCGCGCGTCTGCAGGCGCTCAAGGTGCAGCGCCGCGCCTTCGGCCATGGTGATGAGATAGGCGGCGGCGCGCGCCCGCTCCGCCTCGGCGAGTTCGACGACCCGCTCCGCCTTCAGCGCCGCGGCGACGCGTGTCGACCGCGGCGAAGGCGCCGGCGTCGCCGCCGCGGGCGAAATAGCCGCCGAGCCGCGCGATGCGGAGGCCGGCGACGCCTCGTTCGAGGGTCGGCGTCGCGGGCGTCGGCCGGGACGTCGGCCTGGGCCGGGTCGGCCGCGTCGCGGCCGAGCATGGCGTCGTAGGCGAGCGCGAGATCGCCGACGGAGCGGGCGAACGGGCCGAGATGATCGAGGCTCGCGACGAAAGGGAAGGTGCCGCGCGCGCGACAGGCGGCCGTAGGTCGGCTTCAGGCCGAAGATGCCGCAGAACGAGCTCGGCACGCGGATCGAGCCGTTGGTGTCGGAACCGAGCGCCATCGGCACGAGGCCGCCGGCGACCGCCGTGCCCGAGCCGCCCGACGAGCCGCCGGTCATGTGCGCGAGATCGTGCGGGTTGCGCGACGGGCCGTCGTGGGCGTTCTCGCCGGTGAAGTCGTAGGCGTATTCGCCCATGTTGAGCGCGCCGACCAGCACCGCGCCCGCGGCTTCGAGCCGCGCGACCAGCGTCGCGTCGGCTGTCGCCGGCGGCCGGTCGCGGTTGATCTTCGAGCCGGCGCGGGTCGGCAGGCCCTCGATGTCGAACAGGTTCTTGACGGCGAAGGGCGCGCCGGCCAGCGGGCCGAGCGCGCTCGCCCCGCGCGCGGGCGGCGTCGATCGCGTCGGCCTGGCGAGCGCCGCGCTCGGCGGTCACGTCGGTGAATGCGCCGAGCGCGGCGTTGCGCGCCTCGATGCGCGCGAGCGCGGCCGTGGTGACCTCGCGGGCGCTCGCCGCGCCGCTCCTCACCGCCGCGGCGATCGCCTCGCGCGGATCCGTCCGAAGCAGCGGCTCATGCCGGAACACCGGCGCCGGCTCCTCGCTCGTCGTCGAATTCGGCGAGCAGCAGCAGCGCCGCCTGCTCGGCGGCGATCTCGCAGATGCACGACGTCTGCGCTGCGCGATTCCGGCGTCAGCGCAGGCCGAGCAGCGGCGCCGTCGCATCGACCAGCGCTTCGGGTTCGAACGCGTCGTCATCAGGCGATCGCCTCTCGAACGCCGAGCAGGGCGTCGTCCAGCGATCGCGCTCGGCGCGATCGCGAGCGTCGCCGCCTTGAAGGCGGAGAGTAGCTCGACGGCGCTTCGACCAGCGGCATTGGTGGCCGCGATCGTGCGTCAATGCCCCGCCATGGCGCGGCCGATGGTGGTGCGGTCGGCGCCGGCGGCCTCGGTCACATAGGCGACCTTGCCGCCGGACATGACCGCGATGCGGTCGGACAGTTCGAGGATCTCGTCGAGGTCCTCCGACACCAGCAGCACGGCCGCGCCGCGGTTGCGCTGCTCCATGATCTGCGCGCGGATTTCGGCGACCGAAGCGAAGTCGAGGCCGAAGCAGGGATTGGCGACGATCAGCACGTCGACGTCGCCCGAAAGCTCGCGCGCCAGCACGGCGCGCTGCACGTTGCCGCCGGAAAGGTCGCGGATCGGCGTTTCGGTCGAGGGCGTCTTCACGTTGTAGCGGGCGATCAGTTCGCGCGCCGCGCCGCGCATCGGCTCGGGCGACAGCCACCAGCCGAGCGCGGCGATCGGCGGCTTGTCGAAGGTGCGGAAGGCCATGTTCTCGGCGACCGACATGGTCGGCACGGCGGCGTTCCTCAGCGGCTCCTCCGGCAGGCCGAACACCTTGAAGCGGTCGAAATGGTCGCGCGTCGGCTCGAAGTCCTGGTCGCGGACCAGCACCTGGCCGAGCTTGATCGGCCGCTGGCCGGACAGCACCTCGACCAGTTCGCTCTGGCCGTTGCCCGAGACGCCGGCGATGCCGACGATCTCGCCGGCCTGGACCTTGAGGTCGAGCCGGCGACCGCGTCGCGGCCCTCGTCGTCATCGGCGAACAGGCCGGCGATTTCCAGCACGCCGCCGTCTTCGGCGCCGCGGCGCGCGCCGCGGACGGCGCGGACCACCGCGTCGCCGATCATCATGCGGCCATCTCGCGGGTCGAGACGGCGCCGACCTTGCCGCCGCCGACGCGGGCGCCGCGGCGCAGCACGGTGAAATCGTCGCAGAAGGCCTCGACCTCGCGGAACTTGTGGCTGATCATCAGGACGGTGATGTCGCCGCGATGCGCCATGCCGCGCAGGAGGCCGAGCATCTCGTCGGCCTCGCCCGGCGTCAGCACCGAGGTCGGCTCGTCGAGGATGAGAAAGTGCTGGTCGAGGTAGAGCTGCTTGAGGATCTCGAGCTTCTGCTTCTCGCCGGCCGCCAGCCCGGACACCGGCACGTCGAGCGGCACGCTTGAACGGCATGCGCTCGAGGAAGGCCTCCAGCGCCTTGCGTCTCCTTGCGCCAGTCGATGACCGCCGGCGGGTCGGCGCGGCTGATGACGAGATTCTCGGCCGCGGTCAGCGACGGCACCAGGGTGAAATGCTGGTAGACCATGCCGATGCCGTGGGCGTGCGCGTCGCGCGGATTGCGGACCGCGACCTCCGTTGCCGTCGATCATGAGCTGGCCGCGTGTCGGCTGTGTAGAAGCCCATGATGCATTTGACCAGCGTCGACTTGCCGGCGCCGTTCTCGCCGAGCAGCGCATGCAACGTGCCGGCCTGCACCTTGATCGACACGTCGTCGAGCGCGGCGAGCGCGCCGAAGACCTTGGTCATGCCGACGGTTTCGAGCGAGGGCCGCGCGCCGGCGGCGCGGGCGCATGGGCGAGCGGGAGAGCGTCGCTCATGGGGCGAGTCTCCTCGAAAGACATGCGGGGGTAACGGCGGCCATGGCACCGCGATCACGGCCTTCGAAGGCCCTCGACGAGGCGACGGCGCCGAACACGCCGCCCTGCATCTTGATCATCTTGAGCGCCGCCAGGTGGTTGCCGAGGTCGGTCGCGCCGCAGCAGTCCTCGAGCAGCAGGCACTCGAAGCCGCGGTCGTTGGCCTCGCGCATGGTGGTGTGCACGCAGACGTCGGTGGTGATGCCGGTCAGCACGAGGTTGTCGATGCCGCGCGGTGCGCAGGATCAGCTCGAGGTCGGTCGCGCAGAACGAGCCCTTGCCGGGCTTGTCGATGATCGGCTCGCCGGGCGCGGGCTCAGCTCGGGGATGATCTCCCAGCCCGGCTCGCCGCGCACCAGGATCCGGCCGCACGGGCCTTGATCGCCGATGCCGGCGCCGATCCGCTGCGAGCGCCAGCGCTTGTTGGCCGGCAGGTCGGCGAGATCGGGCCGATGGCCCTCGCGGGTGTGGATGACGTGGTAGCCCTTGGCGCGCATGGCGGCGAGCACGCGCCGGATCGGCTCGATCGGCGCGCGGGTCAGCGAGAGGTCGTAGCCCATCGAGTCGACGTAGCCGCCGTTGCCGCAGAAGTCGGTCTGCATGTCGATGACGATGAGCGCGGTGTTGGCGCGGCCGCCAGTCGCCGTTGAAGGGCCAGGGATAGGGATCGGCTTGACGGTCCGTATCCGGTCGGGACAGCGTGCGGCAGGCGTGCGTCATGTTGCGGCGTCCGGGTCGCGGCCATTACTTGGCCATCGACAGTTCGCCCGGCATGTCGCGCGGCGAGTGCTTGGCGCTCGAGGTCGCGATCATGATGGCGAGCGTCAGGATGTAGGGCGCGGCGTTGAAGAAGTAGTAGCCCTGGGTGACGCCGACCGACTGCAGCGCCGGGCCGATCGCGCCGGCGGCGCCGAACAGCAGCGCCGCGACGAAGCAGCGCAGCGGATTCCAGCGCGCGAAGATCACCAGCGCCACCGCCATCAGGCCCTGGCCGGAGGACAGGCCCTGGTTCCACGAGCCCGGATAGTAGAGCGACAGGAACGCGCCGCCGACGCCGGCGAGGAAGCCGCCGACCGTGGTGGCCAGGAAGCGCACGAGTTGACCGAGATGCCCATCGCCAGCGCCGCGGCGGCGCTGTCGCCGACCGTGCGCACGATCAGGCCCCAGCGGGTGTTGCGAAGCGACCAGGCGAGCAGCGAGCGCGATGACGATGCCGACGAAGAACAGCGGATTGACCTGCAGCGCGCTCTTGCAGGTTGGCGTCGTCGCTCCAGAAGCCGAGCGGGATCGAGGGCAGCCGCGGCGCCGTCGGCTGGATGTAGGGCTTGCCGAAGAAGAAGGCGACGCCGATGCCGAACAGCATCATCGCGATGCCGACCGCGACGTCGTTGACCCGGGGCAGGCCGCAGATCGAGCCGTGCATCGCGCCGAGACACGAGCCGGCGACGCCGGCGGCGAGCACGCCGAGCCAGGGCGAACCGGTGTGATAGGAGACCGCGTAGCCGACCATGGCGCCGAGCACGAGCGTGCCTTCGAGGCCGAGATTGACGCGGCCCGACTTTCTCCGTCAGGCACTCGCCGAGCGCGACGAACATGAACGGCGTCGAGACGCGGATCGCGCCGCCGAGCATGGCGAGGAGGACGGTGAGGACGGCGCCGTTCATGTGCGATCCTTTGTCGCCCTGCGGCTTGAAGATCGAGAAGCGGCCGTAGAGCGTCTCGGAGATCAGCAGCACGACGAAGATCAGGCCCTGCAGCACCAGCACGGTCGCGTCGGGCAGGCCCATGCGGCGCTGGATCAGGCCGCCGGCGGCGACGATGCCGCCGAACAGGATCGCGACCGGCGGGATGACGCAGCGGATTATGCCGGGCGAGGAACGACACCAGGATGCCGGTGAAGCCGTAGCCGGCGGCGAGCGAGGCGTTGGCGCGGCCCTGGATGGCGGCCACCTCGAAAAAGCCGGCGAGCCCGGCGCAGGCGCCGGCGATGGCCGAGCAGGCGACGATCAGCCTGCCGACCGGCAGCCCCTGCGCCAGCGCCGCGCGGAAATTGCCGCCGGTGACGCGCGCCGCGAAGCCGAATGTGGTGCGGTTGATCAGCAAATAGAGCACGACGCAGAGCGCGATGCCGGCGACGAACCCCCAGTGCACCTCGGTGCCGGGAATGTACGCCGACCATGTAGGCGTCGCCGATCGGCTTGGTCGACGGCTTGTTCGGATTGGAGAGGTCGCGCAGCGCCCCCTCGACGAAGAAGTTCATGATCGCGATGCCGATGTAGGTCAGCAGCAGCGACGAGATCGTCTCGTTGACGCCGCGCGCATAGCGCAGGAAGCCGGCGATCGCCGACCCAGAACGCGCCGACCGCCATGGCGGCGATCGCCATCAGGATCAGCGTGATGAACGGCGGCGCGACCGCCGATCATCGGAATCGCGAGCGCGGCCGCGGCGAAGCCGCCGATCACCAGCGCGCCCTCGCCGCCGATCATGATCAGGCCGATCCGGGCGGGAATGGCGACGCGAGCGCGGTCAGGATCAGCGGCGCGGAGCGCAGCAGCGTGTTCTGGAAGGAGAACGCGGTGCCGAAGCCGCCGCGCCAGACATAGGCGAGAAGTCGACCGGAGACTTGCCGATCGCGAGCAGGAAGACCGCGAACAGCCGCCGCCGCGACGGCGATCGCCAGCAGCGGGATGACGACATATTCCGACTGGACGCGCAGGCGCTGCGCCCAATCGGAGGTCGCCGCGCCCTGACCGACTGGCTCGATCAGGTCCGAGGCGGACGACGGGGGTCAAGGGCGCGTCCGACACCGGCGCGCGCTCCCGGTCCGCCGGCCTCAGGTCGTCGAGCCGACGACGCCTTCGAGCAGGTAGTCCATCTTGTCGAGGTACGGATCGAGGTTGCCGTAGGTCTTGTCGATGACCACCTTGCCCTTGTTGTCCTTGATCGGGCCGACGTAGATCGGCTCTTGCGCCTTGCGCAGCCCTCGATGGCGGCGTTGGCGGCCTTCTGCGCTTCGGGCGTCGCGGCGGCGCCGAACGGCGTGTTGCTGGACGTAGTCGACCTCGTAGCCGCCGGTCAGGAAGTTCGGCAGCGTGCTTGCCGGCGGCGAGGTCGGTCGCGTAGCCCTTGTAGATCGTCTCCCACTTGTATTCGGCGCCGGTGATGAAGCCCTTGGGCGCGAGCGGCGCCTGGCTGGCGTTGTGGCCGCAGCTCATCACGCCGCGCTTCTCGGCCGTCTCGATCACCACCTTCGGCCCGTCGACGTGGCAGGTGATGACGTCGCAGCCGGCGTCGACCAGCGCGTTGGCGGCTTCGGCCTCGCGCACCGGCATCGACCAGTCGCCGGTGAAGATCACCTGCACCGTCGCCTTCGGATTGGTCGAGCGCGCGCCGAGCAGCACCGAATTGATGTTGCGAGAGCACGCTGGCGATCGGCTTGGCGGCGACGAAGCCGATCTTGTTGGACTTGGTGCGAGAGGCCGGCGGCGACGCCGTCGACATAAGTGCGCCTGGTTGAGATAGCCGAAATAGGAGCCCGCGTTCTTCGGATCCTTGTCCTTGTTCCACAGGGGCGCGGCGTGGCGGAACTCGACGTCCGGATATTTCTTGGCGAGGTCGACGACGAACGGCGTGTAGTAGCCGAACGAGGTCGCCAGGATCAGGCCGGCGCCGTCGAGGTTGATCATCGATTCCATCGACTTCGACACGGCGTCGGTCTCGGGCACGTTCTCTTCCTCGACGACCTTGACGCCCGGCACCTCCTTCAGCGCCTGGATCGCGACCGCATGCGCCTGGTTCCAGCCGAAGTCGTCGCGCGCGCCGACATAGACGATGCCGACCGTCAGGTCCTTGGCGGCGAGCGCGCGCCCGATGGCGCCGATGTCGAGCGTTGCGCCCGCGAGCCCCAGCGCGGTGGTCTTGATCAACGTGCGACGCGACATTCCCGATGCAGACATTCTGACGTCCTTATGCTCAAATCCGTGGCGCGGGCGCCGCGCCGTTCTCCCGCGTCAACTTTTGCAAAGAGCGTGCCGAAGGATGCGGCGTATCGTCACGGGTTTCGGGCGCCAGAAAGGGAGTTGAGCGCCCTATTTGTCGGCGCCCTGCCGCAACGTTAGGCTGCTCAGCCCAGAGCTTGCGCGGCGCTTCCGGGGGGCGTCCCTCGACAGCGAGCCAGTCCGAGCCGGTCCCAGGGCGAAGCGCGCCGGCGACTGCGGAGCGCCCTTTCAGCCGCTGCGCCGCCGGCGATCGCGATGCGGATCGCTTCGTCTTGCAACCTGGCCGCGCCGGTCGCCAGGTCCCGTCCCCACCCGCCTGTTCCTGCCTGTTAAGAGCCTGTTCGGCGCCTGTTGAGCCTTTAACGTGCCTGTTAAGGCGCCTGTCAAAAGCCGCAACCATAGGGTTGCAACGCCGGCAATACCTTGACATTGCTGGGCTTTCCGGATGAGAGCGCGGGCCGCGGCGCAAAAAGCCGCCTGCTAACAGGCATCCCGGATGCCGGGCGGCGGTCCGAGCGCGACAGGATTTTGAGCCGAATTCGGCGTCGCGAGCCGTCGGGCGCACCCTAGCCTTCCGCCCGCCGCTCCATCCAGCAGGTTTCGCGCGCCCGCGCGAGCGAGGCCCGCAAACGCGCGAGATCGAGAGGTTTGGGAAAGACGTCGAACAACTCGACGCCTTTTCTGCGGCGTCTTGCAGGGCCGCCTCGGCTGCCTCCTGCAGGGGGCAGAGACGCTCGATGTCCCCTCCGGCTGCGACCTTTTCCATTTCCTTCGCGACTTCGGCCAGGCGCGACAGGCCGATCATCGCCGACGAACTCTTCAGCGAATGGGCGATGTGCCTGATCGCCGCGGCCTCGCCCCGGCCGAGGCGCGTCCGCATTTCGGTCAGGCGATTGCCGGTGCCGTCGAACTCCGAACAGGAAGCGCCCATTGCGCGAGCGGCGACCTCGCGCAACTGTCGCCCTCGGTAAGGCTTGCCGAAAAAATCGTTCATGCCGGCCAGACGGCAACGTTCCTGGTCTTCCGGGAATGTGCTGGCGCTGAGGCCGATGATCGGGGGCGCCGAGAACGGCGGCGGCAGCGCGCGGATCGCCCCAGTCGCCGCGAGGCCGTCCATATGGGGTAGGTGGACGTCCATCAGGATCAGGTCGTAAGCAACCGAGCGGGCGGCAGCCACGGCCTCCACGCCGTCTTCCGCCGTATCGATTTGCGCGCCCGTCTGCGCCAGGATGGTTCGGGTGCAGGGGACTGCGAAGCGCCGACCGCCTTCGTCGGGAGGACCATGGTGAAGACGCTGCCGGCGCCCGGCGCGCTGATCACCTTGATTTCGCCGCCCATCTGCTTCGCGACCTTGTTGCGGATGGCGAGCTCCAACCGCTTTCCCGCGGGCCGGCCCAAGGATCTCATGGCAAATGTAACGAGTTTCGTGACCGGCCTCCGCCGCTGACGCCTAGCCTGCCTCTTGCATAGGCGGTAAGCCCAATCGGCGCGACGCAACCACGCTGACGCAAGGAGTTCCTCCGGCATGACTGAAACGATCGCCGCGCTCGCCGCCGCCCATGCCGGCGGGAAGCCCGTGGCCGCGACCATCGAGGAAACTTACCGGCGCATCGCAGCCCATGACGACCCGGCCTTGTTCATCACGCTCCGGCCGCAGGCCGAGGCTATGGCGGCGGCCGAGCGCCTCGCGGCCGAAGGACTGGCGGCGAGACCGCTCTACGGCGTTCCCTTCGCGGTCAAGGACAATATCGACGTCGCCGGGTTGCCGACGACCGCGGCCTGTCCGGCCTTCGCCTACAGGCCTCAGCGCTCGGCCTTCGTGGTCGAGGCGCTCGAGCGCGCCGGGGCGATCGTCGTCGGCAAGACGAACCTTGACCAGTTCGCGACCGGCCTCGTCGGCGTCCGATCGCCCTACGGGGTCCCGCGCAACGCCCTGCGCTCCGACCTCATTCCCGGCGGGTCGAGCTCCGGATCCGCAACGGCGGTCGGGGCGGGGCTGGTGCCGTTTTCCCTCGGCACCGACACCGCGGGCTCGGGCCGCGTCCCGGCGGCGCTGAACGGCATCGTGGGCTTGAAGCCCTCGCTTGGCGCGCTGTCGGCGACGGGCGTCGTGCCGGCCTGCCGAACGCTCGACACGATCTCGATCTTCGCGCTCGACGTGGCCGACGCCTTCGCCGTCTATAAGGCGGCCGCGGGTTACGACGAGCGCGACGCCTATTCCCGGCGTTTTCCGCGGCCGGAGCTGTCGGGCCTGCCTCGCGGCTTGCGGATTGGAGCTCCGCGCGACGACCAGTTGCAGTTCTTTGGCGATGACGAGGCCGAGGCTGCGTTCGCCCGCGACCGAAAGAGCGTCGAGGCGCTCGGGTTCGAGGTGGTCGAATTCGATTTCGAGCCCTTTGCGGAGGTCGCCCGGACGCTGTACGAGGGCCCGTGGGTCGCCGAGCGCTACGCGGCGGTGAAGTCCCTGATCGAGACCAAGCCGGGGGCCCTGCATCCCGTCACCCGCGCGATCGTCGAAACCGCGCGGAAATTCGACGCGGTCGCGACGTTCGAGGCGTTCTACGCGCTCGCTGAAAGGCGGCGGAGGGCCGAACGCACGCTTGCGGCCTTCGACGTCATGCTGGTTCCCACCATGCCGCGTCCCTATACGGTCGGCGAGGTCGAGGCCGAGCCGGTTCTGCTCAATTCGCGGCTCGGGACCTACACAAATTTCGTCAATCTGCTTGATCTTTGCGCTTTCGCCGTGCCTTCGGGCATGCGCCGCGACGGGCTGCCCTCGAGCGTGACCCTGATTGCGCAAGCCGGTGCGGATGGCCTGATCGCGGGTCTCGCCGCGGCGATCCATGCACGCTCGGGCGCGCCGATGGGCGCGACCGGCCGCGCGGCGCCGCAACCGGCAAGGGCCATGCCCGCGCCGCCGGCCGGTCGGATCGGGCTCGTCGTGGTCGGCGCGCATCTTTCCGGCCTGCCGCTGAACCGGGAGCTGGTCGATCTTGGCGCAATCTTCGTGGCCGAGGTCGAGACGGCGCCGGACTATCGGCTCTTCGCCCTTGCCGCAGCCGAGCCGGCAAAGCCGGGCCTTCTCCGGGTGACCGACGGCGCCGGCGCGGCGATCAAGGCGGAGGTCTGGGCGCTCGACCCGGCGGCTTTCGGCGCTTTCGTCGGCGGGATTCCGGCGCCGCTCGGAGTGGGGACGGTGAGGCTCGCCGACGGTACGGGCGTCAAGGGCTTTCTGGTCGAGCCCGAAGGGGTCGCCGGTGCGACCGACATCAGCGGCTTCGGCGGCTGGCGCGCCTATCGCGAGTCGCAAGGCGCAACGGCCTGAGCGCCGCGCGGGGGGGAGCGCGCGTTGGTTATTCTCGGTCCTCGGCGCGGAGGCGCGGGGCTCGCAAGTCGCGGCCTTTGGAGTTTGGGTTTCATGCGGGTGCCCGTCGGGGCAGGAAGCCGCGCTGACCGGCCGAGATGGGCGCGATCGATGCTCACAGGGGCTCGTCGGGCGCATCGAACGGTCGGTCATTGCGGCGTTGGTTTCGAACGGAAGCCTGACATCGGGGCCACGAGGCGCCATAGCGGGCGTCTTTCTTTCGTGGCGGCGGCCAAGGATTTCGCAATGGACGAGATCGAGGGTGAAGACAACCGGGACCCGCTCGGGAACACGGCTTTCGCGGTCGGATGTTGCTGGCTAGAGGGCGCTTAGGCGGCGAGATCCTGGGGCGCTCGCGCGGCTGCGTCCCGATCCGCGTCGAGGTCGGCCTCGGCCAACTTGAGATCGGCAAGCGCATGGCTGAGGCCCAGCACAGTCGACTTGTAGCGGGCCTCCATGCCACTCGATGCCTCGGCTGCGTCGCGCCAGAATTTCGTGCACGCTTCGGCCTCGTCCCGGTCTCGCTGCAACTTGGCGAGCGCCGCTTTGAGCGAGTTGGTCTGTCGCTGAAGACTGGCGTTGACGTCCTCGACGGAATGCAACTTGGCGCGGAGGGCTTTTGCGCTGGCGTCCGAGGTCGAGACGGTTGCGATCGACATGTTTGGCTCCGTTTGATTGGGCATCGCCCCTTCCACTGAGGAAGTGAGGCCAAAGTACCGGTACGGACACCTTCCGTCAAGCGATGGATAAGGTTTTTATACCGCTCTTTTTGTCGCACCCCGATTCGGGGCCTCTTTTCCGGTTGCGACGGAAGTCCAGTCCCTCACTCCAGGTTGTGACAATTTGCCGCTATGCAACCGGGCGGCCCGCGCCTATCCTTGCGTAAGGGCTGATAACAGGTTGCTCGCGAACAAAAAAATGGGACCAAGCGAGACAACGAGGTTGGAGAGGCGGGGACGTGCGGGACATCCTCAGGGCGGCCATCCTGGCCGAAAAAGACGAATTACTTCGAACACTTGACGGCTTATCCGAAAGTCAAAGAACGGCGCACCTTGAGGAGATCGCCGCGTGCGATTCTCTGCTCGGACGGCTCCTGCCGCTACGGGTCATTCCGTATCGGATCTGCGGCGAAACGCTGCGAACCAGGCCGCTCGCCAGACGGAAAGCCGGTCGGGATACCGGCCCTTTTTGCAAGACCGGCACGCGGCGGGCTTCATCGGGGTTGTGACTGAGGTCAGTTGTGACGAAACGGCCTCTACAACCGGCCCGGCGGCCCAAGCGATCGTCATGGCGTTGAAAAGGGACAAGCAGAGGTCGGGCATTCAAGACATCCGGGCGCCGCTGCTATTGCGCCCGAAATAGTCGAATGGCCTCCGACACCAGCTGTCGCCGTTCGTCGTCGGAGAACGGGCCCCCTCCAGGAGATCGCTGCGTGCAACTCGCCGCCAGGACGGCCCGGGCTAAAATGCGGCACTCCACATCCGATCCCAGACGAAGGGCTTGAAACGCCAGAGTGAGCGCCAGAATTGCGTCTGCGTGAGGCAGGCCGATCGCCGCCTCCACCGCCTTCTCCTCGGCGTCGGGACCGCTACGCCCGGACAGAAGCCACTCGGTGCTGGTTTTCAGGACGGGGGCGAGCGCCGCCAGCGTCGCGGTCGATATGCCCTTGCGCGCTCCGCTTTGCACGCCGCGCCGCAGATTGCGGATCGCATCGGGCTTGCCCGCCGCACGGGAGGCGGCGTTTTCGGTCATGTCCAGGATCTTGAGCCGAGCCTCAATCCTCTCGAGCACCTCGGCGAGTTGCATAGGCGTGGTCATAGGCGTGGTCATTCCGGTACGTGAACTCTTGACAACCGCCGCAGCGATGCGGTAGGGATACCGATCATGAGTGAACTGCTTTTCCTCTTCGAGGGCAGCGCGCGCCGTGCGCGGCCCCATCGCCCGGTAAGGGCCGTCAGCCGGAGCCTCATCGCCATCCAATCGGAAGGCTCGGCCCTCGCAGGCCGCTTCGACGCCAGCGCCGACCGCTACGCCGACGAGATCCGTCTGGTCTCCGACAACTGGCCCGAAGGCGCGAGAAAGTCCGTACATCAAAATCGCCCGTATGCGGTAAAGTCACCGGAGTCCTAGCACAACCAGATCGGTTATTCGAGTCCACATATTTGTGGATGCCGCCGACGAGAGCCCGAAACTTGTGGATAACCCGCGGCAAGTCGCCGCCACCTTCAAAGGAGCAAACCGCATGCCGAAGCAAATGGACAGTCAAGACCAGGACCCCTGGGCCGACTGCGACGGGCATCTCGAGGACCTGAGACGCGCTTATCCGGCCGGGCCGCCGACCGACGTCCGGGTCCGGCCCATGCGCGCCGTGATCTGGCGGCCTCTGGCGCTCGAACTCATCACCTCGCCAGGGGCGCTCTGCGCGGCGCTCGGAGAGGCGGCATGACCGGGAAAGCCTGCCGGACCTTCGACAAGGCTCCCAATAACTCCGGGACGAGTGACCTTCAGCCGCGCCGTGCGCTTCGGCGCCGGCGCAAACTCCCTAACCCATACTGAAATCGAGAGGCTTTCATGACGACGATGATCGATCTTGAGCGGGCTTACGCGCATATGCAGCGCCGCCTCGACGAACTCGAAAGCGAAAGGGACGACGCCCGCGCGCGCGTCGCCGAGCTGGAGGAGGCGCTCTTCCGTCCGGACTTCCGGGTTCCGCCCGAATGGAGACTCAGGCGGCAGGAGGTGACGCTGCTCGGAGCGCTGATCGCCTCGGGCGACGCGGTGCTCACTCGGGCGGCGATGATGTCCGCGCTTTACGGATCAGACGACTGGGCGACGCCGAAAATCATCGACGTCATCATGTGCAAGATGCGCACAAAACTGAAACCGCACGGCATAACGGTCGAGACGGTCTGGGGACGCGGCTATCGGCTGTCGCGCCAGGCGCGAGAGAATTTCTGCGATCGGCGCACCCTGCGACGCGGTCATTCGCGAGGCCTCCGCGCTCTACTGGAACGGGCGGATCTCCCGGGACGAGCTCACGCGGCGACTCGAGGCGGCGCGGCTTGCGGCGTGAGCTGAGGCTAAGTCCTCGCCCGGGCGAGCGAAGCTTACGCTCAAAAGACCAGCTTGCCGCCGACCAACGCGAGCGTCCCCGCCATCAGCGGACGAAGGACGCGGTCAGGTACGCGAGAGGCGAAATGACTGCCCAGCGCAATGCCCGGAAGCGACCCTGTCAGGAGCGAAATCAGCAACGGCCAGTCGATCGAGCCGATCAGCCAGTGTCCGCCCCCGGCGATCAGGGTCAGCGGCACCGCATGAGCGATATCTGTGCCGACGATGCGCACGGTCGGCATGCGCGGGTAGAGCATCAGCAGCACGGTCACGCCGATCGCGCCTGCTCCGACCGAGGAAATCGACACCAGCACGCCGAGCGTCGCGCCGAGCGCAACCGTAAGACTTCCGATCTGATTGTCGGAGCGCCGGTCGAGGAAGGCGGCGACCGCTTTCAGGAGGCGCTTGCGGAAAGCCAGCGTGACCGCGGTCAGAATCAAGGCGAAGCCAAGCGTCGTCGTGATAGCGGTCGCGGTTCCCTTCAAGTCCACGCCGAAATGCGAAAGCGACCATAGCGCCAGCCCCGCGGCTGGCACGCTCCCGGTCGCCAGTCGCCGCACCACGCGCCAGTCGATCGCCTTGTTGTGGCTGTGGACGGCCGAGCCACAAATCTTGGTGAGGCCCGCGTAGAGGAGATCGGTGCCGACTGCGGTCGCCGGGTGGATGCCGAACAGCAGGACGAGCAGCGGCGTCATCAGCGAACCGCCGCCGACGCCGGTGAACCCCACGAGCGCTCCGACGGCGAGGCCCGAGAGCGCGTACATCGGGTTGATCAGATGCAAGACATCCAAAGCCAGGATCCTTCCGGCGCTCTCAGACCGCGAGGCCCTTTTCGTCGAACAGTCCGTTGTCTCGGTCACGCGGTCAGACGAATGAGGGTACGATCCGATCGAAGAGGAATTTCGGCGAACCCGTCGACGATTTTACGCACAAGTTATGAACTTGATCAACTTACTAGACTTAAATCGTTAACGCAAGCCTGCATCATCCTGGACGGAAAATGACTCCTCGGCGTCGGAGCCGTCGACACCAATAGTCCGTGGCTGCGGCTTTCGCATGGCCGAAGCACGCTTCGCCGGGTTCTAACAGGCAACGGGAAGCGTAAAAATCGCGACCCATCGAAAAACGAAAGCTTGGAGAGCGCGAGCGCTTCCCGAAAACACCGGTCCGGCATAACCTGTGCAAACGTCTGCGGTCGATCATCGTGGGGGCGAGATGGGCCGCCAGACGCCAGACGCCTTCCTGGTGAGGCGCCGGCTCGTCTTCGCGCGCCGCTTGGGAATCGGAGGACAGCGATGCAACTCGGAATGATCGGACTCGGCCGCATGGGCGCCAATATGGTCGAACGCCTGATGAAGGCGGGACACCAGCTTGTCGTCTCCGACACTCATGCGGACGCGGTGGCGCGGCTGGCGGGCCTCGGCGCCGCCGGAGCGGAAAACCTGAAGGATTTCGTCGCCAAGCTGCAAAAGCCGCGCGCCGTGTGGCTGATGGTGCCCGCCGCGGTCGTCGACTCCATTCTCGCCGAAATCGCCGCGCTGCTCGAGCCAGGCGATATCGTGATCGACGGCGGCAACTCTTACTACCACGACGATATTCGGCGCGCCGGCGATCTGAAGGGCAAGGGGCTTCACTATGTCGATGTCGGCGTCAGCGGCGGCGTGTGGGGCAAGGAGCGCGGCTACTGCCTGATGATCGGCGGCGAAGACGCCGTCGTGCAGCGCCTCGACCCGATCTTCAAGACGCTCGCGCCCGGCCTGGCGAAACCGCGCGGCACGCCCGGGGCGACGGGCGAACCGTCCGCCGCCGAGCAGGGCTATCTCCATTGCGGGCCCAACGGCGCCGGCCATTTCGTCAAAATGGTCCACAACGGGATCGAGTACGGCTTGATGGCGGCCTACGCGGAAGGCTTCAACATCCTTCGCCACGCCAACGTCGGGGCCGAGAAGCAGGAGGCCGACGCAGAGACGACGCCGCTGCGCCACCCGGAAAACTATCGCTACACATTGACATCGCGAAGGTGGCGGAGGTCTGGCGGCGCGGCAGCGTGGTCGGCTCGTGGCTGCTCGACCTCACCGCCACTGCGTTGCGCGCCGACGCCCATCTCAGCGGATTCGCCGGGCGCGTGTCGGATTCCGGCGAGGGACGCTGGACGCTCGAGGCCGCCATCGATGAAGGCGTGCCGGCGCCCGTCCTGAGCGCGGCCCTGTTTGGTCGTTTCGAGTCGCGCGGCGCGGCCGAATTTGCGGACAAGTTGATGTCGGCAATGCGCTTCGAGTTCGGCGGTCACCACGAAAAGCCGGCGGAGGCGTGAATGAGCGACGGGCATTCGGACGCCATCGTTTTTTTCGGAGCCACGGGCGATCTCGCCTACAAGCAGATCTTCCCGGCGCTCCTTGGCTCTCGTCCGCGACGAGGGCGTCAACGTTCCCATCGTCGGCGTCGCCAAGGCCGGGTGGGGAATCGACGCGTTTCGCGCCCGCGCCAAGGACAGCCTGGAGCATCATGGCGGGGTGGACCCTGCGAGCTTCGCCAAGTTGGTGACGTTGCTGCGTTACGTCGACGGCGACTATAACGATCCGCAGACGTTCGCAACTCCTCAAGCAGGCGCTCGGCGGCGCGAAGCGACCGCTGCACTACCTGGCGATTCCGCCGTCGCTGTTTGGCGTCGTCGTCTCCGCTCTCGCCAAGGCGGGCTTGAGCGAAAACGCGCGGCTCGTGGTGGAAAAGCCGTTCGGCCGCGACCGGGAGTCCGCGGCTGCGCTCAACCGCATCCTGCTCGAGCATTTTCCCGAAGAATGGATCTTTCGCATCGATCATTATCTCGGCAAGGAGCCGGTCCAGAACATCGCCTACACCCGCTTCGCCAACGCGATGTTCGAGCCGATCTGGAACCGGCAGTACGTACGCAGCATCCAGATCACGATGGCCGAGTCGTTTGGCGTACAAGACCGCGGCGCGTTTTACGATTCCACCGGCGCCCTGCGCGACGTCCTGCAGAACCATCTTCTGCAGGTTCTCGCCAACTGATGATGGAACCTCCGACGGGGGAGGACCACGAGGCCTCCCGCGATCAGAAGGCGGCGCTGCTCAAGGCGGTGCGCCCGCTCGACGCCGCCTCGATCGTCCGCGGCCAATACCGCGGCTACAAGGCTGTGCCCGGCGTGCGTCCGAATTCTCCGGTCGAGACTTTTGTCGCCGTCAAATTGACGGTTGACAGCTGGCGCTGGGCGGGCGTGCCGATTTACATCCGGGCGGGAAAATGCCTGCCGACCACCGCCGCGGAGGCGATTGTCGAGTTTCACGCGCCGCCGCGTCCCGTTTTCGACAAGGAGGCGCAGGCGGTCGGCCATATGCGCATGCGCATCAGCCCCGACGTTTGCGTGGCGTTCGGACTGAGGGTCAAGCGGCCCGGCGAGACGATGGTCGGCGAGCCGGTCGAACTGACCTTGAACGAGCAGGCGGCCTGTCTCACGCCGCCCTACCAGCGGCTGCTCGGCGACGCGATGCGCGGCGACGGGGAGCTGTTTGGACGGGAGGATATCGTCGACGCGCAATGGCGGATCGTCGAGCCCATCCTCTCCAATCCCCCGCCATGCGAAGAGTACCAGCCCGGAACATGGGGGCCAGAGGCTGCGGAAGCGCTGATCGGCTCCGATGGGCCGTGGCGCAATCCCGAGCCGTCCGCCTGACCGGGCGACCGCGACATCGTCTCCCTCGACCGACCGTCGCCGGCGCCTTAGGGGTTCCCAGTTTCTCCGCATGATGGAGAACCTGTGATGACTGGGAATGCGACGGGTATGAAGGCGTCGGGTTCAAAGCGTCGGGTTTGCGCGCCGCAGGGTCGCCTACGCGGCGCCGGTTGAACAGCGCTCGGGGAAATTTCAATGTCCGAGACCCTATCCATCGCCGCTCCCGACGGCTCGGTCGCCGAGGCGATCGCCTACGCGGACTTCGCCTCGCTCGTTTCGGGGGCGGCCGACACGATCGCCGCGTCGGCGGTCGAGGCGATCGCCGAGCGCGGCCGCTTCACCCTCGCGCTTTCCGGCGGCAACACGCCGCGGCCGGTCTATCAGCGGCTGGCCGCAGCCGCGATCGACTGGTCCCGCGTGCATCTGTTCTTCGGCGACGAACGCTGCGTCTCGCCGCGCGACGCGCGCAGCAACTACCATATGGCGAAGGTTGCGCTGCTCGACCGTGTACCGATTCCGCAAGGCAACGTACTGCGCATGCACGGCGAGGATCCGCCGGAAGCGGCCGCCGAGTTTTACGCGGTCGAACTCCGCCGGTCGCTCGGCGACGACGGGCGGCTCGATCTCGTCCTCCTCGGCCTCGGCCATGACGGGCACACGGCGTCGCTGTTTCCAGGTCTCGGCGCGGTCACCGAGACGCGCCGCACCGTGTCGGCCTCCTACGTCGAGTTCGTCGGCATGTGGCGCCTGTCGCTCACACCTGTTGCGATCAACGCCGCGCGCCGGGTCGTCTTCGTCGTTACGGGCGACGACAAGGCGGAGATTCTCTATCGCGTGCTGCAGGGACCCCGCCAGCCCGTCGTTCTGCCGGCTCAGGCGATCCGCCCGGCCGAGCGCCCCGCGATCTGGCTCGTCGACCGGGCGGCCGCGGCGAGACTGAAGGGATCGCACTATCCCTGAAACGCGCCGGGCTTGGCGGGCCCGACTGCGAGGAACCGACGTGATTTTTGCGATTTCCGAGCGAGCGGAACCGCTGCAGGCGGCTCACGCGCTCAGGCGGTCGCGCAGCCACCAGTAGGCGAACAGGAGCGCGATCAGCGCAACCCCGACCAGCACGAGAAGCAGCGCCGCATCCTGCAGCCAGGCGATCGTCGGGACGGAGACCGCGAGAAAGGCGCCGGTGACACAGAGCTTCCATGCGCGCAGGTTGAGGCCGGAGACGAAAACGCCGAGCGCGAGCAGCGTCAAGATCATCAGGGCGAGCGCGTCTGACGTCCAGCGACCGCTGCACGTTGCTGACCGTAATAAGATACATTGCGATGAGCACGGCCGCCCATTGCAGGACCTGGGTGATCGCCATGCCGATCCGTTCGCCGCTTTCGGTATGGCGCCAGCCCGCGACAATGCAAATCACCGCGACGATCGGCGTGACGATGAGCCAGTAGTTCGCGGTCGGGGTCCTGGACAGGCTCGTCCAACTGATCCCGATCAGCCCCAGCACGATGATTGCGACGAAGGGCAGGTTATCGACCAGGCTCGTCCAGATCCAATGGGAGGTCCAATGGGTGGATGGCGCTCCTTTTTCGGCGCTTGAGGACATGGAGGCACTCTGTTGCGCGGCGCGAGGCGGATTGGACTTTAGCGCGCGCTGCGGACGTTAGATAAAAAAGACCGGCGGGGGAACCGCCAACCGCGACCCGGACGCATTTGTGCGGCAATCGCCGCGGCCATGGGCGCCGACTGCAGGTCCACAGGGCGCGCTTCAGGCAAGAAATTTGCCGCGATTTCCGTAACAACCGCCATTTCCTCGGCGGGGCCGGCCCGCATCTTAACGCTTCGTCAACCAATCGGCTCCAAACATGGTTAACGAAGCGCCAACGGACCGACATGATGAACGCGCATGTTACCCCACAGCAGGCATTGAACTTCCGGGGCCGGTCGCTGCTGGCCTTCGTCCTCGAGCCGGTCCTGCCGCTCTCCGAATGGTTTGCCGCCCTCGATGCGTGGCTGGCGCGTTCGCCGGCCTTCTTCGTCCAGAAGCCAGTCATCCTTGCGATGTCCGGGCTCGAGATCGATCTCAAGGCCTATCGCGACCTGCTGGGAGCGCTGGCGCGTCGCCACATCCGGGTGATGGGCGTGGAGAATCCCAGCCGCGCCCTGGTCGGGCCGCATCTGCCGCCGGTCGTATCCGGCGGCCGGACGGTGAACGCGGCGGCGCTCCTTGACGAGGAGGCTCCCGCGTCCGCCGCCCCCGCCCCGCCGAAAATCCCCCCGGCCGAGCCGCTCATCGTCGACGGCAACCTCCGCTCCGGCCAGTCGATCATGCATCCCGAGGGCGACGTGACGATCGTCGGCCGCGTCGCTTCTGGGGCCGAGATCGTCGCCGGCGGGTCCGTTCACGTCTACGGTGCGCTGCAGGGGCGGGTGATCGCCGGCATATCGGGCGCGGCGGACGCGCGTATCTTCTGCCGCGAGGCGCGCGCCGAGCTGTTGTGCATCGGCGGCGTCTACGTGACCGCCGAAACCATGGACCCTGCGTTCGAGGGCCGGAGCCTCGAGGTCCGGCTGGCCGGCGAAGACCTCAAGATCCGCGCCCTGGACTGACAATTTCGAGAGGATCGTTCGCATGAGCAAAGTGGTCGTCGTCACATCCGGTAAAGGCGGGGTGGGCAAAACCACCTCGACCGCTTCGCTGGGCGCCGCTCTGGCGCATACTGGTCAAAAAGTCTGCGTCGTCGATTTCGACGTCGGCCTGCGCAATCTCGACCTCGTGCTCGGGGCCGAGCGGCGGGTGGTCTACGATTTCATCAATGTCGCTCAGGGCGACGCCAAGCTCGGCCAGGCGCTGATCCGCGACAAGCGGGTCGATACCCTGCACCTGCTCGCGGCGTCACAGACCCGCGACAAGGACGCGCTGACCGACGAGGGCGTCGAGCGTGTGATCGGGGAACTCCGCCAAAGCTTCGACTGGGTCCTGTGCGACAGCCCGGCCGGCATCGAGCGTGGCGCGCAGCTGGCGATGCGCTTCGCCGACGAGGCGATCGTGGTGACCAATCCGGAAGTCTCGTCGGTACGCGATTCGGACCGGATCATCGGCCTTTTGGACGCCAAGACACGACGCGCGGAGGCGGGCGAACGGATGGAGAAGCGGCTGCTGCTCACCCGCTTCGATCCAGCCCGCTCGAGCCGCGGCGAGATGCTGAGCGTCGCGGACGTGCTCGATATCCTGTCGATCCCGCTTATTGGCATCATCCCGGAAGATCAGGAAGTTCTGCGCGCCTC
This sequence comes from uncultured Alphaproteobacteria bacterium, assembly GCA_963816065.1. Classification (GTDB taxonomy): domain Bacteria; phylum Pseudomonadota; class Alphaproteobacteria; order Rhizobiales; family Beijerinckiaceae; genus Roseiarcus. The sequence continues at coordinate 336,955 of CAWFJG010000022.1, read as the reverse complement.
GAACGTCGGCGCGCCGATCACCATCAACGGCTCGGCGAGCCCCGCCGCACGCGCGTACCACGAGGCCGCGCGCCGCCTCATCGGCGACGCCACGCCGATCGTCATCCCGGAGGAGAAGAAGACCTTCTTCAACCGTCTCTTCAGCCGGAGGGCCGCATGAGCCTTTTTCGTCTCTTCAAGCCGCGCGGCACGGCCCCGGTGGCGCGCGAGCGCCTCCAGATCCTGCTGTCGCACGAGCGGGCCGCGGTCGGACCGCGCGATCTCGTCGCCATCCTGCGCGACGAACTGCTCGCCACGATCAGGCGCCACGTCGAGATCGACCCCGAGAAACTCTCGGTGAAGATGGATCGGTCAGCGGGCTATTCGACGCTCGAGATCGACGTGGAAATCCCCTGCGAAAAAATCGACGTCGCCGCCGCGCGCGGCGCCGGCGCGGCCCAGGCAACCGCGGCGTGATTGCTCGTCGGCGCAGTAGAAAAACGCTGTGCGCCAGGGGGCCGGCGGGCGTATCGATGAGTGTTACTCGATCGTCATCGCTGCGGTCAGCACACGATCGGGAACCTCCGGCAGGCGCTCCCGCGCACGAGCGCGAAGGGAGCCCGTGCGTCCAAGGGCTACGGACCCCACCCCCGGTTCGGCAACATGACCACCGCGGCGCCGCCGTTTCACCGCTCAAACAGGCCGACCAGCGCCGTCTCGGCGAGCACATGCTTGCGCGCCTCCCGCTCAACGTCCCGGCAGAGCGGATCGGCGTGGACGCTGAGCCTGTCGACCGAAAGCGCGAGCAGGCTGAAGCGGTAGTGATGCGACCCGTCGCCTTTTGGCGGACAGGGGCCGCGATAACCCACGCTGCCGAAATCGTTGACCGCGTGCTTCGGATGCTCGCGCCCCGTCGGGCGCCCGGCGCCCCGGGCGAGGCGCGACCACGCGTGCGGAATGTCGTAGGCCGCCCAGTGCCGCCACACGCCGTCCGCCGCGTCGGGGTCGTTGCACAGCAGGACGAAGCTCCGAGTCGCCGGCGGCGCGTCGAACCATTGCAACGCCGGCGACAGGTCTTCGCCTTCGCAGGTGCAAACCGTCGGGATCCTGCCGTCATCGGAAAAATCGGTCGAGGTGAGGCGCATCGCTTGTTCTCCTTGTTCTTTGCGATTGGACTTCTCGACAGATAGCCTTCGCGGGGGCGTTGTATCCCGCCGAGGCCCGTCGCGTGTGCGGGCGCTAGCCCCGCCAAGGCTGACGCAGCTCTCTATTCGACCGTCGCCGCCAAACGCGACTTTCCCTTCGCCGATGAACGGGCCGGACTTGTCGAACTCACCGCCCGGCCGGAAGCCAAAGGAATGCGGAATCGTCCTCGGCGCCCTGTGGCTTGCCGCCATGGACCCGGGCGCGCCGGCGGCGACCGCTTTTTTCACGGCATTATCACGGTGAACGTCCAACTCGCTCGGCCGCTCTTTTCGGAGGCCCGCAAGGGCATCGTCGCGCATCGACGGCTCCCGCGCGATGCCGAGATTCGGAGCGTAGACCCTCGATGTCAAGGCGTCGGAGGCAGGCAAGGCTCACGGCCCGTGTCCGCCTCGTCCTTGACCTCGAAAGTCGTATATTACCAATAGATTACGTTCAATTTGGCTGGAAGGCTGGCGCTCGACCTCCGATGACGGCAGGGCGCCCGGCCTGAAGTGACTTTGTGACACTTTTGCACGCTTAAGACCTTGAAAAGATGGGAAGCTTGCCAGCGGCGCCAATTCAAATCGCGCCGGCGGGAGAGTCCTCGGTCCGCTCGGCGTCGGCGGCCTCGGCGATGAGCTCGAAGGATCTGAGCCGTGTCGGGTGGTCGTAGACGTCCGAGACGACAATGAGCTCGTCGGCCCCGGTTTCGGCGACGAGCGCCTCGAGCCCCATGCGCACCGTCTCTGGCGAACCCACGATGGAGCGTGCGAGCATCCGCATCGCCTGGGCCTTCTCGGCCGGAGACCAGTAGCTCTCGATGTCGTCGATCGGCGGTTGGCTCAGGCCCCGCGCGCCCCGGAACATGTTGGCGAACGCCATCTGCTGGGTGGTCGCCAGGCGTCGCGCCTCCGCGTCCGTCGCGGCGGCGATGACGTTGACCCCGACCATGGCGTATGGGCGGTCGAGCTGCTCCGACGGCTTGAAGCGGCTGCGGTAGATCGCCAGCGCCGGGATCAACTCGTCTGGGGCGAAATGCGAGGCGAAGGCGTAGGGTAGCCCAAACTCGGCGGCGAGCATCGCGCCGAAATGGCTCGAGCCCAGGATCCACAGCGGCACTTCGGTTCCCCCAGCCGGCACCGCCTGAATGCGCTGGCCGGGGCGGCCGGCGCCAGGAACGCCTGCAGTTCGAGCACGTCCTGCGGAAAATGCTCGGCCGATTCGGGCGCGCGGCGCAAGGCGCGCAGCGTGAGCTGGTCGGTTCCCGGGGCGCGGCCGAGGCCGAGATCGATGCGGCCGGGGAACAGACGCGCCAGCGTCCCGAACTGCTCGGCGATCACATAGGGCGCGTGGTTCGGCAGCATGATCCCGCCCGCGCCGACGCGGATCGTCTCCGTCGCCGCGGCGAGATGGGCGAGCACGACCGAGGTCGCGGCGCTGGCGATGCCCGGCATGTTGTGATGCTCGGCCACCCAGATGCGGCGATAGCCCCAGCGCTCGGCGTGGACGGCGACGTCTCGAGCATTGAGAAGCGCCCCGCGCGCATCGACCTCCTGCGTGACGCGAACCAGTTCGAGAATGGAGAGCGGGATCGAGGGCCGGTTCGTCATATCGTGATGAGACCCCCTTCGGGCGCCGGCCGGGCGCGCTGATTATAGAGCAGCTTCGTGCGCCGGTCCCTTTCGTCTTGCGGCAGGCCGTCGATGTTCTCCGTCGGGCCAACGGTGACGGCGAGCCCGCGCTGCACGGCCGGACGGGCGCTGAGCTCATCGAACCAGCGCTTGAAATATTTGAACTCGGAAATGTCCTGGCCCTGCCCCTGCCAGTTCACCGTCCACGGATAGCTGATCATGTCGGCGATCGTGTAGTCGTCGCCGGCGAGGTAACGGCGGTCATAGAGCCGGTTGTTGAGGACGCCGTAAAGCCGGTTCACCTCGTCGGTGAAGCGGCGGACGGCGTAGGACTGGTCGCCCTGCTTGTCCCCGAGACGGCGGAAATGCCCGCATTCGCCGGATTTCGGCCCTTGGTTGGCCATCTGCCAGATCACCCACTGGTTCACCTCGTATCGGCCTCGGACGTCCTGCGGATAGAAGCGCCCGGCCTTTTCGGCGAGATACATCATGATCGCGCCCGACTCGAAGACACTGACCGGCGCTCCGCCGTCGGCCGGCGCATCGTCGACCATCGCCGGCATGCGGTTGTTCGGGCCGATCTTCAGGAACGCATCGGTGAACTGGTCGCCCTTGCCGATGTTCACTGGCGCGATCGTGTAGGGGACGCCGAGCTCTTCGAGCAGGATCGTGACCTTCTTGCCATTCGGCGTCGGCCAGTAGTGCAGATGGATCATGACGGACTCCTGGGTAAGAGGGGCTTTGCCCGCGGTTAAGAAGACGTGCGGAGACCGGAGCCGGCGCCTAGAGCTTCGGCTTCACGGGCTCGGACGGCAAGGCCTGGACCGGCGAGCCGGGGCCGATCTTCTGCAGATTGCCGACGATCACCCGATCGCCAGGGCTGAGGCCCTTGACCACGCTCACCAGCGGTCCGGCGCTCGGCCCGAGCGTGAGAAGCCGCATCTCCGCCTTGTCGCCTGCGCCAACGACATAGACGTACTTTCCCATCTGGCTCGAGCCGAGCGCCGCCTGAGGGGCCATCAGGGCGTCCGGCTCGTCCCTGATGTGCAGACGCACGCGCACATATTGCCCGGGCAGCAGGGCAAAATCAGGGTTGGCGATCGTGACGCGCGCGGCGATCGTGCCCGTGGTCTTGTCGACCGCATTGTCGAGAAAGGTCAGGTCGCCCTTTCGAACGGCGCCGGGCTTGTCCGATAGGGAAATCTCCGCCTCCACCTTGCCGGCGGCGCGCGCTTCGGCGATGTCGAGCGAGATCGGCTTCGCTCGGATTGAAGGAGACGTAGATCGGGTCGAGTTCGACGAGCGTATTGAGCGGCCCGGTCGAGGAGCCGACGAGCGCCCCTTTCGCCGCTTGATTACGACCGAGCCGGCCGGCGAAGGGCGCACGAATTTCGGTATAGTTCAGATTGAGCCGCGCCGCCGCGATTGCCGCGCGGTCGACGGCGAGCGCCGCTTCTGCCTGACGCATGGCGCTCGACCGCTGGTCGAACACGTCTTTCGTGACGATAGCCGCTCTTCACCAGCTCCTCGCCCCGGCCGAAATTGGCCTTGGCGTAGTCGAGCGAGGCGGCGTCGCGCTGACCCTGCGCCTCGGCCTGATCGAGCGCCGCCTGCAGGTCGCGGGGATCGATCTTGTAGAGGAGGTCGCCGCTCTGCACGTCCGATCCATCCGCGGCGGGCTGAGGTCTCGATATAGCCGGCGACCCGCGCCTGTAGGGCGATGCTGCGGATCGATTCCAGCCGCCCCGGATAATCGAGGTAGATCGGCAGGGTCGTCTTGACGACCGGCGCGACCGGGACCGGCATCGCCATCATCGCAGGAGCGGGCGCCGAGGCCTTCGCTCCGCCAAAGTAGTGCCCCGCGATGTGGACGCCGGCGATCCCGGCCGCTCCGAGCGCGACGAGCGAGGCCAGGGTTGCCGTCAGGATGCGCATGAAGGACCTCCAGCAATCATTCGGCCGCCTCGGCGCGCGGGCCGAAATGCGGCGCAGCGCGGGACGAAGCCGCCGCGGTCCGGCCTTCGCGCGCCCGCTCGATGAGGGCGTAGAAGACCGGCACGAAGATGAGCGTGAGCGCCGTCGCCGCGACCATGCCGCCGAACACCGTCGTTCCCAGCGACTGTCGGCTCACCGCGCCCGCGCCGCCAGCGAACATGAGCGGGATGACGCCGAAGATGAAGGCGAAGGCGGTCATCAGGATCGGCCGCAGCCGAAGCCGTCCGGCCTCCATCGCCGCTTCGACCACGCTCAGGCCCTCGTCGCGCCGCCGCCTGGCGAACTCGACGATCAGGATTGCGTTTTTCGCCGCGAGCCCGATCAGCATGACGAAGCCGATCTGCGAATAGACGTCGATCTGCATGCTCCGTACCCAGAGCGCGCCGAGCGCGCCGATGAGCGCCAGCGGAGCGGACGAAAGCACCATGAACGGCATCGTCCAGCTCTCGTATTGCGCGGCGAGGATCAGGAAGACGAAAACGATCGCGAGCGCCAGCACGACCGTGGCGATCGACCCCGCGCTGAGCTCCTGATAGGTCACGCCGGTCCATTCGTAGCCGAAGTCGCGCGGCAGCGTTTCCGCGGCGGCGCGCTGCATCGCCGCCACCGCCTGGCTCGAGCTGAAGCCCGGCGACGGGGCGCCGTTGATCAGCGCCGAGGCGTAGTTGTTGTAGTGCGGCACGGTCTCCGGCCCGACGATCGGCTTCAGCGTCCCGAGCGCGCTGAGCGGAACCACGCCCCCCGTCGCGTTGCGCACATAGAGCTTGTTGAGGTCGGAGGCCGATGCGCGCGCCGCGGTGTCGGCCTGCAGCGTCACGCGGAACGTGTGGCCGAACAGGTTGAAGTCGTTCACGTAGAGCGAGCCAAGGTCGATCTGCAGCGTGTCGAAGATGTCGGGCAGGCTCAGCCCCAGGAGCTTCGCCTTCGTCCGGTCGAGATCGTAGAAGAGCTGCGGCGTCGACGCCGAGAACGAGGTAAACAGCGACTGAGGGTTGAGCTCAGGCTGCTTGCGCGCTGCGGCGATCAGCGCCTGGGTGGCGTCGTTCAAAGCTGCGCTGCCCTTGCCGGCGAGATCCTCGACTTGGAACTCGAAGCCGCCGGTCGTGCCGAGGCCATTAACGGACGGCGGATCGAAGCTCAGGGCGAAAGCCTCTGGAATATCGAGAAGTTTCGGTCGGACCCGGGCGACGAGGGCTGAGGCGCTCTCTTCCGGGCCGCGCTCCGCCCAGGGCTTCAGGATCGCGAACTCCACCGCGGAATTCGACTGCGCGGCGTTGGTGAGAAAATTGAGCCCGCTGATGAAGCCGGCGATCTCGACGCCCGGCGTGGCTTGAAGGATATCGCGGACTTTCTGCGCAACCGCGTCCGTGCGTTCGAGCGACGCGCCGTCCGGACCCTGGACGACGACGAAGAAGTAGCCTTGGTCTTCGACCGGCAGGAAGGTGGTCGAGACCTGCCGCGACAGGCCATAGGCGCCGGCGACAATCAGCACGAAGACGCCGACGAGAGCCCAGCCGAAGCGAATGAATTGTCTCACCGACCGGGCGTAGGCGTGCGACAGCCAGTCAAAGCCTGTGTTGAACAAGCGGAAGAGGATGAATGACCCCTTCGGCCCATGACGCAGCATCGCCGCGCTCAGGCCGGGACTGAGGGTGAGCGAGTTGAAGGCGGAAATGCCGACCGAAATCGCGACGGTCAGCGCGAACTGGTTGTAGAGCCGTCCCGCGACCCCGGGAATGAAGGCGACCGGCACGAACACCGCCATCAGCACCGCGGTCGTCGCGATGATCGGCCCGGTCACCTCCGCCATCGCCGCTTTTGCCGCCGCGAGCGGCGGCAATCCGGCCTCGAGCTGGCGTTCGACGTTCTCGACGACGACGATCGCGTCGTCGACCACCAAGCCGATGGCGAGCACCATGCCAAGCAGGCTCAGCATGTTGAGCGAGAACCCGAAGACCTGCATCACGGCCAGCGTGGCGATGAGAGAAACGGGAATCGCGATCATCGGAATGATCGTCGGCCGCCAGCTCTGCAGGAACACGAAAACCACGAACACGACGAGCGCGAGCGCCTCAAACAGCGTGACGACGACGTCGTGCATGGCCGCCGACACGAAACGGGTCGTGTCGTAGTGCATCGCATAGGCGATCCCGTGCGGGAACCGCGTCGCGAGATCGTCCATCTTCTCCTTGACCCGGCGCTCGAGATCGAGCGCATTCGAGCCGGGCATCTGGAAGATCGCCATAACGACCGTCGGGTCCTTGCCGAAATAGGCGGACGACGAGTATTGCAATGCGCCGAGCTCGACGCGCGCGACGTCGCGCAGGCGGACGACGGCGCCGCTGGAAGGGTTGGCGCGAACGATGATGTTCGAGAATTCCTCGGGGTCGCTCAGCCGGCCTGCCGCGTTGACCTGCAGCTCGAAAGGCGTTCCCGGCGGCGCGGGCGATTCGCCGATCTTGCCCGCCGCCACCTGGACGTTCTGCTCCGCGATGGCGTTCTGAACGTCGACCGCGGTCACGCCGAGATTGGCGAGCTTGTCAGGATCAAGCCAGACGCGCATCGAATAGCGGCGTTCGCCGAACATCTGAACGTCGCCGACGCCTGGCAGCCGCTTCAACTGATCGACGATCTGGAGGTAGGCGTAATTTGAGAGCGTCACCGAGTTGACGGAACGGTCGGGCGAGGTCAAGTTGACGATCAGGACAAAGTTGGGGTTCTGTTTCTTGATCGTCACGCCGCCCTGATTGACGATCGCCGGCAGCGACGAAGCCGCCTGCGAAACGCGGTTCTGGACGTCGACGGCGGCGATATTCAGCGGATAGCCGACATTGAATGTGACCGTGATCGTCGATGAACCGTCATTCGAACTCGACGAGGACATGTAGGTCATGCCCTCGACGCCGTTGATCTGCTGCTCGAGCGGCGTCGTCACCGTGTCCGCCACGACCTGGGCGCTTGCGCCGGGGTAGTTCGCGCTGACGACGACCTGCGGCGGGGTGATCTCCGGAAATTGCGAGACCGGCAGCGTGAACAGGCATATCGCGCCGGCGAGCACCATCATCGCGGCGATCGCCGAGGCGAAGATCGGACGTTGGATGAAGAAGCCGACCATCAGCCTGGCGTCACCGTAGCGCGATCAGCAGCAAAGCGCCGAGCCGGACGGGCCCGCCGGGAACTTGGAGCGGCCTCGCGTCGGCCCCATGGCCGCCCGCGCCGCAGGCCGCCGGTCGATCGGCGGATTGGCGAACAGTGCGCCTGCGGCTCTCGGCTCGATCTCGTCCCGCGCGGCGGAAATCCGGCCGGCCACGCTCTCGAGCAGCGTCCTCAAGGCTTGCGGCTCGACATTGTCGGCTCGCATGACCGCCTGGACCAGCGAATCGCCAAGGAGTTCGTCGACGGTCGGCGTGTGGCGCTTGAACATGGCGCTTCCTTTCGGCGTTGCGACAAAAGGTCCCGCGCGAGCCAACTGCCGTCGGCTCGTGTTGACTTCCGGCGCGAGGGGGTGTTACCGGTCGGTAACGATCTCTAGATACCGATCGGTAACATCGCAGTCAAGGGCCATGGCGAAGGAAGTTCCAAAACGCGAGCGCAGCGAAGCGGGCCGAGAGCCGCCCCGCGAAAAGCAAGAGCCGCCGCGCGAAAGAATCGTCGCCTGCGCGCAGGATCTCTTTCACCGCCATGGCATCCGCGGCGTCGGGGTCGAAACGATCGCGGAGGCGGCCGGCACCAACAAGATGACGCTCTACCGCCATTTCGGCTCGAAGGACGATCTGATCCTCGAATATCTCAACTACAAGGGTCGAAAGGCCGACGAGATCTGGGCGAAGATCGAATCCGCCAGTCCGGGCGATCCCGTGGGCCAGCTCTACGGCTACATCGGACAGGCGGCGAATTTCATCGCCAGCGACGAGCGCGGCTGCGATCTGGCGAACGCCGCGGTCGAACTCACCGAGGCGGGCCATCCCGCGCTGAAGGTCATCGAGGAATTCAAGGTCCGTCAGCGCGATCGTCTCGCTGCGCTGTGCGCAGCGGCCGGCGCGGCGCAGCCGGACCTGCTCGCCGACACGATCGTCCTTCTCATCGAAGGCGCCAGGGTGAGCCGCCGCAGCGTCGGAACCGAAGGGCCCAGCGCCAATCTCGTGCGCACGAGCCATGCCGTGATCGCTTCATTCGGCGTGCAGGCGAATGCTGCAGCGGACAGGCCGCCGGAATGACGGAAGGGACGCGCCCAGCGGTCTCCGGGTCGCCTGCACCGTCGCCGAAGTCGGCCGCTTCGTCAGTCCGGACCGGCTGGGCGAACTTGGGGTGGACGCGGTTCTGATCGGCTGACGACGCCTACGGCAGGCCGGCGTGCGGGGAATCGACCGCGAAGACCTCGATCCGGCCCCCCCGGCGAGGCTGCGGCGCGCGCTGGGATCGACGAGGGCGCAGTCATCAGGAAGAGCGTCTTGCCGTCGTCGCCGCCAAGCATGCAGGCGTAGCAGCGCTGGCTGGTCGCAACGGTGTCGAGGACCTCTCCACCCTCCGCAATGCGGGCGCATTCGGGACCGACCGGGTTGGCGATCCAGACGTCGCCCGCGCCGCGTCGAGGCAGATTCCGTCGGGCACGCGCGGCCACGTGAGGGCCCAGACGCGCCGGTCGGTCAAGGCGCCCGCCGGCCCGAGGGCGAACGTCGTCAGGCGCGCGCCGAGCGTCTCGCCGACGATCAACGCCTTGCCGTCCGGAGTGATCACGCCGCCGTTGGGAAAGTGCATGTCGTCCGGCGCGACCGCGACCGCGCCGTCGGTCGCGTCGTGCGCGAGCTTCGTCGCTGGGTGATCGGCGAACACCGCCATTTCGCCGCGCTTCAGGACCTCGTCGTGGAAATTGAAGCCGAAATCGCCCACGTAGGCGCCGCCCCGACGTGTCGACCGCCATGTCGTTGGACAGAAACATCGGTGCCCGGCTCAGATCGGCGAAACCATCACGGCTGTCAGGAGCGCGCTTCAGCGCCCGGCGCCTCGCCATCGACACGATCAGCATGGCGCCGTCCGCAGGCCCGAGGACGCATCGTCGAACTCGACCTCGACGCGCACGTCGCTGGCGAGCGAGACTGATTTGACGGCTCGGGCACAGAAGTCGCTGACCCAGAGCGGCCTTGCCGCCAGCGTGGGCCCTCTCCGAAATAGACGTCATCGCATAGGACGCGCGCGTCACGGTTCACAGTTCCTCCTCGCAAGGTTTCGCATTCGCCCCGGCGCTGAGGAGCCGCCTCGAGCAGTTTTGCGGCTGGAACTTGCGCCTCTGTGAGGCTGGTCACGGCGAAGGTCCCGGGGATGTGGTCAGTTACAGTGGGGGGGAATAAGGCTCGCTCGGGGAAGGGCGCAGCGGAAGAGGGAGTGCAGCCATGCCCCGCACGGAAACAATGATGGGCCCGCCGGAGGGCGTAGTGGTCGCAAGCAACGGTCGCTCGCCTTGGAAGGTCGTCGTCACGGCGCTCGCGTTCGCGCTGGTCGCGTGTGCGCTGGGCTGGGGGACGTTCCAGAAAGACCCGGGAGCGTGGATCCCGCTCGGCGCCGCGGAGGGCTCCGTCGTCGATCAATGACCGGGGGGACCAACCCCTTCTCAAGGCACGGCGGCAAGCAGCAGGAACACGCCGAAGATGACGAGGTGCACGGCGCCCTGGAGTATGGTCGCCCGCCCCGTCGCCAGGGTCAGCGATCCGACGAACAGAGTCAGCAGCAGGATCGCCGTGCCCTCGGCGTCGAGGCCGAGCGTCAGTTCCCGCCCGAGATAGAGCGAGACGCCGGCGACGACCGGGATGGTGAGGCCGATGCAGGCAAGCGCTGAGCCGATCGCCAGGTTGAGGCTGGTCTGGAGACGGTTGGCCTGGGCCGCCTTCACCGCCGCGACGCTCTCGGGCAGCAGAACCAGCGCCGCGATGACGACGCCGAGGAAGGACGGCGGCAGGCGGGCGGCGTGAATCGCGCGCTCGATCGACTCCGCCAGCGTCTCGGCCAGCAGAACCACCGCGAGCAGCGACACGATCAGCATGACGGCGCTGATCGCGGTCTCGCGACCCGAGGACGGCGCCGGAGTCTCGCCGATGTCGGTCATCTTCTGCGGCACGAAATATTCGCGATGGCGCACCGACTGGACAAACACAAACACGAAATAGAGCAGCATCGACAGCCCGCTGACGAAAATGAGCTGGGTCGGCGAATATTGCGGCCCGAACTTGGCCAGAGTGAAATTCGGCATGACGAGGGCCAGCACCGCGAGCGTGGCGAGCACGCTGAGCGCGGATGCGGTGCCCTCCACCCGGAAGCCCTGCTCGCCGTAGCGCACGCCGCCGACCAGCAGACAAAGGCCGACCACCCCGTTCAGCACGATCGACACCGCGGCGAACACCGAATTGCGGGCGAGCGCGTTTTCGCTCCCGCCGCCCGATGAGAGCATGGCTGTGACGATCAGCGAGGCCTCGATCACCGTGACGGCGAGGGCGAGCAGCACCGACCCGAACGGCTCGCCGACCTTCAGCGCGACCACCTCGGCGTGATGGACCGCGGCGAACACCGAGCCGAGCAACAGGAGGCCGGAGAGCGCCGCGACCCAAGCCGTCTCGGCCGCCAGGACGTGCTGATGCTCGAGCGCAAACAGCGCCAGCGCCGCCGGCGGCGGCGCGTAGACCCGCCAGAGGGCCGCGGAGTTCCCGTGCGTCCCGGACATGCGTGGTTCCCTGCGAGCCTAATGACATCGGGGTTTGGGCCGCGGACCCTCGCCCTGCCGCTTGGCGGCGTTCCTCTCCGATGGCGGCGGGCTCCCCCACCAGCCCGAGGAAGGCAGCCCGCGCAAGCGGCCGATCGACAGGTTTCGGCGCGGCTCGGGAAATAGCCGATGAGACGACGGAACGATAGTCCGGACGACCCGCCCAACCTCCCGATCGATGACCGCCCTCGGCGGTCAGAGCCTCGAGACGACGGCGAGCTTGGTGATCTGGCCGGCCTGGTAGGCGCGCAAGAAGGCCTCGTAATCCTTGACCGAGACGCAGCCGTTCGAGTCGCCGTTGGGGCCGAGCATATAAGGATGGGCAAGCAGTCCGGCCCGGCCGTAGACGCCGCCGTCGCCGACCGGGGTGAGGCGGAGCGCCTGCACCCCATGGAACGGCGATTCGCGCATGGTGAGCTGGTAGAGATGCGGTGGGGTCGGTCCCACGGCGCGCTCGCTCACGAAGCGCAGGTCGTCCAGCGCGGAGCCGAGACCGGAATGGGCTTCGAGCCGCGTCCCGTCCGGCAGGTACACCGTCCGCGCGGAGATGTCGTAGATCGCCGTCTGCCGATCGTAGCCGAGCCGGTCGACGCTGGGGTGACTCGAGAAGGCGCTGAACAGCCCGGCGACGCCGCTCCGGCCGTCGCCGGGCGTACGCGTGGCGACGGTGGTCGCTGGCGCGACCTCGGGCGCCGGGGACGCCGCCGGCCGGGTCGGCGCAGGCGCGATGGGCGGAGGCGTTGGCCGGGAGGCGACGACCGCTCCGGACGGCTGGCCGAAGCCGAGAAGCCTCTGGAAAACATTGGGTTCGGGGGCGGGGGCGGCGGTAGTTCCGGCGGCCGGCGGCTCCACGCGACGCTCTGCCCCGGGGAAGTTCGGCGTTTGCACGGCGAACTCAGGCGGCCGCACCGGCGGCAGCGGCGCGGTGTCGTCGATCAGCGGAACGTCGCGCACAGGCGGCAGCGGAACGGCGTCCGGCAGCAGGTTCGCCGTCGCGGTCGGCGCAGCCGAGGGAACGGGCGCGGATTCCGCTGCGGACGGCGGAACCGAAGCGTCGGAAGCGGCGTTGGGTTCCTGCGTCAGACTCGCGACCACCGGCGGCGGCTCCGTCATCCCGGCGCTCTGGGAGCGCCACTCGGGCTCGACGATGATGGCGCCGAAGAGCTTTGCCGGATCGTCATGGGCCGAAAACGTCAAGGTCGACGGCAGCCCCAGGCGCGCAGCTTGCGCAAGACTGGTTTCGGAGATGTCGGGCGCTGCGGTGCGAACGTGCAGCGCGTAGGCGGCGATGCACCCGACCGTCGCCGCGATCGCAGCGCCGGCGACCATATGGCGCGCGCCTCTCATGGAAGTGCGGTCTTCTTCCAAGGAAATCCCGCAAATGGCTGCGTTTGTCCCCTGCATGCCCTGCCTGTGCTTAACGCCTCGCTACGGTGGGGGTTAGAGTTAGCGCCCTAAAGTTTAGAGCCGATTAACGCAGTTCGAGACGAAAAGCCAGACCGCATCCAGGGCAATCGCATTTCAGAACAGGGTCATTAGGTGGGCGAGGTAGGCTTCGTCCCACCGGCTCGCTTGAACTTGCCGCGAAGCGAGCCTTTTTCGCCGTCTCTTTGCATGCAAGGAAGTGAGGCCGCAAGAGGACATCCTTACGGACCGGCTCGCCAGCCTCAAACTCGACCGCGATCGCGCGAAGACTGCGCTCGACCGGACTAAGGCGCAAACCGCCGCGCCGATCGCCTTCGACTCGGAGGCCACAGAGCGTTTCGGCCGCGCAACGCGCGAAAACATCGCAACCGGCGCGTTTCCTTTCCGCAAAGCCCACATTCAGTCAGTGGTCGATCGGATCGAAGTCGACGACGGCGTCGCGCGGATTGTGGGGAATACATCGAAATTGGAACAAGCCGTCGCCGGAAGGGTCATGGCCTGCGGCGGCGTTCGCAGATGTGTACCGAAGTGGCGCGCCCGGAGAGGTTCGAACTCCCAACCCTCGGTTCCGAAGACCGATGCTCTATCCAGTTGAGCTACGGGCGCCGCTCGGACGACCTCCTAGCATGAAGCGCCGGCGCAGCGGAAGCGCCCGGAAGATCGGGCGCAGGGCAGTAAGGTGAAGGAAACTCATGGCGAAAGCCTGAGGCGCTGAATTTCTCGACATCCGCTGATTTCCCGTGAGCGAAGTAGCGATCGTCGCCGTTCCCGCTCTCTTGCACAGGTCGTCGTGCGGGGCCGCGGTCGTCGCGATCGACGCCACCCGCTGTCAGCGCGAAAATGCCGGCAAGATCGTCGCCAGGAATGAGAAGAGCAGGCTGACGGTTTAGGTTGCGGACCATGGAAGGTTACGGCCTGGTGCGCCTCGAACGCGGCGAGCGGGGGCGCATCACGCCCAAGGTCATGCACGACCGGGTCGAACTGGACCTGCCGCTCACGCTCTCGCGCAAGGCAAGCTGAACCATGACCGCGTTGGCGCGAGCAGGCCGGGCCGCCGCCAGCCCGTCAAGGCTGGCGCGATCCGCGCCGCCGCTTCGCGGCTACCGCCGCGCCCGGCGCAAAGCCGGGTACGTCTAGCGTTCGCAGTTCTGTTCTGAAGTGGCGGAGAGGGAGGGATTCGAACCCCCGGTACGCTTGCACGTACTCCGCATTTCGAGTGCGGCGCGATCGACCACTCTGCCACCTCTCCGCGGCCGTCGCAGAGGCGAAAAGCCTCGATGACGGGGTCGGCGGGGCGATTACCATGAACTGGCCTCGGCTCGCAAGGCGCTGCTGAACTGGAGACCCCGCCGCACGTCCCGACGGCGCCCGGGCTTCGCCGCATCGCCGACCAATCCCGCCGTCGATCACCGCCGGCCTTCGATCTCCTGCATCGCGAGCTCCGCCATCATCGGCACGGCGTTGCCGTATTGCCTGGCGCGCTCGGGGTTCGAGGCGTTGCCGTCGAGCGCGCGCTTGAACACCCCTTGGGCGATCGCGGCGATGCGGAAGAAGCTGAAGGCGATCAGGAAGGTCCAGTCGGGGACGCCTCCGAGGCCGGCGCGCCGGCAGTAGCCCTCGACATATTCGGCCTCCGTCGGCAGGCCGGCCGCCTTGCGGTCGACGCCGCCCAGGCCGTTCCAGCTGTTGGGCAGGCGCCAATACATGCACTGGTAGGCGAGGTCGGCGAACGGATGGCCGATGGTCGACAGCTCCCAGTCGAGCACGGCGAGCAGCTTCGGCGCATGGGCGTCGAAGATCATGTTGTCGATCCGCCAGTCGCCGTGCACCAAGGAGACGCGGCCGTCGTCGGCCGGGACGTGCGGCCCGAGCCAGGCGAGCAGGCGCTCCATGTCCTCGATGCGCTCGGTTTCGCTCGCCCGATATTGATCGGTCCAGCGCTGCATCTGGCGGGCGAAGTACGAGCCGGGCTTGCCGAAGTCCGCGAGGCCGACGCCCATGACGTCGATCGCGTGCAGCCTGACGAGTCCGTCGTTCATCGCCTCGAAGACCGGCGCCCGCTCCTCGCGCTCGAGATCCGGCAGCGCCGGATTCCAGAAGATGCGGCCCTCGACATGCGCCATCAGATAGAAGGCCGCGCCGATGACGCCGTCGTCCTCGCACAGCGCCAGAGCGCGCGGGGCGGGAAAGCCCGTGCGCTCGACCGCCTTCAGCACGCGGAACTCGCGCTCGATCATATGCGCGCTCTTCAGCAGCTTGCCCGGCGGCTTGCGCCTGAGCACGAACCGCCCGCCCGGCGTCTCGATCAGGTAGGTCGGGTTGGACTGGCCGGTCGCGAATTTCTTCGCGACGCTGGGGCCCCGCCAGCCTTCGACATGGTCGCTCGCCCAGGCGTCGAGCGCTTTCGTGTCCTCGGGAAACGTCCCGCTCATCGAGCCGGCGCCTCGTTGGTGTAGCGCTTCATCTCGGCTTTCGCGATCACGCGGCGGTGCACCGCGTCCGGCCCGTCGGCGAGGCGAAGGGTGCGGACTTGCGTCCACATCCGCGCCAGCGGGAAATCCTGGCTGACGCCCGCGCCGCCGTGCAATTGCACCGCCTGGTCGATCACCTCGAGCGCGACGCGCGGCGCGATCACCTTGATCTGCGAGATGATCGGCGCCGCGGCGCGCACGCCCTGCGTATCCATCGCCCAGGCCGCCTTGAGGCAGAGGAGCCGCGCCATCTCGATGCTCATCCGGCTCTCGGCGATGATGTCGGGGTTGGCCCCGAGACGGGCGAGCTTCTGGCCGAAGGCGGTGCGATTCGCCGCCCGCCGGCACATGGCTTCGAGCGCCCGCTCCGCTTGGCCGATCGCGCGCATGCAATGATGGATCCGCCCTGGCCCGAGCCGGCCCTGGGCGATCTCGAAGCCGCGCCCGCGCCCGAGGATCAGCGCCTCCTTGGGCACGCGCACGTCGGTGAAGCGGATGTGCATGTGGCCGTGCGGGGCGTCGTCGGCGCCGTAAACCGTCAACGCCCTGAGGACCTCGATCCCCTTGGTCGCAGCGGGCACGCAAAACATCGAGTGGCGGGCGTGCGGCCCCGCCTCGGGGTCGGTCAGCGTCATGGCGATATGGAGCGAGCAGCGCGGATCGCCGGCCCCCGACGACCACCATTTCTCGCCGTTCAGCACCCATTCGTCGCCGTCGAGGCGCGCGTCCATGGCGATGTTGGTGGCGTCGGACGAGGCGACGCCCGGCTCGGTCATCAGGTAGGCCGAGCGCGCCCGGCCCTCGAGCAGGTCGGGCAGCCAGCGCGCCTTCTGCTCGGCCGAACCGAACCGCTCCAGCACCTCCATGTTGCCGGTGTCGGGGGCGGAGCAGTTGAACACTTCGGACGCGATCAGCGACCAGCCCATCTCCTCGGCCAGATAGGCGTATTCGACGGTGGTCAGGCCATAGCCCTTGTCGGAGCCGGTCAGCCAGAAGTTCCAAAGGTTCTGGCTGCGCGCCTTGGCCTTGAGCGTTTCCATGATCTCGATCATCCGCGCGGTCGGCTTGAACCGATCGCCGCCGCGCCCGACCTCGGCCTCGTATTCCTCCTCGACCGGCATGACCTCGTCGCGCACCATGGCGCGAACGGCGGCGATGAGCGGGCGAACCTTGTCGGTCACTCCGAGATCCACGTTTCTCTCCCTAAAACTGAATGAGCAGGCGCCCACGTTTGCCCCGCGAGGGGCGAATGCGCAAGCGGGGGGCGGCGCCGAGGGATCGGGCCGGGCGCCTGACGGGGCAGGCGCGTCCGGCTCGCCGGGGCGGCAAGGCTCGCGCCGGCCCGCCGAGGAGCGGGTGGCAAGCGAGCGAAACGGGTGGGACAGATCCGAGTGCGATGTGAAGAGACCGACCGAAGTGGGCGTTTCCAATCGAACTACAGTTTCGAGGAGGCCCGGCGACGATTGGGTTTGGCGCAAGGAACGTTGGCCAACCGGACTTGTCATTGAAGGGGGCGGCCTCCGCTTCACGAATCCTCAGGCCGAGGATAAGCTGACGCATGCCGAAGGAAATCGACGTCGCCAGCTTAAGCATCGACGGCGTGAAGAATTCTCATCGCGAACCATCACGCCAAGTGCGCGACCGGTACGCCCGCCTACTTGGCTGCCTTGAGAGAATTGGAGGTCCGCACCGGACGTGGGCTCGACTTCGATAAGTCGTTCCAAGCGATCAGCGAATCAGCGCGCAGAAAGCGCTTTCTCAGCTATAAGGATTTGGCAGACGCGAGCGGCGTCGAATTTTCGCAGGTCCGTTACGGGATCGGCGGACACCTCTGGCGACTCGTCGAATACGCGCATAGAAGGCAGTGGCCGATGCTCAGCGCGATCGTCGTCAACAAACTGAACGTCACGACGGGCGAAATGGAACCCGAGACCCTCAACGGGTTCATTCGAGCGGCGAGGGACCTCGGGTATGTCATCACCGACGAGCGTCGGTTCTTGAGAGAACAGCAGGAACTCGTCTTTCGCTGGGGCTCCATCATATGAACGCAACTGCGAAGCAAGCGCTACTAATCGCTGCGCTCGTCCATGAAAAGTGTCCGCCCAGGATGCGGAGCTTGAAGCTATATTGAACGCCGCCTCTAATGTAGGATATTTCGCCGTGGAGAGGCAACATAGCGTCCCTATCCTTTTACCCGCGAACTCCGCCGGCGCATATCCACTGAAACTCGCCGCCGAGCGCGACGGCGGCGATGCGGTCAGCGAGGCCTTCATTCAGAAGCTCGTTCAAGAGCATCCGGAATGCCTACCGGTCGCCGAGATCGATCCGATGTTCTCCGGCGCGGTGCCGATTTGTAGAGAACTGAACACGCCCGCCGGCCTAATCGACAACTTCTTTGTCACGCCGTCCGGCTTGCCGATCCTTGTTGAATGCAAGCTCTGGCGCAATCCCGAAGCGCGGCGCGAAGTCGTGGCCCAAATTCTCGACTATGCCAAGGAACTCAGCCGCTGGTCCTCGGCCGATTTGCAGCGCGAAGTGAGGAGCCGTCTCAAGAGCGACGGTGACCCTTTGCTGGATAAGGTGCGCACTGTTGACCCTGCAGTTGAGGAACACCGCTTTCACGATGCGCTCACCGCCAACCTAAGGCGCGGGCGCTTCCTGCTGCTGATCGTCGGCGACGGCATCCGCGAGGGGGTAGAAACAATAATCGAATACCTTCAAAGACATGCAGGGCTGCATTTTTCTCTCGGGTTGGTGGAAATGCCCGTCTACTCAATGCCGAATGGTGACCAACTGGTCGCACCACGCGTGCTTGCGCGAACGCTTCTTGTCACCCGCAACGTCGTGGCGGCGCCGGAAGGATATTCGGTGGCGCCAACGGAGGGAGACGAGGGGGTAGAGATTCGACTCTGGAGAAGTGGCCCGCGCAAAAGAGTTTCAGCAATTCTGGAGCGATTTTCTAAGAAACTTGAAGCTGGAGGACCCGGAGCAGCCAATGGCGACGCCAACCAGGACATCCAATATCAAATTCCCGCTTTCGGTCCCGGGTAGCTGGCTTTCAGTTTATGTCGCGCAGAGCACAGGCCATGTCGGGATCTTTCTGTCCTCTGCAAAGAACACGACCGGTCGCATTGCAATGCAGGCAATCGTTGAGGATTTCAGTGCGATCAAAGACGAGTTGGCCGGAAACGCAATGCTGGACAACGGCCTGTATATCACTGATTGGATTCAAGCCCGCCCACTGGAACAGCAAGGCGAAAGGCCGCGCGCATTTTCCTGGCTTGCCGAGCGGGTGAACACTTTTGTCAGGGTTCTGCGTCCTCGGATGCGCTCGGCGGCGGCCGACTATGAATCGAAGGCTTGATAGAGCGACGCTCAATTGGCCGTCGTTCAGGAGCGACCGCTTGACTTGCGCGCGCGGACCCCGGCGATTGGCAAGTCCTTCGAAGGGGTCGATTTTGGCGGCACGCTTTTCCGCAGCGGGTGGACTTCCTGTTCAATCCTGACGGTCTCCATGCCCGCTCCCTTCTGCAGTCCGTCGCGAGGCTGCCTGCTCGTACGGTGTGGCCTTGCGCTCATTCATTGCGCGCGTCGATCGGGGAATGTCCGCCGCGCGGACTTGTCACCACACAGAGCTCGGGTCGAACGCATATGAACCCAAGCGCACCATCCCGACAGAGACGAGAGACCCTATGTCCGCTGCCTTCACCGTGCGCCTCGACGAGGCGACGCTCGGCGCGCTCGATGCGCTCGCCGAAAAGACCGAGCGGTCCCGCACCTGGCTCGTCACCAAGGCGATCGAGGACTACGTCGCGCTGAACGCCTGGCAGATCGGCAAAATCGAGGCTGGCGTCGCTGCGGCCGACTGCGGCGACGAGCTGAGAGTCAGGGGCAATTTCGCGAGCAGAACGTGACGCTGCGCCGGACCGCCCCGGCGCTCGGCGATCTTGACGTCGCGCGCGACACGCCTTCCCCAGCTTGCTGGGGAAGGTGGCGCGCAGCGCCGGATGGGGTGTGGAAAGCAGGTCTCCGCGGTCATCGGATCGCGGGACGGCTTTGTGCGAGGCTTTTGGCGTCGAAGACGCGGGCCACACCCCATCCGTCGCCTGCGGCGACACCTTCCCCGGCCTTCGCCGGGGAAGGAGGCGCGTACCCGGCGTCCGTCCCGTGGCGGCCAGGCTGGGGAAGGAATCGCGCCGCCTGATCGCACTCGTTCACGGCGTCCGCGCGGCGCTCGTGGCGCCGAGCTTGGTGACGACGGTCGTGCCCTTCGCGTCGGTGATGGTCACGACCTGATTGCTCGTGGCGCTGAACGCCGTCCCCGAAGCTGTCGTCCCGGCCATTCGCCAGCGGGTCGGGATGGCCCATTTGTAGCTGCCTTTCGCCCACGGCGAAGGCTGTCCGGAGCTGTCGGCGGTGTCGGACACGTCGTTGTTCGGGCCGATCGTGCTCGGCACGCCGGCGCCGTGGGCGGCGTCGTGGGCAGGCGGAGCGTGGGTGGTGAAGTAGCCGGTGAGCGCGCTGGCGCTGCACACGTCTTCAATGATTTCCAAGGCCTGGAACGAGACGGTGGTGGGCAGGACGGTGACGGTCAAATTCATGCCGGCCCCCTGGGTCCCGGCCGCGAACGTGGTGATCTCGCTGTCCTTCTTGCCGCTCAGGCTCTGCGGCGCAATCGTGGTCATGGTGACGCTGGAGGTCGATCCGTCGGCGGCGGTGTAGGTGATGACGTTGGTTCCGACTGCGCTGGCGGTCCATTGGAAGCTTACGCTGTTGGCGGCTTTGCCCTTGCCGTCGGCGCTCTTCCAGCGGCCGCCCGCGACGTCGTTCACCGTGAACGAGGTCAGCTCGCCGATCCCCACCGTCGTGCGGTCCTGGTCGCCCGAGGGACTGGCCCAGCCGTTGGCGACCGTGATCGCCGGACCCGGGGCCGGGGCCGCGGACCCGCCCGCGTCGGCGACGATCCGCTGCTTTTGCTTGTCATCGAAAACGACGTTGCGCCCGACCGGCGAGAAGGGGTCGGGGACGCCCGGAACGAGATCGTCGCCGCCGCCCACGGGCGTGGCCGACCGGAAATGTCCCGGCCCGCCGTCGCCGAGCGGCGCGTCGGGATGCACCACCTTGTCATCGCTGTTGACCCACAGTTTTGGATCGCCCATGTCTGGGACCTCAGTGTTGGGGTCAGGGGGAGGTCTGGACGCACTCAGCGGACCTCCGCTCAGGCGTTCGGCGCCTGGGCAAGTCGCGCCTTACTACAGTCCATCGAGAGATGGGAAGACTTGCTCTGCGCTGCATAGTCATTCCCCTGCGCCTTAAGGCGCTTGCCTCTGCGGCGGCGAAGCGCCACGATCGGCGAAAATCCTTTTTGCGTTTTCCTCAGGAGGAGCGCGATGGCGAGCGGCCAACCCTTCCCGCTGAATGCCTGGTATCCGGCGGCCTGGAGCCACGAGGTCCAGCCGGCCCTCGTTGCGCGGACGGTCTGCGGGCGGGATATCGTGCTCTACCGTCGGCCGAACGGCGGCGTGGCGGCGCTCGAGGACTCCTGCTGGCACCGGCTGCTGCCGTTGTCGATGGGGCGTCTCGTCGGCGACGAAGTGGTGTGCGGCTATCACGGCCTCGTCTTCAACGCGTCGGGACGATGCACCCACATGCCGGCGCAGAAGACGATCAACCCGTCGGCATGCGTCCGCGTCTTTCCGGTGGTCGAGCGGCATCGGCTGGTCTGGATCTGGCCGGGCGACCCGGCCTTGGCCAACCCGGACGACATGCCCGATTTCCATTGGAACGACGGAACGGAATGGAGAGGCGAAGGCGGCACGTTCTACAGCCTCAAGTGCGACTGGCGCCTCGTCGTCGACAATCTCATGGATCTCACCCACGAGACCTACGTCCATTCGGGAAGCATCGGCCATGACGCCATCCTCGACACGCCCTTCGACGTCACCCATAGCGACCGGGCGGCGACCATGACGCGCTGGATGATCGACATCGATCCGCCGCCGTTCTGGGGCCGGCTGCTCGGCAAGCCGGGACGGGTGGACCGGTGGCAGATCGTCACCTTCCAGGCGCCGGCGGTGGTCATCGGCGACGTCGGCGTTGCGCCGACCGGAACCGGCGCGCCCCAGGGGAACCGGTCGCAGGGGATCAACGGCGCCTTTCTCGCCGCGATCGCGCCCGAGACCGAGACGAGCTGCCATTATTTCTGGAACTTCGTCCGCACCTTCGGCGCCGACGACGACGCGCTCACCGAGAGCCTGCAGCGCGCCCATGTCAACGAGGGGCGGGGCGTGTACGACCAGGACCACGTCGTTCTCGAGGCGCAGCAGCGCGCGATCGACCGCAATCCGCGCATGCCCTTCTACAATCTCAACATCGACGCCGGCGCGCTGTGGGCGCGGCGCCTGATCGACCGTCTCGTCGCGCGCGAGCGGGCGACCGGCGCGACCGGCCAGGCGGCCGAATAGGCGGCGGCGATGGCCGAGGCGATCGACCGCATCGGCGTCGTCCGCGCGACGCGGAACCTGACGCCGGCCATCCGCCTGATCGAGGTCGAGCCCACGGCGGGCTTTGTTCCGCCCTCGCCGGGGAGCCACATCGACGTTTCCGTGATGATCGGCGACCGGCCTGACGTCCGCTCCTATTCGGTGGTCGGACCGTGCGCGGACGGCGTCTATCGGATCGCCGTCAAGCGTCTCCGGGCCTCGCGCGGCGGCTCGGCCTACATGTGGAGCCTCGAGCCCGGCTCGCGCCTCGCGCTTTCGGCGCCCGGCAATCATTTCAGCCTCGCGCTCGGGCGGCCGGATTATCTCCTGCTGGCCGGCGGCATCGGCATCACGCCGATCTTCTCGCACGCGCTCGCGCTTGCCCACGCCAACGCGCGCTTCCGCCTCATCTACGCCTGCCGCAGCCGATCCGACCTCGCGCTTGCGGAGGAGCTTCGCGAAGAGATCGACGGCCGGCTCGAGATCGTCGTCAGCGAGGAGACAGGTCGGGTCGACGTCGCGGCCGAGATCGCCAAACTCGACGCCGACGGCGAGGCCTACGTCTGCGGCCCGATCGGCATGCTGGAGGCGGCGAAGCAGGCATGGGCCGCGAGCGGCCGCCCGCAGGACCGTCTGCGCTTCGAGACGTTTGGCGCGAGCGGCCGCTGGCCGGCGGTTCCGTTCACCCTGAAGGTCCCGCGGCTCGGCAAGGAGATCGAGGTGCCGGCGACGCAAAGCCTGCTCGACGCGCTGGAAGCGGCGGGCGTCGAGATGATCTTCGACTGCCGGCGCGGCGAATGCGGCCTGTGCGCCCTGCCGATCCTCGCCGTGAACGGCGTCGTCGACCACCGCGACGTGTTTTTCAGCGAGGCGGAGAAGGCCGCGAACGCCAAGCTCTGCACCTGTGTCTCGCGCGTCTATGGCAGCGAGATCACGCTCGACACCGCCGACCGCTGAAAACGCGGCGGCATCCGTTCACGGCGGCCGGCCTCGCCGCGGGGCAGAGCCGCGAGAGCGAACATAAAGAGAACAATTTCTTGCCAGGCGCGCTTTGACGGGCTATGGTTTCCTTTTCAGGAAGAGAGCGCCGCCCGATGTCCGCTCGTCCGAATGCTGCTGCGCCTGTCGCCCGCGAGCGGCGCGCCGCCGCCGGCTCTGTGCGGCTGGCCAGGTTCGAGCGGGAACACCTCGTCGTCGACTGTCTCATCCGCGTCGCTTCGGTCGCCAAAGGGCGCGGGCGCGGATCGGGGGCGGGCGCTTTTCTGCAGCGCGGGGCTCGGTTGACGACGAGGCCATCCCTGCATCCGCGCTCGCTGAACGCGGCGACGCGATCGACGACCGCGTCTATACGCCGGTCAGCGCCGGCGAGCGCCCGGAAAATCCGGTGCAAAGCCTTGAAAAGGTTGAATCCGCGCCCGGGTTCTCGACCCATGCGGCCGCGCTCGCTGAACGCGGCGACGCTGTCGGCGACCGCGTCTGTACGCCGGTCGGCGTCGGCGAGCGCCCGGAAAATCCAGCGCAAGGCTTTGAAAACATTGAATCCGCGCCCGGGTTCTCAACCCATGCGGCCGCGCTCGCTGAGCGGGGCGACGCTGTCGACGATTGCGTCTGTACGCCGGTCGGCGCCGGCGGCCGCCCGGAAAATCCGGCGTAAACCTTTGAAAAGGTTGATTCTGCGCCCAGGAAGGAGTGGCTCGCCGGGGCGGCGCCCGGCCCCGGACGCGCCCAGGCAGTCAGGACGGCGATCCCGGCTCAGCCGGTCCTGAGACACGTCGGGATGATCGCCGACGGCGCAATCGCTGGTGATCGCCGCGGGCGCCGCGCAAAGTTACTTCGGGAACGGGACCGGCGAATCGGACAGCGACTGGAGGTAGGCCAGGATGTCGGCGCGCTTCTGCGGTTCCTTCTCGCCGGCGAAGGCCATCTTGGTCCCGGCGGCCATGGCCTTCGGATCGCCGATCCAATGGCTCAGCTTCTCGTAATCCCAATCGCCGCCGAGGGCCTTGAGGGCGTCGGAATAGGCGAAGCCCGGCGATGAAGCCACGGGGCGGCCGACGACGCCCCAGAGATCCGGGCCGATCTTGGCGGCCCCGCCCTTGTCGAAGTTGTGACAGGTGGCGCAGATCTTGGCGTCGGACGCGCCCTTCTTGGCGTCGGCCTTGGCGAGCAGCTCCGGCAAGGGCGTCTCCTTGGGGGCGGCGGGCGCAGCGGCGACGGGCGCGCCGGCCGAGGTCGGCAGCGCGAAGCCGGGGGTCTTGAGAACCTGAGGGGCGAACACCAAACTGGTGTATTCCATGATGAGCCCGAGGAATATGATCGCTCCGAGCAGCGCCAGCATAGTCCGGTTGAAATCGTAGGCGGTCATGCCCGGGCGGCCCTCGCAGACAGGTGTTGCACATTCGCGGCCGGGCGGACACGCCCGGAGCCGTGCGTTGATTAGCCGCTTTGCCGCTGGGTTGGCAACACGTATAAGCCCGCTTTCCCTCCGGGCGCGTCTCCCCTCCCCTCATGGCCAAGTCCATCGTTCTCATTCCCGCGCGCATGGCTTCGACCCGGTTGCCAGGCAAACCGCTGGCCGACATTGGCGGCGAGCCGATGATCGTCCATGTCTGGCGACGGGCGGTCGAGGCCGGCGTCGGGCCGGTGGTCGTCGCCACCGACGACCTGCGCGTGGCCCGCGCCGTCGAGTCGGCCGGCGGCCGGACGGTGATGACGCGCGCCGACCACCCGTCCGGGTCCGACCGCGTGTTCGAGGCGCTCGGCGCCGTCGACCCCGACGGCGCCTACGACGTGATCGTCAATGTCCAGGGCGACCTGCCGACGATCGAGAGATCGGCGGTCCGCGCCTGCCTCGCGCCGATCGACGATCCCGCGGTCGACATCGCCACGCTGGCGACCCCGATCATGAGGGCCGAGGAGAAAGACGACCCCAACGTCGTCAAGGCGGTCGGCGCCGCTGTCGGACCGCGCCGGCTCCGGGCGCTCTATTTCACCCGCGCCCGGGCGCCCTGGGGCGAAGGCGAGCTCCTGCACCACATCGGCCTCTACGCCTACCGACGCTCTGCGCTCGCCCGCTTCGTCGCCTTGCCGGCTTCGCCGCTGGAGCGGCGCGAGCGGCTCGAACAGCTCAGGGCGCTCGAGGCGGGCATGCGCATCGACGTTTCAATCGTGGACACGGCGCCGCTCGGCGTCGACACCCCCGAGGATCTCGAGCGGGCGCGCTCAGCGCTCGCCACAAAGGCAGAGGCATGAGCAAGACGTATTCGATCGCCTACCAAGGCGAGCCAGGAGCCAACTCGCACATCGCCTGCGTCGAGAACTATCCGGATTTCGCGCCGATGGCCTGCGCCACCTTCGAGGACGCCTTCGCCGCCCTCGAGGACGGAACAGCCGACCTCGCGATGATCCCGATCGAGAACTCGATCGCCGGCCGAGTGGCCGACATCCACGCCCTTCTGCCCGCTTCCGGTCTGCATATCGTTGGCGAGACGTTCCTGCCGATTCATTTTCAGTTGCTCGCCGTGCCAGGCGCTCGGATCGAGGAGCTGAAGACCGTGCACAGCCATGTCCATGCGCTCGGCCAGTGCCGCAACGTCATTCGTCGCCACAAGCTAAAGACGGTTGTCGCGAGCGATACGGCCGGCTCTGCGCGCGAGGTCGCCGAATGGGGCGACAGGACCCGCGCCTCGCTCGCCACCGAGCTTGCCGGCCGGATCTATGGGCTCAAGACGCTGATCAGCGACGTCGAGGACGAGACGCACAACACCACCCGCTTCGTCATCCTGTCGAAGACCGAGCGCCGGGCTGCGCAGGGGAACGGCCCGGTCGTCACGACGTTCATCTTCCGGGTGCGGAACGTGCCGGCCGCGCTCTACAAGGCGCTCGGCGGCTTCGCCACCAACGGCGTCAATATGACCAAGCTCGAGAGTTACATGGTCGAGGGTGAATTCGCGGCGACCCAGTTCCTCGCCGACGTCGACGGGCACCCCGAGGACCCGCCGCTCGCGCGGGCGCTGGAGGAACTGGCGTTCTTCTCGCGCGAGGTCCGCATCCTCGGCGTCTATCCGGCGCATCCGTTTCGCATCGAGACGCAAAACAATCACAACGGAACGTGATGACGGCTATAGGGGAAACCGGTTGCTCGGCGCCTTGCCTTGCAATAGACCGGTACGCCTGATGACGTGTTGGGAGGCCGCCATGCTGTCGCTTCGCGTCGCGCTTTGGGTTCTCGTCCCGTTTTGGGCGATGCCGGCCGCCGCCCAAACCCAGCCTCTCGCCGTCGCCCGCGCGACGGTCACGAGCGTTTCGTCCGACGACGGAAGCCTCGTGGCGCGGACCCGCGCCGGCCAGGACCAGACGATCAAGTTGTCCGACAAAACGACGGTCACGCTTGTCCTTCCCGCCACGCTCGCTGACGTGAAGCCGGGCGCGTTTATCGGCGTCGCGGCGCTCCCTGGCGCCGGCGGCGCACTCGAGGCCATGGAGGTGCACGTTTTTCCCGAGGCGATGCGCGGGACAGGCGAGGGCCATCGGCCGTTTGATCTCGCCCCGGGCAGCACTATGACCAACGGCGCGGTGGAGGCGCGGGTTGGTGGGGTCGACGGGGCGAATCTCACCGTGACCTATAACGGAGGCCAGCAGTTTATCGCGGTCGGTCCCCAGACCCCGATCGTATCCTTTGCCACAGGCGGGCGAGGCGATCTGAAGGCTGGGGCCGCCGTCGTTGCTCGGGGTCCCCGGGAGGACGATGGGACAATCGACGCGGTCCGTATCCTGGTCGGCAAGGACGGCCTCGTCCCGCCGCTGTAAGCGGCTTGACCGGGCGGTCAAGGTTCAAGGCATTTGCCGGCCCCGGTTGTCCGTGTTAGCGCTCAGTTATTCTTTCGTTCGCGGCTGAGGCGCAAAATGAGCATCGACCAGAACAAGACCACGACCCGTCCGGATGCTTGCGATTCCCGTTTCACCTTTGTCCTGATCAAACCGACCCACTATGACGATCGGGGCTATCCGATTCAATGGTACCGTTCGGCTCTGCCGTCCAACACGCTCGCCTGCATGAACAGCCTCGCCGAGGATGCACGCGATCGGCAGGTGCTGGGGCCCGGCGTAGACTTCGCGATCGAGACCTACGACGAGACGAACCGGCGTGTGCTTCCAGCCCGCATCATCCGCGACTTGGCCAAGCGCGGCGGCCGAACTCTGATTGGCATCGTCGGGGTTCAGTCGAACCAGTATCCACGCGCCCTGGACATCGCCAGGCAGTTCCGCGCCGAAGGCTTTCCGGTCTGCATCGGCGGTTTTCACGTTTCGGGCTGCCTCGCCATGCTGCCGGAACTGCCGCCGGAATTGAAGGAGGCGCAGGCCCTCGGGATCGCGCTGTTCGCTGGCGAAGCGGAGGAGGGACGGCTCGACCGTGTTCTGCGCGACGCCTGGGATGGCGTGATCAAACCGCTGTACAACTACATGGATCACTTGCCCTCGCTCGAGGGCGCGCCCGCTCCAATCCTGCCGCGCAAGCATGTCGAGCGGACCTCGGGCACCTATTCGAGCATCGATCTCGGCCGCGGTTGCCCCTACCAGTGTTCGTTCTGTACGATCATCAATGTGCAAGGACGCAAAAGCCGCTTCCGAACACCCGACGACCTCGAAAAAATCATCCGCGCCAATGTCGCGCAGGGGATCGACCGCTTCTTCATCACCGACGACAATTTTGCCCGCAACAGCGACTGGGAGATCCTGCTCGACCGTGTGATCAAGCTGAAGCAGGACGACATCCACGTCGGCTTCACCATCCAGGTCGACACGCTTTGCCACAAGATCCCGAACTTCATCGAGAAGGCGACCGCCGCCGGCGTCAAACGCGTATTCATCGGGCTTGAGAACATCAATCCGGACAATCTGATCGCCGCCAAGAAGCGACAGAACAAGATCACCGAATACCGTCAGATGCTGCAGAAATGGCGCTCACACGGGGCGATCACCTTCGCCGGCTACATCCTCGGCTTCCCCGCCGACACCAAAGAAACGATTCTGCGCGACATCGAGATCATCAAGCGCGAACTGCCGCTCGATATCCTGGAGTTCTTTTTTCTCACTCCACTGCCCGGCTCCGAGGACCATCAGACCCTGTTGAAGAAGGGGATATGGATGGACCCCGACATCAACAAATATGACCTCAACCACCGGGTCTCGCACCACTCCAAAATGTCGGACAAGGAGTGGGAGGAAGCCTACCGGGCTGCTTGGGACGCTTTCTATACCCCCGCGCACATCCGCACGATTCTCAGACGCGCTGCGGCTATCCCCAACGGGCGGCCGAAGCAGATCCTGAGTACGATTATGTGGTTCAAGCTGATGATCGACCATGAGGGCGTGCATCCGCTCGAGGGCGGCGCGCTCAGGCTGAAGTCGCGGAGAGATCGCCGTCATGGCTTCCCGTTCGAGTCGCCGCTCGTGTTCTATCCGCGCTACTGGGGCGAGACGGCGATCAAGGCGGCAAAATACCTCCGATTCTTCCTGCGATCGCGCGGCATCCTCAAGGAGGCGCTCGAGGCGCCGGACCGCTATGCCTACACCGACCTCGCCGTCGCGCCGCCAAACGCCGACGAGTTCGAGGCGCTTGAACTGTATCACGCCACCTCGGGCGGCGAGGCGGCGCTCGCGCGCAAGGCGATCGGCGACAGCATTCGCTCCAAGACGACGGCCGTGGCCGCGCAATAGCCGGCGATGCTGATCGACGGAAAATGGACTGCGGCCTGGCAGCCGGTTCAGGCGGTCGACGCAAAGGGCGGCTTCGTCCGGCAGGTCTCGAGCTTTCGCAACTGGGTGACGCCTGACGGCTCGGCCGGGCCGACCGGCGGCGGCGGGTTTCGCGCCGAACCCGGTCGCTACCATCTTTACGCCGCCTATGTCTGCCCGTGGGCGACGCGGGTCCTGATCGCCCTGAAGCTGAAAGCGCTCGAGGAGCTGGTGTCGGTCGATATCGTCGAGCCGGCGCTCACTGCTCAGGGTTGGCGCTTCGGCGACGATCCCGGGGCGGGTCGCGACACGGTCAATGGCGCCACCTACCTGCACGAGGTCTACACCCGAGCCGACCCCCATTTCACCGGCCGCGCCACTGTACCGGCGCTGTGGGACAGACGTCGTGAGACCATCGTCAACAACGAATCGGCAGACCTCCTCCGGATCGTCAATGCGGGTTTCGGCGGCCTTGCCGACGATGCGGTCGACCTCTACCCCGAAGACCTCAGGGCGGGGATCGATGGGTTGAACGACGCGGTCTACCCGGCGCTTAACAACGGCGTCTATCGCGCTGGCTTCGCCACCACGCAAGAGGCCTACGAAGAGGCGTTTCAGGCCGTGTTCGCCATGCTTGACGCCCTCGAGCGTCGGCTGGGAGCCGGTCCCTACCTGTTCGGCGAGCGGCTGACCGAGGCCGACGTGCGGGTGTTCGTGACGCTCGCCCGCTTCGACGCCGCGTATCACGGCCAGTTCAAGTGCAACCTTCGTCGGATCGCTGACTATCCGAACCTGAGCGCATATCTCGAGAGGTTGATCGCGCTCCCGGCCTTCCGCGAGACTTGCAACCTCGACCACATCAAGCGCGGCTATTATTCGATCGGAAGCCTCAACCCGACCCGGATCGTCCCGGTCGGTCCGGAACTAGCTTGGGCGCCCCCAGGCTGACGCGGCCGCGCACGATTGTATTTGAACAAACGATTTCAACAGCTTAGGCGCCAAAACATGCAACTTGCGACTGTTGTCGACCCCCCGGGATCGCGGTCGCCGCCTGAATAAGGCCGCGACAAGAGCGCTGCCCGGGCGCGTTCAGACAGCACGATCGTCTCGCTTCCGCGCGCACTTGGACCGCTTGTCTTGACTGTAGCATGGATTCTCTTTTTCAGTAAGTAATTTCACATGTATTTCTGATTATGGTTAATCCCAAAAGCCGGCCAGCCAGTCGGACCGACCGCTCGATGGCGCTGGCGAGAGCGCTCGCGACTTGTCGGCCTTCGCGGCGTTTGGATTTAAATCAATTCTAATTTGCGTGTCCTGTTCTTGCGCTCGCCGGGTTCTGGACTGACAGAGGAGCGGCGCCGGATTGCGGCCTAGGAGTTCAGGAAAACGCTATGCTGCTCAGGATTGGTTTGTTGGCTGCCGGCCTTCTGGTCTCGAGCTGGGCCTATGGGAAAGAGACGCCGGTCGGGGAGGAAAAGCACGAAGGCGACATGACGATCGGCGCCGTCTACCTTCAGCCGATCGAGATGGAACCGGAGAATATCATGCGTCCGGCGGCCAGTTCCGACATTCACCTCGAAGCCGACATTCACGCCGCCAAGGGCAATCCGACCGGATTCGCTGAGGGCGACTGGATGCCCTATCTCGTCGTCACCTACACATTGACCAAGGAGGGCGGCCAGTCCCAGAAGGGCGACCTCATGCCGATGGTCGCCAACGATGGCCCGCACTACGGCGACAACGTGAAGCTGCAGGGGCCGGGCAAGTACAAGATGACACTGACCATCGCGCCGCCGACCGCGAGCCCGCATGCGATGTTCGGCCGCCATGTCGACAAGGAGTCCGGGGTCGGGCCGTGGTTCAAGCCGTTCACGCTCGACTACGAGTTTGTCTTCGCCGGGACGGGCAAGAAGGGCGGCTATTGATGAAGAAGGCGTACGCGGTGGTTCTGGCGGTTCTTCTCGCAGCCTCCGCGCCCGCCCTCGGGTGGGCGGAAGACGAGGGTCCGACCTTCCACATCACGTTCAAGGGCGGCGTCATCGACCCCCTTCGGCTCGAGGTTCCGGCCAAGACGCGGTTTCGGCTGGAGATCAAGAACGAGAACGATACGCCGGCCGAGTTCGAAAGCGTCGAGCTACACAAGGAAAAAGTGTTGGCGCCGCACTCCGAAACCGTGATGGTGATCCGCACCCTCGACCCGGGAGAATATGATTTCTTCGACGACTTCCGCCCTGGGTCGGCGCCCGCGGTGTTGGTGGCGAAGTAGACCTAGCCATGGGCATGCATGACTTCAACACCGCGTTCGTCGTGTGGCGCGAGAGCATCGAAGCGCTTCTCGTCGTCGGCATTCTCAACGCCTGGATCGGCCAGCGGCCGGAGGCGGAGCGACGGCAAGGGCGCGCCTGGCTATGGTCCGGCGTCGCCGCGGGCGTCGTTGGCGCTATGGCGCTGGCGACAGCGCTCGTCACCGTCGGCGAGCAACTCAGCGACGATGCGCAGGTCTATTTCCAGACCGCGATCGTTCTCATCGCGTCAGCGCTGATCGTTCAGATGGTGTTTTGGATGCGCCGTCACGGCCGCACGCTGAAGCGCGAGTTGCACGCCAAGCTCGACGAGGCCGCCGACCGCGCAAGCTGGGTCGCTGTGTTCGCCCTAGCCGCGATCGCGGTCATGCGCGAAGGCTCCGAAGCGGTGGTGTTCCTTTACGGCACGATGGTCAGCGCGGGGTCGTCGTTGTTGCGCTCCATCGTCGCAACCGGCTTGGGCTTCGCGCTCGCTATTGCCAGTTACGGTTTGCTCCAGGCCGGAGCGCGCATCTTCTCCTGGCGCGCGTTCTTCCGTGTCACGGAGATCATGCTGCTTCTGCTTGCCGGCTCGCTGTTGTTGACCGGCGTCGACAATCTGGTTTCGCTCGGGGTCATTCCGCAACTCTCGGGCCGGATATGGGACACATCCCGGATCCTCACCGACGGCGGCGCGTTCGGCGGTCTCGTGTCCGCCCTGACGGGGTACCGCGCCAAGCCTGCTCTCGTTCAGCTTCTCGTGTTGGGGGGCTATTGGATCGTGATGATATGTCTGCTCAGACGCCAGACCTCTCGTCCCGCTTGAGTGCCGCCTCGGGCCGCGCCTTCTCGATCGCGCCGATCGGCCAATGGCTGCGCGCTCATCAGCGGGTCGTGCGATGGATCCAGTGGGGTGTTGTGGCCATCTATGCGGGGTTGATGATCGTCCCGGCCTTCGCGCCGGAGCCGACCCAAACATCGCACATTTGGAATAACATCGTGCTGTTCGCCCAATTCGTCTTCTGGGGCATCTGGTGGCCGTTCGTTCTGGTCAGCATGGTCCTCATGGGACGGACGTGGTGCGGCGTGTTCTGCCCCGAGGGCGCGCTTTCCGAAATGGCGAGCAGGCACAGCCTCGGGCGGGCGACGCCACGATGGATCAAGTGGCAGGGATGGCCTTTCGTCGCTTTCGTCTGCACGACCGTCTACGGCCAGATGATTAGCGTCTATCAATATCCGCGGCCGGTCATCATCATTCTCGGCGGTTCGACGCTGGCGGCGATGGCGGTCGGCTTCGTCTACGGGCGCAACAAGCGGGTATGGTGCCGCTATCTCTGCCCGGTCCAGGGGGTGTTCGCGCTGCTCGCCAAGCTCGCGCCCGTTCATTATGCGGTCGACCGTAAGGCGTGGGACGCCTGGCCGCGGCAATCGCATGCGAAGTCGCCGGCGCTCAACTGCGCGCCTTTGGTTCCCGTGCGCAACCATGCAGGGCTGCTCCGCCTGCCACATGTGCGGACGCTGCGCAGGCTTCAAGGACGCGGTCGCTCTCGAAACGCGGCCGACATCGAGGGAAATCGTCGAGATCAGCGGACGCGAGGCCAAACCTTGGGAGACCGCGTTGATCGTGTTCGGCCTCCTCGGCGTCGCGCCTGGCGCGTTCCTGTGGTCTTCGAGCCCCTGGTTTGTCACGGTCAAGCAGCAACTCGCCGAATGGCTGGTCGGGCACGGCATGGTCTTCTTGCTCGAGCCCAGCCTGCCGTGGTGGATCCTCACCAACTATCCGGCCCGCAACGACGTGCTGTCGCCTTTGGACGGGACGGTGCTGATCGCCTACATCTTCGCAACTGCGACCGTGATGGGCGTCATCATACTTTCCTGTCTTGCGCTCGCTTCGTGGACACTCAGCGCGTTCGCGACAGCGAAGATTCATCACCTCGCCCAAAGCCTGATCCCGATCGCGGCCTGCGGTGTATTTTTGGGCCTGTCGGCGACGACGCTGACCCAGCTCCGGGCCGACGGCGTCTCGCTGGCATTCGTGCCCCCGCTGCGCATCGCGCTCCTCGCAGGGGCGGCATTGTGGAGCCTGCGTCTCGCCTGGTCCATCACCGGCGTTTACGCGCGACCGCCTCTGGCGCGAACTGCGGCGACCACCGCGGTCGGCGCCGCTGTCGCGGTCAGCGCTTTCAATTGGGTGTTGATGTTCTGGATCTGGTAGCCTTAGCCTTTCAGGGGCTACACTCCAACTTCGCCGCCGCTCAAGCGTGCGGCGCGCCGCCCCGAGTATCGTCCATGTCCGCAGAGACCCCGTCTTATCCCGTCGCCCTCGTCGCCGCCGACGCGCCGCCGCGCGCCGTATCGTCGACCTATCCCGAGCCGTTCCGCTCGCGCATGCTCAAGCGCGACAAGCGCCCGCTCGGCGACCTGTTCGGTCTCAAGAGTTTCGGCGTCAACCTGACCCGTCTCGCGGCCGGCGGCGAGTTGGCGCTGCGCCATGCCCATGTCCGGCAGGACGAGTTCGTCTACATCCTCGAGGGTCGCCCGACCCTCGTCACCGACGCCGGCCGCACGACGCTTCAGCCCGGCATGTGCGCCGGTTTCCGCGGCGGCAGCGGCGACGCCCACCATCTCGTCAACGAGACGGACGCCGACGTCGTCTATCTCGAGATCGGCGACCGCCTGCCAGGCGACGGCGCAAGCTACCCGGACGAGGATCTCTCCGTCGCCATGATCGACGGCCAATGGCGCTACGCCCACAAGGACGGCACGCCCTACTGAGGGCGGCGTTGCTCCTCTCTTACGGCGCGAGCATCGCTTCGCGCAGGACGTCGTCGACGCACGCGTTCCATTGCGCCATGAGCCTGGCGTTCGGCGTGTGACGCAGGCCGAAGCGGGCGAGGAGGTCGAACCGCGGCGAATTGGCGCCGCCAAAGCTCGCCGCGACCCGCGGCCGCCAGTAGGCGACCGATGCGCTGGCCTGCGCGCGGCCGTCCTCGGTCGCCGCGATCTCGTGAAGGCCCTCGACGCCGAGCTCGGCATGGCGCGCCTCGCGCGGCGCGATCGCGCGAAAGACTTCGGCGAGCGGCGAATAGGAGACGCGCGAGAACTCCGCGAGCTGGACGTTCACCGCCTTCCCCATCAGCACGTTCATGACGACCGCGTCGATCCACCCCTGCAGCGGATAGTGGAACACCGAAAGCCGCATGTCGCCGCCCTGGCGCGTGGCGCCGATGTCGACGTCGCGGCCGACGCGAGCCGCCCAGGGATGATGCACGGCGTATCGGGTCGCGTCGGCGCCGAAGCTCTCCATGATCTCGAGCACGCGGTTGGCGTGATCGGTCTTCTCGAGCACGATGCGCGCGGCGGCGATGCGCTGCTTGATTCCCGGCGCCGCATTGATCACGTCGGCGAAGCCTGCCGCCCCGGCGAGCTCGCTGTCGACGAAGGTCGCCATGAGCCGCAGCAGCTCGCCGCGATAGCGCGGCGGAGCGTTGGCGGGCGACGTGAGCAGGCCGCCTTCGGCGAGGTAGGCCTCGATCGTCATCTGATCGCTCATGACGTGTTCCTTCGGCGTCACTGGTCGTAGCTGACGACGACCTTGTCGGTGAGCGGATAGCCCTGGCAGGTGAGCACATAGCCCTGCCGGACCTCGTAGTCCTCGAGGGCATGGTTGGTCAGCATCTCGACCTCGCCCTCCAGAACTTTGGCGCGGCAGGTCGAGCACACCCCAGCCTTGCAGGCGTAGGGCGCGTCAATCGCATTGAGAAGCGCGGCGTCCAGCAGGCTCTTGCCGTCCTTCGCCATCTTGAAGCTGCGCGTCGCGCCGTCGAGCGTCACCGTCGCCTCGCAGCTCGCCGCGGAAGCCGGGCGTCGCCGTCCGCTTCTCGATCGGTCTCGCGAGACGCGTCTGGCCGGACGCGAACAGTTCGAACTTGATCTTTTCGTCCGGCATTCCATGGTTGCGCAGGGCGGCCGCGACCGCGAGCATCATCGGCTCGGGACCACAGATGAAGGCGATGTCCACGGAAGCGAGGTCGATCCAGCTCTCGAACAGCGTCTTGCATTTGTCGGCGTCGACGCGGCCGGTGAAGAGCTCGATATCCTGCGCTTCGGTCTCGAGCACGTGCAGCACCGCGAGCCGGCCGAGATTCTGGTTCTTCAGGTCCTCGAGCTCCTCGCGGAACATGATCGAGGCGATCTGACGGTTGGCGTAGACCAGCGTGACGCGGGACTTCGGCTCGCGCGCGAGCACGGTCTTGATGATCGACAGAACCGGCGTGACGCCGGAGCCGCCGGCAAAGGCGAGATAGTGCCTGGCGGCGCCGGGATCGAGCGCCGCATGGAAATTGCCCATCGGCGGCATCGCCTCGAGCACGTCGCCCGCCTTGAGGCGTTCGTTGGCCCAGTTCGAAAATGCGCCGCCGTCCACGCGCTTGATGGCGATCTTGAGCGCGCCATCGTCCTTGCCCGCGCAGATCGAATAGGAGCGCCTGAGCTCCACGCCGTCGAACTCGCGGCGGAACGTGAGATATTGGCCCTGGATGAAGTCGAACGCCACCCTGTCCGCCTCCCGCGGCCTCAGCGTAACGACGACCGCGTCGCGCGTCTCGGGGCGCACGTCGATCACATCGAGGGGGTGGAAGTGAGCCATCGGTCGTTAAGTCCGCGCGTTCAAATGCACTTGAAATATTCGAAAGGCTCCAGGCAGGCTGCGCAGCGATAGTTGGCCTTGCAGGGTGTGGAGCCGAACTGGCTGATTTTTTCGGTATCCGTCGATCCGCACCGCGGGCAGGCGATCTCGGGCCGGGCGCTCGACAGCGACTCGATGCGCGCCTGCGTGCGCGGGTCCCGGGTCCCGCCCTCGTCCGGCGGCGCGATGCCATAGGCCCGAAGCTTCTCGCGCGCCTCCGGCGTGATCCAATCCGTCGTCCATGGCGGCGCGAGGCGGCGCTCGAGGCGCAGCTTCGCGACGCCGAATGTGCAGAGCGAGCGCTCGATGTCGAGGGCGATGATCGAGGTCGCGGGACAGCCGGAATAGGTCGGCGTCACGCCGACGACCAGCGTTTCCCCGTCCCAGTCGACATCGCGGACGACGCCCAGATCGACCAGCGAGATCACCGGAATCTCCGGATCCGGAATCTCGGCGAGCCGCCGCCACACATCGTCGATCGACGGACGCGCCGTAGGCGCCACGGGCGTCGTCCTCACCAGTTCGCGCCGGGATAGGCGCGCTGCAGGAACTGCATGTCGGCGAGAATGTAGCCGAGATGCTCGGTATGCACGCCGCGCTTGCCCCCCTTGTGGGCGAAGCCGCTCGCCGGTGGCTTCAGCGTAGCCTCGGTCGCCACGCTGTGCAGGGTCGCTTCCCACTTCGGCCTCAGGCTGTCGGGCAGGGGCGCGACGCCCGCCTCGGCGAGCGCGCGATCCGTATCGTCGGCGAGGAAAAGCTCGCCCGTATAGGGCCACAGCTCATCGAGCGCGGCCTGCATGCGGGCATGGCTCTCCTCGGAGCCGTCGCCGAGGCCGATGACCAGTTCGCTCGACCGCTCGAGGTGATAGGCGACTTCCTTGCTCGCCTTGGCGGCGATGTCCGCAATCCGGGTGTCCTTCGACCCGATCAAGGCATCGAGAAGCGCGACGTGCCAAGCGTCGAACAGGAACTGGCGCATCAGCGTCATGCCGAAATCACCGTTCGGGCGTTCGACCAGCAGCACGTTGCGAAACTCGGCGGAGTCGCGCAGATAGGCGAGCGCATCGGCGTTGCGACCCTTGCCCTCCACGTTCGCCGCGAGGTCGAGCCAGAGCCGCGTCTGCCCGATGAGATCGAGCGCGACGTTGGCGAGCGCGATATCCTCTTCGAGGACCGGCGCGTGGCCGCACCATTCGCGAGACGCGATGGCCGAGGATCAGCGTGTTGTCGCCGGTTCTGCAGAAGGAATTGGAACAGCGCCGTTTCGAGCGCCAGGTCTTCCGCCGCCGCTTGCATCACATGTGCCCCGCTTCGTCGGGGATGTCGAAGAACGTCGGATGACGGTAGACCTTGGAGTTCGACGGCTCGAACAGCGGTCCCTTGTCCGAGGGGCTGGAAGCGACGATGTCGTTCGACCTGACGACCCAGATGCTCACGCCCTCGTTGCGGCGCGTGTAGACGTCGCGCGCGTGCCGAAGCGCCATTTCGCCGTCCGGCGCGTGCAAACTGCCGACGTGGCGATGATTGAGGCCGTGCTGGCCGCGGATGAAGACTTCCCACAAGGGCCATTCGGTCGACACGCGAGATCCTCCCCAAATTTCAGGCGGCGCCGGTCACTCGGCGGCCGCGCAATTCGCGGCGCGACGCGCAGCGCGCTTTTCGGCATGGGCGGTCAGCCCGTCCCGGAACCATCGGCCGTCTTCCCAGGCCTTCACCCGGGCGGCCATACGCTCGCGGTTGCAGGGGCCGTTGCCGGCAAGCACCTCGTAGAACTCGCTCCAGTCCGGCTCCGAGAAGTCGTATCCCGCCTTCTCCTCGTTCCACGTCAAATGCTCGTCGGGAATGGAAAGTCCGAGATATTTCGCTTGCGGCACGGTCTGGTCGACGAACTTCTGGCGGAGCTCGTCGTTGGTGTTGATCTTGATCTTCCATTGCATCGATTGCGTCGAGTGCACCGAGTCCTTGTCGGAAGGCCCGAACATCATCAGCGCCGGATACCAGAAGCGGTTCAACGCGTCCTGCGCCATCGCCTTCTGCGCCGGCGCGCCGAACGCCATTGTCATCATGATGGCGAAGCCCTGGCGCTGGTGAAAGCTCTCCTCCTTGCAGATGCGCACCATCGCGCGGGAATAGGGGCCGTAGGAAGACTTCTGCAAGGGCACCTGGTTCATGATCGCCGCGCCGTCGACGAGCCAGCCGACCGCGCCGATGTCCGCCCAGTTCAGCGTCGGATAGTTGAAGATCGAGGAATATTTCATCTTGCCGGAATGCAGGAGCCCGATCAGCTCGTCGCGGCTGACGCCGAGCGTCTCGGCGGCGCAGTAGAGATAGAGGCCGTGCCCCGCCTCGTCCTGCACCTTGGCGAGCAGGATCGCCTTGCGCTCCAGCGTCGGCGCACGGGTGATCCAGTTGCCTTCCGGGAGCTGCCCGACGATTTCGGAATGCGCGTGCTGGCCGATCTGCCGGATCAGGGTGCGGCGATAGGCCTCGGGCATCCACTCCTTCGGCTCGATCTTCTCGCCCCGGTCGACGCGTTCCTGGAACGCGCGCTCTTCCGGCGACATCTCCGCGATCGTCTTGACCCGATCGCCGTCCGTCTTCACCATCTGCGCGTACATGGGTGGCCTCCTCGAGCTCAGGCCCGTTCGATGATCATCGCAAGGCCC
The DNA here is from genome assembly GCA_963816065.1 of uncultured Alphaproteobacteria bacterium. Lineage (GTDB taxonomy): Bacteria > Pseudomonadota > Alphaproteobacteria > Rhizobiales > Beijerinckiaceae > Roseiarcus. The sequence goes on along the minus strand of CAWFJG010000022.1, from coordinate 298,663 downwards.
TGTCCGACCCCGACGCACATCGTGCAGAGCGCGTATCGGCCGCCGCTGCGGCCGAGTTCGTACATCGCCGCGCCGACGAGCCGGGCGCCGCTCATGCCGAGCGGATGGCCGAGCGCAATGGCGCCGCCGTTCGGATTGACGTGCGCAGCGTCGTCGGGCAGGCCGAGTTCGCGCAGCACCGCGAGCGCCTGGGCCGCGAAGGCTTCATTGAGCTCGATGACATCTATTGTCTGAAGCGTGAGGCCGGTCCTTTGCAGCACGCGGCGGACCGCCGGGACTGGGCCGACGCCCATCAGCCGCGGCTCGACGCCGGCCGCGGTCATCGCAACGACCCGAGCGCGCGGGGTGAGGCCTTGCGCTTTCGCCGCCGCCTCGGAGGCGACGATCAGCGCGGCCGCGCCGTCGTTGACGCCGGAGGCGTTGCCGGCCGTGACGGTGAGATCGGGGCCGTTGACGCCCTTGAGCTTCGCCAGGTCCTCGACGGTCACGCCGGGGCGAGGATGCTCGTCCTTGTCGATCACGAGCGGCTCGCCCTTGCGCTGCGGAATGCGGACCGGCGCGATCTCCTTCGCGAACAAACCCGCCGACTGGGCGGCCGCCCAGCGCGCCTGGCTGCGCGCGGCGAACGCATCCTGATCGGCGCGGGAGATTCGATACTCGGCGGCGACGTTGTCGGCCGTCTCCGGCATCGAGTGCGCGCCATAGGCGTTCTTGAATTTCGCATTGACAAAACGCCAGCCGATCGTCGTGTCGTAGACCGCGTTCGCGCGGGAGAATGCGCTTTCCGCCTTCGGCATGACGAACGGGGCGCGGGTCATGCTTTCGACGCCTCCCGCAAGCGCCAGTTCGTAATCGCCCGACCGAATGGAGCGAGCGGCAAGACCGACCGCGTCCATGCCGGAGCCGCACAGGCGATTGACCGTCGTGGCGGGGACGGAGACCGGAAGGCCAGCGAGCAGGACCGCCATCCGGGCGACGTTGCGGTTGTCTTCGCCCGCCTGATTGGCGCAGCCGTAAATGACGTCGTCGACCTTGGACCAATCGACGGCCGGATTGCGCGCCATCAAGGCGGCGAGCGGGATCGCCGCGAGATCGTCCGCGCGCACCGACGAAAGCGCGCCGCCGTGCCGGCCGATCGGGGTGCGAACCGCGTCGCAAATGAAGGCTTCGGCCATCGATCCTCCCTTCCCCTCAGTTTACGCCTGCGACCATCGGCTATCCAATCCTTGTCCGCTGAGATGGACCAGCGTGCGGTCGACCGTCAGGCGCTCAGCCGTCGCACCGGGGCGATGCGGAACCGATTGGCGACGAACGCGGCGTCGGTCAGCGAAGCGTTGCCCGCCGGATTGCCGCCGGTGACGTGGAAGTCCGAGAACGCCGCCGATTGATTGACGAAGATTGAGCCGATCAGGTTGATCGACAGGGCCACATGGGCGCGAGCGAAGGCCTCTTCCGCAGCGTCGGCGACGGCCTCGCTCATCGTGTAAAGGGCGGCTGTGATCGCGCCCTTTCCCGGATCGACGCTTCCGCGCGCGCAAGCAAATCCGCCGTCGAGTCGGTCGCGATCACGAAGGAGATCGGGCCGAAGCGCTCCTCGCGCCAGGCGCGCTCATCCCGCGCCTCGACCGCGAGAATGAGCGGCGTCGCGCTTCGCGCTACGCCCTCGACCGGCGTGGACGCGCGGACGACGCGGCCGAGCGAGGCGGAGTCCCTGACCCTCGCGAGCGTCGCGTCGGCCTGAATCGCGCCAAGCAACGCCTGGGCGCGCGCCGGCTCCGCAAGCAGGCGATCGACGGCGTCCGCGATGCCCTTCGCCACCTCGTCGAAACGCTTTCGTCCTTCGTTCGTCTCGATCCCATCCCTGGGAACGAAGACATTCTGCGGCGCTGTGCACATTTGCCCGGAGTAGAGCGACAGGGAGAAGGCGATATTGTCGCACATGCCGCGGAAGTTCGCGGTCGAAATCGACGACGATGGCGTTGACGCCCGCCTCCTCGGTGTAGAGGAGTTTGTCCTCGAGCGAATGACGCAGCCACGAGCCGAACGCGGGGCCGCCGGTGAAGTCGACGATCTTCACCGCCGTGTGCTGGACAAGCTGCTTGGCGACCGGCGCCGAAGGCTCGTCGGCGGCGAGCAAGGCGACGTTCGGATCGAAGCCGGCCTCGGCCAAGACTTCACGCAGGATCTTGAGGGTGATCGCGGCCGGAAGGATCGCCGCGGGATGCGGCTTGACGATGACGCTGTTGCCGGTGGCGAGACTGGCGAACAGGCCGGGATAGAGGTTCCAGGTCGGGAAGGTCGCGCAGCCGATCTCGACCGCGATTCCGCGGGGCATGATGCGAAACCGCTTGGCGAGACGGATCGGCTCGCCCTTGCCCTGCGGCTTTTCCCAGCGCGCCTCGCGCGGGACGCGGTTCATTTCGGCGACTGCATAGGCGATCGCTTCGAGGCCTCGATCCTGGGCGTGCGGGCCGCCGGCCTGAAAGGCCATGCCCCACGGCTGGCCGGACGTATGCTGCACGGCGTCGGCAATGAGGAAGCTCTGGGCGTTCAGGCGCGACAGCGCCTCGATGAGAACTCCGGCGCGCGCGTCGACGGAAGCGCCGCCCCAGGCCTCTCCCGCGGACGCGCTTGCCGCAATCAGGGTCTCGACGGCGGCGGTCGGGTAACGAACGCCGAGCGGCTTCCCGAACGGCGACGTTTCCGCCCCGACCAGACGCTCGTTCGGGTGCTTGTCGTCGAAGGGAAAGGGCTGGCCGATCAGCGCCTCGAAGGCGGCGTCGCCGTCCGCCTTGGCCGTCTCGCCGTAGACCTTCGGAGACGCAGATTCCGGGTAGGCGCTGAAATAGTCTCGCGCGGCGACGGCGGCGATGGCGCGATCGAGCAGCGCCTCGTGTCTGGCGAAAAAATTCGTCATCGGGTCCTCCCTGGCGCCTGCGGGCGAGTTGATCGGACTTTACTATTGACCGGCGGGTCGGTCAATATATAATCGCAACTCATTCGTTTGGCGGCGACGATGAGGGAGGGCGCCATGAGCACGTCGACCGAGACTTCAGCGCTGCCGGTCCTGCTGGATTCGATGAACGACGGCGTTTTGACGCTGACGCTCAATCGGCCGGACAAGATGAACGCCTTCAACGTCGCGCTGCACGAGGCGCTCGCCGCCGCGCTGAAGCGCGCTGCGGCCGACGACGAATGCCGGGCCGTCTTGCTGACCGGCGCCGGCAAGGGCTTCTGTGCCGGGCAGGATCTGGCCGACCGGGCCGTTGCGCCCGCCGGCCAGCGCCCCGATCTCGGCCAATCGATCGAGGATCGCTACAATCCGCTAGTGCGCGCCCTGCGTGCGCTGCCGAAGCCGATCGTCTGCGCGGTCAACGGGGTGGCCGCAGGCGCCGGCGCCAACATCGCGCTCGCCTGCGACATCGTTGTCGCGGCGAGAACCGCCCGGTTCATCCAGGCTTTCGCGCGCATCGGGCTCGTTCCGGATTCCGGCGGCACGTGGACGCTGCCCCGGCTCGTCGGCGAAGCGCGGGCGCGCGCCCTGATGATGCTCGCCGATCCGATCGGCGCCGAGCAGGCGGAGGCCTGGGGGATGATCTGGCGCGCGGTCGACGACGACCAGCTCATGGGCGCGGCGCGCGAGATCGCCATGCGTTTCGCCGTCGGGCCGACCCGCGCCTACGGCCTGATGAAGCGCGCGTTCCAGGCCTCGTCGTCGAACAGCCTCGACGCCCAGCTCGATCTCGAACGTGACCTTCAGCGCGAGGCCGGAGTGGCGGACGAGTATATCGAGGGCGTCAGCGCGTTTCTCGAGAAGCGGCCGGCGGATTTCCGCGGCCGGAAAGCGTGACCCGGTGACGCCGCTGGAGATCGCCAGCAAATCCGCCGATCTCATGCGGGCGGACGACAGGACGGCGCACGAGCACGGCATTCGGATCGAGGCGATCGGTCCGGGCGAGGCGTCGCTGTCGATGGTCCTGACGAAGGCCATGACGAACGGGCACGGCATCGGCCATGGCGGATTCATCTTCCTGCTCGCCGACACTGCCTTCGCCTACGCCTGCAACAGCTACAACCAGCGCTGCGTCGCGCAGCACTGCTCCATCACCTATCTCAAGCCGGCGAAGGAGGGGTCGAAGCTGACGGCGACGGCGCGCGAGGTTCGGCGAGTTGAGCGCAGCGGCGTCTACGACGTCAGCGTCTCCGATGAAGCCGGGACGCCGATCGCAGAGTTCCGCGGCTATAGCCGGGCTGTGTCCGGCGCCTTTTTCTAACGGGAGTCGAGGGCTCAGGATGGCGAGAACCCGCGCCCTCGACTACGACGACAAGCGTCGGGCGCTGCTGGCGGTCGCCGCGCGGCTGTTTGCGACGCACGGCTTCGATCGGACGTCCATCTCCGAGATCGCCAACGAGGCGCAGGTCTCAAAGGCGCTCCTCTACCATTACTATCCCGGCAAAAGTGCGCTGCTGTACGATATCATCAGCGTCCATCTGGCCCATGTCGCAAACGCGCTCGCCGAGGCCGAGAATCCGGATGCGTCGGCCGAGGAGCACCTGTTCTCCCTGATCCGCGCGACGCTGTTTGCTTACCGTGACGCGGACGCCCTGCATAAGGTTCAGCTCAACGAGCTCGACAAGCTGGACGTGGGCCAGCAGCAGGAGTTGCGCACGCTCGAGCGCAACATTGTGACGACGATGATTCGCGCAGTGAGGCGGCTCAATCCCTCGCTCCTGGCGAAAGACGACGCGCAGCTCCTCAAGCCGGTGACCATGTCGTTGTTCGGCGTCCTGAACTGGAGCTATCTCTGGTTCCGCGAGGATGGCCCGCTGAGCCGCGACGACTACGCCCGCTTTGTCACGCGGCTCTTTGTCGAAGGCGTGGGACGGCTCGCGGCGGAGGATGGGCGGGAGCGGCGTGGGAAAGCGCGGGCTGCGAGCCGCGAGCCCGAAGGGGCGAACAATCGTTGACCGGGGGCCGAGCCCGCCCTCGAGCGTTCCCGACCGCACAATGCGTGCGGCAGATGCGCCGTCTATTCGTCCCGGGGCCGGTGATCGACGACACGGACGGCCTTTCCGGTCAGGGTTCTCGGAATGAACCCCGGCTCGTGGACATGGACCCGTGTCGTGACCCCGATCGTGCTTTTGATCCGGGCGACCAGCCTGTCGCCCGCGCGATCAAGATCCGCCTGCCCCCAACGGTCCGCGCGCGCCTCCGCGTGAACGGTGGCTTCGTCCAAGACGCCGGTCCGGGTCAGCTCGATCTGATAGTGACCCGACGCCCACTCCGTTTCCAGGAGCAACTCTTCGATCTGGGTCGGGAAGACGTTGACGCCGCGAAGGATGATCATGTCGTCGGACCGGCCGGTCACCTTTTCCATGCGGCGCATGCCCGGCCGCGCCGTTCCCGGCAGGAGCCGGGTCAGGTCGCGCGTGCGGTAGCGAATGATCGGAAAGGCCTCCTTGGTCAGCGAGGTGAAGACCAGTTCGCCCTTCTCGCCGTCGGGCAGGACCTCGCCGGTCGCGGGGTCGATGATTTCCGGGTAGAAATGGTCCTCCCAGATGTGCAGACCGTCTTTGGTTTCGACGCATTCCTGAGCGACGCCGGGCCCGATCACTTCGGACAGGCCATAGATGTCGGTGGCGTCGAGGTCGAATGCGCGCTCGATCTCCGTGCGAAGCGCGTTGGTCCAAGGCTCGGCGCCGAAAACTCCGTATTTGAGGCTCGACTCCCTCGGATCGAGACCCGCATGTTTGAAGCCGTCCAGCAGCGCCATCATATAGCTCGGCGTCACCATGATGACGTCGGGCTCGAAGTCATGGATGAGGTGGACCTGACGCTCGGTCATGCCGCCGGACACGGGGATGACGACACAGCCCAGCCGCTCGGCGCCGTAGTGCGCGCCCAATCCTCCGGTGAAAAGCCCGTAGCCGTAGGCGACGTGCACCTTCATGCCGGGCCGGGCGCCGGCGGCCCTTAGAGAGCGGGCGACCACGTCCGCCCACATCTCGACATCCGCCTTGGTGTAGCCGACCACGACCGGTTTGCCCGTCGTCCCCGACGAACCGTGCAAACGCGCCAGCCTTTCCTGGGGAACGGCGAACATGCCGAAGGGATAATTGTCTCTGAGATCGGCCTTGACAGTGAGGGGGAACTTGCCCAGATCCGGCAATTGCCGAAAATCGGCGGGATGCACCCCGCGGTCGTCGAAAGCTCTTCGGTAGTGAGGCACATGCTCGTAGACATGCCAGAGCGTGCGCGCCAGCCGCTCCCGCTGCAGCGACATGATCTCGTCTCGAGAGGCTCGCTCTGCTGAATTGAGCCAGTTCTTGTCCAAATCCTGGCCATTCATGTGCGTCTTCTCCCTGGTGGCGTTGGACCCCTTTGGCCGATCGTCGAATTTTTATTGACCGATCGTTCGGTCAATGATAACCTCCCGGACGGGTGTTGTCAAACGGTTGCGCCCGGAGCCTGACAAAGCCGGGATTCCCACGGTCGCCACGAGCGACCACGTTCACGAGCCGGACACGGCCTTGCCAGCGCCGCGCTCCTGTCGCACGACTGTCAGGCACGGGTCCGCAGACTGGGCGGCACAAGGGGATGACGGAGAGCGCGATGTCCAAGATTCCGGCCGGGGTCGGTCCGAAGTTGCCACAGGTCGTCGTGTTGTTCGGCGCGACCGGCGATCTTTCTCAGCGAAAGCTCCTGCCCGGCCTTTTTCACCTCATCACGGCGCGTTTCATCCCCAAGTGCCGGATCATCGGCGTTTCGCTCGACGATATCACCACCGATGATTTCCGGACGCTCGCCCGCAAGGCGATCGAGATGCATCACGATCACCCGCCGGCCGAGAGCGATTGGCCGGCGCTTGACGCGGCGCTCGATTACGTCCCGATCAAGCAGGGACCCAAGGCGCTGGCCGCGGCCGTCCAGCGAGCCGCGGAAGTCGCTCGGCGGCAATTTCCAGCTCGTCAATTACCTCAGCGTGCCGCCGAGCGCGGCGCTGTCGGCAGTGCGGATGCTCGAAGAGGCGGACCTCGCCAAGGGCTCGCGGGTGATCATGGAGAAGCCGTTCGGGACCGACCTCGACAGCGCGGTCGCGCTCAACACCGAGTTGCACAAGGTGTTCGACGAAGAGCCAGATCTTCCGCATCGACCATTTTCTCGGCAAGGAGCCGGCGCAGAACATCCTGGCCTTCCGCTTCGGCAACGGGCTGTTCGAGCCGATCTGGAACCGCAATTTCATCGATCACGTGCAGATCGACGTCCCCGAGACGCTGGATATCGGCAATCGGATCGGCTTCTACGAGCAGACCGGCGCCTTTCGCGACATGGTCGTGACCCACCTCTTCCAGATCCTCGGCTTCGTGGCGATGGAGCCGCCGACCTCGCTCGCCCCGAACCCGATCAGCGAGGAAAAGAACAAGGTGTTCCGCTCGCTGATGCCGATCGACCCCGCGAACGTCGTGCGCGGGCAATACATCGACTACCGCAAGGAAAAGGGCGTCGACCCGGATTTCGGACACGGAGACCTTTGTTGCGGTCAAGTGCAGGATCGACAATTGGCGCTGGGCCGGCGTGCCCTTCTACCTGCGGACCGGCAAGCGCATGGCGCAGGGCCAGCGGATCATTTCGATCGCCTTCAAGGAGCCGCCCCGCAGCATGTTCCCGGAGGATTTGGGACTCGGCCTGCAGGGGCCCGATCATCTCACCTTCGATCTCGCCGACCAGTCGCGCGTGTCGCTGTCGTTCTACGGCAAGAAACCCGGGCCGGGGATGCGGCTCGCCAAGCAGAGCCTGCAGTTCCGGCTGCACGAGACCGGCGAGGGCGCCGCCGTGCTCGAGGCCTACGAGCGGCTGATCCTCGATGCGATGAAGGGGGACCACACGCTGTTCTGCACCGCCGACGGCATCGAGCGCCTGTGGGAGATTTCGACCCGGTTGCTCGACAACCCGCCGCCGGTCCGCATCTACGCGCCGGGCTCCTGGGGGCCGCAGTCGATCTATCAGTTGATCGCGCCTCATTCCTGGCGGCTGCCGTTCGAGCGCGGCTGGCGTGAGCCGGACGTGTTCGGCTCGTGACGGGTGACGGATCGGCGCGCCGCGTGGTACAGGCGGCGCGATGTCCGACCTCTCCCTCCTCCTTGAACCGGTGACGCCCGACGACGCGGAGGCCATCGAGCGTTTGAACGCACGCGTCTTCGGACCGGGCCGCTTCGCCCGCTCCGCCTATCGCGTGCGCGAGATGGCGGATCCCGACCCGGCGCTGAGCTTCGTCGCTCGGGTCGGCACGCTGCTCGTCGGCGCGAACGCGATGACCCCGATCGACATCGGCGGCCAGCCCGCGCTGCTGCTGGGACCGCTCACCGTCGAGCCGGTGTTCCGCAGCCAGGGCATTGGCGAAGCGCTGGTCACACGGTCGCTGGAGGCGGCCAAGGCGGCGGGCTGGAAGCTCGTCATCCTGGTCGGCGACGAACCCTACTACGCGCGCATGGGGTTCAAGCCGATTCCGCCGGGCCGCGTCGCGATGCCCGGTCCGGTCGACGCCGCCCGGCTCCTGTATTGCGAGCTCGAGCCCGGAGCGCTCGAAACGGCAAAGGGCGAAGCGCGCGGCGCGTGACCGTTGTCGCAAGAGCTGCACCTTGGCCGCGCCCGTCTCGATATCCGGCCGGCGAAAGGATGGGTCCCGACGACCGCCGGCATTGGGTATCCGGGTCCGCAGCGCCTCACCGTGAACCCCGACCTCGTCCGGCTCACGCCCTCCCGGTCCGCAGCGCTCTCAGGGTGATCGACAGCACCGTCTCGAAGCGGGACGCCGAGGCGCTCGCCGCGACGCCCTTATCGAGCTTGAGCGCGACCGGATGGATGAAACGATGCGCCGCGTCGAAAATCAGCGACATCGACCGGCGCCGGTCGGTCATGGCGAACGCGCCCGAGGCGACGCCCTCTTCGTAGACCCGCTGAATCTCCGACTGCACGCGGCTGCGGTGCTTTCGGACGCTCGCCCGGTCTCGCGTCAGCGCGTCGACCAGCAGATCGAACGCCTCAGGGTCGCTGTCGAGCTTGCCGCGATAGTCGCGGTGAATTGCGAGCAGCATGCGCTCGAGCTTGTCGTAGGCCGGATCGGCCCCGTCCGCGGCCTCGCGCAAGCGCGCCTCGAGCGGCCTGAGGCCGCTCGCCACCACCTCTTCGAGCAGCGCTGACTTGGTCGCAAAATAGCGGTAGACGTTGGCGTGCGTCATGCCCGCTTCCGCCGCGATCCCGACCACCGTGGTGCGCTGATGGCCGAACCGGCGCACATGCGCCCTGGCGATCTCGACGAGTTGCGCCTCGTTAGTTTCGACGTTCAGCCCAGCCCGCACTCAGGTCTCCGCGATACCGCCGAGATCGCCGAGCCGCGCGCCGACCGAGCCGTGCGGCAGCGCGAGATAATCGGCCGAGCGCATCTCGAACAGCCGCGAGGCCGTGCGCGCAAACTCGAACGCCTCGCCTCCGTCGGCGCCGACGAACAGACCCTCCGGCTCGGCGGCCGCCGAAGCCACAAGCTTGACCCGGTTGTCGTAGAGCGCGTCGATCAGGATGATGAACCGCTTCGCCTCGTTGCGCTCGGCCGGACGGAGGATGGGGATGCGGTCGATGACCACGGTGTGGAAGCGCTCGGCGATCTCCAGATAGTCGGCCGAGCCAAGCGGCTTGCGGCAGAGACCGTCGAAGGTGAAACGGGCGACGCCGTCGGCCGCCTGCGGCACGTCGAGACGCCGGCGGAGCAGCTCGATCTCGACCGGCGCTCCGCGCGGCGCCCCGGAAAGGTTGAGGAACGCGGCGTCGAGCGCAGCGTCCGCTTTTGGGCCGAGCGGCGTGTAATAGACCGGCGCGCGAACCAGCTTTTCGAGCCGGTAGTCCGTGCGCGCGTCGAGTTCGACGACCTCGCATCGCTCCCTGAGAAGTGTGATGAACGGCAGGAACAGGGCGCGGTTCAGCCCGTCCTTGTAGAGGTCGTCCGGTGCGACGTTGGAGGTCGCCACCATGACGACCCCGGCCGAAAACAGCGCAGCGAACAGGCGGCCGAGAATCATCCCGTCCGCAATGTCGCGCACCGCGAATTCGTCGAAGCACAACAGCGAGGCTTCGTGCGCGAGGTCGGCGGCGACCGGGGCGATCGGGTCTTCGCCCGTCACCCTTCCGAGCTTGCGCGCCTGCCGCCACTCGTGCAGCCCGGCGTGAACGTCGGCCATGAAAGCGTGAAAATGGACACGGCGCTTTTTCGGCACATCGACCGCAGCGAAGAACAGATCCATCAGCATGGTCTTGCCGCGGCCGACCGAACCGTGGACATAGAGTCCGCGCGGCGGCTCGGCCGGCTTCGCGCCGAACAGCCACGAAAAAGCGCCGGGCTTCGCTTCGGCCCGGTAGCCGGTGAGCCGATTGCAGAGCGCGTCGAGTTTTTCGATCAGCGCCGCCTGGGCCGGATCGAATTCGAGAAGCCCCTCCTCGATCAACGTCCGATAGCGTTCGGAGATAGGGGTCATTGCCCCCTCTCCCGGCGCGCTCTCCCCTCGCCCCGCTTGAAGGGAGAGGGCTGAGGTGTGGGGCCGCCAACCCCTCTCCGGAAAAATCCGCGCCACCCTTCATCCGGCCGCTGCGCGGCAACCTTCTCCCCGCGACCGGGGCGAAGGGACGCCAAACTCAAACCGCCCTGCATCGCTAATGCGCCTCGTCCCAGTTCTGCGCCGCTCGTGCATCCACCTGCAGCGGCACATGCAACTTGAGCGCCGGCTCGGGCGCGTCAATCATCACTTTGGTCACCACCGGCAGCGTCGCCTCGACCTCCTCGTCCGGCGCTTCGAACACCAGCTCATCGTGCACCTGCAACAGCATCAGCGCCGAGAGCCTGGCTTTCGTCAGCGCCTCCTCCATGCGGACCATGGCGCGGCGGATGATGTCGGCGGCCGAGCCCTGGATCGGCGCGTTGATCGCCGCCCGTTCGTTGAAGGCCCGCTCCGAGACATTGGACGAGGCGATGCGCGGGTAGTGGCATTTGCGACCAAAGATTGTCGTCACATAGCCTTCGGCGCGGACGGCCCTCTTGGTCGCCTCCATATAGTCGCGGATGCCGGGGAAGCGCTCGAAATACTTGCGGATATAGGCGCCCGCCTCCTCGCGTGCGATGCCGAGCTGATTGGCGAGGCCGAAAGCCGAGATGCCGTAGATGATGCCGAAATTGATCGCCTTGGCGCGCCGCCGGATTTCCGACGGCATGCCCGCGATCGGGACTTCGAACATCTCCGACGCGGTCATCGCATGAATGTCGAGGCCCTCGGCGAAGGCCTTTTTCAGCGCCGGGATGTCGGCGATATGGGCGAGCAGACGCAATTCGATCTGGCTGTAGTCGGCCGAGATCAGCTTCTTGCCGCTCGGCGCGACGAAGGCGCGGCGGATCTTGCGGCCTTCCTCGGTGCGCACCGGAATGTTCTGCAGATTCGGCTCCGACGACGAGAGCCTCCCAGTGGTGGTGGCGGCGAGCGCGTAGCAGGTGTGCACCCGGCCCGTCGAGGGATTGACGTAGCCGGGCAACGCGTCGGCGTAGGTCGATTTCAGTTTCGACAATTGCCGCCATTCCAGCACCCGGGCGGGCAGCTCGTGACCTTCGGCGGCGAGGTCGTCGAGGACGCTCGCGGTCGTCGACCAGGCGCCGGTCGCGGTCTTCTTGCCGCCGGGCAACCCCATCTGGCCGAACAGGATATCGCCAAGCTGCTTGGGCGAGCCGGGATTGAACGGTCCGCCGACGATGCGGCTGATGTCGGCCTCGAGCCGCGCCATGCTCTGGGCGAAATCGCCGGCGAGGCGCGAGAGCATTCCGCGATCGATCGAGACGCCGCGTTGCTCCATGCGGGCAAGGGTCGCGACCATCGGCCGCTCCAGCGTCTCGTAGACCGTCGCCAGTCGCTCGGCGGCCAGCCTCGGTTTGAGCGCGAGCCAGAGTTCAGCGTCACGTCGGCGTCCTCGGCGGCGTATTCGCTCGCCTTGTCGACGGCGACGCGCGCAAAGCCGATGAAATTGCGGCCGGAGCCGGCGACCTCGGAAAACGCGATCGGCTTGTGGCCGAGGAACCGCTCCGACAGCATATCCATGCCGTGGCCATCGGTGGTCGCCGCGGCGTCCAACGCATAGGAGATCAGCATCGTGTCGTCGACCGGCGCGACGGTCACGCCGCGCTGCGCCAGCATCTGCATGTCGAACTTGACGTTATGGCCGATCTTGAGCACGCCCGGCGCTTCCAGGAGCGGCTTTAGCAGCGCGATCGCGTCCTCCTCGCGGATCTGGTCGGCAGCGAGCCCGCCGCCATCGAACAGGTCCTCGGCCCCCGTGCGGTGGCCGAGCGGCGCGTAGCAGGCCTCGTTCGGCGCGACCGCCAGCGACAACCCGACGAGCCCCGCCTGCAAGGGGTCGAGCGACGTCGTCTCGGTGTCGAACGCGACAAGCCCGATCTCGTGGGCGCGGGCGATCCAGGCGCCGAGCTCGTCGAGGGTCCGAACCGTCTTGTAGGTCGATCGGTCGACCGGCGCCTTGGCCTCGGCGGCCCGCGTCCTTGCCAGCTCCGCAGGCGTCGCGCCTTCGGCGGCGGCGGGCGGGGCCTCCGAACTCGCAGGCGCGGTCGTCGACGAGGCGTCGACCGCGAGCGCCGCTTCGCCGTTGCGGCCGAGCCAGCCGGCCGAACCGGCGAAGCGCGGGTCGGGCTCGATCGCGGCGACGTCGACGCCGGTGAGTTCGCCGACCCGGCGGGTGATCGTCGTCAGCTCCATCGCCTTGAGGAAGGCGACGAGCTCCTTGCCGTCGAGCGCCGGGGCGGCGAGATCGTCGAGCGGCGTCTCGAGCACGACGTCGCGGACCAGCGTGACGAGCTTGTGCGAGATGCGGATGCGGTTGACGTTTTCGGCCGCCGTCAGCGCTTCGCGGCGCTTGGGTTGCTTGATCTCGCCCGCGCGCGCGAGCAGCGTCTCGAGGTCGCCATATTCGCCGATCAGTTGCGCCGCCGTCTTGACCCCGATGCCGGGCGCGCCGGGCACATTGTCGGTCGAATTGCCGGCGAGCGCCTGGACATCGACCACCTTGTCCGGCCCGACGCCAAAATAGTCGAAAACCTCAGCCGGGCCGATGCGCCGTTCCTCGCGATCGCCGGAGGCCGGATCGTACATGGCGACGCGCGGCTCGATGAGCTGCATCAGGTCCTTGTCGGCCGACACGATCAGAACGTCCGCGCCCCGGTCGCAGGCCTGCCGGGCGTAGGTGGCGATCAGGTCGTCCGCCTCGTAGCGGTCCTGCTCGACCGGAACCATGCCGAAGGCGCGCACCGTCGCCCGCATCAGCGGGAACTGCGGCACGAGGTCGGCCGGCGGCTCGGAGCGGTTGCCTTTGTAGGGGGGGTAGAGCTCGCGGCGGAACGAGTTCTCCGACTTGTCGAAGATGATGGCGAGATGGGTCGGCTTGATGCCCGCCGCGCCGTCCTTGACGAATTGCAGCACCTTTGTGGCGAACAGCCGGACCGCGCCGATCGGCAGGCGGTCGGAGCGATAGTTGTACTTCTGGTCCTGCCGGATCGACTGGAAGTAGGCGCGGAAGACGAACGACGAGCCGTCGACGAGAAAGACATGGTCGCCGGGGCCGACCGGACGGTGGGGCTGGGTCATGGGCTCGAGAATAGGCGAAGCGGCGGATTCGCGCCATCGCCCCGGCGCCGCCCCCGTTCATCCTCCGTTCATCCGCCAGTCATCCAACTCAGCGCACACATGCCAGATGATTTGCGGTCTGGGCGACCGCGTCCGCGATAACGGGACGGGGCAAAGATGCGGCAGGGGTGGATCGGCGCGTCGATCCTGGTCTTGGCGACGGCGGCGCTCAGTTCGGATTCGGCCCTCGACACCGCGCAATCCTTCACCATCCCGACCGCCTGTACGGACGCGGCGCAATGCGCGTCGTTTTGCAGCAGCGTGGTCGAGCAGGGACGGACCGAGCGCGATTTCCTTCAATTGGCGGCTTATCAGCTCGGACCCCAGCAGGGCATGGATCTGCCGCGTGCCAATCTGTCGATGCCGGCGCTGGTCGATCCGAAGAACGTCTATGCGGGAACCGCCGCGGGCCTGTTCAGCCCGGCTGTCGCCGGTCAGCTCGAGCGCGTCTATTCACCGAACCTGATCACCGGCAAGGTTGACGTCATCGACCCCGAGACCTTCAAGGTAATCGAGAGCCTCAACGCCGTTCCGAGCCCGGAGCACATCGTTCCGTCCTGGGACCTGCAGACGCTCTGGGTGTCAGGCGACATCTCCTATGGCGGCGGTCACGCCGATGTGGCACCAATCGACCCAAGGACCGGCAAGCTCGGCAAGGCGATCGACGTGCCGGATTCCTACAACCTTTATTTCACGCCCGACGGCAAGTCCGCGATCATGGTCGCCGAGGCGATGCGGCGACTGGAGTTCCGCGATCCGCACAGCATGGCGTTGCAAGGCTACATTCCGACGCCCCGGTGCGCCGGGATCAATCACGCCGACTTCGCCGCCGACGGCTCCTACGCCATCTTCACCTGCGAGTTCGGCAACGCGCTCGCCAAGATCGACCTCGTCCATCACACGCTCGCCGGCATGCTCGAGCTGACGCCCGGCGGGATGCCGCAGGACATCCGCGTGTCGCCGGACGGCTCGGTGTTCTTTGTCGCCGACCTGCTCAAGGACGGCCTGGTCCTGGTGGCGGGCGAGTTGTTCCAGCAGATCGGCTTCATCCGCACCGGCGTCGGGGCGCACGGACTCTATCCGTCGCGCGACGGGACGAAGCTCTACGTGTCCAACCGCGGCACCCACAACATCGCCGGGGTGAAGAACGGCCTGGGCAGCGTCAGCGTGGTGGACATGTTTCAGCCGCGCGTACTGGCGACCTGGACCATCCCCGGCGGGGGCAGCCCGGACATGGGCAACCTCTCCGCCGACGGCAAATGGCTGTGGCTGTCGGGGCGCTACGACGGCGTGATCTACGCCTTCAATACCGACGACGGCGCGGTCAAGACGATCCCGGTCGGCGGCATGCCGCACGGACTGACGGTATGGCCCCAGCCTGGGCGGTACTCGCTCGGGCATACGGGGAATTTGAGGTAGGCGCTCAGAGGCGCATTTCCCCCCCCCTCGCCCCGCTTGCGGGGCCGCGACATCCGTTCATAGGCCTTTGCATGCTTCCAGCCGCCGCCTCCTTCTCCACAAGGTGGGGAAGGAGGCCCGGAGGACCGGATCGGGTGCGGAATGCCAAGTACGATCCGGCGACACTTCACAATGACGGTCGCGCAATCCGACCTGGGCCGAGGCGGCGGGCCACACCCCATCCGGCCTTCGGCCACCTTCCCCAGCAAGCTGGGGAAGGGGTTCGCGCGGCGATCCTAGGATGTGTGTATCGCGTAGCTCGGCCTGCGGGGAAAAGGTCAGCCGCCGCGTGCTCACCTCAACCGAGGTGAAGCGCTTTCCGTCTCTACGGGACCTGCGCGAGAATATGTTCGGCGCCCGAGAGGTCGGCGACTCCGGGCTGGGGCTCGACGTTGAGTTCCTTCACCACGCCGTCCTTCACCAGCATCGAATAGCGCCTCGAGCGCATGCCCATGCCGCGCTCGCCGAGATCGAGGTCGAGCCCGACCGCCTTGGCGAACACCGCGCTGCCGTCGGCGAGAAAGTCGACGCGGTCGCCCGAACCGCTCGCCTCGGCCCAGGCCGCCAGCACGAACGGATCGTTGACGGAGGTCATGGCGATGGCGTCGACGCCCTTGGCCTTGAACGCCGGTTCGTTGGCGACGAAGCCGGGAAGATGGTTCTTGTGGCAGGTCGGTGTGAAGGCGCCCGGCAGGCCGAACAGGACGACGGTCTTGCCGGAGAAATAATCCTTGGTCGCGACCGGCTTCGGGCCGTCCGGGGTCACGAGCATGAGCGTCACATTGGGCAGGCTTTCACCGACGGCGATGGTCATGGAGAGCGGTCCTTTCCGGTTGGGCCGCGCGGTCGGCGGCGCCGGGAGAGTAGGCCAAGGGGGAGCGGGGCGCAAAGCCATCAATAGGGTCGCTGGAGCGATGCCGCTTCGATCGCTCGGCTTGATCCGCGTGCTCTGTGACCTGCATCACTGTGGTCCATTAGCGGAGGCGTCAAACTCCGGAGGATTGGGGGGGCCTCTGGGTTTGGGGGGCCCTCACCATCGGTCCGGAGGTCGCTCAGAGACGTTTTTTGGCCGGGTGAGCAAGCGTCATACTCATTAAACGGCGACAACGAGCCTTCAAGGCGGAGTGAAGGAAGCCTTAACCTTATCGATGTGCTGATAAGGACTATTTGAATGACACCACGTTCCGTTTCGGAGCTAGTTAGGCAGGCAATTGGCAATCCCGGCCAGCCGATACCTGGGGCCTGGCGACATTTCTTTGAAGAACGCGCAGGTGTGGATTTAGGACAAGCGCTTATCCATTGCGATGAACTCGCGGCGACCTCCGCGCGCGCGCTCGGCGCCAGTGCTTACACCTTTGGAAATCATATCGTGTTTGGCGCAGGCAATTTTACCACGGCGACTGCGTGGGGTATCTGGTTGCTGGCGCATGAAGTCGCCCACGTTGCTCAAGAAGTCATAGGCAATCCATCCGGAACGCTTCTATTCGTGGGGCGGGATAGTGTCTGGGAGCGCTGCGCAAACGCGTTCGCAAACGCGGTTCTTTCTGGGGCGCGTGTGCAGGTCGAGTTGGAGCTTTGCCGGCCTTCGCCGGATACAGTCTTACTGCACGAAGGCCCACCGTGCCCAGGTCTGCCGGACTGGGAGGTTACAGCGGCCGGTCCGGGAAAGGAACTTTGGCTGCCGGCAAATCTGGCGATTGAGGCTGCTTATAAAGATAATCACAGCAACCAGGCGTATTTTCTGGGTTCTGATTTCGATAGGGAACCTCGAGGAATCAGCTTGAGTAAAGATCAAATAAGAAATCCTTGAAAAGTCATTTGGTAAAAACGGAGTCAATGAGGCACAATATATTTTATCAGAGCTCAAGGGGATTCAGAATCAACTTCGACCCGACATAGTAAATTTTAGCGAAAGAACATTTTATGAAATTAAGACTGTGAATAGCGATTTGAGGTCCGCCATTAACCAATTTGAAAGTTACTATAGAATCACAGATACATTGACTACCGTGATTGGGACCTCAAACTGGAATCGGGACACCCCATCCTGGTACCCTCCGCACACATTGCCATTTATTGGAAATCCAGACAAACGAACTTGTACATCTACCACACTCTATATCCCTGGTCAATTGCGGTCAAGAAACAGGCCAGGGCTTATTTTGTACTCTGTACTCGCGCTGTCGGACGAGGCCAAGCGCAGAAAGAAGATTCGCAAAGAAATGGAGGAACTCATTGATCGTATTGCGCGCCAGCTGGAGAATGCATCCGCAGACCATAAGGCTCAGGCGGGCCTCCTCACTGGATCACAAGGCAATTTCAGTGGATTTATTGGCTATTGGACGAATTATTTCTTCAATAGTGATATCCCGCCCCCGCAAATATGGAACAACTGCGCCAGCGAAATCGCACACGCCCGCTCAACGTTAAGAGAAGGCAACCTGGTCGAGTTCGGGTAGGGCTATTATCCGCGCTCGGACTGCGCTTCTTGAAGCGACCGGAATCTATTACGGTTGGAAGGGCGGAATTGAGGGCGCGTGCGCAAAAGTCACGACCATTGCCGGGACCGTGGCGATTACCGCCTTGATCGTCGAAGTCGCTGCGGTCGCGGCCCTCGCAGCTGGCGCCGCAGCAGGCGGAGCCGCGGCCGCGTCTGAAGGCGCGTCGGCGACCGCGGCAGTCGAGAGGCTGACCACGCTGGTCAGCAAGGCCGATACAGTTCTCCTTCGTGTCGTGACGTCGTCTTCAGGCGGCGCCGCTGCGCCGTCCGTGGCGGCGTATGAAAGCTCCCTAGGAGCAGTCGAAGAGGGGGCAGTCGAAATGCTGAAAATGGCTCAGTAAACCCAGTCCGATCAAGTTCCGTTTCTTGGGTTGCTAGCGGCCAGCAATAGCTAAAAGAGTAACACTGAAAGCGATTTGCGCATGCAAACAACTAAAGATGAGATTTAGTGAGGGCGCTATGCTCATGAATCCCCTCATTTTTGCGGAACTCGAGAACGCCGGAATTTCGGAGTCTTGGCACGGCTGAATGGGGAATCAGCGGGCTGGGGGATTGATGCGCGCGCCGAAGGAGCGGTTTGATTTCGTTCATGAATTCTTGAACCGCGTATTCATCGACGATTTGCACGCCAAGCGCGTGCTGTCTTTGGCCAATGGAACGCTCGGGGTGATGAGCGGGGCATGCCTGGCGGTTTCGTTGATCGGCCAGGCGCTCGCGAAGGCGCGTGGACTGTTCGCCAAGTCCGCGATCAAACAGGTCGATCGGTTGTTGAGCAACGCGGGCGTGGTCCCCTGGGAG
Organism: uncultured Alphaproteobacteria bacterium; assembly: GCA_963816065.1. GTDB lineage: Bacteria > Pseudomonadota > Alphaproteobacteria > Rhizobiales > Beijerinckiaceae > Roseiarcus. Next base: position 280,182 of record CAWFJG010000022.1, on the reverse strand, counting down.
TTGTTCGGTTCGTGGGTTCGCGAGGTCGTGGGCGAGCGGCGCGAGATCGTAGTGGCGATGGACTGGACCGACTTCGACGCCGACAATCAGTCCACGCTCGCGCTGCATCTCATCACCCGCCACGGAAGGGCCACCCCGCTCCTCTGGCTGACGGTCGACAAGGACGAATTGAAGAACCAGCGCAATGATTTCGAGGACCTGTGCCTAACCCGCCTGAAGGCGCTCCTGCCCGAGGGCGTGGCCGTGACGATCCTGGCCGATCGGTCCCCGGATCAAAGCCGGGGATCGGCGATGTCAAGTTATTCGAATTCCTGGAGAGCCTGGGCTTCCGATACGTCATTCGCTTTCGCGGCGCCATCCACGTCAGCGCCGCCGACGGCGAGACCCGGTTCGCCGCCGATTGGGTCGGCAAAGGCGGGCGGGCGCGGATCTTGCGCGACGCGGAAATCACCGCCGGCCGCCACAGGGTCGGAGCGGTCGTGTGCGTCAAGGCGGCCGGCATGAAGGAGGCTTGGCATCTGGCCGCCAGCGACGGCTCGCTCTCCGCCCCTCAGATCATCAAGCTCTATTCCAAACGCTGGACCATCGAACCCAGCTTTCGCGACAGCAAGGACCTGCGCTTCGGAATGGGCATGAGCGCGCTGAGGATCAACGATCCGCAACGCCGCGATCGCCTCCTGTTCCTGAACGCCTTCGCCATCCTGCTGTTGACGATTTTGGGCGCAGCCGGCGAGAGCCTCGGAATGGATCGTCAACTCCGAACCAGCACCGTCAAGCGCCGCGTCCATTCCCTGTTCCGCCAAGGCTGCCTGCTCTACGACCTCATCCCCAACATGCCAGAACAACGCCTGCGGCCACTCATCGAACGATATCAAGAACTCCTATGCCAAAATCCAACCTTCTCCGAGGCGTTCGGCATCACATGAATATGAGGGGATACTTGAGGGCGCTATGGCAAACGACGCGACGCAAGATCAGCAGGAGGCGGCGCTTGCCTCTCCATTAGGGAAGGATGTCTTGCTTCTCACGCGCTTCGACTGCACCGAGGGGATGGGGGAATTGTTCGTAATCCGGACCGAAGTTCTTAGTCCAAGGCAGACCATCAATTTCGATAAAGCGCTTGGCCAGAATTGCAGCATCCATTTGAAGACCCATGACGATGTCGGCCGCGATTTTAGCGGCGTGCTGACGGAAGCGAGTTGGCTCGGACCTCGCGGCGACTTTTACCTCTATACCCTCGTGCTCCGCCCTTGGTTCTGGTTGCTATCGCTGACATCGGACTGTCGTATATTTCCAAATATGACTCCGAAAGAGATCATCAATCAGGTATTCCAGGACCGTGGCTTCAACGACGTTCTCGACCTTACGGTAAATGACTATCCGAAGCTCGAGTATACGGTTCAATATCAAGAGACGGATCTCAACTTCGTCCTTCGGCTCATGGAGAAGTACGGAATTCTACTACTACTTTCAATTCATGCCTGGCGACGGCGAGTTGCCAAGCATTCATTATCTGGTGCTCGCCGATTCCACCAACCACGTATCACTCACCAACCTGTCGGAAGTCGTCTACAATCCGTCGACCGTCGGCGAACGGGAAGACGCGCAGGAATTGCATGATTGGAAGGGGAGCAGCGAACTGGTCTCAGGCATCTTCGCACACAACGACTAGGATTACGAACAGCCCGGGTCCGTTCTTCTCGCGTCCGCGCAATACGCGTACCAATATGAACACGGCGATATGGAGATCTACAACTATCCGGGCGGTTATAAAGATCAAAACAAGGGAGTGAATCTCGCAGCGGTATCGCGTGACGTCGAGCGAATGCGGAATTTCCACTGCGCTGCAACTGGGTACGCGCCTACATTGACCCCGGGTTTCAAAGTCAAGCGCACTTCGACCGACCAAGAGGACAGCGAGAATGGGGACTACCTGATCCTGCGCTGCGTGCATAGCTTCGGCACACAGACGTATGAGTCGGATCCCTCGCGGAGCGCCCGCTACCCCGTTTACCACGGGGCCTTTCAACTCTCGAGGAGCGATCTCCCGTATCGGATGCCCCAGCGCACCCGTAAGCCGGCGATTATCGGGACGCAGTCTGCCCTCGTCATCAAGAGCCAAGACGGAGGTCCGGAGATCGACGTCGACAAGCTCGGCCGCATCCTCGTGCAGTTCTACTGGGACCGGAAAAAGAAACCGTCGCGGCGCGTCCGCGTTGCGCAGTTTTGGGCGGGCAGCAACCGCGGCGCCCTGTTTGTGCCTCGTGTTGGCGACGAAGTCCTGATCGCCTACGACGACGGCGACCCTGACCGCCCGATCGTCGTCGGCTCGGTCTACAACGGGGCGAACACCGTGCCGATGACGCTGCCAGGCAAGAAGACGAAATTCCGGAATTCTGACGCGATCGAGTGTCGGCGGAAATGGCTACCATATGCTGCTGTTCGACGATACGGCCGGCAGCGAGCGGGTCAAACTGCGCTCGCAGAAGGATCTCATGTTCAAGGCGCTCAACAACGAGCAGCGCGACATCGGGGCCAATCAGACGGAGAATGTAGGCGGCGATGAGACGATCACCGTCGGCGGGCCGACGGGCGGCGGCAACTTCACGCTCAACGCCTTTCAGACCGCCACGATCAACGTCGGGCCCATCGGGTCTCCGATGACCCAGATCAAGATGGACACGTCGAGCATCACGCTCAACGTCGGTCCGGACGGGATGGCGACCCAGATCGTCATGAATATGGAGGGCATCACGCTAAGCGTCGGACCGGGAGGGTTGATCGCCCAGATCGCCATGGGGCCGTCCGGCGTCATGATCAGCGGGACGCCCGCGTCGCAGCTGATGGTCGAGCCGAGCGGAGTGACGACCTTGACTCCGACGATGACGTTGTCTTACGGGCCCGTGACCTTTGCTTCCCCGATGGTCACCATTCCGCTTGTGACCATCGGCGCCGGTACGGCGAGCGGGCTCCCCATCATTTAGGGGACGAGCATGCCGACGCGCATCCGATTCGCCACCGCCCTCAGCGTCTTCGATACCTTCGGGGACCTCAGCGTCATCGCGCCGCCGCCGGATGGCGGCATCGAGCCTCTGGACTACGCGGACGCATTGCTCGCGTCCCCACATCCGAACGACGCGATCATCTTCATCGCCCATCTCTTGCCGCGCCGTAAGGCGGTCTGGTGGGCGATCCAATGTGTCCGCGGCCTGCTCGGCGCGAGCGCCGAAGACGTCGCTACTCGCGCGGCCGAAGCCTGGGTGCGCGCACCGGACCAAGACAGGCGCCACGCGGCGATCGAGGCGTACAACGCCGGCCCGAAGAAGTCCGCGACGACCTGGCTCGCGTTCGCGGCCGGGTGGTCAGGCGGCAGCGTCACAGCGCCGGGAGCCGACCCCATGCCCGCCCCGCCCAACGCCTGCGCGATGGGCGCAAACGCCGCGGTCATGTTGGCGGCCGCAGCCGGAGACCCGGCCCGCGTCGCGGATCGGACGCGAGCCTGCGCGGAGGCAGGGATCCGCTTCGCCGGGGGCGGAGTGGCGACCGTTGGCGCGCCGCAGGAGGCGGCCTTGGTCAGCTGAGCACCCTTCAGCCGTCCTCACGCCCGGCCCGACGACGCCGGCCTCCAACCTCGCCACAAAGCCGCCAATCGCTTCGAGATAAACCGGCGTCAGAGCTTCGTTGAAGTCGTGGCCGGCGCCAGGGATGATCAAAAGCTCGGCGCCCGCAATGCTTTGCGCCACATCCTCGCCATGGGCGACGGAAATGACCGGATCGTCGGCGCCATGGATGACCAGCGCCGGGATTGTCAGGGTCGTCAGCCGGACGTGCCGCGGCGGCGCGGCCACGATCGCCGCCATCTGGCGCGCGGCGGCCGGCGGATCGAACGGCGTGCGGTCGATGCTGCGCCCGAGAAACGCCGCGAGTTCATCGTCCGTCGCCGGAAATCCCGGGCTGCCGATCGTCCTGACTGCAGCGATGGCGGTCGCGAGCCGATCTTCGTGGCTGGGGCTCTTGGGCAAGGTCATCAGCGCCTGCATCGCCCCGGGCTGGGCCGGCGGAAGACCGGGTCGGCCAGACGAGGACATGATCGAGACGAGGCTCCGGGTTGCCTGAGGGTGGTTGAGCGCCACGAGTTGCGCGATCATGCCGCCCATCGACGAGCCGACGATATGGGCGGACTCGATCCCGAGCGCGGCGAGGAGCCCGGCTGCATCCGACGCCATGTCGTCGAGCGCGTAAGGCGCGACGACGGATGCTCCCGCCCGGACCTTCGCCATCATCGCTGCAAGGTCCGGCGCGCCGAGTTCTGGAAGGTGGGTGGTGAGGCCGACGTCGCGATTGTCGAATCGGATGACGCGAAAGCCGCGCGCCGCGAGTCCGCTGCAAAGCAAATCCGGCCAGCCCGTGAGCGGCGTGTTCAACCCCTTGATCATCAGGATCGCCGGATCGCCAACGTCGCCGACGCTCTCGTAGGCGATGTCAATTCCATTGGCGCGGACGTCGGGCATGAGAGAGTTGCTCCGGAGTACAGAAATACAATGCGGTGAGCGCCACGCAAGCTCGAGGGCGCGGCGGCGACTTCGGCGGACGCCTGTCAGCGGGACCCTATTGGGCCCTCAAGCTCCACTCTGCGCTTCGCCCTTAGCCGCGAAGCCGCCGATCGCCTCAAGATAGACCGGGACCGCCGAACTCGCGAAAATCGTGTCCCAGCGCCGGAACGATGAGGAGTTCGGCGACAGGACACGCTTCTCGCGGTGTCCTCCCCGGCAGCGACCGGGATCAGCGGATCGTCGGCGCCATGGATGACGAGCGTGGGGAGGGCGGAATCACACGAACCGCGGGCCTGGAAGATTTTTGCCGGCTGTCCGGAATAAGCCGGCGCCCTCCTCGAAGTCTCTTTCCTATCCGGCGCTCGAACGCCGACGGAAGAGGACGACATCCCATGACGACGCGCGACGATGATGGCGGGGTTGACCGCCGGCAAAGCCTGAAATGCATGCTCTGGGCGGGGACCGGGGTCGTCTGGACGGTGGCCGGCGGCGTGCCGGCGTCGCGGCTGATCGGCTCGGCCAGGGCGGCGGAAGGAGGCTTCTCCTTCGTCCAGCTTTCCGACAGCCATATCGGCTTCTCCAAGCCCGCCAACCCCGACGCGAGGGCAACCTTCGACGCCGCGATCGACAAGGTGCTGGCCATGCCCGGCAGCCCCGCCTTCATCCTCCAGACCGGCGACATCGCCCATACGGCCAAGCCCGCCGAGTTCGACGACGCGCTTCAGATGCTCAAGCGGGCGAGGCTCGACGTCCACTTCTCGCCGGGCGAGCACGACATCATCGACGCCAGGACGCGCGACGCCTATCTCGAGCGCTTCGGCAAGGGCGCGGGCGGCGGCTGGTACGCCTTCGACCACGGCGGCGTGCATTTCGTGTCGCTGGTGAACGTGGTCGACCTCAAGACCAACGGTCTCGGCTCGCTCGGCGCCGAGCAGATCGCCTGGCTCGACGACGACCTGCGCGGCAAGTCTGCCTCGACGCCGATCGTCGTCTTCTGCCACATCCCGCTGTGGATGATCGCCCCCGACTGGGGCTGGGGGACCGAGGATTCGGCGCAGGCGCTGGCGCTCTTGTCGCGCTTCGGCTCGGTGACGGTCCTCAACGGCCATATCCACCAGCTTATGCAGAAGGTCGAGGGCGCCGTGACCTTCCATACCGCCCGGTCGAGCGCCTTTCCCCAACCGGCGCCCGGAACGGCGCCGTCGGCGGGACCCAAGCTCGTGCCGGCGGGCGAATTGCGCAAATGGCTCGGCGTGCGCGAGGTCGCCTATGTCCCGACGCCGACAAGCCTCGCCGTGACCGATTCCGAGCTCGCCTGAAGGATCGCCATGCGCAGAATGTTTGCGATGCTGGCGGCGCTCGCCGCCAGTCCCGCTGCGGCCGCGCCTGTCGGCGACCCGGTCCGCGGCGAAGCGATCTATCAGGCCTGCAGCGACTGCCACTCGCTCGACCAGAACGACGTGGGACCGCGGCACCGCGGCGTCTATGGACGCAAGGCGGGGTCCCTGCCCGACTACGACTATTCGGACGCGCTGAAAAAGGCGACAATCGTCTGGAACGAGGAGATTCTCGACAAGTGGCTGACCAATCCGCAGGCCTTTGTGCCCGGCGTGAAGATGTTCTTTCACCTCGACAACCCGCAAGATCGTGCGGATGTGATCGAGTTCTTGAAAGAGAAGGCGAAGTAAGGACGGGCGACCCTCTCCCCCCGCGAAGCGGGCGGAGAGACGGAGCGAGGCGTGGCGCCGACTTGCGTTGGTTGGCGTTGCGCCGTGGACCTCCAACGCCCGAGCCGCCCATCATCCAAGTCTGCGGCCCACCCTCGTCCCGCAAGCGGGGCGAACGGGCTGCGGTCGCGTTGTGACGGCCGCCAGTCCGCGCGCTGCCGAGCGTTTCCGCGCCATTGTGCCGCCGCTGCTCGACGACGCCTATTCGCTGGCGAAGTGGCTGTGCCGCGACGCCGTCGACGCCCAGGACATCGTGCAGGAGGCGGCGCTGCGGGCGCTGAAGGCGCTCGAGTCGACCAGCGTCGACCGGCCGAAGCCGTGGTTCCTCGCCATCGTCCGCAACGCGGCGATCACCTTCATGGCGCGCAACCGCCGCAAGGACCTGGCCTTCGCCGGCGGCCTCGACGAGCTCGACGCGCTCCCGCCGGCGATAGGGACGACGCGCCCGATCCTGAGGCCGCCCTGATCGCGGTCGAGGACGGCGAGCGACTGAGGCGAGGCGATCGCGGCGCTGCCGCCGCCGCTCCTGGAGGTTCTGGTCATGCGCGACGTCAATGGCCTCTCCTATCGCGACATCGCCGAGGCGTCCGCCCTGCCAATGGGAACAGTCATGTCGCGCCTGGCGCGCGCCCGAAACGCGCTCGCGAAAGTCCTGAAAGCGGAACCATGAGCGACCCCAATCCCGATCCGCGAAGCCTCCGGATCAACGCCGCCCTCGACCGCGAGCTCGACGCCGCCAACGCGCTCGCGTTCGAACGCGATCTCGCCGCCGACCCGGCGCTCGCCGCCGAATATGGCGAACTCGAAGCCGTGCGTGACGCCTTACGCCGCAATGCCCCACGGGAGATCGCGCCGAAGGCGCTCGTCGACAGCGTGCTTGCGCTGGCGGACGCCGGGGTACAGGCCCCCCCGACGAACGTCGTCCCGCTCGCCTCCAAGGCGCGGCCGTCACGCATCGCGACATGGCTGCCGGTCGCCGCCTCCTTCGCCGTGCTCGGCTTCGTCGCCGGCGCTGGGCTCATGGCGATGTGGGCCCCGCGGCCCTCGCAGGCCGTTGCCGACGGCCTTGTCTCGGACTACGCCCGCGCCGCCATCGCCGGACAGCCCTTCGACGTCGCATCGTCCGACCGGCATGCCGTGAAGCCCTGGCTTGCAGGCCGCACCACGGTCAGCGCGGACATCGTCGACCTCGTCTCGCAGGGGTTCCCGCTCGCGGGCGGCCGCGTCTCGGTCGTCGACCGGGTTCCCGCCCCGACTCTTGTCTATCGCCACAACGAGCACATGGTCGCGGTGACCGAGCTGCCGCCCGACTCCCCGGCGGCGGGGAGCCAAGGGATCGAGACCGTCGACGGCTACCATGTGGCGCGCTGGAGGGACGCCAACCTCGCCTATGTCGCGGTTTCCGATATGGACGCAAAGACCCTCGCCGACTTCGTCGCCGCTTTCCGCGCGGCGGGGGGACCGCCGCGCGAGGGAGGCGGGGGGTGAACTCAGCGCTTTATGGGTCCTGGGCGCTGTTCGCGGCGGCTCGCGTGCGCCGAGCCTGCCGCCTCGTCGGATGCTCGGCTCCCGGGCGGTCCGTCTCGTCGGGGGAGCCGGCCCCGAGCCGAATCGGTTTCACTCTCGATGCATTTTTTTGCCGCATTGCAATGTTTAACAAAATCGCTGTGTCAGCAAGGTAGGCGGGCGTAACGCAAATCGAATGGCGGTTAGCATGCCGCACATACGCACGACGCGACGCGGCCGGAAAATTCAAAGGGCTTCAAATTGTCAGACTGGTCCAGTAGTGTATTGGATCCGCCGTCTAGACCTTTCGGTCGCGCTGTAACTAATTGGAATCGCGGAAAGCCTGGGACACAACGATTTGAACTTATCCACTTGCTTTTGCGGGCTAGCGTCTACTATAGTTTACGATATGGTGAGGGGGAACAACAACGACCGCGGATAGTGGTCCCAATCGATCACGTACCTGTGCTGCCGCTTATCCCAGATTGTCAGGCCGCCTGCAAGATGCGCGAAGGGACGGCGGCCAGCCGAGCGTGGTGAATCAATGCGGACGGGAGGTGTGAGTGCGATATTGATGAGGTTAAATGAGATTGTTGGTATCCAGCTGATGAAAATGGCGCTAACGTAATACGGACCCTTTAAAAAGAGGAAGATTGGAAGTGAACGCAAACGTTAATCTTACGTCTTCTGACTTAATAACGCGTCTTAATCGTAATATTTACACAAGAGTGCCTGGTCTTGCCAATTTTTTACAATGGTCCTATATGGCGGCTGGAGAAATAATTAAGCCAAACCGTCGTTTTAAGACTTTCTACGGCGCTACTATGAAGGGAACGATTACAGATATGGTTCTCAAGCGCATTTGTTTCTTTGGCTTTTTTGAGCCTGCTTTGACGCGGTTTATGATTGATACTGTTCGGATGGACAGACTGTAGTGGATGTCGGAGCTAACCATGGATACTTCGCCATGTTAATGGCGCGCCTCGTTGGCGACAATGGACAGGTAATTGCGATCGAAGCCTTTCCTTCGACCTACAAAAGCCTCAGAGACAATCTCGAAGCTAACAAGTGCTCAAACGTCGATTCCAGAAACATTGCCATTGCAGACCACAAGGGAGATGTCAATATAGCTGCGCCTACTGCAAGAAACTCTGGCACCGCAACCATTGTCTTTCAAGCCGCCGAGACAGCACTTTCGGTTCCCTGTGATACTCTAATGGGTGCACTTGGGGACGCTGCCGGCCGAGTTTCGTTCATAAAGATCGATATTGAGGGTGCAGAACGGGCTCCTCTTGAGGAGATTATAGCACATAAAGAGATCTTTTGTCGACCGCTGAATGTTGTCGTAGAGATTTCTACTGGCAATCGTGACCTTCCTGCGAAGTTCTCGGATGCGGGATTTGACGTCCTCCGACTACCGAACTCGTATGCTTGGGATTATTACCTGAACGGTGGCGGCGATCTCGCACCCTACAGTGAGTCGCAGCGGAGTTCGGAGAAGGATGACTACATTTTCCGACTGCCGAGCATCGCTATCCCTGTCTAAGCGTCATCAAACCGCACCGCCACTGCCGTGGGCGCGGTCACGGGGGTAAGAATTAGTCTCCGCTGTTCACCTATTGAGTGGTTGGAGATTGCCTTTCGAAGAGAGCCGGTGGCTCGATCGCGAGCTCGGTGGGGATGCTCAATGAACGAGGTGACTTTTGGAATCCCGCTTATGAGCGCCAGAGTCGCGAGGGACTGGCCAAGCACGGAAAAACTGTTTGCCGCGACTCTCAGATCCGTTTTCAATCAAACAGGCACCGATGTACGAGTGATCGTCGCCTGTCACGAGCAGCCGAACATTGAAGAAGTCAGTGACGGAAGAGTTATCATTCGCCCTGTTGACTTCGATATCCCTAGGTTTCGCTGGGAGATGGAAATCGATCGCATGCGCAAACTGGAAGTGTTGGGGTCTGAGCTCAGGAGGCTGGGCGGGGGCTGGATGTTCATCCTCGACGCCGATGATTTGGTATCGAAAGATCTAGCTAACAATATACGATCTTCGGACGCAAAAGCGATCATGATTAGGCGAGGATACAGGCTCGATGCGAAGGGGGGTCGTTATCAAAGGATTGGCAAGCTTTGGGGTAAATGTGGATCCTGCGCCGCTGTCCGCTGGGAGACGGACGAGCTTCCCATCATTCCACTTTTTGACGATCCTCCAATATATCATGAGTTTTGTGAACACAGACATTACCAATTGCCTGGGCTTTTCGATTCCAGAGGTTGGTCGTGGAAATTCCTTGAGCCGCCGCTTGTAACGTACGTCGTTAATCATGGATCAAATCAATCCGAAGTGATTGTGAGAGACTCACTCAAATGGCGACTGTACTTCAAACTGCATAGATGGAACAGCTGGACCGGTCAGTTGGACAATGAGTTCGGTGTCCGCCCTGAAGCGAGAAGTGAGGGTATATATATTGGATCGAACCAATTCAGTACACAAATACGTAGAAGATAGCCTTGCACCGGCGGCGCTCGGCACGCCAAGCTCACCCGATCTCGCGCGGACCTGGGCGGGCGAGGCATCCCGCTCAAACCGCGCGATGAGATCGAACCCAATGATAAAGAGCCCGGCAGGGTGCGTCCGAAATTCTTCTCCTCTCGAAGCCCTGCCACGCCCTTAGCCGCCCTGACTTTCGTGGTCCGCGCCAACCCTGCTATCTGTCCGATTCCCCGGGATGATATGAAGCCGCAGTTTGAAAAATTCAGGACGATTTGCGCAGGCCATGAAGGCGATGGGTTCCTCCCGGTCTGATGTCAGAGTTGCGGCCTAGTCCGAAGGGCTGACGCCCGATACACCGGCGACGAGCAAAGCACCGAACCATGTGTGCAAGTCCGCTTCGCGCGACCGGGGAAATGTTGAGGTCCGATGTTTGAACTGCATTATCGTAAAGTTCGGGGTGGCCCGCCCGCCGTCGTTACAGCACCTTCGCCCTGCTCGTCTGCCGCGTTGCGACTCTGATCCGATGTTGAATTGGCACGGTCGCGAACGGACGACAAAACTGACGAGTTTCGTTGCCGCGCTGTCGGCGAAAATCGCCTTCGAATTCAGGGTCCTCGACAAGCTGAAGACAACTTACCCGCTGATGATCCTCAGCGCGATCGAATTCGGCATGCCTCTCCTGCGCATGGTCGCGCTGACGCATATTTTACCTCTGAGGGAAGTCGGTTTCGTGTCGGTCTTGACCGCCTTCATCGCCTTCCTCGAAATGTCGTCAGACCTTGCGATCTATCGATTTGTCTACGCGGCGCCAAAAGAGAAATTCGAGGAGGCGCTGGCGAGCGCCCACGCGCTTTCCGTCGTTCGCGGCGTCGTGGTCTGCCTGCTCGCGCTTTGCGCTGCGCCGGTTGTGGCCGCGGCCGTGTCTCTCGGAGACTACTGGACCAGCTTCGCTGCGCTCGCTCCAGCGATGCTCCTGCGTCCGTTTGAGCATTTGGCCCCGAGAGTCGCCGAGCGCGATTTCCAGTATTGGCCCTTGGTCAAAACGACCGGGGTTGCCGTCGGTTTTTCTCTCGCTACTTTAATCGTTGCCGCGCTGATTACACACAATCATCTGGCCATCATAGCCTCTGTCTATGCCCAGAATGTCAGCCTTTTCTTTGCGAGCCGCTGGTTTGCTAACATGCCCTACCGGCTTGATTTCCGTAGCCCTCTATTCAAGGCGGCATTTAAATTCGGGTATCCGCTCATGGTGAACGGCCTCGGCCTATCGATTGCACAGCAGGCCGACCGGTTTATCGTGGCAGGATTTTTCAACCTTCAGACCGTTGCTGTCTATTCGGTTGTCGTGCTGGCGACCACGACGCCGCAGAGTTCATCAATCGTGTCCTGGGGACGACCGTTCTGGCGCGCCTGTACCATGCCCGTTCGGTTCGGCCATGGCTCAACCAGGAGATTCGCGCCGCTTCAACCATCTTTTCCGTCGTTGGCGCCATCTATGCCGCGGCGGTCATCCTCGTCATGGACCCCATTATTTCGCTGGTGTTCGGGGCCAAATTCCGAGTTGAGCTCTTTGTCGATGGTGCTTCTCGGGACGGCGGCTTTCGTGCGGTTCGTTCGCCTGGAGCCTTTCACCTCAACGACGTTGAACGCCAGCCGGACCAAGCGGCTGGCGGTCTCGAACGTCCTCGTTTCAAGCTCTCTCGCCTATATGGTGCTGTTCTCCTTTTTCGATCGTTCGATCAATGCGGTGCTGGCGGCGCGGCTCGCGGGAGAGATCACCGGATTTGCCGGCGCGTTTTCCATGGCGCGCCGTATGCCGGAGGGCGGGCGGTCCGTCTTCACGCTCTCGACGGCTATCGGGTTTCTGTTCGTCCTCTTCGCAGGGCTTGAATTGATCGAATTGGAGCGCAGCGGCCAGTCGTTCCCGCTGCTGGTCGCGGCCTGCGTCGCCTTCGCGATCCCGGCAGGGCTTTGGGGCGTATTGGACCTGCGCCGGGAAATCAGTCGGCTGCGCGCCGTCATCGCGCCGCGCGGGGAGTCCCAGGCGGAACCGCTACCGTCGTGACGACCAGGGAGGGCGACCGGCCGGCGGCAGGAAAATGCAGTGCCTGAGCGTCGTCGTCGCCGGCCCGCATCCCCTTGGCCTGAAGGCGTTCGCTGATCCGCTGAAGCGCTGTTTGGTGTAATTGGTGTAAGATGTCCCGCGGAAAGCGAGCGCGGTGCGCCCGCGACGTCGCCGGGAACATGATCCATGGGTCCACGTCTCTCGCTGCATGTGCCGGAGCCGAGCGTGCGGCCGGGCGGCAAGCCCGATTTCGGCCATGTCGACGTGCCGGAGGCCGGTGAGGCGCCGCGGCCGCCGATCGACGTCGCGCCCGGCGACATCCGCGACTTCGCTTACTCGATGATCCGGGTTCTCGACGACAACGGCGACGCGGTCGGCGACTGGGCGGGCGAACTCAGCGCCGAGCAGTTGCGCAAGGGACTGCGCGACATGATGCTGACCCGCGCCTTCGACGCGCGCATGCTGCTTTCGCAGCGACAGGGCAAGACGTCGTTCTACATCACGTCTCTTGGCGAGGAGGCGGTCGCTTGCGCGCATCGCAAGGCGCTCGCCTCCGGCGACATGTGCTTTCCCACCTATCGCCAGCAAGGGCTCCTCATCGCGGCCGGCTGGCGAATGGTCGACATGATGTGCTCGATTTTCTCCAACGAGAAGGACCGCCTCAAGGGGCGCCAGCTTCCCGGCCTTTATTCGGTGAAGGAGGCCGGATTCTTCACAGTCTCCGGGAACCTCGGCACTCAGTACCCGCAGGCGGTCGGCTGGGCGATGGCCTCGGCGATCATGGGCGACGACAAGATCGCCTCGGGCTGGATCGGCGACGGCTCGACCGCCGAAACCGATTTCCATTCGGCGCTGGTGTTCGCCTCGGTCTATCGGCCGCCGGTCATCCTCAATATCGTCAACAACCAGTGGGCGATCTCGTCGTATCAGGGCATTGCCGGCGGCGAGAGCGCGAAATTCGCCGCCCGCGCGCACGGGTTCGGCATCGCCTCGCTGAGGGTGGACGGCAACGACTATTGCGCGGTCTACGCCGCCTCGAAATGGGCGGCCGACCGGGCGCGCGCCAATTTCGGCCCGACGGTGATCGAGTGGGTCACCTACCGCGCCGGCGCCCACTCGACCTCGGACGACCCCGCAAAATACCGGCCCAAGGACGAGGGCGGCGCGTGGCCGCTCGGCGATCCGATCACGCGCCTCAAGACCCACCTGATCCGCATGGGCGCGTGGAGCGAAGAGCGCCACAAGCAGATGCGGGCCGAAGTCGACGCGGAAGTGCTGGAGGCGGCCAAGCAGGCCGAAAGCCACGGCACTCTGCACGACGGGCCGAAGCCCAGCGCGGCCACCATGTTCGAGGACGTCTACAAGGAGATGCCGGGGCACTTGCGCCAACAGCGCCAGCAGCTGGGGTTCTGACATGCCGCGTCTCTCCATGGTCGAGGCGATCCGCGACGCGATGGATTGCAAGATGGCCGAGGACGCGCATGTCGTCGTGTTCGGCGAGGATGTCGGCTACTTCGGCGGCGTGTTCCGTTGCACCGAGGGGTTGCAGCGCAAATACGGCAAGTCGCGCTGTTTCGACGCGCCGATCAACGAATCCGGCATCGTCGGCGTGGCGATCGGCATGGGCGCCTATGGCCTGCGCCCGGTGGTGGAGATCCAGTTCGCCGACTACGTCTATCCCGGCTACGACCAGATCGTGTCGGAAGCGGCGCGGCTGCGCTACCGTTCGGGTGGGGAATTCTTCGCCCCGATCGTCATCCGTATGCCCTGCGGCGGTGGGATTTACGGCGGCCAGACGCACAGCCAGAGTCCGGAGGCGCTGTTCACCCATGTGAGCGGACTGAAGACGATCATGCCGTCCAATCCGTACGACGCAAAGGGTCTCCTGATCGCTGCGATCGAGGACGACGATCCAGTCATCTTCTTCGAACCGAAGCGCCTCTATAACGGGCCGTTCTCGGGCCATCCGGAGCAGCCCGCCGTCCCATGGTCGAAGCATCCGCTCGCCGAAGTTCCGGAAGGGCGCTACATCGTGCCGCTCGGCAAGGCGGCCGTGCGGCGCGAAGGCAGGAGCGTCACCGTGCTCTGCTACGGCACGATGGTCCATGTCGCCTTGTCCGCGGCCGAGGAGACCGGGATCGATGCCGAGATCGTCGATCTCAGGACGCTCCTGCCGCTCGACATCGATGCGATCGTCGCCTCGGTCGAGAAGACCGGCCGCTGCGTCGTCGTGCACGAAGCGACGCTGACCTCCGGCTTCGGCGCGGAGCTTTCGGCGCAGGTGATGGAACGCTGTTTCTATGCGCTCGAGGCGCCCATTCAGCGCGTCGCGGGCTGGGACACGCCCTATCCGCACGCCGAGGAGTGGGACTATTTTCCTGGGCCTGCGCGCGTCGGCCGAGCGCTTGTCGCTGCGATGGAGGCCTGAATGGGCCTGCGCTCCATCCGGATGCCCGATGTCGGCGAGGGCGTGGCCGAGGCTGAAATCGTCGAGTGGCATGTCAAGGTCGGCGACCCTGTGCGAGAGGACCAGGTCGTCGCCGGCGTGATGACCGACAAGGCGACGGTCGAGATCCCGACGCCGGTCGCCGGTTCGGTCGTGGCGCTCGGCGGGGCGGTTGGCGACGTGCTTGCCGTAGGCGCGGAGCTCATCCGCATCGATGCGCCGGGCTTGCCGGATTCGCCGCCCCCGCCGTCCCCGAAGGGGTTCGCCAAAGCTCCTGCGGTCTCCGGCGCGCCGGACGCGCGCCCTCCAGACGAGCCGGTAGAATCGACCTCACGGCTCGCCGCCGAGCCGCCCGCCGTGGAGACGGCGAGGCCGGCCCCGCCCCACCGCCAGGTCCCCTCCGCTCCGCCGCGCGGCGCGCCGAGGCCGCGCGGCGAGAGGCCGCTCGCCTCGCCGGCCGTTCGTCTGAGGGCGCGAGAGGCAGGCGTCGACTTGCGCTTCGTGCACGGGACAGGTCCTGCGGGGCGAATCACCCATGACGATCTCGACGCCTTCATCGCCCACCCGCCCAACGCGCTGGCGAGCGGCCCCGGCCGCCAGCCGAACCTGACCGTCGAGACCATCAAGATTGTCGGCATGCGCAGGCGCATCGCCCAGAACATGGCGGAATCCTCGCGCCGGATGGCGCATTTCTCCTATGTCGAGGAGGTCGACGCCACCGCGCTCGAGGACTTGCGCGCCGCGCTTAACACGCGGACGACGGAGGACCGGCCGAGAGTGACGGTTCTGCCGTTCCTGATGCTGGCGATCGTCAAGGCGGTCGCCGATTTTCCCGAGATCAACGCGCACTTCGACGACGACAACGACCTCTTCACCACATACGGCGCCGTGCATCTCGGCATCGCGACCCAGACGCCGGCCGGGCTGATGGTTCCGGTGGTCCGGCACGCCGAGACGCTCGGGCTTTTCGACGCGGCGCGCGAGATGCGCCGGGTGAGCGAGGCGGCGCGCAGCGGGACTTCGCAGCGCGAGGAGTTGTCGGGCTCTACCCTCACGCTGACGTCGCTCGGCGCGCTCGGCGGCGTCGCCTCGACGCCGATCGTCAACCGCCCCGAAGTGGCGATCGTCGGGGTCAACCGGATCGTGGTGAAGCCGGTCTGGCGCGACGGCGGTTTTGTTCCGCGCAAGATGATGAACCTGTCCTCGTCCTTCGATCACCGGGTGATCGACGGCTATGGCGCGGCGAGCTTCATCCAGCGCATCCGCGCGCTGATCGAAGCGCCCGCGTCGCTTTTCATCGAGGCCTGACATGAGCGAGCTCAGCTGCAAGGTCCTGATCATCGGCGGCGGTCCCGGCGGCTATGTCGCGGCGATTTGCGCCGGCGAACTCGGCCTCGACACGGTGCTCATCGATGAGGATCGGTTCGGCGGAACCTGCCTCCATGTCGGCTGCATTCCGTCCAAGGCGATCATCCACGCCGCGGACGCCGTCCACGCGCTCGTCCAGCCGAACGCGCTCAACGCCATCGGGGTGATGCTCGCCCCGCCCACCCTCGACTACGCCAAGACGGTGGCCTGGAAGAATGCGATCGTGTCGCGGCTCTCGACCGGGGTCGGGGCGCTCTTGACCAGGGCTGGGGTGCGCACCATCCGGGGCCGCGCCACGATCCTCGACGGCAAGAGCGCCGTCGCCCGATCCGACACCGGCGACCAGCGGATCGCCTGCGAACATCTCGTCATCGCCAGCGGGTCCGAGCCGATGGCGCTGGCCGGGCTGCCGTTTGGCGGCGACGTCGTGTCCTCGACCGGAGCGCTGGCGCTGACCCGCGTGCCCGAGCGGTTCGCGGTCGTCGGCGCGGGCTACATCGGCATGGAGCTCGGCGTGGCCTTCGCCAAGCTCGGAGCGAAGGTGACGGCGGTCGAGGCGCTGCCAAAGATCCTGCCGCTCTATGACGAGCAACTGACCCTGCCGGTCGCCCGCCGCGCCGCCGATCTCGGCGTCGACCTGATGCTCGGCGCGCGGGCGCTTGGGTACGACAAGGGCGTCCTCCGCGTCGCCGACTCCGACGGCGAGGAGACGGCGGTCGAGGCGGACACGGTTCTGGTCGCCGTCGGCCGGCGGCCGCGCACGCAAGGCTTTGGCCTCGAACGGCTCGACCTGACCATGGCCGGGCCGTTCGTGCGGATCGACGAACGCTGCGCCGCCTCGATGCGCAACGTCTGGGCGGTCGGCGACGTGACCGGCGAGCCGATGCTGGCCCACCGCGCCATGGCGCAGGGCGAGCTGGTGGCGGAGATCATCGCCGGCAAGCGCCGCGCCTTCGACCAGCGGGCGATCGCCTCGGTCTGCTTCACCGATCCCGAGATCCTCGCGGTCGGCCTGTCGCCCGAGGCGGCGCGGGCGGCCCATACCGACATTCTGACCGGCCTTTTCCCGTTCCGCGCCAACGGGCGGGCGATGACGCGCCAGGACGACGAGGGATTCGTGCGCGTCACGGCGCGCAAGGACAACCATGTCGTGCTCGGCGTCCACGCGGTCGGCGCCGGCGTTTCGGAGCTGTCCTCGGCGTTCGCCCTCGCCATCGAGATGGGCGCGCGGCTCGAGGATGTGGCCGGCACGATCCACGCCCATCCAACTCAGGGCGAGGCCTTTCACGAGGCGGCGCTGAAAGCGCTCGGCATGCCGTTGCACATTTGACGTCGCCTGCCGGCAGCAAATTTTTTGCCGCCCGCCCGTCGCCAAGCTCGCTGGCGAGATCAGCGATTGCGCCGACGGCGCGCCGCTCCAGGCCCGATGGCGCTCAGGCTTCGCGCGAACGCTGGAACCAGGCGACAGCCAGCAGGACCAGCCCGACGATCAAGGCGCCGAGGGCGTGGCTGACGTGGATATGGCTTGAGCCCGCCTCGAATCCGGGGAAGAGAGCGGGCAGGCTGCCGGCGGGCGTGAGCCAGTAGACGGCGGCGACCGCGAGCGACACGAGGCCCAGAAGGCCGGCGATCAGGAACACAGGGCTGCTCACGCTCCACCGTGTAGCCGAAGACTGTGACTGGGCCAAGACAGCCGCGATCAAGGACCCAGCAGTTCCGTGTGGTATTTTGGAGCGAGCGCGGCGATTTTCGCGATCCGCTCCTTCATTTCCGCCGCGTCGAGGCGCGGCGGCGGCGAAGCGCGGGTCTCCAGCGGATCGCCGACTTCGAGAAAGAAGGCGTCGAGCCCGGCCGGGACGCAAAGGCAGAGCATCCGCGCCGGCGCGCCGGACACGTTCTTGAACGCGTGCGGCGCGTTGGCCGGGATGTTCACCGTCGATCCGGCGCGCACCGTCATCGATTTGCCGCGAAACACAAACTGGAGTTCGCCTTCGAGCAGCGTGAAACTCTCCTCGCAGTCGTGTCGATGCGGCGGCGGCCCGCCGCCATCGGGCACGGACATATCGATCAGGCAATAGGCGCCCGCCGTGTCGGCGCCGGATACGAGAATGCTGTACGTGTCGCCGACGAGCGCGACATGACGCACGCCCGGACGATCCCGGCCGGTCACAGTCAGCTCGCGGGCGGGATCGTCGGGGGGAAGCGCGGCGGCGGTCATGACGATGTCTCCTCGGGGAAGCGCAATTCGCTGGCGCCATCGTGGCGTTCCTGAGGCCGGCCGCTGAATGGCGGGAGACGAGCGAACCGTTTGCGCTCGAGGCGTGAGACGTGACGGCCGTCACATCGTTTCGATCGATGCTCATGGCAGATGGAGCCTCGGCGGTTGGTCTGCCCTGTCCAAGCTTCCCGCACTGGAGCCGTCGCAGCGCGGTGGAGCAGGCTCGGAGCGCGTCAGGCAGGCGAGGGAGGATCTGATGAAGTCCGTGACGAAATCAGTTATGGCTTGCTGCGCCTTGGCGTTGCTTCAATCCCAAACCCATGCGCAATCCGACCCCGATCCCGCGCTCAACAACCCCGACAAGCTCGCCTGGAATTTGTTCATCCAGGTCAACAGCCGGGCCGGCGGAGCGAACGCGGTGTTCGAGACGTTCGCCAGCGACACCGATACGTTCAAGCCGAATCCGCAATATCCGACCGGGCCGACCGTCGCCTCGCTCCGCTCGCCGATCCTGCCCGCGATCGAGCGCGCAGCGGCGCTGGAAGAAGGGGCCGTCCTGCCGGCGCTGCCTCCGGATACGACCGGGGCCCTGGAGGAGACCCGACACAACCGGCCGGTGTTCGACTTCATCGTCCAGAACAATCTCTACAAGATTTCGGGGCTGAAGGCGGCGGTCGGCATGACGCTGTCGTTCCCGATCGATTTGCTCGAGGTCAAGGCGAACTGGATAAGGATCGATCAGGTCCCCGTCTGGACCAACAACCAAGTCTCGGTCGCGCAGGCCGGACAATTCTTTCACATCAATTCGGACAACAGCGGCGCAAAATTCGCTCTGGTGTCGATGCACGTGATCAGCAAGCAGGTGCCGAACTGGACATGGGCGACGTTCGAGAACAGGTTCAACCCGGGACGCTGTGACATCGTCGGATGCCATGACGCATTCGGGGCGAAGGACGCGAACGTCGCGCCGCTGAAACGTCAGGGTCAGCAATATCCCGACTGCGTGAAGACCTCGGATCTCAGCGCCATGCTCGGCAAGGCCGACATCGAACCGGCTTACGTCAATTATTGCCTCAAGGGCTCGCAGGCCGATTTCGTCGACGCCGCCGGCCTCGCGATCCGGCTCGGCAACTCCGTGACGGAGCAGGGCTTCGTGCCATCGTCGTCCTGCATGACCTGTCACAGCCGCGCCGCGTTCGACAACAGCGGTCAGGCGCGTCCAAGCGCAGGTTTTCTCGGCTCGAAGGGGCCGCTCGGCCCGCTGGACGCCTCCTGGTATTGGACCTTCAACGCGCAGCCTCCGATCTATCAGGGCATGCCGGGCTTGCAGCGCAGGTTCACGCCGACGGATTTCGTTTGGTCCATCCCATTCTGCGCGATCGACGACTTCGACCGACCCGCCCCAGCCGTCGAACTGCAGCGGGAAGTGAGCCGCGCCAGGTCGGGCGACGCCAAGTCCCCTGTCGCCATCGCCGACAGCGCGCGGGACGAACCGCCTGGCGCAGTTCTGATCGGCGACCTCGACCCGGACTCGACGCTGGCGCTAACTCTGCACTTCCGGCGGCGCTCCCCGGCGCCGCGTCCGGGCACGGCCGAGGATCTCGCCCGGTTCAAGCGCGGCATGTCCAAGGCGGCGCTCGAACATCAGCGCCGGCGCACGCATGCGCGCGCGGCGGCGCGGATCGCCAATTTCCTCAGCGCCGAAGGCGTGACGGTGCGTTCGATCGACTTCGCCAGCCGGCGGATGGAGATCGAGGGCCCCGCACGTGTCCTGACGGCTCTCTTCCGCGCGCAGGTCAAGATCTATTCGGACGGCGACCGCCGGTTCCGGGCGCGCACGGGCGCGCTGCACGCGCCGCGTCACATCGCGCCCTGGACGCGCGCGATCGTCGGCTTCGATCAACGGCCCTTGCCGGCTCGAACGGCCGTCGCCTCGGGCGACGCAGCCGGCGCGGCGCTTTGGCCACGGGACGTCGCCGCGCTTTACGGCGTTCCGCTCGACCGCGACGTTTCGAACGTCTGCGTCGGCGTCGTGGCGCTCGGCGGCGGTTATAGCCCGGACGATCTGAAGGCGGCCTTCGCGCCCTTCGAACGCGATCCGCCGAAAATCATCGAAGTCTCGGTTGCGGGGGCGGTCAACAATTTCGGCGAAGACGACCGCCTCGACCAAGAACTCGCGCTCGATCTGCAGGTCGTCGCGACCCTGCTGCCGGGCGCGCGGATCGTCGTCTACTTCGGCTCCGCCGACCAGCAGGGACTGGCCGACGCCCTCGACAAGGCCGTACACGATACGGTCAACGCTCCGCACGTGATTTCCTTGAGTTGGGGGGTCGCCGAGGCGCATTGGACCGCCCCGCGCCGCGAAGTCGTCAACGCCGCGCTCTGCGATGCGGCTCGCCTGCGCGTCGTCGTGGTCGCCGCCAGCGGCGACAGTCTGGCGACCTGCGCGGAGCTCGACGGCAAGGCGCACGTCTGGTTTCCCGCGTCGAGCCCCTATGTTCTCGGCTGCGGCGGCACGACGATCCGCCTCGAAGCCGGCGCCATCGCCCAGGAGCTGGTTTGGAAATCCGGTTCGACAGGCACGGGCGGAGGCGTCAGCGATTTCTTTCCGGTCGCGGCCTTCCAGGCAAACGCCCAGGTGCCGCCCTCGATCAGCACCGGGCGCGCCGGGCGTGGCGTGCCGGACGTCGCGGCGATGGCGGCCGAGGAGCCGGGGTACCGAATCGTCGTCGGCGGCGAGCCGCTGGCTCTGGGCGGCACCAGCGCAGGTACGCCGCTCTGGGCGGCTCTGATCGCGATCGCCGACGCTTCGCGCACGGCGCCGCTCGGCCTGGTTGCGCCAATCCTGTACGAAAAGACGGACGCGATGCGGCCGATCACGCTGGGCGACAACAAGGCGGACGGCGTCGGCTATTCCGCCAACCCGGGCTGGAATGCCTGCGCGGGGCTCGGGGTCCCGATCGGGGCGCAACTCATCGAGAGCCTCGCGGCGGCGCCGTCCGGGTGACGGCGGTCGATCGGGCGCTCCCGAAATCACGACAGGACGGGGCCGCGCAACGACAGCTTTTCGACCTGAATTGTCATTGCGAGAAGCGAAGCGACGAAGCAATCTAGTGATCGTAGAACGCCGGCGGCGGCAGGGATTGCTTCGCTGCGCTCGCAATGACGAAGGCGCCTTCGTTTAATCGAAGGCCGCCCTAGCTTGCCGGGTCGCAAGGGGAGGGGACGCCTCTCGCCACGGCTCGGCTCCTTGTATTGCGATACGGCGGGGTCGCCCGCCCCTTCCAACAGACGCTTCGGGAGTTTCGATGGCGTACTTTTTGTCGGTCCTCCCGCTGTGGAAACTGATCTTGTTGATCGTCGTCGGCCGACGCCGGTTGCGGTCGGATGTCAGGTCCTTGTCCGCCGGTGGGTCGGGTTCGAGCGGCTTCGGCTCAACAACGAGGTCGCCGGCTTCATGTTCGCCGCCATCGGCGTCGTCTATGCCGTGCTGCTGGCGTTTGTTGTGATCGCCGTCTGGGAAAAATTCAGCGAAGGACAAACGACGGTCGCTCGAGAGGCGGCCGCCGCAGCGGCGCTGTTGCGCCTTGCAGAAGGCGCAGAACCGGAGGCCACGCAACTGCACGACCGATCTGGTCGAGTATCTGAAGCACACGATTGAAAAGGACTGGCCGGCCATGGCGGCGAACTCCGAAAGCCGGGAGGCGTCACATGCGCTCGATGCGCTTTATCGCGCGGCCATGGCGTTCAGCCGGACGAACGCGCGCAACACGGCCGAGATGTCGGAGGTGTTCACCCAGATCGACAATCTGACCCTGGCGCGACGGGTGCGCTTGCACCTGGCGAGCGGGCTCGTGCCCGATGTCATCTGGATCGCGCTCTTCGCCGGCGCCGGCCTCACCGTCTACTTCGCGCTGTTCTTCGGCAGTCACAACGCGGGCGCGCAGCTCATGATGACGGCAATTCTGTCGATCGTTCTCACCTCCGGCCTTGTCGTCATTGTCTCCCTCGATCACCCGTTCAGCGGTCCCGTCCACATATCGCCGGAATTGCTCGAACGCGTTTTAGCCAAGACCGAAGGATAGCCGCGCGACGCTCGATATCGGCCGTCATGCCAACGTCGAGCATACCGGTCGGACGGCTCGTCACGATCTCGAACAGCGGCCCGCATCGCTATGGCGGACTTGAGCATCCACCAAGGTTGGTCGAGCCGCGCTGCGTCCACTAGAGGCGTCAAGGCCGCCCGTCTAGACCGATGCAAGTCGTTAGACGCAAATTGAGACCGCCCGAGAGGATGGCGCGGTGGCTGCGGAGTGCACTCGCGAGAGCCTAACGCGACGGGACATCGCCGACGCATCGCGTTCGACGAGAGGGACCGTTTCAAATCCTTCTACCGCCACGGCCGCCGCCTTCCCTTTCCACCGCCGCCGACATGCTCCTCCTCGGGCGCATCGCAAGAAAGGCCTGAGTTTCTGGTTAACCGCTTAAGGTGCTGATTACTAGTATTACCCTATGTATACGAGGTTTCCCAGTCGGACTACCGGACGGCTCGAAGGGCAATTCCGATGCACGGCAATTTTCTCGTTCTCTGCGACCTTCTGTTAGGCCGCCTCAACGGGGTGGCGCTGTGGCGTCGAGAGGACAGTCCGAGCACGAAGCCAGTGAGTTACGAACTTCGTCGTGGGGCGCGGCGTCGGCGTGTGCGATTCAAAACGGGCGAGCTGTTCGATATCAAATTTCGCCCTTTGACGGAATGTTACATTGTTGATCTTTCCGAAACTGGGGCAAGAATTAGAGCCGCGAAGACCATTGGGCCCGTCCAAGTTGTTCGATTTCGTGATGATGCGGATCGAGTCGTCGTCTTGAGCAAGGTCGCTTGGCGCAAAGGTAATGAATTCGGACTTTCTTTTCTTGAGAGAAAGGCGGTGCTATAATTCGGCCTTCGTCCAGTTTTGTAGAATGTAACGAAGGAACCGACGGGGAGGGGATCGCCGTCAGATGCTGCGCACCACGACCGCTAGATCGCGCTTGCTAAACTCCCCGGTCAGTCGCATCCGCCGTTCCCGCTGGAGGCCAAGCCGTCGTCTTGACACTTATTTGGAGGTGGATCGGTCGGGACGCTCGATGTGGGCCGTCACACCCACGTCGAGCGTTCCGTTCGGACGGCCGTCATGATGTCGACCAGCGGCCGCATCGCGATCATGGAGTTGAGTATCCTCGAAAGTTGGCGAGATCCGCGCTGCTCCTCCACGGCGAAAGCCGCCCCGCCGAGACCGGCCCCGGCCGGTTGACGCATATCAAGTGAACGCCGGAACGGACGGCTTATGGATCGCAATCGGACTTCACGCGAAATGACCGGCGATGTTCGTCAAACGCCGGTCGGCGGCGTCGCTCGCCATTCGGCCTGACGGCGTCGATCGCCGTCTCAGCCGTCGAAGTTGCGCGAGGAGCTGTATCCATGTCGAATTCGGTGAGTTCTGCGCCGGCCACAAGGCGCGCGGGCGGAATGCGTCCGACCATACCGGTGCGCGTCTGGGCCACGCCCTTGACCATAGCCGCCTTCGTCCTGATGGCCGCGACTGGCGTTCTGATGTTCTTCGGCTGGCGTCAGGGGTTGACCAGCGAAGTGCACGAGTGGTTCTCGTGGATTTTCCTGGCTGGCGCGTTCGGTCATATCGTCGCCAACATCCGTCCGTTCACGAGCCATCTCAAGTCCCGCTGGGGAAGGATCAGCATCGCGGCGTCCGTGGCGTTGCTGTCCGTATGCATTCTCCCATTCCACGGCCCGCATCAGTTGCGCGGCGTTGTCGAGCAGTCAGTGCGCGACGCCCCGCTTTCAACCCTCGCGAGTTCTGGCGAACCTCGCCCCCGAGGACCTCAAGACCAGGTTGAAGGCGCACGGAATCTCAGCGGCGATGGACCAATCCGTTCGCCAACTGTCAGATCAAAGCCGCTACGACGAGAACCGGTTGCTCGCGATCGTGTTCATGGACGATTGAGCGCCGATCGCGGGCGCCAGCTCGGGTCTGCGAACCCTCTTCCTGTGACGCGCGCCGCGTGCGGGCCCCAGTTCGCTCAGTGATTTGGATCACTGTGCGACCCGCTACGCTCTGAGATGGATTGGGCCATTACAATAAGGAGATCAGCTATGGCCTCTCTGTTCTGCAATACCCGTCAGATGGTCTTGAGCGAAGCTTTGCAAGGTATTGGGGAATTGAAGAATGTTATCGCCAACGAATTGCGAAAGAGTGGGTTCACGGACGTCGTGAACACGCAAGGAGAAGTCGCGGGCAATCGAGGCGGCGTACGCCTGTCCGTCCTGCATCTTTTCATAGGGGGCAGAAACTTCTTTGAGCTCGTCATGGCGGGCGGCGACACGCATGACGCCACCTTAGGGGCGGTGAATGAGGTCGTGAACAAGATACAGAACCTGCACTTTCTATAGTCGATCGAGAGCCTCTGGGAGCCGGTCCGGGGCTGGGCCGACCCCGCTTGATCAGCCTCCGTCGCACGGGCGGTCGTTGGCGCGCCACCTTGCTGCGGACGTCACCCTCAAGGCGAGCTTCAAAGTCAGACGGCCCCGATCGCAGCCGCTGGCCGGCGCCGGTCCAAGACCTCAGTCCGTGACCCCGCCCCACACTCGTGCGCGATCAGGCGGCAAAGCTCGGCGGCGGCGGCCTCGACGTCGCCCGCTCCGTTCGACTGCACGGTCAGGACGGCGCGGCGGGTGCCGGCGCTCGAGGCGGTGCGCGCGTCTTGTCGCCAGTTCCAGCGGCGGCAGAGCACGTGGCGCTGGTCGGCGTAGACGACCTCCCCCTCCTTCGGCGGATCGTTCGGGTCTTCGCCAGCCTCGGCGCACATGTCGAGAAAACTGTCGCCGGCCTTCGAGAAGCGGAAAGCGAGATCGCCCTCGGTTCTGTCGAGATCGTCGCAGCCCAGGCACAGCCCGCTCGTCAACGACACCCTGTTGTAGAGATCGACCAGCGCGTTGATCTGAGGCAGCGGCTGGCCGGCGAGCACCCGCTTGATCAGCCGCTCGACCGAGGACCGGTAGCTCGTCCGCTTGATGCCGAAACCCTTGTAGGCCGCACGCCAGGCCGCGACGCCGGGAATGGCCGAAAGCTCCGTTGCGCCCCAGCGCGCCCGGCATTCGGCTTCCGCCGCTTCAATCTCAGCGGCCAGCGCGGCCGAGCGAACCGGCGCCACCGTGAGCGGTTCGGCCAGTACGAAAGCGACCCGGAAATCGGGAAACCGCTCGACAAGGGGTTCGATGGACAGGCGGCGCATCAGCCGCTCTTAACGCAAGATGGGGCCGGGGAGAATCGCCTCTTGCTCTCGGCCCTTTTGGCCAAAATCCGACATGTGGCAGCCCCACTCCGGCGTGCGGCGGACGCTTACGCCGGCGCCGATCCCCCGTAGCCGGCGCCGGCGAGACTTGCCGATTAAGCCCGGCATCACTGCAGAGCGAGGATCGTGTTTGCGCGATCGGAAGGTGCAATCTTTTTCTTTCCACCGCAGACCCAGACATTTTTATTGATCCTGTAAATCATTGCGATCGCGTAGAAATCGTCAGTCGCAGTCACGAGACTCAGGATCTTCGTATTCACAAGCTCTGTCTTGAATTTCGCCTGCAACGGCATAAGCTCAGGCAGGTCCCAAGCGCCCCCAGGATTATATCCGCTCAGACCTAAACCATGAGCGCCCACATTGTTGACGAACGTCGCTTTCACCGTCGTATTCGGAGGTTGATTTTTCGCCACAGTCTCGACGGTTCCAATGTGCCCGACTCTCTTCTGCAATGCCAATCCTGGTTCGTTCCACTTGCAGATCCAACAGCCGCTCATAAATCCAGTCAATACATCGCGGGGGCCTGGCTCAACATAAGCCGTGCGAAAATGAACGTAATCCAACCAATGGTACTGAACATTGGAGTTCTTGTGTAACCCGAGTGTCGGCGCCTGTGCGCTATAGGGTATCACGTCGTCCCAACCCAAAAAGGTCAACGCAGGTGGGGCTGCGCTTCCGGCCGCAACAATGGCGCCATCGTTGTTCCCCGTTATGGGAGCGGGCGGAGCCCAGGTGAATGTCGCCCCCTTGGTGAAATAAGTTTCGATCATTTCTTTCCCCATTTTTGTCCAAACCACTGCGCAACCCAAACAGGTTCGACCAGCACGAAAGCAACCCGGAAATCGGGCAATCGCGCGATAAAGGCTTGATGAACAGACTGCGCACGATCTTTCTTAGCGTGCCGCAAGACGATTGTCGCGCGGCTGCAGGGCTGAAATCCGCCCGCATAAAAGACGCCGCCTCCTCTCAACGTGGGCCGCGATCGTGCGCAGCCGTCGCACGGCGCGTCGACGCAACGCTCCGGTTGAAATTCCTAACGCGCCGCTTATAACGCGGCGCCGGACCTTAGTGGGCCGGCGATGGGATCTTTTTAAAATGCGGATCAACGCTCTGGCGTGCGCTGCGACGCTTTGCGTCCTCCTTGGCGGCGCCGCGCACGCCCTCGATGCGGCGTCCGATGGAACGGCGCCGGGCGCGCGCCCTGGCCCGCAGGACCCCGCCGCCCGGTCCGCCAAGTCGATCGAATGCTCCCAGAAGGCCGACGCCCACGACCTGCACGGCAAGCCGCGCAAGCGCTTCATGCGGGACTGCAAGCACGGCGACTGAGCGCCGCGCCCGCCCCGTGCGGCTCGGTCCGCCCGGCGGGCAGTGGCTTTCTTTACAGGAGAATCGTTCGGACATTTGCTTGCGGAAAAGCGAAGACTTTGGTATAGTCACTCTGTCGCCTTCTGACCCAATTGCCGATGCCGCTCGTCTCGCCCTCACTTTGCTTTCGCCTGGTTGCGCCGGTCGTCGCGGAACGACGCGCCCGGCGCAGCTTCGCCGCGTCTCACATGTTGTTTTCCCGGCGCGCGGGAGCGCCGACCGTCCTGTCGGAAATGTGTCTAAAACATGGCGAATAGCCCCATTTGAGGCCCTCGTGAATTAGGATTGGCGCATAACGTTTTGATATCGTTTGGTCGGTCCCCAAAAATGCACATCCAAAGCGGCCGCGAAGGAGGGCTTTTGAACTCGAAACCAGGGCATTTGCCGCTGGAATCTCACCGAATCGATACAAAAGGGGTCATTTCGAGCGACGGTTTGCCTCGAAAAACCACCCAAGAGACATCAGAGGAGTCCCGTCGCGTGACTTTCCGGGGGCGACATGTCTGAATCCGGCGAACGCCTCGACCTCTTCGCCACGCCGCGCGACTGGCTGCGCTACGCGATCAGCCGCTTTCGCGAGGCCAACCTGGTCTTCGGCCACGGCGCGACGACCGCGCTCGACGAAGCGGCCTATCTCATCCTCGAGGGCCTCCAACTTCCGATCGACAGGCTCGATCCGTTCCTCGATGCGAGACTGACGTTGAGCGAGCGCCGAGCGGCTCGACGCGCTGATCGAAGCGCGCCTGACCACGCGCAAGCCAGCCGCCTATCTTCTGAACCGCGCGTATATCCAGGGCGTGCCCTTTTATGTCGATGAGCGCGTGATTGTGCCGCGCAGCTTCATCGGCGAATTGCTGATGACCGCCTTCTCCCAAGACAACGCCCTGTTCGGCGATCCCGACGAGGTTTTGCGCGTCCTCGATCTCTGCACCGGCGGGGGCTCGCTCGCCATCCTCGCCGCGCGCGTCTTCACCCATGCGTCGATCGACGCCGTGGACCTGTCGGCGGACGCCCTTCAGGTGGCGGAGCGCAATGTCGAGGAGCACGGTCTCGCCGGCCGGGTGAAGCTCGTCCAGGGGGATCTGTTCCAGCCGCTCGGCGGCGAACATTACGATCTGATCCTGACTAATCCGCCCTACGTCGATGCCGTCGCCGTCGCCGCCTTCCCGCCCGAATACGCCGCCGAGCCGCGCATGGCCCATGCCGGCGGCGACGACGGCCTCGACCTCGTGCGGCGCATTCTGGCCGAGGCGCCCCGGCGCCTGACGCAGGGCGGCGCGCTCGTCTGCGAGATCGGACGGGGCCGCGACCTCCTCCTGCGCGACTATCCCGATCTGCCGTTTGTCTGGCTGGACACCGAGGAGAGCGACGGCGAGGTGTTCCTTTTGCGCGCGGCCGACTTCGCCGGTCCAAAGCGGCGGCCGAAGCGGAGAGCCTGACGCTACTCGGCGAGGCTGCGTAGACTTCGAGCGGACGTCGGCGCGCAGGTCGTCGATCGAAACAAAGCCCCCGTCTCGCTCGACGCGCCAGAAGGTCCAGCCATTGCAAGCCGGCAGGCCCTGGACCAGCGCGCCGATCTTGTGGATCGAGCCGATTGCCGGACCGACCGCGATGATCCGTCCGCCCGCACAAGCGCCCAGTGGCGCTGGCGCGGGTCGGTGAGCCGCTCCCCAGGCCGAATGAGGCCCACATCGATCAGGCTGGCGAAGGCGACCCGTGGCTCGCTGCGCCGCGTCGGGGCGACCGCCACCACATCCATGGCCAGCGGTTCGACCGTGGCGATTTGCCGACGCGCCGCCTCGGCATAGACCGGATCGCGCTCGATCCCGATGAAGGCGCGTCGTAGCCGGCGGGCCACGGCGCCCGTGGTGCCCGAGCCGAAGAACGGATCAAGGATCAGGTCGCCGGCATTGGACGCCGCGACCAGCAGGCGCGCCAGCAGAGCCTCCGGCTTCTGGGTCGGGTGGGTCTTGCGGCCGCCCTCGTTCTTCAGGCGCTCGGCGCCGGTGCAGATCGGCAAGAACCAGTCGGAGCGTGCCTGACAGTCGTCGTTGCCCGCCTTGAGCGCCTCGTAATTGAAGGTGTAGCCTTTGGCCTCCGGCCCTCGCGCCGCCCAAATCATGGTCTCATGCGCGTTGGTGAAGCGGCGGCCGCGGAAATTCGGCATCGGATTGGCCTTTCGCCAGACGATGTCGTTGAGGATCCAGAAGCCGAGGTCCTGCAGGATCGTCCCGACGCGGAAGATGTTGTGATAGGAGCCGATCACGACAATCGTGGCGTTCGGCTTCATCAGCCGCCGGGCGGCCTTGAGCCAGGACCGGGTGAACGCGTCGTATTCGGCAAAATCGGCGAACTTGTCCCAGTCGTCGTCGACCGCATCGACGAGGCTCTGGTCTGGGCGCGAAAGCGCGCCCTCGAGCTGAAGATTGTAAGGGGGATCGGCGAACACGAAATCGACCGAAGCGGGCGGCAGCGCCTGCATTTCGGCGACGCAGTCGCCGACGAGGATGACGTCGCGCGGAATGGGACCGATTGCGGCCGGGCGTTTCGTCTCGCCGGCGCCAGTACGCAAAACCTGAAGCTGGGCGGGGAGACGCGACGCTCCGGCACGCAAGGTACGCATCAACGCAAATCACCCGACGCAACGGCCAGCTTCTACGAACCGGCCCGTCGTTTATGACTGCATTTAAGTAAAGGTCTGGTTATGAGGCCGCGAGTGACGTTGTGTCATTATCGTACGGTCATGCGAGACGACCGCGATTTGCGGTCTAAACGCTTTCGAAACCTTTTTCGTCCTCCAGGTCGTCCCTGCGAAGCCGGAAGGATTTCCGATGGTACGGGCATGGGCCGAGGCTCATGAGGGCGTGTCGGTGGACAGCCGTCGCGTAGCCAACGTGATCGCCGAAGCCGTAGCCCGGGTAGGCGCAGCCGAGGTTGCGCATCAGGGCGTCGCGGGTCGTCTTGGCGATGATCGAGGCTGCGGCGATCGACAGCGACAGGGCGTCGCCGCCAATGATCGGCCGCGCCGGACAGGCAAGGCCGTCAGGCGCGTCCCGTCCGTCGATCAGGGCGAGGTCCGGCCGGACGTGCAGCGCGCGAACCGCTCGCGACATGGCGCGCAAGGTCGCGCCGCGGATGTTATACCGGTCGATCTCCTCGGCGCTGGCGAACGCGACCGCAACGCTGACCGCCTTCGCCAGAATGATCGGCTTCAGCGCATCGCGCCGTGCCTCGGGAAGCGCCTTCGAATTGTCAAGGCCGTCCGGGAGGTCGTCCGGATCAAGGATGACTGCAGCGACTCCAACGGGACCGGCGAGCGGACCGCGCCCGACTTCGTCCACGCCCGCGACCCGGGCGAAGCCCCGAGTTATCGCCTCCCGCTCGAAATTGAAGTGCGGCCCGCTCACCGGGCCATCTCCAGAGGGCCATCTGCCAGCCGGGAGAGATCGAAGGCCTGGACGTCTCGCAGGAGGGCTATGAAGCGCTCGACGCCGTAGGCGAGAGCCGCGTTGCCTTTGTCCGCGGTCGCCCGGCCCGCTTCCCCGACCGCGCCGGCCGGATTGAGATCGCTCGCAGCCCAGGCGAAACCGAGCGGCGGCTTGGCGCGCAGAAGGGCAAAGTCGCGCTCGATCGCTTCGGCCGCGCTCGGAAAGTCACGGACCTCCCCGGTCCTCACCAGATCGGACCGCAGGGCCAGCATCAAAGACGTTTCGCAATCGCCGCCGTGGACGCCGTGCATCGCCTCGCGGGGCGAGAAAAGCGCGTCCGGGTAGCCGAGCCGGCGCCACGAGGCATGGACCGCCAACATGCGCCAGCGGCGGCGCAGATGGAGCGTCGTCGCGTCGATCGCCGCGCCATTGCCGCCGTGCGAATTCATGACGACGAGCTTGCGGCAGCCCGTGCGCGCAACGCTGTCGCCAATCTCCGTCCAGGTCCGGATCGCGCATTCGACCGAAAGCGTCAGCGTGCCGGGATAACCGGCATGCTCGCTGGACACGCCGACGGCCTGCGTCGGCAAAAACAGCGCCGGAAGGTCCTCGGGCAACCGCTCCTCCACCCGCCGAACGTAGCCTTCGTTGATGACCGCATCGACGCCGAGCGGCAAGTGCGGCCCGTGCTGCTCGACCGCGGCGACGGGCAGGACCGCGATTACGCTGCTCATGTCGGCGCTTTGGAAGTCCCTCCATGTCATGTCGGCCCAGTATCGCGTCGGCGCCATCAACCGGACTCCCCGTCTGACTTTTTCAGCGTCTTCAAGCCGACTGGACGGCCCCAGTCAAATCCGGCGTCGCCTCGGTCGCCGTCGAACAAAAACGCGTCTCCCCAGTTAACACAATGCCCTTGGCCTTTCCGTTCAGCCCCAGGGCGTCCTATCTTCTGGATATCGGATGGGCGGGTATGTGGCGAGCGGCGACGTGTTCGTCGGAGAATGCGGTGACCGAGCAGACGATTGCGGGAAGGCGCATCCTGATTGTGGAGGATGAGTTCTTTGTCGCCGACAGCCTGGCGAGGTATCACATCGCTCGGCGCCGTGGTCGTCGGCCCCGCTGCAAGCGTCTACGCTGCGCTCGACCTCCTGGACAAGGGCTAGCGGCTGGACGGCGCGGTGCTCGACGTCGATCTTCAGGGCAAGCAAGCCTACCCCGTCGCCGATGCGCTCGCCGCGCGCAACGTTCCTTTCGTCCTGGTCACGGGATATGCGCCGGATTCAATCCCCGAGCCCTATAATGCGGCCCCCAGCGCTCCAAGCCGTTTCGGGCCGCCGAACTCGTCCGGTTGCTGTTTCGGTGAAGCTGCGGCGCCGCCTGCCGCGAATCGCAATTTCGTATACAAGCAGCGCATGGTTCTCGACGCAATTCGTATTCTCGGCATCGACCCTGGCCTGAGAAACACGGGCTGGGGTTTGATCGAGGTTTGCGGGTCGCGTCTGAGCTACGTCGGCTGCGGATCCATCCGTACGGATGCACAGGCTTCGCTCGCCAAGCGCCTGGCGGCGATTC
Organism: uncultured Alphaproteobacteria bacterium; assembly: GCA_963816065.1. Taxonomy (GTDB): domain Bacteria; phylum Pseudomonadota; class Alphaproteobacteria; order Rhizobiales; family Beijerinckiaceae; genus Roseiarcus. The sequence goes on along the minus strand of CAWFJG010000022.1, from coordinate 248,099 downwards.
ACACTGGATTGACAGACATCATCGAAGGGCGCTCGCCACAGGAGGCGGCCGTCGAGGAGACGTTCGTCAACCGCGACCCGCAGTCCACATTGAAGCTCGGTCAGGCGCGCGGCGCGGCCATTTCCGCACTCGCGCTGAAGGGCCTGCCGGTGTCGGAGTACGCCGCCAATCTCATCAAAAAGACCGTGGTGGGCGTCGGTCACGCGGAAAAGGCTCAGGTGGCGATGATGGTCCGCATGCTGCTGCCAACCTCCGACGCCGGAAGTCCGGACGCAGCCGACGCGCTTGCGGTCGCAATTTGCCACGCCCAGCACCGGACGGCGCGGGCAAGGGGCGCGGCATGATCGGAAAACTGCGCGGGGTCGTCGACAGTGTCGACCAGGACGACTTAATCCTCGATGTCAACGGCGTTGGTTATCTCGTCGCCGCCTCGGCCCGCACCCTGCGCGCCCTGCCTCGGCGGGGGGAGGCGGCGGAACTCCTGATCGAGACCCATGTGCGTGAGGATGCGATCAAACTCTTCGGCTTCCTCACCGCGGCCGAGCGCGACTGGTTCCGCTTGCTGCAGAGCGTCCAGGGCGTCGGCGCCAAAGTAGCGCTCGGTATCCTCGGAGCGTTGACGGCAGACGCGCTCTCGTCCGCAATCGCCCGGCAGGACAAGGCGACGATGGCCCGCGCGCCGGGCGTGGGCCCGAAACTCGCCGCGCGCCTCGTGCTCGAGTTGAAGGACAAGGCGGCTGGGTTGGGCGCCGGGGGTCATGGCGAGACGCGCGTGGCGGCCGAGCAGAACGGCGGGTTGCCGAAGCCGGCGCAGGACGCCATCCTCGCGCTCGTCAGCCTCGGCTACGCCCAGGCCCAGGCCGCAGCCGCGATCGCAAAAGCTTCCGGAGAACTCGGAGACGAGGCGCAGACGGCGACGCTGATCCGCGCCGGCCTGAAGGCGCTGGCGCAATGAGGGATCCGGCTGTGCGGCGGCGCTTTATCGCGCCCTTCATCGGCATCGCGTTCGTGTTCGCGGCGCTCGGACCGCCGATCGGAGGGGCGATCTTCGTTCCGACTGCGCTTCTCCTTAAGGCGCCTGCGGCCGCCGGAACCTTCGCCTTCGCCGCCCCGTTCGCTGCGCTGTTCGGCCACTGGATCATGCTGTTCGCCGCATATGTCGTTGGCGTCGGGCCGGCGACGGCGACAGGCGTCCTCTACGCCCTATGGGACGCCGCTGCGCCGGAGCGATGGCCGCGCGCACTGGTCGCGGCCATCATCGGCGGCTTCGTGACCTATGCGGTCGCGCTGCGACTCGCCGCGCTCGGCGTCTCCCTCGACATGATGCTCAACCCTGACGGGGACCCCCCGACCGTCCAATTGATCAACATGACGCCGTTTGTCGCGACCGAGCCGGCCTCGGCGGGGAGAGTGCTCGTCCGCGCTTTCGTCGCCAGCGGCGCCATCGCATGCCTCGTCTGCGCCATGGCGGCCAGCCTGTTCGGCTTGACCATGCAGCCGACCCCGCTGCGTCCCGCGCCGCGGGAGCTGTTGGATGGCTGACACCCCTCGCCGTCTCGTTTCCGCTGAGAAGCGCCCCGAGGACGACGCGGCCCTTCGCCCGCAGGTCCTGGCCGACTTTACCGGGCAGGAGGCCGCGCGCAAGAACCTCAAAGTGTTCATCGAATCCGCCAAGACGCGCGGCGAGGCGCTCGATCATGTGCTGTTCGTCGGCCCTCCGGGCCTTGGCAAGACGACGCTCGCTCAGATCGTCGCCCGCGAGCTCGGCGTCAATTTCCGTTCAACGTCCGGTCCGGTCATTGCCAAGGCGGGGGATCTCGCCGCCCAGCTTACCAATCTCGAGCCTCGCGACGTGTTGTTCATCGACGAGATCCATCGGCTGAACCCCGCGATCGAGGAGATCCTCTATCCCGCGATGGAGGATTTCCAGCTAGACCTCATCATTGGCGCGGGCCCGGCGGCGCGCTCGGTCAAGATCGACCTCGCCAAATTCACGCTCATCGGCGCGACCACGCGCGCGGGCCTGCTCACGACCCCGTTGCGCGACCGGTTCGGCATTCCAGTGCGGCTCAGCTTCTATACGGCCGAGGAGTTGCAGAGCATCGTCGCCCGCGGAGCGCGCGTGATCGGCCTCGCGCTCGCCGAAGAGGGCGCGAACGAGATCGCCCGGCGCGTCGCGCGGGACACCCCGTGTCGCCGGCCGGCTCCTGCGCCGGGTGCGCGACTTCGCAGTGGTTGAGGGGGTGCGTGAGGTAACGCGGACGCTGGCCGACGAAGCTTTGCGGCTGCTCGACGTCGATCCTATCGGTCTCGACCAGATGGACCGTCGCTATCTGGACGCGATCGCCCTTAAATTTGGCGGCGGCCCGGTGGGAGTCGAGACCATCGCCGCCGCGCTCTCGGAGCCGCGCGACGCGATCGAGGACATCATCGAGCCCTACCTCATTCAGCTGGGATTCGTGCAGCGGACGCCACGCGGGCGCCTGCTTACACCGCACGCGTTCCGTCACCTAGGCCTCGCCGAACCCCAGCCGGAGGGCCCTACGTCCGACTTGTTCGAGGAAAAATGAGCCGATATATCGTTTGCGAGGGCCTCGATGCGCCGGGGGACGCCGTGAAGGTAAAGCCGCGCGCGATCCCGCGGACGCCCCAGGCGCCAAAAGGCAGCCCGCTCGTCGTCGGTTTCCTTGAAGCGCTCGCGGCGGAACGCGGGGCGAGCCTTAACACGATAGAAGCCTATCGACGCGACCTCTTGGACTACGCGTTCCATCTTGACGAACTTGGCGAGAGCCCACTGACCGCCGACGCAGCGCATGTGCGCGCCTACCTGTCCGCGCGCGGGGCGGAAGGTCTCAAGGCCTCATCACTTGCGCGCCGCCTGTCCTCCATCCGTCAGTTCCACAAGCATCTCTATGCCGAGGGCATGCGGAGGGACGATCCGACGCTCGCGATGGAGGGGCCATCCCGGGGAAGGCCGCTGCCTAAGCTGCTGACGGTCGAGGATGTCGAAAGGCTTATCGCCGCCGCCCGCATCGGGTTCGACGATCCCGGCCGGCCGGTTCGCGAGCGCCTCGCGTTCGCGCGCATGAGCTGTCTCGTCGAGCTGATCTACGCCTCGGGCCTGCGCGTCTCCGAGGCCTTGAGCCTGCCGAAGTCAGTCGCGCGAGCGAAAGAGCCGCTCGTCGCCGTGCGCGGCAAGGGCGGCAAGGAGAGGCTCGCGCCGATATCCGAGCCCGCGCGGGCAGCTTTGCGCGCCTACCGTGGGCTGCTCACCGAGGCCTTGCCGGGTCTTGCTGCGTCGCCCTGGCTCTTCCCCGCCGACAGCGAAAGCGGCCACCTGACCCGCCAGTCGTTCGCTCGCGACTTGAAGGTGGCCGCGGTCGCTGCGGGAATTCCAGCGGCGCGCATCAGCCCGCACGTGCTGCGCCATGCCTTCGCCAGCCACCTGCTTCAGAACGGCGCTGACCTGCGCGTGGTCCAGGACCTGCTCGGTCACGCCGATATCTCGACCACTCAGATTTACACCCATGTGCTCGACGAGCGGGCGAAGGCCATGGTACGCGACCTGCACCCGATGAACGACAAGGACGAAAGCGGGTGACCGACGAGCCTTGGCGCACAACTCCCGACGGCGTCGTTGTCGCCTGCCGGCTTACGCCCAGGGGCGGACGCGATGCGATCGACGGAATCGTGCGCCTCGCCGATGGAACGGCCGTGGTTCTGGCCCGCGTGCGCGCCGCCGCCGGAGAACGGGCGCGCCAATGATGCGCTTTGCGCTCTTCTGGCGGCGAAACTTGGTGCGCGCCCGTCTCGGGTCGCGCTGGCGGCCGGCGCGAAAAGCCGGCTGAAGCAGGTCGCAGTCAGCGGAGACCCCGAGGCGCTCCTCGCCCGGCTGCGGACGCTTTGAAGATAGGACCGCCAGAGCCGCGCCATTGCGCTTCCGCGGAAAAAGGGCTTCGATGCCGCGCAATATTGCTGGCGTTGGAAGGACACGCCCAGAAGCGGCGCGGAGCCCAGAACGCCGTTCGTCAGGAGGATGCGGATGAAAGATATGATGGTCTTTGGGATCGCTCTCGCCGCGCTCATCGCCGGCTCGGCTTCGGCCAAGACCCTTGTCTATTGCTCCGAAGGCAGCCCCGAGAATTTCACCCCGGCGATCAACACGACCGGCACGAGCTTCGATGCGGCGCGTCCAGTCTATAACCGCCTGACGGAGTTCAAGCGCGGTACGACGGAAGTGGTCCCAGGCCTCGCCGAGAGCTGGGACATTTCGGACGGCGGCAAGACGATCACCTTTCATTTGCGCAAAGACGTCAAGTTCCATTCGCTGAGGGACTTCAAGCCGACCCGCGATTTCAACGCCGACGACGTGCTCTGGTCGATCGATCGGCAGTGGAAACCGGACCATCCGTATTTCAAGGTCTCGGGCGGCAAGTACGACTATTTCAATGACATGGACATGCCAAGCCTGCTCGATTCGGTGACCAAGACCGACGATTACACGGTCGTGATGAAGCTCAAGGAGCCCAACGTTGCGATTCTTGCCAACCTCGCGATGGACTTCATGGCGATCGGATCGAAGGAATACGCCGACTTTCTGCTCAAGAAGGGGACGCCCGAGCAGTTTGATCAGGCGCCCGTCGGCACCGGTCCTTTTTCGTTCGTCGCCTATCAGAAAGACTCGGTCATCCGATACAGGGCGAACAAGGACTATTATGGCGAGAAGCCGCTGGTCGAAGACCTCGTCTTCGCCATCACGCCCGATGCGACAGCGCGCTACGCCAAGCTCAAGGCGGGCGAATGCCACGTCAACGCCTACCCGCGCCCGGCCGACCTCGCCGAAATGGATAAGGATCCGACGCTGAAAGTGATTCACGCGCCGGGCCTCAACATTGCCTTCTGGGCCTTCAATGTCAGAAAGCCGCCCCTGGACAAAAAAGAGGTGCGGCGGGCCCTTTCGATGGCGGTGGACCGCGACGCGATCATCAAGGACGTCTATCTCGGCGCCGGTGAGAAGGCGACGACGCTGATCCCGCCGACGATGTGGTCGTTCGACGACAAGATCCCGAACGTGACCTATGACCCTGAAAAAGCCAAGGCGATGCTCGCCGCCGCCGGCGTGACGACGCCGCTCGACATCGATCTTTGGTATATGCCGGTCTCACGGCCCTACAATCCGAACGGGAAGCGCATCGGCGAGATGATGCAGGCCGATCTCGCCAAGATCGGCGTCAACGCCAAACTCGTGACCTACGAATGGGGCGAGTACCGCAAGCGCGCCCAGGATGGGGAGGACATGACCGCCCAACTCGGCTGGACCGGCGACAACGGCGACCCGGACAATTTCTTCTTCCTTGACGGCTGCACGGAGGGAAAGCCCGCGTCGAACAATATTCCGAAGTGGTGTAACGCCGAATTCAACGACCTTCTGGCCAAGGCCCGCACGATCCCGGACCAGGCGGAGCGCGCCAAACTCTATATGCGCATGCAGGAGATCGAGCACGACGAGCAGCCTGAGCTTTTGCTCGCGCATTCGACCGTGTTCGAGGCCATGCGCGCCAATGTGACGGGCTACAAGCAAAGCCCGCTTGGCACGCACGCGTTCGAGGGCGTGGATATTCAGTAAGGCTAGCCGGGCGCCGCTCTTCCGGCGCCCGACGCCATCGAGCCGACCATGTTCGCCTATTTTTTCCGTCGGGTCACGCTGACGATCCCAACGTTCCTGGCGCTGATGTTCCTCACGTTCATCGCGATCCGCCTCGTTCCGGGCGATCCGGTGGAGGTGCGGGTCGGCGAGCACGCCATTTCGGCCGAGCGGCTAGCATACTTTCGCCATGAGCTCGGACTGGACCAGCCGGTCTGGAAGCAGTTCCTCGACTACGTCTGGAAGCTCCTGCATGGCGATTTCGGCGTATCGCTCGCGACTCAGCAAAAGGTGCTGACGGAATTCCTGACGCTCTTTCCCGCGACGCTCGAGCTGTCGTTCTTCGCCATGATGTTTGCGGTCTGCGTTGGGGTGCCCGCCGGCGCGATCGCCGCGGTGAAGCGGGGCAGCGTGTTCGACCAGGCGCTGATGACCATATCGCTGTTTGGCTATTCGATGCCGATCTTCTGGTGGGGCCTGCTTCTGATCATGTTCGTGTCGGTGCGGCTCGAACTCCTGCCCGTCTCGGGCCGCGTCGACCTGATCAATTTCTATTATGATCAGCCGACCGGCTTCATGACGATCGACGCGCTCCTTTCCGACCAGCCGGGCGCTTTCCTGGACGCACTGCGCCATCTCGTCCTACCGGCGATAGTGCTGGGCACCGTGCCGCTCGGCGTGATCGCGCGCATGACGCGGTCCTCGATGCTCGAGGTGCTGGGTGAGGATTACGTGCGCACCGCGCGGGCGAAAGGCCTGTCGCCTACCCGGGTGATCGGCGTCCATGCGCTGCGCAACGCGATGTTGCCGGTGGTGACGGTGATCGGCCTCTCGGTGTCGGGGCTCCTGGCTGGAGCGGTGCTGACGGAAACGATCTTCTCCTGGCCGGGAGTTGGCAAATGGCTGATCGAATTGATTGGCCGGCGAGACTACCCGGCGCTGCAGGGCGGCGTAATGCTCATCTCGGCGGTCGTCATCTTTGTCAATCTCGTCGTCGATCTCGTCTATGCGGCGATTGATCCGAGGATTCGCCATGGCCGCTGACGTGGCCGTCTCCGAAGCGCCTCCGCCGACCCGGTCGACGCGGCCGTTCTCGCACAGCCGGCGACGGTCGCAGCGTTCTGGACGGCCTTTCGCGAGAGCAAGGGCGCCGTCTTCGGTGTCGCGGTCTTCGGCCTCGTCGTGCTGGCCGCAGTGGGCGCAGGCGTGATCGCGCCTCATTCGCCGATCGAGCAGTTCCGCGACGCGGTGCGCACGCCTCCGGTTTGGCAGACCGGGGGCTCCTGGCGTTTCCCGCTGGGTACTGACGGCGACGGGCACGACATGCTGTCGCGCCTCATCTACGGCGCGCGGGTATCGCTCTTCATCGGCTTCGCTGTGATGGCCGTTTCGTTCGTCACCGGAGCAGCGCTCGGGCTCTTCGCTGCAATGACCGGACCAATCGTTGACGTCGCGGTGACGCGGCTCATGGATCTGATCATGGCGGTTCCGAGTCTCGTGCTCGCGATCCTGGTCGTGGCGGTGCTCGGGCCGAGCCTCGTGAACACGATCGTGGCGGTCACGATCGTCTATCTGCCCCGCTACGTTCGCCTCGTCCGCGCGTCCGCGCTCGGCGAGCTTCACAAAGACTACGTCACGGCGGCCAGGGTCGCAGGCGTCGGGCCGTTGCGGCTCGCCTGGTCGACAGTGCTGCCGAACTGCCTCGCGCCGCTTATCGTGATGGCCGCGCTCGGCGTGTCCGACGCCATCCTCGAGGCGGCGGGCCTCGGCTTTCTCGGGCTTGGCGCACAGCCGCCAACCCCCGAATGGGGCTCGATGCTGGCGGATTCGCGCGAGTTCATACGATCGGACCCATGGATCGTCACCTTGCCTGGCCTCGCGATCCTGATCACGGTCGTCGCCATCAATCTCGCCGGCGATGGCCTGCGTGACGCGCTCGATCCGAAGATGCGGCGGGGGTGAGGATGCATTCTCCTCGACGTCCGGAACCTCACCGTCTCCTTCGCCACCCGGCACGGCGACTTCACCGCGGTTGACGGCGTGGACGTCGCAGTCGACTGCAATGAAGTGCTGGCGATCGTGGGCGAATCAGGCTCGGGCAAGTCGGTCGCGATGCTGGCGGCCATGGGGCTCCTGCCGCCGACCGCGAGAGTGACAGCCGACCGGATGGACTTCGACGGCGTCGATCTCATGACGCTTACGGCCGACCAGCGCCGTCGCCTCGCCGGCAAGGACATGGCGATGATCTTCCAGGAGCCGATGTCGTCGCTCAATCCATGCTTCACCGTCGGCTTCCAGATCGGCGAATCGCTGCAGGCCCACCTTGGGCTCGGACGCAAGGCGCGCGAGGCGCGGGTCGTCGAGTTGCTCGCGGAGGTGGGCATTCCCGATCCGGCCCGCCGGACGCGGGCCTTTCCGCACCAGCTTTCAGGCGGGATGAGCCAGCGCGTGATGATCGCCATGGCGCTTGCCTGCCGGCCAAAGCTCCTGATCGCCGACGAGCCGACGACCGCTCTCGACGTGACGATTCAAGCGCAGATTTTGGATCTCCTGCTTCGGCTCAAGCGGGACAATGGCATGGGTCTGGTGCTGATCACCCACGACATGGGAGTCGTCGCCGAAACTGCCGATCGCGTGATCGTTCAGTATGCTGGCCAACAGGTGGAGGCGAACACGACGGGCGCGCTCTTTGCCGATCCCCACCATCCCTATACGACGGCGCTGCTTGCGGCCCTGCCGGAGCGAGCGACCGAGCGGCGGCTGCCCGCCATTCCTGGCGTTGTGCCTGGGCAATTCGACCGGCCGGTCCGCTGTCTGTTTTCGCCGCGCTGCGCCTTCGCCTTCGAGGCTTGCCGCCGCGCCGCGCCGCGCCGCGCAGGTCCGCAACTTGGCGCGGCGCTCTGCCATACGCCGCTCACGGGAGGCGTCCCCGCGCCGCACGCCATGCAGGAGACGGATCCGTGACGGCGGCGCTCGAAGCCCGGGCTCTCGTCCGTGATTATGTCGTCTCGCGCGGCGCTTTCCGAGCGCCCGCGACCGTCAAGGCGCTCGCAGGGGTGTCGTTTGCGCTCGAGGTCGGGCGCACGCTGGCGGTCGTGGGTGAATCGGGATCCGGCAAATCGACGCTCGCCCGGCTGCTGACGCTGATCGAGACGCCGACCGCGGGCGCGCTCCTGATCGAAGGCGAGGATGTCGCTGAAGCGAACCCGGGGACCCGTCGGCGTCTCAGGCGCGAGATCCAGATGGTGTTCCAGAACCCCTATGGTTCGCTGAATCCCCGCCAGACGATCGGCAAGGCGCTCGAGGAGCCGTTGCTGGTCAACACCGACATGCGAGGCTCGGAACGCCGCGCCGCCGCGCTCGCGATCATGGACAAGGTCGGCCTGAGGCCGGAATACTACCACCGCTATCCGCACATGTTCTCCGGCGGCCAGCGGCAGCGCATCGCCATTGCCCGGGCGCTGGTCCTGCGACCGAAGATCCTGGTGCTCGATGAGCCGGTTTCCGCGCTCGACGTGTCGATCCGCGCCCAGGTGCTCAACCTGCTCGCGGGCCTGCAGGAGGAGTTCGGCCTCGCCTATGTGTTCGTTTCACACGATCTCTCGGTCGTCCGCCACATCGCTGACGACGTGATGGTCGTCTACCTCGGCCACGCGGTCGAAACCGGCGCGCGCGACGCGATCTTTATCGATCCCCAGCATCCGTATACGCGTGCGCTGTTGTCGGCGACGCCGATCGCCGACCCGACCGCGAAGCGTGAACGGATCCTGCTCGCCGGCGAGCCGCCTTCGCCCATCGCGCCCCCGCCGGGCTGCCCGTTCCACCCGCGCTGCCCGCTCGCCTTCGACCGGTGCCGGACGGAAAAGCCGGCGGTCGAGGTTAAGCGCGGACGAGCGGTCGCCTGCTGGGCGGTGACGTGATGAGCGAGGCCGACACTTACGACTACATCGTCGTCGGCGCGGGCTCCGCGGGCTGCGTGCTGGCGAACCGGCTGACCGTGGATTCCCACCATCGCGTGCTCTTGCTCGAGGCCGGCCGCAAAGACGACTGGATTTGGCTCCATATCCCGGTCGGCTACCTCTACGCGCTCAACAATCCGCGCACGGACTGGATGTTCGTGACCGAGGAGGAGCCCGGCCTCAATGGTCGCGCCATCGCCTATCCGCGCGGTAAGACGTTCGGCGGCTGCTCGGCGATCAACGGCATGATCTATATGCGCGGGCAGGCGACGGACTACGACGGCTGGCGCCAGCTCGGCCTCGAGGGCTGGAGCTGGGAGGACGTGCGGCCCCATTTTCTGCGCCATGAGGACCACCACGGCGGAGGTTCGGACTGGCACGGCGCGGGCGGCGAATGGCGGGTCGAACGGCAACGGTTGTCCTGGCCAATTCTCGACGCCGTGCGCGACGCCGGCGTCGAGATCGGCATTCCGAAAGTGACCGACTTCAACCGCGGCGACAACGAGGGATCCGACTATTTCGAGGTCAACCAGCGCCGCGGCCGACGCTGGAGCGCAGCCACCGCCTTCATCAAGCCAATTCTGCGCCGTCCCAATTTGCATGTCGTCGACCGGGCCCACGCCGAGACGATCCTGTTTGAAGGCGGACGGGCGGTCGGCCTCGCCTATGTCCGGGAAGGAGCGCCGTTCCAGGCGCGGGCGCGCGGCGAGGTTATCCTGGCGGCCGGCGCGATTGGAACGCCGCGTCTCCTGGAAATCTCCGGCTTGGGGCGTCCAGGGGTCGTCCAAGCGATCGGCGCCAGATTGCGGCGCGCTCTGCCGGGAGTCGGCGAGAACTTGCAGGATCACCTGCAGTTGCGCACGATCTTTCAGATCCAGGGCGCACGCACGCTCAACGTCGACTATCAATCCTACGTCAAGCGCGCGCTCATGGGCCTCGATTACGCGCTGCGCCGCCGTGGGCCGCTCACCATGGCGCCGTCACAACTCGGGCTGTTCGCCAAGTCCTCGCCCGAGTATGCGACCGCCAATGTCGAGTTCCACGTGCAGCCGCTGTCGCTCGACCGATTCGGCGAGCCGTTGCACGACTTTCCGGCGATCACGGTCAGCGTCTGCAATCTGCGTCCCACCAGCGCCGGCTCGACCCATGCGACGAGCGCCGATCCGCATGCCGCGCCGTCGATCCGGCCCAACTATCTCTCGACCCAGAGGACCAGCGGGTCGCGGTCGATTCGATTCGCCTCGCCCGCCGGCTCGTGGGCGCTCCGGCGCTCGCCCGATATCGACCGGCCGAATGGAAGCCCGGCGCCGAGCTCCAGAGCGACGAGGACCTGAAGCAAGCGGCCGGCGACATCGGCACGACGATCTTTCATCCAGTCGGGACGGCCAAGATGGGCCGGCCCGACGATCCGCTGGCGGTCGTCAATTCGCGGCTGCGGGTGATCGGGGTTCCCGGGCTCAGGGTCGCGGACGCCTCCGTCATGCCCAGGATCGTTTCGGGCAACACGGCCTCGCCGACTATGATGATCGCCGAGCGGGCGGCGGAGATGATCCTGGCCGACGCGAAAGGACGCTGACCCATGTCGGACGAACTTGCGCTCAGGCTCGACGGTCGCCAGTCCGAGACGGCGCTCATGATCGCGCGCGGCGTGCGCCGGCTCTTGCGGGCGCGCGGCTTCTCCAGCCTGACGGAGCTCTCCCTGATCGACGGCCGGCGCGCCGACATCGTCGCGGTCAACGGCGAAGGCGAGATGCTGATCGTCGAGATCAAGTCGTCGCCGGCCGACGTCAGGGCGGACCGGAAATGGCGCGACTACGCCGCCGCCTGCGATCGGCTTTACTTCGCGATCTCCGAATTCGACGCCCGCCGCGATCATGCCCGCCGAGGCCGGACTGATCATGGCCGACCCCTACGGGGCCGAGGTTCTGCGGGAGGCGGACTTCCGGCGCATGGCCTCGGCGACCCGGCGGGCGCTGCTCCTTCGCTTCGCCCTGGCGGCGGCCGACCGGCTGCATCGCCTGGCCGACCCGCATGGGGCGCTCGACCTATAGGATCGGGCGACGGCTGGCCCCGAGGACGACGGTTTTGGCGGTCCATCCAGCGATTTCAAAGCGATAGGCGCAAGATTCTAACTCGCGTGGGGCGATTAACCATGATTTGACACAGACTTGCCGCATTTCGCCACCGTTTTCCGGGCGATCGCCTGCAAAAGCCGGCCTTTTCGGCAGCCGTCCCATGGCGCCCGAAAACGACCGCGCCCCGGCGACAGCCGGACCGCAAGCTCAGTGCGACATCAGCACCGGAAGCGATTGCTGGCGCATCAGGTCCAGGCTGACGCCGCCGAACAGGCCCTCGTAAAGCCGTGAATGACCAAAGGCCCCGGCGACGATGAGATCGGCGTCCTGCGTGTCGAGGCTGGCGAACAGGGCCTCGATGGCGGTGAGATCGCCGGTGTTGGTCCAGTCGGAAATGTGCGCGGCGACGGCGTGCGCCGCGAGATGCTCGACCAGCCTCTCGGCCGAGGCGCGCAAATCGCTCGGGCGCGAGGAAAAGCAGAAAACCGTGACCTTGCGCGCCTTCTCGAGGAAAGGCATGGCGTCATGGACGGCGCGCAGGGCCTCGCGGCCGCCGTTCCAGGCGATCACGACGTTCGCGCCCAGCGTTCCGCCGGTCCAGTCCGGCGGCATGATCAGCATGGGCGCGCCCGATTCGACCAGCGCCCGGTCGAGCACGGCGCGGCGCACCACTTCGCGCGCCAGGCCGGCCGGCGCGGGCGCGACGATCAGATCGACGCAATGGGTGAAGGCCTCGCCCTCTCCCGGCTTGTCCGCCGGCACGAACACCGCCTTGAGCCCGGCTTCCCGGGCCAAGGCGTTAAACCCTGCCGCGGTGACGGCGTCCTCATCGGCGCCGAGGGCGCCGGTGTCGGCGCCGACGTCGACGCCGATCAGCCTCCCGCCATTCGCCTTGGCGAGACCGATGGCGAATTTGAGCCGCTCCGTCAATTCGGCGGTCGGGTCCAGATAGACCAGAATATCCTTGTAAGCCATGGCTTCCTCCGATGCCGGCCCCTTGTCTGAAAACAGCTCTAGCACGCTGCGCCGAGCCGGCGAAGAGGACCGGTCGTCGCGGCAAAGCCGGTCGTCCCCTGGCGCCGCCAATCCGAGCTGGGTCGCCTGGAGTCCGGCCGACAGACGGACGGACGCCGCCCGTTGCTCGCCTTGCTCCGATCGGTCCGGGCGCCCGATCCCTCACCGCGTCGCCGCGGCGCGACAAGGCCGCCCTCTGGATGACGGGCCGAGATCGGTCTATGTTTTGTTATGGCGGAACCAGCGATTGCCGCACTGACGAAGGCCGAGCGCGATCGTCGGCGCGATTCATTCCTGGCCCTTATCGGGATCAGACCCGCGATCATGGGCATTCTCAACGTCACGCCGGATTCGTTTTCCGACGGCGGACGCTTTCAGGCGTTCGAACTCGGCGCTGGCGCAGGCTCGCAAGCTGGTCGACGACGGGGCGGACGTCATCGATGTCGGCGCCGAATTGACGCGACCGGGTCATACGCCTGTCCCGCTCGATGAGGAGTGGCGACGTCTGGCGCCTTTGCTCGGCCCGCTGCTCGCCGCCATTGCGACGCCGGTCTCGATCGACACCTCAAAGGCCGAAATCGCGCGCCGTTCAATCGCCGCGGGGGTCTCGATCGTCAACGACGTCTGGGGATTGCAGCGAGACGCCGAGATGGCTGGCGTCGTCGCCGATAGCGGCGCGGCCGTCGTCATCATGCATAACCGCGACGCGGTCGATCCCGAGATCGACATCGAGGCCGACATGCGAAAGTTCTTCGAGCGATCGCTCGCACTGGCCGACACGGCGGGCATCCCCCGCGAGCATAGGCTGATCGATCCGGGGATCGGTTTCGGCAAGACCAAGGCCCAGAATCTGCGGGCCCTTCAGGCGACGTCTCGCCTTCGTGAGACATTCGGCCTCCCCGTGCTGATCGGCGTCTCGCGCAAAAGGCTGTTCGGCGACCTGCTCGGCGTCGGCGTGGAGGGCCGCCTGATCGGGACCCTCGCCGCGAACCTCGCGACGCTCGCGCGCGGGGCCGCGGTTTTTCGGGTGCACGACGCCGCCGAGCACGCCGCGGCTTTCAAGGTCTTCCATGCCGTCGACTCCGCCTGAACCGGTCGAGGTCGGACTCGGGCTCGGCGGCAACGTCGGCGATCCCGTGCGCTCCATTCACGCCGCGATCGAAACGCTGCAGAGAGCGCAATGTCGTCGCGATCCGGGCTGTGTCCTCCCTCTATCGCACGGCGCCGTGGGGCGGCGTCGAGCAACCGGACTATGCCAACGCTTGCGCGATCGGAACGACGCGGCTCGCGCCCATCGATCTGCTCGATGCGATCAAGACGATCGAGCGCGATCTCGGACGCGTGAACACCGTGCGCTGGGGGCCACGCGTCATCGACATCGACATTCTCTTTTATGGCGAGGCGGCGCTCGAAGACGAGCGGCTGACGCTGCCTCACAAGGAACTGTTGCGGCGCGCCTTCGTGCTCACGCCCCTTGCGGAAATTGCTCCCGAGCGCGTGATTTCCGGTCTGCGCGTGATCGACGCCGCCCGCCTGATCGGCGACGAAGGGGTGAGGAAATGGCAGGCCGAGCCGCCTGCCGCTTCACTTCCGGGCGATCGCGACGCCCCACGGAAATGAGCCGACGGCGATCGATTTGATCACTTTGAGCGAAGCCAGATCGATGACCGACACGTCGTTGGAGACCCCGTTGGTGGACAGCAGATATTTTCCGTCGGGCGAGACTTCGAGCTGCCACGCCCGCTGACCGACCAGGAGATATTTCAGAACCTTCTTGGTCGCAGCGTCGATGACGGCAACGCGATTCGCAGGCCCGAGGGCGATGAAGGCGAGCTTGCCATCGGGGCTGAATCGGATGCCGACCGGCTGAATCTGATCGCTCGCAAGCCCGGGCACCTCGAAAGCAATCTTTTTCGTGACCACCCGCTTGACCGGATCGATCACGCTGACGACCCCGCCGACCTCCGAAGTCACCCAGAGTTCGCTTCCGTCATGCGTATATTCGGCATAGCGCGGCCGCGCATCGACGAGAATGTTGGCGACGACTGTCTTCGCCTTCCAGTCGATCAGATGGGCCATGCTCGTCGTTTCCGAGGTGTTGACGACGATCGCCCCGTCCGGGCTGACCGCCACGCCCTCGGGCTCGACCCCGACCGGGAATTCGCTGACCGCCTTGCGGGTCGAGAGATCGATCGCGGTCAAGAGCGCGTCATTCTCATTGGCGATGAAGAGCAGCTTGCCGTCGGGGCTGAGACGCAACTGCTCGGGATCGGGCCCCGAGGGCAGGTCGCCGATCGTTTTGAGCGTCTTTGTGTCGACGATCGCAATGGTGTCGTCATCGCCCAGGCAGACGTACATCTCCGTCTCGTCCTTGCTGAGCGTTATGCCGCGCGGACGTTGTCCCACCGGGACGGTCTTGACGACTTCGAGCTTGTCGAGATCGATGACGGAGATCGAGTTGCCCTTCTCGTTGGTGATGTAGGCGGTCTCCGCGTTTGCGCCCGAGGACATGGCGAAGAGTTCGCCCAAAAGCGCGGCGGACAACAGCGCGCGCCTGCACGCGCCTTGCGCCGGCCGGCTGAGCCGGCGCCCGGGACGAGCGGGAAGGGCTTGCGTTCGAAACTCGTCCTCGGACCAGCGCACGTCGGCGGCCTCCCTGTCGTCAGCGCTCTTTGTCCGCGGCCATTCCGCCGCTTTGACGGCAAGCGCTAACACGGGGGCGGGTCGACGGTCGACAGGAGATCGAGCGTCGACGACCGTCGCAGTCAGTGACCGTGGCGCCCCGGCGAGCCCGTGGGGCGCCGAGCTCTCGAGCCCTGGAGCGCCTGCGTTCGCTTCGCCGATTACCGAAGAGAGGAGGAGCTCTCTTTCGGAGCCCAGCTCGCCTCCTCGCTCCTTGCGCCGGACGCAGGAGATCTTCAGGTATTCGCCCTCCCTGGGTCGAATGGCGGTCTGCGCGATCATTTCCTGGGCCTCGATGCCGCAGGCGATTTCGTTGTCCGTCCGCGGACCCACGGCGACGTCGATGGCGTTGTTCGCGCCGCAATCGCTCGCCGCAGTCGACGACGCGCACAAGAAAATCAAGGCGATGAACGTGTTCATGGAGTTCCCACTCAGTTTCGATTGAAACCGCGCCGCCGCTACTGAAAATTGCCGTACAACTGGTCGGTTGTCTAGTTTTATGACAGCCGCAGGATTTGCGCAGTGACCTCAATCACAATGCGTTACGCCGTAAACCGGCAGTCGGACCGCTGAATTGTGGCCTGACGCGCAGGGGATTGTGGGGTCGCTGCGTCAGACGACCTTGCCGCCCCCGGCGCCCGATCAGTTTCCGCCCGTCGCAGCCCACAGGGAGCCTGCATTCGCCCCCCGGCTTTCCCGAGGCGCGGCGCCGCTGTCTGCCCCCCGCTTTGCCGCGCCCGCCCGGGGCCGGACACAGGAAATCTTCAGATACTCTCCGTCCCTGGGACGGATGGTGGTCTGCGCGATCATCTCTTGCGCCTCGATCCCACACGCGATCTCGTTGTTGGTGTTCGGGCCGATGGCGACGTCGATGGCGTTATGGGTGTCGCAGTCGCTCGCCGCGACTGATGACGCACAGAGAAGAATGTAAGCGATGAAGCTGTTCATGACGTTCTCTCAAGGCGGCACGATCAAGCCCGCACATGAGAGCGTCTCGGCCGCAAATCCGAGGCGCGAAACGTTTCCCCACATTTTCCACTAGCAAAAGTGGCGCCACAACTCGCGATCGCTTTCGAGTCGAGAGGGGCCAGAGTTGAGACGCCGTTGAATTTACGGCGGAATGGTTACATTTCCGTTGACAGTGGCGCACACCGGCGCGGAGCCGCCGTCTCTTCCCCTGTCTTGCTCAAATGTCGTGCAACCGAAGCGACGAAACGTCGTTCGGGGACCTTTGCACAGGCCCCTTCGCCCGAAAACGAGCGGAGAGGCCGTCGTTCTCGTCAGATTTCAGCGGTCAGATACGCGGTCACTTCCATGCCCGCGCAGATTTCCGAAACGACCGGTGTGGTCCAAGTCATGGCTATGCTCCGTCGGTGTTACGATGAACGCGATTTTGGCGCGGCTTCATCCTACCAGTCCGGCTTCAAAGTCGCTACCGCAAGGTTTCGGATAAGCTCTGGCGCAGGTTCCCGGTTTAGCCGGGAGATTTTCCCGACCTGAAGCCCGGCGACCGCCTTAACGTCGATCCGGAAACTTCGATCCGGCTGAGAGCGTGAGCAGGTCGCCGGGTTGGCCGAGCGCTCGAAAAAAGCGATTTGTGAGGATTTGGGACGTCGTTGAAGCGAGGTCGCCGCTCTCTTTGCACTCTCGAGCGGCCGAAGCCGCCGCGGATCCGCCCCGGTTCGGGCGCATTGCATTCAACATTGGTTCAGGCGAGTTAGCGGCTAATCCGCACCTGTAGCGGGCACACTCGACTCGATCCCATTATGGACAGACTCAGAAGGTGATATGACAGCCATCAGGAGAATGCTCGCGGCGATTGCGCTGTTGTTGATCGCAGCCCAGGCGCCTTTCGCTGCGAACGCGCAGCAGACGGGTCAAAATCCCCGCATCGCGCTCGTCATCGGCAATGCGACCTACCGCGATCAAGCGCTGGCGACGACTGCGAACGACGCTGGGCTTGTCGCGCAAACTCTGCAGGCGGCAGGTTTCGACGTGGTCGGGGCTCGCGATCTCGACGGTCAGTCCATGCGGACGGCGTTCCGTGACTTCCTCGACAAGGCGTCCGCCGCCGGCCCGGACATGCAGGCGTTTGTCTATCTTGCCGGCCGCGGCGTGCAGTATAACGGCGACAACTACTTTGTGCCGGTCGACGCGCAGATCAACCGCGACGCGGACGTGCCGATCGATGCGCTGCGAATTTCCGACTTCGCCCACGCGCTGGCCCAAATGCCTGGCAAGGCCCGCATCATCGTGCTCGATGCCGCCCGCGCCAACCCCTATGCATCGCAAGGGGCGCCGCTTGCGCCGGGGCTCGCGCTGGTCGATCCGGAGCCCGGCGAACTGATTGCCTTCAACGCGGCGCCGGGAACTCTGGCAGGCGACGAACAAGGTCCGTACGGCGTCTATGGCAAGACCCTTGCCGGCGCGATGCGCCAGGGCGGCGTCGCCGTCGAAGAGGTCTTCGACCAGACTCGTGTGACGGTCAACCAGCTGTCGCAGGGCGCGCTGCTTCCCTGGAGCGCCTCGAAGCTGGCCGAACCCTATTACATCTTCGAACGCGCCGCCGATGCGCCCCCGCCTGCGGCCGCCGTTCCTGCGGCCAGCCCGCCCATTTCCGGCCTTCCGGCGGATGCGGCCTACGCCGCCGCCTTGCACCAGGACACGATCGAGGGTTACCAGGACTATCTGGCGGCCTATCCCCATTCAGCCCAAGCGCACCGCGTGCGCGCCATTCTCGCGTCGTTGCGCGAAGCGTATTTCTGGCGTCGCTCGGTCGACGCCAATACCGCGCATGCCTATTGGACCTATCTGCGCCGTTATCCCAGGGGCCCGCACGTCGCGGATGCGCGGCGGCGTCTGGCGATGATCTCGGCCGCTTACGAGCCGCCGCCCGATTTTCAGCCGATGGCCTACCAGGGCCTCCCGCCGCCGCCGCCTGACGAGAACTTCTACGAAGCACAGCCCTATTACGCCTTCGACGCGTTCGGGCCGCCGCCGCCGCCGCCGCCGCCCGAATACTATCACGAGTATTACTACGTCGAAGACGATGACTGGCGCGATCTGCCGCCGCCGCCGCCGCCTCCCGCCGTTGGCTTCCTGCCGGCGCTGCCGATCGCAATTCCCCTCGTCGCCGGCGCGGTCGCTTACCAGCATTACAACGCCTACAATCGCAACGGAATTGCGCCCGCCGGCCTGCCGGCGTTCCGGCCGCCGCCGCCCGCGCCGCCGCCTCTGCCGCGCAACGTCAGTCCGGTCCAGCCGCCCCATCCAATCCCGGTCAGCGCTCCGGGACCGGCCGTGGGTCATGTCAGACCATTGCCGCCGATTGGAGCTCCCGCGACGCCAGGGGCGATGCCGCGGGCGGGAGCGCCCGCGGCCCCCCAAGACAGCGGCAAACTGCCGACCGGCGCGCCTCTTGCGCCTGCCGCGGGAGGGCAGGCGCCGGTTCAGACTCCGCCGAACGTGAGACCGCCGACAGCGGCTCCCGGAACCGCGACCCCGCCGCCCGGAACGCCTGCGACGCCGCCGGGCGGGAAACCGCTGGGCGTTGCGGCGCCGCCGTCAGGAGGAAAGCCGCTGACGGTCGCCCCTGTCACCCCCGCCGCGCCGCCGCCGACGGGCGTTCCGGCGACGCCGCCGGGCGGAAAGGCGCCAGCCGGCACGCTCAGCGCTCCCGCGGCCGGGAAGGCTTTGCCGGTTCCCCCGTCTCCGGTCGCGCCCGTCCCGTCGCCGCCGCCGGGCGGAAAGGCGCCAGCCGGCACGCTCAGCGCTCCCGCGCCCGGGAAGGCTTTGCCGGTTCCCCCGTCTCCGGTCGCGCCCGTCCCGTCGCCGCCGCCGGGCGAAAGGCGCCAGCCGGCACGCTCAACGCTCCCGCGCCCGGGAAGGCTTTGCCGGTTCCCCTGTCTCCGGTCGCGCCCGTCCCCTCGCCGCTCAATCCGAGCCCGAAACCGGCGCCCAAGGCGTTGGAACCGACGCCCGCGCCGATACGCCCCCTCGCTCCGAAATCGGGCGTCAATCCGCCCGCGGCGGCGCCGGCCGCCCCTGTGAACGCTCCAACGGCTCCGGTCGTCCGCCCGCCGCCGCCGGCTCCGGTGGTCCACGCTCCGCCGCCGACACCCCGGCAGTGCATGTTCCGCCGCCGCCGGCTCCGGTCGTCCATGCGCCGCCGCCGCCTCCGCCGGCCGTGCATGCGCCGCCGCCGCCGGCTCCGGTCATCCATGCGCCGCCGCCGGTCATCCGCGCACCGCCGGTTCCGGCTCCGGTCGTTCATGCGCCACCGCCGCCGCCGCCGGTCGTCCACGCGCCGCCGCCGCCGCCGGTCGTTCATGCGCCGCCGCCGCCGGCTCCGGTCGTCCACGCCCCGCCGCCAGCGCCGATCGTTCATGCGCCGCCGCCGCCAGCGGCCGGGCGCACGCCCGCATGTGGAATCCCGGGTGGGCCGCCGTGCCCGAAATAGCCAGCGTCGCCAGCCGCGCGGATGTTGAAACACCCATCGGCCGGCCTCGGAGACTTGACGGGGTCTCTCTCGCTTGGCGAGCGGCGCCCGACGCTATTCTTCGGCCGGCAGCCCGAATCCCGTCCCTCCGCCACCGTGCGGAGAGCGGGAACTCATGCCGGCTTCGATCATGCCGGAGACTTTCGCGTCAGAGTCTGAGACGGCCGTCGTGGAGCGCGGTGGCGACCAGGGCGCCGGCGCAGCCGAGAGCCTCACACTCGGCGAGGTCCCGCCCGTCTCGGAGGCCGCCCGCGGCAAAGGTCGCGCGCGCGCCGGCAATCGCCCGGATGGCGCACAGTCTGTCAAAGTCCGGCCCGGTCTCGCCGCCCACCCGGGCGAGGGTCATGACGATCACCCGGTTTGGCCACGTCTCGGGCAATTCCAGCAGCGCTGGAGGTCCGAGAAACCGCTCGTTGCGGAAATCGAGCGACAGGACGACCCGGTCCGAGCCGCGATGCTCCGCGATCAGCGCGCCGTCGCGCTGGGATTCGCTGCCGATGACCGGCGCGCCGAGATCTCCATCGAGGATCGCTGCGAGCGCTGGCGAATCCTCGGCGCCGTTGTCGATCCAAAGCCGCAGCGCCGGGAAGGCGGCGCGAAGGCGCCGGACCGTTCCGCAGTTGTCGCCGCGCCGAAGGATCGAGTCGAGATCGGCTACGTAAAGGGTGGTGAACGGGTGCAGGGTCAGGAGCCCGCCGACCACGTCGACAGGATCGCTGGTGCGCGAGAGCGGCGAGACGATCGGACGGTAGGCGTCGCGGTCGCCTGTCCTGGCGTGGACGACCTCTCCTCCGACCAGGTCAACGACCGGGATGACGAGCATCCTGCGCCCCCTCGGCCGAGACGAAGCGGGCGGCCTTCTCGGCCAGCCAGCCCCAGGCCTCCGTCTCGCTCTCGCCGGCGGTTTTTCCGACCACGACCGCGAGCCTCTTCATCTCGGCCTCGACTTCGGCGCGCGGCAGCAGATGCAGCCGGCTGACCAGCACGGCGCCCTCGATCACCGCCGCCTGCGCCCGATTGAATCCGGCAAACGGCGCGTGGGTTGCGCGATGAACGACGCGACAGACAAAGCGCGGTCGCAAGGCATCCTCGCGCGTTTCGGCGACGGCAAGCTCGAGGTGCGCGAGCGACGCCTTCAGTCGGGGGACGGCCACGATCTCGGACGGCGCGACCGGCCAATCGCGGCGACCGGTCAGGCAACCGGCGAAGACGCGCACGTCGTCGGTGAAGTTCGCGACCGCGAAGGGCGTTCGGCGCAGGTTCTCGAGCGTGGTCGAAGGATGAAACGGCGCCAGCACCCAATGGGCGCCCTCCGCGATCAGCCCGAGCGGGGCGATGTGCGGCTCGCCGAGCGCCCCGATCGTGGTGACGATGGCTTCGCGGATCATCGGCATCGGATCACCTCTCCGGCCGCTTCGCCCTGAGCGTGTGCCCGGCCTCCGCGAGCCGCGTCCGATCCTCGACCGGTCGATCGGTCGCGCAACCCCAATCGAGCGGCTCGTCCTGGGTGTAGCGCTTGCCGAGACGGAAAGCGATTTCCGCCTTCATCAGTTCGGCGCCGAGATAGAAGGCGTGGGCGCCATCGGACTCGACCGCGAGCTTGTCGAACAGTGCGAACGCGTCCTCGGACACATGATGGCCGTCGCAGTTGTAGACGTGCACGCCGTCCTCGGCGGCTTCGATGCGGAAATTGCGGTCTTTGACCTGGCGGGCAAACTCCGCGATTTCCGTGCCGGCGTTCGGAAACGGCGAGCGATCGTGGATTTGCAGCAGGGCGCGGCCGTAGCCCTTCGGCAGGCTCGCGTCCTTCCTGGCTGCAAACAGGATCCGCCGTGCGGCGTCGTGTTCCTGGATCGTCCGCCGGGTGTGCGGGCTGACCTGCACCGTCAGCACATTGGCGACGTCGAGCTCGGAACACAGGCCGAGAAGCAGGGCGGTGACGCCGGCGCTGTCGGCGTCCGTGAGCTCGGTGAGATTGCCGGTCCCCATCATCATCTCGGCCTGCGGCAAGCGCGCCCTGAGCTCGCGAAATCGCGCCAGCGACTCGGCGAAACCGAAATGGATCGGATCGAGAATCGGATCGAGAATGGCCGCGACCCCGCGCCTTTCGGCCTCCTCCGCCGCGCGGCAGAGCGAAGTCGAGATCGCCGTGGCTCGCGGCGATGACAACCGGGCGCGCGCCAGTGTCCTCGGCGATCGAGAGGGAGTGCTCCGTCAGGCTGAGCAGGAAGTCCGCGCCGGCCGCGCCGCCCCGCCGCAGTTCGTCGAGGTCGGCCGAAATCCACGCTGACGGAAAGGCCGCGCTCTTTCAGCGCCCTGACCGCGTCCTCGAGATGCGGGAACGGCGTATCCGGCAGACAGCCGAGATCGATCACGTCGGCGCCCGCGACGCTGAGGCCTCCCGCGCGCGCGACGATCGCCTCGACCGTCATCCGCGACGCGTCGACCAGCTCGGCGAAGATGCGGACGCTGTAGCGCGAGAGATCGGGCGGGCCGCCCGACTTGCCGAAATAGGCCGGAAGATCCTTCAATTCGTCGGGTCCCCGCTCGAAACGCGCGCCGAACGCGTCCGACAGACGGTCGAGATCCGCGCGGCAGCGGCCGGGAACGACCACGCGTCCGGCGCCGATCGGACGCGGCAGGCGGCGCATGAGGATCGGCTCGGTCATCAGCGCGGCGACCTTCACGCCGATGTCCAGGATGGTCCACTCGAACGGGGCGGGCGTCATGCCCGTCAGCACCGCCTCCAGCCTGCCGCGCGCGAGATGGCCGGTGACAAAGAGGATCTTCTCGGTCATGCCGGGATTTCGGCGCGCCGTCGTTCGATCGCGGCGCGAAGTTCGGCGATCGAATCGACCGTCGCCGCCCCGGCGAAACGCCCGAGGCGGTCGCGATTGTCGAGGTCGATCGGGCGCGGGTAGACCTTGACCATGCCCTTGGGCGCTTCGGTGATCAGTTCGGGCGCGGTGTCGCAGGCGAACACGATCACCGGAACGCGGCACTTGCCGGCCTGCGCGAACACGTTGCTGATGAGATCGTCGGAGATGCCGCAAACGAACTTCGCGACCGCGTTCGAGGTCGCGGGGGCGACGATCAGGCTGTGGTAGACGCCGTAATAGAACTGCCCGACCGGCACCGCGCTCGCGGTCGTGTCGCGGTAGACGCGAATCGAGCGCTGCAGGCCGAGCTCCTGTTTGTACATGCGCAAAACCTCGGCGGCGGCCTTGCTGAGAAACAGGTCGACATGCTCGAGTTCGCGGACGAGAGCGAGGGTCTCCTTGAGGAAATGGCCGGATCCTGTGATCGCCCATCCCCAGCGCGGCGTCTTGTATTTCGTCATTCTGCGGCCGGATCGAGACTGCGGGCGGACGGGTCGACCCGGACGATTTCAGGAAACGCCCGGCCGCGCAACTCGTCGGCGAGGCGCGTAGCGTCGCCCGGCCCGGCGATCGAGACGGCGAGTCCGCCGCGGCTGGAATAGCGCGGGAAATGAGGGTCGACGACGCCGTCCCGGACAAGCTTGTCGACGGAGACCCGTTCGGCGGAAAATCGGCCGTGCTTGATCAGGACGAGGCGGCGCGCGCCGATCGCGCCGGCAAGCCACGCCGCCAGGCTGTCCGACGTCAGCGCCCAGGTCGCCGGGAGCTTTGCCGCGCGCGCCATCAAATCGGGCGACCACACCGGGACCGCGCGCTCTCCCAGCGTGCGGCGGATCTCAGCGACCGACCCGGCGACCCGAAACCGGGGATCAAGGCCTTGCAAAGCCCGGCCGAACTGCGACATCGCCATCAGGGCCATGTCGTGCGCCGCGGCGTCGTCGAAGCCCATCGCCGCCTGCGCGGCGCGAACGGCGTCGGCGAAGGGACCGCCCCCCGGGGCCACGACGACCTTGCCCGCCTCGGCGGCAATGGCGTTGAGCCACGGGGTCAGATAGGGCCCCAGCGCGTGGCTGCCGCCAAGCTTGATGACGACGGCGGTCTCGAGCGGAGACGTCCGTCTCGCCTCGGATCGACGGGGTCCAGCGTCCATCGCAGTGCCAACGCCGGCGGCGCCGAACCGCTGCGGACGCGCTACTGAAACAGCTTCATCGCATTGACCAGGGTCCCATAGATTCCCCACAGCAGCGGAATGCCGACGAACCCCCACGCGAGCGCCAGTTCCAGTCCGGTCGTGGCGCGAACATTTTCTGACATTGTCCTCTCCTTCAGCCGACGCCGATCACGTCTCCGACGACTTCGAATCCATGTGGTGGCGGTCAGCGACCGCCTTGATCAGGAAATTGGCGATCAGCCCGACCACCAGCAGCGCGGCCATGATATACATTGTTACGTTGTACGCCTGCGCCTTGGGCACGCCGCTGTCGATCTGGTACTGCCGGATGTAGTTGACGAGAACCGGGCCGAGCACCCCCGCGACCGACCACGCGGTGATCAGCCAGCCGTGGATAGCGCCGACATAGCGCGTGCCGAACATGTCTCTGAGGTAGGCCGGCACGGTCGCAAACCCTCCACCGTACATACTGAGAATAATGAGAAAGCAGAGGATGAACAGGGGCAAGTTTCCGGCCGCGCCAAAATACGGCACGAACGAATAGAGCACGATGCCAAGCAGGAAAAAGACGTAGTAGGTGTGCTTTCGGCCGATAATATCGGACGTCGAGGCCCAAAAGAAACGTCCGGCCATATTGAAGATGCTCAAGAGACCGACGAACCCGCCCGCGGCTGCAGCGGTGACCCGACCGGGAAACATTTCCTGGCTCATCGCCGACGCCTGCCCAAGCACGCCAATCCCCGCCGTCACGTTCATGCACAGAACGACCCAGATCAGCCAGAATTGCGGGGTCTTCAGCGCCTGATAGACGTAGACGTCCCTGATGGTGACGAGCCTTTGCGGCCGAACCGGCGGGACATAGCCCTCAGGCCGCCAACCGGCCGGGGGCACACGCACGATCGCCGCCCCGACCAGCATGAAGCACGCATAGACGACGCCGAGCACGACGAAGGTCTCGGCGACCCCGACATGGGTCGGCGTCGAAAACTTGCTCATCAGCCAGACCGAGAGCGGCGACGCGATCATGGCGCCGCCGCCAAAGCCCATGATCGCCATGCCGGTCGCCATGCCCGGCCGATCCGGAAACCATTTCATCAGGGTGGAAACGGGAGAAATGTAGCCCAGGCCGAGGCCGGTCCCGCCGAGCAAGCCATAGCCGAGATAGACGAACCAAAGCTGATGCAGCGACACGCCGAGCGCGCTGACCAGAAATCCGCCGCCGAAGCACAGGGCCGCGGCGAACATCGCCCGGCGCGGGCCGCCCTCCTCGACCCAGCGGCCGAAGACCGCCGCCGAGGCGCCGAGGAAAAAGATCGCGATCGAGAAGATCCAGCCGAGTTCGGTGAGCTTCCAGTCGTCCGGAGCGGACTTCGCGACGCCGATCAGCTTGGTCATCGGCAAATTGAAGACGCTGAACGCATAGGCCTGGCCGATGCAAAGGTGGATGCACAGCGCGGCCGGCGGCACCATCCACCGGCTAAATCCGGGTCTTGCAATCGTGTGACTTCGATCCGAGAATCGATAGCGCGCCCATTGAACGCTTCCTCCTCCCTCTGCGAACGTGTCAACGGAACCCCGGCGGCGACGGCCTGAGGCAGAGCCTCTGGTCGGCGCGCCCGGCTCGCCCCGGCGACCGCTCGTATTGGCGGTTATGCACAAACCGCACTGGAAATTGGCCCAAGCAGGTTCCTTTGGCAACCGCAGTTGTCAGCGTCTCTGTTTTCGCCGCTGCGTGCGGCCAACGCCGACGAAGCATTTGGGCAGGGCGTTCGCCAGGCGCCGAGAGCTGACCCGGTTCGACGACGGTCGTCCACAGACTTGATGCGGCTGGAGGCTCGTGGAGGCTCGGCAACTCGCCTCGATGCCTCGGCTCGCTATTATCGTGGATCGTCGCGCTCCTCTTGCGTCCGGGTGGAACAGGCAAAATCATGCGGCTGATGGCATTCGTGGTCCTGATATTTCTCGCTGCGCCCAGGCCGGCGCAGGCAGCGAGTCCCTGTGTCGATGTCGCGCACAATGTCTCGGAACTGCAGCCGGGCGACCGTTTCCAGGCGACGGCGCTGCTGTTCGCTGCGGCCCGCCTCGATTGCGAGCCGGAGGCGCGAGCTTTGCTCGATCGTGGCGCCTCTCTCGATCCAAGGGACCGCGAAGGCATGACGCCGCTGGCGAAGGCGGCCCAGACGGCCAAGGTGGGGGTCATGCAATTGCTGATCGAGCGTGGCGCAAAGGTCGACGCGCGCGCCATCAACGGCTCGACGCCGCTCTATTACGCCGCCGAGGCCGACCGCCCGAAGGCTGTCCGGCTGCTCCTCGATCATGGGGCCGACCCGAACATTCCCGGCCGGAGTGGCGAACGGCCGCTCGCCGCGGCGGCGTTCAGCGGCGACGCCGATTCGGTCGCCTTGCTCCTCGAGCGCGGCGCCGACGCCAACGCGCTCGACGACGACGGCAAGGGCGCGATGGTCTATGCGGCCGGGCGCGCCTACGCGCCGATCGTCGCGCAACTCCTCGACGCCGGCGTCGACGTCAACCGACAGTACGGACACGGCCTGACAGCCCTCATGTGGGCCGCGGGCCATGACGCCAGCGAGGGACGCGAGGACGTCGAAGCCACGCTCGATCTGCTCCTGGCGCGCGGCGCCGACCGCGCCGCCAAGGACGACCGCGGAGAGACCGCCGCCGACATCGCTCGAGATCTCGGACATGCGGACGAGGCGAAGCGGGTCGGGAAACAAGCGAGCCCTGCGAGTTCTCGGCCGACATAAGCAACGGGCTCGTCGAGCCGACGAGCCCGGGACGATCGAGCGCGATGTTATGGCTTCGTCTGTGAGGCGCCGGGGGTCGTCGGCTGCGAATCGCCCGTGGACGCAGGCCCGGAGTTGCGCCGGCGCCGTTGGTCGATCCGCCCATGTGGCTGGAGTTGCCGGCGGAGGCGGCGCCCGCGTTGTTTCCGTGATCGCCGTCACGAAGTCGGGATTGACGACCAGCATGACCGGATTGCCCGACGAGTCCTTGGCGCGCACCAAAAACGACGAGGGCATGATTGTATGTCGGTGAAGCCGGCCTTGCTCAGGTCGTCGCGCATCTTCTGAGCGATAGCTTCCCGCCGGCGCTCTTGCCGTTCATGGCGCCGGAGTTCTGGCCGTTCATGGCGGCGGTCGGCGACGCGGTCTTGCCGCCCGCGCCCGCCGCGCCCGGGTGGGACCGCTCCCGGCGTCATTGGTGGCCGTGGCGCCCGTTGTCGGGCCGCTGCCGGCGTCTCCGGGGGCGGCGAGAGCGGGGGGGCCAAGCCGCCAGCCAATACGCAAGCGAAGGCGAGTTTCGTGAAAGCTGCCATGGGCGTTCTCCTGGGTGGCGCCTCCCAGCCACAGGGGAACTCGCCCTGCAACGACCGGTTCCACCAATTCCGCCAGGCAGGGCGATTCTCCACCACGAGGCCCGCTGCACGCCATGTCCCAGCCGAGGCTGCCGGACCCGCTCAAATACCAGCGAGATAGGCGGCGATCGCGGTCAGCTGCTCGGGCGTGACGGTGTTCATCAGGTCCGACATCCCGGGGTTGTTGGCCCGCGGCGCGGCTGCGGAAGTCGGTCATCGTCTTCAAAAGGTAGTCGCGCTGCTGCCCGGCGAGGCGCGGCACCGACAAATCGCCCTGGAATTCTTCGAGATGGCAGCTCGTGCAGACAACCGATTTGATGGCGACCTTGGCCGCGTCCGCGTCCGCCTTGCTGGCCGCCGGCGCGCCCGTGCTCGGCCACGGCTTGGCGGCGAAAAATTCCGCCAGCGCCAGCGCGTCCTCCTTGACGACATTCTTGGCGACCGCGCTCATGCGCTCGTCGGTGCGCGCGCCCTTCTGGAAGTCACGGAACTGCAGGTAGAGATAACCCGCGTTCTGTCCCCAGATGATCGGAATCGACTTGTCTTCGGGAATGCCTTTCAGCCCATGGCAGGCGTCGCAGAGGACCGCCTTTTCTTCGACCGATTCTGCGTAGGCCGCCGCCGAAACGACGAGTAACAACGCGGCGACGGCGATTCGCAACATACCGAACAACCCATTGAAACGCCCCACGCGGGCAGTCTGCCCTGTGCGCCGATTGTCTGTCCAATGAAATGGCCGTCTCGACGATCACGCGAGACGGCCAGGTCGAAGCGCAGCGGTCAGTCGATGGTGAAGGCGATGATGGCGTCGCCGCGCTTGTAGTCGAGCTGGGTGTTGCCGCCCGCGCCGACCACGATGTATTGCTTGCCGCCGACCGAGTAGGAGGACGGCGGCGCGTCGACGCCGGCCCCCGCCTCGAACTGCCACAGCAGATTGCCGTTCGCCGAGTTGTAGGCCTTGAACGCGCCGTTGCCCTCGCCGGTGAAGACGAGGCCGCCGGCCGTCGCCAGGATGCCGCCGATCATCGGCTGCGGCGTCTTGACCTGCCAGGCGATCTTGCCGGTGTTGTAGTCGACCGCGGTGACGTTGCCGGACTGGATGCCGTCCGGCACGTTGGTGAAGGCGCCGCCGAGCCAGAGCTTGCCGTCCGGGTAGGGCGAGCTGGCCACGGTGTAGGTCATCTCCTGCTCGAGATTGATGGCGTAGGCCATGCCATGATTCGGGTCGGTCGCCATCGGCGACCACTCGACGCCGCCGTTCGCGCCCGGGAACATGCGCGCGGCGTTGGCGTCGAGCGGTTTCGTCGGCGACGGCAACGTCCAGCGGTCCTTTTGCGACACCATCGGCTCGGAGAAGCGGATGAGGCTGCAATCCTTGCGGTCGTTGACATAGACGTAGCCGGTCTTGCCGGCGTGCAGCACGGCCGGGACCATCTTGCCCGACTTGTCGCGCGCGCTGACCAGCACCGTCGGACTGACCGCGTCGAGGTCCCAGACGTCATGGGGAACGTACTGGAAGTGGCAGACGTACTTGCCCGTGTCCAGATCCACCGAGACGAGCGAGTCGGTATAGAGGTTGTCGCCGGGGCGGATCGCGCCGTCGAGGTCGGGCGAGGGATTGCCGACCACGAAGTAGATGCGGTTCGCCGCTTCGTCGACCGACGGGTTCTGCCACACCCCGCCGCCGAGGGTCTTGTAGGGGTCGCCGTTCTTGGCCAGCGCATCCTTCTCGGCCGCGATGTCGCGGTGCTCGTCCCTTCCCGTCGCGTCGGTGGTCGCCCAGACGCCGACCGATGTTCTCCGGGATGGTGTCGAAAGTCCACAAGAGCTTGCCGTCGTTGGCGTCGTAGGCTTTCACGAAGCCGCGGATGCCATATTCGCCGCCGTTGGTGCCGATCAGAATCTTGCCCTTGACGGCCGTGGGGGCCATCGTCTCGCTGTATCCCTTTTCCGGATCGCCGACCTGCTGCTGCCAGACGACCGAACCGGTCTTGGCGTTGAGCGCGACGAGCTTGGCGTCGAGCGTCGCGACATAGACCTTGTCGTCGAGGACCGCGACGCCGCGATTGTTCGGGCCGCAACAGAAAGTGGTCACCGGGCCGAGCTTCGGCTTGAAGTGCCAGATTTCCTGGCCGGTCTTGGCGTCGAGGGCATAGACGTGGCTGTACGAGGTGGTGACGTACATCACGCCGTCGACCACGATCGGCGACGTCTCGAGCGACTCCTTGACCTCGGTCTGGAAGATCCAGGCCGGATGCATCCGCCCGACGTTGCCGCGGTTGATCTGCCCGTTCGGGTAGAAGCGGGTCTGCTCGTAGTTTCCGTTGGTTTGAAGGAAATTCGATCCGTCGTGTGCGGCGCCGTCGAGTTCTGCTTGCGTGACCGCCTTCATCATGGCCGTCCGGGGCATGGCGCCCCCGGCAGCGCCCTTGATTTCCTGTTGAGCCGCAGCCGGCCCGGCGCAAAGGAAGGCTGCGACGCAGATCGATCCAAGCAAGAGTGTACTATCGGCAACATTGGCCATCGGCTTTTCCTCCCTGACGGGTTCATGTTGCATGCAAACTTTCGATTTGTCACCAGTCTCGGACGAAGAATGGATGAGAAAATCGGAAGGACGGAGGGCGCCCGGGGCGAATGAGAACGTACCTGCCGCCAAGCCAGTCGGACGATCGGGGACGGGCCGGAAGGCGATGTTTCGACGCCGGGATTCTCGCGGGCGCGTTCCCTTGCTATGGTTGCTCGACGGCCGAGCCTGCTCGTCCAACGCTGTCCTGCTTCGTGGAGCCCCAAAATGTCGACGATCGGCGCCAAGTTGCTCGAGTGCCTGCGCTCCGTCGAGCGCTCGGGCGATTTCTGCGTCGGCGGAATCCGAGAAATCTTCATGCCCGCGATCGATGTCGACGGCGTCGGCAGAATCGCCTTCCCGATCGCGCCCGCCCAGGCCGAACGGCTCGTCGCAATCGCCGAGGCCGCGCCCTATGGCCGGGGCGAGGAGACGGTGGTCGACCGCGACGTCCGCCGAACCTGGCAGCTCGATTCCGCCAAAGTCCGGATCGGAGGGCGTCACTGGGACGAAGACGCTGGGCGAACTCGCCGTCTATGTGGCCCGCCAACTCGGCGTGAGCAAACCCGTCGCCGCCGACTTCTATAAGCTTCTCGTCTACGACGCCGGCAGCTTTTTCGTCGATCACCGGGACACCGAGAAGGTCCCCGGCATGTTCGCAACCATGACGCTCGTGCTGCCGTCGATCCATAGCGGCGGCGAATTGGTCGTCAAGCACGCGGGTCGGGAGGTCACGCTCGACCTGCGCCCGGAGGAGCCCTCAGAGATCGGCTTTGCGGGATTCTACGCCGATTGCGTGCACGAAGTGCGGCCCGTGAGGTCGGGATTTCGCGCTTGCCTCATCTACAATCTGCGCTTCGTCGACAGAACCCGGCCGCCGAAGGCGCCGGATTATCGCGCCGAGGAGCGGCGGGCGGCCGAGGCGCTGCGCGACTGGGCGGATGCGGAGGATGAGCCGGACAAGCTGATTCTGCCCCTGGAGCACGCCTACACGCCGGCGGAGTTGTCGTTCGGCGCGCTCAAGGGCGCCGACGCGGGCAAGGCGTCCGTGTTGATCAAGGCCGCCGCCGAGACCGATTGCGATCTCCACCTCGCCCTGGTGTCGATCGAGGAGAGCGGCAGCGCCGAGCATACCGCCTACTACGGCTATGGCCGGAGCCGTCGAGACGAGGACAACGAACAGTTCAAGATCGCCGAGGTGGACGATCGGGCGCTGTTCCTGTCCGAGTGGCGGCGCCCCGACGGCGGCTCGGTCGGATTCGCCGATTTTCCCTTTGACGAGGACGAACTGTGCCCGCCCGGCGCCTTCGATGACCTGGAGCCGGATGAGGAGCATTTTCACGAGGCGACAGGCAATGAGGGCGCCTCGTTCGAGCGTACCTATCAGCGCGCGGGATTCGTGTTGTGGCCGGCCGGGCGCAAACTCGCGGTCTTGAACCAGGCCGGCCTCGGCGCGACGCTGCCGCATCTCGAGGCCTTGACGGCGCGCTGGCAGGCGGACGGCGCATTGCTCAACTCGCCATTGTGGCGGGAGGCCGACGAACTTTCGGGGCTGATGCTGCGCTCCTGGCCGCGCCCGTCCTGGGGAAGGGACGACAACTCTGAAGGGGGGAGAATGCTCGATTTGCAGGTCCACCTGGGGAATGCCAAGCGCATCGACGAGTTTCTCGCGGAACTGTCCGCCGAAGGCCATTACGTTGCATCAGACAACCCAGCGATCGTTCGGGCCGCCGCCCTTCTTCCGCGAGCACGCGCAACCGAGCTCATGATCGGGATCGTCAGACGAAACGGCGCCGCCAACCCGAACGCCTGCGCCGATCTGCTGCTGCGCTCCGTTGCGGCGGCAATCGGCGCTCCGGGCGATCGGGAGAGAATTGGCGCGGCCTTGATTGACGTCATGCCGGGTGACACGACCAGGCCGGGGGAGGCCGACCCCCGCGCACGGCCGGCGCCGGTGAAACCTGGCTTCGTCGTCGATCTACTGACAGCCACGAGCCGGATCGACACGAATCTGGCCGAGCGTGCGATCGAACGCCTGCTGGGACGGCCGAGCACATACACGCCGGACTCGATCCTGACGCCCGCCGCTCTGGCGCTCGCCAAGCTCGAGGAGAGCAAGTCCTGGCCGGCGGCGGGCCGCCTCCGAGAGGCGACTCTCGCCCATCTGCGCCAGCGTATCGCGCTGCCGCTGGAGCCGCCGCCCGACTGGAGCCGGGCCAACCCAATCAAATGCCCGTGCGACGACTGCCGTGCGCTGGGCGCCTTCCTGGTTGCGCCGAATCAACCGCAGTGGCGCCTGAAGGCGGCCCAGGATCGACGCAGCCATGTCGAGCATAACGTCCGCAACGCGGCATGCGATCTCGACCTCGCGACTGAAAGACGAGGCAGCCCCCATGTGCTCGTCGCCACCAAGAACCAGGCCAGCTACCAACGGCGAGCAAAGCAGCGCCGTCAGGATCTCGAGCATGTCTCGGCGCTGGGCGGATGAGCAGGCGCCGGGCTCCGCATCGGGACCGAGTGCAATGAGTCGGAAGACCAAGGTCCCACTTGCCGATCGCGTCGCCAGGGCGGCCGAGTCGGCGCTTGCCGACAACCGTCTGGTGAGCGCGGTCGACGTCCTCGTCGGGCTCGGATGGCTCGATCCCGGTGCGGTGGAGCGCTGGCGCCGACGGCAGATCGATTGTCTCGAGGAGGCTCTCCAGGTCAATCCGTCGCGGATATCCGAAGCGATGGGGCTTCTTCGCTCCTGGGCGACCGCAAAAAGGTTGGTCGCAAGCCCCGCGGACTATCTCGACCGCACGCCGCGCCGGCGGACGCTGCGCTTCAGCCGAAGCGGCGACGCTGCGATCGAGGCGGCGTATCGCACGCATTGGCTGTCGCCGGAGATATCGGAGAAGGAGCGTGAGCGCATTGCCGAAAAGGCAAGCCGAGCCCCCGAACTGGTGGTTGTCCTGCCCCGGAACAGGGAGTGGACATGCCATCGGTGCGGCGCCACAAGCGAATTCCTGATGATGGAGAACCCCGGCCCGGCTTGCCTCCGCTGTGTCGGTCTCGATGACTTGGAGTATTTGCCGGCTGGCGACGCCCTGCTCACACGGCGCGCCAAGGCCGACAGCGTCCGCTACGCTGTTGTCGTGCACTACAGCAGGACTCGCGGCCGTTACGAGCGGCTGGGTCTGCTGGTCGAGCCGCAGGCCTTGGCGGAAGCGCGGCGAGGCGAAAGTCATTGAGCTTTGGTTTCGCCGGCACATTGCGAACCCGGTTGAAGTTGCCTCTCTCGCGCCTCGCTCTTTGCAATACTATTGCGGAACATCAGGAGTCCGGCGTGGCCGAGCTTCGTCCATCCGCCGCGCTGCAGAACATCCTCCGCTGGAAACTCCCGACGGAACGTTTTGAGCCCAGAAACGTTCGCATTCGGCGCAGCATCAGAGCGCTGGAATACGGAGAGTTTTCTCATGGACTGGAATCGTGTGGAGGGATCCTGGAAGGACATGAAGGGGAAGGTCAAGGAACAGTGGGGGAAGCTCACTGACGACGACCTGACCGTCATCGACGGCCAGCGCGATCAACTGGAAGGCAAGATCCAGGAGCGCTACGGAATCGCGAAGGACAGGGCGAAGGATGAGGTCGACGCCTGGTGGGCGCGCCAGTAACGCTCTGGGGGTTTTCGTCCTTGCACCAAGCCCCGCCCGCTACCGGGCGGGGCTTTTTGATGTCGGAGGTCGACAACGACCGAGCGGGCGAAACGTCACTCCGGCCGGGTCGCAAATCGTCATAAAATCCCAAGCAGGGTCAGAATGATGAGGATCACGAGGATCGTTCCGAGACCGCCTGCGGGATAGTAGCCCCATCCCGTGCTGTAGGGCCATGTCGGCAAGGCGCCGATCAGAAGGACAATCACGATGATCAGAAGAATGAGACGCATCGCCGCTGTTCCCTGTTGAAACGTGCGGATGGACAACGCCGAGATTCGGCGCCGGTTCCCGGCGTTCACGGGAATGCGAATGCAGGGTGGCGACGTGTCCTCACACGAGCAGCATCAATGAGCGGGGGAAGAGCGCAGCGATTTGCACGCCTCTTTTGACCCGCATCGCTCGTCCCTTTTGCCGATCGCCCGCGGCCGTATCGAGCTTTACGGTCCATCTCCCTGCATCGCGCTTCGGCAGCGCGAAGGCGACCTCGCCGTCATGGGCGTTGAAAAGAATGACGATATCGCGCCACGCATTCGGCTCCCCGACATTCGGCCCGCCCAGGCGCAGGCCGATGGTCGTTGCGCCGGGGTCGGCCCAGGCTTCTTCCGTCTGTTCGCCGCCGTTCGGGTTGAGCCACGACACGATCATCCCGTCACGAAAACTGTCGCGCCGCAGCAGCGGCTGCGATTGCCGCAGTCGCATGAGCTGGCGGACGAAGTCGGTGAGGCGGAGGCCGCGCTCGTCGATCGCCTGCCAATCGAGCCATGAGATCTCGTTGTCCTGCGCGTAGGCGTTGTTGTTGCCCCGCTGCGTGCGGCCGAACTCATCGCCGGCGAGCACCATGGGCGTGCCGTGCGACAGCAACAGGGTCGTCAACAGATTGCGCTTCTGACGCTCGCGCGCCGCCAGGATGCCCTGGTCCTCGGTCGGGCCTTCGGCGCCCAGATTGTAGCTGCGATTGTCGGAATGACCGTCGCGGTTGTCCTCGCCATTGGCCTCGTTGTGGCGCTCGTTGTAGGACACGAGATCGTTGAGCGTGAAGCCGTCGTGGGCGGTGATGAAATTGACGCTCGACCAGGGCCGGCGCCCACGTTGGTCGTAGATGTCTCCCGAGCCCGTCACGCGTGCGGCGAAGTCGCGCACGACGCCCTCCTGGCCACGCCAGTAGTCGCGCACGCCGTCGCGGAACTTGTCGTTCCACTCGGCCCAGCCCGGTGGAAAGCCGCCGACCTGATAGCCTCCCGGCCCGATGTCCCACGGTTCGCCGATCAGCTTCAGGCGGGAAAGCGTTGGGTCCTGGCCGATCGCATCGAAAAAGCCGCCGCGCGGATCGAACCCGTTGGGCTCGCGTCCAAGGATCGAGCCGAGATCGAACCGGAATCCGTCGACGTCCATCTCGGTCGCCCAATAGCGCAGGGAATCGAGCACCATCTGGAGTACGCGGGGATGCGACGTGTTGAGCGTGTTTCCGGTGCCTGTATCGTTGATGTAATAGCGATGCTGATCGGGAAGCGTTCGGTAGTACGAGAAATTGTCGATCCCCTTGAAGGCGAGCGTCGGCCCCATCTCGTTGCCCTCGGCGGTGTGATTGTACACGACGTCGAGAATCACCTCGATGCCGGCGTCGTGAAAGGCGCGGATCATGTCGCGCAACCCCGCGCGGCCGTGCGGACCCAGATAGCGGTTCGCCGGGGCGAAGAAGCCCAGCGAATTATATCCCCAGTAGTTCCTCAGCCCTTTCGCCAGCAGATGGTCGTCGTCGGGAAACCAGTGGATCGGGAGAAGCTCGATCGAGGTGATCCCGAGCGACTTCACATAGCCGACAGCCTCCTTGTGACCGAGGCCCTCGAAGGTGCCGCGCAGATCCTCTGGAATGGCTGGGTGAAGCTGGGTGAAGCCGCGCACGTGCGTTTCGTAGACGATCGTGCGCGCCCACGGGATGGTTCGGCGCCGCCGCGCCGCGCCGCTCGGGCGCGCATTCGAATCGACGACGACGCATTTCGGCATCGAGGAGGCGCTGTCGGTCTGGTCGAACGACAGGTCGGCCGCTTCCTGCCCGAAGGTATAGCCGTAGGTCGCCTGGCCCCAGGCGATGTCGCCTTCGATCGCCCGCGCATAGGGGTCGATCAGCAACTTATTCGGGTTGAAGCGGTGGCCCGCCTCCGGCTGGAACGGCCCGTGAACGCGATAGCCGTATCGGGTTCCGGCGCAGACTCCCGGCAGAAAGCCGTGCCAAACCTCGTTGGTGTATTCGGGTAGAGGGACACGCTCGATCTCGGCCCCGTTAGGCGCAAACAGGCAGAGTTCGACGCGCTCCGCGTGTGCGGAAAACAGGGCGAAATTGGTTCCGTCCTTGTCGACGGTCGCCCCTAGTCGCGTCGGATCCCCAGCCTGGACGGTCCGCGCGGCTTTCCCTTCGAACGACATGGCTGATTCTCCCCAGCGGCCGGCGCCCGTTCGACCGCCGAATGACGGCGAACTCTCGAGCGCGAAGCGACGTTTACAACACTTTGACGACGGTTGTGTTCCGTCGCCCGGGCGATGGTCTCCGGCGTCGAATGCCTGGAGTTGGACCATATTCCGTTGCCGGCCGCACGCGGATCATCTTTTTCGGCGCGCGCCGGCGGATGGTCATGTCCCTTCCGACTCAGCACGTTGTCGTCCCCGCTCGCAAAAGTTCACATGCGGCATGGAACCGCCGCCCCCTTCGGCGGTTTATGCTGGCAAGGTCCGGATCCGGGCCTTCAGCAAGGAGGGTGTCATGGGTTTCGGGCGAGGCGCACTTCTCTGGTTGATCGGAGTCCCACTGCCGATCATCATCTTACTGGCGCTGTTCTGGCATCATTAATGCCCGGTCGAGGCGTGTCGGTTCATGATGCTCGGGCTGACGCGTCGACACCGAAAGTGGGCTTGCCGACGGCGGTCAAGACACCGTCTTCGACAAGACGTTTTGCGTTTGGCCGCTCATTCAGAGCGCTTCGCGCGCAAAAAATTGGGGTGGGTATTTCGCGCTTCATGGAACATGTCTGCGCCACTCGCGTTGGCGCTGCGGCCTGCGGCGAGAGTCTTTGCAAGCCGCAGGCCTTTTCAATCGCGTTGAAAGCGCCATATTTTTCTTGCATAACCCGTCGTCCGGCCAGACCTCCGAGTTGCTGCCTCGCGGGGTCGCGAGATGGCGAATTGCTCGCGTCGACGGCGATCGGGACGGCGCTGAGGAGAGATTTAGCCAATGTCCATCGCCCGTAACATCGCTCCCCATTTGCCGTATCTTCGACGCTTTGCGCGGGCTTTGAACGGATCCCAGGCGGGCGGCGACGCCTACGTCGCAGCGACCCTGGAAGCGCTGGTCGCCGATCCGACGATTTTCCCCGAGGATCTCGCGCCGCGCCTCGGCTTGTACAAGGTCTTCGTGAAGCTGTGGTCGTCGGCCAACGATCATCGTCGGTTCTCCTATGCAGCGGCGGACGCTGTCGGACGGAATCTCGAGGCGTTGACGCCGCTGACGCGGCAAGCCTTCCTGCTGGTCGCCGTCGAGGATTTCTCGATCGAGGAGGTCGCGGCGATCCTCGGACGGACGCCTGGCGAAGCGGCCGAACTGGTCGACGCGGCGGGCCGCGAGATCGCAGACCAGGTTGCGACCAGCGTCCTCATCATCGAGGACGAACCGATCATCGCGCTCGACATCGAAGGCATGGTGCGCGACCTGGGCCACGATGTGCTTGGCGTGGCGCGGACCCACCGGGAGGCTGTGTCCCTCGTCAAGAGCGAGGCGACGGCGCCGGGTCTTGTGCTGGCCGATATCCAGCTCGCCGATGGCAGCTCGGGCCTTGACGCCGTCAACGAGATCCTCACCGAGATCGAGGTTCCGGTGATCTTCATTACGGCTTTTCCCGAACGGCTGCTCACCGGCGAGAAGCCGGAGCCTGCCTTTCTCATCACCAAGCCGTTCCGGCCGGAGGCGGTGAAGGCGGCCATCAGCCAGGCCCTGTTCTTCGATCGCAAGGCGTCGAAACGGGCAAACTGACCCTCCCGACTGGAACCTCCACGGGCCGCCGCCGTTGACGCCTGGCGGTTCTGAGCGGAGGTCGGCGGTGAAGGTTCTCGTTCTCTATGCCAATCCGGTGGACACCAGTTTCGGCGCGGCGATCCATGCGGCCGCGCTCGGCGCCTTGCGCAGCCGTGGGCACGATGTCGACAATTGCGATCTTTACGCGGAACGATTCGATCCGATCCTCGATCGGGAGGATCGGCTGGTCTACGACCACGCCCCGCAGAACCGGCGCAACGTGGCGCCTTACGTCGATCGTCTGCTTGCGGCCGAAGGGCTGGTCACGATCTACCCGGTTTGGAACCTCGGCTTCCCGGCCATGCTCAAGGGCTATTTCGATCGGGTCTTTCTGCCGGGGGTCACGTTCGAGATCGAGCCGAATGGGTCGGTGGCGACAAAGCTGCACAACATCCGCCGTCTCGCCGCGGTCTGCACCTACGGCGCCTCCAGGCTCCAGTGCGCCGTGCTCGGCGACGCCCCGCGGCACTACATCAAGCGTTCGGTGAAGGCGCTTTGCAAGCCGGGCGCCGCCTGCGATTACCTGGCGCTCTATGATCTGAACACGTCGCGAGACGCCGACCGCCGTCGTTTTCTCGGACGGATCACCGACCATTTCGCCGCATGGTAGTCGGCGCAGACCCCAAGTCGTCAGTCCCTGTCGAAACCGTAGGCCCCAGACGACGCCCGATCGGATCGCGAGGTCACGACAAGCTCCGGCGGGATCGCGCTGGCGGCTTGGAGAGGCTGGGAGACAGCGTTGAGCGTCAGCGCTTCCGACCGGATCTCGGCGGCCGCCAGCACGCTCGAAAGCAGCAGGAACGCGGCGAGCCACGCCAGCGCGTGTCGCCGATCGCCGCTTTGCGCGGGCGCTGCGACCGCTGCCCGGCCGGAAGGAAAACGAATTGCGCTCGGCATGGACGCCTCCGCGGAACGATGGACCTGATGCTTAACGCGCATCGCCGTCTTGCGTTCCCCGCAAACACGCGAAAGCGCCCGGACAGGGTCCGGGCGCTCGAAGTAGGATCTCGGGTGTGGTTAGGGGAGAACGCGCACGACCCGATGGTTGTGCCGGTCGACCACCACCCTCTGGTTATTGAGGACGATATACTCATAGTCCGGGTACTGCGGCACCGCGTAGTACGTGTACGAGCCGGGCAACTCTTGGCCCACGACGACCGGCTGCTGATACACGACCGACGGCTCTGACGGCAGCGACGATCCGACCAGCGCGCCGATCCCTGCGCCGACGACGGTGCCGACGGGGCCGCCGACCACCGTTCCGACCGCGGCGCCTCCGACCGCGCCTCCGACCGCACCGACGGGTCTGTCGTCGGCGTAAGCTGTGGCCACGGGCGCGACGCAGGTCGCGGCGATGACTGCCAACACAATCGGTTTCATATTCAACCTCCTGGTATTGTTAATAGTTCGGCTCCCCAACCCTCGCGAGCAAACGATCGGTCGCCGCAAAGGTTCCCGGCTGGGTCGCTTGCCCGGCGGGCGCCCGACTCGCGCGGTTTGGATCGGCCCGCCGGCGCCCGTCGGTCGCTAAGCCGGCCTCCAGCCCTTTGATTTGATTAGGGGTGGTCGTTAAACCGCCGTAAGTCTGCAGGGCCGCCGGTCCGCACGACGGCCTCGTCTGGGGGGACTGTGGCCCCTCGGCGACCGGCAAAAGCGCGTGATTTCCGGCCGTCGCTTCGCGTTCGCAGCTGACTCTCGCCGATTTCCCAAAAAGGGAACACATTTCAGCCGCGAACGGTTATGATGGTGCGGCCGCGCTGCGGCGACCCGGCC
The DNA here is from genome assembly GCA_963816065.1 of uncultured Alphaproteobacteria bacterium. Classification (GTDB taxonomy): domain Bacteria; phylum Pseudomonadota; class Alphaproteobacteria; order Rhizobiales; family Beijerinckiaceae; genus Roseiarcus. Next base: position 208,707 of record CAWFJG010000022.1, on the reverse strand, counting down.
ACGACGCGTTTGAATCCAACGGGAGCCCCATGCCCACTATCGCCCTGGTCGACGACGACCGCAACATCCTCACCTCCGTCTCGCTGTCGCTGGAAGCGGAGGGCTACCGAGTCCAGACCTACACCGACGGCGCCGCCGCGCTCGAGGGCCTGAAGGCCAATCCGCCCGATCTCGCGATCTTCGACATCAAGATGCCGCGCATGGATGGGATGGAACTCCTGCGCCGTCTGCGGCAGAAGTCGGACCTCCCGGTCATATTCCTGACGTCGAAGGACGAGGAGATCGACGAACTGTTCGGCCTCAAGATGGGCGCCGACGACTTCATCCGCAAACCCTTTTCCCAGCGCCTGCTGGTCGAGCGGGTCAAGGCGATTCTGCGCCGTTCGAGTCCCAAGGACGCCACCGCGCAGAAGGAGACCGAAGCCAAGATCCTCGAGCGCGGCCGGCTGAAGATGGACCCCGAGCGCCACACCTGCACCTGGGACGGCACGCCGGTCACCCTGACCGTGACCGAGTTCCTGATCCTTCAGGCGCTCGCCACCCGGCCGGGCGTGGTGAAGAGCCGCAATGCGCTCATGGACGCGGCCTATGACGATCAGGTATACGTCGATGACCGGACGATTGACAGCCACATCAAGAGATTGCGGAAGAAATTCAAGGTCGTGGAGCCGGAATTCGAGATGATCGAAACCCTGTACGGCGTCGGTTACCGATTCAAGGAAGCCTAGTCGGCTCGGGCGAGTCTATGACCGCAGGCGCAGGCGGCGAACAAATCACGGCCGGCTCGGCGCAGCGTAGCTGGAGACAATGGCTGCGCGCGCGGGCGCGCTTCTCGTGGCGCCTGCTCACGGCTCGATTTTCGTCGTCCCTCACCCGCCGCATCGTGGTGCTGAATCTCGGCGGCCTGGTCGTCCTGATGATCGGGTTCCTGCTGCTGAACCAGTTCCGCGCCGACATCATCGCGGCGCGCGAGCAGAGCTTGACCACCCAGGCCGATATCATCGCGGCCGCGGTCGCAGCGTCCGCCGGCGTCGACACCGACGCGATCACGATCGATCCGGACAAGCTCCTGCAACTTGCGCCCGGCCAAACCGCAGCGCCGCCGCAAAGCGAAGAGCAGAACATTCAATTCTCCATTAATCCCGAACGCGTCGGACCGGTGCTGCACCGCCTGGTCACGCCCACGCACACGCGAGCGCGGGTTTATGACAGCGACGGTCGGCTCCTCTTGGACTCGCGCTCGCTTTCGGCGCACGGCGCGGTGGTGCGCTCCGATCTGCCGGATTCGGCCGAGCGCAGGGGCGTCCTGGACCATCTCGCCGGCGTCGTTCGCAACTTCTTCGCGACGCCTTCCGAGCCCCGTCCGGACAACCCTTGGATTGTCGACGGCAAGACGGTCCCCGAGGTCGCAGAGGCGTTGCGCGGACGAACCGAAGCCGCCGCTCGCATCAACAAGGAAGGCGAGACGATCGTGTCGGTCGCCGTGCCGATCCAATATATGATGGCCACCCGCGGCGTGCTCCAGCTTTCGACGCAGGGCGGCGACATCGATCGCGTGATTGCGGCGGAGCGGTGGGCGATCTTTCGCTTCTTCGTCGTCCTCGCCTTGGTCATGCTCGTGCTTTCGCTGTCGCTCGCCAACACGATCGCCGAGCCGGTGCGGCGACTGGCGACTGCAGCGGAGCGCGTGCGGCGCGGAATCCGGTCGCGTCAGCAGATCCCCGACTTCACCGCCCGCACTGACGAGATCGGACACCTCTCACGCGCTCTGAGAGAGATGACCATGGCGCTGTACAGCCGCCTGGACGCGATCGAAAGCTTTGCCGCCGATGTCGCCCACGAGCTGAAAAATCCGCTGACGTCCCTGCGCAGCGCGCTTGAAACTCTTCCCCGGGTGCAAGCGGACCAGTCACGCGAACGGCTGATCGCCGTCATGCAGCACGACGTCAGGCGGCTTGATCGGCTGATTTCCGATATTTCCGACGCTTCGCGCCTGGATGCAGAGCTTGCGCGCGGCGAGGCCAGTCCGGTCGATGTCGCCGCGCTCCTGAAAACAGTCGTCTCGATGGCTCAGGACTCGCCGAGAGCCAACGGAACGCAAATCGAGCTGAGGCTCGAGGCGCGGCGAGGCCGCCACCCGGAGTCCGACTTTCTCGTCCTGGGGTATGATTCGCGCTTGGGGCAAGTCGTGACGAACCTGATCGATAACGCCTGCTCGTTCTCGGAGCCCGGGGGAACAGTCCGAGTTTCGCTGACAAGGGCGGCGACGACGTCGGAGGACGATGCGACGAGACAGTGGGTGGTCGTGACGGTTGACGATGACGGTCCCGGCATTCCTCCGCACGCGCTCGAACGCATTTTCGAACGCTTCTACACGGATCGTCCAAATCAGGGTTTCGGACAGAATTCGGGACTGGGCCTTTCAATCTCGAGACAGATCATCGAGGCTCACGGGGGACGAATCTGGGCGACGAACCGGTCCGCTGAGACCTCAGACCTCTCTGGCTGCGATGATCGGTGCGAGGCTCTCCGTCATGGCGCCGGAGCTCAATTCGTCGTAGAACTGCCGGCGATCTCCCCATGAGTCACTCGTCGAGGCGCGGCAATGGACTTCATGCAACGGCGGTCGTCTACGGCGAAAATGGAGTGCTCATCCTTGGCGCATCCGGAACCGGCAAGAGCGCGCTCGCGCTGGCTTTGCTCGCGCGCGCGCGAATGACCGGACAGTTCGGAGCCTTGGTCGGCGACGATCGGATCTGGGTTCGTGCAGCCGGAGGCAGGCTGTTCGCGTCCGGCGCGCCCCACATGGCCGGGCTGATCGAACGTCGCGCCGCCGGCCTGTTGGCGGCGCCGAGCGAGCCGGCGGCGACGATTCGGCTCGTCGTGCAGTTGAGCAATCCCAATCAAAGCTGGCCTCGCTGGCCCGCAGAGCCCGCCGAAACCCATATCGAGGGCGTCGGCGTGCCGCGCCTTGCGCTCAATTCGGCCCTCAGCTCCGGCGACAATGCAAATTCCATTGTGGAAACGTTGCAGCTCGTTGGAGCGACTAACGGCGGCCGGCGCGGAATTTCACTTGAACAATGCGCCGCAGTGCACAAAAATAGGAAGGTTGCGGCATTGCTGACGGCTTCAACAGAGTCGGAAGCCCAAGCCAGACGACTGATGGATATTTGATGATCGGAATGGTCCTGGTGACCCATGGTCAGCTCGCCACTGGCTTTCGGGCAGCGCTCGAACACGTCGTGGGACCGCAGTCTCAGCTCGAGACGATCACGATTGGTCCCGACGACGACATGGAGCAGCGACGTTCGGATATCCTCAATGCAGCCGCGCGGGTTCAGGACGGCGCCGGCGTCGTCATCCTCACGGACATGTTCGGCGGTACGCCGTCCAATCTTGCGATTTCCGTGATGGACGGCGGCCGGATCGAGGTGATCTGCGGCGTCAATCTCCCCATGCTGATCAAACTCGCGACGATGCGGGATGCGACGAATCTCGACCATGCGGTCGTCGAGGCGCGCGAGGCGGGGCGGAAGTACATCACCGTCGCCAGCAAAGTGCTTGCCGGAAAATGACCGGGCTCGAACTCTGACGATTGCGGCGAGACTATTCCCGGAGTTCAGCCCGATCTCTCGCGGGACTTGCAAATCGTCAACCGCAAGGGTTTGCATGCCAGAGCCACGGCGAAATTCGTCCAATGCGTCGACCGGTTCGACGCCGACATCAAGGTGACCCGCTGTGGAGAGACCGTCGGCGGTGATTCAATCATGGGCATACTGACGCTCGGCGCCGGTCTCGGATCCACGATCACGGTTTCCGCGACCGGGCTGGAGGCGAAAGCGGCCCTCGACGCCCTTGAGGAACTGATCGCCAATCGTTTCGGCGAGGACGAATAACGCGTCCTCTGAGTCACATGCGAAAGTCCTCGCCGAGATAGAAACGGCGGACGTCCGGGTGTCCAATGATCGCATCAGGAGGTCCCTCCGTCAGCACGTGCCCACTGTGGATGATATAAGCGCGGTCGATCAGCCCCAGCGTCTCGCGCACGTTGTGATCCGTGATCAGGACCCCAATGCCGCGGCCTTTCAAGTGGCGCACCAAGTCCTGAATGTCGCCGACCGCAATGGGATCGATGCCCGCGAACGGCTCGTCGAGAAGCATGAATGAAGGTTTTCCAGCGAGCGCGCGGGCGATCTCGCAACGCCGGCGCTCGCCGCCCGAAAGCGCGATCGACGGCGTTTTCCGCAATCGCGCGATGTCGAACTCATCAAGGAGAGACTCCAACACCTCCTCGCGCGCCGCCCGATCGGACTCGTTGACCTCGAGCACGGCGCGAATGTTGTCTTCAACGTTCAGGCCGCGGAAAATCGACGCCTCCTGAGGCAGATAACCGATGCCGAGCCGCGCCCTCTGAAACATCGGCAAGGCGGTGACATCGTGGGCGTCGAGTTCAATCGTCCCCTTATCCGGCCGGACCAATCCCATGATCATATAGAAGACCGTGGTCTTTCCCGCCCCGTTCGGACCGAGCAAGCCGACGGCTTCGCCCCGGCGCACGGAAATGCTGACATCTTGAACAACCATACGGCCTCGATAGCCCTTGCCGAGATGATGCACGGCGAGCAGCCCCTGTTCGTACGGGGCGTCCCAATCGGGCCCTATCGGAGCAGAACTGTGTTCGGCGGCGCCGCGCCCGCTGGATCGGGGCCTGGAACCGGTTCTGCGCAAGACTTCATCGGTCACGGAAGACGCTCGCCTGGATTGACGTAGGCCGGCCTGCGCCGCGCTACTTGGGTTTCGACTGACCCGCATCATTATTTGGCGTGAACTGTCCGTGAACTCGTCCAGGCTTGCCATTATTATCAATCGTGGCTTGGCCGGACTTCAGGTCGTAGGTCAATTTGTCGCCCTTTGTTACGTTCTGGCCGTCGCTCATGCTTACGTGGCCGATCAGAAACACTTTGTCTTGCACCTTGTCGTAGATCCCGTTGTCCCCGGTCGCAACCTGCGTCTTCGAAATAACTGTGACTGGTCCGGTCGCCTCGAGCCGCTTGATGCCCGAGTCCTGCGAAGGCTGCTGCGGCGTCGCGCCTGGCGCAGCCGATCCCGGAGCGTCCCCTGCAGCCGCGCCAGCGCCAGGCGCCGGAGAACGATCGAGATAGACGGTCATCACCGAGCAGGTCATTTTCGTATCGCCCTGAACGACCACGACGTTTCCGGAATAGATGGCCTTCTGTTCCTTGTCGAAATAGACGAGCTTGTCGGCGTCGATGGAAATGGGCTCCTTCGAATTCGACCCCGGCAAAATCTGGATTGGGCTGGACGACTGCGCCGGTTTGCCCGCCGCCGTCGGCGCCGCCTCTGCGCCAGCCATACCCAAGGCCAGCGCGAGCGCCGCGTATCGCATTCCGATCCGGAAAGCGGTGAGAGTATTCATTGAGTTGTCCTCTTCGTCTGACCCTCGACGGGCGCATCGGCCGGCGGCGTTACGGTCGTCCTGACGCGTCCTTCGAAAATCAGCTCCTGCCCGTTGTTCTGCGCCGTTGCGCGATCGGCGGTCACCGAAGTATCCCCGCCAATGTGAACCAGGACCGGCTCGTCGCTGCGGTATACGCCGGTCTTGAAATCGATATCGACGCTTCGCAGAATCACCTCAAAGCGAGCATTGGCGATATGCACGTTTCCGCTCAGCGTCATGCGCTCGGCGACACTGTCATAAAGACCGGCCTCGGCGGTCAGGCGCGTCGTCTGCCCACCCGCCATCCCCATGTCGCCAACGAGGTTCTGGAGTTCCGCCACGGTGGGATGCTTCATATCCTGAAGAGCCCGTTCGGCGGTGAGCACGTAGGGTTGTCCATCGCTGCGAAACCCGGCCAGTCTAGGTCTGGACATCGCGATCTTGCTTCCGTCGACGGTAAGCTTCGAGAAGCTCAGCGACCCCGGCGATCGCGCGAACGGATTGAAAAAGGCGATCGCACCCATCGTCGCCACCGCGCCGACCACGCTGACTAAAATCGCGCCACGTAACAAGCGGACTCGTCCGGAACGCCGTTTCGCGGCCGCGAACAGTCGTTCGCGGTCCGGCGCCAGCGGAACCGCCGCGCGTTGCGTCCGCCTGCGCGCTTCAACGTGCGCAGCGCGCTCCCCGCTGCCGGCGCCCGCCATCGCGTTGCCTTCGAGCCTTGCATCTCTTGATTTGCCTACCACAGCACGCGGAAGAAAACGAATACGGTGGCGAAGTTAGGGCCGATGGCGCCGGAATGCGCGCATTTGCGCAGCGATACGCCGTCGGCTCTGGCTCAGCCTTGGCTTGCCGCAGCAATCGCAACTCTACTGGGCGGCCTGCACGATGGGGAAGCAGATCTCGACCAGGGTGCCGTGGTCGCGGCGGCTCTTGATCGAGAACTCGGCTTTGTTCGCTTCGATAAGCGCTTTGGTCAGCGGCAGGCCGAGACCGACCCCGCCCTTGTGACCTCGTCCGGCTATTTGGCCAAAGGGCTCGAGCGCAACGCCGACTTCGCTCTCGTTCATCCCGACGCCCGTGTCGCGGACCCGGATGACCGCTTGGCCAGCGGTGTCGACCGCGGTCGAAAGGATCACTTGTCCACCCGGCTCGTTGAACTTCACCGCGTTGGACATGAGGTTAAGCATGATCTGCCTGAGCGAACGCTCGTCGACCATCACGCGCGGCAGGCGATCAAAGAGAGATACGCGCATAATGATCCGCTCGCGCGCAGCCTGCGGCTGCATCAAGGAAACACACTCCCGAATCAGACTGTTGACGTCCACAGGCGCGAAGGCGAGTTCAAGCTTGCCCGACTCGATCTTGCTGATGTCGAGCAGGTCGTCGGCGAGACTGATCACGTGTCGGCCCGACGCATGAATGTCCTTGAGATAATCGCGATAGCGGTCGTTGCCGACCGGTCCGAACCGTTCCTCCATCATCACTTCGGCGAAGCCGAGAATGGCGTGAAGCGGCGTGCGGATCTCATGACTGACATGAGCCAGGAATTCCGTTTTTGCGGAACTCGCGGCAATCGCCGCATCCCGCGCTGTCGCCAGCCGGCGTTCCACCTCGCGCTCCCGCCGCATGTCCCGGAAAAGCGCGCAAAAATGTCTCGCGGCCTTCGGCCCGACCGGCGCAAACGTCAGCGTCAGGGGGAGCGCCGTCCCATTGCGCTCGCGACCGACGACAGCAATCGGTTGCTCGGGCGCAGACCCATCGCCCAGCCGGCCCAGTCCATCAAGCCGGGCCGTCGCCGCCGGATGGCTACCCGGCGCCAGCAGCATCAAGACGCTTTCGCCCGCGACCTCCTCTGCGGTGTAACCGAACAGTCTTTGGGCTGATCCGCTGAACGACTGGATACGGCCGGCGATGTCGATAACCACAACGCCGTCGGTCGCGAGGTCGAGGATCTCCAGGAGGTCGCTTCCTTCGCGAGCGACGCGAGCTTCGCCTCCGGCCGCCAGCCGCCGGTCAGTGAAACGCGGGGCGCTGGTCGGCCGCAGCATGACCAAAGTCGCCGGCGAGCCCTCCCATAAAATCGTCTGCGATCGGCCCTCAACAGCCAGTGCTTGACCCTCGACCGTGTAAATGGAGACGGGATCGTCGTCAGTGTCCGACATTGCCGGTCGACCATCGCTCCGGAACATTGCCGAAAGCCCGTCGGCGGATTCAAAATGCTCGCGATCGCGATACCCAAGGATCTGCGAGCAGCGTCAAATTCACATAAAGAGGGTGCGTTTCGTCCGCAACGAGCACGCCCACAGGAACGCGGTCAAGTAGCGTCAGGGCGTTTCGCAGAGTCAGCCCGGCGATCAATTTCGCTGCAGGAGTGGAAACTCGCTCTGAGTTCGGTTGCGGCGCGGTGTCTCCAACTGCTTCTCGTGAGCGCGAGCGCTCCTCCACCGGCGCGTCCGGGGCGGACGCGACCTCCTGCTGATGAGGAACCGCGGCGCGACCGACAAGCGCGCGGGCGATCTCGCGGAACGCCTCGCGTTCAGCCTTGCTGAGTTCGATGCTTCCGTCGCTGGTCGTCTCCGGGCTCCTGCTGCCTCGACGCGTCGAAAGCGCCCGGGCGAATGGGGACGATTTTCGAAGCGGCGGGCAGCGCAGACTGACCGTGCCGGAAGACGTAAATCTCAGCGGACCGTGTTTCGCCGGGTTGCGGGTCCGATGGTGGACCGCGTTCAGATGCTGGGCGAGTGGCTGGCTCGTCGGCTTTGCCGCGCTCCGACTCGATCGCGGAGGCTTCACTCATGGGGTCCGTCGGCCCGGGCGCGAGGCCCGCGTCGGCGGTCGCCGCCTCATCGATTGCTTGTGCTCTCTCGCGCGCGACCGGAGCCTCCGGCGCCGGAGCTTGCAGCCGGCCGTCGACCGTTGCGCCGATTGTGCCAAACCCTCGGAAACCTTTGTATTCGTGGCCGGTGTCGAAAATCGGCGCGCCCGAGAATGTAATAGGACGAGCACGGGCGCCGTCTCCGACGCTCCACAGAACCGTCAGGCCGGAGAATGTTTCCCGCTTTTCGGTGGCGGTCGCAAGCGCGGGTCCCTCCTCGACACCGGCGCGAAGCCGCACAGCCTCGATCGTTTCGCCCGATCGCGGCGCATGATCGCCCAGCGCCGCGGCAAGCAAAGGGTCCGGTTCGCCGAAGCGCCCGTCCTTGTCCACGCGCCAGAGAAAGCGCGACCGCCGAGGCCCGTCAATGCCCGTGGCGGGGACGTTACTACGCCCGGCGTCGTCGGTTTCGGTCGCGCCGAAGGGATCTCCCGGCTTGTAACCGCCGTCGTCCGCCGCGAGCACCAGAAAGGCCGCCCCGCCGGGACCGACGATCCGGATGCAACGCGTATTGACGCCGGAGCGGCGAGAGCCGCGAACCCGCCGGATACATTCGAGTCGGGGGGGGTCGGCGATCCCCAGCGTGGCCGCCAGGCGACGCAAACGTCGCGCGCTGGGCCCGTCTCCGGACAAGTACTGTCTCTGGAAATCAGCCTGATCCGTCGCTCCGAGGAGCGTGAGTCCGGAAGGCGTAACCGCGACGGCCCGTCCCGTCGCATCGACGATCGCAATCGGCGAGCCTACGCCGGCCGTGCGAGCCGCTGCGGCGAACAGGTCGACCGCGACCTCCTGCGCCAGCGCGATGTCTGCAAAGTCTTTCGACGGCGGAAGAACCAAGGTCGGCTCACTATGAACGCTCGGCCGGATGATATCGGAATCGCCTACGCCTCCGACCGTTAGCAATTCTTTAACGCTGTTCCAAAGATTTCACCACGCTCGGCCGAGGGCCGAATTTGCGCAAGGTTAAAATTGAAGGTGCGGTGCAATATTATGTTGCACTGCAGCAAAAATTGCGCTATGCCCAGTGGACGATGGGCGGTCCTTGCCTGTCCCAAACTCGAAAGCATGACCCATGAGCGCTTCCCCCTTCGACGTCCCGAACGACTTGCGTGATTTTGCCGAGCGAAGCGTCGAGCAGGCGCGAAAGGCTTTCGACGGCTTCCTTTCTGTGGCCCAGAGGACTGCGGGCGACGCGACCCTCCCAGGTCAAGCCGGCGTCAAATCGGTCGCGGCGCATGTGCTGGGTTACACCGGGCAGAACGTGAACGCCGCCTTCGACCTGGCGAACAGGCTCGTTCGCGCCAAGGACCCACAGGAAGTTTTCGCGCTGCAGAGCGAATACCTGAAGAGTCAGCTTTCCAATTTGCAGACACAAGCGAAGGAACTCGGCGTCGTGTTCCAGAAAAGCATGATGTCGAGTTCGAACTGATCCGGTCAACCTTCTTGTCCGTAAAAACAAACGAGAGCAAATTATGGCAAACTCATCGAAAAAGACGGCCGCAGCGCAGGCGGTAGCCGCACCTCAACAGGAACCGGATCTCCCGAACGAGATTCCGACCGCCGCCGCGGCGGTCGAGGCGATCATCGAGCCGGCGATGGAGATGCAGGAAACGGTGCGTAACGCGCTGGAGAAGGGCATGGTGGACTCGCGTGTGGCGTTCGCCAAGGCCAAGGTTTCGGCCGAGGAGGCGAGCAGCGCATTGGAGCTGAGCTTCGCGGCGGCCAAGGATGGAGCGATCGCCTTCAACGCCAAGGCGCTGGCTGCTGCTCGCGCGAATGCAGAGGCCAGCTTTGATTTGGTCAGGGCGACCCTGAGCGTGAAGTCGGTGGCCGATCTCTTCGCACTTCAGAGCGATTTTGCTCGCAAACAGACGGAAGCGGCCGTCGTGCAGTTCAAAGATCTCGCCGAACTGGCTCAGAAGACCGTTGCCGAGACGATCGAGCCGATCAAGGAGCAGCTGGCGAAGTCGTTCAATATGGCGGCTTGATTTCACGTGCTCTTGCCGCTTCAGCGCCCGCGAGAGTCGCCCGGCGGCGCTGTTCTTGCTGGCGGCGCTTGAAACTCTTCGGGGCCGCCCGCGTCCGGCAATTGCCGGCGCGGCGTCTCATGGGATTTGAGCAAGAAGCCTCTTAGCGGAGTCGCGCGGCGCGCTGATCCGACCGCTCGCGCTCCCGTCGGCGGCGTTCCATGCGATCGGGAAGGCAATGCCGGCGACGCGATGCAACCTGGAGGCGCTGGATCTCGCGCACGATTTCATCCGCCTGTTGTGTGCCTGTTACCGGCCTGTTAATTGCCTGTTCGGTCCCTGTTATGGCGCCTGTTTCGCGCCTGTTCCCGGGCCGCAACCACCGCGTTGTATAACCAGCAATGCTATGATATTCCAAGGGTTTCAGATCGGAGCGCCGAACTGGGCACAAGGAAGCGCCCTGCTGGCGGGCAATCTGGATCGTCCTCGGCGGCCTCAAATCGTCTCGCTGTGGCGCGATAATGCGACGATTGCGGCCTGGAGCGCGCGAATGGCGTCCGTCGTGGCGAGCCGGCCAATGCGGGATCCCGCCACGGACTGCTCCGGCGTAGCCGGCAGGTGAAGGAAGATCGCCGGGGTCGTCGGCGACGCGCCGCCGAGATGATGCAGCGCACCGTAGTAGAGGTGGTTGCAGACATAGTCGCCAGCGTCAGTCGAAACCCGCACGGCGACCCCCGCATTGCGGATCGCACGCGCGACGCCGCCGACCGGAGCCGTCGTCTGAAGCCGGGTCATTCCCGCCGGCGCGTTGGGGCCAAGCGCGCCTCGGTTGTCCCGGGCCGTCGTGCTTGCGCCGAGGCGAGCGGTCCGCTCGACACAAACCATGCCCCGCGCCGCGGCCTGGCCGGTCATGACGACGAGCGACGGACTCGATCTCTCGAACGCTTCGACGAAGGCGGAAACACAGGCCCCGTAAACGCAGGGCAACTGACGAGCCGCGACGACCGCCTCGCCGCAGCGCCAATCTTCCAGTCTCCGAACCGCCTCCCACGACGCATTGACCGCCTCGCCGCCAAAAGGCTCGAAGGCCGTCACGAGAATCGTTCGCGAGCTCGCGTCTTCAGGCAAACAGCGAGCCTTGATCGCCGAGTTTGCGCACGTGCACGTCCGAGTCTCCGTAGGCGGCGTCGATCATGGTCAAACGCTTGAAGAGGTGGCCAACCTTGTATTCGTAGGTCATGGCGATCCCGCCGTGCATCTGAACGGCCTGCTGTCCGATGAATTTGGACGAGCGCCCGATCTGGACCTTGGCGGCCGAGATCGCCTTGGCCCTCTCGGAAGCGTTCTCCTCGGCGACGCTCATGGTGGCCAGATACATCATGCTTCGGGCCTGTTCGAGGGCGACGACCATGTCCGAGGCGCGATGTTGAAGCGCCTGGAACGAGCCGATCGTGACGCCGAACTGCTTGCGCGTCTTCAGGTATTCGACGGTCATCGCGAGCGCCTCGCTCATCGCGCCGACCGCCTCGGCGGACAGCGCGGCGACAGTTTCGTCGATCGCCCGTTCGATGACCGGAAGGCCCCCCTCGGGGGCGCCCAGCACGTTCTCCGGCTCGATCCGAACCTTGGAAAAGTCGATCTCGGCGGCGCGCCGGCCGTCCTGGGTCGGATAGGCTCGGCGGGTTATCCCGGGCGCGTCGGCGTCCACAAGGAACAGTCCGATCCCATCACGGTCACGCCTCCCGCCGGCGACCCGGGCGGACACGATCAGCGCATCCGCGCTGTCCCCATTGGCCACGAGCCCCTTCTGGCCGTCGAGGCGAAAGGCGGCGCCATCCTTCTTTGCGGACATCCCGACGTCGTTGAGATCAAATCCCGCCTGCCGTTCGGCGTGGGCGAAGCTGAGGCGCAAATCACCCGCCGCGATTGGCCGACGAGTTCGCCACGCTTTTCTGCTGCCGCAGCGTGCTTGACGAGCGCGCCGCAAGTGACGACCGTCTCGAGATAGGGTTCGAGCGCCAGCGCCTTGCCGAATTCCTCCATCACGATCATCGTCTCGACCGGGCCGCCGCCAAAGCCGCCGTCCTCCTCCGAGAACGGCGCGCCAAGCAGACCCATGTCGGCGTATTCCCGCCAAAGCGCCTCGCCAAAGCCGACCGGCGCCGCCTGATGGGTCTTGCGCGCCTCGAATCCGTACCGATCCTTCATCAGGCGCGAGACATTGTCGCGCAGCATCTGCTGCTCGCTGCTCAGTTCGAAATCCATGATCAGAGCCCCAGAATGGCCTTGGCGATGATTCCGCGTTGGATCTCGTTGGAGCCGCCGTAGATCGTCACCTTGCGATAGTTGAAATAGTTCGGCGCGGCTGGACCCGCCCAGTCGGGACCGACCGGCGGTTCGTTGGTCATCGCCTCCGGATCCTCATAGGGAAGCGCGTAAGGCCCGACGACCTCCATTAAAAGCTCGGTTGTGGCCTGCTGGATCTCCGAGCCCTTGATCTTCAGAACCGACGAGGCGGGATCAGGCCGTCCGTCCGTGCGGCGGTTGGAGATCACCCGCATCTGGGTCATCTCAAGGGCTTTCAGCTCGACCTCCACCTCCGCCAGTTTGGCGCGGAAGAACGGATCGTCGATCTTTGGCCCGGCCCCGTACACCGGAAGCGCGGCGAGTTCCCGCACCCGGTCCAGTCTGGCCTTGGACACGCCGACCCTGGCGATGCCGTTACGCTCGTTCGTCAGCAGGAACTTGGCGTAGTCCCAGCCCTTGTTCTCCTCGCCAACCAGGCCGTCCAGCGGGACGCGGACGTCGTCGAAGAAAACCTCGTTGACTTCGTGGCCGCCGTCAATCGTCTGGATCGGCCGCACTGTCACGCCGGGACGTCTTCATGTCGACCAGGAAGAAGGAAATACCCTCCTGCTTCTTGCCCTGCGGATTGGTGCGCGCGAGGACGAAGATCCAGTCGGCGTACTGCGCCATGGTCGTCCACGTCTTCTGGCCGGATATGACCCAGGACTCTCCCTCCCGCCGCGCGGCGGTGCGGAGGCTCGCCAGGTCGGAGCCGGCGCCCGGCTCGGAGAAACCCTGGCACCACCAGTCTCTGAGATCGAGAATTCGCGGCAGGAACCTTTCTTTCTGCGCTTGCGAGCCGAAGGTGTAGATGACCGGGCCGACCATGCTGACGCCGAAGGCGATCGCCTCGGGCGCGTTGCCCCGCTGGGTCACATCGAGAAAAATCGACTGCTTGACCGGACCCCAGCCGGTCCCTCCCCATTCGACGGGCCAATGCGGCGCCGCCCAGCCCTTGGCCGCCAGAATGCGGGTCCAGCGGACGTAGTCGTCCTTGGCTAACTTTCGCCCGGCGACGCCTCTTTCCCGGATCGAGGCCGGCAGGTTGTCGCGAACGAATGCGCGCACCTCGTTGCGGAACGCAAGTTCGTCCTCAGTCAGCCGCAGGTCCATCGGGTCGCCTCCGTTGCGATCGAAGGCTTTCAGCCTCCGTCGGGGCGGCCAATCTCAGCCTTCGCCGCGGCGCCGTCAACCCGAAGCCCGCTCGATAAATCCCTCGCGCCTCGAGCCGGACCGCGGATCTAAACGGAAGGGGGAAAGTGCTCCGTGGTGCCTCCGCATCCACTCCGCGGACGCCTCCGCGCGGTATTTGCTTTCGTTGGCGTAGTTCCAGTGGCGCTGGAAGCTGCTTTCCGCCTGGCCGCATAGCCTTTGGCCGTTCGGACCTTCCGTGCCGTAGCCCGATGGACATGCTGCGAAGGCCCCCTGCGCCCCCGTCACGGCGGCCACGAGCCCAATAAGAGCAATCGTTCTTACCATGGGATCCTCCTGCGAAGAGACTGTTAAACGCGCGACACGGCCAAATTGGTCCCCCCGAGGCGAGTTGTCGCGGACGGAAATTCAAACTGCGACCGGAGGCGTCCGTTCCCGCCCTCGTCGGGCCGTGCTATGCGCCTCCGCCAACGAACGCGCGACGCAAGGAGCGGAGATAGTATGCCGGCAGATATCGTCAAGATCGGACGGGCGCTGATCTCGGTTTCCGACAAGGCCGGCCTCATCGATCTCGCCAAGGCGCTGGCTGGTCGCGGGGTCGAACTCCTGTCGACCGGCGGCACGGCGGCGGCGCTCGGCGACGCGGGGCTCCCGGTCGTCGACGTCGCGCAGCTCACCGGGTTCCCCGAAATGATGGACGGGCGGGTCAAGACGCTGCATCCCCGCGTCCACGGCGGGCTGCTCGCGATCCGCGCCGATCCGTCGCATCAGGCGGCGATGATCGCCAACGACATCGCCCCGATCGACCTTCTGATCGTCAATCTCTATCCGTTCGAGGCGACGCTGAGGCGCGGCGCGTCCTTCGAGGACAAGATCGAGAACATCGACATCGGCGGCCCGGCCATGGTTCGCGGCGCCGCGAAGAACCATGAGGACGTGGTCGTCATCGTCGACGCCGCCGACTACGCCGATCTCCTCGCCGAGCTCGATCGCAACGACGGCGGCACCAGTCTCGCGTTTCGCCGCCGCATGGCGCAGAAGGCCTTTGCCCGCACCGCGGCCTACGACGCCGCGATCTCCAACTGGCTCGCCGAGGAGACCGCGAGCACGACGCCGAAATGGCGCGCCTTCGGCGGCGTCCTGCATGAGCGCTTCGGGGCGCTGCGCTACGGCGAGAACCCGCATCAGGACGCCGCGCTTTATCTGACGGCCGAGACACGCGACCTGGCGTCGCGACCGCGCGACAGGTCCAGGGCAAGGAGCTCTCCTACAACAACATCAACGACACCGACGCCGCCTATGAACTGGTGGCCGAGTTCGATCCGGCCGAGAGCGCCGCGGTCGCGATCATCAAGCACGCCAATCCCTGCGGGGTCGCGGTCGGGGCGAGCCTCGCCGAGGCCTATGAGAAGGCGCTGGCCTGCGATCCGGTTTCGGCCTTCGGCGGCATCGTCGCGCTGAACCGCCGGCTCGACGCCGCGGCGGCGCAAAAAGATCGTCGAGATCTTCACCGAGGTCATCATCGCCCCCGAGGCCGACGAGGAGGCGATCGCCATCGTCGCCGCGAAGAAGAACCTGCGGCTGATGCTGGCCGGCGGGCTGCCGGACCCGCGCGCCGAGAGCCTGACGGTGCGCTCGGTCGCCGGCGGTCTCCTGGTGCAGGAGCGCGACGGCGGGGTCCTCGACGAGGCGGCGCTGAAGGTGGTGACCAAGACGCGCGCCGACCCCGCGCCGAGATGGCGGACCTGGTCATGGCCTGGATGGTCGCCAAGCACGTCAAGTCGAACGCCATCGTCTACGTCAAGGACGGGTCGACCGCGGGCGTCGGGGCCGGACAGATGTCGCGGGTCGATTCGGCCCGCGTCGCCGCGCTTAAGGCCCTCGACGCGGCCAAGGCGGCCGGCTGGCCGGAGCCGCGCACAAAGGGCTCGGCCGTCGCCTCCGACGCCTTCTTCCCGTTCGCCGACGGGCTTCTCTCGGCGGTCGAGGCCGGCGCGACCGCGGTCATCCAGCCGGGCGGCTCGGTGCGCGACGCGGATGTGATCGCCGCGGCGGACGAGGCCGGAGTCGCCATGGTGTTTACCGGCATTCGCCATTTCCGCCATTGAGCCCGCCAGGGGAGGCGTCGCGGAAGCGCGCCGGGCGCCTTATTTCGTAGATAATGCTTCCGTCAATTTTCGACCAAGAACCTGCGCGGCGGCGGTTGCTCCGGGTCGATTTCCTGCGGTCTTGGCTGCAATATCGCCCTTCCAGCCGACAAAAGGCCGTTTAAGACCGCTCAACTCGCCGCTGTTTTGGTGGTCGTCCCGGCGATATCAAGGCGTCAGGCCGAAAAGGTGAGTCCCGTGAGGCCGCGGCGAAGCGGTTTGCCTTATTTGAGCCACCATATTGACGGGATGAGGGAGCTGGACGCCCGCGCGCGTCGCGGGAGGAGGCCTCAAAAAGGAAATCTGGGGCGAGCCGCATTGCGGATTGGCTTCGAACCTGAAGAGACGACCCTGCCCGATATTCCGATATTCAGCAAGAAAATTGGCGTCATTCTCAAGGACCAAACATCCGCGTCCATCGGCGGGCCGCAGGTCGACCGGCCCGCACGCGCTGCTGGTCCTGACCGCGGGAGCGCAGTATCTTCGGGTTCGCCGGCAGGGGATAGCGAGGCATGAAGGCAATCGGCAGTCTTTCGCTCGCGACGATCTGGCTCCTGGCGTTGTGGCCGTCCGCGCCGGCGCTGGCGAGCGGCTGCGACCGGGTCGCCGTGGCGCGCATCCGCATGCCGGCCGCCCACAAGTGCTGGATCTACCACGGAGCCGCCACCGCCTTCGTCGGCGATTTCACGCACGGCCAGACGATCTCCGCCGAGATGAAAGGCGCGGCGGCCGAAATGGACCCGCGCAGCGGGCGGGCGACGACGGTCTGGCGCCCGCGCGATCCCAACGTCGAGGGTCCCGGCGGCTGGTTCTTCGGCGAGGCCCAGGCGCCCGGCGCGCTCACCTTCGTCGCCCCGGCCAATGGGTCCTATCGCTTCAGCTTTTCCCCCTGCGCCATGTGGGGCGCGCTCGGCGCGGTCAAGATCTGCGCGAAGTGAGCCTGAACGTGTCACGGGCGCATCCGCGCGCCCTTGGCGATCTCGTCAGACGGCGATCCCGCGGATCAGGCCGCCGGTCGAACAGACCGGCCGCCGCCAGCCGGTCGGCGACGCCGTCATCGCGCTGTCGATCGCGAACCGCATGCCGAGGTCCGCGCCGGTTTGGCCGTCGGCGTCCGACAGGACCCTGAGCGAGGCGTATTGCGTCGGCGTCACGCCGTGCGGCTCGAGCGCTTCGCGGGCGCGCCGGCTTGCCCGCTGCGCGGCCTTGCCGATCACATTGAGATGCAGCCTCCGATTGGTTCATCGCGAGGACCCGTCGTCATCTCCAGCGTTCCAGAGTCTCGTATACAAGCGATCCTGTGGCGTCTCACCAAGCATGAGTTCGACAGCCGGATCGACAATCTTTCCTTGGGCCGAAGCGCTCAAGGCCGTGGCCTGAAAACGGCGGTCTGATTGTATCTATGCAATCGATTGTTAGGGTCGGAGTTGTAAAGTGGGTCGCGCCCGAACGTGCGCGCCCGTTCGGATCGCTCCTGTGAACCTGCCTCAAGCGGATCCCCATTTGAATGCGGCGAAAGACAATGAAATTGCGAATGAATTCGACATCCGCGATGGGTCACAGTACGAGGCGGTCTGACGCCGCTTCCCATTGCGACTTTGCCCGGCGAACCACCGATCTGGTTCACCTGGATCGCGGGGATCCAACTGACTGCAATTTCTACTAACCAATGCTAATTCTGACTGACCGGGCCAACGGCGGCATTGCAATTTACGACTATCTGACCCGTGGCAGGCGTTGCCATATCGTCGCCCTGCATCAGGCCCAGACGCAACCTCTGAAACACACAATAATTGTTTGCGATATAGATATCGGCAATGTGACCTCGGTCAGACTGCTACGCGGGGCGCTGAGGCTTCATCGCGCTGACGCCGCCATCCCGCTGTTATTTCTCATGCGCGACGCCAGTCACTTTACGGCCGCCTTGGCGGTTTCGCTAGACGCGACGGAATTGCTTTCCTGTAACGAACGTCCAGCGGTGATTTTTGCGGCGGCCGAGAGGTTGGTCCACACCTATAAGAGCAGAAACAAAGATGCGACACGCTCCGCCCGAGTGACGAAAGCACGCGCATCCGATGCAAAATCGGCGCTGGCCGGCTGCTTCGACGCCGTGAAGCGGGGTGAACCCGTCTCGATTGCACAACTGGACAGGGGCGCCAGCGTCATACTTGACGCTATCAAGCAGGTCAAAATCCGATCGTGGCTGGATGTCGTCTGGCAGTTCGATGACGTAACCTACCAGCACTGTCTGCTGGTGGCCGGCTTGAGTGCTGCGTTCTCCTTGAAGCTGGGCCTGTCCTCGAATTTCATCTGCTGTTACAGGCCGCGCTTCTCCACGATGTTGGCAAGGCCCACATACCCCCAGGCATCCTCAACAAGTCTGGCGCCCTTTCGAAGCCCGAAATGAACGTCATGCGGACTCATGCGGAGCAGGGTCATGCCATGCTTGCGGGCCAGCGTGGCATCAACCCGGTCGTTCTTGATGTGGTGCGCCATCACCATGAGTGCCTGGACGGCACGGGATACCCCGACCGGCTTCAGGGGCGGCAGATTTCAGGTTACGTGCGCATTGTCGCCATCTGCGACATCTACGCCGCGCTGATTGCACGCCGCCCCTACAAGGCGCCGATGCCGCCTCAGCAGGCGCTGGCCGTGCTGGCGGGCCTGGGCGTCAAGCTCGATAGAGATCTGCTTAAGGGCTTTGAAGCGGTGGTTGCAGACAGTGGCTGACCGCTCTGACGGAGCGCCGTCTCGCCCCCGCCCCCTTGCGCCATGGCGAGCGCCCCCGGGTGACTGCGAGGGTCTTGCCCCAGGCGACGGCCGCCGCGATCGTCAGAACGAGATAGCGCAGCCCGACGCCGCCGTGCACCGTCGCGCCGACTTCGCCGAACGCCGTGCCGACCACGAAGGCGTCGATCACCAGACGGTCGCTGAAGCGGTAGCCGAGGCGCGCGCCGTATTCGACCCAGGTCGTGTTCGGCAGCGCGTTCGGCGCGATCGGGCCGAAGTCGTAGACGTTCATCGCAGCGCCGGCGCCGGCGCCGAAGCCGTAGGCGACCGCCGCGCTGACGTTCGCTTCGATGTTCCCGTTGAAGAGATGAGTGATTTGGCCGCCGATGCGCGCGACGTTCAGCGTGTCGAGCCCGTCGGCACCGTGGCCGGGAACGGATTGAGCGCGCTGGTCACCTCCGTGTAGCCGCCCGTCTGCATCCAGCTCCGGCTGAGATCGCCGTAGACCGCCGCCTCGTCGGTCGGGGTGAGGCGGGCGATCCAGCCCGCTCGCGCGAACAGCGAAAGATCGCGATCGATCGCCGGGGCGTTGCCGACCGCCGGTCGTCAAGCCGTTGGCGTAGGAGCGCGAATAGTTGACGTCCTCGTAGGGCGTGAGCGCGCCGCCGACCTCGAAGAATGGCCGGCTCTCGCCCCATTTCCAGAAATCATAGACGAGCGATCCGGCGATGGTCGGCGCATTCTGGACCGTGATGCCGGAGGCGTTCCACTGGTTGTAGGAGAAGCCGCCGATCAGCGTCAGCTCGTCGCTCAGGCCCCAGCGGCCCTGCGCGCCGGCGGCGAACGAGCCGACCGAGGCGAACCCGCCCCCGCAGCTGCAGGAGCTGATCTGCTGGGTCGCGCCGAGCAGGATCGAGTTCAAGCACCCGGTTGGTGATGATCTGGTTCTGCTGCGCCTTGGCGACGTTGGTGACGGAGTTGGTCACGCCGGCGACCGTCGGGGCCGGAGTCGAGACGAGATAAAGGTCCCCGTCCGACTGGTCGAGCATGTAGCGATAGCCCCCGAAGAGCGGGACGCCGGCGAGCGCGAAGGCGCCGGGCGCGATCGTGCCGCCGTTGGTCGCGACGACGAGCGGAACGCCGGAGCCGGACGTCTGCCCGCCGAGGCCGCTCACGTTCTTGATCGTCAGCAGGGTGAGCCCGGTCGCGGCGCCGCCGTTGACGACGATCTGGTCCGACCCCTGGGTCGATCCGCCCAGCGCCGCGTTCATCGTGATGTTCGCGCCGGAGCCGACATAGTTGGCGACGGTGAGCGTCTTGAAGCCGCCGCCGGCGCTCGGCGGCGCGAAGACGACGACGCTGTTGGTGACGGCGAGGTTGGTCACCGTCGACGGGCCGGTCAGGTTCCACGTCGTCCCGTTGGTCAGGTTGACGTTGGTGGTCGAGGTCGGGTCGGTGCTGGATCGCGCCGGTCAGGGTCGAGGCGTTGGCGTTGAACGTGACGACGCTGCCGGCGGTCGCGTTGAGAAGATTGCCGGTTCCGGCGTTGGCGGTCGTGTTGTTGAAATTGACGGTCGCGGTCGAGGGATCGGCGAAGACGAGATCGCCGGAAAGGCTGTTGATGGTGAAATTGTCGAAGGTCGCGGTCTGGTTCGAGCCGCCGAGGAATTCGATCGCGTTGCCCGCCGACGATGATCGTCCCGCCGCCGGTGGCGAGGATGGACGCGCCGTTGCCCTGCAGCCCGACCGCCGCGGCGGCGGCGTTGGTCGTCTTGATGTTGAGGGTTCCGGTCGCCGTGATCGAGCCGGCAGAGCCGCTCGCCGTCGAGTTCGGCGGCGATGAGCGCGAAGCCGCCCGGGCCCGACGTCGTGATCGTCGCCGCGCCGAGCTTGACCTTCGCGCCGGCGCCGTCCGCGACGACGCCATTGGCGCCGAAGCCGGTCGCTGGCGAAACGCCGCCGGATGTCGTCACCGAGGTCGAACCGGCCGCGTTGATGACGCCGCCGAGGCTCGCGACGATTCCGCTCGCGCCGGCGCCCTGCGTCGCCAATGCATTCGACTCCGCCGAGATTGGCCTGAGAGCCGGAGCCGCTGACCAGGAGCGCGTGCGCGTCCTGGCCGGAGGTTGCGACGGAGTCGCCGATCAGGTTGGTGACGCCGCCTGAGTTGGTCTCGACGCCGTTGGCGCTGGCCCCGCTGTTGCAATCGTCGCGTTACTCAGCGAAAGGACGCCGCCGACCGGGATGCCGAGGACCGGGTTGTGTCCATTGTACGCGGCAATGGCCGCGTAGCCGGTGGCGGGATCGATGTCGCCCTGCGTGGTGACGCTGATCCCGTCGGCGGCAAGGGAAGCGTTAGCGCCGCTTACGTTCAACCCGCTCGCGCCGGGACCCATCGTCAGGATGGTCGCGCCCGACAGCGTGACGCTGGTCACAGTCCCGATGCAATATCCGCGGCGACGGCGGTGTTGCTCGCGCCTTTCGTGGTGATCGACCCGCCGGTGAAGGACGCAGTCCCGCCGTCGTTGAGGGAGAGGCCCACAACATAATGGCCGGTGCTGGGATCGATCGTCCCGCTTGTCGTCACAGCGACGCCGGTAGCTTGGAGCGTCGATCCCGCTCCAGCGATCTCGAAAGCCTGCGAGCCGTCGCCGGATGTGGTCACCGAGCCGCCGGTCATCGTGACATGGCCGCCCGCTTGCACATTCACACCCTGCGTTTCAAGGCCGCTCGTGGTCACCGTCGTCGGGCCGACCGAACTCGCGCCGATAGTCGTGCTGCCCCCGTTCTCCGATTGGATCGCGTTGGCTTGGAAACCGGACGTCGCGATCGAGCCGCCGAGAATTGTCGTCGCGCCGCCGGTCGACGTGATGACGCCGTACATCTGCACGCCTTGTGTCGAGATCGACGTATCGGTGAGCTTCGCGACGCCGCCGGCCGGGAAGCTGCCGAACGGTCCGTTGTAGACTCCGTAGGAATGCTGGCGGGAGACGGAGTCGAAGCCGCCCGCGGTGTTGATGGTTACGTTCGTGGCGTCGATTTCGCCGGCATTGATCCCCAGGCCGCCCGAGCCGTTGCCCGTCGTGCCGATCGTTGTTCCATTGAGCGAGACGAGGCCTCCGCTGTTGGTGGCGACGGCGTAGGCGGCATTGCCGACGGTCGAAATCTTCGTCCCGTTCGAGGTTGTGATGCTCGAACCCGCGCCTGTCGCATAAAGCGCCAGCGCATTGTCGCCGGAGGTGGTGACCGAGCCGCCGCTCAGCGTAATGCTGCCGCCTGCGTCCGCCTGGACGCCAATGGAATTCGCGCCCGAAGTGGTGATCGAGTCGCCCGTCAATTTCGTCGTCCCGCCGTTGGCGGTGTAGACGCCCGTCGCCTGCGACCCCGTCGTGAGGATCGACGAATTCGTCAAGGTCACGACGCCGCCGCCGGAAAAGCCCGAGTACGATTGATTGGTGAGGCCCGCCGGACCGAAATTGTTGACGGTATCGTAGTTGCCGTGCGTCGTGATGGTGAGTTCCCGTCGCGGTGATCGTGGACCCTGTCCCGTTCGCGGCGAGTCCGCCAGACCCGTCGCCGGTTGCGGTGATGGTGGTTCCGCTGAGGTTTACCGTGGCCGCCGGTCGTCCTGTTGAAGCCGACGACATAGGCGTCTGTCCCCGTAGTTGCCGCCGAGCCGCCGGTCACGGTGATTACGGCGCCGGCGTTGGCGTATATCGCGTTGGCCGTCGCGAGGCCGCTGCCCGCCGTCGACACCGCGACGTCTGTCGCGCTGATTGCCGATCCCGTCCCGGTCGCGTAGAGGCCGATCGCGCCAATTCCGCTCGTGACGACCGAGCCGCCCTTCAACGTCACCGCGCCGCCCGAGTCCGCCAGCACGCCGTGAGCGTACGCGCCGCCGCCGCTGGAGTTGCCGAAAGGGACACCCGTCTCGATCGCGGCCCCATTTGCGCCGATGGTCGATTTGCCGCCGCTCGCGTAGAGGCCAACCGCGTCGTCGCCTGACGTCGCGACCGATCCGCCGGTCACCGTTGTCACGCCGCCGCTGTTGGTGACGATGCCGTCCGCGCTGGATCCGGTCGTGACGATGATCGTATCGGTCAGCGTCATCGTCCCGCCGGCCGGTGAGCCGGGCGACGCATTGCCGTTGTAGGCGCCGAAGGCGGGGACCGGAAATGCGCCGGTGGCCGGAGCGCCTTCCGTTGTCACGCTTATTCCGGTCGCCGTCAAAGACGCCTCGGCGCCGTTGACAAAAAGCCCGAACGATCCGGCCCCGGTGGTCAGCACTGTCGTCTCGCCGCTCAGCGTTATGACGCCGCCAGCGCTGGCCAGGACGGCGTGAGCGATCGTCCCCTCGGTCGTTATCGATCCGCCGGAGATTGTCGCGGTTCCTCCGTTGCCGGCGACGACGCCAAAGGAGAAGGTTCCGCTGTCCGCGTTGAAGTCGCCGATGGTCGTCACGGCGACGCCGGTCGCCGTCATCTTCGAGCCCGCGCCGAACGCAGCCAGACCTTCCGAGCCGATGCCCGACGTCGTCACCGACCCGCCGACCAGGGCAACCGCACCGCCGGAATTGGCCCGCGCCCCCGCCGCGTCGGCGGCAGTGACGGCGGTCGCGACGTCGAGATTCTGGACGCTGATCGAGGACGCGACGGGGCCGGCGTCGGTCGAAGCCGTTCCTGTCGCATAGAGGCCGATGCTGTTGGCGCCCGTCGCGGTCACGGTCCCGGGATCGCCGGCCGTCGGGGTCAGCGTGATCGCGCCTCCGGAGTTCGCCTGGAGCGCGTTGGCGGCGGCGCCGGCCGTCGAGAACGACACCGTGCCTTCGATCGGCCCGTTGATCAACGCGTTCAGGCCGGTCGCCCAACCGGCGATGCCCGCGGTCCCGCTGGCGCTCGTCGTATAGGTCCCGGCGACATTGCAGGTCGTCCCCGCCTCGGCGATCACCCCGCCGTTTCCGCTCGGCACGCATTGCGCGTCGGCCGCTCCGGCCGCAATCGCCAGCGACGCGAAACACGGCAAAGCGTGGACGCATCGAGGTCGGCGAATTCTGCTCGCGCTCAATGTCCGCATAGCGCCCCCAATGGGAAGCCGCCGCTCCGGCGTCAGCGACGCATAGCTCGCGCCTGAGCAGAGCGAAGAGCCGCCCGAGCAGAGCGAAGCGAAATCGACCGGCGTCGCGACGTAGGTCGTCTGGTTCGCGCCGCCCGATTTCTTCACCTGCGCCGTCTGGCCGGCATGATTGAGGTCGAGGCAGTCACAGCGGCCATTCCCTCCCTGGTTGCAGTTCCGCACCTGCTGCTCGAACGTGATTCCCGGCCGCCGCGGGCAGACCAGCGCCTCGCCTTCCACCAGCGTCACGCGCATCTCGCGCGGACCCAGGACGCCGATGTCGAGGACGGTGCCGCGCACGCCGATCGAGGCGGTCGGGGTCGAGATCACATAGGCTCGCTTGTCGAGCGCGCCGGTGGTGAAGCGAAAAATCCCTTTGGCCAGGTTGACCGTCATTTTCTGGGCGCTGGCCTGGCCGGAATAGACGAAAAGGTCGAGCGTCACCCGCGACGTCGGTCCGATCGCCAGGTTGGTCGAATTGAGAAAGACCAGCTTGGCGGTCGATTCCGCCCCGGTGCGGACGATCTCGTCGCGAAAGACCAAGTCGCCGGCGGTCAGCGCAGCGGCGGCGCCGGCGAGCTCGCGCGACACGACGTTGTGCGCCTCGGCGGCCGAGCCGATCTGCTGCTGCGCGTGAGCGGCGGTTCCGGCCGCAAGCGCAAACAGCGTCGCGAAGATCAACCGGCGCGAGCGAGGAATGGCCGCCTCCCTCTCCTGGACCCGCGGCAATGGACGGGACCCATTCCGCTTTTGCAAGGCGGGAAACGCCAAGTCAACGTTCGGACGTAGTTCGGCGAGAATTTGACCCAGATTGTGACAAGTCCGCAACACACTCGCGCAGCTTGCCGCGCGGGGCAAGCGGGCCGGCTTCAAACGTCGGAGACGTGGTCAGAACCCGAACAGGTCGCGCCGCAGCGCATCCTCGTACAGGCGCTTGCGGAAGATCACTTCCTTATGGGCCTTGTGCTCGATGGCGTGGAACTCTCCCCACTTATCGAGTTCGGCGACCGAATGATGAACCGAGGCCAGCGCCTCCTCGGCGCGGATCGCCGTCACCCAATCGTCGACCGCCTTCTGGTATCCGGCCTGCAGCTTGTCGAGTTCGGCCTCGTCCATCGCCCTTCCTCCAGTCCCATGTCGTCGCATAGCGGACGCGCATGAAATCCAGACGACAGATCAATCCTTTCGCGAAGAGGACGAGCGCCGCCAACCCTTACTCCTCGAACCGCTCGCTCGTTCCCGCCGCTCCGCGCGGCGCGATCGAGGCGTCCGGCGCCTCCGCCGGCGCGCCCTTGTCGCGGAACCGGTTGACGATCGGATAGCGCCGGTCGCGACCGAAGTTCTTCGGGCCGACCTTGACCCCCGGCGCCGACTGGCGTCGCTTGTACTCGGCGAGGTAGAGGAGCCTTTCGACCCGGCGCACCGTCTCCGGGTCGTAGCCTTCGGCGACGATGTCGGCGACGCGCATCTCCTTCTCGACGAGACCGTGCAGGATGCCGTCGAGAACCGGATAGGGCGGCAGCGAATCCTCGTCCTTCTGGTTCTCGCGCAGCTCTGCGCTGGGCGGCTTGGTGAGGATGTTTTCGGGGATCACCCCGCCGTCCGGCCCGAGCGCGCCGGCCGGCTTCCACCGGTTGCGCAAGGCGCCGAGTCGGAACACCTCCATCTTGTAGAGGTCCTTGATCGGATTGAAGCCGCCGTTCATGTCGCCATAAAGCGTGGCGTAGCCGACCGACATTTCCGACTTGTTTCCAGTCGTGACCACCATTGCGCCCGACTTGTTGGACATCGCCATCAGGATCACGCCGCGGGCGCGGCTCTGGATGTTCTCTTCCGTAATGTCACGGGCCTTGCCGACGAACATCCGCGACAGCGCATGCTCGACCCCCTCGACCGGTTCGGCGATCGGCACGATGTCGTAGCGAATGCCGAGCGCCTCGGCGCAAGCGGCGGCGTCGGCGAGCGATTCGTTCGAGGTGAAGCGGTAGGGCAGCATCACGGCGTGGACGCGCGCAGCGCCCAGGGCGTCGACGGCCATGGCCGCGCAGAGCGCCGAATCCACGCCGCCGGAGAGCCCCAGCACCACGCCGGGAAAGCGGTTGTTGTCGACATAGTCGCGCAGGCCCAGCACGCAGGCGGCATAGTCGGCCTCGTCGCCCTCTTCGGCCACCTCCTTCGGTCCCTCGACGCAGGTCCAGCTCTTGCCGCCCCTCTCCCATACCGTGCGCGCAACCATCGGCCGGAAGGCCGGGAGCTGCACGGCCAGGCTGCGGTCGGAGTTGAGGGCGAAGGAGGCGCCTTCGAAGACGACCTCGTCCTGCCCGCCGACCATGTTGAGATAGATCAGCGGCAGACGGCTCTCGACCACCCGGTTGACCGCGACGTTCTGGCGGATGGCGAGCTTGTCGCGCTCGTAGGGGCTCGCATTCGGCACGAGAAGAATCTCGCCGCCGGTCTCGACGATGCACTCGACCGGGTCGGGACCCCAGATGTCCTCGCAGATCGGCGTGCCGATTCTGACGCCGCGGAACACGATCGGCCCCGGCGATGGACCGGGGACGAACACGCGCTTCTCGTCGAAAACCCCGTAATTCGGCAGATCGACCTTGAACCGCACCGCCTCGATCCGGCCGCGGTCGAGGAGGGCGATGGCGTTGTGCAGATGACCCTTCTCCACCCAGGGCAGGCCGACCAGGACCGCCGGGCCGCCGTCCGCGGTCTCGCGCGCGAGGGTCTCGCAGGCGGCGCGGCAGGCCTCCTGGAAGGCCGGCTTCAGCACCAGGTCCTCGGGCGGATAGCCGGCCAGAAAGAGTTCCGGCGTCAGCATGAGGTCCGCCCCGAACCCGGCGGCCTCGGCGCGCGCCCTTCTCAGCCGCTCCGCATTCCCGCCGATGTCGCCGACGATGGCGGGAACCTGGGCGAGCGCGATGACGAGCCGATCGAGGGGGGCGGACATGATCGCAATTTTGCCCGACGGGCGAGGCGGAGGCAATCGTCTCCGGTCGTCTCAGCGGCCTATAGCGACAGCGGAGACGCTCGCTGTGGGCGGCCCGAGAGCCATGCTCGGGGGCTTCATCGCCAGAACCGGCCCGATCCGGGTTGCCTGCTAGCAGGCGGCTTATTTTTGCCAGGGCCGGCGCCTATTCCAAAAAGTCGCAGAATATCATGGCGTTGACGGAGATACAACCCGGTGATTGCGGCATGGAACAGGCGACTCGAACAGGCTCGGAACAGGCCGTTAACAGGCACTTATCAGGCTCGAAACAGGCAGAGAACAGGCAGATGAATCGGGCGCGAAACCGAGCGCGATCAGGTTGTAAGGCGGCCACGCTGGCCAACCAAACGCGAGACGAGATTCGCCACAGAGCCCATGGAGACCCGCGAAGACGCGCCAAGCGCCTGTCGGTCTCCGTGTCC
Source organism: uncultured Alphaproteobacteria bacterium (assembly GCA_963816065.1). Taxonomy (GTDB): domain Bacteria; phylum Pseudomonadota; class Alphaproteobacteria; order Rhizobiales; family Beijerinckiaceae; genus Roseiarcus. Next base: position 181,497 of record CAWFJG010000022.1, on the reverse strand, counting down.
TTCGCGGCCTTTGCGGCGGGGGTCGAACTCTCACCCGGTCCCTTCGTCGGGCCGGCAAACGGAACCGCTTAGGCGGCCAATTGCGGGGCTTCAGGCGTCGATTCGCTCCGGTTCCCCGATGTCCATTCGAGCGCCTTCCACTGCGGGCGAGCGCCGCGGCACGTGGATGAGCGTGTGGATGAACTCGAGCTTGCCGACCACCGCCTTGGACAGGACGAAAGGATAGAGGTCTGGCTGACCCATGCTGCGGTTGACGCCGTTCAGCGCCACCGTGAGCGGGACCCAGGCGTCGACCAGCCGGGTCGCGGAGTTCGGACGCGTAAGGCTCGAAGTTCAGTCTCCCCCTCGGGTCGCCAGCGGTGAAGCTGGCGCGCGCGTCGATGCCGTAGGAGCGGGCGGTCTCGAGCGCGTCGACGATGTGCAGATAATGAGCCCAGGTCTCCGCGAAATCCTCCCAGGGATGGGAGCTCGCGTAGGCGCTGACGAAGCGGTCGATCCAGTCCGGCTGGGCGCCGTCGCGATAGTGGCGCTCGAGCGCCGCGCCGTAGTCCTGCGTCTCGTCGCCGAAGGCTTCGCGAAACGCGTCTATCCGGCCCTCGTCATTGACCAGCCGGTCCCAATAATAGTGGCCGACCTCGTGACGGATGTGGCCGACCAGCGTGCGGTACGGCTCCCGCATCGCCTTGCGTCTCGCCTCGCGCTCCGCGTCGTCGGCCTCGGCGATGTTGATCGTGATGAGCCCGTTGTCGTGCCCCGTCAGCACTCGTCTGACGCGGCCGTCCGGGCGGGTCTCGTCGGCGATCAGGTCGAACGCGAGCCCCCGCTCCGGATCCTGCTTTCTGTCTGGCCGGGGCAACCGCCAGCGCATCAGCGCCCGAATCACGTAGCGTTTAGCAAGCTCGATCTTGCCCCAGCGCTCGACGTTGGCGGCAATCGACAGGTCCGGCACAATGGAGTTGTGCCGGCACGATTCGCAAAAGGTCGACGGCTCCGTGTCGGGCAGCATCCAGTTGCAGACGTTGTCCCCCGCGTTGGCGCAGAAGCGGTAGCGCGCGCCGTTCGCGCCAAGCGCGTTCCAGAGCGCCAGACCCCCTTCGAGCGCGCTCATCGCCAGGCGATCCTGGAGAAAGCCGACCCGCCGACCGCAGCTGAGACAAGACGTATTGTCGAAATGAAGCGCCGAATGGCGCCCCTGGCATTCGAACAGACGCATCAGACGAAACCCCTTGCGGCGCCGGCCGCCTCGAACCGAGCCGCACCGGCAAGCTTTCGGGGAACCCTTCGACGCCCGGTTTGTTCCGGTCGGGCGCCAGTCAGGGCGCGAATCGCCACGCCAAAATGTCGTCGCTCGAGCGCACGTCCGTGGCGCCGAGCTGTCCGGCGAGGCCGATCAGGATCTTGTCCGGCGGCTGGTCGTCGACCGGCGCGACATCGGCTTTGACGATCAGTTCGATCTTGCCTTCGGCGGTCGGAAAGAGGCGAACCGCCACGGCGGTCGTACTGGCGCCGTCAATCCCGGCGATGATCGCCTCCACCATGCCGAGGCCGAGCGGAATCGCACGATCGACGTCGAGTTCGCCCTCCCATTCGATGTCGGCGGTGGCGGTCTGGTAGGGCCGACGCAGACTTGCGAACAGCGCGCTTGCGACCTCCTCGAGGAAGGGCTTGACCGGAACCGAGTGCATCCCGACCGGAGTGAGCGCCATGCGGTAGGCCACGGAGAGCACCGAGACGCTTCCCGAAATACGGGTCAAGGCGACCGAGTTGGCGCGCTTCTCCATGCGGCGGATCAGCGCCACGTAGCTTTGGATGACCTGAAGGCTGTTTTTGACGCGATGATGCATCTCCTGCATCAGGGCGCGGTTCTCTGCGAGCGAGGTCTGCAGCGCGAACTGCCGCTGTGTCACGTGCTCGGCCATGGCGTTGAACGCGTGTGCGACGCTCCTGAGTTCGGCCGGCATCCTCGCATTGACCGGGGCGGACGCGGAACTGTTCGGATCGCCGCTCCGCTTGCGCGCGGCGGCTTCGATGCCCTTGATCCACCGCACAACGTCGCGCTGGATGGAGCTGGCGTAGGCGAAGCTGAGGAGGGCGAGCAGCGCCAGCGGCGCGAGACAGATCGCAACCAACCGTCGCCACGCGTCGAGCAGCCGCCGGTCGTCGTATCGCATCAGGATAGAAAGGTTGGGCCCAAATGACGGCGTCAACACAAAGGCGCCGAGACGGCCGTTCCGGTCGCGGCCGAGCCAGTTCTTCCCCCCGGCGGCGGCTGGCATGGACTGCGGCAGCCAGCCGCTCGAATCCCCTGGGGCAGACTGCGAAACAAGCGTCGCATCATTCGCGATCAGAGCCAGATGGGTCTCGCCAAGCGTGCCGAGCGGCTGGAGCCGTGAATTGACAGCGTCCGCCCTGAGAACGAGCACGCCGCTCGGCTCCGATCTGGGGGTCACGGCCGCGCCTGCGGTTGCGAGCCAAAGCTGGTCGTCGACGACGGCGAAGCGAAAATCCGCATTCAATTTGGCGCCCGCCGAATTCGGCGGAAGTTGGGAGAGGTCAATGGGCCTGCCGGCCGCGCAGGCGTTGCCGGCTGCGTCGACGAAGCGGACTGCGGCAAATTCGGGATTGCGCCGAAGCAAGGACCTCGCGAGTTCGGCGCATGGGCCGGCGCCGAGGAAGCCCGCGGCCGCGGACTGATCGGAGAGGGCGCCTCGACGCTGTCGAGCCAGGATCGCACAAGGTGGGCGCGCCCGCTTGCCACCGTCGCCTGAACCTCGCGGACGTCACGCTCTTCCGCTGCGTAGCCGGAGTACGCGATCAGGACGATACCGGCCGCCACGGGAATGACGATAAGCGACATCACCCCGAGCAGCCGCGCTCTCACCGTCTTCATGGCGCGGACGCTCGCACGCTTCGTTCCTAGACATCCGGGTTCTTGACCACCGCCTGGAATGCGCCGCCGGGGCCGAGATCGGCCGCCTCGGTGATGCCGAGAACATCGGCGAGCCTCGCGCGGGCGCGATTGAGCCGGCTCTTCACCGTTCCGACGGCGACCCCACAGATTTCAGCCGCCTCCTCATAGGAAAATCCAGAGGCGCCGACCATCAGCAGAACGTCGCGATGTTCCGGCGGCAACTTGGCCAGCGCCGCCTGAAAATCGGCGATGTCGAGCGCTCCCTCCTGATTGGGAGGGGTGGCCATGCGGCCCGAGTAGACTCCATCGGTGTCCTGGACCTCCCGGCCGCGGCGACGATACTGCGAGTAATAGGTGTTGCGCAGGATCGTGAACAGCCACGCGCGCATGTTGGTGCCGGGCGTGAAGCTCTCGGAACTGCTCCACGCCTTGAGAAGCGTCTCCTGCAGGAGATCGTCGGCTTGATGAAACGAGCCGGCGAGGGACACCGCGAATGCGCGCAACCCGGGCATTTCTCGGATCAACGCCTCGCGGAAGGCGGCGTTGGGAGTTGACGCCGCGTCCGGCGGGGAGGATGCGAGCATCGGACCGCCGTGGTCAGATTTCATTGCGACGCTCCCGCGCCTCAAGTTCCGCCAGCAGCACCAAGAATTGATCCGGCAGCGGGAGTTCCGCAATCGACCGGAAATGCGATTGGAGCGCCTTGGAGATCGCGTCGACGACGATTGGGCTCACTTCAGGCCCCGGGTCCCGATCGTCGTCGTGGAAATCCTTGTCGCGCGCCTTGGCCGAATCATGCCGTTCTCGCGGATCTTCGCTCATAAACCGGTCTCGAACTGCGCGATGCACCCGCGCCGGAAATCGCGCGCGGGCCAATCCCCGAACCCCCTACCATAACACCAAGTCGCCGGATTAGTTCCATATCCGAAAAATCAGAAATATTGAGGCGCACGCAAGTTCCCGCTGCCCGGAGCGCTTTCAGCAGGGCCCCGAATTTCGAGGGCCGCTCTGCGTCAAAAGGGCGTCGATAAGGTTTCGGAAGGTCTCGAACTCGAACGGCTTGCGAAGCAGAAGAGCGTGTTGGAACTCCGGAGGCAGGACATCGCGGTCATGGCCGCTCGCAAAAGCAAAAGGAATTGAAAGCGCGCGAAGGCGGGCGGCGACCGGATAGCTATCGTGCGCGCCCAGGGTCAGGTCGAGGATCGCCGCATCCGGACGATCGCGCTCGGCCAGCGCAAGCGCGCCATCGAGGTCATAGGCGGGACCGACGACGGCGTGCTCCAATTCGCTCAGCCATTCTTCGGCCATCAAGGCGATCAGCGGCTCGTCGTCGACGATCAGAATGCGCGCCATCTCCCGTTCCTCCAGTGGTCTCGCGTTTCGGCTCGACGGCCGTCACAACACCGCTGTAAATATCTCGCATGATCGAGTCTTTCCTTGCGCGCCTGACTGAGTTGATCAATAGCCTGTGGAGCGATCGGGCTCGCCGCACCGGGCTCATCCGCACCGTCAGCAGCGCCGGACTGCTCGTACTCGCCGCGGTGCTCGCGACCGTTCTGACCTTCCAGGTCGACAAGGCGACCGACTGGGTCGAACATACCTACAAGGTTCGCGGACTTGCCGGGCAAGCGATCCAGAGCCTTCAGGATGCGGAGATCGCCGTTCGCGATCACATCGTCAGTCCAAGCTCCGACTCGCTCGTCGCCTATCGCGGCGCCTGGCGGCCGGTGTTCGACCGACTGGCGGAGGCGCGCGGCCTCGTGCGCGACAATCGCCCGCAGATCGATCGGATCGACGAGATCGATCGCCTCGTGGAAGTTCTATCAGGGGCTTCTCGATCGCGCCGCGACGATGGCGAATTCCGAGCCGGAGACGGTCATCACTTCGTTTTCGAAGGGCGACGGCGAGGCGCTCCGCGATCGGATACGAAGACTCTTCGCCGATTTTGATGCCGAGGAGGCGACCCTTCTGCAGGCGCGCCAGTCCGACGCCGAACGGCTTCAGGCGCTCCTGCTTGGGCTTACGCTCCTCAGCCTCGCCCTCGCCATGATCGCTTCGACGGCAGTCGTGTCGATGAGTTGGTCCTACATCCAGGAACTGCGCGCGCAATCTGCGGCCCTTGAGACCGAGGCGGCGAGCCGGCAGGAGGCCGAATTCGAAGCTGTTGCAGACGCAAAAGCTCGAGCTCGTGGGCCAGCTTACCGCCGGGATCGCACACGATTTCAACAATCTGCTGACGATCGTGATTGGCAATCTCGACACGGTTCGACGCCGAATTGAGACGGGCGCAGCGGCCGATTTCGGCCTGTTGACGCGGCCGGTGGAGACGGCGGCCGAGGGTGCGCGACGGGCCGCCGCGCTGACGCAGAAGCTTCTCTCCTTCGCCCGCCAGCAGCCGCTCGCGCCGACCCGGCTCGATATCAACCGGGCGGTGGCGAACATGTCGGACGTTCTGATCCGTACGGTCGGCGAGTTGATCAAGATCGAAACCGTGCTCGCCGCCGGGCTTTGGCCGGCCTTTGCCGACCCGAGCCATCTCGACAACGCGATCGTCAATCTCGTGGTCAACGCTCGCGACGCGATGCCGCACGGCGGCCGCGTCACCATCGAAACCGCCAATGCATGGCTCGACGAAGCGTACGCGGCGCAGTTCGGGGACGTCGCCCCGGGACAATACGTGCTCCTGTCGGTCAGCGACACCGGACCCGGCATTCCCGCCAACGTTCTGGCGCGGGTGTTCGAGCCGTTCTTCACGACGAAGGACGTCGGCAAGGGCACCGGACTTGGGCTCGCCACCATTCACGGGTTCGTCAAGCAGTCCAAGGGGCACATCCGCATCTACAGCGAGCTCGGTCAGGGCACTGCAGTCAAGCTCTATCTGCCTCGGGTGGCGGACGCGTCCTGGGTTGCTACGACGCCGGAGATACAAGAGCCCCCGGAAGATGGCGCGCCAGCCGCTAGGACAGGCGAAGTCGTGCTGATCGTCGAAGATGACGACGGCGTCCGCGATTTCGCGCGAACGGCGCTCGAAAGCCTCGGATACGCTGTCATGGCCGGCGCCGACGGCGCCGAGGGACTTGCCCTCCTGCGAAAGGCGGAGCGCGTGGACGTCCTTTTCACCGATGTCGTCCTCCCGGGCGGAATGAACGGTCGCAAACTCGCCGACGAGGCCCTGCGGCTAAGGCCGGGCCTCGCCGTCCTTTTCACCACTGGCTACACGCGCAACGCCATTGTGCACAACGGCTGCCTGGACCCCGACGTGCAACTCATCTCCAAGCCCTATACGCGGGGTCTCGTCGCTCGTTCGCTTCGCCGGATTCTTGACGATACGAAACGGAGTCCCGAACGGCCGAGTTGCGTGCGACGATCGGACCGATTTAGCGGCGGCTCATGAACCCGAGGAGCATTCCGACTGCCACGGAAACAACGACTGCGCGAACCGGTCGTCGACGGACGACTGCGCGAAAGCGCTCCTCCAGCGCATCCCACGCATCTCCCATCGTCGCCGTCAGATCCACGGCGTTGGCGCCGAGACTCTTCACCGATTCGGACACCTGTCCGGAAAGGTCGGCGGCCTGGGCCCCTAGATCTCTGGCCAGCGCGGCGCCCCCTGTCTGAGCCCTGTCAGCCAGCTTTGCTGCGCTGTCAGCCACTTTCGACGCGCTGTCTGCGGCGTTCCCGACCGCCGCGCCGGCCTTCTGCTTCACGGCGTCCATTTGTTCCTGATAGGCCATTCCCGTTCCTCCTCCATGAGCGAGCGAAACGCGCGCCCGCCGCGCTTGTTCCCTTTTCGCGCCGTTTGTGATCGCGAAAAGTCGGCGGCCATCGCTCGCCTGCGGTCTCTCGCACGGCCAAGGAGCGTTCATCCGGCGCGGACGCGCGTGGACTTCTCTATTGACCTGCAAAGGCTCGCGGGTTTCTCTCCGGCGGGCTGAACTCCTCGAGAATCATGGCGAAATCCCCTGTCGACCCGGACATCGTGCATGCGGCGGCGATCACGGACGCCAAGCGGTTGATCCGCACCGCGCGAACGGCGGCGCTTGCGACGCTCGATCCCGCGTCGGGCGCGCCGTTGACGACGTTGGTCGGCGTCGCCAGCGATTTCGACGGAGCGCCGCTGTTTCTCATGTCGACGCTCGCCCGCCATACCCAGCACCTTGCCGTCGATCCGCGCGCCTCGGTCCTCCTGACCGAGGACTCGGAACGGGGAGACCCGCTGAACCATCCCAGGCTGACGCTGAACGGCTGCATCGGCAGGGTCGGATCGCACGGTGTGCGTGTCCGGTATCTGCAGCGCAACCCAAAGGCCAAGCTCTATGTCGACTTCGCCGATTTCGCGTTTTTCCGGCTGGCGATCGACAACGTCCACTTCAACGGCGGCTTTGGCCGCGCCGACGCGCTCACCCCGGCCGACATTTTGACGGAACGCGAATCCGAGGCCGCGCTCGCCGAAGCGGAGGCGCGCCTGGTCCGGTGGGTCAACGGACTGGGCGATGCGGTGGTCGCGCGCCTTGCCGGGCGGCCCTCCGGCGGCCGTCAAGTCTGGCGCGCGGTTGGCCTCGACGCCGAAGGTCTCGATCTCGCCGCCGGCGGACGGGCGGCCCGTGTTCAGTTCTCCGTTCCAGCGCGAGACGAGGCGGAGTGGCGGAGGACGCTGGCGCTCGTTCTCCGATGAGGACGGGCTCCGCGGCGACTCGGATTGCCGTCGCTCTTGGCCGTGGCGAGGAGTTTCCGCGACGATTCGCCTCTCAGGCGGAACGCGGTTCGCCGGGCTCGAATCCAGCGCCAGAGCCGTCGCCGCGGCGTCGGCTGGCGGAAGGCGGAAAAGGCGGATGGGCCGCCTTGCCGCCCTTTGCTGTCTTTGGCATGATCGGTGCACGTTACTCACTTGCACGCGGCGTCTTCACGCCGCGCCGCGCCAACAACATCGCAAGAGGGGTTGAGATGGTGAAAAGACCCGGACGCAGTAACGAGGCAAAAGCAGGTCATCGGGCCGAGACAGTCAATAATGACGAAGAATTCGTGCGCGCCTTGTATACGGGAATGTTAAATCGGGACGCTGATCCCGGCGGTTTGGCGACTTACGTGAGTAAGCTCGCGAACGGCTCCATGTCGAAGCCTGACCTTGTTCGCGTGTTTGTGCTCTCGGACGAGTTCAAGCAGAAGTATGGCGCGTCCGAAGGCGAGGCGAGGTGAGGCAGGCGACAGCGGGACGCGATGGGCCGGCAGGAAGGCCGTTGCCGTCGAGATGAACACAATGTCAAAGCCATTGTCCGTTTCGCAGACCGCGCTGTCCCCGGTCCCGTTTCGACGCCCGGCCGCCGACGGCGCTCGGCCGGTGTTCATCCACTCGAGCTGGCGCGCGTCGAGCACGTGGCTATGGGCCAAACTCCGGGCCGCGCCGACGACGATCGCCTATTGCGAGGTCTTCCACGAGCGCCTCTCGTCCCTGACTTCGGCCTACCTGCGGGAAAACGATTTTTCCAGGTGGGCCTCGAAGCACCCGGAAGCCGCGCCCTATTTTCTCGAGTTCGCGCCGCTCGTCGGCGCCGACGGGGCGGCGCCAGGCTATGACCGCCGGATGGCGGTCGAATGGTTCTTTCCCCGTGACGGGCTTCGCGGCGCCCTCGGCGCGGCGGAGCGGAACTACATCCAGGGACTGATTGGCAGCGCCGAGCAGCGCCGCAAGATCCCGGTTCTGACCGACACGCGGACGCTCGGACGATTCCGCGCGCTCGCCGAGGCGTTTCCCGGATGTCACGTCCTGCTTGTCCGCAACGCCTTCCACCAGTGGGCGTCCTACACCGAACAATGGGCGCACGGGAACAGCTACTTCCTCGACATGTTGTTCGCAACGCTGGCGGGGGCGCGGGGCGACCCGTTCGCGCGTTTGTTGAGCGACTGGTTCGTCCAGGACGATCGCGCTCCGACGAACGCTGCGACGTTCCAGCTCTTTCTCCTGTTCCATCTCTATCTCTACGCCCATGCTTTTGATGCGGCGGACCTCGTCGTCGACGTCAATCGCGTCGCGGACGCGCCGGAGCATCGCGCCGCGGTCGAGGCTGCGCTCAGCGAGGCGGTCGGCGCGCCCATCGACCTGTCGGACGCGCGAACGCCGTTCGGCCTGTCGCTGTTCTCCGTCGCCTCCAGGGCGGCTTTCATCGATACGATCGAACAGTTCTTCAAGCTGATGATCGATGATGCGGTCAGCGTCGAGGCGGCTGAGTTCGCAGGCCGCGCCAAGGACGACGCTCTCAGCGAATGGGAGCGGTGCGAGTTCTACGGCGGCGCGGCGCGCGCCTTTTTTGCGGCCCGGACGCCGGCGATCGGTGGATCCGCCTCTTTGGCGCTTGAGCGGCCGGCCGAACACGACACGACGGCGCCCGTCGCCTCCGGGCCAAAGAAGTCGGCCCGGAAGCCCAAACCCCGCGCACCGGTCTCGAAAAGCCGGGCGTCCAAGCGACGCCGGTGACAGGGATCCGCCAAGGCGTCGGGCGCGCAAACGCCCATTCGGGCCGCCGACATTGCGAATGGGACGCGAGCGCAATCGAAGCCCCGCCCAGCGCCGTCAGGCCGCCAGGCCATTGGGCGTCGCGCGGACGCGGAGGAACTCCGGACAGGGCGGGTTTGGGAACGTGCGGCTGACGAAGGCGCCGCCGGCCCCGAACGCCGCTCCGGGCCGCCATCCGTTTCCGGGCGCGGAATCCATGTTTTCAAGGCCTTGCGCCAGGTTTCCCGGGCGATCGTCGCTCTGAGGGGGCGTCAGGCGGCTCTCTCCGCTCTCATGGCGAGGGACGGCGCGAAGCGTCGCGTCGGGAAGCGCCGAGCGCGCGGCGCCATCCGCGGCGAGCAAAGCGTCCTCCGTGAGGCTCGGGGTGAGGTCGGGAATGTCGACGAGTCCGGGCGCAGAATCCATGTTTTCAAGCACTTGCCCGAGGTTTTCCGGGCGGCCCGCAACACCCGCGCCGCCGCGCGGCGCGCGCCCAATACCCTGCGGATGGCCCTCCTCCGCCGTTTCGCTGGCGCTGCACGAACGAGGAGAGGCGTCGGCGCGTTTTCTCCCTTGCGCGTCAGCGCGGGGAAGGGGGACCGCGTCCGCAGCCTCCGAGGCCGCTCCAATTCCGGGCGCGGAATCAATCTTTTCAAGCGTTTGCGAGAGATTATCCGGGCGATCATCGCCCCGGTCCTGCATAAGTTCGGCATCGCCCAGCCATGCCTTCGCGAAGGCGACGTCCGCCTCCGCCGGCGCGTCGAGCGCGGTCGTCTCGGGGCGGGCCCATTCGGCGGCGAAGGCGCCGCCGTAGCGGTCGAGCTCGCGCACGATCTTGACCACCTGGTCGACCGCCTTGAGATTGGTCGGCGACATGGCGCTGAAGGCGACGAGCAGCGCCTCGTTGAGACGGCTCGTCTGGATCGCGACAAACTCCATCGGCGGTTGCGGCAAGCGACGTGCGAGGATCTCGCGGATGATCGCCCGCATCCGCTTTTCGCCGACCCCGATCCGGGCGGCGATCTCGACGACCGAGACGCCGCGGTTGAGATAGTCGACGATCAGCTGTTCGCGCTTGAACTTGGCCAGGCGCGCGGCGCCGGCTTGGCGCGGTGGATTGGCGGCGGGATCGGAGGCATGGAGACAACCAGACACGGCGTTTTCCTTTCGAGGAGCCTATGAACGAAAGTAGATCAGATTTTCCAGCAACACAAATAAATATTCATATGTTCATTATATTGGTTAAATCGGCAGGCGCTTTCCGGATCATCCGTCGCCGTCCAAAAGTCTAGCACTAAGCGCCCGAGTGGGGTGACGAGGTTACGAGCATTCGTGGGTCGTTCGCCAACCAGTAGATTGCGCAAAGAGCGGCCATTCACGGTTGCCCGACAGACGTAGAAGACGTTGGTCGCGCGCTGCCATCCATTCGCTGATCGCGACCCGCAAACGCGATACCGCCGCTGTCCTCGAGAACAATGTCTGCCCTGCCGAGCCGTCGGGTAAACAAGACCTCTGTATACTGGCCCATGAGCTCAATTATACGAATCACGGAGAAAGAACATTAACCTTGTTAAGGAGCCGACGCCCGACTTAATCCAAAATTGCACTCTGACATTTGTAATGGCGCCGGTTGCCTCTCGCCGTTGCCGTGCGCTCATGACCAGATCAATCCCGCCTAGCTGCCGTAGCCTCCCGTCCGCCGTGCGACCGCTGAAGCTGGTCGGGTCCGGCGGCCCTGTGGAAGCTCGCACTCGTAATCTGCGATCCGGGCTGACTTCGCCCTCGAGTTCTGCTGCAGCGCGACGATCGCGGTTACTGCGCCTGGGAGAGGCCAATACCGAAGCCCGTGTTCGCCTCAACCAGAGCCAGAGAGCCAATCGGCTGAGCGGCCGCTGCGCAGGGGCGGAAACCGCCAGCGCTTATTCAGCCGCGTAGCCAGGCAGTCACCGTCATGAAGAACACTTCGCTGAGGCGAAAGAACCCGCCCGCGATTTCGTTCAGACGGATACTGCCGCGAAATCGGTACTTCCAGCTCGGATTGCTAGCCGGCGTCATCTTCTCTGTCAGTTGGTATTTCGTCGTTGCGTTCTCCGATTACGGCGAAAGCATAGAGAGGCGAGCACTGTTGGCTACGATGGAAGCAGCAGAGGCTTCTCTTGATGTCAGCGAAGTCGCCAGCCTAAAAGGCAGTGCCGACGACCTGAGTACGCCTCAATTTGCTCACGCGCGCGCAAGCCTCAAACGAATCCATGCCGCAGTCGACAAATCACGCTTTGCTTACCTGATGGCATTGCGGAACGACGACGTCGTGTTCCTGGCCGACGCAGAGGAACCCAATTCGCCCGATTACTCGCCACCCGGTCAAATATATACCGAAGCTACACCGTTGCTACGCGGAATTTTTGTGGACGGCAAGCCAGCGACCGAAGGTCCGGTCGCCGACCGGTGGGGCCGTTGGGTTTCCGGTCTCAATCCGCTCATTGATTTCGACCGGCCGAGTGGTCGCTATTCTCGGCGTTGATATCAGCGCTGAGGATTGGGATACGGGCGTCACGCATTTTCGTTGGATCGGGGTCGGAGTTAGCGGTTTTTTGGCGGCCGTTATTTTGATCTTCGCCTACTTGATGGCCCGTGAGCGCCGACTTGGCGAGAAACTCGCTACGGCAAGCCGCATCGTTGAGAACAGCACGACTATCCTTTATCGCCTCGCTGGCAAACCATCGCTTCCGGTAACGTTCGTATCAAGCAACGTATCTCGTCTTGGCTACGATTTGCACGAATTCCTGGCCGCGCCAGACCTCTACCACAGCCTCGTGCACCCGGACGACCAGCCCGAGGTCAAGCAATCGCGCCAGCGAATGATTGATTTGGAGATCTGCCCTGAACCGATCCAATTCCGCATCCGCGCAAAGGACGGGACGTATTCCTGGGTCGAGGACCGGATCAGCCCGATTCGCGATAAGAATGGGCGCCTGCTGATGGCGGAGGGTATGCTGGTCGATATCGATCACCGCAAGCAGATGGAAGAGAGGCTTCAGTTTGCCAACACTCTGTTGACCACCGAAATGGAAACATCCCCTGATGGTATTCTTGTAGTTGATAAGGAGGCAACGATAATTTCTTTCAATAATCGGTTTGCATCGATGTGGCGGATCCCAGTAGATACTCTTCGTACAGGACAATATACCCCTGTTCTTTTGGCGGTAGCGCGGGTCATGAAGGACCCGGCATTCTCAGCCCGTGTGCGCTATCTCTACGCACATCCAGAAGAGGCTGGCCAGGAAGAACTTGAAACCACTGATGGACGATTTATCGAGATCCATACCTCATCACTTCGGACAACCGCCAGCCTGCACCTTGGTCGCGTTTGGTTTTTCCGAGACATCACCGACCGCAAATTAGCAGAAGCCGAGATCCGCCATAAGGCGCGTCATGACGGACTGACTGGACTCGCCAATCGACGGGTTTTCATGGAGGCGATTCGACGAGCGATCGGAAAGAGAGGACCAAGCTTCGCAGTGCTCTATCTCGACCTTGACCACTTCAAGGACGTAAACGACACACTTGGTCACCCGGTTGGCGACCTCCTGCTTTGTAGCGTCGCAGAGCGGCTACAGTCGAATGTAACGCAAGGGGATATGGTCGCCCGCTTCGGCGGGGACGAATTCGCAATCATGGTGACGGGCGCCAACGATCCAGTCGCCATTGGGGGTGTTGCGGATAAATTGGTGACTGTCATCGGTAGTCCATTCTCGTTGCAAGGCAATACGGTTGTTACGGGCGTCAGCATTGGCGTCGCAATATACGAGCCCGGCGACACGGATCCGGAAGTTCTGCTCTCGCATGCTGACGTGGCGTTGTACCGTGCCAAGTGCGACGGAAGGGGCGCCTATCGGTTCTTCACCGCGGAAATGGACCGAGATGTCCGTTCGCGCGTCTTAATGAGCTCCGAATTGCGCGCAGCAATCGCTGGCGATCAACTCTTTCTCTGCTTCCAGCCGCAGTTCGAAATTGAGACCGGCCGGATTATTGGGCTGGAGGCGTTGATACGATGGCGACATCCAGAGCGTGGAATCCTCGCGCCGCAGGAATTTATAACAGTTGCGGAAAAGACGGGACTTATCGTTTCTTTGGGTCGCTGGGTGTTGCGCGAGGCCTGTCGTCAGGGCAAGGAGTGGCTAGACGCTGGGGAACTGACAGTTCCGATCGCGGTTAATGTGTCGGCCCTTCAGTTCAAGATGGCGCATGAGTTTGAAGAGGATGTTGTTTCGAGTCTAGCCTTCTCAGACTTTCCTCCGGAAAGACTTGAGTTGGAGCTAACGGAAACTGGACTTATGGAAGCCACGCTCGAACATAGAGATGGTCTATTGCGCCTCCGCAAGACTGGTATTAGGCTCGCTATCGACGATTTTGGTACCGGATACTCGTCGCTTGATTATCTACGTCGCTATCCTGCCGATCGGGTCAAGATAGCGCAGGAATTCGTTAAACTGATTACGGTCGATACTGAAAGTGCAGCTATCGTGAAAGCGATCATCGGGCTTTCCCGGGACTTGGGCATGGCGGTAATCGCGGAGGGTGTGGAAACCAGTGAGCAACTCGAGCTACTGAGGGCTTGGGGTTGCCGCGAGGCCCAGGGGTACTATTTTGCTAAACCGCTCCCTTCACAGGACGTCTGGTCATTGTTGCAACGATCCAATAAAGGCAATGGGCGTGTAATCAAGCCCTTGGCTGCGTAATCGAGCAACTTCCGCTTTCCGCCCAATTGAGGCATCGAAGCCCGGCGTCGGCTATGACCGCAACCGTCGATTCGCGAGGTTGATTCGGTCGGGGCCACACACCGGGATCGACAGGCGGCTTGGGCGTTCCTATTCTGCCTGGCCATGAAGCATGGACAGGCGAGCCGCACGGCGCTGGGCGCAGCGGGGCTGAGGGCTGCGCATCAGACGCTGGAGGGCGGGATCGTTTTCGCCGATCCGCTCGCGGCGCGTATCCTGGGGCCCGACGCCGAGGCAGCGATCGGCCTGGCCAAGGCGCAGCCGGAGCGCAAAGGGCTGCGCTTCTTCGTCGCCATGCGCAGCCGTTTCGCCGAGGATTCTGCGCGACGCGCGATCGCGGCCGGCGTTCGCCAGATCCTGGTGCTGGGGGCCGGGCTCGACACTTTCGCCTACCGGCTCGAGCCGCGCGATGGGCTCAAGAGTCTTCGAACTCGATCACCCGGCGACCCAGCGCGACAAACGGACCCGGCTGATGGACGCCGGCATCGCGGCGTCGCCGCACGTCGCTTACGTCGCGCACGACTTCGACCATGGCGACATGACGGAGGCGCTTCAAGCCGGCGGACTCGGTACGGGGCTGCGGACCTTTGTCCTTTGGCTCGGCGTCACGCCTTACCTGACCGAAGATGCGGCCTACGCCGCCCTCGGCGCGCTCGCGCGCTTTCCCGGCGGAGCGGAAGTCGTGTTCGACTATTCCAATCCGCCCCACGCGATCGAAGAGGAGAGCGTGCGCGACGATCACGACAGACTGGCGGCGCGCGCAGCGGAAGGCGGCGAGCCGTTCCGTTGCTATTTCGAGACGCCTCAGCTGCACGAACGGGCGCGGGCGATGGGCTTCGTCACGATCGAGGATCTCGACCGCGCCGCGCTCGTCGCGCGCTACCTGCCGCACATTCCGGTGAAGCCGCGTCCGGGTCCGGGCGGCCACGTCGTGCGCATGGCGACGCGCGAGCGCTGAAACACAACCGGCGCCGCGGCGACGACCGCCCGGGGCGGATCGCGGTCATCGGCCGAACGGCGGGACCAGCAGGAGAAGCCGGAGTTGCGCAAAATGCGATAGCTCGGGCCGCCACGTTGACAGCGCCCGGAAGGATCGCGCTATAGTTCCCGAGTGGGGAAGCGATCTCCCCATGAGGCGACAGCCGAAGAATCGCGCCCCATGCAACCCCGAGGGCGCATCATGTCGTCAATCAACTCGATCCCGCCGGAAAAGCTGGCTCGCCTCGTCGGCTTGCCGCATGGCCCGGCGCTCGTCGACGTGCGCACGAACGAGGAGTTCGCCGTTGACCCGCGCCTTATTCCCGGCGCCGTTCGGCGACCTCACGACACCGTCGCAGGTTGGGTTGGGGACTTCGCAGGCAGGGCCGCGGTCGTCGTCTGCCTGAAAGGCCAGGAGCCGAGCGAGGGGGTCGCGGCATGGCTGCGCCACGCCGGAGCAAGCTCGGCGGAACGCCTCGCAGGCGGACATGCGGCGTGGACCGCGGCCGGCCTGCCGCTCGTTCCCGAGGCGAGGCTGCCGCCGCGCGATCGCATCGGACGCACGGTTTGGGTCACCCGCGCGCGGCCCAAGGTCGATCGGATCGCCTGCCCCTGGCTCATCCGCCGCTTTGTCGATCCGGCGGCGGTCTTTCTCTTCGTCGCAGCCTCGGAGGCGCGGGCGGTCGCCGAACGCTTCGCCGGCGCTGCTTTCGACGTCGAGGCGGACGATGTCCCGTGGTCGCATCGCGGCGAGCTTTGCACTTTCGATGTCATGGTCGAGGCGTTCGGGCTGGCGGAATTCGCGCCGCTCCGCCGTCTCGCCGCGATCGTACGAGGCGCGGATACGGCGCGTCCCGACCTTGCGCCCGAGGCCTCGGGCCTGCTGGCTGTCTCGCTCGGGCTCTCGCGCATGTTCGACGACGACTCGCCCAGCTCGACGCCGGCATGATGATTTACGACGCCTTGTTCCGCTGGGCGCGAGACGCCGTGGACGAGCGGCACGATGGGGACTCGCACAAGCCGCGCAAGGCCGCTGCAAGCCGGGAAGCGCGGTCATGATTCGGAGGAACCGCATGACCGAAATCGGCTGCGTCGTCGCGCTCGCATTGGTCGCCGCCGTGCTCGTGGGCGCGGCCAGCCTCTTCTATCAGTTCGCGCTGCCCGGCTTGTCGAGCGCCCGCCCGGAGCCGTCGCAGGCCGAAGCGGCGCTCGCGACCTGGCTGCTCCGGCACAGCGTTCCCGACGATCAGGCGAAACGCGTCGATCCGCTGGCGCCGACCGAATCCGAGATCGCGGCGGGCGCGTCGCTGTTTCAGGGCCGATGCGCGGGCTGCCATGGCTTCGACGGGGCCGGACACACGATGATCGGCGCAAATGTCTATCCGCGCGTTCCCTCGCTGCGGGAGCTCATGCCGACGCTGTCGGACGGGCAGGCGTTCACGTACATCCACGACGGCATTCGCAACACGGCGATGCCGGCCTGGAGCCTGCCCGACGACCAGATCTGGCGGATCGTCCTGTTCCTCCGTCATTTGCCGGCGACGGCGGGGCCGACGCGGGAAAACGCGGCTTCGGTCGCGGGTTCGCGCTACGTCGGCTCCGCCGCCTGCCAGTCCTGCCATCAGGACGTCTTCAAGCGCTGGTCTCAGACGCGCATGGCCAATGTCGTGCGCGACCCGCGCGCTCATCCCGACGCGATCATCCCGGATTTCAGCGTACCCGACCCGGTTCTCTCGTTCACCAAGGACGACGTCGCCTTCGTCTACGGCAGCCGGTGGAAGCAACGCTATTTCACCAGGCGCGGCGACGACTATTTCCCGCTGCCGGCGCAATGGGACGTCACTCAACAAGCGCTGGCTGCCCTACCACGTGCCCGATAACGCCGATTGGTGGGCGGCGTTCTACTCCAAGGACAACATGGAGCGCCCGACGGGCCCGCTGTGCGACGGCTGTCATTCGGTCAATTACAATGTCGAGACCAAGACGCCGACGGAATGGAACGTCGGCTGCGAGGCCTGCCACGGGCCAGGCAGCGCGCACGTCGCGCACCCGTGGAAGACCAACATCATCAACCCGGCGCGGCTCGGCTATGTCGCCGCGAACGACACCTGCATCCGCTGCCATTCGCAGGGGCGTCCGCCGGGCAATCCGATCGGCGGCAAATATTACGACTGGCCGGTCGGGTTCCATGTGGGCTTGCCGCTCGCCGACTTCTGGCGCCTGGAGGATCACAAGCCCGGCGAGCTGACCTTCACGCATTTTCCCGACGGAACGGCGCACAAGAACCGAATGCAGGGCAACGATTTCGTGCAGAGCCTGATGTACACGCGCGGCGTGACCTGCTTCTCCTGTCACGATCCGCACGGCAGCGGCAATGTCGCCATGCTGCGGGCGAGCGGCAATGCGCTCTGTCTCACCTGCCACGCGCCGGGCGCCCAGACGGGGCCGCTTGCGACGAGCGTCGAGGCGCATACCCACCACGAGGCGGGCAGTCCGGGAAACCAGTGCAGCGCCTGCCACATGCCGAAGATCGAGGAGACGCTCGGAAAGGTGATGGTCCACGCCCATACCTTCCGCTTCATTCCGCCCTCCGAAACGGAAGCCTCGGGCGTGCCGAACGCCTGCAACGTCTGCCACACCGACAAGACGGTCGATTGGACGAAGAAGACACTCGCGACCTGGCCCGAGCGGTCTCCCTGGCGTATGGCCAATTGAAAGGACCGCGGTCGTCGTCTTCCTTCCGCTTGGTTCGCTCCTGCACCTTATGGAACTACGCGGTGATGGCGCCACCGCTCGCTTTCTGGCGGTCTCCGCCCGTGCGGGGCTGATCTGGACTCGAGGCTCGGGGTCGACGGCGCTCCAGGCGGTCTTGTTTCGACTCTGAGGCGAGGCCTACCGTGCCGTCGAGCGTCTCATAGTTTTGCCACGACTCCGCCCAGATCAGGAAAGTCGAGCTTACCAACTCTTCATGTCGTCGAAATCGTCGCGTAAACGATTCCTGCGATAAGGCTCTATCGCGCCGGGCATAGTCTGTCGCGGCGAAGTTCCAGTCATGGAGTCATAAGACGTGGGCAATCTTTTTTCTGTTCGTCCGGGCCGGCCGAAGTCCGTGCGCGCGGCGTTGCTCGGGGCCGTCGCGGTCGCTGCAGTCGGCGCGGTGACGATCGAAGCTCTGCCGCTCTCGACCTATCCCGCGGTCGCCGCCGCCCCTGTCGCCTCGATGGGCCCGGCGTCGTTTGCGGACGTCGTCGACCACGTCAGGGGCGCGGTCGTCTCGGTCAAGGTCAAGATGCAGGAGGCCAACGCTTCCGAATCCGACGACGGCGATTCTCAGGCCATGCCCAACATCCCGAAGGGCAGCCCGCTCGAGAAGTTCTTCCGTCAGTTCGGCGCCCCGGGCATGGGCGAGCATTTCGGCGCTCCCCAGCATGAGCGTCCCCATATCGGCATGGCCCAGGGTTCCGGCTTCTTCATCTCGTCCGACGGCTATATCGTAACCAACAATCACGTCGTGGACCACGCCACCGACGTGACCGTCACCACTGCCGACGGGAAGACGATCCCCGCGCGCGTGATCGGCACGGACCCCAAGACCGATCTCGCGCTCCTGAAGGTCAAGGAAGGCTCCGACTATCCCTATGTCTCGTTCGCCTCGCAGTCGCCTCGCGTGGGCGACTGGGTGATCGCGGTCGGCAATCCGTTCGGCCTCGGCGGAACGGTCACGGCGGGCATCGTCTCGGCGCGCGGCCGCGACATCGGCGCCGGCCCCTATGACGATTTCCTCCAGATCGACGCGCCGGTGAACCACGGCAACTCGGGCGGCCCGACCTTCAACGGCCAGGGCGAAGTCGTCGGCGTCAACACCGCGATCTTCTCGCCGTCGGGCGGCAGCGTCGGCATCGGCTTCGCCATCGCCAGCGACGTCGCCAAGACCGTGGTCGAGCAGCTCAAGGACAACGGCAAGGTCGCTCGCGGCTGGCTCGGCGTTCAGATTCAGCCGGTGTCGCAGGATATCGCCGACAGCCTGGGCTTGAAGGAGGCCAAGGGCGCGATCGTCGACAAGGCCGAGAAGGACTCGCCTGCGGCCGCCGCCGGCCTGAAGGACGGCGACGTGATCACTGCCGTCAACGGCGACGCCGTCGCCGATTCGCATGACCTCGCCCGCAAGATCGCCGCGCTCGGACCGAAGAAGGATGTCGAGCTGACGTTCGTCCGCAACGGCGCGACGCAGACGGTCAAGGTGCAGCTCGGCTCGCTGTCGGATAGCCGTCAGGCGAGCGCCGACACGCAGGAGCAGGGCGGCAAGGACGCGCTGGCGAAGCTCGGCATGACGCTCGAGCCGGCGACCGCGGTGGAGGGCGCCGGCAAGACCGGGGTGGTGGTGGCCGACGTCGATCCCAACGGCGCCGCGGCGCAGAAGGGGATCCAGACCGGCGACGTCATCCTCGCGGTCGGCGGCAAGCCCGTCTCGCGTCCGTCCGAAATTGTGGCGGCCATCGACGCGGCCAGGTCCGACGGCAAGAAGTCGGTGCTGATGCAGGTCAAGAACGACAACGGCACGCATTTCGTGGCGCTCTCCACGCAGGCCGTCTCGTAAGCGCTCCAGTCCGGGGCGCCCCCTTCGCCCCTGGCTGGATGAGGCGGCAGGCCGAAGCCCGCAGGGGCTCGAGCCTGCCGCCTTGCTTTGCGCCTGCGCCAGGCGGCTGCGCCTGGAGCTCGGGGAATTCCAACCGCAAATGCAGACAAACAGAAGCGTACCCTGACATTTCTGCAAATTTCAATTTTTCAGAACTGATTTCACGAAGATTCTTTCGACTTCGCGACTTTTGCTCGATCCCATGAACGAAAGTTCTTGCAATTGATGCACCGCAGCACTATCGTCTCTGTGTGCGGTGCAGGTTTGCCCGCACGTGCCCTCCTTGGGCGTTTCCTCCCTAGACTTGAAGGCCGCCGCAAGGCGGCCTCCTTTTTTCTAGCGACCGTCGGACGGCGCGCGCATTCGCCTTCCGCCTTCTGGTCAAAGCCTTCGGCCGAACGCCTTGGCCAGGAACTGGCCGCCGTGGCTGAGGCCGCCGCCGTCGATGCCGTGTCCAATGCCGGACGAAACATGCCATTGGGTCGGGATGTCGGCGCCGGCGAGCGCTTCGGCGGCGACGAACATCGCCTCGATCGGGATGAGGGGATCCTGGTCGCCGTGGATAAGGAGGATGGGCGGCCGTGCGCCGCGGGAATCGCGTGCTTGAGCCTCGCCGAGGCGGTCGGCGCCGACCAGCATGCCCGAATAGCCGAGCAGCGCCGCCGGGGCGAGGCGGCGTCGCAGTCCGACATGCAGGGCCATCATCGCCCCCTGGCTGAAGCCGACCAGCGCGAGCCGCGATTGGTCGAGGCCGAGTCGTGAAAGCTCGGCGTCAAGAAACGCGTCGATCGCGGCGCGGGCGCCGACGACCCCCCGCCAGCGCTCGTCTTCGCCGGCCGGATGGTCAGGGGACTGGTTGCTGAGGGCGAACCATTGTCGCCCCATCGGCGAGGCCGCGCAGCGCTCGGGCGCGTTCGGCGACACGAATGCGGCCCCCGGCAGCAGCGTCCGCCATTGCCGGCCGATTTCGATCAGGTCGTTTCCATCCGCCCCGTAGCCGTGCAGGAAAACCACGAGCGCATTGGCCGCGCCGCTGGCCGGCGCTATTCGGGGTCCATCGAGGGCGGTGCTCATGCCGTTGACTTCCAGTGAGGCGAGGCCCCCGGCTTACCCGGATCGATCGGCGAGGGCCATCCCCGAACGCGCTTTCACCGCCCGGTAATAGGTCCACAGCATGCGCGCCGCCACGCCCCGCCATGGGCGCCAGCGCTCGGCGATCCGCTCGAGGCGCGCGGCGTCTGGCCGTGACTTCAGGGAAAGCGCCAGCTTCGCCGCCTCCTGCAGGGCCAGATCGCCGGCGGGAAAGGCGTCGGGATGACCAAGGCAGAACAGGAGGAAGATGTCTGCGGTCCACGGACCGACGCCTTTCACCGTGACCAGCGCGTCGTGGGCGTCCTCGGCGTCGAACGCAGCGAGGCCCTCCAGGTCGAGGCGGCCCGCGGCGACGGCCTCGGCCGCCGCACGCAGAGCGCGGATCTTCGGGGTGGAGAGACCACACCCGCGCAGGTCTGCGTCGGTCGCAGCCGCCAGTCGCGCCGCCTCGAGCGGCGCAATGCGGCCCTCGAGCCTGCCCAGGATCGCGCTTGCGCTGGCGACCGAAACCTGCTGCGAGACGATGATCGCGGCGAGGCCGGCAAATCCGGGATCGCGCCGGCGCAGCGGCGTCGGGCCGCCGACGTCGAGGAGCCGTCCGACGAGTTCGGGATCCTTTCGCAACAGTGCGTCGACGGCGTCGCGAAGGCTCCCCTCGTCGACGATCGGCGGACCGGGATGATAGATCCTCCGCCGCGGCGGCTTCGAAATCGGCCGGCTTGCGCGCGGCGTCGGCTTGTGTATCCGCTTGTCCGTCATGCCCCCGGCCATCGACCTCGCTTCGCCTGTCTTTCGGTTTGCCCCGACGCCCAACGGCCCACTGCACCTTGGACACGCCTATTCCGCGCTCCTGAACCAGCGTTTGGCCGAGGAGAGCGGCGGACGCCTGCTGCTGCGCATTGAAGACCTCGATCGAACCCGCTGCAAGGCCGCTTTCGAGGCCGCGATCCTTGACGATCTCGCATGGCTCGGCGTGCGTTTCGACGCGTGCCCCAGGCGGCAAAGCGAGCATGGCGAAGAATATGCGGCGGCGCTCGAGCGTCTCCGCGCGCGCGGTCTCGTCTACCCCTGCTTCTGCAGCCGGGCGGACGTTGCGCGCTTCGCGATCGGACGCGATCCCGACGACGCGCCGCTCTATGGCGGACGTTGCCGCGCCCTATCGGAGACGGAGCGGCGATCTCGGCTGGAGCGCGGGGAAAAAGTCGCGTGGCGGCTGGATTCGTCGCGTGCGCGCACATTTGCGCCAAAGCAGATCACTTGGCTCGAGTACGGCGAGGGGGAGACGGCCAGCGAGCGCCCGGCCAACCCGGCCGTCTGGGGAGACGTCGTCGTTCGCGGACGCGACCTCGAAGCAAGCTATCATTTGGCCGTGACGGTCGACGACGGGCTCCAGGGCGTCACCGATGTGGTGAGGGGCCGGGATCTCCTCGCCGCGACCGCTGTCCACCGGCTGCTGCAGGACCTGCTCGGCTTTCCCGCGCCGCGCTACCGACACCACCGCCTCGTGCTCGACGCCAACGGCGACAAACTGTCGAAGACACGCCGCTCGCCGTCTCTGGCGGCCATCCGGGCCAGCGGGGTCGTCGCGGAGGCGGTGAGACGCGCGCTGTCGCTCTCGGCAGACGCCGAGGCCGCGTTCGGCGTTGCGCTCAGTTGAGCTTGGCGGTGATCCCGGCGGGCTTCTCCACCTCGGCGGCGGCGGACGGCGCCTGGGACCGTATTTGGTCGATCCGCTCGCGTTCGCGCCTGAAGGCGGCGAGCATCTTGCCATCGAACTCGCGGGTGCGGGCGAGCTTGATGGCCATCGGGTCGACGAAGTTGCCGTTGATGATCACCTCGTAGTGCAGGTGCGGTCCGGTCGCGAGCCCGGTCTGGCCGAGATAGCCGACGACCTGGCCCTGGACGACGTGAGCGCCCTCCGCGACGCTGCGACCGAAGCCGGACATGTGATTGTAGGTCGTCACGTAGCCGTTGGCGTGCTGGACCTCGACCCGGCGTCCGTAGCCGGAATCCCAACCCGCCTTGATGATCACGCCATTGCCGGCGGCGAAGATCGGCGTCCCGATCGGCGCGCCCCAGTCGACCCCGGTGTGCATTCGGGTGAAGCCCAGGATCGGGTGAAAGCGCATGCCGAACGAAGACGTGATGTCGCCCTCGGCGATCGGCTTGCGCAACAGAAATTTTCGACTCGACCGGCCATTTTCATCGTAATAGTCGACGCTGTTATCGTCCGGCGCCTGGAACCGATAATATCGAAACGTCTGGTCGCGAACCGCTATCGTTGCGTAAAGGAGCTCGGGTCGCGGATCGATGTCGTCGGGATCGGAATAGAAGGCCTCGATGGAATCGCCCGGGTTCGTCGCGCGCTGGAAATCGACGTCGTTCGAGAAAACCCGCGCCAGCAGGTCGATAACCGGCTTGGGCAACCCCTGTTTGAGCGCGGTCTCATAAAGGCTTTCGTAGAGGCTCATGCCGCCCGAATTGTTCGCGGCGGCTTCCGGCTTGCGCGGTCCGGTCGTCGCCTTGATCGACACGGGCGCGTAGGCTCCCGCGTCGTTGATCGCAACCCGGCTCTTGAGCTGGTCGTCGGCGTAGACGGAGACCCGGGCGATCTTCGATTTTTCTCCGCGCGCGCTCGGCTCCTGCGGGAGCAGGAGGATCTTCTGACCCTCGGCGACCGGGGATTCGCCGTGCTTGACGCCGAAAGCGGCTAAAATCGCGGCAGCCGCATCCGGCGTTGCGCCGTTGGCTCGCAGGACATCCTCGAAAGTCTCGCCATGACGCATCTGAACGACTTTCTCGCTCGGGGAGGCGTCGTCCGGACCGGTCGATTTGGCGACGTTGGTGACGTTTTCCGGGATCATGCGAACTTCGATCGAGGCGAAGGGCGCGCTGGAGCTGACGCTGCCGGTGGTTGCGTAGGCGAGCGCCGACCCGAGCCGGTCGCCCGTCGCCTGGCTCGTCCGCATCAGCATCAGCTGGGGCGGCAGCGGCTGGGAGGGCGTTCGCGGCAGTTCGGGTTGCGCTTTCAGCGTCTCGACGACCTGGGCTTCCGCTTCAGTCGCCGACAACTCGCCCGTCGCGAGACTGGACTCTTCGGCCGTCAGGTCCGTGGTGCGAAAGGTGACTTCGGCGTCGTCCTGCACCGGCCCTGGGTCCGGCGCCGCGTCGATGGCGGTGGAGCTGTTTGTCAGCTTGAGCGGATTGAAGGCCGGAACCGCGTCGGCGAAACCCGTTGGCGTCAAGGTGAGGGTCGTCTGCAGTCGCGTGAAGGCGCGCTCCTTCACCACCTCCTTGTCGCCGACCTTGATCGTCGTCGGAACGCTGTAAGTCTGCTTGTCGGAAACAATATTGACAGGGCGCAGGAGCCGGTCGCCCTTGCCGAGGCTGACGCCCTCCTCCGAATCCGTCGGGACGGCGTTCGTCACGAACTCGGGCGCTTCGGCAAAATTCGGCTGGCTGTCAAGATCGAAGTAGAGGGCCGCGCCGATCAGCGCGACGCCGCTCAATCCGGTGAGCGCGGCGCCGGCGAGCCATCTCAGCGACGCGCGTCGTCGATCGGCTCTGTCGACGCGATCGTCGCCGAGGCGGATCGGCGGCTCGACGCCAAGCTCGAGACCGACAGTCGCGCGATCGCCGCGCGAGACGTGTCGGGGAAAGGCGGCGGTCGCGATCGTCAACTTATCTTTCCGCTTTCCCACGCGCTCGTCCCGCAGGCGCATGCGGACCGTGAACTCACTGTTATCGCCGCGATGGAATGGAGGCAAATCACGCTCCGTGCGGCGATCCTCGAGCGCGCTCATCGCCTGCAACCTTGGCGAATCCGCGGCAGACCGCGGCTGCGCCGACGGTCACACCGGTGAGATAAAATATTCAAGAAAGTGTTTGACAGCGAAACCCGCTTTGCCTATACGCCCTCCACCGACGGCGTTGCCGCGATCCGCGGCGGCGTCGCCATCTTGGTTTCAGACGCAAACGATCAACCTCCCACCTGCTGAGAGGCGGGCGAGAGGGGTATTGGTCGTTTTTTTGGCCGCCTTTGGGCGGTCTGTGCGTCAGAAGCGGGGCCCGGACATCCAGGGAGCGGTCGCTCCTAGGGAGGCGAGGGTCCGCTGGGGCTTGCTGTCGATCTTCGGGTCGGCGTCGAGCGAGGTTTTTGCGATCGGGCTCCTGGTCGTTTGCTGTTTGACAATTTCATCGGAAGGAAGAGAGACGTGGGCGGCGTTGTCCTTGCGTCCGGGCTTTTTTCTGTTGGTTTGGGGGCTGGCTTTTGGGCTGGTTTTTGGGCTGGCAGGGGAGGGTTTGGAGAAGGTACGCAACGACGGTCACGTTTCGTACACCAGCACGCTTGGGATGGTTTGGGTCATTGGACGTCGCGAGACGGTTCCTTTGGTTTATTGGCCATTTTGGGTTGTGCAGTGTGTAGGAAACTCGTCAAGAGTAGCGATGGGCGTCGATGAGGCGCCCGCGCCAGAGTGACCAGTCGGGATTGAGATCTTCAAGTTGAACTTGAGAGTTTGATCCTGGCTCAGAACGAACGCTGGCGGCAGGCTTAACACATGCAAGTCGAGCGCCGTAGCAATACGGAGCGGCAGACGGGTGAGTAACGCGTGGGAACATACCCTCCGGTTCGGAATAACTCAGGGAAACTTGAGCTAATACCGGATACGGCTGAGAGGCGAAAGATTTATCGCCGGAGGATTGGCCCGCGTCCGATTAGCTAGTTGGTGTGGTAACGGCGCACCAAGGCGACGATCGGTAGCTGGTCTGAGAGGATGATCAGCCACATTGGGACTGAGACACGGCCCAAACTCCTACGGGAGGCAGCAGTGGGGAATATTGGACAATGGGCGCAAGCCTGATCCAGCCATGCCGCGTGAGTGATGACGGCCTTAGGGTTGTAAAGCTCTTTCGCCAGGGACGATAATGACGGTACCTGGATAAGAAGCCCCGGCTAACTTCGTGCCAGCAGCCGCGGTAATACGAAGGGGGCTAGCGTTGTTCGGAATTACTGGGCGTAAAGCGCGTGTAGGCGGGTCTTTAAGTCAGGGGTGAAATGCCAAGGCTCAACCTTGGAACTGCCTTTGATACTGGAGATCTTGAGTCCGGGAGAGGTGAGTGGAACTGCGAGTGTAGAGGTGAAATTCGTAGATATTCGCAAGAACACCAGTGGCGAAGGCGGCTCACTGGCCCGGAACTGACGCTGAGACGCGAAAGCGTGGGGAGCAAACAGGATTAGATACCCTGGTAGTCCACGCTGTAAACGATGGATGCTAGCCGTTGGGGAGCTTGCTCTTCAGTGGCGCAGCTAACGCTTTAAGCATCCCGCCTGGGGAGTACGGTCGCAAGATTAAAACTCAAAGGAATTGACGGGGGCCCGCACAAGCGGTGGAGCATGTGGTTTAATTCGAAGCAACGCGCAGAACCTTACCAGCTTTTGACATGTCCTGGACGGATTGCAGAGATGCGATCTTCCCTTCGGGGCCGGGAACACAGGTGCTGCATGGCTGTCGTCAGCTCGTGTCGTGAGATGTTGGGTTAAGTCCCGCAACGAGCGCAACCCTCGCCCTTAGTTGCCATCATTCAGTTGGGCACTCCAGGGGGACTGCCGGTGATAAGCCGGAGGAAGGTGGGGATGACGTCAAGTCCTCATGGCCCTTACAGGCTGGGCTACACACGTGCTACAATGGCGGTGACAGAGGGATGCGAAGGGGCGACCCCTGGCAAATCTCAAAAAGCCGTCTCAGTTCGGATTGCACTCTGCAACTCGAGTGCATGAAGTTGGAATCGCTAGTAATCGCGGATCAGCACGCCGCGGTGAATACGTTCCCGGGCCTTGTACACACCGCCCGTCACACCATGGGAGTTGGTTTTACCCGAAGACGGCGCGCCAACCGCAAGGGGGCAGCCGGCCACGGTAGGGTCAGCGACTGGGGTGAAGTCGTAACAAGGTAGCCGTAGGGGAACCTGCGGCTGGATCACCTCCTTTCTGGATTAAGGACCTCATCAACTTTGGGGCCGGTTCGCCGGCTTTCGGGTTTGTCGTCCGTTCAGAATCACGCGGCCTTGTCAAGGGCCGCATTTGCGGGATTGCGCCGCCTTCGTCTCTCTTTCTTCATCAGGAACAGGATTGGGAAGACTCTTCGTCCCGTTGGGCGGCGGGCGCGCCATTGCGGCGAACGCGCTGTTGCGGGGAGTAAGGGGATCTTTCGACCGGGCTTGTAGCTCAGTTGGTTAGAGCGCGCGCTTGATAAGCGTGAGGTCGGAGGTTCAAGTCCTCCCAGGCCCACCATTCCGGCTCGCCCGACGCCTGGTTTCCGTCGGGGGCGAAGCGCCGCAAGGGCGACGCCCGCCGGGCCTGACGGCGCTCGAGGCTGAGGAAAAACTCGGCCTTGCGTGCGGGCTGAAGGGGCCATAGCTCAGTTGGGAGAGCGCGTGCTTTGCAAGCATGAGGTCGTCGGTTCGATCCCGTCTGGCTCCACCAGTCTTTTGGGGCGGCGGTTCGAGCGTTGCGGCGAAAGGTCCTGATCCTTCCGGTGAGATTTGATCAGTTTCGTTTCCTTTGAGGGACGCGAGCGGCGTCGAGCCGCGGCGTCGACCCTGCGAGGGAGCGGCGTTGGAAGGTTGGGCTCGGTTCGGAGCCGGCCTTTCGGGTATCTGACATTGTGAAGAGGAAGCGCATTCGGTCGAGGGCCGGATGGGGCGAGATGCGTCGTGCGAAACCGTGAGGTTTGGCCGGCGCGGGTCTTGTCCCCGACATCCGACCTTTCGAGCACCAGTCGTAGATCCAGGCTTGACCGCTGGGATCTCCGGATGCGTTTGAAGCAAAACTGGTCTTTTCGCGCTGAAGTGCGTTCGCCTCCGATTTGCCGATCGGGGGCCCCTGAAACGAACGCGCTTTGGCGATGAGAGCAATCAAGTGCCATAAGGGTATCTGGTGGATGCCTTGGCGCTGAGAGGCGATGAAGGACGTGGTACGCTGCGATAAGTCCCGGGGAGCCGCGAACAGGCTTTGATCCGGGAATCTCCGAATGGGGAAACCCACCTTCGATCTCTGTTGCTCCGAAGAGGCGCGCTGTTTCCTTCAAGGAAGGGTCGCACAGGCCGGACTTTGGAGAGCTGCGGGCCGGCTCGTTCGTTTTTGCCGGAAGGGGTCCTCGAAAGGGGAGTCCGGAGGGAGGAGCGGGGCGAGCGGTCTTTGGACCAACAGAGATCACGAGAAGGGACTTATTCTCTGAATTCATAGGGGAATAAGGGCGAACCCGGGGAACTGAAACATCTAAGTACCCGGAGGAAAGGACATCAACGAGACTCCGTTAGTAGTGGCGAGCGAACGCGGATCAGGCCAATGCTTTTGCTTTTGTTGACCAGAACCGGCTGGAAAGCCGGGCCGGAGCGGGTGACAGCCCCGTATGGATAGGACGAAGCGAAGGATTTGAGTAGGGCGGGACACGTGCAATCCTGTCTGAACACGGGGGGACCACCCTCCAAGCCTAAGTACTCCTCAGCGACCGATAGCGAACAAGTACCGTGAGGGAAAGGTGAAAAGCACCCCGACGAGGGGAGTGAAACAGTTCCTGAAACCGGATACCTACAAACAGTCGAAGCCCTGGTTCCAAAAGAGCCGGGTGACGGCGTACCTTTTGTATTATGGGTCAGCGACTTAAAGTATCGAGCAAGCTTAAGCCGATAGGCGTAGGCGCAGCGAAAGCGAGTCTGAACAGGGCGGTTCAGTTCGATGCTTTAGACCCGAAACCGAGTGATCTAGTCATGAGCAGGTTGAAGGTAGGGTAACACCTACTGGAGGACCGAACCGGTGCCTGTTGAAAAAGGCTCGGATGACTTGTGATTAGGGGTGAAAGGCCAACCAAACTCGGAAATAGCTGGTTCTCCGCGAAATATATTTAGGTATAGCCTCGAGCTGAGGCTCCAGGGGGTAGAGCACTGGATGGGCTAGGGGGGCTAAAACCCTACCAAACCTAACCAAACTCCGAATACCTGGAAGTCATGCTCGGGAGCCACACGGCGGGTGCTAACGTCCGTCGTGGAGAGGGAAACAACCCAGACCAACAGCTAAGGCCCCCAATTCGTGGCTAAGTGGGAAAGGATGTGGAAATCCCAAAACAACCAGGAGGTTGGCTTAGAAGCAGCCATCCTTTAAAGAAAGCGTAACAGCTCACTGGTCTAAACAAGGGTTTCTGCGCCGAAGATGTAACGGGGCTCAAGCCACGAGCCGAAGCTTTGGGCATGGCGCAAGCCATGCGGTAGCGGAGCGTTCCGTAAGCTTGTGAAGGAAGACCCGTGAGGGCTTCTGGAGGCGTCGGAAGTGCGAATGCTGACATGAGTAACGATAAACACTGTGAAAGACAGTGTCGCCGAAAGTCCAAGGGTTCCTGCGTAAAGTTAATCTTCGCAGGGTTAGCCGGTCCCTAAGGCGAGGCCGAGAGGCGTAGTCGATGGGAATCACGTTAATATTCGTGAGCCAGCAGGTGGTGACGGATCGCGTATGTCGTTTGGCCTTAATGGATTGGCCCAGGCGGCGGAGCGGTTCCAGGAAACAGCCCCTGCAACAGACCGTACCCGAAACCGACACAGGTGGACAGGTAGAGCATACCAAGGCGCTTGAGAGAATGACGTTGAAGGAACTCGGCAATTTACCTCCGTAACTTCGGAATAAGGAGGCCCTCGGGTCGCGCAAGCGGTTCGGGGGGGCACAGTCCAGGGGGTGGCAACTGTTTAACAAAAACACAGGGCTCTGCGAAATCGTAAGATGACGTATAGGGTCTGACGCCTGCCCGGTGCCGGAAGGTTAAAAGGAGAGGTGAGAGCCTTGAATTGAAGCCCCGGTAAACGGCGGCCGTAACTATAACGGTCCTAAGGTAGCGAAATTCCTTGTCGGGTAAGTTCCGACCTGCACGAATGGCGTAATGACTTCCCCGCTGTCTCCAACGTCAGCTCAGTGAAATTGAAGTCCCCGTGAAGATGCGGGGTACCTGCGGTCAGACGGAAAGACCCCGTGCACCTTTACTATAACTTTGCGTTGGCGTTCGTTAAGTCATGTGTAGGATAGGTGGTAGGCTTGGAAGCCGGGGCGCCAGCTCTGGTGGAGCCACCCTTGAAATACCACCCTTGACTTGATGGACGTCTAACCGCGACCCCTGATCGGGGCCCGGGACAACGCATGGTGGGTAGTTTGACTGGGGCGGTCGCCTCCCAAAGAGTAACGGAGGCGCGCAATGGTTGGCTCAGACCGGTCGGAAATCGGTCGTCGAGTGCAATGGCATAAGCCAGCCTGACTGCGAGACCAACAAGTCGAGCAGAGACGAAAGTCGGTCATAGTGATCCGGTGGTCCCGCGTGGGTGGGCCATCGCTCAACGGATAAAAGGTACGCCGGGGATAACAGGCTGATACTCCCCAAGAGTCCATATCGACGGGAGTGTTTGGCACCTCGATGTCGGCTCATCACATCCTGGGGCTGGAGAAGGTCCCAAGGGTTCGGCTGTTCGCCGATTAAAGTGGTACGTGAGCTGGGTTCAAAACGTCGTGAGACAGTTTGGTCCCTATCTGCCGTGGGTGTCGGAGAATTGAGAGGATTTGCCCCTAGTACGAGAGGACCGGGGTGAACACATCTCTGGTGGACCTGTCGTCGCGCCAGCGGCGGTGCAGGGTAGCTATATGTGGAATGGATAACCGCTGAAGGCATCTAAGCGGGAAACCAGCCTCAAAACCAGTTCTCCCTGAAGAGCCGTGGAAGACCACCACGTTGATAGGCCGGATGTGAAAGCGCGGCAACGCGTGAAGCTGACCGGTACTAATCGCTCGTTCGACTTGATTGCTCTCGTCGCCAAGGCGCGTGCGCGCGAAAGCGCGCGCGGACGACGGATGACAGGCGCGGAGGACGGATCGTCCCTCCGTCCCGCACGTCCGTCGCCAAGTCGGCGACATCAACCCAGTTTTGCTTCGATCGGACGTCAGAGGACGCACGACGGGCGACGGAAAACCATCTCTTCCGTCTCCGTCTCGCCTCCTGCGGCGTCCGAACCGTCCTTTGCCGGCCTGGTGGCTCTTGCAAGGCGATCAGACCCGATCCCATCCCGAACTCGGCCGTCAAACGCCTTCGCGCCAATGGTACTCTGTCTCAAGACATGGGAGAGTAGGTCGTCGCCAGGCCTGCAAAGGACGGATACCCGACGCCCGAGGGCGCACGACCCAGCCTAAGACCGCCGCCCTCCCCGTCCTTCCTCTTCACCCAAAACAGCAAACAGCGGAGAACAGCCCCTGTCCGTCGTTCGCCGCCCGAACTCTACGTTGCCGCGGGGTGGAGCAGCCCGGTAGCTCGTCAGGCTCATAACCTGAAGGCCGCAGGTTCAAATCCTGCCCCCGCAACCAAATCAAACGAATAAAATCAACCCATAGAAACCACGCCCCGAGAAATCGGGGCGTTTTTTTTGATTTTTCGCGACGGATCCGCGACAATCCACCCTCCGATTCCCTGTCGCAGGTTGTCGCAGAAAATGCCCCGCAAGGGCGTTGTCACGTTGGCGCGTCGCGAACGTGAGGAGTCGTCGGCCTCGGTAATTGTCAGCCGGCTGCGACAGCCGTCCGCCACGTGGCCAGCGCGTCAGAGGTACGGGCGGAGACAAGGTGGCGTTGGGCATTGAAGGTGTTGTAGACGGCAGCGTGCGTCGAGAGAAATTTCTGGGCAGACCCCGGGCTCTTGAACCGCTGCATCCTACGTTCCCGTCGCCGTGTCGGCTGATGAGAATTCTCAGCCCTATTGTTCTTCCACCGCCCGCGCTCAAGCCGGCGTTCGATCCCAAGCTCCCGGGCCGCGGCGCTGTATGATCGCAGGTCCTTGGTGACCAACCGCTCAGGAGCGAAGGCATACCTCTTCAGGAGCTTGCGCATCAATTTCAAGGCGGCGTGCTTGTTTCGCTTGGACTGGACCAGCACATGGAGCACCTCGCCTTCGGCGTCGACGGCTCGCCAAAGGTAGACCATGCAGTGGTCGATTTTCAGATAGAAATCGTCGAGATGCCAAGTCGTGTGGGGCTTCAGGCGACGCTTTCGTAAGTCGGCGGCGATCAACGGTCCAAAATGGTTCACCCAACGCCGAACCGTTTCGTAAGACACCGCAACTCCGCGCTCGGCCAACAAATCTTCGACGTCGCGCAGGCTCAGCGTGAACCGGAGGTAGAGCCGAATCGCTTGCTGAATGATCTCGGGTGGGAAGCGATACCCGCTGTAGCTGATCTTGTTCATCCGCGTCGGCTACTCGGCCATCGAGGATCTCGCAAGCTCGGAGCGCCGTGACAACGCCCCATCTCGTCTCCCGCCAAGTATACAAGCAGAGAGGCTCTGCCGCATTGGCTGAGTGGCACGCCCTTTCAGCGTAGATCGTCGCTCGCGAGAGGGCATGGCGCGCTACGCGTCGAGGCCCCGTTACTTTGACAACGCCGTTGCGGGTGCTCGAGGTGGCCCGCAACGGCGACACGGGCGTCGTGGACCTCTGGACCTCCAGGGTGAGGCATCCTGAAAGCGGCCTAATATAGATTGGCCAGACGCCGCTCAGGGAAGCCGATGGCGCTCGGAGAGCTCGAGGTCAGAGACATTGAACAAGTGGTGATGCGCGATTGACGCGGCGCCGATCGCGCAATCAAAAATGCCGAGGACCGAGATCCGCAGCTCAGGGATCTCGACGCCCGGAACGATCCCGGCCGCGACATGCGCCCGAACGTCGTCCAGGCAAAGTTCCAGGATCGGGTTCATCAGGCCGCCGAGGATGATCGTCGTCGGGTTGAAGACGTTCACCAGCGCGACGATGCCCCGCGAAAGCGCCTGCGCGAAAGCGCGAACCGTCCTTGCGGCGTGCTTTTCGCGCGCCGCGAAGCCGCGCGCGACCTCCGCCGGCAGCGCCAGAAGCTCGTCATCTTTCCCGTCCTCGGAACCAGTGTAGAATCGCGCGACCGCGGCCAGATTGACCGCGGCCTCGAGACAGCCGAACTGCCCGCAGCTGCAACGCAGACTTTGTTTGGCGACCCGGATGTGGCCGAACTCCCCGGCGGTTCCGGCGGCGCCCCTAAGGAGGCGGCCATTGATGATCGCGGCGCCGCCGCACCCGGCGCCGATCTTGAGGAACAGGGTGCATTCAGACGGCAAGGCTGGTTCTGAGTAAAGCGCCCTAAAGGCCGCGGCGTTGGCGTCGTTCTCGACGAAGCAGGGCAGTTTGACCTGCTCCTTCAGAAGCGCGGACAGATCGACGCTCCTCCATCCCAGGATCGGGAGGTTGATGACCATCCCATCCGACGTCGTCAGGCCGGGGACAGTTACCCCGACGATCTCAGCCGGCCCCGAAATCGATCGTCTGTCTCGAGTGCCTCGACGTGCTCCGCGATTCGGCCGACGACTGTCCCGGGTTCCGCCGCCTTTGGAAAACGGGCTTCACACGAAGCGACGACCGATGTGGACAAGTCCAACGCCGCGAAGCGCAGGACACCGACATCGATTTCGACTCCGAGAAAATAGGCGCCTTCCGCATTGAGTTCGATCTTCACTCCCGGGCGCCCAAGCTCTCGGACTCCGCCATTCTTCTCCTGTTCTCCGACCTCTCGAATGAGTTCGCGGCGCGACAGATCGGAGACAAGCCGAGTGACCGTCGCAGGGGTTATCGACAAACGGCGCGCGATTTCGGCTCGAGTCGAAGCGCCGTGAACACGAAGCGTCGTCAGGATGCTCAGCTCGTTGACATGTCGGGCTAACGTTTGATCGGCCATTCACCCCCGGGCTCCCCTATCGATCCCGACTTCGACTCGAGGCCAAAGGACAATAGCCGTTCCCTCGATCGGGTCGACGACCGGATTTCAAGGCGCCGGCCTAGCCGGCGCCCATATTTCAGGTCAATGGCTCTTGCCGCAGGTGTCGGCGGTCTCCGGCGTGCAAATCTCGACTCCAGTCACGATCGCGGGCGGCAGCGTCTTTCCGCCCCAGACGTCGACGAGCGACTTCACCGCGCCATACGCCATGTCGTAGGGCCTCTGGCCGATGTTGAAGTGGCTTTGCCCAGCTTTCAGAAGCGGCATCTGCGGCGGGAAGTTGTCGCCGAACGAAATCACCAGGTCTTTCGAGGCGACGCGGTCCTTCTGAAGGTCGACCGCCTGCTTGTAGGCTTCTGGGGCGTATTGCGCCCAACCGCCGACGGCGATGAAGGCGTCGAGCTTGGGTTGCGCCGTGAAGACGTCATTCACCTGCTGGGCCGCGAGTTTGATGTCATCGTTGTTGTAGACCGGGCATCCGTCCGGCTCTGTCCAGCCGTTCTGACCGGTCAGGCGCTTGACGCCCTGGGCCCGGTCGACGCCCGCGAGCGTGTCACGGATTCCCTGCACGCGATCGTTCAGGTTGAGTGAGGCCGGCGCGCCCGACTGGATGCAGACGGTTCCGCCCTTCTTCGTCTTGAGGACCGCCTTGGCCAGTTCTGCGCCGAAGGAATAGTTGTCCGTGCCAATGAACGTGAGGCGGACGCCCCTATCCTCGGGCAGAACGTCGGAGTTGAACATTACCACCGGAATATGCCTCTCCTCGGCCAGCTTGAGGGCCTTGGCCATCGCCTTCGGATTCGCGGCCGACACCGCCAGTCCATCGACTCCTCGCTGGATCATGTCCTGCAGCAGCTGGACCTCTTGAGCCTCGTTGTACTCGGTCGGGCCGACGAATATGCAGTCGACGTTCAGGTCCTTCGCCGCCTGAGCGCAGCCTTGCTGCAACGGCGGCGTGAAGGCGTTGTTCAAAACCTTGAAGACCATGCCGATCGTCTTCTTCTCCGCCGCGCTGGCGGAGGTGGCGAGCGCCACAGTGAGCGCTGCAATCGCGATATGGCTTACCGTCCTGAGAATGTTCATCGCTTTCCTCCGTTTCATATGAATACCCATCGCTTCGCGATGGGATCGACTGTCGCCTAAACGAGCGACCTAGTCCTCCTCCTCCGTGACCTGGAGCCTCTGAAGGATGATGGCGAGCACGATTACGCTCCCGATAAATGTGCCCTGCCAGAATGGATTGACGCCGGCGAGCAGAAGCGCGTTGCGTAGTTCCTCGATCAGGAGCGAACCGACCACTGCGCCGTAGGCGGTGCCGTAACCGCCGGCAAGGCTCGCCCCGCCGATGACGGTTCCCGCAATCACCCTCAGTTCGTCACCCTGCCCGAGCGCATTCGTCACGGAGCCCAGCCATCCCACGAGGAAAACCGAGGTCAGCGCGGCCATGAAACCGCCGAACGCGTAGACCGAGACCTTGATCGGCTTGACCGAAATTCCGGTGAGGCGGGCCGCGCGCGCATTTCCGCCGACGGCGAAGACGTAACGACCCCAGCGGGTCATCGTGAGCGCAGTTTGAAGAAGCACGCCCGCAACGATCGTCGCGTAAAGAACGACCGGCACCCCGAACAGCTTGCGACCGATCGCGAACAGCGCGTCCTCGGATCCGCCGAAACTGTAGACGACCTGCCCGTCGGACACGACGAGCGCAAGACTGCGGGCGACGCTCAGCATGCCGAGGGTGACGAGAAACGGCGGCAGCCGAAGATAGGCGATGAGCGCGCCATTAAATGCGCCGAGAACCGCGCCAAGGGCGAGGGTCGCGGCGAGGCCGGCCCAGAAAGGCCAACCAGCCTGCAGAAGAAGTCCGAGCACCACCCCGCACAGTCCCAGGATGGAGCCGACCGAAATGTCGATTCCGCCAGTGATCAGGATCGGCGTCATTCCGATCGCCATCAGCGCGATGTAGCAGAAGTTCTGAAGGATGTTGCCCAGGTTGGTCGGGGTCACGAAGCGCGAGGTGACGAAGGTGACCGCGACGCCCAGGGCGATTACGGCGAAAGTCACCCAGAATTCCTGGCGCGCGATGAGGCGGCGCCACAACGGGACTGCGACGTCCGCAGGCAATTCGCCGAGGAACGAGGGCGTTCCGGCGCCTGCGGCCTCCTTGTCCATGCGAAGCGTCCTTCCCTTGCCCAGCGTGTCCCCATCCGCATATCGAGACGCTAGGCGGCCTCGTTGATGGCTCCCGTGATCAGCCCGGTCACCTCTTCGGGGGACGACGCCGCCATCGGCTTGTCGGCCACCTTCCGTCCACGCCGCATCACGATCACGCGGTCGCAGGAAGCGAAAACGTCGGGCATGCGGTGGCTGATCAGCACCACGGAGTGCCCCTGATCGCGCAACCGTCTGATCAGGTTCAACACCTGCGCGACCTGCCGAACGCTGATCGCCGCGGTCGGCTCGTCCATCAGGACGAGCTTCGCGTCCGCGAGGCGCGTGCGCGCAATCGCGACGGCTTGCCTTTGCCCGCCCGACATCCGTTCGACCACGTCGCGAGACCGCGTCTCCGATTGCAACTCGCGGAACAGCACATCGGCGCGTTTCGCCATCGCCTTGTGGTCGAGCCAACGAAACGATCCCGATCCGCGCATGATTTCGCGGCCGAGAAAGACGTTCGCGGCGGCGGTCAGATTATTGCAAAGCGCCAGCTCCTGGTAGACGACTTCGATTCCGTAGTCGCGCGCTTCCGCCGGATTGGCGAGGCGGACCGGCTTGCCGTCGATGAAATAGGCTCCCCGATGTCGGCGGGTAGTTGCCCGCGAGAATCTTGACCAGCGTCGACTTGCCGGCGCCGTTGTCGCCCATCAGGCCGACGACTTCGCCCGGCTCAATTTCGATCGAAACCCGGCTCAGGGCCTGAATCGCGCCGAAGTGTTTCGACACGTCCTGCAGACGGACGATGGGCTCCGTTCGCTCTCTCACGACGAACCTCCCTTGCGCCACCCGGTCGTTCCGGCTCAAGCTTTCCCGGTCCGAGACGTGCGCGGCCATTTATTTTATTTTGTATTGCAAATAAACACGATGCCAGCTACAAGTCAATCGCCCGTCTTGCGCAGACGGGAAGCCTGACACCCCGGACCTGCCCAAGACTGGCGGCCGAACTCGTCGAACCCGATGCGTCGCTCCGCGACGCGGACGGCCGAAGCCGTGGCCGCGTGCGGTCGCACGCCCGGGCGAGCGGGATCGAAGCTCTGCGGCAGGCGTCCGGCGGAGAACCGGCCGCCTTCGCGGGATGGGCGACCGAGGACCACATGCCAAGGAAGGAAGAACGGCGGCTTCGCATCGGCGTCCTGGGCGCAGGCCAGATCGCGCAGGCCGCGCATTTCGAAAGCTGCACGAAGGCGCGAAACGCGGATCTTGCCGCGATCTGCGACATCGCCGACGATCTGCGCGAACGCATGGCGGTAACCCACGGGGTCGCAGAAAACCTACGCCGACTATGACCGCATGCTGGCCGACCCCGACATCGACGCCGTCATCGTTGCGACCGCCGGACGCATTTCATGTGCCGGCGTCCTTGCGCGCGCTCGAGGCTGGCAAACATGTCCTGTGCGAGAAGCCCGTCAGCGTGAGCGTCGAAGAAGCCGAACATCTGAAAAGCGCGGTCGGTCGATCCGGCAGGGTTTTCCAGGTCGGTCACATGAAGCGCTTCGATGCGGGGCTGCAGGCCGCCAAGGCGTTCATCGAAGGCGAGATGGGCGAAATGGTCGCCCTCAAGGCCTGGTACTGCGACAGCACGCATCGCTACCCGATGACCGACGCGGTGCAGCCCCTGATCGTCGCCAGCGCGCAAGCGAAGAAACCGTCCGCAGAACCCCAAGGCTGACCTTCGCCGCTACTACATGCTGGCGCATGGGTGCCATCTTCTCGATACGGCCCGGTATCTTGCCGGCGAGATCACGGCGGTACGGGCGCGCCTGTCCGAACGCGCGGGGATCCGGTGCTGGTTTGTCGACGTCGAATTCGCCAGCGGCGCGCTCGGCCACCTCGACCTGACGGTCGCGGTGCGAATGGACTGGCATGAAGGTTTCCAGATCTACGGCAAGAACGGCAGCGTCATCGGCAAGACCTTCAATCCCTGGTACTACAAGACCAGCGAAGTGGACATCTTTCGGGAATCCGACGGCGCGACGCATCGCGTGCTCGGCGCCGACGGGCATTTCTACCGTCGCCAGGTCGAAGGATTTGCCGGACGCCATCCTGAACGGGACGCCGATGGAAGGCGCGATCGATCGACGACGGCGTCGCGTCGGTGCGAGGCATGGTCGCCATCGCCCGGTCGGTGGAAGGCGGCGGCCGCGTCGCCCTTTCCGACGTCTCCGGAGGCGTTTGATGCGGCTCGGAATCTTCGCCAAGACATTTGCCGGGAACCGATCCGAAAGTCGTGCTGTCGGCGGCCGCGGCCGCCGGCTTTGGCGCCGTCCAGTACAACATGGCGTGCTCGGGCCTGCCTGCGATGCCAGATCACGTGCCGGCCGACGTCGCCGACGCCGTCCGTTTGGCGAGCGCCGAGACCGGGGTCGAGATCGTCGCCCTTTCGGGCACCTACAACATGATCCACCCGGACCCGGCGGAGAGGGCGCGCGGCCATGCTCGTCTCGAAACGCTCGCCGCCGCTGCGTCCCGATCTGTCGACCCGACTCATCACGCTCTGCACAGGCACACGCGATCCGGACGATCAATGGCGGTCGCACCCGGGAAACGACGCTCCCGACGCCTGGTCGGACCTGCTTCGCGTCGATGGAAATCGCAGTCGCGATCGCCGACCGTTATCGATGTCGACCTCGGGATCGAGCCGGAGCTCGCCAATGTGGTGAATTCGGCGGAGAAGGCGCGCAAGCTCATCGATCAGATCGGGAGCTCCCGCCTGAAGGTCGTCCTCGACCCGGCCAATCTCTTCGAAGCGGAAACGCTCGACGACCAACGCCGGATCGTCGCCGCCGCGATCGATCGCCTCGCCGACCGGATCGTCATGGCTCACGCGAAGGATCGCAGGCCCGACGGCGAATTCACGACGGCGGGAAAGGGCGTTCTCGACTATCGGCACTATTTGACGCGTCTGAAGAGCTGCGGGCTTCGACGGGCCGATCGTGACCCACGGGCTTGCCGCGGAGGAAGCGCCCGGCGTCGGCGGCTTTTCTGCGCAGCCAGTGCGACGCCGCCGGCGTCGAGATTGCGCGGTGAATCGGGGCCCGGATTTTTCGTTCACGACGGCGTCGCCCTGAACGTCGCCGACTCGGGCGGAAGCGGCCTCCCGGTCATCATGCAGCACGGCCTCTGCGGCGACGCGGCGCAGATGACCGAAGTCTTTCCGGATGACCCGCGCTTTCGGCGCATGACCCTGGAATGTCGGGGGCATGGCGCGTCCGAGGCTGGCGATCCGGCCGAATTTCTCGATCGCGACATTCGCTTCGGACCTTGCGGCGCTCATCGAGTCGGCGCGGGCTCGCGCCCGTGTCGTCCTGGGCGGCGTCTCGATGGGCGCGGCGATCGCTCTGCAGGCTCGCGGTCCGGCGGCCGGACCTTGTTCGCGGCCTCATCCTCGCGCGCCCGGCATGGGTCGCCAGCCGCGGCGCCGGACAATATGAAGCCGAACGCCGAGGTCGGCCGGCTTCTTGGCGCGTACCCGGCCGACGAAGCGCGACGGCTGTTCCTGGCGGGCGAAACCGCAAGGCGATTGGCGGAGGACGCGCCCGACAATCTCGTCTCCCTCACCGGGTTCTTCTCCAGAGAGCCCCTTGCCGTCACCGCCGCCTTGCTGCGAGCGATCGCTTCGGACGGACCGGGCGTTTCCGAGGCTGAAGTCGCGCGAGATCGCCGCGCCGACCCTGATCATCGGAACGAAGCAGGACGTCATCCATCCTCTTGCCCACGCCGAAACTCTTGCTTCGCTCATCCCCGGATAGTCGCTTGGTCGAGGTCACGCCCAAATCGCAGGATAGGGCCCGATATGTCCGAGACTTTCGCGCCGCGCTCGCTGGCTTCCTGGGAGAATTTCGCCTGATGTTGCGACCTCCGCCCTCCTGGATCGACGACCTGTCCTTCCGGCGTCCGATCGCCGAGTTCTCCGTGTGGTCGGCCGATCTCCTTCGCCTCCGCGATGAGCTGATCCGCATCGAACCCTATGCCGACGTCCTGCATGTCGACGTGGCAGACGGTCACTTCGCGCCCGCCCTTCTGTTCTTCCCCGACCTTGTCGCGGCGATCCGGCGAGCGACAAGCCTGCCGATCCACGTGCACCTGATGACCGCGGACAACGTTTTGCTGTCGCAGATCGATCAGTTCGCCGAGGCCGGCGGCGATCTCATCAGCATCCATCTCGAGAACGCGGCGGTGGCGGACGCCGCCCTCGACCGCCTTCAAGCAAAGGGGGGTCGCCGCGGGCATAGTGGCGATGGTCGAAACCCCGATCGCCGACGTGGCGCGTCTCCTGCCGAGGGTCCGGTTTCTCACGCTCCTTGGGACGGCGATCGGCGTCAAGGGCCAGGGTCTGGATGACGCGGCGTGCGACCGCTTGCGCGAAGCGAAGACCTTGATCGCCAGGAGCGGAGCCGATCATCGGATCGTCCTCGCCGCCGACGGGGGCATTCGGGACCATACGGTCCCGGAACTGCGGACTGCCGGGGCCGACTCTGTGGTCCTGGGATCGCTTGCGTTCCGCGCCCCGGATCTGGCGGCGCAGATGGCGTGGTTGCGAGCGCTCTGAGCAAGGGTTTGCCATGAGCCCCCTTGCCATAGCCATTGATCTCGGAGCGACCCGAATTCGGGCCGCGCTGATCGACGAGAAGGGCGCTGTTCGGGAGCGAGCCGCGGCACTGACGGCCGCAGACGCCGGGGCCGGCGTTGTCGTCGACCAACTCGCTCGCCTCGCGACGTCCGTGATGGCGCGGGTCGATCGAAGCGACCTCGTCGGCGTCGGCGTCTGTGCGCCCGGACCACTCGACGCGAAGCGCGGCCTCGTGTTGGCGACGCCCACGCTCGCCGGCTTCGTCGACCTACCTCTCGGGGCGATGCTGGAGGAACGCATCGGGTTGCCGATCAGCCTTGAAAACGATGGGATTGCCGCCGCTCTCGGGGAGTGGCGCTTCGGAGCGGGAGCCGGGCGCGACAATGTGGTCTATGTGACGGTCAGCACCGGGGTCGGCGGCGGCGTCATCGCCGATGGGCGCGTCCTTCGCGCGCGCCGCGGAATGGCCGGACATGTTGGCCACATGACCATAGTGCGCGATGGAGAAGTTTGTTCATGCGGCAACAGGGGCTGCTGGGAAGCCTACGCCTCAGGAACCGCGCTTGCGA
The DNA here is from genome assembly GCA_963816065.1 of uncultured Alphaproteobacteria bacterium. Lineage (GTDB taxonomy): Bacteria > Pseudomonadota > Alphaproteobacteria > Rhizobiales > Beijerinckiaceae > Roseiarcus. Next base: position 140,443 of record CAWFJG010000022.1, on the reverse strand, counting down.
AACGCGCGAAGATTCGCGCCGCGAGTTCGCCATCGACGGCGCTCGGCCTGAATGGCGCCGCGACCGACGGATTCGCAGTCTTCGACGCAGCCGCCAAAGGCGACGCCCTCGCCAAGGATCTGGTTTCCGAGGAAGCCGATCTCGTCGGCATCGGCGTCGTGAACCTCCTGCATCTCTACAGCCCTGATATCGTCGTGGTTGGCGGCGGACTTTCGAACGGTTTCCATCTCCTCCGCTCTGGGATCATCACCCGAATACGAGCAGCGGCCCTGTCTCCATTTCGCGATACGCCGGTCGTGCGAGCCGCTCTGGGCGATGATTCAGGGCTCGTCGGCGCTGCGATCCTTGCGTTCGAATCTCCGGCCTGACTGGACCACGGCGCAATGCGCCTTGTCGCGCAGCTCCTCGATTTCGGGGTCGTGTCCAGTCATGTCCGCTCCTCGCGTTCAAGCGTAGGAGCAGGGTTCAAGGACCCTGGGCTCGCCTTGGCCCCTGCCCCGCCCGCCGACCGCGAGGCGGCCGCGCTGCAAGGGCGCGCGGAACGCGCGGGAGCCAGCGACGCACCCTTGCCGGCGCGGCCGGCGCTAGCGGTAGCCATCTCCCTCTCCTTCGCTTTTCACGCGAAGGCTCGGCGGCGACGGCGCGAACAAGAAACGTGGCCGACATCGACGAGGTCGACGCCCAGCGGCCGCCAACGGACAGGAGGCTATGACTTTCTCGTTGGCGCGCGAGCCGAAACAGTCGCGGCGCCTTTCGGAGCCCACGCCAACTTGCAATCGATTCGAAGTCTGAATCGGGGCGGTCCAATCGATTCCGATCATTCGTTGGACGCGACGGAGTTCTTGCGTCGTAGTTTTGGTCCATGGACCCGGACGCAGACAACCCGACCCTTCTTCAAGTTCTCGTGCTCGAACGGGTCGACCGCGCCAAGAATATGGCGCGATTTTACGACCTGTCGATCGAACCGACGCTCTTCGAGGATCTGGCGTTTGTGCGGCTTTGGGGTCGGATCGGGAGCGTGGGGCGCGAGCGGATCGACCTGCACCCATCCCGGCCAGTCGCGCAGATCGAGCTCAAGAAATGGCTCGAGCGTAAGAGGGGCCGCGGATACCACCTCCGGAACTGACAATCCGGCGAGCGGCTTTACAAGGCCGGAACGTCCCGCAAGGGCGTCGCTGCATGATGTCGGCAACTCCCATCGCCGGCTCACATGTGGGAATCAGAAGGACTCCGGCAAGACCCCAAAGGGTCTCGCAGAACGGCCGGTTCGCTATCGAGTCCCGCCGTTCCCGATGATCGGCAGACGGCAAAACTCCGCCCGAGGACTAAACCGCTCGCGCGGTAGGGGCGGCAAGCGAGCGGAGAGGGCGCGCGCGTAAAGACAACCCGAAAGCTCGGCCCTGTCTCAAGATCGTGGGGTTCAACCCCATGCGAGACAGGAGCTTTCGATGTCCAAGAAGCCCATCAGCCCGCTACGGCAGCGCATGATCGACGACATGACGGCGCGGCGGTTCAAGGAGAAGGTTCAGAAGGACTACGTCCGGCACGTGAGGACCTTCGCGGCCTTCCTCGGCCGGTCGCCGGACACGGCGACGAGCGAGGACCTTCGCCGATATCAACTCCATATGGCGCAGCAGCAGGTCAGCCCCTGGACGATCAACTGCGCCATCACCGCGCTGCGGTTCTTCTTCACGGTGACGCTCGAAAAGCCCGACCTCGTTCGTCCTCTGAGGCTCGTGACCGAGCCGCGCCGGACGCCGGTGGTGCTGAGCCCGGAGGAGGTGGCGCGTCTGCTCGAAGCCGCGCCGGGCCTCAAGTACAGGGCCGCGCTTAGCGTCGCCTACGGCGCGGGCCTTCGGGTGTCCGAGGTCGCGAACCTGAAGGTGTCCGACATCGACAGGGAGCGCATGACGCTCAGGGTCGAGCAGGGCAAGGGACAGCGGGATCGCACCGTGATGCTGTCGCCGCGATTGCTCGAACTGTTGCGCGAGTGGTGGAAGGCGGCGCGGCCTCAGGTCTGGCTCTTCCCCGGACAGAACCCGATCAACCCGGTGACGCCGCGCCAGCTCAACCGCGCCGTCACCGCCGCCAAGACCCTGGCGGGCATCACCAAGCGTGTGTCGCCGCACACCCTGCGGCACAGCTTCGCCACCCACCTGCTCGAACAGGGCGCCGACATCCGGGTGATCCAGGTGTTGCTCGGCCATGCCAAATTGGAGACGACCGCGCTCTACACCCGCGTGGCGCTGAGCACGATCCGCGACGTCAAGAGCCCTCTGGATGGGCTCAAGCTCCACCTGACCAAGCGAACGCCGCCCGGCTGACCACGGCCGCGTGGCGCGGCCCCCTCTCGAGGTCGCCGACATCCTTCGCGCCCACGGGGCGGCGTGGCGAAAGGCCAACGCCGGTCACGTGAGCCTCGCCCAGTTCAAGGTCATGTCGGCGATCGAGACCTGTCGCACAGCCGCGCTCGGCGGACACGTCGAGCGCTGCGAGGACTGTGCGCACGAGCGGATCGCATACAACTCCTGCCGGAATCGGCATTGCCCGAAGTGCCAGGCCGCGGCGGCGCGACAATGGCTCGAAGACCGCGAGGCCGAGCTGCTGCTGGTTCCCTATTACCACGTCGTCTTCACCCTGCCGGCGTCGATCGGCGCCATCGCGTTCCACAACAAGGCCGCCGTCTACGACCTCCTGTTCAGGAGCGCCGCCGAGACGCTGACCACCATCGCCGCCGATCCCAAGCATCTGGGCGCGCGCATCGGCCTCACCGCCGTGCTGCACACCTGGGGCTCGGCTCTCACCCACCATCCGCACGTCCACGTCATCGTCCCGGGCGGCGGGCTGTCGCCGGATGGATCACGCTGGATCGCCTGCAAGCCCGGCTTCTTCCTGCCCGTGCGCGTGCTGTCGCGTCTCTTCCGCCGGCTCTTCCTCGACGGCCTCGCAGCCCTGCATGCGGCCGGCAGGCTCGCCTTCTTCGGCGACCTCGCAACGCTCGCCGACAAGCCCGCCTTCGACGCCGTCCTCGAGCCCCTGCGCCGCTCCGAATGGGTGGTCTACGCCAAGAGGCCGTTCGCCGGGCCAGAGGCCGTGCTCGCCTATCTCGCCCGTTACACCCATCGCGTCGCGATCTCGAATTCCCGCCTCGTCGCGCTGGACGAGGAGGGCGTCACCTTCAAGTGGAAGGACTACCGCATCAAAGGCCACGGCCGGCTCAAGACCATGACGCTCGACGCCGCCGAATTCATCCGTCGCTTCCTGCTGCACGTGCTGCCGAGCGGCTTCCACCGCATCCGCCACTACGGCCTCATCGCCAGCACGGTTCGAGCGGACAACATCGAGCGCGCCCGACAATTACTCGTCCCATCCAAGGCCTCGCCCGAGAGCGCGCCCGCCGACGCCGCCAGCGACGCTGAGCCAGCTTCGTCCTTCCACCGCTGCCCGTGCTGCGGCGGCCGCATGATCGTCGTCGAGACCTTCGAAGGCCCGCGCCCGGCGCGACCGCCACAACCGAGCCGGATCAGCATCGACACGTCATGACCCTCGCCACGCATCCCGCCGCACACCGTCGATCGCCTCCGCCGCCAGCCGCGAGCAGGAACACGACCGTGATGTCCGCGCCTCGTCGCAATTCCTCCTTCGACCGACGCCAACGCCTCGCTCCCGCGCATCGTCGCCATCGAAACCGTCCGCCGTCGCCGCTTCCGCTGAAAACGCCGAGCGCCGCTGGCCGCCGACGCCTCGCTCGACAGCCGTCCGCGATCCTCAAATCCCCATAGGCGCGCTCGCCAAACCGCCCCTTCCTCCCGCGGTTTCCTCCTTGGGAGGGTTTCGGACGCCGGCCCCCGATCCCGCACGACCGCCCGCAAGGGGCCGGCGTCCGAAACCCTTCACCGAAGCGGGCCTTCACACGGCTACCCTCAAGGGCCATCAGGATGGCGAGACGGGCTGGGAATAGCTCGCCATCGCTTAGATGATGAACCGCGCCTCACATAGGAGGCGGCTGCGGCCGGCCGGAAGGGAGTGGCACGACCCCTGCGGAAATCCTGCCAATCCTCGCATCGGCCGCCGCGACGCAGATCGAGCCCGGCCATGGTCTTACCGGGACGACCCCGCTGCATGCGGTCGAGGACTTGCCAGAAACGCCGGCTGTGGTCTATCTCGGCGAGGTATCTCACCTATCTGACGACGAAGCGTTCTGCATCGGCGGCGGGTTTTATATTGCCCCGTCTTGCCGGATTACTCATTCACAGCGATCGACTCAAGGGAGCCGACGGCCTCGTCGCAAACGCTGAGAGTTTGACTTGAAAGTTCATGCGGGATTGCAGAGCTTTCGCAACATGAGGCGGATAGAGGCGAATCGCAGGAACGTGAGGGCTGTGAGGTTGAGGTTCTCCCAGTCCTTGGCGAGCCTTCGGCATCGGTTGAGCCAGGCGATCGTTCGCTCGACGATCCAACGCTTGGGCAGCTTGACGAACCCCTTCGCCTGATCGGATCGTTTGACGATCTCTATCTTGAGGCGAGCCAAAGTCTTGGCGACCGCTTCGGCGAAGATCGGCCCTTGGTAAGCGGCGTCGGCGAACAGTTTTTCGAGATAGGGAAAGCGGCCAAGCACCGTCGAAAGCAACAAAGCGCCGCCGTCGCGATCCTGGACGTCGGCGGAATGAACGATAGCCTGCATCAGCAGCCCTTGGGTGTCGACGAGAAGGTGACGCTTCTTGCCCTTGATCTTCTTTCCTGCGTCGAACCCGTGCGGGTCAATCGAGGCCCCCCTTTTTCGGCGCTTTTCACGCTCTGGCTGTCGATGATGGCGACGGTTGGACTGGCCTCGCGTTCGGCCTGCTCGCGGCATTTTTCGTAAAGCGCGTCATGCACGCGATCCAGAACGCCATCAATGCCCCAGTCGTGAAAGTAACGATAGACGGTGCTGTGCGGCGGCAAATCCTTGGGAAGATAACGCCATTGGCATCCGGTGCTCAGCACGTACATCACGGCGTTGAGCGCCTCACGCATGTTGGTTTCTCGTCTTCGGCCTCCCCGCCTCGCTGGAGGAATGAGCGGTTCGACATGCGCCCACTCCTCGTCCGTCAGATCGCTTGGGTATCGCAGATGATCGCGCTTGTATTTCGCCCGGTTCTTGTTCGTCCACATTGGAGGCCCCCGATTCGGTTCGCCGCCGATGGAATCACAACCAATTCGTCGGGACTCAAGAACTTTCGGAACCGACACTGAGGCCCTTAGAGATCCATTCGGCCGCCTCTATCGACTACTGGGGCATGATCGAGAACAAGGGAGAGCCAAAGGCGCGCGTCGGCGACAGTTCGGCTTCCGGGGGCAGGCATTCGTGACGCGCGCCTATACGGTCGGGGTCGCGGGCATGTCGCCGGTTGTCGAAGACTTGTACGACGCCTTCGGAAGGCAGGCGGATTGGCCGCTGTGACGAAGAGGACTGCACAGTTCGATCCTGTCGCTTTGTGGCATAGGAAGACCTTCGGCAGTGTAGTCGCCATCGAGGAAATCCCGCGTTCCCCCTTGTAGCGAAGATTTTGTTTTTCAAAAAGCAGATGCCGACCCTCCAAAACGCCGCGCGCCCCGGACGCGCCGCCGTCGGCCGAACGGGACCGGTTTATAAAGCGCTTTACGAAACCGCTTCACCATGCGAGGCTTGCAGCCGGAAGGAGCGGACGGAATGCGATCGGCGACGCTCAGCGACGTGGCGAAAGCGGCGAATGTGTCGCCGACCACAGTGTCGCGCCACCTGAACGGCTCGATCCATCTCCCCGAGGACACCGTCGGGCGCATCGACGCCGCGATCGCGGCGCTCCGATACCGGCCCAATCCCCACGCCCGCAGCCTCGGACGCGGGCGTTCCGACACCATTGGCCTCGTCATCCCCGACATCGCCAATCCGTTTTTTGCGAGGCTCGCGGCGGCGGTCGAGATCGCGGCCAGCCGACGCGGCCTCGGCGTCATGCTGTGCTCGACGTTCAACCGGCCGGCGCGGGAGCTCGACTACATCGACCGCTTGCGCAACCACTTCGTCGACGCCCTCCTGTTCGCGACCAACCATGTCGACGACGGCGCGCTTTGCGCATCCATCAACGAAACGTCGGGGGTGGTGCTGGTCGACGAGGACGTCGCTGGCTCCCGCGGCCCGAAAGTCTTTGCGGACAACGAGGGCGGCGGCGCGCTCGCGGCCGGACACCTCCTCGCCGCGGGCCACCGGAGCCTCGCCTATATCGGTGGCCCGAGCGGGCTCATGAGCGCGCGCGAGCGCGCCGACGGGTTTCGCAAGGTGGTCCGAGAGGGCGGAGCAACCGTCGCCTGCGAAGACTGCGGCGAATACGCCGCGGCGCATGGACGTGCGGCGATGGCGCGCATCCTGAACGAGCGCCCTGAAGTCACGGGGGTGTTCGCCGCGAGCGACGAAATCCTGATCGGCATGCTGGAAGTCTTGCGCGACCGTCAGTTCGCGGTCGGCCGGGACATCTCCGTCGTCACCTTTGACGACGTCGGGCCGCTTCGCCTCTTCGATCCTCCGGTGACTGCGGTTCGCCAGCCGATCGACGAGCTCGGCCGCGCGGCCCTCGCCCACATCGAGGCGCTCGCTCGGTGGATCCTCGACATTCGAGACGACGCGCGTCCCAGTGGAGCTCGTGGTCCGAAGCTTCGGTCGCGCCACCGAAGCGCATCATGAAGCGTGCTCGAACCGTGGCGGAAGGAGCGGTGGGGCGAGAGGCAGGCGTGTCATGACCGGAGCGAAGGCGTCGGTCACGACCGGCGTCGCGGGTTTGCCAGGCGGCCGCCACCGGCTGCCGCGCTTTTCGGCCGAGCGGTCTCGAGGCTGAAGGCGCTACCGGAGGAGGGAGTCCGTATGGCGACAAAGCCGTTCCTCGCAGCCAGAGGCATCGGAAAGAGATTCGGAGCCCTGGTCGCGTTGTCCGGCGTCGATCTCGATATCTGCGCGGGCGAGGTCCTCGCGCTGGTCGGCGACAACGGCGCCGGCAAGTCGACCTTCATCAAGATCGCTCGCCGGCGCTCATCCTGCGAGCGAGGGCGAGATTCGCGTCGAAGGCGTCGCCCGTGGCTTTCGCAACGCCGCACGACGCCGCCTACGCCGGGATCGCTACCATCTTTCAGGAGCTGGCGCTCTCCGAGAATCTCTCCATCGCCGAGAACGTCTACCTCGGCCGGGAGATCGTCACGCGCGTTCGCCGGCGTTCCGTTTCCTCCGCCGCGCGGAGATGAGGCGGCGCGTGGTCCGCCTCCTCGACGAACTCGACGCCCACATCCCAGATGTCGACGCCGTTGTCGGCAGCCTTTCCGGAGGTCAGAGGCAGGTGGTCGCGATCTGCCGTGCGCTGAACCTCAACGCCCGGCTTGTCATCATGGACGAGCCGACGGCAGCGCTTGCGGTTGCCGAAACGCGTAAGGTGCTCGCCCTGGCGCGCCGGCTCGCCGACCGCGGCTGCGCGGTCGTCCTAATCAGCCACAACATCGGCGACGTCATGGATGTCGCCGACCGCATCGTCGTGTTCCGCCGCGGCCGCAAAATCGCCGAACGGAAGCGGGGACGAGACAAACGCTGAGGAGATCGTCGCTTTCATCACGGGCGCCCATCCCGACGTGCGGGCGCTTGAGAAGGCCTCGTTAGGGTAACCGCACGTCGATCATCGGAGGCAAGGACATGAACACCTTGTGGAAAAAGCTGGCCCTCGCCGACGTTCGATCCTTGGCTTCGCTGCCGGAGCGGCGATTCGCAGACGAGATGAAGAGCGTCGCCTTCGTGCCGGAGATCGTCGGCATTCCCTACTTCAACGCGATGCAGGACGGCGGCAACAAGGCCGCCAAGGATCTAGGCGTCAAGTTCATCTATTCCGGCCCGTCGACACCAACCCGGTCGATCAACTGCAGATCGTTCAGAATCTCGATCAACCAGGGGGTGAACGCGATCGCGGTGAGCGTCCTCGACGCTTCCAGCATCGCGCCTGTCGTCCAGGCCGCGAAGGCCAAGGGCAGCATCCTCTTCACCTCGGACAGCGACGCCCCCAACAGCGGCCGCGCCGTGTTCGTCGCGCAGGCGACAGACGAGGGTCTCGGCGACACGATCATCGACGAGATGGTGAAGCGGGTGGGCGAGAACGCCAAGATCGGCATCGTCTCTGGCGAAGCGACCGCGTCGAACCTCAACGCCTGGATCGCCGTGATGCAGAAGCGCGCCAAGGAGAAATATCCGAAGCTGACGCTGCTGCCGCCGCAATTTGCAGGCGGCACGGCCGAACGCGCCGCGCAGCTCGCCACCGACCTCATCACCGCCAATCCGGACCTCAAGGGCGTCATCGCCGTCGCCTCGACCACCTGTCCCGGCGTCGCGCAGGCGATCGAAGGCGCGGGCAAGATCGGCAAGGTGATCGGAGCCGGCTATTGCAGCCCCAACACCGCCCGCTCCTACCTCAAGAGCGGCGCCATGGGCTACAGTGTCCTCTGGGATCCGACCGCGCTCGGCTATCTGACGGTCTGGGCCGGCAAGCAGCTGATCGACGGCAAGTCGTTCGCGGCCGACAAACCAGGTATCCGGATTCGCCAAGCCCGTCACCTTCGACGACAAGACCAAGATCCTGCTTCTGGGCGACCCCGCCGTCTTCACGGCGGAGAACGTCGACAAGTTCAACTTCTGAGCGTCGCGCGATGTGGCGGACTTCGGTTCTCGGCGGGCGCGAGCTTACTCTGCTGACGCCTGTGTCGCTCGTGGCCATCGCCGCGTCCGTCGCGTCGCCGTATTTCGCGACCGTCGACAATCTCTCGACGGTGCTGCGCAACAGCGTCGAACTGATGATCATCGGCGCTCGGGATGACGCTGTTGCTGGCGATGGGCGGTATCGACGTCTCGGTCGGCATGGTGCTCGGCCTGGCCGCCATCGCCGTCGGCACGCTCGCTCGGAGGCGGCTACAGTCTCCGCGCTCCCATCCTGGCTGGACCGATCGTCGGGGGGCTTGCTCGGCGCTGCTCACCGGCGCCGTCGTCGTGCTCGGGCGGCATTCCGGCGATCGCCGGCTCGCTCGGGCTGCTTCGGCGTCTATCGCGCCGCGATCTTCCTTCTTCTCGGCGGCAGGTGGCTTTCGGGCCTGCCGCCGACGCTTACGAATGTCCTCTCCGCCCACGTCCTCGGCGTCGCCGCTTCCGGCGTTCGTCATTGCGATCGCTCTATCTCGCCGTCTGGATGGCGCTGCGCCACACGCCCTACGGCCCGCATCTCCTTGCCATCGGCAACAACGAAGAGAAGGCGAGGCTTTCGGGTGTCGCGGTCCGGCGCGTGCGGATTGCGACCTTCGTCATCAGCGGCGTGCTTGCGGGCGTCGCCGCAGACTTCTACGTGTCGACCTACCGCAATGTCGCGATGACCGTCGGGGGGAGCATCGCGCTCGAAGCGATTGCGGCGGTGGTCCTTGGCGGTACAAGCATTCTCGGCGGCAGGTGCAGCCTGGCCGGGACGGCGCTCGGAGTCGTCCTCATCCGCCTGATCCAGAACGGCCTTGTCTTGATCGGCGTTCCCTCGCTCTGGCAGACGGTGGTGACCGGCTGTCTTCTTCTCCTCGTCCTGAGCGGCGAAGCCTTGCGCGGCCGCTTGTCGACGCTTCCATTCGCGTGGCGGACGTGACGGCGCCGGCTCTCTTCTTCCGCCATCCGGTGCTCGCCGCTCTGGCGATGCTCTGGCTCCTTGTCGTGCTGGGCTTGATCGTCTTCGCGCCGGCGACGCTGAACGCGGACACCCTGACGACGATCCTGCAGTTCTCGACGATCCTGGCGCTTGCCGCGCTCGGGCAATCTCTGGTCATCCTCTGTGGAGGGGCCGGGATCGATTTGTCGGTGGGAGGGGTCGTGTCCCTGACCGCGGTTCTCGTCGCCCTGCTCGGGAAGGCGGGCGCGCCGGGCTGGACGCTTCCGCTCTTGTGCCTCGTCGCCGGCGCGCTGCTCGGGGCGGTCAATGGGCTTCTCGTCGCCCGCGTGCGCGTCCTGCCTCTGATCACCACCCTCGGCACCTTCTACGTCTATTCCGGCCTCGCCGTCGCGCTGACCGGGGGGGCCGCGACGGGCAGCGTTCCGGCATGGATGATCGGCTGGGGGCGCGGCCAGTTCCTGGCGGTCCCGCTTCCCTTTCTCACGACCGCGCTTCCCGCGTTCCTCGTCGCTGCTCTCCTGCTTGGCGCGACGGCCTGGGGCACGTGGATCTACGCCATGGGCTTCAACGAGGTCTCCGCACGGCTTTGCGGCATTCCGGTCGACCAGACGCGGACAATTCTCTACACGGGCAGCGGCGCCTGCGCCGGCGCGGCGGCGCTCGTGTCCCTGGCGTGGCTAGGCAGCGCCCGGCCCAACATCGGCGCCAATCTCGAACTCACCTCGCTAGCCGCTGCGATGCTCGGCGGCGTCTCCATCTTCGGCGGGCGCGGTGGCGCCATCGGCGTTCTCGCCGCCGTCATTCTTCTGGTCACGCTCCAGACCAGTCTGCTTCAGCTGAACGTGAACCCCACCTGGCAGGTCGGCGTGGTCGGCGTCCTGCTCATTGTTGTGTTGTTGGTCGACCGCTTTGCCTCCAGTCGAGCGTGAGCGGCGGGAGAAGGAGGGAGTCATGACGGGTATTGAAGAGCGGATCGCATCGGCCGTCGCCGGAGCGAACGATCGGATCGTCGCGACGCTTCGCGATCTGATCGCGTTTCCCTTCCGTCGTCAAAGCAGATCCGAAGGAGGCTGGGCCTGGCGAGCGGGATTGCCAGCTCTATCTCAAAAGGCGGCTTGAACGGATTGGTTTCGCAACCGATCTCTGGGAGCCGGACGGACCGGCCCTGTTCGCCAAATACGAAGGGCGCCCCGGCGCGCAACAAGGGCCGGACGTTCGAGGGCCGCCCCAACCTCGGCGGCCGCGCTTGGAGGATCGCGGCGGAGGCCGTTCGATCATGCTGACCGGCCACATCGACGTCGTGCCGTCCGGCCCGACCGAGCACTGGCCCAGCGATCCGTTCAAAGCCGATCGTTCAGGACGGGTTCGTCCAGGGGCGCGGCGCGGTCGACATGAAGGGCGGCGTCGCCTGCATGCTGATGGCGATCGAGATTTTGAAGGATCTCGACGTCAGGCTGTCCGGAGACGTCGTCTTCACCACCGTCGTCGACGAAGAGATCGGCGGCATGGGATCGCTCGCCATGGTCGACCGCGGCTTTCGCGCCGACGCCGGCATCATGACCGAGCCGACCGCCAACCGGATCGCGCCCCTCTGCCGCGGCATCCTGTGGGGTCGCATCGTCATCGACGGGATCGGCGGTCATGCCGAACTGTTGCCCAACAGCTGGGACACGAGCGGTCCTGTGGACGCGATCCAGCTCTGCCGCCAGATGCTCGACGGTTTGGACATCCTCAATCGGCGCTGGGCCAACGATCCCGGGAAGAATCATCCGTTGCTGGAGTTGCCGAACCAGGTCATCGCCACTCAGATCAAGGCCGGCGAACATCCGGCGTCGATCGCCGGCCGCGGCGAAATCGTCATCGACGTCCAATACCTGCCGTCGGAAAAGGACGAACTCGGGCTCGGCGGCGCAGTCAAGCGCGAGGTGGAGGAGCACATCGCATGCCGTCTGCCAGGCCGATCCCTATCTGCGCCGGAAGCCTGCGCGCGTCGAATGGATTCTCGACGCCGATTGCGCCGAAGTGCCCGCCGGACAGCCCGTTCGTCGCCGCGATGCAGGAGTCGGTCGCCGCGGCCGGCCTTTCCCCCAAGCCCTCACCGGCTTCGGCGCTCACAGCGACATCGGCCTCCCGACGAAGCTCGGACGCACGCCGACCGTGAATTTCGGGCCCGGCGATCCCGCCATGGCCCACCAGCCGAACGAGCGGGTGGCGATCGCCGATCTTGTCGACTGCACGCAGGTCGATCGCGCTGACGATCGAGCGCTGGTGCCGCTGATGCCGGCTCGCGAGGCGGGATGGGACTGGACAGGTGTTGCGCGAACCGTCGGCGCGGGCGCATCCCCGTGCGGACGGGAACGGAAGGTCTTTGCGGCTGAAGCGGGATCGACGGCAATGACGCTTCCGATCCGGGCCGCGAGAAGGAGGGTGTGATGAACAAAATGATCAAGCGCCTCTGCATGGCGGGCGCCATGCTGACTGCGGCGGCCTTCGCAGGCAGCGCGGCCGACGCGACCACTGTCGCGCTCGTCACCATCAACCAGCAGGCGTTGTTCTTCAACCAGATCAACGACGGCGCGAAGCAGGCGGCCGACAAGGCGGGCGCCAAGCTCGTCATCTTCAACGCCAACAACCAGGCCGCGGCCCAGAACAGCGCGATCGAGGACTACATCGCGCAGAAGGTCGACGGGATCGTGCTCGTCGCGATCGACGTCAACGGCGTCAAGCCCGCGATTACCGCCGCCAAGAAGGCGGGCATTCCGGTCGTCGCCATCGACGCCCGCATTCCCGACGGCGACAACGCCGCCTTCATCGGCGTCGACAACAAGGGCGCTGGAGAGGAGATCGGCAAGTACTTCGTCGACTACGCGAAGGCCAAGATGGGCGGCGCCGCCAAGGTGGGCGTCGTCGGTGCGCTCAACTCCTTCATCCAGAACCAGCGACTCGACGGCTTCAAGGCCGCCGCGCAGGCGGGCCCGGGCGTCAAGTTCCTCGACACCGTGGACGGGCAGAACGTGCAGGACATCGCGCTCACCGCCGCGGAAAACCTGATGACCGCCAACCCTGATATGACCGCGCTTTATGCGACCGGTGAACCGGCGCTCGTCGGCGCAATCTCGGCCGTCACCAGCCAGAAGCAGACGGACAAGGTCAAGGTCTTCGGGTGGGATCTCACCGCCCAGGCGATCAAGGGCATCGACGACGGATGGATCGTGGCGGTGGTGCAGCAGGACCCCTTCCAGGAAGGCGTCGCCGGCGTTGAGACGATCCTCAAGCTGAAGAAGGGCGATAAAGTCAACCCGAGCATCGACATCCCGGTCACGATCGTCACGAAGGAGAACGTCGACAAGTTCCGCAGCCTCTTCAAGTAGGCGCACCACGGACGGCGGCGCGCCTTCGGGCGCCAGAACCGGGAGCAGGACAATCGATGGTGAGCGAGAGCGCGCCGATCCGGGTAAGCATGGAGGAGATCAGCAAGTCGTTCGGCGCGATCAAGTCGCTCGATCGCGTCAATCTCGTGTTGCGCGCCGGCGAGGTTTTGGGCCTCGTCGGCGACAACGGAGCGGGAAAGTCGACCTTGAGCAAGATACTGTCCGGCGCAACCATTCCGGACTCCGGGCGGCTCATTCTCGACAGCAAGGAGGTGCGGTTCGCGTCTCCCGCGGAGGCTCGCCGCGAGCGGATCGAGATGGTCTATCAGGACCTCGCGCTCTGCGACACCGTGGACGTCGCAGGCAACCTTCTGCTTGGCCGCGAGCCGCTGCGGTGGCTGCTCGGCGTGCCGCTGATGGATAAACCGGCCATGCACGCCCGGGCGACCGAGATGCTCGGCAGCCTCGGCATCCGGATGCCGAGCACCCGGCTCAAGGTCGAAAGCCTTTCGGGCGGCCAACGGCAGAGCATCGCCATCGGCCGGGCGGTCTCGTTCGACCCGCTCGTCCTCATCATGGACGAGCCGACGGCCGCGCTCGCGGTCGCCGAGGTCGACGCGGTGCTCAGGCTCATTCGCACTGTCAGCGCCCGCGGCGTCAGCGTCATACTGATCACCCACAGGCTGCAGGACCTATTCGTGGTCTGCGACCGCATCATGGTCCTCTTCGAGGGCAAAAACGCCGCCGAACGGCGGATCGGCGAGACGAACATCGAGGAAATCGTCAACCTGATCGTCGGCCGGAAATTCCAGTCCGTGTCGGCCAGCCACGTCTCGATCGGAGCGCGGACGGCATGAGCGGCGGCCTCGACGAACCACTGGAGCGCTCCCGCTCGGACGAGCTTCGCAGCCGGGTGAGGCTCCTCGTTCACGACAGCGGGGGCGTCGCAAGCATCGCCGTCTTCTTTGTCGTCATGGTGGTCGTCTTCTCCCTCGTCACAGACACGTTCCTGACGCAGGCGAACCTCCTCAACATTTTGCGCCAGATCGCGCCGCTGATGATCGTCGCCGTCGCGATGACCTTCGTGATCACGACGGGGGGCATCGACCTCTCGGTCGGCTCGGTGCTCGCGCTCGTCAACGCGCTCGCCGCGATTTCGCTGCAGGCTGGCGTTCCCTGGCCGGCGGTCGTGATCCTCATGCTCGCGCTCGGCGTCCTCGTCGGCATGATCCAGGGCTTTTTCGTCGCCCACGAGGGCATCCCGGCTTTCATCGTAACGCTCGCGGGCCTCAGCTCCATCCGCGGAACCGCGCTCTACCTCACCAAGGGCTATTCGATCCCGATCGACCCCGCGAGCCTGTTCAACGAGATCGGCCGCGGCTGGGTCGCGGGACTTCCGCTGCCGGCGATCATCGCCGTCGTCGTCCTCGTCGCCGGCTACGTCGTTTTAAACGAGACTACGTTCGGTCGCTACGTCACCGGCGTCGGCGCGAACGCCGAGGCCGTGCGCCGCTCGGGCGTCAACACCGAGCGGGTCGTCCTATCGGTCTATGCGCTCAGCGGACTCTCGGCCGCGCTCGCTGGGCTGATCATCGCCGCAAGGCTCGGGAGCGGCTCGTCCAACGCCGGCGTGGGCTTCGAACTCGACGTCATCGCGGCCGTGGTCCTCGGCGGCACCAGCCTCTTCGGCGGCCGGGGCACGATGACCGGCACTATGCTCGGCGCGCTGACCGTCGCGGTGATCGGCAACGGCCTGATCCTTGCTCATCTGTCGCCGTTCCTGACCCCCATCGTCGAGGGCGTCATAATTCTCGTCGCCATCTGGCTGAACTTCCGCATCTTTCGGACAGGACGGAAGTCGGCCTGAGGAGGGAGCGCGTTCAAGGCATGGTCGAAGCGAGGAAGACGGGCGTCGAGTTCGGGCATGGTGCGGACCGTGCTCGGGCCCATAAAGCCCGAGGAGATGGGTGTAACACTGATGCACGAGCACATCCTGCTCGACACGTCTAGCTGGTGGAAGCGGCCCTGCTGCGCCTCCGACATCGGTTTCGCCGAGCGTGCACTCGACATCTCGATGATCGGGGAATTGCGGATGAATCCGTTCCTCAATCGGGACAATTGCGGCCTCTTCGACGTCAAGGCGGCGGTCGAGGAGCTCGGCGCCTTCGTCGAATACGGGGGCAAGACCGTCGTCGATCCGACCAACCTCGGGATCGGCCGCGACCCGTCCGCCCTGCAGCGCGTCAGCCGCCGCACTGGGCTCAACATCGTGATGGGCGCGGGCTTCTATCTCGAGCCGTCCCACCCTGACTATGTCAAGGCCATGTCGGTCGAGGCGATCGCCGAGGCGATCGCGGCCGACTGTGGGGTCTCCGAGTACGAGCCCGAAGTCTGCGCCGGGATCATCGGGGAAATCGGAATTAGCAAGGATTTCACGCTCTCCGAGGAGAAGGTGCTGCGCGGGGCCGCGCGGGCCTCGATGATCAGTGGCGCGCCCCTGACCATTCATCTGCCGGGGTGGGAACGGCTCGCCCACCGCGTGCTGGACGTCGTCGAGAGCGAAGGCGCCGATCCGCGGCACACCGTGCTCTGCCATATGAACCCCAGTCTGCACGATCCCAAATACCAGCGCAGCCTCGCCGACCGCGGCGCGTTTCTTGAGTACGACATGATCGGCATGGACTACTTCTACGCGGACCAGCAGGCTCAATCCCCCTCGGACGAGGAGAACGCGATCGCCATCTGCAGGCTGGTCGAGGACGGCTACCTCAACACGATCCTCATGTCGCAGGACGTGTTCCTCAAGATGATGCTGACGCGCTACGGAGGCTTCGGATACGGATACATCCTTCGCCACTTCGTTCCGCGTCTCAAACGTCACGGGATGGACCAGGCGACGATCGACCGCATCCTGATCGAGAACCCGCGCCGCGTTTTCTCCGCCGCACACCGGGCGATGTAAGTACAGGGAGGGAAGGCCATGACCGACAGGCGGTACAAAGTTCTGCTCGCAGGCGAATCCTGGGTCACCACGGCGAACCACGTCAAAGGCTTCGACCAGTTCGCGACGGTGACCTTTCATCTCGGCGCCGAGCCGCTGGTGGACGCCCTGAAGGATTCGTCATTCGACCTGCGCTACATGCCCTCGCACGAGGCGCAGCGCGACTTTCCGCAGACGAGCGAGGCAATCGCGGCCTACGACGCCGTGATCCTGTCCGACATCGGCTCGAACACGCTGCTCCTGCATCCCGACACCTGGATCCACAGCCGGCGGACGCCGAACCGGCTGCGCGCCCTGAAGGCCTATGTCGAGACCGGCGGCGGCTTGATGATGGTCGGCGGCTATTACAGCTTCCAGGGCATCAACGGTGGGGCGCGCTACCACGGGACGCCGGTCGAGGAGGCGCTGCCGGTGGAAATCCTTCCCTACGACGACCGCGTTGAGGCGCCGGAAGGCTTCATCCCTTCGGTGAAACAACCGAAGCACCCCATCCTCGCCGGGCTCGACGAGGAGTGGCCGGCCCTGCTCGGTTTCAACGAGGTCCGGCCGAAGTCGGGCGCGAACGTTTTGGCGACGGCCTCGGCAGATTACGGCGAGAAGCCCCTGCTGGTCGCCGGAGACTTCGGCGGCGGACGGACGCTCGCTTGGACCTCCGACATCGGCCCGCACTGGCTGCCGCCGGAATTCGCCGCCTGGACAGGATATGCGCGGCTTTGGCGGCAGGCGCTCGAGTGGCTCGTCCGGGCGCGGTAGCTCTCATGATCCACGTCCTCGGCAACGCGGCGATCGACACGCTCCTTCGCGTCGACACGTTTCCGCGGCCGGGGGAGACCATTGTGGCTCGGGGCGCGCTCGAGGACCTCGGCGGCAAGGGCGCCAATCAGGCGATCGTGCTTGCCCGTTGCGGACAGGAGGTCCGTCTCGCCGCTGCGCTCGGCGGCGATGCTGCCGGCGAGCGGATCCGAAACATTCTGGCGGCGGAGGGCATTCGTCTCGACGGGATTCACGTCTGGGGCGGAGCGACCGATCGCTGCGTCATCACCGTCGACCGCAATGGCGAGAACATGATTGTGAGCCTCGTCGACGCCGCCGCCCGTTTCGACCCGCTCGCCTGCGGGAGCATCGGGCCCGAGATCGCGCACGGCGACTGGATGCTGCTTCAGGGCAACCTCAGTCCTGCCATCACCCGGGCGTGCCTCGCCTTCGCAAAGCGGCCGGACACGGTGACGGCCCTCAATCCGTCCCCGACCTATCCGGCGGCAGAATACGACTGGCGCCTCGTCGACCTCGTCGTCCTCAACCGCGTCGAAGCCGTCTCCCTCGGCGGTCGCTCCGACCCCATCGAGGCGGGGGGCGCCCTGCGCGCCGCGGGCGCCGGAACTGTCGTCGTGACCCTGGGCGCGGAAGGCGCGGCGCTTCTTTCGGGGACCGGCGTCTTGTGGGCGCAGGCTCCGCCGACAAACGTCGTGGACACCACCGGCGCTGGCGACGTCTTCTGCGGCGTCCTGATCGCGGCGCGCGCGAGCGGCTCGTCCTGGAAGCGCGCGCTGAGAGTCGCCTGCGAGGCAGCGACGATTTGCGTGTCGCGCCCGGGCGTGCGCGCCTCGTTCCCAACCCGCGCCGAGATGACCGCAATCTTTGAGAGAGCGACGGAGCCTTCGACATGAGCGATTCGCCGCTGGTCGCGCGGGAGCGCGGCGACCCCCTTCAGGAGATTTTCGGACGCAGGGAGCGCGTCCTCATTGGCGTCGTGCATCTCCTGCCGCTGCCCGGATCGCCGGACCATGCCGTCTCGGACGTCGAGGCGATCTACGACCGCGCCCTCGCCGACGCGCGCGCCTATCGCGCGGCTGGATTCGACGGCCTTATCGTCGAGAACCATGGCGACATTCCCTTCGCCAAGCCCGACGACATCGGGCCGGAGACCGCGGCCCACATGGCGGTCGCCGCCGACCGCATCCGGCGCGAGACGAAGGCGCCGATCGGCGTCAACGTGCTCGCCAACGCGGCGGTGCACGCGGTCGCTGTCGCCAGCGCCGCGGGCGCGCGCTTCGTGCGAGTCAACCAGTGGGCGAACGCCTATGTCGCCAACGAAGGATTCATCGAGGGTGCCGCGGCGCGCGCGACCCGTTACCGTCGCGCGCTCGGCGCCTCGGGCGTCCGGATCTTCGCCGACGCGCACGTTAAGCACGGCGCGCATGCGATCGTGCAGGATCGGCCGATCGCGGAACTCGTGCGCGACGTCGAGTTCTTCAGCGCTGACGTCGTCATCGCGACGGGCCAGCGCACCGGGCACGCAGCCGATCTCGACTACATCCGAATCATCGGGTCCGCCGCCTCGGTTCCGGTCCTCGTCGGCAGCGGCGTCACGCCGGGCAATGTCCGCGACATTCTCGCCGTCGTGAATGGGGTCATTGTCGCCAGCGCGCTCAAGGTCGACGGGTTGTGGTGGAACTCCGTGGACCCCGACCGGGCCAGGCGCTTCGTCGACGGCGTGGGAGCCTAGACAACAGAGACCGGGCCGCAGCATGGCGTCGTTGCCGAGCGGATGAAGTCAGAGGCGCAGACGGCCTGGGACGCGATCCTCGCCCATAGGTTCTTTCGCGAGATCGCGGATAATGCGATCGAGGACGCAGTGTTCGGTCGCTACCTCGACATCGAGTATTCCTTCGTCGACACGGCGGCCGCGGCGCTCGGCTGTGCGGTGGCGAAGGCGCCGTCGTTTCGGGAGCGGCGCCATTGTCGGTTGGCACTTAATTTGGGCTCTGACTCAAAATCGGTGAAATCTCAAATTCAGCTCGGCTTCATTTCTGATTCGGGGCCAAGCCATGTTTTCATTCGACTTTTCGCGCCTCGTTCCGGCGGGCCTCTCCGTTGACGGCGTCGAGGATGGCGGGGCCGGCGTGATCATCCGCGCTCATCGAGAATTGGCTCGGGGCAGATGTCCGGATTGCGGAACATGGAGTGCGCGGGTTCATAGTCGATACATGCGCAAAGTGGACGACTTGCCGATCGGTGGTCGACGCGTTCGCCTCATCGTCCACGCCCATCGGTACTTTTGCGATGCGTCATCCTGTCCCCGATGCACGTTCGCGGAGCGCTTGGATGGGGCCGTTGCGCCGAAGGCGCGCAGAACCGGACGGCTTGACGAGATCGTATTCTGCCTGGCCATTGCGCTCGGCGGCCGACCCGCCGCCGCTCTGGCCAAGCGCATCGAGATCAAGGTCAGCAACGACACATTGCTGCGCGCAGTCCGGCGCCGCGGTCAGACCCAGCCGTCGCCCCCATCCGTGATCGGCATCGACGATTGGGCTTGGCGACGCAATTTTCGCTACGGCACGCTGATTTGCGATCTCGAGCGCCACAAGACGATCGCGCTGTTGCCGGACCGAGAACCCGCGACAGCGGAAGCGTGGTTGAGACACTGGCCCGATATCGCGGTCATCGCGCGCGATCGCGGCGGCGCCTACGCGCTGGCGGCGCAAAGGGCGCTGCCCAACGCCCTCCAAGTCGCCGATCGCTGGCATCTCATGGAGAATGCAAGCGCGGCTTTCCTGGACGCCGTCCGCAAGTCGATGCGTCCAATCCGGGCGGCCATCGGCGCGGCGACCGTCGACCCCGCGTTGCTGACCGCCTCCGAGCGTCTCCAGTACGAAGGCTATCTGCGCCGCGAGGAGACCAACGCTTCGATCCTGGCGATGGCGGCGGACGGCGCGTCGATCAAGGAAATCCGGCGCAAGACCGGATACAGTCGCAAGCTCATTCGCGCAGTCCTGCGCGGTCAGAGATCAGATATTTTCCGAACTCGGCAAAGCTCGCTGGAGCCTTGGCTTCCATGGCTGGACGAGCAATGGGCGGCCGGTCGGCGGAACGGCTCCGAGCTCTGGCGCGATCTCAAGCAACGCGGCTTTCGCGGATGCCTCCGGGTCGTGGGCGAATGGGCCGGGCGGCGACGGAGGGCGGAAAAAGCGGAATCGGCTGTCGGTCATGCGCCGTCAGCTCGAACGATCGCGCGTTTGCTGACAACGGGCCGCGATGATCTGACGAAGGCGGAAACCGTCACCGTCGCCGCAATCGAGAGCGGCGTCACACTCCTCGTCGAGGCGCGCGACCTCATCGCGGAATTCCAGGACATGATCCGACGCAAGACGACAACCGAACTCGACGCTTGGCTCGATCGCGCCAAAGGCGGTCTCGTCGCCGCGTTCGCGAATGGCCTGACGAAAGACAAAGCCGCCGTCACCGCCGCGATCGCGTCGCCGTGGTCCAATGGGCAGACCGAGGGGCAAATCTGCAAACTGAAGCTCGTCAAGCGCCAGATGTACGGGCGCGGCAAAATCGACCTGCTCCAAGCGCGCGTCATCGGCCTCGCATGATGAATTTACGGAAAATGCGTCAGAGCCCCGATTGGATGCAAATCAGCCCCGTAGCCGGGTCCCTATTCCATGAAAAACGACACCAGATGATCGGCCTCGATCCGATGCTGGGCGCCTTGCACGCCCCGGCGTTCGGCCGCCAGAGCCTGGCCTGCGACCTCGCGGAACCGCTTCGGCCGCATATCGATTTCTGGGTTTGGACCCAGTTTGCCGCGCGGGTCGTGCGCCCCGAGCACTTCAGTCGGGATCGGGACGGACGCTGCCTCATGGGCAAGGCTGGACGCGGCGCTTTCTACGCCGCCTTCGAGGAACGCATGACCCTGTGGAGCCGATGGGCGCGGCTTGCCGCCCGAGATCTCGCCCGCCGTCTCCGTCCGGACGCTGCGCCTGACGCGTTCGAGCGCCATCTTCTCGAAGCCGCGGAGCCTTAATCCGATGGCCGAACTGAAACCGCTCTATCTCGACGGTCGCGCGACCCCTCTGCGGATCGAACGCGTCGAGGACGCCCTGTTGGTGCGCTGCGAGACGACCGCCGACGCCCTCTGCCCAATTCGTCGTTTGGACCGCGTCCTCTGCTCGGGCGAGGTATGGTGGCGGAGCGACGCTCTCGGCGCCTGCGGCCAGGCCGGCGTGCCGGTCGCCTTTCACAGCGGCGGAGAGATTTCCGCTGCGGTGGCGCCGCGCGCGCCGTGAGCGCGCGCCTTCGCGGCCATCCGCGAAGCCGCCTGCGGAAAGCCTGGGTTCTTCGACAGTCTGGCGGACTGGCCGGCGCACGAAAAAAAGTGTCGCGCTGCGGCAGGCCGTGCGACGCGAACCCCATTTGACGACGTGGCGCGAAGGTTTGGCGGGGTGCGCCGTGGGGCGCCGGCTCGCGCCTCTTCATGGGGCCTGGCTGCAGAGGCGGCTCGACGAGGCGGGAGCGCCGGCCGCGTTCTTGGGGCCTTCCAGCGCGCGGCCCAACCTCCTGACGCTGTTCGCCAGCGCGGGCGCCCGGATCTCGGCCCGCTGGTCTTGCGGCTGGCCTTGGAGGCCGGGCGCCCGGGCGTCGACGCACGGCGCGCCGAGGAGCGGCGGTGGGCCGTGCGGTTCGAAGCGGAGGCGCCGCGCTTGAGGCGCGGTTTCGATCGGGCGTGGCGCGATTTTGAACGCCTCGCGCGCTACGCGGCGGAAAGAGCAGACTTATGGGCGTGTTGATCGCATACGACATTTCCGATGCGCGTCGCTGGCGGAAGGTCTACAAACGCGTTCAGGAGGACGCAGCCAGACTGCAGTACTCCCTGTTCTACGGCGATCTGCCATGGCGGGAAGCCGAGAGGCTGGCGGACAACCTCGCCCGCCTGATCGATCCCGCCGCCGACGACGTGCGCCTTTATCTGCTGCCGGACGACGCGTGGGTCCGCATACGCGGCAAACCGATCGTGCCCAACGGGGTTCATATCGGGACCCTTTCCCGATTGATGGCGCGCAACGACCGCTCGTGAAGCTTGCTGGAGGATGACACATGGAAGTCTCGCCGTTGGCGGCCATGCTGATCGCCGTCGCCGCTAACCCGATTTCGCGGATTGGGCCAGAATCGCTGGTTGCAGCTCAAAGGAATCAATGCCTTGGCCTAAAGGGTCTTCACTACGGGGCATGGGCTCGCGGCAACGCGGCAGCGGCGATTTTGGGGGGCGGCTGGGCGGGCAGGACGAGGTTCAACCGGTTGATGAGTAGGCGCAGGTCGGGCTCGGGTTCGGTGATGCGGGTGAGGATGATCTCGCGCCCGTCGGTCGTGGGCAGATGGACATCGATCATCTGCACGGCGGCGAACTTTGCCAGCGCGCTTCGGGCGGTGAGGCCGGGAGCCAGGCCATGCAGACGGCGGGTCAGGGTGATCTGCAGGCAGTAGGCGAGAAAGGCGACGAAGATGTGGGCTTCGATGCGCCGCTCGTCGCGATGAAAGATCGGCCGGATCGCCAGATCTCCCTTGAGGGTCTTGAACGCCTCCTCCACCGCGACGAGTTGAATGTAGTATTGCCAGAGCAGCGCCGGATCGCTTTCGGTCAGGTTGGTCCGCAACAGATAGCGGCCTTCACGGCGGCGGGTGGCGCGCAGTTTGTTGCGGTTGAGCGAGAAGCTCAGCGCGCCGGAGTTCTCGTCGACCGCGACGTCGACGAGACGCCAGGCGGAGGGCGCCTTGGAGCGCGCGGCGCCGAGCTTCATCAGCCGCTCCTGGCGCGAGACGTCCATGGCGGCGAGTTTCTTCAGCCGCGCCCACAGCCATTTGAGCTGGCGCCGCCGCATGGCGCGCTCCTTGGCGACGCGATCGGCGCTTTGGGCGTAGACGTAGAGTTCATCGTCTTGCGCCAGAAGCTTGACCTCGACGCCCTCGCGCGCCTTGCGCCAGGGCTTGTCGATGAGATGCCTTTCCAGGCGCGTCAGCCGTCCCTTGGGCGTTCCCACGAGATATTGCACGGGCGGGTCGGAGGCGCGCATCTGAGCCAGAACCTCCTCGGTCGGCACGCCGCGGTCCATCACCCACACGCGTCGCGCCTTGCCGTATTGGCTCTCGATCTTGTCGAGGAAAGACCGCAGCGTGGTGCTGTCGGCGGTGTTGCCGGGCAAGACCTCATAGGCGATCGGCAGACCCTCGGGAGTGACGACCAGGGCGATGACGAGTTGCGGGCAATCGGGCCGTTTGTCGCGGCTGTAGCCATGGCGGCGTTTGGAGCCCTCAGGCAGGTCGGAGGCGTTGACCTCGAAATAGGTGCTGGTCAGGTCGTAGAGCAGCACGTCGAAGGAGACGTTGAACAGATCGCGCCAGCGCTGCGTCAGATGCGAGAACAGCGCCTGTTTGTGGGCCAGCAACCGGTCGTGGCAGGCGTAGAGCTTGTGCGCCTCGGCCAGGCCGAAGTCGGCGCCGAGCAGATCGGCCATGGCGCTGTCGAGGAACCATTGGCGATGCAGGCGCCATTCGCTCCCCGGCGCAATGAGCCGGTAGGCGACCAACACCTGCAGCACGTCGTCCCAGCGCGTCCCTTTGCGGCTTCTCGGCAGGCGTTCGGCCCAGAAGCGATCGAGTTGCAACTCGCGCCACAAAACGCCGGCGAGCCAGCAGGCGCCCCACTGGCGCGGCCGGCAGAGCCGCATCTCCGAGAGCCGCAGGCGGATCACGTTGTCGCCCTCGGCGGCCTCGCAACGATCTTCAGGAAACAAGGCGAGCGAGCGCGCACGCCTGGCGTCCTCGTCGAACACTTCGATGGCCTTTCGCCAGGCTTCGGCTTGGGAGGAGTTGATCTCGCCGAGATAAAGCACGTGGCGCTGGATCACCCGTCCGCTGGCGAGGCGCTTGTTCTCGACCACGCTCCAGTAGAGATGCGCCTTCCCGTTCTTCCGTCTTTCAGTCTTCCGCAGGAACATCGTGACAAGGATTTTGCCACGAGTCGCCGATCCTGTGAATCCAGCTCGCCTTTAGTTGGTCTTCACTACAGCCGGATCTCGCAATCCTTCCAATACTGGTTCCAGACAAATCAAACGCTTACGTCCCGCGAAAAACCGCAAAATCGGCTTGTCCACAGGCGAATCCGCGAAGTCGGGCTAAAGCCTTGACGACAAACGCGCCGGTGCCGACCTTCCGCGCGCCTGAGGAGGACGCGTCGGTCGCGGTTTTCCCAGTTTGGCGCCGACCTTTCCAGGGCCATGTGACCCGTGCGAAAACCGGAACGAGGAGGCTCAGCCGTTGACCTGAAGAAAAATAGATCAAGACTACAATGACGATCATACACCTCGTCAGGTATCATGGCTCAGCCTTTGACCTGAAGAAAAACGAGACCGGTAACTTCTCTGGGGTTGGTTACGGATTGTTAGCTCTGGCCGGCCGATCGCGACCTCCTTTGATATCGGAGGCGACGGTGATGACCGGGGCAGCGGTGGAATGGAAAATCGCGATTGAACCTAGATACGGCGGTTTGGTTTTGGTGTGATTGCGGAAAATCGCGCATTCTCTAGGGCATGTAGCGCAATTCTTCGTCTCCTTGGGCTCACCAGCCGGGTGAGCAATCTCTGGTTGTGGCGGATCGTCAGGAAGGGGTCGATGTCGACCGCTATTTCGGTCCGATTTGGGGCCACGAGGCGGCGATGACGCCGCTGGGGCAACTGCCGTTCTTCATCGACTTCCTGAAGACGAGCGGGTTGCTCGACGCGCTCGCGGCTTCGGCAACGAGGAGATCATGCGCGAGGCGGAGGCGCGGGCGCTTCCGTTTCTCCTGAAGCTGCGGCTGACCGCCAACGTCAAGCGCATGATCGAGAAGTTCGCCTCGTCGCGCCAATGGGTCGAGGCCGGCAAGGCCCCCGGGTCGAAGAGCCCGGGGGGAGGTTCGGCTGGTGGGCTGGAGCCGCCAGCGGCGTGTGATCGTGCTCGGGCGGCGGCTGAAGGACGCCGTGGGGCTTTGCGCGAACGACGACGTCGGTCCGCAGTTTGCGTTCGTCGAGGTCGGCGAAGCGATGGAGGTCTACGAATACTCGGTTCTGGTTACCTCGCTCGATGAAGCTGCCTCCGCGTTCGATCAGCTCTATCGCGACCGAGGCGACGGAGAGAACGTTTTCGATGAGATGAAGAACCAATGGGGATGGAGCGGCTATACGACGCACGATCTTGCCCGCTGCCGGCTCGCGGCCTGGCTGCTTGCGCTCTTTTACAACTAGTGGAACATCTTCGTCCGTCTCGCCGATCCCAGCCTTCACCGCGAGGCGATCACCAGTCGGCCGCTGTTCCTGACGGCGATCGCCACCCGCACCCGGCACGCACGCCAAACGACGATCCGCATGACCAGTTCGCATGCCAAGGCCGAGCCCGCCGCCCGGGCGCTCGCGGCCGTCGCCGTTTTCCTGCGGGACCTCGCCAGAAATGCGGAGCAGTTGACTCGCCTGCAAACCTGGCGGGCGATCCTCTCGCGCGCCTTCCAGGCCTTCCTCAACGGACGCCTCCTCCGCGCCCTGCCGCGCCTCGCGCCAACCTGATGCAACCCAAACGCGATATCGCTGACCGCGCGAACGTCACTTCGACCAACTGCCGTTCCTAGGTTGAAGGCACGGACGCTTTTGGAGAGGTTCGCCGCCCCGAGTTCCGCGTCGACAAGAGTTGGGATCGGCTGTTCGATGGGGAGAGCGGCCTATCTGTCGGGGACGGAAAGAAGATCATGGCGGCCCTTCAAGCCGCGGTCGTGAACCAGGAGGCCGAGGCCTACGCCCTCTTTCGTCGGGTCTGTCCTGGCTGCGGCGTGCTTCGACCGGTTAAGGACTACACAACCCGTCGCATCCGGACCGTCTTCGGTACAGTGGAGGTCCGCAATCCCCGCTGGATGCTCTGCCGCGATTGCCATCCAGGTCTCGCGTTCGCCTTTGCGCCGTTGTACGAAATCTGCCCTGACCGCGCGAACTCCTGAACTGCTGGAGTTGACGGCTCGTCTGGGTAGCATGATGCCGTATCGGCAGGCCGCGAGCGTCATGGCCCAATTTTTTGCCCATCGAGCCGACGGAGACCCACGCGTCGGTCCCCAAGCGCACCATTCGAACAGACGAGAACTCGACCGCCTGTCGGCTGAGGAGGAGAGAACCGCGTCATCGCAGGCGAAGGATCGACGTCATATCGAACTCGAACTCCCCGGCGATCGCCGTCGGGAGTTCGACGTCAGCTCGATACCGCGCACATTCGCAGCGCCAATTCGAAATCGTCGCGCAATTTCGAACTGGTCGTGGCCAGGTGCGGTCGCGGGAGGCCGCGGAGAGGCCGGCGGCCGCTATTTCGTCACCGCCAGCGCGGATCGATCTTCCTCTGCGCGATCGAGCGCTTCACGCGCTCGGGCAAGAAGGATATCGCGGCTTTGGCGACGTCGCCGTGATTTCGGACGGCGTTGAAATCCTGAAGCGCCTGCCCCGAGCGATGCCGAAACCCACAACCCACATCATCGACTGGTTTCACATCGCCATGAAAATCCAGCCCATGCAGCAGATCGCCGATCACATGGCTCGATCTCGGCCGAATGAGCCTGAAGCCTTTCTCCCGATAGCCCGGCGCATTCGCGCCGTGAAGTGGCGTCTTTGGCACGGGCGGGTCAACCGGGCGATCCGGGATCTTCAGGAGTTGCTCGATGACTTGACGCCCGACGACGAAATCGCGGACCTCCCCACCTCGCGACTTCGCACCCTTGGCGCGCAACTCCTGACGTATATCGCTTCGAACCGCAGCGCGATCATCAACTACGGCAAGCGCTACCGGGCCGGGCTACGCGTTGCCTCTACGCTCGCAGAGTCGCCGTGAATTCGCTCGTCGGCAAGCGTATGGCCAAGAGCCAACAGATGCGCTGGTCTCTCCGCGGCGCACACATGCTCATGCAGGTCAGGACCGCGGACATCAACGGCGAGCTCCGAGACCGATTGCGAGCCGAGTTTCGAAGGCCCGTCTGTCCAGTCCCTTCGATGTTCCGCCCCAAGCCGCCCCTCCTGCGCGCCGCTTGACCCCGCCGAAGTTGCCGGCCTCGACGCTGAGCCCTGGGCGCAAGGGAACGAGAAATCAGGTCTCGGCTTGTTTCGCGCCCGCCCCGCTCCACAACCGTCGGGTGCGGCGCCGGCAACTCCTTGCGGTTGCAAGAGTTTCTGCAACGGAGTGCCGAACAGGGTGGAAGGAAGCCCTGCTGACGGGCGAGCCCGATTGTCGGCGACGGCCCAAGGCTTCCTCGAGCACGCAGCTTCCTCGGTCCAAGCTTTCGACCCAGCCCGCCTATTTCTTCGCGGCCGCCCTGGGCGGCGCCTTGCTCGGGGCCTTCTTTGTCGCGGACGTCTTCACTGCCGGCGCCTTCGCCGGAGCGGCCGTCTTGGCGGCGATCTTGGTCAGCGCCGTCGCTTTTCCTGCCGGCTTTCCAACCGCGACGGACTTTGCGGCCTTTCTCGCCGGCGCCTTCGCCGCGGCCCTGCGCGCGGTCGGAGCGGGCTTGCCCTCGCGCTCGGCAAGGAGTTCCAGAGCCTCGCTCAGCGAAATGGCGTCCGGCTTCATCGACTTCGGGATCGTCGCGTTGACCCTGCCCCAGTTGACGTATGGGCCGAAGCGGCCGTCGCGCACCGTCACCGGTCCGCCGTCCGGGTGCTGGCCGAGAAGCTTGCCGGAGACGCCGCCCCCCTCGGCCTTCGCCTTCAGATGCGCGATCGCCTCCTCGAGCGTCACGGTCGCCGGGTCCGACCCCTTGGGCAGCGTCGCATTGACCTTGCCGTGATTGACATAGGCGCCGAAGCGGCCCTGCTTGACACTAACCGGGCCGCCGGCGGGATGGTCGCCCAAGACCCGTCCCGCGCCGACGCCGCCAAAGCGCGAACCGCCTGCGCCGCTCTCCTTGGCGACGATGAGGTCGATCGCCCGGTTGGCGCCGATCTCCAGCACGTCGTCGTCGCGGCCGAGATTGGCGTAGGTTTTGCCGTGCTGCACATACGAGCCGTAGCGGCCGATGCCGGCGAGAATCGGCTCGCCGGTGGTCGGATGGCGGGCGACCTCGCGCGGCAGCGCGAGCAGCTTGAGCGCTTTCTCGAGGGTCATGTCGTCGGGCTTCAGGCCGCGCGGCAGCGAGGAGCGCTTCGGCTTTTCGCCCTCGCCCTGCTGCACGTACTCGCCGAAGCGGCCGTTGCGCAGCGTGACTTCGTCGCCCGTCTCCGGGTCCTGACCGAGCACGCGGACGCCCGGCCGCTCGCCCTCGCCGCTTTCGGCGCCGGTCGGCGACAACACCCGGGTGAATTTGCATTCCGGATAGTTCGAGCAGCCGATGAAGGCCCCGAACTTGCCGAGCTTTAATGACAATTGCCCCTTGCCGCAGACCGGGCAAAGGCGCGGATCGACGCCGTCGCCGCGGTCGGGGAAAATATGCGGCCCAAGCAGCGCGTTGAGGCTGTCGAGCACCTGGCCGGTGCGCAGGTCCTTGATGTCGCCAACCGCCCCGGAAAAATCCTTCCAGAAGGCGCGCAACAGCTCCTTCCAGTCCATCTCGTGGTTGGACACCTGGTCGAGCTGTTCCTCGAGCCCGGCGGTGAAGTCGTATTCGACGTACTTGGGGAAAAAGGATTCGAGGAACGCCGTCACCAGCCGGCCCTTGTCCTCCGGAAACAGCCGCTTCTTTTCGAGCCGGACGTAGTCGCGGTCGCGTAAGGTCGCGAGCGTCGAAGCGTAGGTCGAGGGGCGCCCGATGCCGAGCTCCTCCATGCGCTTGACCAGCGTCGCCTCGGTGTAGCGCGGCGGCGGCTCGGTGAAGTGCTGCGTCGCGTCGATCCGCTCCTTTTCCAGGCGCTCGCCCTCGCGCATCGGCGGCAGTCGGGCTACTCCTCGTCTTCCTCGTCGTCGCGGCCTTCCTGGTAGAGCGCGAGGAAGCCAGGGAAGCGGATCACCTGGCCGGTGGCGCGGAAGTCGAGCTTTCGCGCGCCGGCTTCGGCGAGAATGTCCACTGTGGTGCGCTCGATTTCGGCGCTTCCCATCTGGCAGGCGATGGTTCGGGTCCAGATGAGCTCGTAGAGCTTGGCCTGCTCGGGCTCGAGATGGCGGGCGACGTCGCGCGGCCGCCGCGTCATGTCGGTCGGGCGGATCGCCTCGTGCGCCTCCTGCGCATTCTTGGCCTTGGCGGTGTATTTGCGCGGCGCGCCCGGCACGTAGGCGTCGCCGAAGTCCTTGCCGATCACCCGGCGCGCCGCCGTCACCGCCTCGGACGCGAGGTCGACGCCGTCGGTACGCATATAAGTGATGAGCCCGACCGGTCCGTCGCCGACGTCGACGCCCTCGTAGAGACGCTGGGCGATCTGCATCGTTCGGGCGGGCGCGAGGCCGAGCTTGCGCGAGGCCTCCTGCTGCAGGGTGGAGGTGGTGAAGGGCGGATAGGGGTGGCGCCTGACCGGCTTCGATTCGATCGCGGCGACCGAGAAGCGCGCAGCTCCTAGCGCCGTCTCGAACGCCCGCGCCTCCTCGCCCGAGCCGATGTCGAGCCGGGCGATCTTCTTGCCGTCCGCCCCGACGAGACGGGCCGTGAACGGCGCGCCGGCCTCGGTCTTGAGATGCGCGACGATCGACCAGTACTCGCGCGCCACGAACTTCTCGATCTCGACTTCGCGGTCGCACACGAGCCGCAGCGCTACCGACTGCACGCGGCCGGCCGAGCGTGCGCCGGGGAGCTTCCGCCACAACACCGGCGAGAGGGTGAAGCCGACCAGATAGTCGAGCGCCCGGCGCGCCCGATAGGCGTCGACGAGCGCCTCGTCGATCTCGCGCGGATGGCGCATCGCCTCCTGCACGGCGTCCTTGGTCACCGCGTTGAACACCACCCGGTCGACGCGCTTGTCCTTGAGCAGCCTCTTGTTCTTGAGGATCTCGTGGACGTGCCAGGAGATCGCCTCGCCCTCCCGGTCGGGGTCGGTCGCCAGGATGACCCGCTCGGCGTCCTTGACCGCCACGCCGATGTCGCTGAGCCTCTTGGCCGACTTTGCGTCGACCTCCCAGCGCATGGCGAAATCGTCGTCCGGGTCGACCGAGCCGTCCTTGGCGGCGAGGTCGCGAACGTGGCCATACGAGGCGTAGACCCCGTAGTCTTTGCCCAGATACTTGTTGATGGTCTTCGCCTTGGCGGGCGATTCGACGATCACGACTTTCATGCTGCGTCCTTCGGCGGCCGTGCGAGGCGAACCTCGCGTCGGTCCGGGCGCGGGATATGGAGAGACGGGAGCTGCGTGTCAAATCGGCAGGGCGGCGGGATGCTCCTCCGACCAGCGATCGTCAGACGTCAGTGGGATGTCGGTCTTCTTGAAATCGTCGCCCTTGAACAGCAAGAGCGCGTCGAACGCCTTGGCCTGAGCGTAGGCGAAACAATCGCCCAGGTTCAGCTGCGCGGGGTGTTGCGTTCCCTTGCCGAAGCGGGAAAACGCTTCCAGGGCGTCGTGAGCGGCCTTGCGATCGAGCGGGGACACCTCGGCGTCGATCAGCGCAAGAAACTCAAGGACGTCGTTCTCGGCCTCGGCGACAGAACAGAAGCGCTTGCGCCGCAGCGCCAACGCCGCCTCGTAAACGGCGATCGGAGACGTGACCGCAGAGTCCGAGCGTTCCAGCGTGGCGACCATGGCGTCACATTCCGGCTCGCGCGACAAAATCGCGACGATCGCCGAGGCGTCGATGACGATCATGGATCCCCGCTCAGATCGTCATAGAAGGCCTTGTCCGCTTCAAGCCCGGTTGCCGGGCGACTGGCTATCCGGTCCTGGAGCGGACGCAACCTCTCGGTAAGCGGTTTTGCGCTTTCGATGCGCGCGAGCTCGTTCTCTAGCGCGTACCGGACGGCGTCCGTCTTCGAACTCTTTCGAACCGCCGCCAATTTGGCCGCCAATGCAGCAACGCGCGCGTTGCGGATTTGTAGAATGGGGGTCGCCTTGTTCATGACGTATTGAAGATACGATCAAACTCTCAATACCGCAACTCACCCGGATTGCGCACCACCGCGCTGGCATGCCACAATGGCGGTATCCCCCACATACCCTTTGCGAGGTCGCCATGGCCGACTCTTCCCACGACAAACCCGTCTGGCTCATCACCGGCTGCTCGACCGGCTTCGGACGGGAGCTGGCGACGATTTTGATCGGGCGCGGCTACCGGGTCGCCGCGACCGCCCGCGATCCGGCGAAGATCGCGGATCTCGTCGCCGGGCATGACGCGGCCGCGCTGGCGCTCAAGCTCGACGTCGACAGGATGGAGGACGTCGGTGCGGCTGTCGAGGCGACGAAGCAGAAGTTCAGCCGCATCGACGTGCTCGTCAACAACGCCGGCTACGGCTACCTGTCAGCCGTCGAGGAAGGCGAGGACGACGAGATCCGCGCCATGTTCGAAACCAATGTGTTCGGCCTCGCCGCGATCACGCGCGCCGTCCTGCCGCTGATGCGGGCGCAGAAGGCGGGCGCGATCGTCAACATCTCGTCGCAGGGCGGCTTCATCGGCTTTCCCGGCGTCGGCTACTACAACGCAAGCAAATTCGCGGTCGAGGGCCTGTCCGAGGCGTTGGCCAAGGAGGTCGCTCCCTTCGGCATCAGGGTGCTGATCGTCGAGCCCGGTCCGTTCCGGACCGACTGGGCCGGCCGCTCGCTCAAAACGCCGAAGCGCCCGATCGAGGCTTACAAAGAAACGGCAGTCGCCCGCCGCAATGCGATTCACGGCTACAGCGGCTCCCAGCCCGGCGACCCGGTCCGCGCGGCCGAGGCGATCATCGCCACGGTCGAGAGCGCCAATCCGCCGCTCCGGCTGCCGCTCGGGTCCATCGCGTTCGAAGGCATAAGCGGCGAACTCGAGGCGGTGCGCAAAGAGATCGCCTCCGTCGAAGCGGTCGCGCGCGGCGCCGACTATCCAAAGGCGAGGTGAGGGCCATGTCGACTGCGAAACCCGTTTGGCTCGTCACTGGCTGCTCGACCGGCTTCGGGCGCGAACTCGCGTACATCCTGATCGCTCGGGGCTACCGGGTCGTCGCCACCGCGCGCGATCCAGCCAAGCTAGCCGACCTCGTCGCCGGGCGTGAGGCGAACGCGCTGGCGCTCAAGCTCGACGTCGACAAGCCGGCCGAGATCGCGGCGGCCATCGAGGCGATAAAGCATAAATTCAGCCGCATCGATGTGCTCGTCAACAACGCCGGTTATGGCTATCTCGCCGCGGTCGAGGAGGGCGAGGATGCGGACATCCGCGCCATGTTCGAAACCAACTTTTTCGGTCTAGCGGCCCTCACCCGCGCGGTTCTGCCGTTGATGCGCACGCAGAGGTCTGGCGCGATCGTCAACATCTCCTCGGTCGGCGGCTTCATCGGAAATCCGGGGTCCGCCTATTATGCGGCGACCAAATTCGCCGTCGAGGGCCTGTCGGAGGCGCTCTCCAAGGAGGTACAGCCGCTGGGCATCAAGGTGCTGATCGTCGAGCCGGGTCCTTTCCGCACCGACTGGGGCGGCCGTTCGCTCAAGACGCCGAAGCAGCCGATCGAGGCCTACGCGGCGACCGCCATCGCCCGCCGCAACCAGATCCAGAGCTACAGCGGTCAGCAGCCCGGCGATCCGGCGCGCGGCGCCGAAGCGATCATCGCCACCGTCGAGCGGAGCGATCCGCCTCTGCGGCTGCCGCTCGGCAATGTCGCCTATGACGTCATCGGCGCGGAGATCGAGGCGCTGCGTAAGGCGCACGCCTCTGTCGAGTCCGTCGCGCGCGGGGCGGACTACCCGAAGGGGTCGTAGGCCGGACCCAAGCTTTGCGCGATGACCGACCCCTTCAACCTTCAGCGCTTCGTCGACGCCCAGGCGCCCGTCTATAACGCGGTCGTGAGGGAGCTCATCGCCGGCGAGAAGCGGTCGCACTGGATGTGGTTCGTCTTCCCGCAGATCGCCGGGCTTGGCCTTAGCCCGACCTCGGTCTTCTACGCCATCTCTTCGCTCGGCGAGGCGAAGGCATATCTAGCTCATCCCGTGCTCGGGCCGCGGCTGGCCGATTGCGCGCGCCTCGTCCTGGAGGCGGGGGGGCGCACGGCGCGGCAGATCTTCGGCGCGGTCGACGCCATGAAGTTCCGCTCGTCGATGACGTTGTTCGCTCGCGCTGAGCCCGGGGCGTCGGTCTTCGCGGATTGCCTCGACGCGTTCTTCGCTGGGGAGCGCGATCCGGCTACGCTTGCCAAACTTGGCGGCTGAGCCCAAAGCTCGCGCCCACCATGTCCCCCAGTTCGCCCGTCTTCGCCCAGCGCCACCTGCTCGGGATCGAGCCTCTCGATCGCCTTGAAATCGAGGCGCTGCTCGATCTTGCCGAGGAGGCCGTCGCCATTTCGCGTCAGGTCGAGAAGAAGCGCTCGACGCTGCGCGGGCGCACCCAGATCAACCTGTTCTTCGAGGCCTCGACCCGCACCCAGTCCTCATTCGAACTGGCGGGCAAGCGGCTTGGCGCGGACGTCATGAACATGGCCGTCGGCGCGTCCAGCGTTAAGAAGGGCGAGACGCTGATCGACACGGCGATGACGCTCAACGCCATGCGGCCCGACATTCTGGTGGTCCGCCATCACGCCGCCGGCGCCGTGTCGCTGCTTGCGCGCAAGGTCGACTGCTCGGTGATCAACGCCGGCGACGGCGCCCACGAGCACCCGACCCAGGCGCTGCTCGACGCCCTCACGATCCGCCGCAACCTCGGCCGCATCGAGGGGCTGACGGTGGCGATCTGCGGCGACATCCTCCACTCGCGCGTCGCCCGGTCCAATATCCTGTTGCTCGGCAAGCTCGGCGCGCGCGTTCGCGTGATCGGCCCCTCGACCCTGTTGCCCGCGGGCGTCGAATCCATGGGCGTCGAGGTCTTTCGCGACATGCGGGCGGGACTGAAGGACGCCGATATCGTGATGATGCTGCGTCTGCAGCGCGAACGCATGTCCGGCGCGTTCGTGCCGAGCGCGCGGGAGTATTTCCGCTGTTTCGGCCTCGACCAGGAAAAGCTGTCGCAAGCCAAGCCCGGCGCGCTGGTGATGCATCCCGGACCAATGAACCGTGGCGTCGAAATCGACACGGCTGTCGCCGACGGAGCCCAGTCGCTGATCCGCGAGCAGGTCGAGATGGGCGTCGCGGTGCGCATGGCCGTGCTCGAGGCGCTGGCGCGCAATTTGCCGAACGGATGATTAGCCGGCGTTTCCGAGGCGTCAGCGCGATCCGGCGCCGACAAGCTCAACGAGGCGGGACAGCAACCCCGCCACGAACGACGGCGGTCCTGAATTGCTGAGGGGTATCGTGACATCGCTCCCTGGCGGGGCCGGCGCGCCGACCCCGGGGGTCATCGCCACCTGATCGCCGGACGGGACGCCATCGATCGAGCCGGGGTCGGTGACCGAAGGCGCGCCGGATGAGCAGCATTGAGCTTCGCCGGCGGGCGCCGCAAGAGCAAATGCCCCGCTGGGATCGGACATCATCCGCGTTTCAGCCAAACCGGCAGTCAGCCCTGAGAATATCCCAAAGGCGAAGACTGCCGCAACAATTGAGCGAACGGTCATACGAGCCGCCTCACCAACAGTAGCAGAGATCGTCGATTTGTTTCAATATGAATGCACCAACTTGGAGAATAACAACTTCAGCGCCTTCGAGCAACTCCAAAGTGTGCCGGCTCTAATGTTAACGCCGTCCGTAGGGCCGCGCCGATTTGCTCAAGGCGGCTCAGGCGCCGCAGTTATTTAACAGCGTGGATTATGACTTGAGCACCCCGCAAAACCGCTGTGCTGCGGCGGTGGGGCCTCGGCTGGAGCGGCTTAGCCTCCGGCGCGCGAGGCGACGAAGCGGGCGATCGCCGGCCCTGCAAGGGTGACCAGCAGGAACCTCGCGATCTGCATCGCCATGATGAACGGCATGTCGACGGGGGTCGAGGCAGCGATGATGGCGACGGAATTGGCGCCGCCGGGACTTGTCGCAAGATAGGCCGTTAGCGCGTCGACATGGGCAAAGTGAACCAGCGCCGCGGCGATCCCGCCGCAGACGGCGATCAGGGTGAGGATCGAGACCGCCAGCGCCGGCAGGACCTTGGCCGCATGGAGCAGGATCGGCCGGTTGAAGCGGCCGCCGATGCTCCATCCGACCAGGCAATAGGCAGGCGCGAGCAGCCAGGGCGGCAGTTCGATCCGCACGAGCCCCGCGGTCTGCATCAGGGCGCCTGCCCCCATCGCGACGAGCATCGGCCCGGCTGGAATGCGGTAGAACCGGCCGATCGCTGCGGAAACGGCCGCGAGCGCGACGGTTGCGGCCAGCGACGGCCACGCGACTGGCGGAAACCAGTGGCTCGTCGGCGGCGCATGCGACGTTGCCGAGGTCCAGACGCTTGCGACCAGAGTTGCCGCGACTGCAACCATGACCACGCGCAGATATTGCATGAGGGCGACGAGGCGAACGTCGGCGTCAAAGCCCTCGGACATCAGCGTCATGACGGTCGCCGCGCCGGGAAAAGCGCCCCATATCGCAGTCGTTCCGGGAAGGACGCGCAGGCGTGCAAGCAGCCAGCCGAGCGCGACGCTGACCGCGATCACCGACAGAACCCCACCGAGGAAAGTCGGCCAATCGTGCGCCATTTCCTTCATCGTCGAGGGGAGAATGACGCGCGCAATCAGGCAGCCGACAACCGCCTGGGCGCCCATGAAGAGGCGCGACGGAACCCGGACCTCGACGTCGCCTGCTGACAGCGCTGCGGCCGCGGCGAGTGAGCCGAGCATGAGCGCCGCGGGCAACCGCAGAAGCTCGAGCCCGCTGACGAAAGCCCCCGTCAGCGCGACGAGGATCGCCCATTTCGCGGCCAAGGCGACCCGACTACGCAAGCCGCCCTCCCGGAAGAAGCAGCAATGGGCTCCAGTTCAAGAACGCGACCCGCCGAGCAGCGCCAGGATCTCGTCGGTCGTCGCGGTCTCGCCCAGACGCGGGAAGATACGCCGGACGCTGTTCTCGTGCGCCTCGGGGCGCATGTCGGTCATCGCGTCGATGGCAAGGGTGACGTGGAAGCCGAATTCGTGAGCTTGCCGCGCGGTCGATTCCACCCCGACGCTGGTGGCGATCCCGGCGATGACGACCTGCGTCACGCCCTCGCGCCGCAAATAGTCGAGGAGGTCGGTGTTGGTGAAGGCGCCCCAGGTGCGCTTGGTCACGCGGTGGTCTTGGGGCTTCGGGTTCAACTCCGCCACAAGCTCCATCCAGCCGTCGGGCAGGGCGCCGGCGGGCCGCGCCTGCTCGGTGCGGCCTGGCGCGACGCCCGCCACATTCACCAACACGACGGGCAGTCCATGCCCGCGAAACGCGTCGGCGAGCCGGGCGCTGCGGGCGACGACCTCGGCGGACGCAAGCCCGGTCGCCATGCTGACAATTCCCTTCTGCAGGTCGATGACGATCAGCGCGGTTCTGGGGTCGAGCGTGGTTGCGGCCATGACGGGCTCCAGTCTTCGGGTTGGCCCGCTCCGGAACGGCGAGCGGTTCGGCTGCGCTCAGTCTGCGGCGATGCGTTCGAGGAGGGCGAGCGCGCGCCAAAGCCCCTCCTGCTCCTTCGGCGTCAGTTTCGCGCCGATCCGCTCGGCTAGCCAGTCCTCCCGAGTCCGGCGAACTTGCCGAACATAGTCCCGGCCGAGCGCGGTGACCGACAACAGGGTCTGCCGGCCGTCGTTCGGGTCCGGGCGCCGGCGACGAGGCCCGCCGCCTCCATGGGACCGACAATCGCCCCCATCGATTGCGAACGCATGTTTTCTGTGCGCGCCAACGCGGTCAGCGTCGCGGGACCATCCCGCTCCAGCCGGCCGAGCACGTGCGCCTGCGACCAGCTAAGATTGCCGGGCGGCGCCTTGTCGCGCAGCTGTCGCTTCAGCTTGCCTAGGACGGCTCGGATCTCGCCGGCGAGCTTTGCCTGGGGGCTCAAGGGCTCGTGCATCGGACGCTGTTCAGTCGCGGTGGCGATGGCAGGCGCTCTGCTGCTGTTAAAAGTTCACCTACGTAGATCAACTTCTCATGAGCCGATGTCAAGAGCCCACTGGAAGCTGTTCAGGCCGCGGCCCCGAGGCGTCCCCGGATCGGCGGCCTGTCGACTCGCTCACCGGCTTCGGTTTCAAACAATCGTCACTTTTCTGCCTGGCGAGTTGTGATAGGGCTCTCCCGATGGACCATTTCGCGCTCTCCACCCTGACTGTTTGCGGCCTTCATGAACTCGACGCACACGGGGCCCGCGACGTGACGCACGTCCTGTCGCTGCTCGACCCCGGGACCCCGGAGCCGACAGCTTTTTCCAGCTACGATCCGCATGTTCGGGCGACGCTCTATTTCGACGACGCGATCGATCCGGCGCCCGGCGTTGTGCTGCCGGAGATGGCGGACGTCGAGACGATCCTGGCCTTCGCCCGCGATGCGGGCGACGCCCGCCACCTGCTGATCCATTGCCATGTGGGCGTCTCCCGATCGACCGCGGCGATGCTGATGGTCCTGGCGCAGGCCTTTCCCAACGACGCCGACGGGGCCTTGGTCGAGAGGTTGCTGCAAATTCGGCCGCAGGCCTGGCCAAATTCCCGAATGATCGGATTCGCCGACCAACGCTTGGGGCGTGAGGGTCGCCTTCTGGACGCCGTCAGCTTTATCTACGCTCGACATCTGGCCAAGCGTCCGGACCTTGCGGAGACGATGATGACGCTGAACCGGGCTCGGGAGGTCGAACTTGGACGGCGACGGCAAAGTGTCGAGCCGCGTTAATTCTTGCCGGACTACTCTGAATTCCTCGCTCCGCTTTCCTCGAGAGCGAGATAAATTCAAGTTGCTTGGCCCCCGTCATTGCGCGCGTAGTAAAGGAATTGACGAGGCAATCAGCATAGCCTCGCCTCTATCCGCCGCCATGCTGCCTCCGTATAGCGTGCGATTGTCCATGTCGACCTTGCAGCCTGGGCGATAGCCCGCAATCCCTTCGTCCTTACCATGTTCAGCAGCTTCAGCGACGGCCCATCCGGCCGCTGTTCGCCCCGTTCCCCTTGCTGACCGCATCCTTGCGGACGTTCAGGTAGCTGGCGAACACCGGCTGGGAGACCTGCTCACGCTCTCGTAGCGCCTTGATCTCCTCCGGCGCCATCGGCGTTGCCCGGGTCAGGCACAGGGCGTCGAACTCGCGCATGGTCGCCTTGTCGATGACGCCTGCGCGGTGCAGGCCGGCGGCGGTCTTGTGGACCGTGCCGAGGATGCCGCCTTCAGCCTTGCCTGCCGTCTTCGCCATCGTTCGTAACCTCTGCAATCTCACCGACGGCGCTCGCCTTCTTCAACGCCTCAGCGTCGAGGCCGAGGAAGGCGGCGGCCCATGTCTTCAGCGCCTCGAGTTCCTCGGGCGTGACGTTCGCCTTCTCGTTCCCGGCAAAGCCGTGGACGAAAGGCTGTGTCCGCCGACCCGGAACAGGACGATGGTCCGGACTTGCCGCCGCCTGCGCGGGCGATCCGTTGCTCGAAGACGCCGCCGCCAAGATCGGCGTCCCATAGACCGGACGCCACGGCCTCGGCCGCTTCGAGCAACTCCGCACTTCCCAGCCCGCCTTAAGAACCATAGTTTTCAGGCGCGCCAGTACCCCGCCCCAGACGCGCCAGCGCGCAGCGGGCCTCCGGCTTCAGCTGGGTGTGGCGCCGCATCATCTTCCAGTCCTTGTGGGCGTCGTCTTTGCGACGGAAAGTCTCGCATATATAGAGCGCCTCTTGTGCGGGACGATCGCCAGCCGGGACTCAGATGGAAGCCTCAACAAGGAGGCCAATTTCGTGCTCCTATCCTGGGACTCACCATGTCGTGGATTGGCGTATTGGGTCGCAAAATCAGTGTGCACGAGGCCGATCCAACGCATTGAGTTAAAGGAAAAGTGGAAGAATTTCAAACCTATAGGCTGTCCGTCGCGCCGATGATGGACTGGACCGACCGGCGCTGCCGGGCGTTCCATCGGCTGCTCACGCGCCGCGCCCGCCTCTATACCGAGATGGTCACCGCCGACGCCGTCGTGTTCGGCCCGCGGGAGCGGCTGATCGGCTTCGATCCGGCCGAGCATCCGGTGGCGCTGCAGATTGGCGGCTCGGCGCCGGGACGTCTGGCCGAGGCGGCCCGGATCGGCGCCGATTTCGGCTATGACGAGATCAACCTGAACTGCGGCTGCCCGTCGGACCGGGTGCAGAGCGGCCGGTTCGGCGCCTGCCTGATGCGCGAGCCGGAGTTGGTCGCCGACGGAGTCGCGGCGATGAAGGCGGCGGTCGGCGTGCCGGTGACGGTCAAGTGCCGCATCGGCGTCGACGACCAGGATCCGGGCGAGGCGCTGTTCGCCTTCGCCGCCGCCGTGAAGGCGGCCGGAGCGGACGCGCTGATCGTGCACGCCCGCAAGGCCTGGCTCGAGGGCCTGAGCCCGAAGGACAACCGCACCGTGCCGCCGCTCGACTACGGCCTCGTCTACGCGCTGAAGCGCGAGCATCCCGAGTGGCCGGTCGCGATCAACGGCGGCGTGCGGACCTCGAGGCGGCGCGCGCCCATCTCGCCCATGTCGACGGGGTCATGATCGGCCGCGCCGCCTACCAGAACCCCGAGCTTTTGCTCGGCGTCGATCCGGAGATCTTTGGCGAGCCCGCGCCGGTCGCCGACGCGTTCGAAGCGCTGACGGCGTTCTTTCCCGTGATCGCCGAAGGTCTCGAGCGTGGCGAACGCCTGCACGACTTCACCCGCCACCTGCACGGCCTGTTCGCGGCGCGGCGCGGCGCCCGCGCCTTTCGCCAGGTCCTCGCTGTGGAAGCCGCTCCGCGCGGGGCGAGGCTCGACGTGCTCGAGCGCGCCATGGCGCGGGTCGAGCGAGCGCCGGCCCCGGCGCCGGCGAACGAGCGCCTGGCGCCGGCCGAGGCGGGCTAGCAGAACGAGGCGACTTACAACCTAGTCGCGCCCGGTCGCGCCCTGACGTTTCGCCCGCTTGTTCCTGCCTGTTCCTGCCTGTTAAGTGCCTGTTCGGGGCCTGTTAAGGCGCCTGTTATGGCGC
Organism: uncultured Alphaproteobacteria bacterium; assembly: GCA_963816065.1. GTDB lineage: Bacteria > Pseudomonadota > Alphaproteobacteria > Rhizobiales > Beijerinckiaceae > Roseiarcus. Next base: position 100,483 of record CAWFJG010000022.1, on the reverse strand, counting down.
CTGTTCCGCGCTCGCAACCGGCGGGTTGTGTATCCGGTAATATTTTGATATTGCACGTGTTTTTGGAACGGGGCGTCGTTCGACGCGTCAGAAAAAGCCTGCTAACAGGCCCCAGCCTTGTCGGCGGCGATGGTCTTCTCGCCGAATCGAGCGCGTTCGGCGAAGCGAGACGGTCTTATGGCGATGTCTGCGGGCATCCCATGGCCCTCCGCCTCAGCCGCCCGGCGGCTCGTCCTGCTCCGCCGCTCCCGCCTTGTCCGGCTCCAGCGCCGCTTCGACGGCCTGGTCCACTCGTTCGAGCCAGACGAAGGCGAGGGCGTGGCGGACCTCTTCGGGGATGTCCTCGAAATCCTTGCGGTTGCGGGCCGGCAGCATGACGCGCCTGATCCCCGCCCGGTGCGCGGCGACGACCTTCTCCTTGATCCCGCCGACCGGCAGCACAAGGCCGCGGAGAGAGATCTCGCCGGTCATCGCCGTGTCGGAGCGGATGGTGCGGTCGGTGAGCAGCGAGACCAGCGCCATGAACATGGCCACGCCCGCGCTCGGCCCGTCCTTCGGCGTCGCGCCGGCCGGCACATGGATATGGATGTCGGTCTTCTCGAACCGCGCGGCGTCGATGCCATAGCTTCCCGCCCGGTTCTTGACGATCGAAAGCGCCGCCTGGGCGCTCTCCTTCATCACCTCGCCGAGCTGGCCGGTCAGGATCAGCCTGCCCCCGCCCGGGATCGCTGTCGCCTCGATGAACAGGATGTCGCCGCCGACAGGGGTCCAGGCGAGGCCGGTCGCGACTCCCGGGACGCTGACCCGCATGGCGACTTCGTCCTCGAAGATCGGCGGACCGAGGATCGGGCCGAGATCGTCTGGCCCGATCGCGATCGGCCCCGCCTCGCCTTCGGCGATCCGGGTCGCGGCCCGCCGCAGCGCGCGTCCGATCTCGCGCTCGAGGCTGCGCACCCCCGCCTCGCGCGTGTATTGCTGGATGATCGCCTTCAGCGCCGTGTCGTCGAGCGTCGCCTGGCCCGGTTTCAGGCCGTTCGCCTCCATCTGGCGCGGGACGAGATAGCGGCGCGCGATCTCGAACTTCTCGTTCGCCGTGTAGCCGGGCAGGCTGATGATCTCCATGCGGTCGCGCAACGGCCCGGGGACCGTGTCGAGCATGTTGGCGGTGGTGATGAACAGGACGCGGGAGAGGTCGAACGGCACGGCGAGGTAATTGTCGCGGAAGGTGTTGTTCTGCTCGGGGTCGAGCACTTCGAGCAGCGCTGCGCCCGGGTCGCCCTGGATGCTGGCGCCGACCTTGTCGATCTCGTCGAGCATCATCACGCAGTTGCGCGCTCCGGCCTTGCGGATGCCCTGGATGATATTGCCGGGCAGCGCGCCGATATAGGTGCGCCGGTGGCCGCGGATCTCGGCCTCGTCATGCACGCCGCCGAGGCTGACGCGCACGAACTTGCGCCCCAGCGCCTTGGCGATCGACTGGCCGAGCGAGGTCTTGCCGACGCCCGGCGGCCCGACGAAGCACAGGATCGGCGCCTTGCCGTCTGGGGCGAGCTTCAGCACCGCCAGGTATTCGATGATCCGGCGCTTGATCTTGTCGAGTCCGAAATGGTCGGCGTCGAGGATGCGCCGCGCCTCGGCGATGTCGATCGGCGGCGACTCGGGGAGCGCCCAGGGCAGTTCGACCAACCAGTCGAGATAGGTTCTGACCATGCCGTATTCGCCGGCGGCTTCGGGCATGCGCTGCAGGCGGCGGAGCTCCTTGCGCGCCTGATCGTCGACCTCCTTCGGCATTTTGGCGGCGACGATCGCCTTTTCCAGTTCGGCGATCTCGGCGCTCTTGCCTTCGTCCGATTCGCCAAGCTGGCGCTGGATCGCCGCCATCTGCTCGCGCAACAGGACCTCGCGGTTGCGGGCGTCGAGCGAGGCCCTGGTTTCCCGCCCGATCTCCGCAGACAGGCGCAATATCTCAATCCGGTGGGCGAGCAGCCGCGAGACGCGGTCGATCCGGGGGCCGAGCTCGATCGTCTCCAGGATCTCCTGCTTCTCCTCCGGCGTCGTGTCCATGAAGGTGGCGACCATGTCGGCGAGCTGGCCGGGCTGCTCGACGGCCTGGATCGTGGCGACAAGCTCCTCCGGCGTCTGCGGCAGGAGCCGCAGCGATTCGAGCGCCTGTCCCTTGAGATGGACGAATCGCGCCTCGACCTCGCTCGACTGCGCGGTCGGCTCGGGGATGCGCACCGCATCCGCGACGAAGAACGGCCAGCCGCTAAGATAATCCTCGACGCGAAAGCGCTGTTCGCCCTGACAGACGAGATGATGCGAGCCGTCCGGCGCGGTGATGAAGCGGACGATGTTGGCGATCGTGCCGTAGCGGTGCATGTCGGCTGGAATCGGGTCGGCAGCCTCGGCGTTGCGCTGCATGACGATGCCGACCGGCTTCTGCTCCCGCATGGCGCGCTGCGCGGCCAGGATCGAGCGCGGGCGCCCGAGCGCGATCGGCAGGGCGACGCCGGGGAACAGCACGAGGCCGCGCACCGGCACGATGATGAGCCCATCGGGCGGCAGCGGCGGCTCGGGTCGCGAGTTCGCGGCGGCGGTTTCGGCGTCAGCCATTGCGCGGCTCCGACTTCTTGAGCGTGATCATCAGGCAACCATGCGACGCGGACCGCTCGATGGCGGCGTAGCGCCCGGACGGCAGACGCACCCGGCGCTCGAACTGGCCCTGCGGCAGTTCGAGCCGGTGAATTGCCGCTGTACGGAACTCCGGCGGATAGACGCGCGCGCCGGACACGACCAGCTCATCGCCCTCGACGCGGGCGACGACGCCATCGATCTCGACGCCGGGCAGGGCGACGAGCACCAGCACGAGCCGCTCGGTCTCGAGCACGTCGACAGGCGGCTCCCAGGCTTTCTGGCGAGGGCCGGCCGGACGCACGAACTGGTCGCGCATGCGCTCGGCGCGCGCCAGCATCTCGAAGGCCTCCGACCACATCCAGTAGCGTGGAAAATTGGCGTCCATAGGGTCATCCTGCGGATCGGCGCCGCTCGCGGGCGCGGGAACGGGTCGATCAGTAACGCAAACCGGACCGAAGTTCATCCGGGTTGTTCCGCGGTTCCAAGGGGATGACGCGCTCGCCGACTCCCTCGGGGCGTATCAGGCGCTCGGGTCCGTCTCGGCCAGGGTCAGATCGACCATGATCTCGCCGGCAAGACGCTCGAGAGTCTTGCGCAGCGCCTCGAGCGGCAGCGTCTCGGGAGCCCTGAGCCGGGCGTGGGCGCGGAACATCTCGACGCCGGTGAAGGCGGCGCTCTCCAGGCGACTCTCGAATTCCTCAATGTTGACACCGAGCGCGCTCAGCGCCTGGGTGACGTCGCGCACGATGCCCGGCCGCTCGTTGCCGAGAATGTCGAGCGTGATCATACGCAGGGTGGACACAGCCTCGTCGGGCCGCCCGCGCTCGATCGTCAGAACGAGACCCGCCGGCGCGAGGTCGCGCAACGCGCCCTCGAGCGCTGGCAGGCTGGCCTCCGGAACGTCGACGCGCAGGATGCCGGCGAACTTGCCGGCGAGCCGAACCGCGCGGCTTTCGAGCCAAGTTCCGCCGAAAGCGGCGACCTTCTCGGAGACCGCGTTGACGAGTTCAGGCCTGTCGTCGCCGACATAGGTTAGAACGAGCGGAATCATGGTCGGCTCCTCACAGGCGAGCGGGGCGGCGGACAATCTAAGGCGAAACGCCACGCCTTTGTAGACGCGATCCATCGCCGGTCGAGAGACGGGGCCTCTGGACGCCATGTGAGGCGTCGGCCTCGATCAACGATTGCGGCGACAACGGTCGCGCCGCTCGCCTTACAGGATGAACCGGCTGAGGTCGGCGTTGCCCGCTAGGTCTCCGACCTGGCGGTCGATGAAGCCCGCGTCGATTGTCACGGTCTCGCCGGAGCGGTCGGCGGCGGTGAAGCTCACCTCGTCGAGCGCGCGCTCCATCACGGTCTGGAGGCGGCGCGCCCCGATGTTCTCGACCGAGCCGTTGACCTTGGCGGCGATGCGGGCGATCGCCGCGATCGAATTGTCCGAGAATTCGAGCGACACGCCCTCGGTTTGCATCAGCGCCACATATTGCTTGATCAGGCTCGCCTCGGTGTCGGTGAGGATGCGCTTGAAGTCGTCCTCGGTCAGCGACTTGAGCTCGACTTGGATCGGCAGCCGGCCCTGCAACTCGGGCAGCAGGTCGGAGGGCCGCGAGATGTGGAAGGCTCCCGACGCGATGAACAGGATATGGTCGGTCTTGACCGTGCCGTGCTTGGTGGCGACCGTCGTCCCCTCGATCAGCGGCAGGAGGTCGCGTTGCACGCCCTCGCGGGAGACGTCGGCGCCGCCGCGGCCCTCGCGGGCGCAGATCTTGTCGATTTCGTCGAGAAAGACGATGCCGTTGCTCTCGACCTCGTTGATCGCGTCGCGCACGATCGCGTCCTGGTCGAGCAGCTTCTCGGCTTCCGCCGCCACAAGCGGCTCGCGCGCCTCGGCCACCGTCAGGCGCTTCGGCTTCGTTCGCTGGCCCTTGCCGAAGATGTCGGCGATGTTGATCGCGCCGATCGAGGCGCCGGGCATGTTGGGCAATTCGAACATCGGCATGCCCGAGCCGCTCTGCGGAAGCTCGACCTCGACGTCCTTCTCGTCGAGTTCGCCCGCATGGAGCTTGCGCCGGAAGGCTTCGCGCGTGGCCGACGACGAGGTCGCCCCGACTAGCGCGTCGAGCACCCGCTCTTCCGCCGCCAGCTCGGCCTTGGCCTCGATGTCCTTGCGCTTGCGCGACTTCATCAGCGCAATGGCGACCTCGACGAGATCGCGCACGATCTGCTCGACATCGCGCCCGACATAGCCGACCTCAGTGAATTTTGTCGCCTCGACCTTGAGAAAGGGTGCGTTGGCGAGTTGGGCGAGACGCCGCGCGATCTCGGTCTTGCCGCAACCGGTCGGGCCGATCATCAGGATGTTCTTCGGCATCACTTCCTCGCGCATCGGCGAGCCGAGCCGCAGGCGGCGCCAGCGGTTGCGCAAGGCGATGGCGACGGCTCTCTTGGCCTCCGCCTGGCCGACGATATAACGGTCGAGCTCGGAGACGATTTCGCGCGGACTGAGTTCCGTCATGAGGTCAGAGGCCTTCGACGATCAGGTTGGCGTTGGTGTAGACGCAGATGTCGGCGGCAATGCGCATCGAGCGGCGCACGATCTCTTCGGCGTCGAGCGCCATCGGCAACAGCGCGCGGGCGGCCGCGAGGGCGTAGTTGCCGCCCGAGCCAATCGCCATGGCCGACCCGTTCTCGTCCACCTCGGGCTCGAGCACGTCGCCCGCGCCCGAGATCGTGAAGCCCGTGCCCCTGTCGGCGACGAGCAGCATCGCCTCGAGGCGGCGGAGATAGCGGTCGGTGCGCCAGTCCTTGGCGAGCTCGACGCAGGCGCGGGCGAGCTGACCGGGATATTGCTCGAGCTTGGCCTCGAGCCGCTCGAATAGAGTGAAGGCGTCGGCGGTCGCGCCGGCAAAGCCTGCGATCACCTCGCCCTTGGCGAGTCGGCGCACCTTGCGCGCCGTCGCCTTGACCACCGTCTGGCCCATGCTGACCTGGCCGTCGCCGCCGATCACCACCCTGTCGCCCTTGCGCACCATGAGGATGGTGGTCGCGTGCCAGCCCGGCGCGCGGGCGGCGGTGTCCTCTTGCATCGGCTTGATCGTCCTTCGCTCGACAAGCGCCGCATTTATGGGCGATGGCGGCGGCGCGCAAGTGCGGCGCCGAACGGGCCGACCAGATGCGCCTCCCGCGGCGGCCGCGGAGACCTCGGTCCGAGTCAGTGCGCCAGCGCCAGCCTGGCGGCGCCGACCACGGGCAGCGGCCTGAAGATCAGCGATACGCTGAGGCCGTGCGGCTCGCGGTTCGACAAGTGCACGACGCCGCCATGCTTTTCCGCAATGTGGCGCGCAATCGAGAGTCCGAGTTCGAAGCCGACGCGACCGTCCTGGGATCTCGCGGCGTCTCCCTTGAAGAAGGGGTCGAGGACCCGGTCGAGAAGCGATTGCCTGATCCCCGGACCGTCGTCGTCGACTTCGATTTCGACAGCTCCGCCTTCGATGGGACGCAATACGATCTCGACGCTGGTTCCATACTTCGTGCCGTTCTCGACGACGTTGGTGACGGCGCGCGCGATCCCCTGGGCGCGCCCGGCGAAGGTCAGCCGATCGGGGCCGCGGTACGAAACCGAATGCCCGATGTCGAGGAACTGCGCCGCGATCGTCTCGAGAAGGCTCGGAAGATCGGTCAGCGCGGCCGGCTCCGGCTGGTCGCTCGACCGGACGTAGGCGAGCGTTTCCCCGACCATCTCGCTGATCAGGAGAATGTCCTGCATCATGGCGGCGCGAACCGGTTCGTCCGTTACGCGCTCGGTCCTGAGCCGCAGCCTCGTCAGAGGCGTCCGCAGATCGTGGCTGATCGCGGTCAGCATCAGGGTGCGCTCCCGGACGAGCGCGCGCACGCGCTTGCGCATGTCATTGAGCGCCGAGGCGGCCTCGCCAATCTCGCGCGGGCCCTCAACGCTGAGGTCCGGCTCGTTGTCCTCGCTCCGGCCGAAGGCGCGCGCCGCCGAAGCGATCGACGACAGCGGCGAGGTGATCCAGCCGACCGCATAGGCGGATAGGAACAAAATGCTCAGGGTAATGATGGCGAGTGCGCCGATCGCCTGGACAAACAGGATATTGTGCAGGAAGCCGTGCGGCGCCAACCCGAACCGCAACGCCTCTCGGCCGTTGAGCGGTATGAAGATGACCCTGTCATTCTTGCCGCCGGGCGCTCCGGTCAGGGACCGCAAATTCCAGTCCCGCTCAAGGCTCTTCTCGATGCCTAGGATGCGACCAGGCGCCGCTGCGGTCGCAGGCGGGTTCGCGGGCAAGCCCTCGAGCGGGACGAGGCGCACCTCCATGCGATCGGACTTCAGCCGCTCGAGAAGAGCGGACCGGTCTTCAGGAGTGGCCGCCACCTGCACCTGCCGGGTAATCGCGGCGATGCGCGCCGCCTGTACGGCGGCGAAGATCTGGTGATCCACTTCGTCCCGCCCCTGATTGATCAGATAGAGCAGGATCGCCGATGCGAAACCGACCCCCAGCAACACCGCCAGGCAAAGCAAGCCGGTGATCTGACCGGCAATGGTGCGTGGGACGAGGCGCCGGACAAGCGTCATCACGGCCCCTCGACGTCGGGTGTGAAGATATACCCGCCGAGCCGCACCGTCTTGATCAGGGTCGGATCGCGCGGATCGGGTTCGATTTTCTGCCGGATTCGGCTGATATGGACGTCGACGCTGCGCTCGATCGGTCCGGCGGCGCCGCTGTGGGTGAAGTCCAGAAGCTGTTCGCGCGACAGCACTTCGCCCGGATGTTGGCAGAAGGCCATCAAGAGGTCGAACTCGGCGCTGGTCGTCGTGACCCGGACGCCCTCGGGATTGAGCAACTGTCGTTCGCCGGGATAGATTCGCCAGCCCGCAAAACGCAGCGGCCCGAGACGCCGGCCGACGCTCGCGCCGGCGGCGCGCGCTCGCCTGAGGAGAGCGCGGATCCGCGCGACAAGCTCCCGCGAATTGAATGGCTTAGTCACGTAGTCGTCGGCGCCGATCTCGAGGCCGACCACGCGGTCGATCTCTTGCCCGAGCGCCGTCAGCATCAGGATCGGCACGTTCGAGGATCCGCGTAGCCGCCTGCAGATGCTGAAACCATCCTCGCCGGGAAGCATGACGTCCAGCACGACGAGGTCGATCTCCTCCCGAACTCAGGACGCGATCCATGTCCACGGCCGAGCCCGCGCTCGCGACGGAGAAGCCGTTCTCGCCCAAAACTTCGGAAAGCATCCGCTGGATCACCGGATCGTCCTCGACAACGAGGATATGAGCGCGGGCATTGGCTAGACACGAGGACAAGGCGAAGACCTTTGAGAGTCCGCAAGCTTACCGTGAGGCCGCAAATTATGGGATGACCTCGCCTGACAGAGAACATTATTTTATGTTGCGAAGCGAATTCCCCGGCTCGAATGCGCCCGGCGCCGGCATTTCCCCCGGTTTCAGGGAAAGCAATCGCTGTCGCTGCTGCAACAACACTTCATATGACCTCGTCGTGGGGGCGCGATAGGCTTTCCTCATGGCGAGGTCGAATACGCGGGCGAAGGCTCGAAGGCGGATGCGCCCGGTTCGACGCCGGCAGGCAGTCCCGTCCGTCGGAGACTCGCTGGCAAGCAATAAGGATGAAACCGATGAAACGCATGATTTTTGCCGCGTGCGCCGCAGCGACGCTGGCGCTCGCGCTTCCTGCAGTCCAGAGCTTCGCAGATACGGCCGGTCCGGACGCGACGCAGCAGGAGCAGGGAAATCAGCGTCGTCAGGAATGGATGCAGCGGCGGACCGAAATCTTCGATGCGCGCCTGGTCGGCTTCAAGGCCAGCCTCGCGCTGACGAGCGATCAGGAGAAGAACTGGGCGCCTTTCGAATTGGCGCTGCGCGACGCCGCCAAGCGTGGCCCTGGGGCAGGACCTCAGGCGGACGAAGACCGCAACAGCCCGCGGTCCCCGATCGTGAGGATGCGAGACATGTCGAAGCGGATGGGCGAAATGTCGACCAAACTGTCTGCGCTCGCCGACGCGGCCGCTCCGCTCTACGCAAGTCTCGACGACAAGCAAAAGGTCGTGTTCGACGCGACGCTCCATGGGCTTCTGCGCCCGCATCGTCCCGGGCGCGACGGTCCGGAGGGCCGCCGCTGGGAACGTGGCGACTGATTGTCACGAAGCCGGCGTGCGAGTTTCTCCGCGCGCCGCGCCGATGTGGGAGGCGTCTCCGCCGCACGCGCTCCAGGCGCCCGTGCGCCGGCTATTTCCAGCCTCGACGTCGACGCAGGCGGCGAGAATGAAGATGACCTTCCTCCGCCACGCTGCTTTGCGTCATTCGAATGCGCAGCCCTTCCTGATTCCGAGCCGCCGGAACACAATCGCTGCCGGGCAGAAGCCTGTGAAGGCCGACTGGATCATGTTGAGGCCGGCGAAGGCCGTCAGCAAAAGCCAATATGGGCTGACCACATAGCCGAGCGTGACGCTGACGAGAACGACGAAACCGGCGAAGACGAGGACGGCGCGGTCGAGGGACATGCAAGCTCCTGTTTTTGGCGGGGGCCAGGCGGACGACCCCACCGCACCCCCTGCGCGAACGCCAAGCGATTTTGATATTGCTAAATTAGAATATCCGAATATATGTGTCAAGCGCAACGCGGTCCGTCCGGTGCAAGACCCCGAGCCCAATGGGCGGCGTTCGACAAATTCGACTCGACTGGAGACCCATGATGGACGCTACCAACTGGCCCGACCTCACCAAGCACCTGAGCGTCGAGCTCCGGAACTTGCGCAGCGGCGCGACCGACGTGATGAAGGCTTTCGGCGCGCTCGCGCAGTCGGCGAGCGCTTCCGGGGCGCTCGACGCAAAGACCAAGGAACTGATCGCGATCGGGGTCGCCGTGGCGGTGCATTGCGACGACTGTATCGCCTTCCACGTCAAGGCCGCAGTCGATCGGGGCGCTACGCGCGAGGAAATCCTCGAAACCTTGGGCATGGCGATCTATATGGGGGCCGGACCCTCGGCGATGTATGCGAGCCACGCGCTCGGCGCCTATACCCAGTTCGCCGCCGCGAAAGCCGCGGACGTCGCCGCCTGAGCCTACGGAGGAGTTATGTTCAAGAACATGTTCGGCGGCGCGCCCAAGTCCTCGGACCTCGATTTCCCCACGTTCTCAAAGGCGGTCGCGGAGGCCGAAGTCACGGTCGTTGACGTGCGCGAGCCGCACGAGTTCGCCGCCGGCCATGTTCCCGGCGCCGTCAACCTGCCGCTGTCGCGATTCGATCCGAGCGAACTTCCGAGCGGAAAGGACAAGCCCGTCGTCATCCTGTGTCAGGCGGGCGCGCGCTCGCGCAGGGCCCTCGGCGCGGCCCAAGCGGCCGGCCGCGGCGACCTGAAGCACTATCCGGGCGGCATGAACGGTTGGCGCATGCACGGCGGCGACGTTTCGGTCTGAAGCGCTCGAGCGCCGCCAAAGGGGTCGCGCCCAAAAGCCGTTACTCTGCGGCCTCGCGCATGGCGCCCATGCGGGCGAGTTGAGCGCGCAGCGGGGCGGGCTTCAAAGGCTTGTGCAGGATGACGATATCCTGGCGGGCGGCTTCGTCGCGCGCCTCGACGCTGCGGTCGGCGGTCGCGAGGATCGCCGGGATCTTGCGACCGAGATCTTGGCGCAGTGCGCCGATCGCTTCGATGCCGTCGCCTTTGTCGAGGTGATAATCGGCGATGATGACGTCGGGCGCGCCGAAGTCCGCCAGCGCCGCACGCGCCCCGGCGAGGCTTTCAGCGGAGACGACGACGCAACCCCAGCGTCCGAGCAGCGTCCGCATGCCATCGAGCACCCGAACCTCGTTGTCGATCGTTAGAACCCGGAGGCCGCTGAGCGGCTCGTCGGCCGGCGAAGGCTGCGGCGCGCCCGCCTGCTCGGCGCGCGGGGCGGCCGCGACGCCGAGCGGCGCGGTTACGGAGAAGACGGAGCCGTGGCCCGGCCACGACCGGAGGTCGACCGGATGCTCGAGCACGCGGCCGAGACGCTCGACGATCGACAGGCCGAGCCCCAGTCCCCGAGCGATCCGTGCGCCCTGGTCGAGCCGCCGGAACTCCTCGAACACGGCGCGCCGCCGGTCGGCCGGGATGCCGAGGCCAGTGTCCCAGACCTCGATGCGCAGCCCGTTCGAGGTCTCGCCGGCAGCCGACCAGCACCTTGCCTCGAACGGTGTATTTGATCGCGTTGGAGACCAGGTTCTGCAGCAGCCGGCGCATCAGGCGCCGGTCGGTCCGGATGGCGAGCCGCGTCGGGGCGAAGCGAAGCCCGAGCGCCTTGGAGCGCGCAAGCGGCCCGAACTCGACCTCGAGCATGCGCATGAGATCGGCGACCGGGACATCGGAGATTTCTGGCTTCGTCGCTCCGGCGTCGAGCCGCGAAATGTCGAGCAGGGCGCCGAGAATCTCCTCGACCGCCTCCAGCGACATGTCGACCTTGCGCGCGAGATCCGCGCGCTCGTCGTCGCCGCCGATGCGGGCGGGCCCTTCGCGCGAGCGAGCTGGCGTAAAGCCTCGCGGCGTTGAGGGGCTGGAGAATGTCGTGGCTGGCGGCGGCGAGGAAGCGCGTCTTGGACAGGTTCGCCTCCTCGGCGACGGTCTTGGCGCTGCGCAAGCTTCGGCGTTCAGACGCTGCAATTGAGCGGTGCGCTCGTCGACGCGCTTCTCGAGGAACTCGTTGGCCGCCTCGAGCGCCTCCTCGGTCTGCACGGTCTGGGTCACGTCGGTGTAGGTCGTCACGATGCCGCCGTCGGGCAGCCGGGCGGAGCGGATCTCGATGACGCGGTGGGTGGAGAAGAGCCTGAGCCGCATCGGCTGGTCGTCGTAGAGAAGCGAGGCGACGCGTTCGGCGACAAAGTCCTCCGAGTCGCCGGGTCCATAGGCGCCGCGGGCGGCGTTGAAGCGGACGATCTCGTCGAGCCCGACGCCGAGACGCAGCAAGGCCTGCGGCAGGTCGAACAGCTCGCCGAACTCGCGGTTCCAGGCGGTCAGCGCGAGATTGGAGTCGAACACCGTGATGCCTTGTCGGGCATGGTCGAGCGCGTGCTGCAACTGGTCCCGGTTCGACTGGATCGCCGCGGACGCCTCATCGATCAGCTTCAGCGCCGAATGGCCGGAGACGGTCCGCGGCCTGAGCAACAGCGACAGCACCTGACGCGAGGTCGAAGCGCCGATCGCTGGCGAGAGCAGGAATTCCGCGTGGCGGATGAGTTGCGCGCTCGCCTCCCGGCCCGGATCGTAGTCCTGGCCGCTCTCGCGCATGAAGGCCGAAAAGGCTCGCCGCGCCCGCGCCGCCCCGAGATAGCGGGCCACGGCCGCTTCGAGTTCGCCCGCCGTCGTCGACGAGCGCCACAGCCGGAACGCCTGCGGCTTGCCGCCGACGCCCGCGAAGGCGCTGGCCTGTGCGCGCTCGAGCGCCGTGACCTCGCGGGTCAGCGAGAAGGCGACAAAGGCGACGAGGTTGAAGGCAAGCGAAATGACGACGCCCCCGACCAGAGGGTTCGGCGCGAACGATACGAGCCCGGCGGGGCTCAGCCAGCCGATCGCCAGCGGTCCGTGGGCGACCAGGGCTGCGATGGCGTTACGGGGTTCGAGCGACGGCAGGAAGAGAATGTAGAGCCAGGCCAGCGACCCCGCGGTCATGCCGGCGATCGCGCCGCGCGCGGTGCCGCGCCGCCAGAAGAGCCCGCCGAGAAAGGCCGGGGCGATCTGCGCCACGGCGGCGAAAGACAACAGGCCGATCGAAACGAGCGCCGTCTCTCGGGTCAGGAGCTCATAAAGGAGACCCAGCATCAGGACGCCGACGATCGATAGGCGCCGGACCCATAGGACAATCGCCCCGATGTCGCCCTCGCCGTCTTGCGTCTGATTGAGCCGCCCCCGCAGCAGCAGCGGCATGACCAGATCGTTCGAGACCGTGATCGCCAGGGCGAGGCTGTCGAGCACCACCATGCCCGTCGCCGCGGACAGCCCGCCGATCATGGTCAGGAGCGCCAGGCCGCGCGCGCCGGCCGCGAGCGGCAGCGCAAGCACAGTCAGATCGCGGTTGATCCCGCCGTCCGGAAACATCTTGAGCCCCGCCACGGCGAGCGGCGCGACGAACAGATTGATCAGCACGAGATAGGCCGGAAACATCCACGAGGCGGTGCGGACGCCGCGCCGATCGTGGTTCTCGACAACCGCCACGTGAAACTGCCGCGGCAGCAGGAGAATGGCGAAGGCCGACAAGAGCGTGGTGACGCCCCAAACGGCCGGGTCGGGCGGCGTCTGGATCACGGCGGCGATCTTCGGATTGGCCAGGGCCGCCTGGGTGAGGCCCGAGACGCCGCCGCTCAGGCCCCACACGACAAAGGCGCCGACCGCGAGGAAGGCCGCGAGCTTGACGACCGACTCCACCGCGATCGCAAGGATGAGACCGTCCTGGTGCTCCTTCGGATTGATGCGGCGCGTGCCGAAGGCGATGGCGAACGCCGCCAACACCAGCGCGATCGCCAGCGAGAACAGGGCCGACGGCGTGTTCGCGGTCAGCCGTGACGTATCGAAGGACGCGACCACAGTCAAAAGCGTGGTCGAAACCGCCTTGAGTTGCAGGGCGACATAAGGGGCCGAGCCGACCAGCGCGATCAGCGCCGCGGCGGCCGCGACCGCCGGGGATTTGCCGTAGCGAGCCGAGACGAAGTCCGCGACCGTGGTGAGGTTTTGCGAGCGGGCGAGGTTGGCGATGCGCCAGACGAAGGCGGAGCCGAGCCCGATGACGAGGGCCGGACCGATGTAGATCGGCAGGAAGTCGAGACCGTGCGACGAGGCGAGGCCGACCGAGCCATAGTAGGTCCAGGAGGTGCAATAGACGGCGAGGCTCAGGGCGTAGACGACCGCCCGCGATCCGCCCGTGATGAAGCGCCGCCCGCCCCGGTCGCCCCACCAGGCGATCAGAAACAGGACGCCGATGTAACTGATCGCGGCGATGTAAACCGTGGCGCCGTTCATCGAACCGTACGCGGGACCTCCGGACCTTCAGCGGACTCTTGGGACGGGACGCCGTCACGTTCGCGCGGATTGGGGTTTGGCGCAACTCTTGGGCTGAAGGCTCCCGATCCGGGCCTCAAGACCGGGGCGGCGGCGCGCTCTTGAAGCGAATTCGGCAATTCAGTCGTCCGCTCTCGCTCCTCCGCCGACGATCCGGGCGCCTGCTAGCAGGGCGTTATTTTTGCCACGGATGCGGTTTCGTTTCAAAAAACCGTGCAATATCAAGGCGTTGTCTGCGTTACAACCCGTCAGTTGCGGGCAAAAGGCAGGCTCGGAACAGGCTCGTTAACAGGCTCGGAACAGGCGCCGAACAGGCACGTATCAGGCCGGAACAGGCAGGCGAAGCCGGGGCGCGAGACGGCGCGCGGTGGGGTTGTAACGCGCGGGGCCTGGAGTTCCTTTCCCAACCGAGGGCGCCCGTATCGACGGTCCGACGGGCGCGCCGCGGGGATCCCGGTCGCCTTGGCGATCTGAAACGGCGGCGCCCGTCGCGGCGCCGCCGACACGGCTCAATCGGCTACAGCCACGGGCGCGCCGCAGCCGACTTGCCCTCGAAGGCCGAGATCGCGGGCGCTTCGATCATGGTCAGGCCGATATCGTCGAGGCCCTCGATCAGGCTCTGCTTGCGGACCGGATCGATCTCGAATTTGACCACGCCCCCGTCTGGGCCGCGGATCTCCTGGGCCGGGAGGTTGATGCTCAGCACGGCGTTGGCGCCCCGTTCGGCGTCGTCCATGAGCTTGGCGAGGTCCTCGGGCGAAACCTTGATCGGCAGGATGCCGTTCTTGAAGCAGTTGTTGTAGAAAATATCGGCAAAGTCCGTGGAAATGACGCAGCGGACGCCGAAATCGAGCAGCGCCCAGGGCGCGTGCTCGCGCGACGATCCGCAGCCGAAATTGTCGCCGGCGACCAGGATCGTCGCCTTCCGGTACTGCGGCTTGTTGAGGACGAAGTCCGGATTCTCCGAGCCGTCGTCGCGGTAGCGCATCTCGGAGAACAGACCGGCGCCGAGGCCGGTGCGCCTGATCGTCTTCAGATATTGCTTCGGGATGATCATGTCCGTGTCGATATTGTCGATCGGCAACGGGGCCGCCACTCCGGTCAGGGTCGTGAATGTGTCCATGTCTTCGAGAGTCTCGCGTCCTCATGCGGCCGCCCAGCGCCGCTGCGCCCGTCAGTTGCGAGGCTCTATCAAATGACGGCCGGTCCGGCAAACCGGTCAGAGATAGGATAATGCCTCAATCTGAAATTTCGCTCTCGGCCCTCTGCTGCCGTTCCTGGCTCGCCCGGTGCGGGCCGTTTACGCCGGAAACCGCACGTTGGCTCTGCGGAAGCTCGGCGCCAGCAGCGGGCATTCACATGCGCCCAGAACAACTCCGGCCGTTCGGAGTCAGCATTTCTGGAATGTGGAGTGGCGTCTCGATTCCGAGTCGACGCTTTTACACTGCGCCACCTTGAGGAAACGATCCTGCGCCGCTTTGTCGCGGCTTGTTTCCGCGAGCGTTCATTGAACTCTGGGAGCCCCGAAGCTCCTAGCTGACCCGCGGCCCATGCACGATTGCACGTTCTTTGAGCGTCAGCGCGGAGGGCGGCCCAGTCCTATACCGGGAGAAGGAACCGTGCTTCTTTTGCCAATTGATGCATATCAAGAAGCGGAGTTACCTTTCCCTTGTAACTCGTCAACCGCGCCTGTCTCGATGCAACGCCGGCGCAGGCCCGCAAGAAAGGGAACGAACATGGCTATCAGACTTCGACGTCGAGATTTCTTGGCCGCCGCCGGTGCGACC
Source organism: uncultured Alphaproteobacteria bacterium (assembly GCA_963816065.1). GTDB lineage: Bacteria > Pseudomonadota > Alphaproteobacteria > Rhizobiales > Beijerinckiaceae > Roseiarcus. The sequence goes on along the minus strand of CAWFJG010000022.1, from coordinate 84,997 downwards.
GCCGCAGTCGCCGCTCTGCCCTGGAGACCGGCGCGCGCCGCATCGACTGAGATCGTCTGGAGCACCTGGAACAATCTCGGCCTGCCCGAATACATCGACCCTTTCACCAAGGAGACTGGAATCAAGGTCGACCAGACCTACATCACGACCGACGACGAGCAGTTCGCCAAGTTCAAGGCCGGTGGCGCCGCGGACGTGGATGTATTCGTCCCAGGCCAGTGGGAGATGTCGCGCTACATCGCCTCAAACCTCGTTCAGCCGCTCGATCTGAAAAAGATCCCCAACGCCGCACACATGTACCCGGTCTTCCGAGACAACGCGCTCAACAAGAAAGACGGTGTCCAGTACGCGCTGCCCTATTACTGGGGCATCAACACGATAGTCTATCGCGCCGATCTTATGGACGAGAAGCCAGACTGGTCTGTGTTCTTCAAAGGTGAAAAGTATAAAGGCAAGCTCGCCATGCGCGACTACGCAGTGGAGGGGATCATGATCGCGGCCCTCTACCTCGGCATTCCGCAGAAAGAGATCTTCAGCATGGACGACCGCGAGCTTGCCGAGTGCAAGAAGGCGCTCATCGCCCAGAAGAACCTCTTGCGCACCTACTGGACCTCGATCGCCGATCTCACCAACCTGTTTGCGACCGGGGAAGTGGTCTGCGCGTTCTCCTGGCTGCCGCCCTATTATGACCTCACGAAGCGGGGGATCAAGATGGCGCTCTCGCTGCCGAAGGAAGGCGTGCCGTCCTGGTGCGACGTGCTCGCGATCCCGCCCGGCGTCGAGGGCGAGAAGCTCGAGGCCGCCTACAAGTTCATCAACTACCTGCTCGGCCCCGAATACGGGCTCAAGCTCGCCTTCGGTGGGCCATACGCCCAATCGACCGACCTCGTGCGCGACAAGCTCCCGCCGGAGCAGCAGGAGCGCATCTTCATCAAGGACCTCGCCGTGATCGACTCGTTCGTGTGGCCGCAAATTCCGCGCCGCTACAACGAATGGGTTACGATGTGGAACGAGGTGAAGGCGAGTTGATGTGAGGGCGGCGGCGGCGGCGCCGTTCGTCCCCGGGAGAGGGAAGCGAAGGCCCCTCTCCTCACCGGGCGCGGGGTCCACAAACGGTACGGCGCGGTCCATGCCGTCCGCGGGGTCGACTTCAGCTTGTCGACCGACCGATACGTGACCCTGCTCGGCCCTTCGGGATGCGGCAAGACCACGATCCTGCGAATGATCGGCGGGTTCGAAACGGTGACGGCGGGCGTGATCGACCTCGACGGACGGCCACTGCTCGACACCCCGCCGAGCCGGCGTCCGGTCAACACCGTCTTTCAGAGCTATGCGCTGTTCCCACACCTTAATGTGGCCGACAACGTCGCGTTCGGCCTCGCCCTGCGACATCTGCCGCGGATGGAGGTCGCGCAGCGGGTCGCCGAGGCCCTGCAGATGGTGCGCATGGAATCGATGGGCGAGCGGCGGCCGCGAGAGCTGTCGGGAGGCCAGCAGCAGCGTGTCGCGCTCGCCCGCGCGATCATCAATCGGCCGCGTCTGCTTCTGCTCGACGAACCGCTGTCCGCCCTCGACCGCAAGATGCGCAAGGAAATGCAGATCGAGCTCAAGGACCTTCAGCGTCGCCTGGGACTCGCATTTCTCCATGTGACCCACGATCAGGAGGAGGCGTTCGCGTTGTCCAACTCGATCATCGTGATGAACCACGGGGTAATCGAGCAGGAGGGCGACCCGGAAACGATCTACCGCCGACCCGCAAACGCCTATGTCGCCGACTTCATCGGCGGCTCGAACCTCGTCGCCGGCAAAGTCGTCGCGTGCGCTGGCGGGGAAGCGACGCTCGAGACGGCGTTCGGCGCCGCCCGTGCGCCTTGCGCGTCCGGCGTCGCGGTTGGCCGACGCGCGTCCCTCTGTCTCAGGCCGGAGCAACTCGTCATCGGCGAGGGCGGAAGCCTCGGCGGGGTGGTCCGCCACACGGTGTTTCAGGGCGCCGACTGGCTCGTCGAGGTTGCGGCCGGATCTGCGGGCCTGCGCGTCCGATGTCCCGACGATGAGCCCCCGGGTGTCGGCGGCGCCGTCTCGCTCCGCTACGATCCGGCCAAGGCGTGGATCGCCGATGGCGCGCTCACCGAGGAAGCGTAGGCGATGAGGCGGCCGGACAACTCTCGCGGTGACCGTTGCTCCTGTGCTCGTCGCCTTGATCGTGCTGTGCCTCGCGCCGCTCGGCATCCTGCTCGTCTACAGCTTCTTCCGCGTCGATTTCGTAACCATTGTGCCGGACCCGAGCCTGCGCAATTACGCGCAGGCGCTCTCCAGCGGCTCCTATCGTTATTTGATCGCCAAGGCGCTGATGAGCGGCGCGACCATCGCGGCGATCACCGCGGTCATCGCCTATCCCGTCGCGTTCTTCATTTCGAAGCGGATCAGGGAGGTGAAGGCGGCGCTTCTGACCGCGCTCCTCATTCCCCTCTATACCGGCGATCTCGTGCGCATATTCGCCTGGCGACTGATATTGGGCCGGGAAGGCGTGTTGAACAGCTTTTTGATCTGGACCGGCGCGATCGACCGTCCGATCGAGACCTTGCTCTTCAGCCCGACGGCGACCACGATCGTCTTCGTGTACAATTATCTTCCGTTCATGGTTCTCGGACTCTGGCTGAGCTTCGAAACGCTCGACGATCACCTGTTCGAGGCAGCGGCCGACCTCGGCGCCGGTCGGACGACTATCTTGCTCCGCCTCGTTCTGCCGTTGACCGCGCCCGGGCTGATCGCGGGCGCCTTGATGGTTTTCACTTTGGTCGTCGGCGACTTTCTCACGCCCCAACTCATCGGCGGCGCCTCCGGTGTGACGGTGATCAGCGCGATTGCTGATCTGTTCGGTGCGGCGTTCGACTGGCCGCTCGGCTCCGCCATCGCCTGGACGCTGCTTGCGGCTATGGTCGCAGTGGTCGCGTCCGTCGTCCTGCTCCTGCGGGCGCACGCCTTGGGGAAGCGCCGCGTTCGGCAGAGGCTAGCCGGCGATGGAGCGCGTCCTCAGGACCTACGTCGTGCTGGTCTACGCGTTCATGTACCTGCCGGTCGCGGTGGTCGCGCTGTTCTCGTTCAACAGCTCCGAGATGTTGGCGTTTCCCATGACCAGGTTCACGCTGGCATGGTACGATGTCGCGGTCCACGACGGTCGCCTGCTCGGCGAATTCCTGAACTCCCTCATGATCGCGGCGCCGACGGCGGCAATAGCGACGACGCTCGGCGCCATGGCGGCGCTTACGCTGACCCGTCACCAATTCCGCGGCTGGACCGTCTTCGCGGCGCTGCTGATCGTCCCATTCTTCATTCCGAAAATCATTCTCGCGGTTGCCGACGTCATCGCCATGGCGGTTCTCGGCGTCCCGCACGGCCTCGCGATGATCGTCGCGGCGCAGTCGCTGATCATCCTTCCGTTCTCGGCAATGGTGATCGCATCGGTCCTGATCCGCCTCGATCGTCGGCTCGAGGAAGCCGCGGCCGATCTCGGCGCGTCCGGCTGGCAGGTCTTCACGCGGGTACAGCTGCCGCTCATGCGCAATGGCCTCATCGCGTCCTTCTTCATTGCCTTCGTCCTGTCGACATCCGAATATGTCGTGACGTCTTTCGTCAGCGGACGGACGCAGCCGCTCGCGATCATGGTCGCGTCGGACTTCCGCTTCCGTCTTTCGCCGAAACTCGACGCGCTCGCAACGCTGATCGTGGTCGCCAACATCTTGCTGGTGGCGGGCAGCGAACTGGTGCGGCGCCGCGCCAAAGGAGCTGTCGGATGAAGCGCATCTTCATTCGCGGCGGCGACGTAACGACCGCGGTCGACCGCTGGACCGGAGACATCCTCATCGAGGACGGAAAGATCGCCGCTCTCGGCGCGGCGCTCTCGGCCGACGCCGAAATCCACGAGGCGGCGGGGCTTCTGGTCCTGCCGGGCGGCGTGGACGTGCACACCCACATCGACTACGACACCGGCTCCGCGCGCACCGCAGACACGTTCGAGACCGCGACCCGCGCGGCGGCCTTCGGCGGGACGACGACGGTCGTCGACTTCGCCTTCCAGCCCCGCAACGCTCCAAGCGTCGCCGCGGCGCTCGCCGATTGGATGAAGGCGGGCGGCGACCGCCTGCGTCGACGTCGGCGCCCACATGATCCTCACGACCGTTACGCCGTCGACGCTCGCCGAGACGCGCGACCTCGTCCGCCACGGCGGTGTGACAAGTGTCAAGCTGTTCATGGCATATCCCGATACGCTCATGGTAGACGACGGCTCGCTATGGCGCGTCATGAGGCAGGTCGGCGAAGATGGCGGTCTGATCTGCCTGCACGCGGAGAACGGCCCGCTCATTGAGGCGCTGGTCGAGGAGGCGCTCGCCGCCGGACGCACCGCGCCGCGCTACCACGCCGCGACCCGGCCGAGCCTGACGGAAGGCGAGGCGGTCCATCGCGCCGTCGTCATCTCGGAACTGTCTGGCGCGCCGATCTATCTCGTCCACCTCTCCACGCTCGAAGGGGTCGAGGAGGTGACGCGCGCGCGGGATCGGAACCTGCCGGTCTACGCCGAGACCTGCCCCCACTATCTGTTTCTCGACGAATCGGCCTACGACACCGACGATTTCCAGGCTGGGGCCAAGGTCGTGTTCACGCCGCCGCTGCGCGGTCTCGAACACCAGCGGGCCCTCTGGCGTGGCCTCGCAACCGGCGATCTGCAGGTCGTCTCCACCGATCATTGCCCATTTTGCGTCTCGGAGACGGCGGTCACGCCGTATCACGCCAAGCGCGCGGGGGCCTGCGATTTCACTCGCATCCCGAACGGTGCGCCGGGCATAGAGACGCGCATGCCGCTCCTGTTCGACGCTGCGGTTGCCGAGCGGCGAATGGACCTGAATCGCTTCGTCGCGCTGACGGCGACCAACCCAGCCAAATTGTTCGGCCTGTTTCCGCGCAAGGGGACCATTGCGGTCGGCTCGGACGCGGACCTCGTGTTGTTCGATCCCGACACGACGACCACCGTTCGTGCGAGCGAGCACCACAGTCGGGTCGATTACAGTCTGTTCGAAGGGTGGGCGCTGCGCGGCGCCATCCGTAAAGTCTTTTCCCGCGGCGAACTGATCGTCGACGGCGCAACCTGGCGCGGCCGCCCCGGCGCCGGACGCTTCCTCAAGCGCGAGGCGTCCGGCCGGCTGTAGATCGCTTCGGCCGTCGGCTGGCGTCATGGCCCGGCTGGCGCCGCCCAAGAGCCGATCGGCGCCAGTGAGGACGCTGATCGTCACGTGATTGCTTGCAACAGGCGCCGAGTCGGGGTGGAACAGAAGACCGCCCCTGACCGGTTCATGATGAGGGGTTCATCAATTTCGGTCGCTCGCAAATCGGAAGTCCGCGCTGGGCGGAATCTGCGCGTACAGGCTCGGGCGTCAGCGCGCGGAATGCGCGCCAGACCCGCCGTTCGGCCAAAGCTGGCTCTGCGCCCAATCTCGAAATTCGAACTGAGCCGTCGTCAAAGATAGCGCTCGATCTCCTTGGCGGCGTCCTCCGGAGGGCGGTCGAGGTTCAGCGCTGCGATGAAGCCGCCTGTCTTGTCCATCAGATACACGACCGAGCTGTGGTCCATCGCGTAACTTCCGTCGGATTGGACCTGTCCCTTGCGCGCGAACACGCGATAGGCCTTCTCCACGGCGCCGACCGCCTGCGGGCTTCCGGACAAACCCGTGATCCCAGCGCCGAAGCTGCTGGCGTAATCTTGCATCAGCTTGGGCGTATCGCGCTCCGGATCGACCGTGATGAACAACGCCGGAATGGCCTGATTGCCCATTTTGGCGAGAACGTCGGCGATGCGGGCGAGTTCGGTCGGGCACACATCCGGGCAATGGGTGTAGCCGAAATACACCAGGAACGGCCGCCCGTGCAGGCTTTCGCTCGAGACTGTCCGGCCCGCGCCGTCCTGGAGCGCGAACGGGCCGCCGACGAGGGAAGCGTTCGAACCCGCCGGCGTCCGCAAGAGCAAGCCCACCGCCAGCGCCAGGAGCGCGACGGCGACGACCGCCACGACGACAAAAGACGGGAAGGCGCGCGGCGGCCGTGGCTTGCTGTCATTTGCAGTGTCAGGCGTCATGGCTTCGTCCGAGTGGGAAGGCCGAGACTGGACAAGCACAGCCGCCCGGCCTCGTTTGCGCAAATGGCATGCGTCGGAGGTCTTTGCCAAGCTCCGGCGCCAGGAGTGTGGCGACGGGGGAACCGGCCAGGCCCGCTGGGCGATGAATCCCGCAAGGTGTAGGGTCGCCGTCCGGCGGCGCGGGGGATTTTTCCGACGAAGCCGCCGCGCCCCGGCGCCCGCAGGTCCCAAGGAGCACGAAACCGATGCCATCGAACGCGGAAGGCGCCGCCGTCACCGCCGAGGCGCAACCGTTTTCGTATCGGACCGGCCCCGCCGGGCCGACGACAGCGCGCGCCGTCGCGGTCGAGGCGCCGGTCGAGTTCGTTCTCGGCGGTTCGCCCTTCGCCGTGATGATGGCGACGCCGAATGATCTCGATGATTTTGCCTACGGATTCCTGCTGACAGAAGGGGTCGTCGAACGTCCCGGCGACATTCGCAGCATCGAGACGAGCCGGACGAACCTCGGCTGGCAACTCGACGTCGCCCTGACCGGAGAGAAGCTGAAGACGCATCTGGCGCGCAGGCGCGCGATCAGCGGACGTTCCGGTTGCGGCCTCTGCGGCGTCGAGGACCTGCAAAGCCTTGCGATCACGCCCCGCCCGGCGCCGGCGGCGCCTCCGATGGCCCCCGCCGCGATCGGCGCGGCGCTCGCCGGGCTCGAGGAGCGTCAGCCGCTCAACGCCCTGACCCGCGCGGTTCACGGCGCGGCCTGGTGCGGTCGCGACGGAAGCATCGCCCTCATGCGGGAGGACGTCGGACGCCACAACGCCCTCGACAAGGCGATCGGCGCGGTCTGGCGCGCCGGCGGCGACGCGCGCAACGGATTCTTCGTCATTACCAGCCGCTGTTCGTTCGAGATGGTGGCGAAGGCGGCGATATTCGGCGCGGGCACGCTGGTGTCGCTGTCGGCCCCGACCTCGCTGGCGCTCGAACGCGCCAAGGCGTGGGGAGTCACGGTCATCGCGGTCGCTCGCGCGGACGGGGCGATCGCCTTTGGAGGCGTGGGCGGCGAGGGAACCTTGGGGTCCGAGTCGTGAAATCGCGGAAGCGCCGTCCTTGTGCGGTCGCGCTTCGCCGTTGCGGCCACGTCTGAAGCCGCCGTCGATGGCTCGCTGGCGACTTCCCGATTTCACCCGGATGCTGGTCGGCCAGCACATCGTCAACGGCCTGAGCGTCGGCGCCGGCGTGCTGGCGATCTCGGTGACCGCCACGGCGCTGTTCGGATTCGCCGCCGGCCAGCCCGCGACGCTCGGGGCCATTTCGGCCAGCATCTCCGACCTGCCGGCGCCGTGGCGCGAGAAGGCCCGGACCCTGTCGGTCGGGTTCGCCTTCGCGCTGGTCTCGACCTCAGCCATCCAGCTCGCGCTGCCATGGCCGCCGGCTGCGCTGGCCGTCATCGGCGTCGTCGCGTTCTCCTGCGGCATGATCACGGGATGGGGCCGCTGGGCGGTCGCGCTCGGCATGCAGGCGCTCATTCCCGTCGTGTTCGTGCTCGGGTTTCCGCGCGAGAGCTTCGCCGCGGCGGTGAAGATCCAGATCCTGTTCGCCGCCGGCGGCTTTGCCTATATCGCGTTCGCGTTGGCGGCGACGGTCGTCACCGACGCGAGCGCGCGTCGCCTGCTCGCCAGCGAGACGATCCGCGAACTCTCCATCTACCTTCGCGCAGTCGCCGCCGCGTTCGATCCGGACACGGACTTCGAACAGGCCTACGGGTCCGCGATCCGCCAGCAGGCCGCCCTGTCGGAGCAATTGCAGTCGGCGAGGGCCCTGCTGCTCGATCACCCCCGGCCCGGCTCGGAGAGCTTGCGGCTCGCGGCGACGATCGGCGTCCTGCTCGACGCCTTCGACGCGCTGATCGCCGCCCAGTGCGACATCACGAAAATTCGCCGGGCGCCGCCGTCTGCGACGCTCCTTTCACTCATCGGCGAAGCGTTGCGGGTCGGGGCGCTCGACCTCCATCATTTGAGTCTCGAGATCCTGGCGACGAGCAGGCCGATACTGCCGCCGGACCATCAACGCGCGATCGACGCCCTGCGGCGCAAGTCGGCGCGGCAGGGCGAGGTTGAAGCGTCGGACCCGGCCGCGCGGGACGCGCTCAGCGCCGCAACCGACCGGATTTCGCTGGCGCTCGGCCATATCCGCCGGCTCGAGAAGGCCCTGTCGGACGACCAGACGGCGGAGGAGGCGATCGGCGGGGTCGACCTCAAGGCGTTTCTCCCCAAGCGCGCCTATTCCTGGACCACGCTCGAACGGCACTTCACCATCGCCTCTCCGGTCCTGCGCTATTCGGTCCGTCTGGCGCTCGCGATGATGGCCGGCGCGATCGTCGCCCAGTTTCTGGGCAACTCGGGACACGGAAACTGGGTGCTGCTGACCATCGCCGTGATCATGCGCGCCAACTATGGACTGACCAAAACCCGGCGCAACGATCGCGTGATCGGAACGTTGGTCGGCTGCGTCGTCGCGGCGGGCGCGGTCGCCTGGCTGCCTGCCGGGGCGCTGGTGGCGGTGCAGGGGCTCGCGGTCGTGGTCATCCACAGTTTTGTGCGCCTCAACTATCGCCTGACATCGGTCGGCGCCTCCGTCATGGCGCTGGTCTCACTTCATCTCATTCAGCCGGCTCTGCCGGCGCCCGTGGTGGCGCGGCTCGCGGACACGCTGATCGGCGCTGCGATCGCCCATCTCTTCAGCTACGTCTGGCCGCACTGGGAGTTCTCCGACGCGCCGAACATCGCCGCTCGCCTCCAGGCCCGGCTCGCGGCCTTTGCCGACGTGGCGCTCAACGCCGCCGCTCCGGTTCAGGAATACCGCCTGGCTCGCAAGAATGTGATCGAGGCGATCGCCGCGCTTTCCAATTCCGCCGGCCGGATGAGCGTCGAGCCCGTGGCCGCGCGCAAGGGCCTCGAAGAGATGGCTGCGCTCCTGATGGCGGCGCACGGGTTCATCGCCCAGCTTTCGGCCGCGCGCCTCGACGTGCAGGCTGGCTTGCCGCCCCCGGCCGTCGAAACGCGCGCCTGGCTGAGGGCGCGGCTCGCTCCAAAGCCGGGCGAGGCGAGCCCGATTGCGCCCATCCCCTCGGGCCCGCTCGCGGTCGAGGCGCTCGCGGTCATTGCGGCCGCCGAGCGCTATCGGCAGGCCGCCCTCGAGGAGCTTGCGGGCGGATAGCGCCGGCCCATCCGGGAAGCGGAGGACTCTCGCGTGGTCCGCATAAAAAAGCCGCTTTCATCAGACGCAGTTGACGCTCAGGAGCGCCGGACCAAGCGGAACCGGCGTCGAATGACGACGTTGAGAGATGGGCTGGGCCTGCAACCGGAGGACTACCCTGATGGCGAATGTCGACTTTTCTTATCCGATGGGGCGAACGTCGCGGTTTCTGGACGTCTCGCCGCTGATCGAGGCGCTGCGCTTCCAGCCCGAAGACTTCGACTTCGAGAAGGGCTGGCTTAATCACGTGCCGAGCCGGCACCGGTTCCAGTTCGAGCCGGGCGGACGGGTGACGGTCGAGGCGAATTGCCGATGCGCGGCCATGTCGATCAAGCCCGAGCAGACCGATGACCTGGTGGCGACCTACAATGTCTGGCGGCGCGAGTATTGGCTGCCGATCGAGACCAACCGCGAGTTCGCCTCCCACTTCGAGAGGCCGAACGCGTGGGTGCGGCTGTTCCGCGACGTCAGGATGGCGTTCCGGCGGTTCGTGCGCCGCGATCAATCGGCAGGGCTTCCCGCTCCCGATCTGGCGCGGGCTCGTGTGAGGGCCGCCGAATAGCCGGACCATCGCGGGCTTTCGCGATGAGCCGGTGCCAAAGATCGGCGCGGCTTGAACGCCGCGCCGAGAGGAATGATCGCGCCTTCGCCTTCCCTTGCGAGCGGCGACGAACGGTCTAGACTTCCACGGACTTTCGTGGAGGGACGACTCATGCGCGGCGCCGTCGCCGTATTCGACGTGGGCAAGACCAACGTCAAGCTCATCGTGTTCGACCGCGACGGCAAGGTCCTCGCCGAACGGTCGCAACCCAATGCGCCGCTGACGCCGGACGCCCGCTGGCCATACCTCCGGCTGGACACCGAGCGGGCATGGGCGTTCCTCCTGGCGTCGTTGAAGGAGGTCGGCGCGGCGACGTCGATCGAAGCTGTGTCCGTCGCGGCCCACGGGGCGGCCGGCGCGCTGGTCACCGAGGACAGCGTCGCGGCGCCGCCGGTCGACTACGAGTTCGACGGTTTCGCCGCAGTCGACGCCGATTACGACGCGCTCCGTCCGCCGTTTGACGAGACCTTCTCGCCGCGCCTGATGCGCGGGCTCAACCTCGGGCGACAAATCCTGTTTGTCGAGCGGACCTGTCCGGCAGATTTCGCTCGCGCCCGCGCGTTTCTCGCCTATCCGCAGTTCTGGTCCTGGCGACTGTCGGGCGTGGCCGCCTCGGAAGTCACATCGCTCGCTGCGCACGCCGACCTCTGGCGGCCAAAAGAGCGCAGGCTGTCGAGCCTGGTCGACCGGGCAGGCTGGGCCCGGCTGTTCCCGCCGTTGCACGAGGCTTGGCGCACGCTCGGTCCGCTACGGCCCGAGATCGCTGCGGCGACCGGGCTGCCCGCGGACGTGCGGGTGATCTGCGGCGCGCACGATTCGAACGCTTCGCTCGTTCCCTATCTCGCCGCGCGCACCGGCCCCTTCACCGTCGTCTCGACCGGAACCTGGGTGATCATCATGGCGGTCGGCGGCACGGGGACGCTCGACCCGAACGCCGACATGATCGCCAATGTCGACGTTCTGGGCCGGCCAGTGCCGACGGCGCGTCTGATGGGCGGACGCGAGTTCGCCGTCCTCGCGGGCGAGACGCCCGCGGTCGCGGAGGGCGCCGACGTTGCGGCGATCGTCGCCTCGGGCGTCATGGCCATGCCGGCCTTCACCGATCAGGGCGGCCCGTACGCCGGCCGCAAGGGCTGGATCGAAGGGACGCCGCCCACGACGCCCGCCGGCCGGGCGGGGCTCGCGACCCTCTATTCGGCGCTGATGACCGCCCATATGCTCCGGCTGCTCGAGGCGCCGGGCGACATCATCGTCGAGGGCGGCTTCAACCGGACGCCGGCCTATTCCGCGCTGCTCGCGGCGCTCTTGCCCGGGCGCAGGGTGTTCGTCGCCACGGCCTCCGGCGCGGCTGAGGGCGCGGCCATGCTGGCGCATTGGGGCGAGCCGCACGAGCCGCCCAAGATGACGCCGGCGCGAGCATGGGACGTGCCGGAACTCATCGACTACGCGGAGCGATGGCGCCGCGCCTTGTCGCGCCCCGCGCCAGGGGCGTGAGACCTCGGCAGTCGATCGTGCCCGACGTCTTGTGCTCGCACCGTCGAATTGCTTAGCTGCGCCGGACCAACTGGCAGGGGAAACGGCCATGGCCTACGGCTATACGCCGGCTGAGCGCGCGGATCTCGACATGCGGGCGCGTCGCGTACTTGACGCCTGCCCGGATGTTCGCAGCCTCATCCGGCGTGGACTTGCGGTCGATCCGGAGCGCGAGACCCTCGTCTATCTGCGCACGGCGCTCGACCCCTCTCCCATCGTGACGCGCGCCGGCGAATTCCTTGGCCTGCTCGATGCGGCCGGGGACTGGCTTCGGCAAAACGGCGTCGGGCCAGGCGACGTCATCGCGATCCTCGCGCCGAACGTCACGGCGACGGCGATCGCGTATTGGGCGGCGATGAGCTTTGCCGTCGCCCAGCCGCTCAACCTCCTGTTCAGCCGCGAGGCGATCGCCGCCCAGCTCAGGGCGGTCGATGCCAAGATGGTGTTCACCCCGCCGCCGGGCGCGCCCGGCGGCCTCTATGAAAAGGTCGAAGGGCTGGGGTCGCTGGCGCCGAGCCTCGAGCGGATCGTCGTTCTGCCGATGGATGGCCGCGTCGCCTTCGGCGAAGACCCGATCGCCCCGGCTGCGCAGAACCCGGCGCCCGAGACAAGACCGCCGGACGCGCTCGCCGCGCTGTTCCCGACCGGCGGGACGACCGGCGTCCCCAAGATCGTGCCGCTCACCCATCGCAATATCGTCGCCTCGTCGATCGCCTCGATGCTCGCGCTGGAGGTGGGGCGGGACGATCGGGTCGTCATGGCGCTGCCGCTGTTCCATGTCGGCGGCGCCTTCTGCACCAGCCTTGCCGTATTGGCCGCCGGCGGCACGATGATCCTGCCGACCGCGGCCGGGTTCCGCAACCCCGAGGTCGTCAGGAATTACTGGCGGCTTCTCGATGCGCATCGGGTGACGATCGGCGGCCTTGTGCCGACGGGGCTCGCCGCCGCGGCCGAAATGGACGCCGGCGGCTGCGATCTTTCGCGACTGCGGCTGTTCGTGACCGGCGCGTCGGTCTGCCCGCCGGAGATCGAACGACGCCTCCTGCGCGTCTGGCCGGGCGACTGCATCAGGCAGATCTACGGGATGTCGGAATTCTCCGGCGCGATCACCCAGACGCCCTGGGACCGCAAGCAGCGCCCCGGCTCGGTCGGCCTGCCCGCCGCGCTGGTCGAAGTCGCCGTCCTGGCCGGCGAGACCCTTCACCGCGGATGTTCGCCGGTCGGCGAGATCGTGGCGCGCGGACCTCAGATGTTCGGCGGCTACTTCGATCCGAGACAAGGGGGCGCGACGTTCCACGACGGCTGGATTCGTTCGGGCGACCTCGGGCGGATCGGCGACGACGGCGAAGTCTATGTCACCGGCCGCGCCAAGGACGTCATCATTCGCAGCGGTCACAACATCGATCCGGCGACGATCGAGGACGTGGCGATGCGCTTCCCCGGCGTCGGCCTCGCGGCGGCGGTCGGGAGGCCGGACGCCTACGCCGGCGAGACGCCCATGCTGTTCGTGGCCCCCTCGCCCGGCGCTGCGATCGATGCGGGCGCCCTCGCCGACTTCGTCCAGGAGGGGGTGATCGAGCCGCCGGCCCGCCCCCGCGCTATCGTCATGATCGACGAAATGCCGCTGACCCCGGTTGGCAAGATCTACAAGCCGCGGCTCCGGGAAATCGCTGCGGAAGCGGCGGCGCGCGAGGCGCTGGCCGGTCAAATGCCCGGCGCCGCCTTCGAGGTGACGGCGCGTCATGAGGACGGCGGGCTCGTCGTCGCCGTCTGCGTCCCGCCTTCGGCGGTCGAGGCCGCCGGCGCAGCGCTTGGCAGGTTTCCGGTCCGTTTCGAAATCGCGCCGCGGTGACGGTCGGAGAGGAAACCTGCCGGCGCGCTCAGGCGTTTCCTCGTGGCGCGCGGCCTCGCGCCGGTCTAAAAAGATCGCGAAAAAAGCCAGTGAGGAACGAATTCCATGAACGCCGAGCACGGTCCATTCTTCACTCGTCGTCCGCATCCCGCGCCGGTCGCGGCCGACGTGCGCGCGACGATGCTGGAGGATCCTGGCTTCGGACGGGTGTTCACCGACCACATGGCGACGATCCGCTGGACGCAGGAACGCGGCTGGTGCGACGCGGAGATCCGCGCCCGCGAACCGTTCGTTCTCGATCCGGCCGCCGCCGTGCTGCACTACGCTCAGGAGATCTTCGAGGGTCTCAAGGCCTATCGTCTGAGCAACGGCGGCATAGCCCTGTTCCGTCCGGAGCAGAACGCCCGCCGCTTCCAGACGTCGGCCGAGCGGCTGGCGATGCCTCCGCTCTCGGAGGCCGCCTTTCTCCGCTCGATCGAGGAGCTGATCAAGATCGACGCGAATTGGGTCCCGGGCGGCGACGGCAGCCTCTATCTGCGCCCGTTCATGTTCGCGAGCGAGGCGTTTCTCGGAGTCCGCCCGGCGTCGGAATACTGGTATGTCGTGATCGCTTCGCCGGTCGGCGCCTATTTCAAGGGCGGCAAGAAGGCGGTGACCGTCTGGCTCTCGGACGATTATACCCGCGCCGCGCCCGGGGGCACCGGGGCCGCCAAGTGCGGCGGCAATTACGCGGCAAGCCTCCTCGCCCAGGCCGAGGCGATGAAGCACGGCTGCGACCAGGTCGTCTTCCTCGACGCCGCCGAACGCAAGTGGGTCGAGGAGCTCGGCGGCATGAACGTCTTTCTCGTGTTCGACGACGGTTCGCTGCAGACCCCGCCGCTCAGCGGCACGATCTTGCCCGGCGTCACCCGCGACGCCATCATCACCCTCGCCAGGGCCGAAGGCCGAACGGTGCGCGAAGAGCGCTTCAGCTACGAGGAGTGGCGGGCCCAGGCGACGAGCGGCCGGCTCCGCGAATCCTTCGCCTGCGGAACGGCGGCGGTCGTCACCCCGATCGGTGAAATCAGATCGTCCGGCGGCGGCTTCGTCATCGGCAACGGCTCGGGCGGCGAGACGGCCGAAGGCCTGCGGGCGAAGCTCGTAGGCATCCAGCGCGGCGACGTCGCCGACGAACATGGATGGGTGCGAAGGGTGATATGAACGTCTCCGCCCGGCCAGACGCCCTTGCTGGCCCGGACCGTCGAGCTCTCATCCTCTTACGTAGGAGCCCGGGGCGTCGCAGAGCGGCGGCAGGCCGGCCTCGGTGGCGCCCATGTGCGGCGGGTCGACCGTCTCTCCCGAGCCTGAGGCCCTGAGCCACGCCTCCCAAGCTGGCCACCACGATCCCTGGTAGGCCGGAGCGGAGGCGACCCACGTGACCGGCTCGACGTAGCGGTCGCTGCGCCCCATCGTCATGAGCTGGTATGAACCGCGCGCCCGCGTGGGCGGATTGACGATGCCGGCGTTGTGGCCGCCCGAGGCCAGCGCGAAGGTCACGTCGGTGTCGGTGAACAGCCGCGACCTTGTAGACCGAGCGCCACGGCGCGATGTGGTCGCGCGCCATGCCGACGACGAAGATCGGCGCGCGGATGTCGCGTAGCGCGATCTTCCGGCCCTCGACGGCGAAGCGTCCCGAGGTCAGGCGGTTCTCGAGATAGAGGCCATGCAGGTACTGGCTGTGCATGCGGGCGGGCATGCGGGTCTGATCGGCGTTCCAGGCCATCAGCGCCGACATCTCCTCGCGCTCGCCGAGCACGTATTGGCGGATCATCTTGCCCCAGATGAGTTCATCCGAACGCAGCGCCTGGAAGGCGCCCGACATCTGGCGGCTGTCGAGATATCCCTGGTCCCACATGAGATCGTCGAGCAGCATCACCTGCCCTTCGTCGAGGAAGAGCATGATCTCGCCGGCCTCGGCAAAATCGGTCTGGGCGGCGAGCAAGGTCAGGCTCGCAATCCGGTCGTCGCCGTCGCGCGCGAGCGTCGCCGCGGCGATCGCCAGGATCGTGCCGCCGAGGCAATAGCCGCAGGCGTGAACTTTCTCGCCCGGGACGATCGTCGTGACCGCGTCCAGCGCCGCTTTCACGCCGAGACGGCGGTAGTCGTCGAGACCAACCTCGCGATCGCGCCCGTCGGGATTCTTCCACGACACGATGAACACCGTGTGCCCGCGCTCGACCAGCCAGCGAACCAGTGAGGTCTCCGGCTCGAGGTCGAGGATGTAGTATTTCATGATCCAGGCCGGGATGATCAGGATCGGTTCCGCCGACACCTTTGCTGTCGCCGGCTCGTATTGGATCAGTTCCATCAGGTCGTTGCGGAACACGACCTTGCCGGGCGTCACGGCGACATTGCCCCCGACCTCGAACGTCTCTGCACCCGCTGGCGGCCGGCCGGCGAACATGCGGTCGAGATCTTCCATCCAGTTGGAAGCGCCGCGCACGAGATTGAAGCCGCCCTCCTTGGTGGTCTTGGCGATGCTCACGGGATTGAGCCACGGAATGTTGCTCGGCGAGACCATGTCGATCGCCGCGCGGGTCATGAAGGCGACTTCGGCCTCGCGGTCGCGAATGAGGCCCGGCACGTCGCGGGTGGCCGCCGCCCACCAGGCCTCGATGCCGAGAAAACTCTGGACATAGACGTTGTACGGCCATTGCGACCAGCCGGGATCGGCGAACCGCCGGTCGTTCGGCGCAGGCTCAAAGGGCGGCGTGTGGCGTCCGTTCGCCGGCGCATGAGGCAGCCAGAGGCTGAGCCGCGCCGCCGTCATGGCCGCGCTCTGCATCAGCTCGAGGCGCTTGCCGGGCGCTTGCGCGAGGTGGAGCGCCCAGTCTGCCCAAGTCTGGACGAGCGCGTCCGGCGAGATCCCCTGCGTGGCGCGCGCAAGCATCGCGCGGGCCATCCGGTCCAGGGTGCGATAATCAGGCTGGGTTTCGCCGGCTTGACTTTTTCTCGTGGAGGGCGAGACGCGCGGCCCTTTGGCCCGTTCGAGCACGCGGGCCGCAAGCGCCTCCGCCATGGTCCGCTCGCGTTGCTCCGGTGGGAGCAGCCCAACCGTCTCTTCTTTCGGCTTATCCAGCATGGCTTCCGCTCCCGGCGCGCCGTTTCTGCGCCTCCTGTTCGCTTTTCACGCTACTCCGGCCCAATGTCTTCCGTGTTGATCCTGGTCAACCGCCATTGGCGGACCCGGCGAGGGCAAATGCGACCCGGCGCCGTCGAGTTGGACAGCCCGCAAACTCCCCGGCATAGGCTTCCTCAGCTTGCGAGCGGTGAGTGGCTCCCGCCGGCGAGGGTCAGGTCTTCGACGGGGTAAAGCTGGCGACAAGTTCGTGAGCGCCGGCCGGGTAGGCGAGCGTCACTTGGGTCACCGGTCGTCCTGCGAGCCAGGTGCGCCGCTCGACCACCAGGCAGGCCGCGCCCTCCGCGACGCGCAGCGCGTGGGCGGTCTGGCGATCCGCAACTGCGGCGCGGATGCGATGCTCGGCAGTCGTCCAGGGTTGTTGAGCGACGAGCCATGCTCCGGGCGATAGCGTGACGAAGGATTCCTCAGCCGCCGACGGAACGGCGGCGAGGCTTATCAGCCGATCCTCGTAGCAGAAGGGCCGCGGGCCGGCGTCGTGCCGGCAGGCGATCGCGAGCAGCGGCGCGCCTGCCGGCACGTCGATCCGCTCGCCGTCCGCCCGCGTCGCCCGCCGCTTCCGCCGGGACAGCACTTCGAACCGGTAAGGTAGCCCGAGCGCGGCGACATCGGCGGCGACGTCTTGGATTTCAAGCAACGCGGACTGGCCGCGGGGACGCATCACAAAGCTTCCGGCCTTGCGCCGCCGCTCGATCAGGCCGGCGCGGGCGAGTTCGGTCAACGCCTTGCTCACCGTCATGCGCGAGCAGCCGTAGACTCGGTCAGTTGGTGTTCGAAGGGAATCCGGTGGCCGGGCGGCCACTCGCCGCCGAGAATCTTCGCTTCGATCCCCGCGATTATCTGGCTGTGCAAAGAGGGCCGTTCTACCCGGCGGTTCGCGCCCTCGCCGCCGGCCCTCGCCGCCGCGCCGTCGCCTGCCTGCATGGACCCTCGTCCCCCCCCCGTTCGTCGCCGCTTCAGGCGCCGGTCGCCGCCGCCAGCCGTTCCAGGGTCGCGCCGAACCGCGCCGCGATCGCCTGGCGACGCGGGTGGCGCCCTTCGCTCACGACCATGTCGCCGCCGCTCCAGACGCGGTCGACCAAGTCGCGCGCGCCGCCAAAGATCCAGGCGTCGAGAATGGCGTCGTCGGCGCGACCCGCGACGAGCGGCGAATTGCCGTTCAGCGACACGATGTCGGCGTCGGCGCCGGGCGCGAGTTTGCCCGCGGGGCGCCCGAGCGCCTGCGCGCCGCCAGCGGCGGCGCCGCCAAACACCATCCTGCCGGTTGAGCCGTCGCGACGCGCGCAGACATTGCGCGCGCGCCGAACCAGGCGCTGCCCATATTCCAGCATGCGAAGTTCGCCCGCGACCGTGATCTCGACGTTGGAATCCGATCCGACGCCGAACCGCCCGTCCGCTTCGAGAAAGGCCGCCGCCGGAAACACCCCGTCGCCGAGATTGGCTTCGGTGATCGGGCAGAGACCCACGACCGCGCCCGAACGTGCGACCGCCCGAACCTCGCCCTCGTCGACATGCGTGGCGTGAACGAGGCACCAGCGCTGATCGACGTCGGCATGATCGAAGAGCCAGCGTACCGGACGCGCGCCGGACCAGGCCACGCAAGCCTCGACCTCGCCGGTCTGCTCGGCGATATGAATGTGGATCGGCCCGTCGCCCGCGAGGGCGACGACGCCGGCAAGCTCTTCGGGGGTCGCTGCGCGCAATGAGTGCGGCGCGACGCCGAGGCGGACATCCTGGGCCAACGCGCCGCGACAGTCGGTCAGGAGCGCGGCGAAAGAGTTGAGATCGTTGACGAAACGGCGCTGTTCGGGGCGCGCGGGCTCGCCGCCGAACCCTGCGCGCGCATAGAACACCGGAAGCAGCGTGAGCCCGATGCCCGTCGCGGCCGCCGCCGCGCCGATCCGCTCCGACATCTCGGCCCGGTTGGCGTAAGGCGCGCCGGAAACGTCGTGGTGGAGGTAGTGAAACTCCGCGACGGCGCCGTAGCCCGCCTCCAGCATCTCGACATAGGCTTGGGCCGCGATCGCCTCGACGTCGTCGGGCGTTGCGGCGAGCGCGAGGCGATACATCGCGTCGCGCCAGGTCCAGAAACTGTCGGCCGCCTCGCCTCGCCGTTCCGCGAGGCCGGCCATGGCGCGCTGGAACGCGTGCGAATGCAGGTTACCGATGGCGGGGACGCCGATCCCGCAGCGCTCGTCGCCGGCTTCAGCGGCCGAGGTCGGGCTCGACCGTGGCGATCGTCGCGCCGTCGATCCGGACCCGGACGTCGGAGGCCCAGCCCTGCGCCGTCAGCGCCCGCTCGAAATGCAACGTCGGTCATCGTCCTGCCCGCACGCTTGACTTCATTATGTCTATACATTAGACGCTTGCCGAAGCCAAGAGGCGAGGGCACCACGATGACGCCGGCGAGCGAGGCGACGACGATCTGGCGCAACGCCCGGCTCGCGACCCTGGCGGTCGGCGCTCCCGGTCTCGGCGTCGTCGATCGCGGCGCGATCGTCGCCCGCGCGGGCCGCGTCGTTTTCGCCGGCCCCGAACCCGAGGCGCCGACGGTCCCGAGCGACGCGCGGACCATCGACTGCGAGGGCCGCTGGATCACCCCCGGGCTGATCGACTGCCACACTCATCTCGTCTATGCGGGCAGCCGGGCGGCGGAGTTCGAGGCGCGTCTCGCCGGCGCGAGCTACGAGGAGATCGCGCGCGCCGGCGGCGGCATCGTCTCGACCGTCCACGCGACTCGCGCGGCAAGCGAGGACGAACTCGTTCGCCAGTCGCTGCCGCGTCTCGACGCGCTGATCGCCGAGGGCGTCACGACGGTCGAGATCAAGTCCGGATACGGCCTCGATCTCCCGACCGAGCGCAAGATGCTGCGCGCGGCGCGGCGTCTCGCGGCCGAGCGCCCGGTCGAGGTGCGCGCCACCTTTCTCGGCGCCCACGCGCTGCCGCCGGAATATGCCGAGGATCGCGCGGGCTACGTCGCGGAGGTCGCCGACGCCATGCTGCCGGCGCTCGCCTCGGAAGGGCTCGTCGATGCGGTCGACGGATTCTGCGAGGGCATCGCCTTCTCGCGCGACGAGATGCGCCGGGTCTTTGCGAGCGCCCGGAGCCTCCGCCTTCCAGTCAAGCTGCACGCCGAGCAATTGTCGAACTCGGCGGCGCGACGCTGGCGGCCGAATTCGGGGCTCTTTCCGCCGAACATCTCGAATACGTCAATGACAACGATGTCGTCGCGATGGCGCGCGCGGGCGTCGTCGCCACCCTCGCGCCCGGCGCCTTCTACATGCTGCGCGAGACGAAGACGCCCCCGATCGACCTCTTCAGGAGCCACGGCGTGCCGATGGCGGTCTCGACCGACTGCAACCCCGGCACCTCGCCGATGACCTCGCTGTTGCTTGCGCTCAACATGGCCGCGACCCTCTTTCGCCTGACCGTCGAGGAATGTCTCGCCGGCGTCACGCGGAACGCCGCGCGCGCGCTGGGGCTCGAGGCCGAGACCGGCGCGCTCGAGCCCGGCAAACGGGCGGATCTGGCGATCTGGGAGATCGAGCGTCCGGCGGAGCTCGTCTATCGGCTCGGCTTCAATCCCCTGCACGCCCGCATTTGGAGAGGCCAATGACGGTCCGGCTTCGCGGCGGCGCCGCAACGCTCGTGGACTGGCGCGCCATCTACACAGGCGCCGCCGTCGCGCTCGACCCCGCAACTGCTCAGCGCGTCGAGGCGGCCGCCGCCGCCGTCCGGCGTATCATCGCCCGCGGCGAGCCGGTCTATGGGGTGAATACCGGTTTTGGCAAGCTCGCGAGCGTCCGTATCGCCGACGCGGATCTCGTCCAGCTCCAGCGCAACATCGTGCTCTCACATGCCGCCGGCGTCGGCGAGCCTGCGTCCGTCGCCGCAACGCGGCTCATGATGGCGCTGAAGCTCGATTCGCTGGCGCAGGGCGCCTCCGGGCGTGCGCCCGGCGACGCTCGCCCTTCTCGAGGCGATGCTCAATCGCGGCGTCACGCCGGTCGTGCCCGCTCAAGGGTCGGTCGGCGCCTCGGGCGACCTCGCGCCGCTCGCCCATATGACTGCGGCGATGATCGGCGTCGGCGAGGCGCGATTCGGCGCCGATGTCCTGCCTGCGTCGGCCGCCCTCGAACGGGCAGGCCTGTCTCCGTGCGAGCTCGGACCAAAGGAGGGGCTGGCGCTTCTCAACGGCACCCAGTTCTCGACCGCTCATGCGCTGGCTGGCCTTTTCGCGGTCGATCGCGTCCTTCGCGCGGCGCTGGTGACCGGCGCGCTCTCGACCGACGCGGCGCGCGGCTCCGACGCCCCGTTCGATCCGCGCATCGTGGCCTTGCGCCGGCATCGCGGCCCGCGCGAGGTGGCCGCGACTCTCGCCGCGCTGATGGCCGGCAGCGCGATCCGCGATTCCCACCGACGCGACGATCCGCGCGTTCAGGACCCCTATTGCCTGCGCTGCCAGCCGCAGGTCATGGGGGCCTGCCTCGATCTTCTGCGCCAGGCGGCGGCGACCCTTGCCGACGAGGCGAACGCCGTCACCGACAATCCGCTGATTTTCCCGGAAGACGACCTGGCGCTGTCGGGCGGCAATTTCCACGCCGAGCCGGTCGCCTTCGCCGCCGACATGATCGCGCTGGCCGTATGCGAGATCGGCTCGCTCGCCGAGCGGCGCATCGCCATGCTGGTCGATCCGGCGTTGTCGGGCCTGCCGGCGTTCCTGACGCCGCGGCCGGGCCTCAACTCGGGCTTCATGATCCCGCAGGTCACGGCCGCCGCGCTCGTCTCCGAGAACAAGCAGCGCGCCTATCCGGCCAGCGTCGACTCGATCCCGACCTCCGCCAATCAGGAAGATCACGTGTCGATGGCGGCGCATGGCGCGCGGCGCCTTGCAGCGATGGCTCAGAACGCCCTCAACGTCGTGGCGATCGAGGCCCTCGCCTCGGCGCAGGCGATCGAGTTCCATGCCCCCTTGCGGTCGAGCGCCGCCCTCGAGGCCGTGCGCGCGCGTCTGCGGCAGGATGCGCCGCGGCTCGACGACGACCGCTACCTCCACCCCGACATCGCCGCCGCGGCTGCGCTGATCGCGTCGGACGATTTCGCCGCCGCCGCCGGCGACGTTCGCTGGCCGGAGCTCGAAGCATGACGCCGGATTGGCTCCACATCGAGCAGCGCGAGGCGCCGCTGGTCGTCAGCATCCCGCACGCCGGGACGGAGCTCGCCGACTACGAGCCGCGCTTCGTCAGCGAATGGCTGGCGCGGCGCGACGCCGACTGGCATCTCCCCGAACTCTACGATTTCGCAGGCGGGATCGGCGCGACGGTGGTGCGAACGGACATTTCGCGCTCGATCATCGACGTGAACCGCAATCCCGACGGCATGTCGCTCTATCCGGGCCAGGCGACGACCGAACTCTGCCCGACGACCACCTTCGATGGCGAGCCGCTCTATCACGAAGGCGGGGCGCCCGCCGCGGCCGAGATCGCCGACCGCCGCGCGCTCTATTACGCGCCCTACCACGACGCGCTGCGGAGCGAGATCGCCCGACTGCGCAGCAGGCATCCGCGCGTCGCCCTCTACGACGCGCATTCGATCCGCTCCATCGTTCCGCGCCTGTTCGAGGGCAAGCTGCCGATCTTCAACCTCGGGACGAATTCCGGGCGCAGCTGCTCGGCCTCGTTACGCGATCGGCTCGTCGAGACCCTTGCGTCGAGCCGCCAGAGCTTCGTCGTCGACGGTCGCTTCAAGGGCGGCTGGATCACCCGAGATTTCGGCCGTCCGGAGAGCGGCGTCGAGGCCGTGCAACTCGAACTGGCTTGCCGCGCCTATATGATCGAGCCCCCGCAGCCCTGGCCCGACACCTGGCCCGGCGCCATCGACGAGGTCTGCGCGACGCCGACCCGCGCCACGCTCAGCGCGCTCCTGACCGTCCTGCTCGACTGGACGCAGCGTGGTCCCGGCTGAGCCGCATGCGCCAGCGACCCCTCACCCCGCGGCCTTCGGCCGCGTCCCTCTCCCGGTGGGAGAGGGCGACCCTCCCCCCCTCCGCACGGCTGTCCGGGGAAGTGTAAGGGCTGATTTAACGTGTCGCAGCGCATGCCCCGCAAAACCAGGGAACTTGATGAGATTCCTTGGTATTTTCTGGTTGTAGAGACTTAGAAAAGAGAGCGGGGCATGCGTTTTACTCCGACCATTTTCAGCCAACTTGTCGAACCCCTCGACCGGCGGCGGTTCGAGGCGATCGTCAAGCGCCGAAACGCCGACGCCTATGACAAATCGTTCCGCAGCTGGGAGCACCTGATGGTGTTGATCCACGCCCAGCTCACCGGCGCGACGTCGCTGCGCGCGCTCGCATCCGGCTGGAACGCCAACGCCAACGCCCATTATCATCTGCGCTGCGAGGCGATCGCCCGCTCGACGCTTGCCGACGCCAATGCCCGCCGGCCAGTCGAAGCCTTCGCCGAAGTCCTGGGGATGGTCGCGGGTCTCGCCGACCGCTCGACCCGGGCCGAGGCCAAGAAACTGCTGCGCCTGATCGACTCGACGCCCATCCCATTGGGAAAACTGTTCGATTGGGCCAAGTCCAACGGCCGCATCCGCGGCATGAAGGCCCATGTCGTCTACGATCCCGGCCGCGATCTGCCGCAGATCCTCGACATCACCGACGCCAACGTCAACGACGCCCAGATGGCCGACAGATCGAGATCGAGGCCGGCCTCACCTATGTGTTCGACAAGGGCTACTGCCATTACGGCTGGTGGAGAGCCATTCATGCGGCCGAGGCCTTCTTCGTCACCAGGCCCAAGACCAACATGGGCCTGACCGTCAAGGCCGAGCGCCAATACGGGCCCTCGCGCGGAGACGGCTTCACCGTGATCGCCGATGAGGAGGTCGAGCTCTCGAGCAAAGGCGATTCCAAGCTGCCGATCCCGCTGCGCCGCATCGTAATCCTGCGCGACGAGGACGCAAAGACGATCGTCGTGATCACCAACGACATGAAGCGATCCGCCGTCGAAATCGCCCAGGCCGACAAGTTCCGCTGGCAAATCGAGCTGCTGTTCCGCTGGCTCAAGCAGCACCTGAAGCTGCGCTCCTTCCTCGGAACCAGTGCAAACGCCGTCAAACTGCAGATCTACGCGGCGATAATCGCCTACATCCTGCTGAGAACTGGCGGCCAAGGCCGCCAAAACCAAATTCGATATCCTGCGCTTCACCGAACTCGTCGACGTCTTCCTCTTCGCCCCCGCCGCCGCCTCGCAGCCATCGAAACGCCCCCACCGACCAATCCAAGCAGAAAACGCGACCGCCTCAATCCCAACCAGTTGGACTTCCCCTATGCGTGAAAAATTCCCCGGACAGCCGTGCCCCCTCCGGGGGAAGGTGGCGCGGAGCGCCGGATGAGGGTCTCCGGCGTTTCCTCACAATGATCGCCCTCGTTTCTTGACTTTGCGACTTACGAAGGAATTGTCATGACCCACTCTTCCCGCCTCGACAACATGCGCGTCGTCCGCGCGCCGCATGGGACAGAGCGGACCGCCAAGAGCTGGCTCACCGAAGCCCCGCTGCGGATGCTGATGAACAATCTCGACCCCGACGTCGCCGAGCGGCCGGACGAGCTCGTCGTCTACGGCGGCATCGGCCGCGCCGCGCGCGACTGGCACGCCTTCGACAGGATCGTCGACGACGCTGCGCCGGCTCGAAGCCGGACGAGACGCTGCTGGTCCAGTCGGGCAAGCCGGTCGGCGTGTTCCAGACCCACGCCGACGCGCCGCGCGTGCTGATCGCCAACTCCAACCTCGTGCCGCACTGGGCGACCTGGGACCATTTCCACGAGCTCGATCGCAAGGGCCTGATGATGTACGGCCAGATGACGGCGGGCTCCTGGATCTACATCGGCTCGCAAGGCATCGTGCAGGGCACCTACGAGACCTTCGTCGAGGTGGGCCGCCGCCACTACGGCGGCAATCTCGCGCGGCCGCTGGATCCTGACCGCCGGCCTCGGCGGCATGGGCGGGCGCAGCCGCTGGCCGCCACCATGGCCGGCGCCTCGATGCTGGCCGTCGAGTGCCAGCCCGTCGCAGCATCGAGTTCCGCCTGCGCACCGGCTATCTCGACGTCGCCGGCCAAGACGCTCGACGAGGCGCTCGAGATCATCGACCGCTCGCGTGAAGGCGGGCAAGCCCGTCTCGGTCGGCCTGCTCGGCAATGCGGCCGAGGTGCTGCCCGAACTCGTCCGGCGCGGCGTCAGGCCCGACCTCGTCACCGATCAGACCTCGGCGCACGATCCGCTCAACGGCTATCTGCCGAAGGGCTGGACGCTGGACGAGTGGGAGGAGCGGCGCGCCTCAGCGATCCGAAGGGCGTCGAGCGCGCCGCGCAAGCGCGTCGATGGCCGAGCACGTGCGCGCCATGCTCGACTTCCACCACGCGGGCGTGCCGACGGTCGACTACGGCAACAACATCCGCCAGATGGCGCAGGACGAGGGCGTCGCGGACGCCTTCGACTTCCCGGGCTTCGTGCCGGCCTACATCCGCCCGCTGTTCTGCCGCGGCGTCGGGCCGTTCCGCTGGGCGGCGCTGTCGGGCGATCCGGAGGACATCTATCGCACCGACGCCAAGGTCAAGGAGCTGATTCCCGACAATCCGCACCTGCACAACTGGCTCGACATGGCCCGCGCGCGCATCCAGTTCCAGGGCCTGCCGGCGCGCATCTGCTGGGTCGGCCTCGGCGACCGGCACCGGCTCGGCCTCGCCTTCAACGAGATGGTGGCCAGCGGCGAGCTCAAGGCGCCGATCGTGATCGGCCGCGACCATCTCGATTCCGGCTCGGTCGCCACGCCCAACCGCGAGACGGAAGCGATGAGGGACGGCTCCGACGCCGTCTCCGACTGGCCGCTCTTGAATGCGCTGTTGAACTGCGCCTCCGGCGCCACCTGGGTGTCGCTGCATCACGGCGGCGGCGTCGGCATGGGCTTCTGCCAGCACGCCGGCATGGTGATCGTCGCCGACGGCACGCCCGAGGCGGCGCGCCGCGTCGGGCCGCGTGCTCTGGAACGACCCCGCCACCGGCGTCATGCGCCACGCCGACGCGGGCTACCCGCTGGCGCTGGACTGCGCGCGCGAGAAGGGACTGGACCTGCCGAGCCTCGGAACGTCGTCTTCGCGCTAGGGCGCGACGGCTCGACCCTGGACCGGATCGACGATCCTCGACCAGCAGGAAAGTCCCTCCGGCTGCCGACCGGCAACCCCGATCGTCATTGCCAACGGCAGATCACGCCGTTGTTGCCGCCGCCGCCGTTCGGATTGAAATTGCAGGCCCACGGGGACGCGGAAGTCGCGCCCGGATAGGCCACCGCGAAGCTGGCGGCCGGCGGCCGGAATCCCGGGCAGACCGAATTGACGGGAACATCGCAGGGCTTGTCGCAAGCCGCGCTGCCCGCACCCGAATATTGTGACGCGTAGCCGTAATGCGCCGGCAATGAACTACAGAGCGGGATCCCGCTTTCCGTCGGCGCCCGGCCGCCTGGCCGACGGAGGGCGTGATCGGGACGCTCGTTCCCCCCGGCGCGAAGACGATCCTGTAGAGGGCGGCGTCGCCGCCGTAGACCTGCGGATCGTTCGGCCACGTATACGCCTTGCGCATGACGTCATGCACCGTGTCTTCGCCGATGCAGGCCGCGGAGTTGCTCGTGACGGCGGTGCATCGAGCCAAGGGCGGCTGCCAGGCCTTGCTTCCCTGGAAACCATATTGAAATGTGCACACGCCGGGGTCGCAGCTCGACTGTTTGATGAAGCCCCGGCCGCTGCACACCGGCTTGCCGTTCCCGTTGTCCCAGCACGCGAGTCCGTAATTGACGCCCTTGTAGGCGCAATCGGCATCCGTCGTGCAGGACCGCCCGTAGGCGTCCGACGGCAGGTAGAGGCAGAAGGTCTTGTGCAGGAAACACCGGGAGTCCGGGCTGGCGTCGGCGCAGTCGGCGGCGGCGCTGGTCGGAAACTCGTATCGCCCGCAGTTCGAGAAGCAGCCGATGATCGAGTTTCCCGCAGGATCCTGCGGCGTTCCAGCGGCGTCCGCGATGACGAAGGCATAAAGCGCCTGGCCCGGAAGCGTCGGAGGCGTCGTCACGCCGGTCAGATCGGAGCGCTTGAGCTGAAACGACCCGGGGCACTGACCCAACGCATCTCCAGGGGTTCGCAGATCGGCGCCGTGCACCGTCAGGGGGTAGTTCTCAGACAGCCACTGCGGGTCATTCGCGCTGATGGGGCTGGCGGACGAGCCTCCGACCGGCTGAATGTCCAGGTTCAGGTTCACGCCGTTGACGGCGCTGATGTCCGGATAATCCAGATGATAAGTCTGTCCGTTGATCGTCGTCGGCTGGTAGAAGGTCCACTCGGCGATCGTGGCGCCGACCGGAGGGCCGAGCAGAGCCTTGCTGCAATCGTAGAAGCCTGAGCAGCCGCCGGTCTCGCACTGCGCAATCCCGATCGCCGTGTCGTACCGGCAGCCCGTGCGCACCCAGAAATTGGGCCCCGTGGAACCCTTTGGCGACGTGTTCTCCCAGGCCTCGGGGATGTCGATGGTCAGGACATTGGCGTTCGCCGGCGCGCCGGCGGGGACCGGAAAGGGCTCCATCACCCAGGTGTTTTCGCGCGGCATGACCGGGTTCGCCGGCAGCCCGGCGGCGTGCGCGGCGTTCGCCGTCCCCAACACCCTTTGATTGGAGCAATTCACCAATTGAACGACTCTGTGCAGGGCGGGAGTTGGCGCGGGCAGGTTGTCCAGGCAGGGGTCCGCCGCATGGCTCGGAGCGCGTCCGAACAGCAGCAGGGCGAATCCTAGAAGAACGGGCGCAAGGAGGACGATGGATAGTCTGTCCGCTCGGCCGCGAACCCGAAGCGGATATCGCAAGAAGACTCCCATCGTCTCTCCCCCTGTGAGCCCGCGCGACCGAACGTCATCGAGGCGCCCGTGAGGCGCGATCAGATCAGGATACGCCGGCGACGGTCAAGGCGCCGCGGGGCCCACCCTCCCCTTCTCTCCGCGAAACGGCCAAAAGGGCAGCGTCACGTCCGGCAGCGGCAACGAAAACGCTGGAATCGGCGGCCCGGATCAGAACAGGAAGAGGCTCTTTCCATACCTCTTCGCCGAAAATACGCTCGCGATCGATCGTGACGCCGAAGCGGAAAGCCGGACGCGGAGCATGAATCATGCCCTTCGCGAGCCAGACTATGTCGGGAGGCAAAAAATCGGAACTTTGGCAGCGCTTGGTCGTGTAACCGGGTCAACAACGCCGACCGGCCGACCAGGGGGAACGGGCGCTATCCGCATTGCGGTCGCTGAGAGTGAGGTGAGCCGCAGCGGCGCTGCGTCCGGAACACCCCGACCTCGTCCGTTCGGTCGTTGTCGCCGCTTTCCCGGCCTCCGTTCGCGCTGTTGGTCGACGTCCGCTTTTCTCCTTCTTGCGGCTTAGCGACTGTCGATGGGCGCCCCCCTCGCCCCGCATCACGACCTTCACCCGGGCGGCGCGGACCCGACGCATGCTCGACTGCCTGCGCGAGGGCTGGGGCTATCGCGACGTCGCCAGCATGGAAGGGCTTTCGGAGCGGCGGGTGCGCCAGATCGTCGGCGCCCATGTCCGGCGCTCGCAGCCGGTCGACGAGGACATCTACGCCGCCCTGCAGATCGAGCGGCTGGAATTCGTCGTCAAAATGGCGGGCGAGGCGCTGGCGAAGGGCGACGTCCGGGCGATCGCCCCGTACATCAAGGCGATCGACCGGCTCGACGCCTATCAGACGCGCGCCCGCAAGGCCGCGCCGCAGCCGTCGCAGCAGGCCGACGCGCTGGTGGTCGAGATGCTCGTCGACCGGATCCGGCTCGGCGTCGAGGCCGAGATGGCGGGGGCCAAATCGCCCGGTCCGGCCGCCGCGGAAGGGGCCGCGCGGCCGCCCCCGCCGCTCGCCGGGCCGCACGGGCCGATCGCGCCCGCTGCGCCGCCGGCCGCTGGAGCGGAGCCGTCGCCGCCGCCAACTCCGGCGATGTACGTTCCCGCGTTCTGCAGGCCGGAGATGTCGAATTTCTCGCTGTCGAACATTAGCTCCTTCTTCTGGGGGTAACGCCTTGATAAGTCTCAGCTTCTCGGAAATTTCTGCAACTTTTTGAAGGCCATGGAAATTTCTGGAAGGCCCGGCGGAAGGAAAGTGAAGCCTTTGGAAGCCGGTTGAAGGAAATGGAAGCCGCGCCGGCGGAGGTTGCGCCGACGTCGGGCGCAGGCAGACCGCGCCGCTCCGGGCGCTCGGCCGTCACAATCGGTTCCGGCGCCAGGAGCCTCGCCGAGGCCCTGCAAACGCTCACGTCTTCCGCGGCTCGCCCGCCACGTAGGTCTGCCGCACGGCGCGGTCGTCGCCGAGCGTGACCAGAACGAACAGCTCCTGGTCGAGGTCGCCGTCGACCCTCTCCATCCGGTGCGCCATCGCCGGGGTCGCGCGCGAATCGAGGATGACGAGGTCGGCGTCCTTGCCGACTTCGATCGAGCCGATGGCCTGGTCGAGGCTGAGCGCGCGCGCGTTGCCGAGGGTCATCTGGTAGAAGGCCTCCGCCGCCGGCCACGGCTGACCGCCGAGCTGCAGCACCTTGTAGCCCTCGGCGGCTGTCCGAAGCATCGAGTAGCTGGTTCCGCCGCCGACGTCGGTGGCGAGCCCGATCCTCACGCCGGCGCCGGCGAGCCGCGCCCGGTCGAACAGGCCGGAGCCGAGGAACAGGTTCGAAGTCGGGCAGAAGGCCGCGACCGACCGGCTTTCGGCCATCGCCGCGACCTCGTCGCCCGTCATGTGGATGCAATGGCCGAACACCGAGCGCGGTCCGAGCAGGCCGGCGCGGCCATAGACGTCGAGATAGTCGCGCGCCTCGGGAAAGAGCTGACGCGCGAACTCGATTTCGTCGGTATTCTCATCGACGTGCGACTGCATGTAGACGCCGGGGAACGCCCTTACCAGCGACCCCGCCGCCTGGAGCTGCGCCTCCGTCGAGGTGATGGCGAAACGCGGCGTCACCGCATAGCCGAGCCGGCCTCGGCCATGCCAGCGCTCGATAAGCGCCTTCGTGTCGTCGTAGCTCGTCTGAACGTCATCGAGCAGCGCCGCCGGCGCGTTGCGGTCGAGCATCGCCTTGCCGGCGATCATGCGCGCCCCGACCCGTTCGGCGGCGGCAAAGAACGCCTCCGCCGATTGCGGATAGACGGTGCAATAGACGAGCGCCGTCGTCGTGCCGCAGCGAAAGAGCTCCTCGAGAAAGAACTCCGCCACGCGGGCGCAGTGCGCCGGATCGGCGAACCGCTGCTCCTCGACGAAGGTGTAGTTGTGCAGCCAGTCGAGCAGCTGCGCGCCATAGGAAGCGATCACCTGCGTCTGCGGATAGTGGATGTGGACGTCGATCAGCCCGGGCATGACGAGCGCGCCCGAATGATCGTCGATCGTCGCATCCGCGGGCGCCAGGGCGAGAATTGCGGGCGCGTCGCCGACCGCGGCGATCCGCCCGTCCTCGATCAGAACCGCCCCGTCTTCGAGATAGCGGCGCGCCGTTACGCCGGCCTCAGCCGGGTCGTCGATGAAGGTGAGCAGCCGTCCCCGGACAACGCGCCCGGCGCCCCGCTCACGCCAAAATCTCCCGAAGCCGCAGCGCCGCGATCCGGTCGATCTCCGCAAGCGCCGTTCGCGTCTCGGCGTCTGCGTCGTTGGTCAGCCGGCGCTCGAAGCCAGCGAGAATCTCAGCCTTGCTCTTGCCCTTGACCGCCATGATGAACGGGAAGCCGAAACGGCTGCGGTAGGCGTCGTTGAGCGCGGCGAACTCGGCGAACTCTTCGGAGCTCAACCGGTCGAGCCCGGCGCTCGCCTGCTCGCCGGTCGATTTGGCGGTCAAGCGGCGCGCCTGGGCAAGGCGTCCGGCGAGATCCGGATGGGCCTGGATCAGCGCGCGTTTCTGATCGTCGGAGCCCCGCGCCGCGGCGGCCGCCAGGGCCTTCGCCAGCCCTTCGGCGTCGTCGGCGTCCGCCTCGAGCCCTGCGTCATAGGCCGCCCCGGCGATCCAGGGCGAGTGCTCGTAGGCGCCGCCGAACCTTTCGAGGAACAGCGTCCGGGTCAGCCTGGACGGCTTCCAGCCGCCGGGTGGGGCATGGGTCCGAATCCAACGCCGCGCGATGTCGAGCCGGGTCGGAACCCACGCCTTGTCGTGGCTCAGCACATAGTCGAGGAAGCGCTTCAGCGACGCCGCGCGCCCCGGCCGGCCGACAAGGCGGCAGTGCAGCCCGACCGACAGCATTTTGGGGGCGACGTCGCCCTCGGCGTAGAGCGCGTCGAACGAATCCTTGAGATACGCGTAGAACTGGTCGCCGCAATTGAAGCCCTGCGGGGTGGCGAAGCGCATGTCGTTCGAATCGAGCGTATACGGAACGAGAAGCTGAGGCCCGCGCGGACCCTCGGCCCAGTAGGGCAGGTCGTCGGCGTAGACGTCGGCGCAATAGACGAA
Organism: uncultured Alphaproteobacteria bacterium; assembly: GCA_963816065.1. GTDB lineage: Bacteria > Pseudomonadota > Alphaproteobacteria > Rhizobiales > Beijerinckiaceae > Roseiarcus. Next base: position 53,939 of record CAWFJG010000022.1, on the reverse strand, counting down.
GCCGCCCTCCTCCATGCCGAGCCGGATCGTGTTGATCGATGAGCGCCCCTGGTAAAACCCGAGCGGGCGGACGCCTGCCGCCTCGGTGTGGATGCGGATCGCCTCGGCGATGTGCTGAGCCTCCAATTCGGCAGGCGCATCGCGATAGTCGATCCATTTATAACCGTGGGTGGCGATTTCCCACTTGGCCTCGTTCATCGCCGCGACCGCCTCGGGATTGCGGGCCATCGCGGTGGCGACGGCGTAGACGGTGACGGGGACGGACCGCTCCGTGAACATCCGGTGCAGGCGCCAGAAGCCGGCGCGCGAGCCATATTCGTAGATCGACTCCATATTCATGTGGCGCATGCCCGGCCAGGGCGCCGCGCCGACGATCTCCGAGAGAAACGCCTCCGAGGCGGCGTCGCCGTGCAGAATGTTGTTCTCGCCGCCTTCCTCGTAATTGATCACGAACTGAACGGCGATCCGCGCCCCGTTGGGCCAATCGGCGAACGGCGGCGTGCGCCCGTAGCCGATCATGTCGCGCGGGTAATCGCCGGGGTTCGTCATGCGGTTCAGTCCCTCTTGGCCGCCCTGGGCCGTCGTTTCCGCAACGCTACGACAGGGCGGCGTTTGCTCCAACCCGGCAAATGCTCCAGAAAGGGCGTCGCCCATTTCCCCCACCTCGTTGGCGACCATGACCGACATTTCGCTGAGCTTCGAGCCGCCATTCGCCCGGATCGTTCTGAACCGGCCCGAACGGCGCAACGCCATCTCGCGCGCCATGTGGCGCGCTCTTCCGGCGATCCGGGCCTCGATCGAGGCGAGGCCAGACGCGCTCGTCGTGATCGCGGAGGGCGCTGGCGGCCATTTCAGCGCCGGCGCCGACATTTCGGAATTCGACGAGGTCTACAAGGACGCGGCGGCGACCCGCGATTACGGCGACGCCATCCAGGACGGGCTCCGGGCGCTGATGGAGATCGACCGCCCGACCATTGCGGTCCTGCAGGGCAACGTCGTCGGGGGCGGTCTCGCCGTGGCGCTCGCTTGCGACCTCCGGTTTTGCGCCGCGGACGCCCATCTCGCGATCACGCCGGCGAAGCTCGGGCTCGTCTATGGCCACGCCGAGACGCGCCGTCTCGTCGAACTGGTCGGGCCTGCGCGCGCCAAGGACATTCTTTTCACCGGGCGACGGATCGAAACCGACGAGGCGCTGTCGATCGGTCTGATCGACCGGAGAGTCGAGACGGCGCTGCGCGAGACCGCGCTCGGTTACGCCCGAGGCCTCGCCGATCTCAGCCAGGCCTCGATCCGCGGCGGCAAGCGTGCGGTCGATGCGATCGCCGGCGGCATGACCGTCGAGACCCCGGCGTTTCGGGCGCTGGCCGAGCAGGCCGCGCTGGGGCCGGATTTCTCGGAAGGGCTTGCCGCTTTCGCCGAGAAGCGTCCGGCGCGGTTCACCTTCCGCGGAACGAGCCCCGCGTCGCCGCGCGCCTGAAGCCTTCGCGCGCGATCAAGCCCATGGCGCCGCGGCTTCCGTTCGGCGGTTGACGCCGACGACCCGAAAAGCATATAAGCCCGCGATCCAGGCTGGGCGTTCGCCCGGCCTCATTCATTTTGCGCGAAGACGCGCTTCGAAACGCGCCCGAGGGAATTGAGTTCATGGCCAATACCAAGTCGGCCCAGAAAGCCGCCCGCCAGACCATCCGCCGCACCGCGGTCAACAAGTCGCGCCGCAGCGAAATGCGGACGTTCGTCCGCAAGGTCGAGGAGGCGTTGGCCGCCAAGGACCCGAAGGCGGCGGCGGAGGCCCTGCACGCCGCCGAGCCGAAGCTCGCCCGCGCCGCCCAGAAGGGCATCGTCCACCGCAACGCGGCCTCGCGCAAGATTTCGCGCCTGACCAAGCGCGTCAAGGCTCTCGCCGTCTAAAGTCCCGCCCGAAGCCACCTTCCCCGCGCCGCCTCGATCAGGAGCGGGCGAACGAGTGGACGGACGTCGCGATGACCGAGCCGAGCCCTTCGACCGATAGCCCCCCCGATCGGCTGAGCGTCGATCCGGAGAGCCCATTTTATGACGCGGCGGCGCTGGCGCGCGGCGTCGGCGTCCGGTTCCGCGGCGCTGAGCGACACGATGTCGAGGAATATTGCGTCAGCGAGAACTGGGTTCGGGCGCCGGTCGGCAAGACCAGGGACCGCAAGGGCAATCCGTTGCTGATCAAGCTGACCGGACCGGTTGAGCCCTATTTCCTCACGCCAGGCGCTGCGGCGCCCGCTGCTGACGGAAACTGACAGCGCCGCCCGGTAGGGTCGTTCCGTCAACCGGAGCCGATCCCATGTCCAACGTCACCTTCATCATCGTCTATGTCGCCGACGTCGCCAGGAGCGAAGCGTTCTACGCCTCGATCCTCGGCCGGCCGGCGGTCGACTTGTCGCCGACCTTCGCCATGCTTCCCGCCGGCGCCGACCTGATGCTGGGGATATGGAAGCGCGACGGCGTCAGACCCCCGGCCAACGCCGCCGGCGGCGGCGAGATCGCCTTCACGGCCGAGAGCGAGGCCGAGGTCGAGGCGCTGTGCGCCGCTTGGCGCGACAAGGGCGCCGCGATCGCGCTCGAGCCGACCCGGATGGATTTCGGCTACACCTTCGTCGCCCTCGACCCGGATGGACAGCGCCTGCGGGTGTTCGCGCCGGCGAGCTGAAGTCGCCTGCGACTTTCACTTGCCCATGTGCGCCCGGAACTTCGCCACGACATCCGCGAACTCGTCGTAGGTTAACGCCGCGGCTGCCATATAGGGCCCGATGAGGTAGACGGGCGTGCCCTTCAGTTGGAGCGCGTCCGCCTGCGCGGCGTTGCGCCGAATGAGTTTCATGATCGCGTCGCCGTGCGCGGCGAGATCCCGGTCGAGCTGGGTCATGTCGACGCCCGCGGAGGCGACCGCGTCGCGCATGGCGCCGTCAGAGCTTTGTCCGTGCAGGGCCATCAGCGCGGTGTGCGCGCGCTCGTATTGGCCTTGATATTTGGCGGCGAGCGCGAGTTGCGCGCCCGTGACCGAGCTTTCCGCCAGGATCGGCCAGTCTTTGTAGATGAGCTTGATCCCTCCGTCGGTCGCGACAAGGCGCTGCAGCTCCGGCTCGGAGCGTTTGCAGTACGGGCAATTGTCGTCGACGAAGGCGACGATCGTGACGTCGCCGTGCGGATTCCCGCCGACCGGCGCCTCCGGGTCGTCGAGAATGGCGTGAATGTCGACCGGGTTCGGCTGCGCGGCTCCGGACCGGGCCGCGCCGGTCAGGAACGCCCCGCCGGCGAGCGACAGCGACAGCATCATGCGCCTGCGGTCCATGCAGAGTCTCCGGGTGGATGATTTCACCTTCGCGCGTATCCTGGATTGACGCAACTTCCGGGACGACGGCGCCGAAGGCCGCCACCCTCATCTGCGCCGACCTGCCGCATATTTATAAGGAAGGTGGCCTTCTTTTGGCCTCTGTCGGCGCTTCGTTCTGAAAATCCATTTTGATTTCAGGATCTTGCTAGACGTGCAACCGTATGGTTGCGCGCGGCGGAGGGGCCCGGAACAGGCGCCTTAACAGGGCCGGAACAGGCGCCGAACAGGCATCGAACAGGCACTTATCAGGTCGGATCAGGCAGGCGAAGGCCGCCGCGAAACCTGTCGCTTCCGGGTTGTAACGCGCGGTGAATCACGCCGTCATACCGCTGAATACCGTCGTCAACGCCGGGGCGATCCTAGGATGCGCGTTCGGTCCGCGCAGAACAAAAAAAGAACTTGCCTGGCAGAACAAAGAGTGTACATATCCTGGCAGGGAGGCGCGGAGCCGCTATTGCGGATCGGACCCCGCCCGTGAGAGAAGGACCCCAACGATGAGCCAGCCGATTCTGCGCGTGGTGGAAGGGACCCCAGTGGACAAGACCAAGGCGCTCGATGCGGCGCTCTCGCAGATCGAGCGCGCGTTCGGCAAGGGCTCGATCATGCGCCTGGGCAAGAACCAGCAGGCGGTCGAGATCGAGACCATTCCGACCGGTTCGCTCGGGCTCGACATCGCGCTCGGCGTCGGCGGCCTGCCGCGCGGCCGGGTGGTCGAGATCTACGGGCCCGAATCCTCCGGAAAGACGACACTGACCCTGCATGTGATCGCCGAAGCGCAGAAGCTCGGCGGCGTCTGCGCCTTCGTCGACGCCGAGCATGCGCTCGATCCGGTCTATGCCAAGAAGCTTGGCGTCAATCTCAACGACCTCCTGATCTCCCAGCCCGACACCGGCGAACAGGCGCTCGAGATCACCGACACGCTGGTGCGCTCCGGCGCGATCGACGTGCTTGTGATCGATTCGGTCGCCGCGTTGACGCCGCGGGCCGAAATCGAGGGCGAGATGGGCGAATCGCAGCCGGGCCTGCAGGCTCGGCTGATGAGCCAGGCGCTGCGCAAGCTCACCTCGTCGATTTCTCGCTCCAACACCATGGTCATCTTCATCAACCAGATCCGGATGAAGATCGGCGTCATGTATGGGTCGCCCGAGACGACGACGGGCGGCAACGCCCTCAAGTTCTATGCGTCTGTGCGCCTCGACATCCGCCGAATCGGCGCGATCAAGGACCGCGATCAGGTTGTCGGCAACCAGACGCGCGTCAAGGTCGTCAAGAACAAGGTCGCCCCGCCGTTCAAGCAGGTCGAGTTCGACATCATGTACGGCGAGGGCGTGTCGAAGAGCGGGGAACTCATCGACCTCGGCGTCCGCGCCGGAGTGGTGGAGAAATCCGGCGCCTGGTTTTCCTACGACAGCGTTCGGCTCGGCCAGGGGCGCGAGAACGCAAAGACGTTTCTCAAGGCCAACGCCGAAATGGCCGACAAGATCGAGCGCGCCATCCGGGAAAACTCGGGCCTGATCGCCGAGCGCATTCTCGACAACGCGGGCCCGACGGCGGAAGAGGCCGACGCGGAAGGCTGACCCAGCGCCTTGCCGCTCGGACAGCGGCGGTCCCGAAGGCCGATCCTGGCGCCGGTCCGATAGCAAGCGTCTCGGACCAGGATTAATATCGACCCCGCGCCGCCCGCTTCCGGACCGCGCTCAGGGACCCGATTCGTGACCAACAGCAAGCCCGAGTCCCAGCCGTTTTGGAAGCTCAAGTCGCTCGAGGAGATGACCTCGGCGGAGTGGGAGAGCCTGTGCGACGGCTGCGCGCGTTGCTGCCTCGTCAAGCTCGAGGACGAAGACACGGGCGAAATTCACTTCACCGACGTCGGTTGCACCCTGCTCGACGCCAAGACCTGCCGGTGCCGCGACTATCCTCGACGAAGCAGCCGGGTTCCCGACTGTGTCCGGCTCACGCCCTCCGTCGTTCGCACGCTCACGTGGCTACCGGTCACCTGCGCCTATCGGCTCGTCTCGGAAGGCAAAGACCTGCCGGGTTGGCATCCGCTCGTCTCCGGTTCGGCGGACAGCGTCCACGCGGCCGGCGTCTCCATCCGGGGGCGGGTCTACGCCTCCGAGGACGACCTTGGGCAAGATCGGTGGCCGGATCGGATTGTTCTGTGGCCGAACCGCCCGCCAAGGCGTCGAAAGCAGGCCGCCGAGTAAAACCTGCCCCGACAGGCGTGCGTGTGGCGCCGAGAGAACGCGTCAGGCCGAAGCGCTCGCCCGGGACCTGAGGGCTTCGTGCCAGCGGGTCAGGTCGGCCAACTCGGGCGGAATCGCGATCCGCGCGGACCTGGTGAAGTCGAGCGCCACCAAACCGGTGATGTCGGCGACGGTAAAACGATCGCCGGCGACGAACGACCGGTCGCGCAGGACATCGTTGAAGATGGTCATGCTGCGCAACACGCGGGGTCGATTGGCGGACGCCCAGTCGGCGATCTGCGGGTCTTCCAGTTTCGCCATGTGCGGATGGGTGTGCCGGAAAACCTGGGCGATCGGGAGCAACAGTTGCCACTCGACCCGCCGTTGCCACATCTCGACCATGGCGCGTTCCAGCGGATCGGCGCCGAACAGGTTCGGCTCGGGATGCAACTCCTCGATGTAGCGGCAGATGGCGATCGATTCCCCGATCACCGTGCCGTCGTCGAGCTCCAACGCCGGGATCAACTGAAACGGGTTGACCACAGAATAGTCCGGCGTCTTGTGCTCGAGGTTCGCGAGATCGACGTCCACACGCGGGATCGACAGCCCCTTCTCGCTCAAAAACACGCGGACGCGGCGTGGGTTTGGGGCGAAATTGGAATTGTACAATCTCATCGATCCCTCCAAGCCCGCTCGTGCAACGAGCATAACCAACCCTTGCCGCAAAGCGTCAACCTCAGCGAGCCTCGTCAGCGCCTCGTTAATCCTTTGAACAGCATAATGGGCGCACGAGTTGCGGTGCGCGCCGACGTCATGAGCGAATTGAAAACGCAGAGCGGAACGGGCGGACGAATCGGTCCGGACGCTGCTGCGCGTCGCCGCAAAATGACGATCGAGCTCAGGCGCGCCCGCCAGATCCTGACGGGGCCGGACGCGGCTCCAACCCATTCCGCCGCTATGACGCAGCTGTTCGCCCGGATAAACCGCAACACCGGACCCATTCTGGGCCTCGTCGCCCTCGGCGTCGCTGGCGCCGCGCTTGGCATGATCGGCGCGGCGCCCCTCGTCACCTGGGCCCTCTTCATCGGTTCTGCCGTCAGTCTCGTCCATGCGCTGCCGATCGCGTTTCTCGAAAACGGAGAAGCGGACAAGAGCGGGACCGCGTGGCGCAGCAAGTTCGTGCTCGCCACGGCGTTCTGCGGCTCGGCGTGGGCCTACCTGATCGTCGCGCTCCTGCGGTCGCCCGATCCCGACGCCCTCGCCTTCGCCATGATCCTCATGCTGATGGTTGCGACCGTCATGTCGCTGCTGGCCGCGACCATTCCTGCGGCGTTCGTCGCTGGCATGCTGCCGATGATCGTCGGCGTCGTTCTCGTCTATGCCTCCCGTCTCGAACATTTGGGGCCGCCGATCGTGGCCATGACGATCGGAGTCATCGCCTATTTCCTCGTGGTCGTGCAGCGCCTTCACGCCGCCGCCGCAAACAACGTCTCCCTGCAGGCGGAGAAGGATTCCCTCATCGCCGAACTCGAGCAGGCGAAGCTCAACTCCGACGAGGCGCGACGTCGAGCGGAGGGCGCCAATCTGGCGAAGTCGCGCTTTCTCGCCACCATGAGCCACGAACTGAGGACCCCGCTCAACGCCATTCTCGGCTTCTCGGAGGTGATGAAGGGCGAGCTCTTCGGCGCCCACGGCGTTCCCGCCTACAAGGAATACGCCAATGACATCCACGTCAGCGGTCAGCATTTGCTGATGCTGATCAATGAAATCCTCGACCTGTCGCGGGTCGAGGCCGGGCGCTACGAGTTGAAGGAGGAGGCGGTGTCGCTTCCGGCGGTGGTCGAGGACTGTTGCCGGCTCCTGTCCATGCGCGCCAAGAGCCGCAATCTGACGATCACCGAGGCGCTGGACAGGGATCTGCCCCGTATCTGGGCGGACGAGCGGGCCGTGCGCCAGGTGGCGCTCAACCTGCTGACCAACGCCATCAAGTTCACGCCGCAGGGCGGCTCGGTCGCGGTCAAGGTCGGCTGGACCGGGTCCGGCGGCCAGTATGTGTCGATCAAGGACACTGGGCCGGGCATTCCTCCGGAGGAGATTCCGGTCGTCCTGTCGTCGTTCGGCCGCGGTTCGCTGGCGCACAAGAACGCCGAGGAGGGGACCGGTCTCGGATTGCCGATCGTCAAGGGGCTGGTCGAGCTTCACGGCGGCCAGTTCCGCCTGACTTCGAAGGTCAGACAAGGCACCGAGGTGGTCGTCATCCTGCCGCCCGAGCGAGTCATGACGACGCTGGCGGCGCTCGATCCGAACGCGGCCGACGCTTCCGCCCAAGGCCGGGGCCGCGGCGCACGGGGGCGACGGTCCGATCCGGCTCAGGCGGCGTAAGCTCAGGTCGGCGCTTTCTCGCCGAAGCCGGCCGCTTCGAGCGCGAGATGAACCCTGTTCTGGAAGCTGGCGTCCTGGCCGTCGGCGAGCAGCGGCGCCGCATCCGCCACCGCGCGGCAGACGGCCTCGACCCAGCTCGTCTCGGACTTGGCGAAGTCGCTCAGGACGTAATTGTGGACGAGCGCCTTGTCGCCGGGATGGCCGATGCCGAAGCGAACGCGCCGGTAATCGTTTCCGACGTGGGCGGCGATCGACCGCAGGCCGTTGTGTCCGGCCGCGCCGCCGCCGACCTTCACCCGCACCTTGGCGGGCGGCAGGTCGAGCTCGTCGTGAAGCACCGTCAGGGCGCCCACATCGAGCTTATGGAACCGCAACGCCTCTCCGACGCTGCGGCCCGATTCGTTCATATAGGTCTGCGGCGCGAGCAACAGGACGCGCTCGCCCCCGATCACGCCTTCCGAGACAAGGCCGGAAAAACGGGCGCGGAACGGACCGAAGCGATGCGTCGCCGCGATCGCCGCCAGCGCCATGAAGCCGATATTGTGACGGTTGCGGGCGTAACGCGCCCCCGGATTGCCGAGTCCCGCGATGACGAGCATGGGTCCCCGTTCGGACGCGCGGCGGGCGCCGCGCTCCCTCCCGCCGGAGCGGATGGGAGCGCAGGGCTCTTACTTCTTGGCCGCCGGCTTTGCCGGAGCGGCGGTCGCGGCCTTCGCCGGAGCGGCCGCAGCCTTCGCCGCCGGAGCGGCCGCCGGCGCCGCCGCTGCGGCGGCGGCGGGGGCGGCGGTCGGCTCGTCGACCATCACGCTCGGCGGCACGATGGTCACCACCGTCAGGTCCGACTTGGTCGAAACGGCCTTGCAGCCCTCCGGCAGCTTGAGCGCCGAGAGGTGCACGGAATTGGCGAAATCCAAACCGGCGAGGTCGACGGTGACCGCCTCGGGAATGGCGTCGGCCGGCGCGAGAACCTCGATCGTGTGGAGCACGAGATTGACCGTGCCGCCCTTCTTGATGCCGGGCGAGGCGTCGCGGTTCTCGACATGGACCGGAACGCCGATGCGGACGCGCGAACCTGCGGTCAGCCGCAGGAAGTCGACGTGCACCGGCCGATCGTTGACGATGTCGAGCTGGTAGTCGCGCGGGAGCACGCGCTCCTTGCGGCCGTCCATTTCGAGCTCGAAAATGGTGGTCAGGAAGTGCCCGGCGTAGATGAGCTTGTTGACGTCCTTGAAATCGACCGAGATTGGCTCGGGTTTCACTCCGCCGCCGTAGATAACGGCGGGAACGCGGCCTTCGCGACGAACGGAGCGGGCGGCCCCCTTGCCTGTCCCGCTACGCGTCACGGCCGCGAGTTGCTTGATCGCTGCCATGTTGATGTCCTTCGAGTGTTGCTCGCGCCTTGCCTCCAGGGGTGTCGGAATCGGCGCGAGGGCGGGCTTATAGAGGAGCCGGGCCCGCGCGGCAAGGCGCGGGAGGAGCGGGCGACCGAACAGCGGCAGGCGGCGCTGGGGCGCGCCCTCCGCACACATTCTTGTGCGCCAGCGTTTTCAAAGGCCCGGGCGCCAAAACGCGCAACTTTCGCACTGCGCCTCGGCGCGAGGAGGACCACAGGCGCAGAAAGCCCACTATCGCCGGGCCGCCTCCGAAGCGGACCGAGGGCGCGGTGGAAGACCGCAGGACGCGACCACGTCGACGCGCTCAATTCGGATCATTCTTACCTCATATTTTCGGTTAGCTAAAAGAATTGTCACATTCGTTCCGGTGAGTACAAGCGCTCCAACGGCGCACGTCGAGCCTGCGCGCATTGACTTCGCGGCGCGAGCTTGCCATGAAATGCCGGCTGCCTTGTCCAAACTTGGCGGCCGGCGCGGGTGTAGCTCAATGGTAGAGCAGCAGCCTTCCAAGCTGAATACGAGGGTTCGATTCCCTTCACCCGCTCCAAACTCCGTTGATTGCCGCGAGCGAAATGTCGAGCGGCCGCAAACGCGAATTCTGAGTTCGTCGACGCCGGTTCGGCGCAGGTCAAGACCGCGCCTCCATCAGATTTGCCGGCGCGTGCGCCGCCGGCGACGTTGACGCTGGCGGCTTTGACGCAGCCGCCAAAGCGGATGTCAGCCGCCGCGCGCCTTGCGCTCTCGGGCGGCCAGGAGCGTCTGTAACGCGGGCACCGACCGCTCGATATGATCGCCGGCGAGTTTCATCGCGAGCTCCGCGTCGCGCGCGAGTGTGGCGTCGAAGATGCCCTGGTGCTCGGCATGGACATCGCGTGGTATCGCGCGCTTCGAAGCAACCAGACGCCGATAGCGCTCGGACTGCTGGTAAAGCAGGGCGTGAAGCCTGTGCAGCCAGGGCGACGGGCAGGCGGCGATCAAGGCGCGATGGAAATCGCGATTGCGCGCCTCGAACTCGGCCGAAGCGCCGGCGGGATCCTCGCGCAGCCGTTCCTCCGTCTTGGAGAGCCTGTAGAAGGCGGCGACGATCTCGGCCTCCCAGGTCTCGCCGCCGACGTGGATGGCTTGTCTCAGCGCCTCGGTTTCGACCAGCTTGCGCACGGCCGTCAGATCGCGGAAATCCTCGAGCGAGGCCTCAGCGACGCGGAAACCGCGCTGTCCCTCGCTCGTCACCAGGGCCTCGCCGAGCAGCCGGGTGAGCGCCTCCCGGATGGTCGAGCCGCTGACGTCGTAACGGGCGCGCAGTTCCTCGGTGCGCAGTTTCGAGCCCGGCTCGAGCGTCCCGTCGATGATCTCGTTGCGCAGGGTGGCGTAAGCCGTTTCGATCAGCGTCCGGCCTTTGCCCTCGCCGAGGCGGTCGATGACGATCGCGTCCGTCATGTGCAAGGCCTCCTTCGAGCCCGCAAAGCCTGAGATCGCGCCGGCGGCAGCCTGCGACTCGCACGGTTGTATACGCGAATCCTGTCGCAAACGCGCTCCAAGCGCAACCGGAATATCGTCAATTTACGCCTCCGACGATAAAACAGCGTCCCGACGAACGAACTCCGCCTCTCGTTGCGAGCGGTCCATCTTCCATGTCTTTGCGAAATATCGATGACGTGCGCAGCTCAGAAAGGAGGCGCCCCTCGATGCTTGGCGAGAATCCGAAATTTAACGTTAGAAGCGCTTAATATCGATATTTCTGTTGACTGACGATACCGGCCGCGATAGACATTCCTCCGTCAAGCGCGGCGGCCAATCAACAAGGGCCGGGAGGCGATAGGCCTCCAAGCAGCGCAACCGTAACGCCGGTTTCGAGGAAGCCCATGGGACAGAGCCAGACGCCGCTAAAAAAGTTCGTGCGCGTCATCGGGGTGCGCTCCGGCCGCTATGTCGAATTCGAATTCTCGGTCAATGACGCCGATCTGACTGTCGAGTTGATCCTGCCTTTTTCCGCATTCGAGGAATTCTGCGTGTTGCAGGAGGCTCAGCGCCTCCAGCCTGAGGAGGCCGCGAGCCAATTCGAGAAGCTCGCTTGGCGGTCCGCCAGCCCGGACTTCTGCGCCGGCGTCCAGATCGCGTCCGAACGAAGAATTGCGCGCGCCCGCCCAAAATTGATCCGACACGCTTCACGGGAGGGAAATCGTGACCATTCAAATCAAGACCATCGACCTCGAGCCGAAGCGCCAGACCTTCGGCCACGTCGCCCGCCGCATCGGCGGCGACAAGCCCGCCTCGCGCTACCAGGAAGCCACGCTCGACGTCCAGGCGACGGCGAACTTCCATTACAAGCCGCTGTATGAGCCGGAGTTCTGGCAATACGACACCGGCAAGACGGCGGTCGTGATGGAGGACTGGTACAAGCCGCTCGACCCGCGCCAGTTCTATTACGCGACCTACAACATCGCCCGCGCCAACATGAACCAGGCGGTCGAGCGCAACTTCGCTTTCATTGAAGAGCGCGGCCTGATCGACAAGCTCTCGGCCGAGTCCAAGGCGGCGATCGAGCGCGGCCTCCTGCCCCTACGCCATCTGCACTGGGGCTCGAACATGAACATGACCGAGATGACCCAGCGCGGCTACGGCACCGCCGTCACCGCGCCCTGCATTTTCTCCGCCGGCGATCACCTCGGCATGGCGCAGATCGTCTCCCGCATCGGCCTCGAGGTCGATGGCCAGACGGGCGCGAGCCTCGACAAGGCCAAGGAGACCTGGCTCAACGACGCCGCCTGGCAGGGCGCGCGCCGGCTGATCGAGGACAGCTTCGTCGAGCGCGACTGGTTCCAGCTCTTCGTCGCCCAGACGCTTGCGGTGAATGGCGTGCTGTTTGATTTCGCCTACAAGCATCTCGACGCGGCCTGGCGCGACGGCGCGCTCCCGGTCGCCATGCTGACCGAATTCATGTCCGACTGGCGCGCCGAGGAAGGCCGCTGGAGCGACCATGTCGTCAAGACGGTCGCGGCCGAAAGCGAAGCCAACAAGGCTCTCGTCTCGCAATGGGCAAGCCACTGGATCGATCGCGCCAGCGAGGCGGCGAAGCCGCTTTCGAACGCTCTGCTCAACGACGACGGCAAGGCCGCTCACACAGCGCGGGAAGCGGCCGTCAGTCGTGCTCGTTCGCTCGGCCTCAACATCTATCAGGGGGATATCCATCATGGCGCAAGTCGCCTCGCTCACGCTTCTGCACAACGACGACGCCCGCCCGATCATCGAGGCGATCCTGGCGGACAACACCGATGTTCGCGTCCTCGATATGCCAGGCTGCGTCAAGCTCGATCGCGACAGGGAACTCGTCGTCAACCGCGCCTCCGTCGAGGAGCGAATCGGCCGATCGTGGGACCCGCAGGAGATCCATCTCGTGCTCGTCTCGATGGCGGGCCACCTCGACGAAGACGACGACCGCTTCGCGGTCAGCTGGAAACACTAACTGGTTCTGGGAGGACAATATGGCCGCCAAGAAGCTCGGTCTCAAGCAGCGCTACGCGCACATGACCCGGGGTCTCGACTGGGAGACCACTTATCAGCCGATGGACAAGGTGTTTCCCTACGACACGTTCGAGGGGATCAAGATCAAGGACTGGTCGGCGTGGGAGGACCCCTTCCGCCTGACCATGGACGCCTACTGGAAGTTCCAGGCCGAGAAGGAGCGCAAGCTCTACGCCGTGCTCGACGCCTTCGCGCAGAACAACGGCCAGACCAAGATCTCGGACGGGCGCTACGCCAACGTGGTGAAGCTGTTCCTCACCGGCATCTCGCCCGAGGAGTATCAGGCCCATCGCGGCTTCGCCTTCGCCGGCCGACATCTCCGCGGCGTCGGGCCGCGCGTCGCCGCGCAGCAGCAGTCGCTCGACGAGCTGCGCCACATCCAGACGCAGATCCACACCATCAGCCACTACAACAAGTTCTTCGACGGCATCGGCGAGTTCCCGCACATGCACGATCGCGTGTGGTACCTCAGCGTGCCGAAGTCGTTCTTCGACGACGCCCGCACCGCGGGACCGTTCGAGTTCATGATCGCGATCGGCTTCGCCTTCGAATATGTGCTGACGAACCTCTTGTTCGTGCCGTTCATGTCCGGGGCCGCCTACAACGGCGACATGTCGACGGTCACCTTCGGCTTCTCGGCGCAATCCGACGAGAGCCGGCACATGACGCTCGGCATCGAGGTCATCAAGTTCCTGCTCGAGCAGCACCCGGACAACCTGCCGATCGTGCAGAAGTGGGTCGACAAGTGGTTCTGGCGCGGCCACAAGGTGCTCGGCATCGTCGCGATGATGATGGACTACATGCTGCCGAAGAAGGTCATGTCCTGGCGCGAGGCGTGGGACATCTACTTCACCGAGGCCGGCGGCTCGCTGTTCCAGGATCTCGCCCGCTACGGACTGCGTCCGCCGAAATACGCGGATCAGGCGACGGTCGAGGCCGATCACGTCTCCCACCAGAATTGGGCCGTCTTCTATCAGTACAGCCACGCCGCCGCCTTCCATACCTGGGCGCCGGACCGCGAGCACCTCGACTGGCTCTCCGAGAAGTACCCGAATACGTTCGACAAGTTCTATCGGCCGCGCTGGGAGATGTGGGCCGATATGGCGAAGTCGGGCAAGCGCTTCTACAACATGGCGCTGCCGCAGCTCTGCCAGACCTGCCAGATTCCGATGGCCTACACGGAGCCGGGCGATCCGACGACGATCTGCTTCCGCCAGTCGAAGTTCAAGGGCGATACCTATCACTTCTGCTCGGACGGCTGCAAAGACATCTTCGACGGCGAGCCGGAGAAGTATGTCCAGGCCTGGCTGCCGGTGCACCAGATCTTCCAGGGCAACTGCGGCGGCGCGACCATTCCGGACGTGCTGAACTATTACCGTCTCAATGTCGGCCACGACAACATGGACTACGTCGGCTCGCCGGACGAGGCGCTCTGGAACAGCTGGCAGGCGGGGGCGGTCAAGGCCGCGGAATAGCTCTGCTTTGAACCTTCGGGCGATGCGGCTCTCCGCCGCATTGCCGAGATTTCCAAACTCTGGGAGGTACCCATGGCCCTTCAGGCGTTGTCGCCCGACTACGAACAGAAAATCGAATATCGCGACCTGGAAAAGAACTTCCATGGCAATCGCGTCGTCTATGTCCACTGGGAGGAGCACCTGTCGTTTTGCTCCGCGCTCGCTTTCCCGCTTCCGCCCGACATGCCGTTCGGCGCCTTCCTCGAGGCGATCGTCAAGGGCCACTACAACGCCCATCCCGACTTCGAAAAGGTCGATTGGGACAAGGCGGAGTGGATGATCGACGGGGTCAAGGTGAAGCCGGACCTCGGCAAGTCGCTCGCCGATCACGGCGTCGGCCACAAGTCACTGATCCGCTTCTGGACGCCCGGCCTCAACGGCTACAAGGGCTCGGCGAGCTGAGCGCCGGAGTCGCAACTGGACATGACCCACCAGCTCACCATCGAACCGCTGGGCGACGCGATCGACGTCGCCGAAGGCCAGACGATCCTCGACGCCTGCCTGCGCTCGGGCATCTACCTGCCGCACGCCTGCGGCCATGGCCTGTGCGGGACGTGCAAGACCCAGGTCATGGATGGCGAGATTGATCATGGCGAGGCGTCGAGCTTCGCCCTGATGGATTTCGAGCGCGACGACGGCTTCGTGCTCGCCTGCACGGCGACGCTGAAGTCGGACGTCTCGATCGAGGCCGATGTCGAGGAGGATCCAGACGCCCGCCGGATCCCGGTCGGCGACTTCGAGGGAGAGGTGGTCGGACTCGACGACCTCGCCCACGACGTCAAAGGCGTGCGGATCGCGCTCGACGGCGACGGCATCGACTTCCAGGCGGGACAATACGTGATGGTGAAGCTGCCCGGCGTCGATGGGCCGCGCGCCTTCTCGATCGCCAATGCGCCCTCCGACGCCAGATGCGTCGAATTGCAGGTGCGGCGGGTGCCCGGCGGCGCCGGAACCGGCTACGTCCACGAGACGCTGAAGCTCGGCGACCGCGTAAGTTTCACGGGCCCATATGGCCGCTTCGTCGTGCGCAAGTCGCGCGGCGGGCCGCTGATCTTCCTGGCCGGCGGGACCGGCGTGTCGAGCCCGCGCGCGATGATCCTCGACCTTCTCGAGGAGGCCTATGGCGAGCCGATCACACTCGTCCATGGCGTGCGCACACAAGCCGATCTCTATGGTCGCACCGAATTCGAGGCGCTGGCCGAAGAGCACCCGAATTTTCGCTATGTCCCGGCGCTGTCGAGCGAGCCGGAGGGCAGCCCGTGGCGCGGCGAGCGTGGTTTCGTCCACGACGTCGCCAAGCGCCTCTACGACGGGCGGTTCGAGGGCCTGACCGCCTATCTCTGCGGGCCGCCGCCAATGATCGAGGCCTGCATCGGCGCGCTGATGCAGGGACGGCTGTTCGAGAAGCACATCTTCACCGAGAAATTCTTCACCGCGCAGGACGCAGGCTCGAAGCCCAAGAGTCCGTTGTTCAAAAGGCTCTGACGATGGCGCCGCAACGCTTCCAGGTCATTCTCGAAGGCCATGGCGTGGCCAACGTCTACGAAGGCGAGCGCGTGCTCGTGGCGCTCGAGCGGGCGCAAGGCTTTGGACAGCTCAAGAACTTGCCGCGCCGCCTTCCGGTCGGCTGCCGGCGCGGCGGCTGCGGAATCTGCCGGGTGCGCGTGCTCTTGGGCGCCTACGATTCCGGCCCTATGAGTCGGGCCTGCATCTCCGCGGAAGACGAGGCGGCGGGCGTCGTGCTCGCCTGCTGCATCTATCCGCGATCCGATCTTTCCCTGCGCCTGGAGACCCCGGCCGCAGTCAAAGCCAAGGGCGAACGGGCCCTGCAACCTGTCTAAGGAGGTAACACCATGGCGATTACAGGCATCATGCGCCCCGGCTTCATCCAGGTCCGCGTTCTGGACATGCCGGCTTCGATCGAGTTCTACACCAAGCGGATCGGCCTGCATCAGGTGACGGAAGGCGCGGACGGCCGCGTCTATCTCAAGTCCGCCGACGAATTCGACCATCACTCGATCGTGCTGCGTCGCGCCGACTCGGCGGGCGTCGATGTCGCCGCCTTCAAGTGCCTCAAGGATTCCGATCTCGATCACTACGAGAAGCGGGTGAAGGAATACGGCGTCGCGGTCGATCACGTGAAGGCGGGCGAGCAGCCGGGAATCGGACGCCGCATCGGCTTCACCATTCCCGCCGGCCATCGCATCGAGCTTTTTGCGCATTCCGACCAATCCGATCCGAAGCCGCGCGTCCATAACCCGGATGTCTGGGACCTCGAACCGCACGGCATGGCCGCGCGCCGTTACGATCACTCGCTTCTCTACGGGCCCGATATCGAGAAGACGCTCGACTTCTTCGAGAAGGCGCTCGACTTCCGCTGCGCCGAGCGCGTCAACATGCCCGACGGGTTGCTGGCCATCTGGCTCACGTGCGGCATGAAGGCGCACGACATCGCCTTCGTGAAGCATCCGGAGCCGGGCAAGCTCCACCACCTCGCGTTCGAACTCGAGAACTGGAACGCGGTCGGGCACGCCGCGGACATCATCACCCGCTACGACATCTCGGTCGACATCGGCCCGACGCGCCACGGCATCACCCGCGGCCAGACGATCTATTTCTTCGATCCGTCGGGCAATCGGTGCGAGACGTTCGCCGGCGGCTACACCTACTATCCGGACCAGCCGACCCGCACCTGGGACGAGACGCAGGTCGGCAAGGGGATCTTCTACTACGAGCGCCAACTCAACGAAGCGTTCCTGTCGGTCGTGTCGTAAGACGCGTTCGCCAACGCTTGCATCTTTGCCCTTCGCGTTCGCGCGGAGGGTCGCGATTGCGATGTCGGCCAGATTTTGGCCGCCATTTTTGATCGCGCCGGCGCGGTCCATCGGGCGTCCGTCAGGACGCCCGTCTTCCGACGGGCTACGGACCGCGGCAATAAGGGCGAAGGAAATCATGCCAGTTTCGGTGACGCGTCGCATCCTGAGCGCCGAGGCGGCCCTGCGGGCGGTCGAAGCGGCCGTGGCGAAGGGCCGTGAGCGCAGCGTAGCCGTGGTTGCCGCGGCCGTCGATATCGGCGGCGATCTCATCGCCTGTCTGAGGGCTGACGGCGCGTTCTCGGCGTCGGTGACGATCGCCAAGGACAAGGCCTATACGGCGGCGGTGTTCGGCGCTTCGACCGAGGACCTGTCAAACGCCTTGAAAGACAATCCGGTGCTCCATCACGGCATCGCCCTCCGCCCCGGCGTGGTCCTGTTCGGAGGCGGGCGGCCAATCGTCGAGGATGGGGCGGTCATTGGTGCGATCGGGGTCTCGGGCGGCTCGGAGGAGGACGATCGGGCGGCGGCTGCGGCCGGCGCGGCTGCGGCGCTCAAGGGGGCTTGATTGCCAGACCAAAGAAAGAAATATTGTCGATATTAAAAAAAATATCGACAATTATGGAAAATAGCGATATGACCGACAAGCTCCGACAGCCGCGCGGTCCAGGAGAGGGTGTGACGATGACGGTTCAGGCATTGAGAAAGACGTCCGTGAGCTTTGAGAGCGCGCGCCGCGACGCAGCCCATTTCATCGACGGCGCGTTCACCCACGGCTCGACCGGCAAGTTCTGGGAAAACCGCACGCCCGTCGACAACAGCGTGATCGGGCGCGCCCCAGAGGGCGGCAAGGCCGAGATCGACGCGGCGGTCCGCGCCGCCAAGGCAGCGCTTTCCGGTCCCTGGGGCAAGATGTCGGTCGTTGAGCGCACCGATATTCTCGACAAGGTCGCCGACGGCATCAACGCCCGGCTCGAGGAGTTCCTGGCCGCCGAGTGTCTCGACACCGGTAAGCCGTCGAGCCTTGCCCGCCACCTCGACATTCCCCGCGGCGCCGCCAATTTCAAGATGTTCGCCGACACGGTGAAAGGCGTCTCGACCGAGACCTTCATTCTGCCGACTCCGGACGGCATGGGCGCGCTGAACTATGGTCTCAGGCGCCCGAAGGGCGTCATTGCGGTCATCTCGCCGTGGAACCTGCCGCTCCTTCTGATGACCTGGAAGGTCGGCCCGGCGCTCGCCTGCGGCAACACCGTGGTGGTCAAGCCGTCGGAGGAGACGCCGCTCACCGCGACGCTGCTCGGCGAGGTGATGAACGAGGCCGGCCTGCCGAAGGGCGTCTACAACGTCGTGCACGGGTTCGGCCCGAACTCGGCCGGCGAGTTCCTGACCCAGCATCCGCTGATCAACGGGATCACCTTCACTGGCGAGACTCGCACGGGCGAAGCGATCATGCGCCAGGCGGCGCTCGGGATCCGGCAGGTGTCGTTCGAGCTCGGCGGCAAGAACCCGGCGCTCGTCTTCGCCGACGCCGATCTCGACAAAGCGATCGAGGGCACGATGCGCTCGTGCTTCTCCAACTGCGGTCAGGTCTGCCTCGGCACCGAGCGCGTCTATGTCGAGCGGCCGATCTTCGACGCGTTCGTCGCCCGGCTGAAGGCGGGCGCGGAGGGACTGAAACTCGGTCGGCCGGAAGACCCGTCGACCAACCTTGGGCCCTCTGGTGAGCAAGCAGCACCGCGACAAGGTGCTGAGCTACTACAAAAAGGCGGCTGAGGAGGGCGCGACCATCGTCACCGGCGGCGGCGTCCCCGACATGCCGGGCGAGCTTGCCAACGGCGCGTGGATCGAACCCACCATCTGGACGGGCCTGCCCGACGACTCGCCGATCGTCAACGAAGAGATTTTCGGTCCCTGCTGTCACGTCCGTCCGTTCGATACCGAGGATGAGGCCGTTCGGCTCGCCAACGCTACGCCTTATGGACTCGCGGCCTCGGTATGGACTGAAAACCTGTCGCGCGCCCATCGCGTCGCGGCGCAAATGGACGTCGGCCTCTGCTGGGTCAACTCCTGGTTCCTGCGCGATCTTCGCACCGCCTTCGGCGGCGCTAAGCAGTCGGGCATCGGCCGCGAAGGCGGCGTGCATTCGCTCGAGTTCTACACCGAGCTCACCAACGTCTGCATCAAGCTCTGAGAAGGAACCGAACGTGAGTGCAAGTCCGGCGCAAGCCGCAGCCGACTCCATCGTCGGCGCCTACAAAACACGCGAGCCTGTGCCGCCGGTGCGCGAACTCCTGCCGGCGGGCGCAATTGATCAGGCCTACGCCGCTCAGGAGATCAACACCAAGCGGTGGCTCGCGGAAGGGCGGAAGGTCGTCGGCCGCAAGATTGGCCTTACCTCGCTTGCGGTGCAGCGGCAACTCGGAGTCAGTCAGCCGGACTACGGCATGCTGTTTTCCGACATGGCCGTGCCGGACGGCTGGGACGTCGCCGCCGGCGAGCTCATTCAGCCCAAGGTCGAGGCCGAGATCGCCTTCGTCATCGGCCGCGACCTCGACGACGAGCACCTGACCATCGCGGACATCTTGCGTGCGGTCGAGTTCGCCCTTCCGGCGATCGAGATCGTCGATTCGCGCATCGCCGACTGGAAGATCGGCATCCTCGACACCATCGCCGACAATGCCTCGTCGGGGCTCTATGTCCTCGGCGCTTCACCCAGAAAACTCGACGGCCTCGAGCTCAGGCTTTGCGGCATGGTGATGGAACAGGGCGGCGACGAGGTCTCGGTCGGCGCGGGCGCCGCCTGCCTCGGCGATCCGCTGTCGGCGACGCTGTGGCTCGCCAAGACCATGGCGCGCGTCGGGCGCCCGCTCAAGGCCGGCGACACGGTCATGTCGGGCGCGCTCGGACCGATGGTGACGGTCAAGCGGGGCGAAGTCTACGAGGCGCGCATCTCCGGACTCGGCTCCGTCCGCGCGGCTTTTGCGAAGGAGTGAAGCTTAGATGGCCAAGATACCCTGCGCGATCATCGGCTCGGGCAACATCGGCACCGACCTGATGATCAAGGTGATGCGGACCTCCAAGGCCCTCGAGATGGGCGCCATGGTTGGCATCGATCCCCAGTCCGACGGCCTTGCACGCGCCGCCCGTCTCAACGTGCCGACCACCCATGAGGGCATCGAGGGCCTGCGCAAGCTGCCGAACTACAGGGACATCAAGGTGGTGTTCGACGCGACTTCGGCCGGCGCGCACATCAGGAACAACGCCATCCTGCAACAGGACGGCAAGAAGGTGATCGACCTGACGCCGGCGGCCATCGGCCCGTTCACCATCCCGGTGATCAACGGCGACGCCAACGTCGACGAGCCGAACGTCAACATGGTGACCTGCGGCGGCCAGGCCACCATCCCGATGGTCTATGCAGTCAAGCGCGCGACCAACCGCGTGATCTGGGGCGAGATCGTCGCCTCGATCTCGTCGAAGTCGGCCGGCCCCGGTACGCGCGCCAACATCGACGAGTTCACCGAGACGACCTCGAACGCGATCGTGAAACTCGGCGGGGCCGAGCGCGGCAAGGCGATCATCATCCTGAACCCGGCCGAGCCGCCGCTGATCATGCGCGACACCGTGTTCACGCTGTCGCAGGGCGGCACGCAGGAGGCGATCGAGAAGTCGGTCGCCGACATGGCGGCCGCGGTGCAGAAATACGTCCCCGGCTATCGTTTGAAACAGAAGGTGCAGTTCGAGCACATCGGCGACAACCATCCGGTGCGCATCCCGGGCGTGGGCCCGTGCTCCGGCCTCAAGACCACGATCTTTCTCGAGGTCGAGGGCGCAGCGCACTACCTGCCGGCCTACGCAGGCAATCTCGACATCATGACCTCGGCCGCGCTCACCACCGCCGATCGCTGGGCCGCGCGCCAGCTGCAGAAGGAGGCCGCGTGATGGCCCGCAGAAACAAGAACAAGCTTTACGTCCAGGACGTCACCCTGCGTGACGGGATGCATTCGGTCCGTCACCAGTACCACCTCGAGACGGTGCGCGAGGTCGCCCGCGCCCTTGACCGCGCCAACGTCGACGCCATCGAAATCTGCCATGGCGACGGCATCACCGGGGCGACCTTCAACTACGGCTTCGGCGCCCATGACGACGGCGAGTGGATTACCGCGGTCGCCGAGGAGTGCAAGAACGCGGTCGTGACCGTGCTGCTGCTGCCCGGCATCGGCACGGTGCACGACCTGAAGCACGCTTGCGAGGCGGGCGCCCGCAGCGTGCGCATCGCAACCCATTGCACCGAGGCCGACGTGTCCAGGCAGCATATCGAGGCCGCGCGGAACCTCGGCATGGACACCGTCGGCTTCCTGATGATGGCGCATATGGCCCCGGCCGAGAAGCTGGTCGAGCAGGCCAAGCTCATGGAAGGTTATGGCGCCGAATGCGTCTACGTGACCGATTCGGCCGGCGCGCTCCTGCCGAGGCAATACGCCGAGCGGGTCAATGCGCTCCGCGGGGCGCTAAAGCCCGAGACGGAAGTCGGCGTCCATACCCACCACAATCTGACGTTGGGCGTGGCCAATGCGGTCGCGGGCATTGAAGCAGGCGCAGTGCGCGTCGACGCTTCGCTCGCCGGCATGGGCGCGGGCGCAGGCAACGCGCCGATCGAGGCGTTGATCGCCGTGCTCGACCGGATGGGGATCGAGACCGGCGTCGACCTTCACATCCTCATGGACGTCGCCGACGACGTCGTGCGTCCGCTGCAAGACCGCCCGGTCCGGGTCGATCGCGAGAGCCTGTCGCTCGGCTATGCCGGCGTCTACTCGAGCTTCTTGCGCCATGCGGAAAACGCGTCCAAGGTTTACGGAGTCGATACGCGCGACATCCTGACGGAGCTCGGGAAGCGCCGGATGGTGGGAGGTCAGGAGGACATGATCGTCGACGTCGCGCTCGACATCGTGCGTCAGCGCGAAGCCCAGGCGGCCGCCCAATGACCGACCTCGCCAAATTCGCAGAGGTTGTCGACGAGGCGGCGCGCACCGCCTCGGCGATCCCGCAATTCACCGAATCCGGCCCGCTCAGCGTCGCCGACGCCTACGCCGTGCAGGCCGCCTCGATCGATCGCCGCCTCAAGCGGGGCGAGAAGCTCGTCGGCGTCAAGATGGGCCTAACCTCGCGCGCCAAGATGAAACAGGTCAACGTCGACGAGGTCGTCTGGGGACGGCTCACCGACGCAATGCGGCTCGAAGAGGGCGCGTCGCTGTCGAAGCGGCGCTATGTCCATCCGCGAATCGAGCCGGAGCTCGCCTTCCTTCTCAAGGCGCCGCTGACCGGCCTGGTGACGGCGGCCGAGGCGATGGCGGCGGTCGGGGGAATTGCGCCGGCGATGGAAATCATCAATTCGCGCTACCAGAACTTCAAGTTCGCGCTTGCCGATGTGATCGCCGACAATTCCTCGTCGTCCGGCTTCGTGGTTGGCGACTGGTCGCGGCCTGATCAGGACTTTTCCAATCTCGGCCTTGTCATGGAGGTCGACGGTCGCCCGGTCGAGATCGGTTCGACCGCGGCGATTCTCGGCAATCCGTCGCGCTCGCTGGTGGCGGCGGCGCGGATTGCGGGCGCAGCCCTCGGGCGGCTCGAGGCCGGGTGGATCATCCTCGCCGGCGGCGCCACCGCCGCGCATGCGCTCAAAGTCGGCGAGCGCGTGCGGCTCACCATGCAGAACCTCGGTTCTGTATCGATCCGCGTCACGGAGTAGCGGGATGCCTATCGTGGAGATCACCATGATCGAGGGACGCACGCCCGAGGCGAAGCGCCGCCTCATCGCCAAGGTCACCGATTCGATCATCGAGGCGATCGACGCGCCGCGCGATTCCATCCGCATCATCCTGCGCGAGATTCCGGCCCTGCACTTTGGCGTCGCCGGCAAGACCAAGGAAAAGACCGAGGCGCCGCCCGGCTGATGGACGGCTTTAAGCAACCAAGCCAAAGCCTAGGATAGGGAGGGATAGATTGACCAGATTTCCCGTGGGACGCCGCGCGTTCCTGAAGACCGGGGCCGCCGCGCTCGCGGCGACTGCATTGCCGCGCGTCGCCTTCGCGGCGCCCAAAACGGTCAAGATCGGCCTCGTCGCGCCGCTGACCGGGCCGCTCGCGATCTTCACCGAGCAGCTTCCTTGGACGCTCGACCAGATCAAGGCGTTTACCGGCGGACAGATCGACGTCGGAGGCACGAAGCACCCGTTCGAGATCATCGTGCGCGACAGCCAATCGAATCCGAACCGCGCGGCCGAGGTGGCCAAGGGCCTCATCCTGCAGGACAAGGTCGATCTGATGACGACCTTTGCGACGCCGGAGACCGTCAATCCGGTCGCCGACCAGTGCGAAGTTTCCGGCGTGCCGTGCCTATCGAACGATTGCCCACTCGAACCCTATTTCTTTGGTCGCCAGGGTGATCCGAAGAAGGGCTTCGACTGGACCTACAACTACTTCTTCAGCGCTGTGAACATGGCCGAGGCCTATTACGATGCCTGGGATCAGGTTCCGACCAACAAGGTGGTCGGCGCGCTGTGGCCGAACGACAACGACGGTCTCGCCTTCTCGAAGATCTTCACCGGCATGGCCGCCAAGCGAGGCTACAAGATCGTCGATCCCGGCCGCTTCGATCTTCCGTCGGGCAATTACAGCGCGCAGATCGCGGCCTTCAAGTCGGCGGGCGCCGAGATCGTCGCCGGCGTCCTGCCGCCGCCGGAGTTCACCGCCTTCATGAGCGCAGCGGCGCAGCAGAGCATGCGCCCGAAGGTCATTTCCATGGCCAAGGCGACGGAGTTCCCCGCCGCGATCGCGCCGCTCGGCCCCCGGGCGGAAGGCCTCTCGGTCGAAGTGTGGTGGTCGCCGACCAGTCCCTTCAAGTCCGGCCTCATTGGGATGTCGTCGAAAGAGCTTTCGGACGCCTACGAGAAGGCGACCGGCAAGCAAACCTCGATGACGCTCGGCTTCCGCCATGCGCTGTTCGAGACCGCGTTCGATGCGCTCAAGCGCACGCAGAAGCTCGACGATCTGGAGTCGATCCGCGACGCCATCGCCAAGATGGACTACGCCTCGATCGTCGGGCCGGTGAACTTCACCAAGGGGCCCTATCCGAACACCTGCGCCACTCCGCTTGTGATCGGACAGTGGAAGAAGTGGACCAAGTTCCCGTTCGATCTCGTCGTCGTCGACAACACGACGGCGTCGATGGTTCCGCTCGGCGGCAAGATGACGCCGATCGTCTATGATTGACCTTCGCAAACCTGCGGCTTCCGACGGGCGCGACCCGGCGGAAGAGCCGATGTTGGCGCTCAGCGGCGTGTCGCGCCGCTTCGGCGGCCTCAGGGTGATCGAGGAACTGAACCTGACGGTGCGACGGGGAGAAATCCTGGGCGTGCTCGGCCCCAACGGGGCCGGCAAGTCCACGCTCTTCAACCTGATCGCCGGCGTTCTGCCGCCGAACGAGGGCGCTATCCGCTTCATGGGGCGCGACGTCACGACGATGAAGGTATGGGTCCGTCGCCGTCTCGGCATCGGCCGCACCTACCAGGTCCCGAAGCCCTTCGCCCACATGAGCGTGTTCGAGAACGTGCTGGTCGCCGCGACCCACGGCGGGAGCTTGTCGATTCCCGCCGGTCGGCGCGAAGCGCAGGAGGCGCTCGCCCTGACCGGTCTCGGCGCTTACGCGGCGAAGCCTGCCGGGGCGCTGTCGCTCCTAAACCTCAAGCGACTGGAACTCGCCAAAGCGATCGCGGCGAAGCCAAAGCTTTTGCTGCTCGATGAGATCGCCGGCGGCCTTACCGACGCCGAATGCGACGACCTTCTCGCGATCCTCTCGGCGATCCATGCTGAAGGCGCGACGATCGTTTGGGTCGAGCACGTCATCCATGCGCTCAAGCGCATCGCCAGCCGCCTCGCGGTGCTCCATTTCGGCGCCATCATCTGCGAGGGCGCGCCCGACGCGGTGCTCGCCGACGAGCGCGTGCGGGAGGTGTACCTTGGGGCGTGACGTAGGCCGCTGTCCTTCCCCTCTTCGCGGAGAATAAACGCGCTCAATGACCGCCCCGCTTCTCTCGGTCGAAAAACTGAGCGTCTTTTACGACGCCTTCCAGGCCGTGCACGATGTCGACCTCACGGTCGGCGAGGGCCAGATCGTCTCGATCATCGGCGCCAACGGGGCGGGCAAGTCGTCCTTCCTCAAGGCGCTCGTGCGCCAGGCCGGCCGAGTGACCGGCTCGGCCCGCTTCGACGGCGAAGACCTTTCCACCTTCGCGACCCGCGACATCGTCGCCAAGGGGATCGCTCTCGTGCCGGAGGGCCGCAAGCTCTTTCCGTCGCTCACCGTGTTCGAAAACCTGCGCATCGGCTGGGAACTCGGCCGCAAGGGCGAGATCGGGTTCGAGCAGGTGTTCGAGTGGTTCCCGGTGCTCGCAGGAGCGGCGCGACAGCCACGCGCGCGAATTATCGGGCGGCCAGCAGCAGATGGTCGCGCTCGGCCGGGCGCTGCTCGCCAATCCGCGCCTGCTGCTCTGCGACGAGATCAGCCTCGGCCTCGCGCCGCGCATCGTCAACGAGATCTATGAGATCATTCCGCGGGTGCGCCAGCGTGGCGTGTCGGTGATCGTGGTCGAGCAGGACATCTCCCGCTCGCTCGCCGTTTCCGATCATTTCTATTGCTTGCTCGAGGGGGAGGTGTCGCTGTCCGGCCGGCCGGCCGACGCCAACCGGGACACCATCATGCAACACTACTTCGGCGCGTGAGCGGAATGGTCGAGACGCTCCTCAACCTCCTTGTCCAGGGTGTGCTGATCGGCGGCCTCTACGCGCTGTTCGCGCTCGGCCTGTCGCTGTCGCTCGGCGTCATGCGCTTCGTCAACATCGCCCACGGCGACATGATCGTGCTGTTCTCCTTCGTCATCCTGTCGCTGACCGGCGTTCTCGGGTGGTCGCCCTTCCTGGTCGCGCTCGTCCTCCTCCCTGTCGCCTTTGGCGCGGGCTATGTCCTGCAGCGCTTCCTCCTGCAGCGGACCGTCGGCGAGGGCATCCTGCCGATCCTCCTCGTGACCTTTGGTCTGTCGATCATCATCCAGAACGGCCTCTTGCAGGCTTACGGCCCCAACACCCGCAAGCTCGCCGGCGGCGCGGTCGAACTTGCGGCCTTCAACGTCGGGCCGATCGCGATCGGCGTCTATCCGCTGCTGGTCTTCCTGCTCGCCGTCGCCCTGATCGCTGGACTGGACGCCTTCCTCTACCGCAGCGCGACCGGCGCGCGCATCCGCGCGGTCAGCGACGACCCCTCCGCCGCAGACCTCATCGGCCTGACCTCGGCGCGAATCTATCCCGATCGCCATGGGCATCGTCGGGATCACCATGCTCGCGGCGGCGTGTTGCATGTCGGTATGGACCAACTTCGATCCCGCGATCGGACCCAGCCGTCTGCTCGCCGCCTTCGAGGCTGTGGTGCTCGGGGGCTTAGGCAGCCTATGGGGCACGCTCGCGGGCGGCGTCATCATCGGAATCGCGCAGAACTTCGGCTCGCAGATCGACGCCTCGTGGCAGATCCTCGCCCAGCATCTCGTCTTCCTCGTCGCCCTGGTCCTGCGTCCGCAGGGCCTGTTCGCCAAGGGTTGAGCTATGGCCGCCGGGTCAAGACCTCTACTGCTTGCGGCCCGCGCGATCCTCATCGCGGCGATCGTCGCCTGCCTCGCCGGGCCCTGGCTGTTCGACGCCAATTCGCTGACCGTGCTGACGGAGTTCTTCGTCGTCCTCACGTTGGCGTTGATGTGGAACCTGCTTGCCGGCTACGCGGACATCATTTCGGTCGGTCAGCAGGGCTTCGTCGGCGTCGGCGCCTACGCCTTCTTCGGCTTCACCGCGCTCGCCCATCTCAACGCCTGGCTCGCAGTCCCGCTCGCGGCGCTGACGACGCTGGTCGTCGCCGTCCCGGTGATGGCGGTCATCTTCCGCCTGCGAACGGCCTACCTCGCGGTCGGCACCTGGGTCGCCGCCGATGTGCTGATGCTGATCGGCGGCAAGCTGCCGGGCTTTGGCGGAGGCTCTGGCACCAGTTTGCCGATCCCGGTCATCAAGCAGTTCGGCGCGCGACTGGGCGAGCGCATCGACCTCTTCTATGCGATGAGCCTCGGGCTGGCGCTGATCGCCTTCGTCGCCACCTTGGCGCTGCTGCGGTCGCGGGTCGGCCTGGGCTTGACCGCGATGCGCGACAACGAGGAGGCGGCGGGCTCGGCCGGCGTCGATCTCGTCCGGACGCGCATTCTTTGTTTCCTGTGGACGGCGCCTTTCCTCGGCCTCGCCGGCGTGATGACCGTGCTCGAGAAACTGCGCGTGGCGCCCTCGGCCTCCTTCAACATCACCGACTGGACGATCGACGTCATCTTCATCGTCGTGATCGGCGGCATCGGCAGCCTCGAAGGCCCGATTATCGGCGCGGCGATTTTCTTTCTCATGCGCCAGTGG
Source organism: uncultured Alphaproteobacteria bacterium (assembly GCA_963816065.1). GTDB lineage: Bacteria > Pseudomonadota > Alphaproteobacteria > Rhizobiales > Beijerinckiaceae > Roseiarcus. The sequence goes on along the minus strand of CAWFJG010000022.1, from coordinate 26,267 downwards.
CTCGCCGACTTCGGCGCCTGGTACCTGATCCTTCTCGGAGCGATCTCGATCGCCGTCATCCTGTTCGAGCCCAAGGGCCTTTGGGGCGCCTGCCGCCGCTGGGGCGTGCCCGATATCCTCCCCTCGAGCCATGCATCCGAGGGGAGGGAGGACGGGTCGAACTTGCCGGCGGGCGAGGCAAGCAGGGCGGCGGCCCCGACTACGGTTGGCTGACGCTTTTGGCCGCATGCCGAGGAATTCTCCCAGCGTGCTCAACTAAACTAAGCTAGGATTATGGCCGCGCCTCGACCCCTCGCCCAATTGGCTGTTGCGAGATTGTGATTATCCTGGAGAAGGTCAGACACGCGCATGGCCGCGCTTCCGGATCCAAGCGAGCGTGGGACGCGCCCGGATCTGGCCGAGGCTAGACGCTTCCCTCGAACCCGCTTTGTCCTCCGGTCGCAACGCGTCTGGGCCTCGACCCGCGTTCGTCAGCCGGGCTCAGGGGCGCTACGGAAATCTCTATCGACGCCAGCGTCATCGCTCGGGTGCTTTTCGTTCTCAACCCGATGATCTCGAGCGCGTCCATAGGCTGTTCGATCACAACGCGGATGGGGATATCAAACGTCTTCACCACGGCATCGCGCAGACGTCCTCTTGAGCCGTTTGCGAACCGGAGCTTGAGCGATCCTCGGAGCGCGCCGCGGAACCGAACGTCATATTCGCCTGGCGCCAGCCGAAGCAGCGCGCTGGAGAACAGCACGGGCTCCAGGACGTTCCCGTCCCGATCCCCGTCGAATTCGATCATCGAACCGGCGCGCAACGTGTTCGACGAACCCGGCCCGTATGCGTCCCGGATGCGCAGCACACTGGCCGGCAAGATGAGTGGAGCCGAAAAATCCGGCGCCGCGCCGGCCTGAACGACAGCGCGGGGATTGGGCTTGTCGGTGGGTTCTGCGGAAGCAGTCGAAACCGGTATGTCCAGATCTGGTTGAACCTCATCGGCGGCCGCGGACCCCGCCCGCACGATTTCGATCGCGCGTAGCGTCATCGACCGCGTATCGTCGACGCGGTCGCCGATGATCTCGAACTTTTCGGCCGGACTTGTCAGCTTCAGGCGGACGGCGATTTCAAAGCTCTCCACGACCGTCTCAAAAAGGCAATCCGACGCAAAGCTTCGGGTCATCCGAAGGCGGATGCGACCGTCGATGTCCCCGTTTATCCAGATTGCGTATTCGCCCGGATCGAGGCTCAGGTATGGTCCAAAAAAAAGCGTGCTCTCACCGACTTGGCCGTGATCCTGGATGCGAAAGGCGATGGCGCCGTCAGACCGCAGAATGTTGCGATCACCGACATTATAGGCATCGTGAACGCGCATCCGTTCGGCGGCAATCGCGTACGGAAAGCTCAGCGGATTGCCGTCGTCGTCGCGACCGCAATTCATCGTCGCCCCGTCCAACCCAACCGGCCGGCTCAGAGCCTCTGTCGCGTCTGCGATGGGCGGATGAACTGTTCGCGGCTCCGGGATCGGATCCGAGTTGCGCGGGCGCGCCCGATACTCGACCACAGCGCCGCGCAGCAAGAGCCGTTCGAGGCTCGGCTTTCGATGGCCGACGAGTTCGAAACCGTTCATCGCCTCCGGCAGTTCGACGACGATGGGTTCATCGAAGCTTGACACCACCGCGCGCGCAAGTTTCTTCTTTCCGGACTCTGCGGTTATGGCCAGATCGAGTTCGCCGCTGATCTCGCCATCAAACGAAAACGCGTACGACCCGGCTGGGAGCCAGATATAGGGACCGAAAAACAGGACCTCCTGGCGAATTTCTCCGTCAACGCTGCGCTCGAAAAAAATCGCCCCGGCCCTGCGCATCGAGCGCTCGCGGCCGTGGTAAGCATCGTGAACCTTTAGATCGGAAGCCGAAAGAGTCAGGACGGCGCTCGTCGGGCTCCTTGCGTTGGCGGAACCGCCGCTGGCTTGGCTCCGTCCCCACTCCAGCCGCTCTAGACGCCCTTCGGAGCAGTCGATGATGCGATCCACGACCTCGACGGCGTATTGCCGCCAGCTCTTCATGGGCCGGGCGGCGATTTGCTGCGACAGCGTCTCAAAAAGCGCGTCGTCAGTCGCCAACAGTTCGAACGCTCGCTCGATCTCGTCAAGGCTTTGCGGATTGACGAGAAGGCATCCCCCGCCCGCGGCGATCTCGGCGATCGAGCCTTCATCGGAGCAGATGCATGGCTTTCCGCGCCACAGGCTTTCCGCAACAGGGAGGCCATAACCTTCGGCGAGCGAAACGAAGACCGTGGCATGGCAGGAATTGCGCAGCGCATCGACCCTTTCGTCGGGAAGGAGGCCATGCAACACGATCCGGCCCTTCGAACGTTTCGCCAACTGGCTGGCTGAAACTGCAACTTCGGACGTTACCAGACCGACCACGTTGAAACGGACGTCGAGCTCTGGTCGGCGATCGATGAGTTGCTGAAACGCGGCCATGGCCGCTAGCTGGTTCTTGTGAACGCCAACGGTTCCGACGGACAAGAATTCCACCGGCGCAGTCTTTTGCCGCTCGAGCCGGTGAGGAACCACTCTGGGACTTGAGAGCGTCTGCTCAGGCAGTAAAATTGGAACGGTCGGCGGCAGCCAATCGGCGCGATGCCCGTTGCGGGTAAGCCAGTCGCCAAGCAGGTCCGCGCTGGTGCGCGAAACAGGCAGCACGAGGTCGGTCATCGCGACAGCGTGGGCGTAGATCGCGAACCGGAGCCGTTGGCGCTCGCCGTCGTCGCCTCGGTCGGCGGTGGACACCATGTCTGCGAATGCGCTTCGTCGATCCGCGCCCAGGCGATGCGTCAACGGCATAATGTCGTGCAGCAACACCGCCACCGACAGTCGCGCGCGGCGCGCAAAGCCGATCAGTTCGTCGAGCAGAAGCGAAGGATAATCTGGATCATGGCTGCCCAAATGCGGCGCCTCGGGCACAAGCAGCCAGTCGGCGGGCGCCGCCTCGATCGGCGTGAGCGCCCGGCGCGACGCCTTGATCGCCGGGCCGCCGTGAAGAGCAAGGTTGTCGAGAAGCTTTTGTTCCGTATGGACGAGAGTCTCGAGCTTTGTGCTCCAGCTCACTGGAACGAGTTCGACGGCCGCCATCGAGAGCAGCTCCCCGGCCAGACTTTTGACCACTCTTGGGATGCCACTGATGCCCTGATCGGTCGCGCTAACATGAACAAAATAGTAGAGTTCTCATTACGCCGCCACTGTTTCGCTGGCCTCAGACGGCGCCAGCATCGCCGCGGTGTCTCGCGCGTAATTGAAACACCAGAAGACTTCCGCGGGCGGAAAGTCCACCATGCAGGCGACGCCGTTCGAACAGCGCTCCGAACCGAGGCTGCACGGCGAGCACGGAAGCGCCTTGACCAGCGTTACGACACGCGGGCCTCGAGGCATCCATTCGCAATAGGCATGACTTGCAGAAAACACGCACAGCGTCCACCGCCCCCGCGATGCGGCCAGATGCGCCACGCCCGAGTTGTTCGCCACGACATAGGGTGCGACGTCGATGGCTCGGATGAGCTCCTGCCAGTTCCAGTCGCCGCAAGCGTTCGCGACCATCTCCGACGAGAGGCCCCGGACGATCGCATTCGCCGCCGCACGCTGAACGCGCGTGCCGACAACTACGACCGGATGTCCGTGCTCCCGTACGATCATTTCGATCAGCGCGCGATAGTGCTGCCAAGGCCACTGTCGCACACGTTCGTTGGCGAACGGGGAAACGAGCACCGGCGAGGAACCTCCGGGCGACATCAGATGAGTTCCGTGGTGAAGGCGTCGCGCATACGAAGCCGGACGAGGTGCGCCAGCAAGGCCATCCCTTCGGTCTGATGCACGCCGCGGATGACCCCGGGCCGCACGTACCGCAACCCGAGGAAGCGGAACGGTTTCACCTCGAACGCCGGACCGGCGTACAGGCGGAACTCGAACTGCAACAGTCGTTCCACGACCTCAAGCTCGAGGCGGGGACGTTCACTTCGCGCAACCCGCAAAATTCCCGCGGCCACGGTCTTCGTGCCGGAATCCTTGACGATGTCGAACGCGATATCGAAGTCTTCCGCCAATGGCTCAATCAGACATTCGAACGCATATCGCCCCGACTTGAGATCCTGATACGGACCCCACAGCAATGTCCGGTTCTCTTCGAAACGCGACACCGTGTCGAACACGATCTCGAATGCTCTGTGGTTGCCCAGGGACGTGTGGAACGCCGCCGCGGACATTACAGCGCTTTCGGCGCGGTCGTCCTCGGTGGCGCTCGGCGTGTTCAGGCGGATCGACATCCACGGGAAGTCGTCGAACCGGTCGAAGCCGGCGCGGTTGCGCGCGTCGATTTTGCGGAGGAGGTCTCTCGTGTCGTCATAGAGGCGCAGATCGACCGCGAGATCGTAGGACTTTCCCGCCATGCACTGCCCGAAGCGGTCAATCAGCCATTCGCGCGACGGCATCTCGGTTCGTGCGGAATCGTCTTCCGGAAAAAAGTCAAACGGAACGATGTGTTCGAAATATCCCGTTCGCTCCGCTTCGGCGACGTTCCAGGTCCCGCAGATCAAGGTCATCTCCGCCTTGTCGAAGGCGTCTCGCAGGACCTTGAAAGCCTCCATCGCCATCATGAAGTCTCCGCGGTGGTCGAGCTTCATCACGATGACGCTGTTGACGCTCCGCGCGTCGGGCCCGACGATCCGCACCGGCGCCGGGGCTTTCTTGTCCACCGGGAGGAAGCGGGAGGGCCTGGTCGGCGCTGCAGCCCAGATCTCGTCGCCCTCCATCTCGGAGCGCCAGGATGGCCTTGCGATTCTTTCGATCGCCAGAAGGATGTCCTGCCCGCCTCCGGGTATCGCGTTGAGGCCCGTCCGATAGGTGTAGCCGATGTCGCTATCGCACAGAAACCGGAGGCGGAACTCGGACGAATCGATCGCCTCCTCCACGTCGGCCAGCAAAGTGTTGGGGGTGTAAAAGCGACGGTGCAGCGTATTGCGCCGGGATGGAAGCCTGAGCTTGCGTTCGTAAAGGAACTGGTGCGGCGTCGAAATGATCATGGTTCCGCCGATCGCCAACTTCGAAAAGCAAAGCTCAATGAACTGCCGCGTCTCGGACAGGAACGGCAAGACATCGTGAAGGAAAATCAGACCCAGATCCCTGCGCAGGCCGCGGACCGTCTCGTGCGCCTGTTTGGCGTCGCTGGAGTTGACCTCGACCGTTGCGGCGATCGGAAAGAGCGAACTGCGCTTTTCGTCGGCGGACGCGCGCAGCTCGACGATCGGACCCTCGGTCACCGCCGCCTTCAGGACGTCCTGGGTCAGAATGAGCTGCAAGAGGCTGCGTTCGCGCGGGGTTCGCGCTTCGATCCACGCGGCGTCGAGCGCGGGAATCGCCTCGCTGTCGATAGTCTCCTGCGGCCAGAACCGGCTCGCCTGGTCTGCGCGGGCATCGCCCTGGTGGGGTTCCTGGACGGCGCGCAGGGCGTGAGCCTCCTCGGCGCCTTGAGCGCCGTGCCCGCCGCCCGCCAATGTGGCAGGGGGATCCGGCCTGTGATCCAAGACACCGGAGGCAAGCGGGGATTTTTCGCCCTCGGATGACCCTCCTTCCTCGACTCCCTGCGAAGTCCGCGCGCCAAGCAGTCCGAACCAACGTTTGTTGGGGTCGGTCATGAAAAGTGTTCCCGATCGCCTCTTTTTGATGAGGCCACAACTATGTCGAATTTTGCACTGCGGCGCAAGGCGATCTCCTAACCCGGACAAGGCATTGTTGGACTCAAGCGGCTGAGGATAGAAGAAGCCTATGGTAATGCCAGCGGGTCGAAACGAGGTGAGCGCCATGGTCGGGGTGACGATCAATCCGGACAAGAAAGAACGCGATGGCGCGGGCGCCGAAGGGGCCGCGCGGCCACTGCCGCCCGCCGCCGAGCGCGCGCTCGCCGAAGCTGCCGCACGTCGCCGCAAGCTCCAGCCAGAGCGCCCGCGCGAGACCGGAGGTCGCGGCGGCGAAGATCCGGTTCGCTACGGCGACTGGGAGGTCAAGGGATTGGCGGTCGATTTCTGAGCGCCAATCTGGCTTCGTTCAACGCTGCAGGGACGGCGTTTACGTCGTCGGCGACATTGACGGCTCATCCTTCTTCTTGGTCCCGCGGCGACGGGGGTCGAGCTTGCCCATCGGGTTGCGGAGATAGGCGGCAAGACGGGCGGCGAAGGCGTCGGGCGTCTCGGCGAACAAGCGCTCAAACTCGACCCCGGCGCGGCGTCGGAGCTTCTCCTGCTTGGCGTCCAGCCCCTCGGTCAGACTGGCCAGTCCCTCGGGCGACAGTCCCGCCCGCTCGGCCGCGAATCGCTTCAGCACGTCGAGATCGTTAATCTCGCCGAGCGTGTCGCGAAGCGCATTCAGTTCTTCGGATTGCGCACTGAGCGCTGCGGGCCAAGCCGGCGACAGCGCCGAGAGTTGATATCGCAGATCGACCACGCGGGAACGCAAGGCGTGCAGCGCCGCGGGATCGGCGCCGTCGAAAGCGAGTCGCCCGCGCTGAAGCGCCTGACGGTAGGTGCGCGCGACAGCCTCAGCGATCGCGTCGTCCTGGATGGAATCCAGATCCCACCCCTCCAGGCGCTTAACGATCGCCTGGAGTTGGGCGCGCGAGGCGGCAGTGGCGAAGCTGGTATGGGCGCGATGCGCGGCGGCTCGTTCGCGTTCGATCGCCGCTGCAAGCGGTCTCGCAATTTCCGGCGGCGGCGCGAGCCGTTCGATACGGGATTGCATCACGTCGAGATCGCGCGCGCGCCCGACCCGGCGCCGCACCACAGCGAGCGCTGCGATCGTCACGCGCGCCGGCTCGCCCACGCTCGGCTGAAAGAGCCGAGCCAGCGCGCGCGATTCCTTGAGCGATTTGCGCACGCCGTGGACACGCTCCGGCGCACTCTCGCCGCGGCCTGGAAAGCGCTGAGCGGCAGAGGCGACCGCGGCGGCCAGCAGCGAGCGGCAGTATTGCGGCCAAGCGTTCGTGTCCATGCCGATCCCGCGAACCTCAGTCGAGTCGCCGCGCCTGTTCGCGCAGAACGAACTTCTGCACCTTGCCAGTCGACGTTTTCGGGATATCCGCGAACACGATCGTGCGCGGGCATTTGTAATGAGCAAGCCGCTCGCGGCACCAGGCGATGAGCTCTTCCGCCGACGCCTTGCAGTCCGGCTTGAGCTCGACGAAGGCGCATGGCGTCTCGCCCCATCTGTCGTCCGGCCGGGCGACCACGGCCGCGAGCTGGACGCCCGGATGGGCAAACAGCGCGTCCTCCACCTCGATCGACGAGATGTTCTCGCCGCCCGAGATGATGATGTCCTTCGAACGGTCGCGCAACTGGACATAGCCGTCGGGGTGCTTCACTCCGAGATCGCCGGAATGGAACCAGCCGCCGGCAAAGGCTTTGTCCGTCGAGGCCTTGTTCTTGAGATAGCCCTTCATCACGACATTGCCGCGGAACATGACCTCGCCCATCGTACAGCCGTCAGCCGGTACAGGCGCCATGGATTCCGGGTCCATCACGTCGAGCCCCTCGAGCGCATGATAGCGAACGCCCTGGCGGGCCTTGAGGTGCGCCTGCTCTTCCGCGTCGAGCGCGTTCCACTCCTCTTTCCAGTCGTTCACCACCGAAGGGCCATAAACTTCGGTAAGGCCGTAAAGATGGGTGACCTCGAAGCCCGCTTCGCCCATCGCTTTGAGCACGGCGGCGGGCGGCGGCGCGGCCGCGGTGAAGAACCGCACGCGATGTGGCAGCGGCCTGCGCTCATTGTCGCGGGCGTTGAGCAGGATCGACATGACAATCGGCGCGCCGCAGAGATGGGTCACCTTATGCTCGGCGATGAGGTCATAAAGGGTCTTGGCGCGCACCTGCCTAACGCACACGTGCACGCCCGCCTTCACGCTGATCGACCACGGAAAGCACCAGCCGTTGCAATGGAACATCGGCAACGTCCAGAGATACACGGGATGTCGGCCCATGTCGGCCGTGACGACGTTGCCCATCGCCAGCAGATTTGCGCCGCGGTGATGGTAGACGACGCCCTTCGGGTCGCCGGTGGTTCCGGAGGTGTAGTTGAGCGCAATGGCGTCCCATTCGTCGAGTGGGAAGGCGCGCGCGTAAAACTCGTCGCCCTCGGTCAGGAGCGCCTCGTACTCGACGGCGCCGATCCGCTCGCCCGGACCTTCGTATTCCGGATCGTCGTAATCGATGACGAGCGGATGAACCTTGGCGAGCTTCAGCGCCTCCGCCATCACGCCGGCGAACTCCCGGTCGACGATGAGAGCCTTGGCTTCTCCGTGGTCGAGCACGAAGGCGAGCGCAGCGGCGTCGAGCCGGGTGTTGAGGGTATTGAGGACCGCCCCGCACATCGGCACGCCGTAATGACATTCGAGCATCGCCGGGGTGTTGGCGAGCATGACCGAAACCGTGTCGCCGCGGACAAGCCCGCGCTTGGCTAGCGCCGAGGCGAGCGTCTTCGAGCGGGTGTGGAATTCGCGATAGGTGCGGCGAAGCGTCCCGTGCGCGATCGCCAGCCGGTCGGGGAACACCTCAGCTGCGCGTTCGAGAAAGGCCAGCGGCGTCAACGGCTGGAAGTTCGCCGGGTTGCGGCCGAGATCGCGTTCATAGGATAGCTGGGACATAGGCTCCTCCCGCCCGGGTCTCCAGGGGCCGGCCGGGCGGACGAACGCCCACTCGCCGGAGCCGCGGGCGAAACGGCTCGGCGCCATCATACCGTTTGGGGCGAATTTGAGGAGGGTTCACGGCGCCCGTCATCGAAAGGCGAAGAAGCGGAAGCCGAGAAACGTCACGATCATCGCAACCCCGACTCCGGCCGCGATGAACACGGGCAGGATCGCCGGCGTGACGGGAATAGCGAAGCGCGGCGCGAGTTGCACGCAAAGGGAATAGACGCCGTAGTTCACGGCGAGGCCGGCTGCAGCGACGATCCAGTAGCGGGCGAAGGCGCGCCAGAACGGCGCACGCGAATGGCGGAACGTAATCGCACGATTGAGCAGGAAGTTGACGATGGTGGCGATGATGAAGCCCGGCGGCCGGGCGAGCTCGGGCGACAGTCCGAGATATTGCGCCCCTGCGTAGGTAATCCCGGCGTCGACGAGATAGCCGACGGCGCCGATCGCGGCGAAAGCCGGAAATTGCGCCGCGATCCGGTCTCTTCCGGGCGCGGCAGGGTCCGGCCGCGCCATAAGGTCAGACGAGCGCATGGAGCGCGTCATAGGTCAGCTTGAGCCCGATCACGAAGGTGATGACGAGGATGATCATGTAGAACCGGTCGGCGTCGACCCGGCGAACCAGCCAGACGCCGGCGAAAGTCGAAAGGATCGCCACCGGGAGCAGCGACAGCGAGACCCTCAGGGTGTCGGCGGTGAACTGTCCGAGCAGAAAATAAGGCGGCAGCTTGATGAGATTGACGGCGGCGAAGAACATCGTCGCCGTGCCGGCGAACACTCGCGGCTTCAGGTTCTGAGGCATCACATAGACCTGAAACGGCGGCCCGCCGGCATGGCTGATGAAGCTGGTGAAGCCGGCGAGCGAGCCCCACAACACGCCGCCCGGCACGCCCGGCTTCTGGACCGCCGCGAGGCCGAGCCGGTCGCGCAGGATCATGTAGAACACGAACACGATCGAGATGACGCCGACCGCGAGCCTGACCACATCCTCGCTGACCCGCGCGGCCAGCAGCCAGGCGGCCGCGATGCCGATCAGCGACGCAGGAATGAGAATCAGAAGATTGCGCGGCGAAAAGTCGCGCCGGAACGCCCAGACGCCGACCCAGTCCTGGACGATCAGCAGCGGCAGGACGATCGCCGCCGCCCTGACCGGCGAAATCACGAGCGACAGCATCGGCATCGCCAGCGTGCTCAGGCCGGTGAATCCCCCTTTCGACAGGCCGAGCACGATGACCGCCGGAATCGCGAGGAGATAGAAATTGAGGTCGCTCCACATGCCAGTCCCGCTCTCCCTGCCCGAACCAGGGACCTAAGCCGTTAGTTTTAGCCCGGCGGCGTTGCGTTCAAACGTCGGCAGCGCGAAATTGCGTCCACTCGAACGATCTCGGCGGCGCAAGGGAGCGAAACGAATGAGCGGCTACAGGCTGACCTATGAAGAGTGGCGCGCCGATCCGCAAGCGTTTTGGGCGAACGCCGCGCGCGAGATCTCCTGGACCAAGGCGCCCGAGCGGATCTTCGATCCAGAAGCCGGGGTCTACGGCCGATGGTTTCCGGACGCCCGCGTCAACGCCTGCTACAACGCGCTTGACCGCCATGTGGAGTCCGGACGCGGCGACCAGCCCGCGATCTTCTACGACAGTCCGCTGACCGAATCGAAACGGACGATTTCCTACCGGGAGTTGCTTGACGAGACCGCCACGCTTGCCGCGGTCCTGCAGGATTTCGGCGTCGTCTCCGGCGATCGCGTGCTGATCTACATGCCGATGATCCCGGAGGCGATGGTGGCCATGCTGGCCTGTGCGCGGATCGGGGCTGTGCATTCGGTGGTTTTTGGCGGATTCGCCGCGAAGGAGCTCGCGACCCGCATCGACGACGCCGAGCCGAAAGTGGTGCTGACCGCAAGCTGCGGCATCGAGCCTGGGCGGATCGTCGAATACAAACCGCTGCTCGAACTCGCGATCGGGCTGTCGAAGGCCAAGCCGAAGTCGGTCATTCTGTTCCAGCGCCCGCAGATCGAGGCGCGCATGAACCCAGACCGCGACCACGACTGGAAAACGCTGGTCGACGCTGCCAAGGCCGCCGGCAAGCGCGCGCCCTGCGCCGATCTCGCGGCGACCGATCCGCTCTACATCCTCTACACGTCGGGAACCACCGGCGTCCCGAAGGGCGTGGTGCGCGACATCGGCGGCTATATCGTCGCGCTCAAATGGACCATGTCTGCGATCTACGACGTCAAGCCCGGCGACACCTATTGGTCCGCCTCCGACATCGGCTGGGTGGTCGGCCATTCCTACATCGTTTACGCGCCCCTGCTGCATGGCTGCGCCACGGTCCTCTATGAAGGCAAGCCGATCGGCACGCCCGACGCCGGCGCCTTCTGGCGCGTGATCGAGGACTACAAGGTCCGCGCGTTCTTCACCGCGCCGACGGCTTTCCGCGCCGTTCGCAAGGAAGACCCGCAGGCCGCGCTGCTCGGGAAATACGACGTCAGTTCCATGCACACCCTATTTCTGGCCGGCGAGCGGGCCGACCCGGACACGGTCGAGTGGGCGGAAAAGGTTCTCGACAAGCCGGTCGTCGACCACTGGTGGCAGACCGAGACCGGCTGGGCGATCGCGGCCAATCCGGTCGGCCTGGGCCTCCTGCCGATCAAGCCCGGGTCGCCGACCGTGCCGATGCCCGGATATGCGGTCGAGATCGTCGACGAAGCCTGTCACCCTGTGCCGGTCGGCAAGATGGGCTCGATCGTGGTCAAGCTGCCGCTGCCGCCCGGCTGCCTGCCGACCCTCTATCGCCAGGACGAGCGGATGAGGGAAAGCTACCTGAAGGAGTTCCCAGGCTACTACAAGACCGCCGACGCCGGGACGATCGATGAGGACGGCTATCTCACCATCCTCGGCCGCACCGACGACATCATCAACGTCGCAGGCCACAGGCTTTCGACGGGCGGCATGGAGGAGGTGGTCGCGTCGCACCCGGACGTCGCCGAATGCGCCGTCCTCGGCATCAAGGATGAGATCAAGGGCGAGCAGCCCTGCGGCTTCATGGTGCTGAAGGCCGGCGTCACCCGGCCGCACGCGGAGATCGAGAAAGAAGTCATCAAGCTGGTGCGCGACAAGATCGGCCCGGTGGCGGCGTTCAAGACCGCGCTCGTGGTCGCCCGCCTGCCGAAGACGCGCTCGGGCAAGATCCTGCGCGGCACGATGAAGAAGATCGCCGACCACGATCCGTGGGCGACCCCCGCAACGATCGAGGACCCGAAAGTCCTCGACGAGATCAGGGAGGCCCTGGAGGCGCATGCGGTATAGAGCGCCGCCGTCATATGTGGACGGCCTCTTGGCAAGCGGTTTTTGACGCTCTGAACGTTTTGGTCTGCTGCGGTCATATGTACGGCCTGTTGGCGCGGTATAGACCGCTGGCCCTGATGATATTCGACGGTCCTGGTCCCCTATCATCGCGACGGGCTCTGGGCTCGTGACGGGTGTCGGGTGTCCTGGACTTTCGTGGCGTCCGTGTCGGACGAAGCAATCTGGCCGAGGTTAGCCGATTGGGCCATGTGAGAGCTTGGAATGCATTGAAACGGATGTTCCCCTGTATCAGGCTTAGTGCGCTCGCGATAACGGGTTGACCCTATTTCGCTTTTCGTCGCTGTGGGAGGGTTTGCCTGGTGGCTACGCGGGCCGGGTCGAGGGGCAGCGCGGCGGGAATGGCGAGGCCGGCGGCTACGAACAATTGGCGCACGTCGTCGCGCGGCGTCGGGACCTGATTGTAGGAGGGCCGACCGCCGATGATCACTTCGACGACGCAGAGACTGGCGAGCCGGTCGAGGCCTTCCTGCACGGTCAGGTCGATGTCGCGCCAGCGCTGGCGCAGGGCGTGCACCAGGAGATAGGCCAGCATGACGACGAGGGCGTGGCCGCGCGTGCGGTTCTCGTCGCGCAGATAGACCGGCCGCATCTCGAGTTGCACGGATTTGAAGTCACGGAACGTCCATTCGACGTGGGCAAGGTCCTTGTAGCGATCGTGCACGACCTCTTTGCCGACGACGGTCTTCGGCAAGTCGGTGCGTAGCGCGTAGCAGCCGTCGAGGCGCGCCGCCTCGGCCAATGCGGCCTCGTCCACCGTGACGACGACGCGCCGCTCCAGTTCGGCGACCTGGACGACCTTGTCGAGGCCGAGCGTCTCGGACTTGGCCTTCAGCCTGGCCAGTTGCGTCTTCGCCGCCGCTCGCGGATGCTCGCTCAAGTAGGCGTTGGCCGTCTCGGCAGAGGTGTGCAGCCTCGTCAGCTTGTCGGCTCGCGAAGCCGCCAGCTCCTCGGCGCGGGCGGGATTGCGGCGCACCACGTAACGCTCGCCGTCCAAGCCCTCGACCTCGGCCAGCGCGTCCTCGAACAGGTCCATCTGCAATACGCCGGCTGCGATCAGGCCGTCGATCTGCGCTTTCGTGATGGCGGTGATGTAATGAAAGCCGGCGGCGGTGATTTCGGCGCGCTGCGGGGCTTTGATCATGCCGCGGTCGCCGACGAAGGTGACCCGCTCGGCCCCGAAACGGGCGGCGGCTTTGTTGACTTGCGAAGAGAACGTCTTGACGTCGGGCGTGTTGCCTTTGAAGACCTCGATCGACAGCGGGCGACCGTCGGCGTCGGCGAGCAGGCCGATCACGATCTGACGCTTGCCCGACTTGCGATCCCGGTTGTAGCCGAACGCGGCAAAGGCGTTGTGCTCGCCTTCGAGGTATGTGCTGGTCACGTCGTAGAGAAAGACGTCGGGCGCCGAGGCCGGTTCTCTCTGAGCAAACAACCGGCTCTCGATCTCGGCTTGGTTGTCAGCCAGCCAATCCAGATTGTCGTAAAGGCCGTCCTCGTCGAACCCGACCATGCCCAGCGCCGCACCGACAGCGTGGCCGCCCGCCAGCCGAACCGCCGACAGGCGCGAGCCCTGATCGAGCACACGCGCAATGATCCGCCACAGCGCCAGCTTGCCCTGCCGATCGGAGCCCAGGGCGGCGACGACGCCGAGTTCGCGCGCCAACTGTGACAGAACCCAAACCGCCCCCACCGAGGGACCCTGCTTCAACTCCGGCCCGCTCTCGCCGGCGGACGCCAGCATGCGGCCCAAATCGCCCTTGTGTTTCAGCGCCAGCCGGATCGCCTCGACCTCTTCCGGTTTGCAGTGGGTGAGGTTGGCCAGCGTTCGATGCTTGACCTTGCCGTCCTCGCGATAGGTCTCGCGCAGCAGGTGGCGGGCGTAGGTCTTGCCATTGAGGCGGGTGACCGAGCTGTCGACGAACATTATGGCTATATATCTTACCCAAAAACGCCTTGACTTTCAAGAGTAATATGCCAAAATTAGTGGCTACATCTCAAACGCACAAATCGCCCCCAACCTATTGATTTCCAACTTTAAACTCTCGATGAGCAAGCGACTGAAGGGGGAACATCCGTTGAAAACGTTGATGTGACCCCCTGAAGGTCGGCACTACCGAGGGAGTGCGGCGGGGGCCTGAGTCGGGGTGATTTTGGGCGGCGGCTGGTCTGGCAGATCGAGCTTGAGGCGGCGAAGAAGCAGCGTCAGTTCCGGCTCCGGTTGGGTGTATCGGGTCAGTTGCAGTTTCCGGCCGTCGGTGGTCGGGATGTGGACGTCGATCATCTGAACAGCGGCGAATTTCTCGAACACGCTTCGCGGGGTCAGGCCCGGCGCGAGCCCTTCCAGGCGGCGGCCGAGGGTGACGTGCAGGCAATAGGCGAGGAAGGCGATGAAGATGTGCGCTTCGATCCGCCCCTCGTCCTGGTGGTGGATCGGGCGGACGGCGAGGTCTCCCTTGAGCGTTCGAAACGCTTCCTCCACCTGGACCAGCTGGATGTAGAAGCCCCACAGGGCGGCGGGGTCGTCCCCGGTCAGATTGCTGCGGAGCAGATAGCGCCCTTCGCGCCGGCGCGCCTGGCGCAGCTTCTTGCGATCGAGCGCATATTCGAACGCGGCCCGCTCCGGGTCGATCTCGACGTCGACCAGCCGCCATCCGCCCGGCCACTTGGCCTTGGCCTGCCCGAGCTTGATCGGCAACTCGTCGCGCGCCAGGTTGAGCGACATCCGGTGCAGCTCTTTCAGCCGGGCCCACAGGCCCTTCAGCTGCCGCCGGCGTATGGCTCACGCACCTTGGCGACCCGGTCGAGGCTCTGGGCAAACACGTAGAGCTCGCCGTCCCGGGGCAGGAGCTTGACCTCGACGCCCGGGCGCGCCTCCTGCCAGGGCCTGCCGACGAGATCGCGCTCGAGCCGGCTCAGACGCCCCTTCGGCACGCCGACCGGATACGACACCGGCGGATCGGCCGCGCGCATTTCGGTGAGCGTCTCCTCGGTGAGAATACCGCGATCCATCACCCAGACCCACCGGGCCTTGCCATATTGCCGTTCGATCTTGCCGAGAAAATCCTCGAGCGTCGTCTTGTCCGCCGTGTTGCCCGACAAAACCTCATAGGCGAGCGGCAGGCCTTCGGGCGTGACCACCAGCGCGATCACCACCTGCACGCAGTCGGGCCGATGATCGCGCGAATAGCCGTAGCGTCGCTTGTCGCCCTCGGGGAACGGCGGCTCGGCCTCGAAATACGTGCTGGTCAGATCGTAGAGCAGGAGATCGAAGCGGGCAGCGAACAGGTCGCGCCAGCGCTCCGTCAGGTGATCGAACAGCGCCTCCTTGTGCGCGAGCAGCCGGTCGTGACAGCGATAGAGCTTGTGGATCTCGGCGAGCCCGAAATCGCCGCCCAGGAGATCGGCGAGCGCGGTCCGCTCGAACCACTCGGCGATGCAGGCGCCACTCGCTGCCCGGCGCCAGCAGGCGATAGGCGACCAGCACGAAGAGCTCCTGGTCCCAGCGCGTGCCCTTGCGGCTCGCCGGCAGGCGCTCCGCCCAGAACCGGTCGAGCCGCAGTTCCTCCCAGAGCGAAAGCGCGAGCCAGCAGGCGCCCCATTGCCGCGGCCGGCACAGCCGCAGTTGCGACAGCTTCAGCCGGACGATCGAAGCGTCCGGCAAAGTCCCCGCAGCGCGGTCCTCGGGAAACAACGCCAAGGTCTTCGGTCGATCGGCCTCTTCGTCCATGACCTCGATCGACCGGCGCGACGCCAGTCCCTGAGAGTCGTTGATCTCGCCGAGGTGAAGGACGTGCTTCTGAACGACCCGTCCGCCGGCCACGCGCTTGCTCTCGACCACGCTCCAGTAGCGATGCCGCTTGCCGTCCTTCTTGCGAAACTTCGCGCGCAGAAACATGACGGCATGGCAGTATTCACAGATCGCCCGCCAGCGAAACAGCCTTGGTCGGCACTACAGCCGCTTTCGCCCGATCTCTGGCATCAGGCACAAGCAATATCAGTCACTTGCGCAATCACGAGACGGCGAAAATCGTCGGAATGGCTGCGAATCGGCGAACTTCGGCTAAAGACCCCAGAACGCCCTGCGATCGATGGATTGCTTGTGCGCCGGGAAAGCTGGCGCTGTCTAGCCGGTGGAAGTCCGGTCCGGGTAAGCCGTAGCGGGCGCCCGGTAGTGAGTGTTGCGGGGTCGTCGGCGACGGCGGCCGCGAAGCGTACACAACAATCGCGTGGGGTGGGCTATTGAGCCACGAAAGCCATGAAATCGCGGGGGCCGAGACGGTAAGCAACGTCGAAGGCGACCTGTGCGGCGTCGCTATGCGAGACGCTGACGCCCCGCCGGGGTCGCAGACCCCATCACGCGCGAACAGACAGCGTCGGAAACCGGGAGATCTCCGGTCCGGCCGGGCGGCCTCTCGCCGCGCCGGTCCGCGTCGGGAAGGCGAGGAGCCGTAGCCGACGATGAACAGGCCGGAGAAGTCAGACCCCGCCATAGTAGCGTCGAAGCCGACGAACGCAGCGGAGCGATCCGGGGCGGAGCCGGGGGAGCCAAGGGCGGGGACCGAGGGGAACGCGAGACAGGACGGCACGCTCCGGACGCCGAGCCGGGAAGGCGCGTCACACGGGCTGGATCGCGTACGGACAACGGCAAGGGAAAGGAAGAAGGAGACGTTCACCGCGCTCCTGCACCACGTCGACGTCGCAGCGCTCGAAGAGGCGTTCCTCGACCTGAAGAGGACGGCCGCGCCGGGCGTGGACGGATTGACGTGGAAGACCTACGAGGCGGACCTCGGGCTCCGGCTCGAAGACCTGCATTCGCGGGTTCACAGAGGGGCGTATCGGGCGTTGCCGAGCCGGCGGGTCTTCATACCCAAGCCGGACGGACGGCAGCGTCCGCTGGCGGTCGCCGCGCTGCAGGACAAGATCGTCCAACGGGCGACGGCGACGGTGCTGAACGCGATCTACGAGGAGGATTTCCTCGGCTTCAGCTACGGGTTCCGACCAGGACGCGGCGCGCATGACGCGCTGGACGCGCTCATGGTGGGGATCACGACCAGAAGGGTGAACTGGATACTCGACGCCGACATTGCGAGGTTCTTCGAGACGGTGAGCCAGGACTGGCTCGTCCGGTTCGTCGAGCACCGCGTCGGCGACAAGCGCATCGTCCGCCTGCTCCAGAAATGGCTGAAGGCGGGTGTTCTCGAAGACGGAGCGCTGAAGACGAGCGACAGGGGAACGGGGCAGGGCTCGGTGATCTCGCCGCTGCTCGCCAACATCTACCTGCACTATGTCTTCGACCGCTGGGCCGAGCGCTGGCGACGGCGCGAGGCCAAGGGCGACATGATCATCGTGAGGTACGCCGACGACATCGTCGCCGGCTTTGAGCACGAGAGCGACGCCCGGCGCTTCTGGGACGCGATGCGCGAAAGGCTGAGGGCGTTTGCCTGTCGTTGCATCCGGACAAGACCCGGCTCATCGAGTTCGGCCGCCATGCGGCGGCGAACCGGGAGCGACGCGGGCTTGGCAAGCCGGAGACCTTCGCCTTCCTCGGCTTCACGCTCATCTGCGGCAAAACCCGCAAGGGCGGCTTCCAGATCAAGCGGAAGACCCGGGCGGACCGCATGCGGGCGAAGCTGAAGCAGGTCAAGGAAGGTCTGCGCCAGCGCATGCACCGAACCGTCGCCGAGCAAGGGCGATGGCTCGGGCAGGTCGTGGCGGGGTACTTTCGCTACTTCGCCGTGCCGACGAACACCGCCGCGCTCAGCGCCTTTCGGTTCCATGTCGTCGACCTCTGGCGACGGACGCTCAAGCGCCGCAGCCAGCAGAACCGCACGAGATGGGATCGGATGAGCGGCCTGGCGCGCGAACTTCTCCCCGCGCCGCGAGTCCTTCATCCCTGGCCCGAACGCCGATTCGCCGTCAGACACCCGAGGTGGGAGCCGTATGCGGGAAAGCCGCACGTACGGTTCTGTGCGGGGGGCGCACAGTGATGTGCGTCCCTACCGCGATCGCTTTGCTGCTCACGCTCTCGCATATGTGGACGGCCCCCTGCTTGCAGGAGCGGTTGAGAGCGTGATGCGGATCGCTTGCGTCCATATGTGCGGTTTCAGCGCCCGGATGGACGCCGCCGAGTTGGCGTTCGCGACGCGCGTTCCAAACAATGACGCGGCATGGACTGCCGTTGCGAGGAGCGGAGTGTCGCGCGTCCTTGATCGATCGATCACCATCTTCACGTTCATGCAAGTTCCGGCCTCTGGCGCGGGAGGATTGGTCCCGCGCCAAACTCGAATTCGTCAGACCTCCGTTTCTTTGTTCGGCCGGGAGCCGTTTCTCCGTCCCGGCCACCACGAGGAAGGCGCGCCGCGCGCAGAGGCTGTCAAGGAGCGCGGCGCGTAAGCGGCGCGACCGCGTGAGCGGCGCCGCAGGCGTCCTTGACGGCGTCGAGCACGGCGCGACGATGGCGCAGTCGGGGGAGCGCAGCGCATCAGGCGGCCTCCGCAAGCGGGTCGGCGCCGGCCGGGCGGGTCGCTGCGAGCCGGCGCGGATCGTAGGGCTCTCCCGTCACCATCATCTTCCAGGCGATTCGCGCGGCCTTGTTGGCGAGGGCGACCGCGGCGAGCTTGGGCGGCTTACGCTTGACGAGCGACACGAGCCAGGGCGGAACGTCGGCCTTGCCGCGCCTGACCTGCTGGATGAGGGAGGTCGCGCCGCAGATGAAGAGCGATCGGAGCGTCTCGTCGCCGGCGCGGGTGATCCCGCCCTGCCTCGCCTTGCCGCCGGTGGAGTGATCCTTGGGCGTCAGCCCGAGCCAGGCGGAGAAATCGCGGCCCGAGCGGAAGACCCTGGGATCGGCGACCTTGGCGGTGAGCGTCACCGCGGTCACCGGACCGATCGTCGGCGCCTCGGCCAGCCTGCGGCTGAGCGCGCTCGCCCGGTGAAGCTCCGTCAGCCTGGCCTCGATCTGCCTGATCTGCGCCGAAACATGGCAATATTGTCCAGTCAGCATCACAAACATCTCCCGTACGAGTTCGGGAAGCGTCTCATCCTGCTTGATCCGCTCGATCAGCGGCTCGAGATGCGCCAGGCCTTTGGGCGCGACAAGCCCGAACTCGGCCGCATAGCCGCGGATCGTGTTGCTCACCTGGGTGCGCCGCTTGAGCAGGCTCTCGCGCACCCCCATCAGCATCTGGCGCGCCTGCTGCTCCACCGTCTTGGGCGCGACAAACCGCTTCGCGACCTTCGGGCGGCTCATCGCTTCGCAGATCGCCTCAGCGTCGGCGGCGTCGTTCTTGCCGCGATCGACATACGGCTTCACATATTGCGGCGGGACCAGAACCACCTCATGCCCGAGCGCACGCAGCTCGCGCGCCCAATAATGCGAGGCGCCGCACGCCTCCATCCCGATCCGAGTCGGCGCAAGCCTGGAAAAGAACGTCACCATGTCGCGCCGCCTCAGCTTGCGCCGCAATACAGGCTGCTCCGCCGCGTCGACCCCATGCAGCTGAAAAACACTCTTGGACGTGTCCACCCCGATGCGAATAAGCTCACCCACGGACGGCTCCCTCGTTTGAGACCTGTAACAGCCTCAACCTGGCACATTGCGATGCCGTCGGGGGCCGTCCACCCCAACAATGACGGTCGGAGTCGAGCTTATATTCCTCATATCTAGTCGTCCAAACCCTTACCGCCGAGGATGGGCTGAATATATTTGTCGATCCGATCATCCCTCGTCTTCGACTGCTTCGCGGAAGAGAAGTAGAGCAGATATCCTCTTTGTCTCCCCGGCGTCAGCGCATAGAACGCATCGTGCAATTTCTCGTCTTGATCGAGACGTTTCCTGAACTCGTCAGGCATGGAGAATTCTTCCGTTTTCTTCTTCTCGACCTTCAGCCCGGCCTTTTCCACCTCGATCGCGTCGCGGATTGTCGCCTTGATCACGCTTTCCATTTCTTCGATCTGCCTGAGCCCGCTGAACCGGATCTGCCGCCCCGCCTGAACGTTCTCCGTTTGCTGAATGAGGACGCCGTCCGAGTCCTTCAGCAGCGCGCCCTTGATGAACAAAAGCGCGCAGTAGTCCTTGAAGCCGTGGATCAGGACGACGTTGCGCTTATCGAACGTGTAGCAGGGTTGGCCCCACTTCAGCTCCTCGGTCAGCCCGCAGCCGAGCACGATCGCCCTCAACGCTTCGTATTCGGCGCGCCATCTTTCGGCTTTGCGCAGGAACGCGTCGACGTCAGGATTTGTCATCGGCTCCACCATGGCTGGCAGCCTACACGGCTCGGTTGACCGGAACGAGGCGAAAGGTCCTGGGTCGCGGCGCCGGCGGGCCGCCGAGGTCTCCAAATCCCCGCGCCAGCCCCTTCTGGCGCCCCGTGCGCGGACGCCTTATATGTCAGAAAATTGACAGGGCGCGCTTCGGCCGCCATGGCCCGGCCCCAAGGAACCTCGGATCGCGATGACCGTCCAATCTCCCGCCACGCAGGTCGCCCATTTCACCCTGGCAAACGGCCTCGAGGTCGTGGTCATCCCGGACCATCGCGCGCCGGTGGTCACTCACATGGTTTGGTATCGCAACGGCGCGGCCGACGATCCGGTCGGCAAGTCGGGCATCGCCCACTTCCTCGAACACTTGATGTTCAAGGGCACCGAGGCCCATCCCAAGGGCGCGTTCTCCGAGTATATCGCCGGGGTCGGCGGGGTGGAGAACGCCTTCACCGGGCCTGACTTCACCGCCTATTTCCAGCAGATCGCCAAGGAACACCTGAAAACCTGCATGGAGTTCGAGGCCGACCGGATGACCGGCCTCGTGCTCACCGACGACATCGTCGCGCCGGAGCGCGACGTGGTGCTCGAGGAGCGGCGCATGCATTGCGACACCGATCCGGGCGCGCAACTCGGCGAGGCGGTGCAGGCGACGCTCTACACTCACCATCCCTACGGCGTGCCGATCATCGGCTGGGGCCATGAGATCGAGGGCCTCGAGCGCGAGGATGCGCTCGCCTATTACCATCGATTCTACACCCCCGAGAACGCCATTCTGGTGGTCGCGGGCGACGCCGATCCGGACGACACCCTGAAACTCGCCGAGGACACCTATGGACGGGTGAAGGCGCGCGGCGCGCGGCCGGAACGAATCCGCCCGCTCGAGCCGCCGACCGTCGCCGACCGTTTGGTCACCGTGCGCGACGAAAAGGTGCAGCAGCCGAACTGGCAGCGCCACTATCTCGCCCCGTCCTGCCGCACGGCGGCACCGGGCGAGTCGGAAGCGCTCGACGTGCTCGGCCATCTGATCGGCGGCGGGCAGACGAGCCTGCTTTATCGCGAACTGGTGATCGACCAGAAGCTCGCCGTCTCCGCCTGGGCCTATTATCACGGCTCCGCGCTCGACCAGAGCCGCTTCATCGCCAACGCCACGCCGGCACCCGGCGTCGCGCTCGATACGCTCGACAAGGCGTTCGACAAGGTCCTGGCCAAGTTTCTCGCCGACGGGATCGACGAGGGCGCGCTCGAACGGGCCAAGACCCGGCTGGTGGCCGACGCCATCTACGCCCGCGACAGCCAGTCCGACCTCGCCCGCTGGTACGGCTCGTCCCTGGCGCTCGGCCAGACGATCCGCGAGGTCGAGGAGTGGCCGGGCAAGATCGACGCCGTCGACGCCGAGGCCGTGCTCGACGCCGCGCGCCGCTGGCTCGTCGCCAAGCCCGCCGTCACCGGCCATCTCTTGCCGCTGGAGGCCGAGGCCGCCTGAAGCTGGCCCGGTCAATGCGCTCTTTTTGGAAACGCCCGATGCAGAAACACGTCACCGTTTCGTCGCCGGAAACCGCCGTCAACTTGAAAACCCTCGTTACCCCGCGCGGGCTGACGGCGTGGCTGGTCGAATCCTACGCCGTGCCCGTCGTGTCGGTGGAATTCGCCATGCGCGGCGGCGCGGCGCAGGACCCGCCGGGCAAGGCCGGCCTCGGGATGCTGTTGGCGCAGCTTCTCGACGAGGGCGCCGGCGATCTCGACTCGCAGGCCTTCCAGAGGGCGCTCGACGAGAAGGCGGTCGAACTCCACTTCCGCAACGATCGCGAGCATGCGTCGGGACGGATGCGCACGCTCACCAAGAACCTCGATCGTGCCGCCGAACTTCTCCGCTTGGCGCTGAATGCGCCGCGCTTCGACGAAGAACCGTTCGAGCGGGTGCGCGAGCATTCGAACGCCCGCCTGCGTCATGACGCCAACGACCCGGCTACCGTCGCCGCCCGCGCGTGGCGGACGGGCGCCTTCCCCGGCCACGCCTACGGGGCGCCTTCGGAGGGGACGCTGGAAACGCTGGCCGCGATCGAACGCGCCGACCTGATCGAAGCGGCGCGGCGGGTGATCGCGCGCGACGCGCTGTCGATCGCCGTCGTCGGCGCGATCGACGAGCAGGGCGCGGCCGAGCTGATCGACACGGTGTTTGCCGACTTGCCCGGCAAGGGCGACCTGAAGCCGATCCCGGAAGCGGCGTTCGGCCAGCTCGGGCGCGTTGAGACCGTGACTCTCGACGTGCCGCAGTCGACAATCCGCTTCGGCCGTCCCGGGCTCCTGCGCGACGATCCGGATCACATTGCGAGCCTGGTCGCGGCCCACGTGCTCGGCGGCCACGGCAACATGACGTCGAGGCTGTTCCGAGAGGTGCGCGAGAAGCGCGGCCTCGCCTATACCGTGTTCGGCGGCTTCTACGCCCTCGACCACGGCGCCTTCTTCTACGGCGGCACCACCACCAAGAACGAGCGCGCGCGCGAAAGTTTCGATGTGGCCGCGGCGGAAATCCGCGACGTCGCGCTGAACGGACCGACCGAGGAGGAGCTCGACAAGGGCAGGACCTATCTGATCGGCTCCTACCCGCTGCGGTTCGACACCTCGGTCAAGATCGCCGCCCAGCTCGTGCAGATCCAGCTCGAGGGCCGCGCGCCCGACTGGCTGGTGGAGCGCAACCGGCGGATCGCCGCGGTGTCGCTCGCCGACGCCAAACGCGCCTGCGCCCGCGCCTTCGGCGACGGCTCGCTCTACACGACGGTGGTCGGCAAGCCCGAGGGGTTCTAGCGTAAGCGGGAGACCCCCCGGCTATGCCGGGGTGGCAGTAGCAGTTTGACGTTTCCTGCAGTCCATCAGCGAAGTTCCAACGTGAGCAGCCACTCACACGAAAGGAACTCCGCCGATGGACGAGTACGAAAGCCTAAGCCACACGACTTGGGACTGCAAATATCATGTTGTCTTCATCCCGAAATGTCGCCGCAAGACTTTGTATCAGGAGCTGCGGCGGCATTTGGGCGAAGTGTTCCGCAGGCTTGCGCTTCAGAAGGAATCGAAGGTCGAAGAAGGGCATCTGATGCCCGATCACGTGCACATGCTGCTATCGATCCCGCCGAAATACGCGGTGTCGCAGGTGGTGGGTTTCATCAAGGGCAAGAGCGCGATCCACATGGCCCGGGTTTACGGAGAGCGCAAACGCAATTTTGTGGGGCAGCATTTTTGGGCCCGGGGATTCTTCGTCAACACGGTGGGGCGCGACGAAGAAGCCATCCGCGCCTACATCCGCAATCAGGAGAAGGAAGATCAGCGGTTGGAGCAGATGAACCTCTGGCGCTGACAAGCCGCCTTGGGCGGCTGCAATTTCAAGGGGCCGCGTCAGCGACCCCTTTTGCCGCTTCGAGCGGCTCCAATCCTAAAGCCCCCGGCTTTGCCGGGGATCTTTACCGGCCCGAGTTCACTCGAACTGAGGGTACAGCCTAGCGAGTTTGATGCGGGCGTCGGCGGTTGTGAATCGCCAGTCGGCTTTGGTTTGTTTGCGGCGCTGTTGCCAGGCGGCGACTTCCTCGGTCAGTTCCTCCTTGTCGGGGATGCGGCGATCGAGGCACTGGGTCGAGAGGACGGCGAGCTCGGACTCGGCCATGTCGAGCCAGCTTCCGTGCTTGGGCGTGTAATGCCACTCGAACCGTTCGACGAGGCGGCGCGCTTCGGCGGCGGGGAAGGCTTCGTAGAGCGACGCAGTGGTATGCGTGCTGAGATTGTCCTGAACGAGCGTGATTTTGTCCGCATCGGGAAAAAGCGTGTCGGACAGATCCTTGAGCGCATGGGCGTAATCGACGGCCGCCCGGCGGTCGGTGACTTTCACGTGACGCCAGCCTTCCAGCGGCGCGAACATCATGAACAGATTGGCCACGCCATTGCGTTCGTATTCGTAGTCGTGACGCGCCGGTTGTCCCGGTCTTGCGGCGATCGGCGTGCGCGTCTCTTTGATGAGTTGCTTGTGCGCCGGGAAAGCTGGCGCTGTCTAGCCGGTGGAAGTCCGGTCCGGGTAAGCCGTAGCGGGCGCCCGGTAGTGAGTGTTGCGGGGTCGTCGGCGACGGCGGCCGCGAAGCGTACACAACAATCGCGTGGGGTGGGCTATTGAGCCACGAAAGCCATGAAATCGCGGGGGCCGAGACGGTAAGCAACGTCGAAGGCGACCTGTGCGGCGTCGCTATGCGAGACGCTGACGCCCCGCCGGGGTCGCAGACCCCATCACGCGCGAACAGACAGCGTCGGAAACCGGGAGATCTCCGGTCCGGCCGGGCGGCCTCTCGCCGCGCCGGTCCGCGTCGGGAAGGCGAGGAGCCGTAGCCGACGATGAACAGGCCGGAGAAGTCAGACCCCGCCATAGTAGCGTCGAAGCCGACGAACGCAGCGGAGCGATCCGGGGCGGAGCCGGGGGAGCCAAGGGCGGGGACCGAGGGGAACGCGAGACAGGACGGCACGCTCCGGACGCCGAGCCGGGAAGGCGCGTCACACGGGCTGGATCGCGTACGGACAACGGCAAGGGAAAGGAAGAAGGAGACGTTCACCGCGCTCCTGCACCACGTCGACGTCGCAGCGCTCGAAGAGGCGTTCCTCGACCTGAAGAGGACGGCCGCGCCGGGCGTGGACGGATTGACGTGGAAGACCTACGAGGCGGACCTCGGGCTCCGGCTCGAAGACCTGCATTCGCGGGTTCACAGAGGGGCGTATCGGGCGTTGCCGAGCCGGCGGGTCTTCATACCCAAGCCGGACGGACGGCAGCGTCCGCTGGCGGTCGCCGCGCTGCAGGACAAGATCGTCCAACGGGCGACGGCGACGGTGCTGAACGCGATCTACGAGGAGGATTTCCTCGGCTTCAGCTACGGGTTCCGACCAGGACGCGGCGCGCATGACGCGCTGGACGCGCTCATGGTGGGGATCACGACCAGAAGGGTGAACTGGATACTCGACGCCGACATTGCGAGGTTCTTCGAGACGGTGAGCCAGGACTGGCTCGTCCGGTTCGTCGAGCACCGCGTCGGCGACAAGCGCTTCGTCCGCCTGCTCCAGAAATGGCTGAAGGCGGGTGTTCTCGAAGACGGAGCGCTGAAGACGAGCGACAGGGGAACGGGGCAGGGCTCGGTGATCTCGCCGCTGCTCGCCAACATCTACCTGCACTATGTCTTCGACCGCTGGGCCGAGCGCTGGCGACGGCGCGAGGCCAAGGGCGACATGATCATCGTGAGGTACGCCGACGACATCGTCGCCGGCTTTGAGCACGAGAGCGACGCCCGGCGCTTCTGGGACGCGATGCGCGAAAGGCTGAGGGCGTTTGCGCTGTCGTTGCATCCGGACAAGACCCGGCTCATCGAGTTCGGCCGCCATGCGGCGGCGAACCGGGAGCGACGCGGGCTTGGCAAGCCGGAGACCTTCGCCTTCCTCGGCTTCACGCTCATCTGCGGCAAAACCCGCAAGGGCGGCTTCCAGATCAAGCGGAAGACCCGGGCGGACCGCATGCGGGCGAAGCTGAAGCAGGTCAAGGAAGGTCTGCGCCAGCGCATGCACCGAACCGTCGCCGAGCAAGGGCGATGGCTCGGGCAGGTCGTGGCGGGGTACTTTCGCTACTTCGCCGTGCCGACGAACACCGCCGCGCTCAGCGCCTTTCGGTTCCATGTCGTCGACCTCTGGCGACGGACGCTCAAGCGCCGCAGCCAGCAGGACCGCACGAGATGGGATCGGATGAGCGGCCTGGCGCGCGAACTTTCTCCCCGCGCCGCGGGCCCCCATCCCTGGCCCGAACGCCAATTCGCCGTCGGACACCAAAGGTGGGAGCCGTATGCGGGAAAGCCGCACGTACGGTTCTGTGCGGGGGGCGCACAGCGATGTGCGTCCCTACCGCGAT
>CAWFJG010000021.1:0-113847 GCA_963816065.1 uncultured Alphaproteobacteria bacterium | reverse complement strand
GCCGTCGTCGAACCCGTGACACCGTACCGGCATGCGGCGGAGAACCAGGCTGCCGAGCAGCGGGAGACCAGCCTGCTCGGGCCCATCGACACCGTACTCAGCGAGCGCCGACTTCCCTATCTGACGTCGTCAAGGGGCCCGCTGGCCGTGGTGCTCACCGCGTTCCGCGACGCGGAGACGACCACGGCGCACGCCTTTCTGGCCGCAGCTCCGCGAGGCGGCCACGCGCGCCGCGCCGGAAGGTGTGGTCGCCGGCTGCTCCTCGCCGCTCACCGGGGTCGCCGGGGCGGCCCGGGGCCTGCAGCAGGCGAAGGCCGCCTGCATCTCGGCCCGCCTCGGCCGGAACCCCGGAGGCACCGGCATCTTCGAGGAGTTGAGCGGCCATTTCCGCCTGCTGGACGCGCTCGACGAGGAGGAGCTGAACGACATCGTGCAGCGCACCTTCGGGCCCGTGCTGGAGTACGACGCGCAGCACCGCGCCAGCCTGTACAAGACGCTCCGCACGCTCTTCGAACACCGCCTCGCGGTCCAGGAGACGGCGGACGCCCTCCACATCCACCGCAACACCCTGCAGAAGCGGCTGGCGAACGCGGAGCAAGTGCTGGGCATCGACCTCAACGACCTCGATGCGATCGTGGACGTGCGCCTCGGGCTGCACGCCGCCGAACTGCTCGGCGAGCCCATCGCCTGACCCTCCCGCGCCCGCGGAGGCCCCGGCTCCGCGCAGCTGCCGGCGACTTTGAGCGGCTGTTCACGCCCCTGTGCACGCGACCAGTCGACCGGCGAGAAGAGTGGTCACCGGACGACTCGACGCCGCTTCAGGCCGGTCGCATCCTGTGGAGCGACGGTCCGCCGCCATCGCCCGGCGGCGCCCCAGGCCCGCCGCTCCGGCGGCAACGATGCTCCAGCTCGAAACCGCGCCGCGTCCGATCGCGAGCCGGAAGGAGGGGCGCGCTATGACTTCGCAGGCAATACGCTGTCCACACGGTCCGCGATGAGCCGGTGAGGCTGCGAGACCAGTTGGACCACATCGCCGCCGACGGAGGCAGACTGGTCAGCGTGATCTGGCAGCCGGCCCGGCGGGTCACGCTCGAGCCCGGTCTGCCGCCATGCGAAGTCGCATCGGGCTATGTCCTTGTCTCCGAGCATGAGTTGCCGGAGCCGCCGGGTGAGCGACAGCCGTTCGAAGATCGACAGGATGACGACGCGCCGTGACTTGGAGCGGGAAGGGGCGCGGGCGAGTGGAGCCCCTGCGGGCGCGGAAAAGGGGCGGCGATCTCTCGGCCGTCAAGAAGCGTCGGTCTTTGGCGCGTCACCGAGCCGGATTTGCGGGTACGGCGCGAATCGTCGCAGAATTGTGGAGGACGCCGAGCCCCGTCGCATGGGTCGCTTAGCGTCGAGACCTTGATCCGGGCGTCGTCAGACGCGACATGATGGCGCGATGGACGAGTGGACGCCTGGACCCGCCGAAGACGTCGAGGAGCTCGAGCTCCGTATCGACGAGCTCGGCGACGCGATCGCGCGTAGCCGGAGGCTGATGGCCGCCGGACGCGCGGGCGCGGTCGCCGGCGCACTCCTTCTGCTTGCGCTGATGATCGGCGTCTTCGCCTTCGAGCCTGCGCGAGTGGTGTTTGCGCTGGCCCTGCTGATCGGCGGGATCGTGTTCGCCGGCAGCAGCAAGTCGAGCACCGAGCAGCTCGAGCGGTCGCTGGCGCGCGCAGAACGCGAGCGCGAAGCGGCGATCGACGCGCTCGATCTCGTTGCAACGGGCGCGCCTGCGCCGGTCCGGCGCGGGCGCGTGATTCCATTCCGCAGGCCCTCGGATTAGCTCGATCCGACAGGCCGCCGGAACGCAGGCGGTCAGGCGGACGGCCCTCCGCGGCCGCCTTCGGCGGGCTACGAGGCGCAGGTCGACGACGGCGCGGAAGGCCCGGGAGCGCCGGCGCCGTCGCCTTGCGATCGTTGAAGCAGGACGGAAAGCGCCGCGATCGCTTCCATGATCATCGACTCCTGATAGCGATAGTACATCTCGCTTCCCATCGGCGTCACGAACGACTGGAGTTGGGCGGCGCAGCGCGTTCGAAGCGCCTCCAGGTCCTTCATCAGGTCCTGCGCCGCCGTGCGGTCCTGCGGCGACGTGAAATGGGCGCCGGCCGGAAGCGCCTTGATCTGGTCATGCGTGAGGGGCGGGGTCATGAGGCTCTTGAGCCGGGCCTCCAGGAGCTCCCGGTTGGCGTCGATGCGCCAGAGCCGGAAGCGGCTGTAGACTTCGGTCCCGTTGAGCAGAACCGTGATCGCCATCGCCAGATAGATCCAGTAGGCCGGCGACATCAGGTTGACGAGACGCGGGAAATAGCGATCGGGCAGGGCGGGCTGGCCATTTGCGAAGAACTCGCGCGCTTCGTCCGCCAGCGGCGCCGCATCCTGCGACCGGGCGGCCGGCGGCGGATTGCTGCGCACGAAGGCCGGAAACTCGTCGCTCAGGAGCTTGAGGAAGGCGACTCTTTTGCGCCCGACCGACGCAGGCGTTGGCGATGACCAGCGTGTCGACCTGTGCGACGTCCTTGTCGCTCGCGGGGACGCCGCGGCCGACGTCGTAGTAGCCCGCGGGAATCTTGCCGATGTGCAGCCAGCGGTCTCTCGCCGTCAGGCCGTCGATGCCCGGGGGAGAGACGATGTCGAGGTCGTAGGTCTCGACGAGGTTGCGGATCAGATCGGCGTTCTCGTTCATGACGACGGCCGCGAGATCGAGCTTATTGGCCTGAACCAGCGCCGCCTGCGCCTCGAGGCCGTAATTGGCCGGTCTAAGCCCCAGGTCCTTGAGGTCGGAATTGCCCAAAAGGTCCTGCATGAGAAAGCCCGTGCCGGAGCCCTCCGGCCCGATGCCGACCGATGCGCCCTTGAGGTCGCCGAAGGAGGCGATGGCGCGACCACGACGGGCGAACAGGAGCAGGGACTCGGGCTGCGGCAGCCGCCCGAGCGTCTGCAAGCCGGCGTCGCCGGGGAGGGGCACGCCGTCCTGGACGAAGGCGAAGCCGGGCTCGCAGCGCCCGTTCTCGCCGGCGAGGCGCCTGATGTTCTCGACCGAGCCGGCCGTCACGACGACCTTGAGATGGCCGTTCTTCTTGAGCGCGCGCTCCGCCAGTCGCTCGCCGACGGCGTGATATTCTCCGGTCGGCGAGCCGGTGTAGACGGACGCCTTCAGGAAGGCGTAGTCGCCGGCGACGGTGACATAAAGGATCGCGGCCACGAGCGCGACAAGCATGACCAGCAGCAAAATCGCGCGACCCCAGGCCCGCCAGTCGCGGCCCGGTCCAAAGGCCAGCTCGTCGAGAAAGCTCATGCGCGCGCGATTCCGACCAAAACGTGACGGCCGTTGCTAGTTGGGATCCTTTCCGGCGCCAAGGGCATGGCGAGAGGCGGAAGGCGATTGTCGAGGCTCGGACTTCGGGGGAGCCTCGCCGCGACGCCCGCCCGCAGGCGGCGCCTACGACGCCGGCCGGTCCTGCGCCGTCACCCCACCTGCCCGAACTGCGGGAACGTCTCGATCAGCCAGAGCGACATCGACTGGAAGCCGCCGGTCAGGAACAGGACGCCCGTGCCGACCAGCAGCGCGCCCACCGTCTTCTCGATCGCGCCAAACCGCTTCTTGATCGCGCCCGAGGCGCGCATGAAGGGGCCGATGGCGACCGCGGCGGCGATGAAGGGCAGGCCGAGGCCGAGACTGTAGACGGCGAGCAGGCCCGCGCCGGCGGCGACGGTATCGCGGCTGCTGGCGACGGCGAGGATCGTCGCCAGGATCGGGCCGATGCACGGCGTCCATCCCAGCGCGAACGCGAGCCCCATGAAATAGGCGCTCCAGGCCCCGGCCGGGCGGTCGATGGTCAGGCGCGCCTCGCGCAGCATCGCCGAGATCCGGAAGACGCCGAGAAAATGCAGCCCCATCAGGATGACGCCGATACCGGCGGCAATCGACAGGGCATGGCTCCATTGCCGGAACAGGGCGCCGAGCGCCGAAGCCGTCGCGCCGAAGGCGACGAACACGGTGGTGAAGCCCGCGACGAACAACAGCGCAGTCAGCAGAATGTCGCGCCGCGCCTTGGCTTCGCCGCCCTCCACCAGCGCCTCGACGCTCGCTCCGGCGAGGTAGCACAGATAGGGCGCCGCCAGCGGCAGCACGCAGGGGCTGACGAAAGACAGCACGCCGGCGCCGAAGGCCGCGGGAATGGAGACGTCGGTCATCGGGCACACATGGCGCTTCGGCGGCGACGCGTCAAATAGGCGTCGTTCGCGGCCCCGCGGACGCACGCTCGAGATCGGCCCTCGGCCGCTCTTTCGAAAACGGGCCCGCGAGCGCGGAGAACGGGAGCATGCGGCGGCGGGCGCGGGGGATCAGAATCCGTCAGCAGCGAACCCGGCGGATTCCGGTCCGGAGCGCTTCCGGGGCCTTGCCCACGCGCCTCGAGCTTATCAGGAGGGTGCGGCCCGCGCTCTCCCGATACGAAGTCCGGCGGCTCGTCTATTGTTTCTTGTAGTCGTCGTAGAAACCGCTTCCCGTCTTGACGCCGAGCCGACCTTGCGCGACGTAATTCCTCAGCAAGTCGCGCACTTCGACCGGCAGGCTCGGCCGCTCGGCCGCGTAGTGGTCCTCGATGTCGAGGACCACGTCGAGGCCGACCTTGTCCATCTGCCGGAACGGAGAGGACTCGGTGCCGATCACTTCACGAAACAGAGCGTCGATGTCCTCCGGCGTGGCGATGCCCTCCGCGAGAACCTGAATGGTCTCGCGCTTGATCGCCGCCCATATGCGGTTGAAGATCAGGCCGGTGCTCTCCTTCATGGCGACATGGGGCACGAATCCCCACCGGGGGAGGACGTCCCTCAGGAAGCGGATATAGCGCTCGTCCGTTTTCCCGCAGGTCATCAGTTCGACCGAACGCAGCTTCGGCAACAGGTAGAAATGCATGTTCAGCACGCGCTCGGGCCGGGCGACCTTGCCGATCACCTCGCTCGATTTATACGAGGATGAGTTGGTCGCGAGGATCACGCCCGGGGCGGCGAGCCTGTCGAGTTCGCCGAACAGCTCCGTCTTCATGTCCGGTTTCTCTGCGATCGCCTCGATGACCAGCCACGCGCCTTCGACGGCGGAAGCGAGATCGGGGCAGACCACGATGCGGCCGGGAGTTCCATCCGGAATCGTCTTGCAAACCTCGCCGACGGTGTCGCGGGCATAGCCGGCGCCCGCCTCGGCAACGCCCTTGACCGCGTCGTAGGCATGAATCTCGCCGCCTCGGGTGGAAAACATCATGGCGAGTCCTCTCCCCATTGTCCCCATGCCAATCACGGCGATCGGGCGAGAGTCCAACGCGCCAATCTCTGGAAGTTCGACCATCTTCGTGCTCCTTCGTGTTGTTGTCGGTCGATTTCGCTGTTGTTAGGCCCTGATACGCTCCGACCGCGTGATCAGCCCGGCCTCCCGGGCGCCGGCGACGAGTTCGTCCCGGAACTGCGGATGGGAAATGGCGATGAGCGCTTCGACCCGCTCGCCAATGGACCTGC
Source organism: uncultured Alphaproteobacteria bacterium (assembly GCA_963816065.1). Lineage (GTDB taxonomy): Bacteria > Pseudomonadota > Alphaproteobacteria > Rhizobiales > Beijerinckiaceae > Roseiarcus. Next base: position 108,288 of record CAWFJG010000021.1, on the reverse strand, counting down.
AGCGGAGGTCGGCGACGCCGTATTCGGTGGCGAAGTACTGGACGTCGGTGCGAGGCGTCGTGACGACGGCGCCCGGCGGCAGCGCCACGTTGATGCGCGACGTCAATGCGCCGTCTTTCGTCCTCGCCGTCGAGGGGAAGCAGATGAAGCTCCTCCCCCCTTCGGAGTAGCCAGCGCCGCGAACGAAATCGAGCTGGCCGCCGGTGCAGCTGAACTGATCGAAGCCGATCGATTCCGAGCAGGCCTGGCCCGTCAGGTCGCACATCAGCGTGCCGTTGATCGAGACGAGATTCTTGTTCTGGCCGATCACCCGGGGGTCGGTGATGTAAGAGAGGGGATAGGCCTTGATCGCCGGATTGTGGTCCATGAACTTGTAAAGCTCGGTCGATCCCATGCCGAACCCGATGGTGATCTCGCCCGGATGCAGCGTCTTCATCTTGCCGGTGATGACGCCTTTTCTCGCCAGATCCATCATCGAATCCGTCAGCATCTCGGTATGGACGCCGAGATCCTTGAAGCGATCGAGCGAGAAGCCGATGGCGTTGGCGACGCCGCCGATGCCGAGCTGCAGGGTGTCGCCGTCGCCGATGTATTCCAGCACGTGCGAGGCGATCCGGCGGTCGACATCGGAAGGCCTCGGCTGCGGGAACTCCGGCGCCTTGTGGTCGCACTCGCAGATCCAGGCCGCATCCTCGACGTTGATGAAGGCCTCCTTGACCCCGTGGACGTAGGGAGTCTCGCGATTGACCTGGACGATCACGGTCTCGGCGCAGTCGAGAGCGGCAGCGCAGTACTCGGCGCCGACCGGACCGCAACTCATGTTTCCGTCGTCGTCGGGCGGGGACACCTCCCAGATCGCGACGTTCGGCTTGATGCGGTTTTTGATCAGCCAGTCCGTCTGAGAGAACGCGTAGGACGTGACGTCCATGTTTCCTTGCTTGTAGAGCTTGCGTTCGAGCGGCCCCAGGAAGAGGGAATGGTGCCGGATGTGGCCGGCGTACGCGCCCTTCAAGTATTCGAACGGGTGGAGCATCAGCATGCTGCTGATTGTGACGTCCTCGAGCTCCCGCCAGCGGTTGGAGATGGCCTTGACAAGTCCCTCCGGCACGCTGCAGGCGGGGGCGGCGGCAATCCGATCGCCCGATCGGATCTTGGCTGCGGCCTCTTCGACCGAAACCAGTCTTTCCTGATAAAGTTGCTTCCAGTTCATGACGCCCATCTCGTTCGATGCTTTGCCCCCCGAGCTGGGCGCAATTGCCTCCCTCGTTCGTTAGACGGCCATACCTTGGCCTTCGGCGGCGCCACGCGCGGCCTTCGTCATTGCGAGCAAAGCGAAGCAATCCACGGCCGTCGCCGCCTTGAGGTCATTGCCTTGCTTCGTCTCCCCGGGCCTTCGACCCGGGGCCGCTTCACGATCCGGCCATGGCGGCGCCGCCTCATCGCGCCAGGGGCTCGATGCTCAAGATCTCCCTCGCCTCGGCCGGAGAAGCCACGTCCTTGCCGAAGACTTTGATGGCTTGCGCGGCTCGCTCGACCAACTGGACGTTGGTGGCCTTCACGCCATGGCTGAAATACACGTTGTCTTCCAGGCCGACGCGCACATGGCCGCCGAGCGCGAGGGTCGCGAACAGAATCGGCAAATGGTCCTTGCCGACGCCGAACGCCGACCAGGTCGAGCCGGCAGGCAGCTTGGATTGCAGATAGAGCAGAGTTCTCGACCGTCGACGGCATACCGCCCAGAACGCCGAGGCAGATCTGGTAGTGCAGGGGGGGAACGAGTTTGCCTTGCTTGGTGAAATAATCGGCGATCCCCAGCATGCCGGCGTCGAAGATCTCGATTTCCGGTTTGACGCCGCGCGCTGTGGCGACTTCCCCGAGCTTCGCCAGGAACTGCGGCGAGTTGACGAACACCGCGGACGGCATCCAGTTGAACGATCCGGCGTCGTAGGAGCACATCTCGATGCCGTCCAACGTGGCGATGTGTTTCATCCGCGTTTCGTCGTTCGACTTGGTGTCGCCAGAGGTCGTGCAGTTGATGATGACGTCGCAGTCGCGGCGCGCGCGGATCAGCTTGATGGTTTCGGCGAATCGGGCCGCATCCATCGTGCCCATGCCCTCGTCGTCGCGCATGTGAAGATGGACGACGGCTGCGCCGGCCTTCCAGCACTTGTAGGCGTCTTCGGCGATTTCCGCCGGGGTGATCGGCAAGTGCTCGCTGAAGGATTTCGGCGTGACGGCGCCCGTGAGCGCCGCTGAAACGATGACTTTATTTCCGGTACTCATTTGATTCCTGCTCCTTAAGTGAAGCCCAATTCCAGTCCCTCGGATCTCTTCCAGAGCGAAACTGGGCCGATGTCGGTTGCCTTCTCTGTTTCCGGGTCCGCCGTTCAGGGTCGAGCCGGGGCGTTCGCCGCGCATTCCGATTGTTTCGTCGATCGCGTACGACGCCTCGTCGCAGGGAGGAGGCGGCCGTATGCGTCGCCTCCTCCGGCAGGCCATCGCCCGCGCGAACGGCTAGAAGCCCTGGGGGAACAGCAGGAACATCGCGGTGCTGACGATGAACGCGAACAGCCACAGGATGAAGGTGAACGGCAGGATGTCCTGGAACCGCAGCCTGAACGCCGCCAGTTGGGGGAGGGCCCAGAACGGCTGAACGAGGTTCGCCCATTGCGCGCCGGTGCTGTACGCGTTGATGATATGGGGCACCGGAACGCCCAGTTCCTTGCCTGCGGGGATGAGGTAGGGCGCCTCGATGACGAATTTCGACCCGCCCGAGGGAACGAAGAAATCCATCAAGCCCGTATAGAGGTAGACGATCCACGAATACGTGCCGGGCGTGGAGAACGAGACGAACCAATGGGTGATCACCCCCGCCAGACCAGACTGGTTGATCATGCCGAAGATGCCCGCGTACATCGGGAACTGGATCATGATGCCGTAGGCGACCGAGACGGCCCTCTTGACCGATTCCATGAAGGAGCGCGGCGTTCTGTGCAAAATCATCGACATGGTCAGGAAGAAGAAATTGAGCGAGTTCATGTCGAGTCTGCCAAGACCCTTATTGTAGATCGTGTAGCAGACCCAAACGAACATGACGCCGCCCAGTGTCGACTGTAGCACCCACGAGCGATCCCAGCGCTCGGCCGGCCGCAGGGATTTCTTGTCTGGGTCCTCAGGCGTCGTAGCGGTGAACTCGTTGTACCTGTCGTCGTCGATTTCGATCGCGCGCTCTTTGCTGGGCATGATCAGGATCACCACGATCGGGACCGTGACGAAGAACACCAGCATGAGGGTCAACAGGAAGGGCGACAGCGCGGTCGTGGTCAGGGGAACGAGCCCGATCGTCTTCTCCATGAAATGGCCGGGCGTTGCGATCAGCAAGGGCGCCGACTGCGACGGGCCGTTGCACATGATATTGACGACGCCATAGGACGTCGCACAGATGAACGGGTAGTGGATGCCGAGCCCGCGTTTACGCACGGCCAGTTCCCGGCCCATGATCATCCCGACCATGGAGCCGATGCCCCAGTGGAACCAGGAAATGACGCCGACCACGACGCAAAACAGGACCATTGTTCCTTTCGCCGTCTTGGGAATGCTGAGGAGCCAGATCAGACCATGCTTTACCGGTTTCGAATCGGCGACGACAAAACCGGTGACCATCAGGATGCTGAGTTGCATCGAGAAGGTGAGGAGCAGCCAGAAGCTGTTTCCGTAGTCATTGATCAGATCGAGCGCGCTGCTGCTCGTAAGGCCCAGGGCCATCAAAAACACAATGACCGTCAGAGCCAGAACGAACACCATCGAATCTGGCACCCAGTTCAAGCTCCACTCTGTAAACCTGTCTGTTATGTTGGGAGCGGCGCCATTGACTGGCCTAATCCCTGGACTCACGGTGGACATAGCAGATGCTCCATTTCCTTGGGTCGCCGCGAACGCGGCGGCAAAGTCTCGTCTGCCTTGTGGAAGGCGACTTGAACGTCGCCCACTTCTGGCTTTGATCGCCTTCCAAGTGGCAAGGATCGTGCCTTTTACTTTTTTGTAGGAATTCCGGCGGATGGACTCGTCTTAGGTGCGCGGATTCCTCACACCCCACCGCTCGGATCCTGGCCGACGCAGCGTGATCCCGCTTTATTGCAGAGGGTAACGACGGATGTGTGGATTCATCACACCCTGTTGTGCGCTGCACACACCTGGACCTCGGGGCGGACGCCCCGGGAGAACCCCTGCGACAATCGGACGCCTGTGGCAGCCGGCTAGGCTGGCGCGCTCGGCGGTCCGCTGCCCGGGCCCGCCCTGGCGCGCATCCCCTTATTGGTGAAGGGGATATTGCGGGACGACAATGTTCGGAGAAGTCAGCTTTCCATGAACATGCCTAGTCGTTCTTGCGTCCGGCCAGGGATTCCTTCGCTCCCGACGTATGATAATGTGCCTCGAACGGCCCGTCCGTGATATGAACAAACCATGACCGAAAACGAACGGGACAAACTGATCCGCCAATACGCCGCCGGGGAGATCACCTGGTTGTCGCTGCGGCAACGTGGGTTCGATAATTATCGCGACGTCCTTGCCGGGCTCGGCGCGCTTGGCCTGCGCCCGCCAATCGCGCCGATGGAAGGACCAAATGTCGAAACGCGAGCGCGGGCGCGCGCCGTAATCCGCGAGGCGCTGAAGGCGCGCCCATGACGCGCCAACTTGGTCTCCTTGTCACCGATGCATCGCCGTTGATCACCCTGGCCGCCGGCGAGGCGCTCGAATGCCTGACCATGCCGGGGTTGCGCGTGGTGATCCCTGATATGGTGTACTTCGAAGTCACCCAGGATTTGGCGCGCACCGGAGCGAGAGACATCGTCGAATGGGCGCGTCGCCATCACGAGCAGGTTGAGATCGCGCCAACCACGGTCTTTAGCGAATTCCAGATTGTGCTCGCGGCCGATGCGAAAGCCAGGTCAAAGGGCCGGGGCGAACAAGCGGCGGCGGAAATCCTCAATGCAGAGATCGAGCGTGACGCCGACCTTGAGGCGATGCTTCTCTACGAAGACAACGACATCAAAGCGCGCCGCTTTGTGGGGGCCTTGCCGGAACGGGTGATGGCGCTTTCGACGGGCGACTTGTTGCGTGAACTGGAAGCCGCCGGCCGCATCCAGTCAGCCGATCATGTGCTTGACGTTGCGGCGGAGAAAGAGCGGAATGTCGCAGCGCAGCGGCAACCCCGGAGTGATGACGAGGCGCGCGAGCGCTTGAAGGAACATCTTCGCGGCGATCGGGGGTTTCAGAAGTGAACCATCTTGCGCGGGTTCCGGGATCGAACGCTGCGGCTCCCCCGGGACCGCCGCCGCCGGCATGGACGACCGAACACTAGGGGATTGCCGCCATGACCAGCATCGCAAGACTACGCCAGCCGCATCTACCCAACCGCAGCCAGAACCAAAATCAAGAAGGCTGAGAGGAAATACTACGTCTATGTCTGGATCAGACATAACGGCGATCCGATCTACGTCGGCAAGGGATGCGGCCCGCGCGCCCAGCGTGAATTCGGCAAGCGCAACAATGTGCATCTACACGCCATCATCCAGAAAGACAGGCTTGCCGGATTCCCAGACCCCCAGAGGGCCATGGTCGCCCAAAACCTGACGGAAAACGAGGCCTTTGAACTCGAACGGCGAACGATCGCCGAGCACCGCCGAACCAAAGACGGCGGCACGCTCACCAACATGAATGACGGCGGCCCAGGCCGCGACGACGAAGCCGAGATGCGCCGACGCCTGAAGGCGCTGAGCAACTACCAGAAAATGTACGCCGCTAACGTGAAAACGCCGACCCCACTCGACTTCGAGGAATGCCGTCGCCAATGCAACACGAACGCCAAATCCGGGCGCGGCGTCGTCATGAAACGCCTGTTCGAGCGACCATCCACGATGGATGAGCTTTGCCGCCACATCAAAGTCATGCCACCGCTGGGCGCCCATAAAGGCAGCCAACCGGCGACAGAAGAAACCGTCGGCAAAGCCCTGGAGTTCATCGGCAGACGAATGGCGCGGGTGACGAAGTATCGCTTGGTTCTGTCCGACGAGAACGTCTATTCCATTATCGTTCAGGCGTAGCCAGGTTCTCGGGGGCGGCAGCGCCAGCGGCGGCCAAAAAGACGCTCGGACGGGAGCGAGGCCCGACGGTCAGCGCGTCCGTGCAGAACCGGCGGCTTTGGGTTCGAAGGCTGTGGCCTCGCGGGCGATCCGAACGGCGCTTTGTTTCGAACGATCGGCCGTGGGGAACCACTCGATTGGCGATTGGTCGGTCGCGGCCGCGCCGCTCTCCGCCGCGGCGCAATCAGCGATACTGGATGCCGAGGCGGCGCATCTTCTGATAGAGCAGGGACCGGTCCACCTGGAGAAGCCCCGCCGCCTTCTTGATGTTGCCGACGGTGGAGCGCAGCGCATCGACGATCATGGCCTTCTCGAACTCGGCCTTGGCCTCCTCCAGCGTCCTTCCGTTCCCCGGCATCATTGTGAACTGGCGCTTCGGCGTCAGCCATTCGAAGTGTTCGATCGCCAGGACATTGCCGTTGCACATGCCAATGGCGCGTTCGACGGCGTTCTCCAACTCGCGGATATTTCCGGGCCATTCGTACGCGAGGAGCAGCGCGAGCGCGTCGGGGGCGACCGATACCGAGCCCAAGCCGGCCTGATCGCCGTATTTCTTGACGAAGCTTTCCACCAAGGCGGGGATGTCCGCCGAACGCTCGCGCAGCGAAGGGACGGTCATGGGAATGACATTCAATCGGTAGAACAGATCGGCCCGGAACGAGCCCCGCCTGACCAATTCGCCGAGATCGTCATTCGTTGCGGCCACGATCCTGACGTCGACCGGAATCGACGTCGTCCCTCCCACCCGTTCGATTTCCTTTTCCTGCAAGGCGCGCAGCAGTTTGACCTGCGCCGCCGCGGAGAGTTGGCTCACTTCGTCCAGGAACAAGGTGCCCTTGTCGGCCAGTTCGAACTTGCCTTTCTTCCCCGTCCTTTTGGCGCCGGTGAAGGCGCCCTCCTCGTAGCCGAACAATTCGGATTCGATCAGTTCCGCGGGGATGGCGCCGCAATTGATCTTGACAAAAGGCTGATGCGCCCTGTGACTTTCGCGGTGCAGGGCGTGGGCGACAAGCTCCTTGCCGGTGCCGGTTTCTCCGCGCACGATGACCGTCGAGTTGGTGCAGCCGAATCTCAAGATGTCGTTGCGCAACTTGATCGCGGCGGGGCTCGAACCAATAATATCGCTGACGGTGTAGCGCGACCCGGAATAAGCCTTCAGCCTCTCCTTGTAGTAATCAAGTTGCCCGCGCAATTCCTGAAGGGAGGCGAACAATTTATCGGATTGTCCAATATCACCGAAGACTTCGAAGGACATCGCGCCAATAAGATTGCCGTCCTTCTTCAGAGGTATGCGATTGCATACTGACGGCCTGCCGGCAATATAGTACATATCGCCAAGGATCGCCTTTCCCGACTGGACGACGACGGGTAATCGACTATTTGGAATAACTTCTCTTACCGGAATCCCTATGACCTTTTCATGGTCAAGCCCAATGAGTTGCGCATAATCCTTATTGATGTAGACGATCTTCGTGGCGTCATCGACTACGACCAATCCGCGCATTTGCGCCAGCACCTGTTCCAATATTTCTATTCGCGTCGCCACCGGCCACCCTCCTCGCGACACCCTAACTTCACCGGCCATTTCGTTCAAGAAATCGGGGGCTTCGGAACGCGTGCAGGAGAGCCTTTGGCTCCATCGACCTTGGCGACCGCATCGCAGGGCGCGCCGGCGTGCATATAATATCTCAATAAATATGTAGTATAAGCGAAAACCCTCGGCCGGACTGGTCTTCGTGGCTCGTCGCGTGGTCGCTAAGGCGGGTGGCAACCCTTTGAAGACTCAAGGCGCGGTCGATAAGTTGGCGTAAGACGCGGGTTCCCCGCGCTGGCGGCTCTTGCGCTTCCGCGCCCGATAGTCCACATGGGGTCCGGGAGGTTGGCGAAGGACGTACCGCTCGCCAACCGGGTCAGGTCCGGAAGGAAGCAGCCCTAACGAGACAGGGCGGGTCTTTGTCCAACCTCCCACCTTCGCTGTGAGGCCGCCTGAACGGCGCGCCGGCTGAAGGGCGCCTCCATCACCATCGATCCGAAGGGCCAGAGACGGGCGATGAGCGACTCCCTGTTTCCGGCCGAGACGCCGGGGGCGGCCTCGGCGCAGGCGACGCCCTATCGTGTGCTGGCGCGCAAGTACCGCCCGCAGCGGTTCGAGGATCTGATCGGCCAGGAGCCGATGGTCCGCACCCTCGCCAACTCCTTCGCCGCCAACCGCATCCATCAGGCCTACATCTTCACCGGCGTCCGCGGCACCGGCAAGACGACGACGGCGCGCATCCTCGCCCGCGCCTTCAACTACGTCGTGCCGGGCAAGATCGACCGGCCGAGCGTCGACATGCCGGAGCTCGGCGTCCACTGCCAGGCGATCATGGACTCGCGCCACGTCGACGTGATCGAGATGGACGCAGCCTCCCACACCGGCATCGACGACGTGCGCGAGATCATCGAGAACGCCCGCTACCGCCCGGTCTCCGCCCGGACCAAGGTGTACATCATCGACGAAGTGCACATGCTGTCGAAGCAGGCCTTCAACGGCCTGCTCAAGACGCTCGAGGAACCGCCGGAGCACGTCAAGTTTTTGTTCGCCACCACCGAGATCGAAAAGGTGCCGATCACGGTGCGGTCGCGCTGCATCCGCTTCGACCTGAAGCGGATCGATTCGGGCCTGATGGTCGAGCACCTCGCCAGGATCGGGGCGGCCGAGGGGGTCGAGGTCGAGCCGAACGCGCTGTCCCTCATCGCCCGGGTGGCGGAGGGCTCGGTGCGCGACGCGCTGTCGCTGCTCGACCAGGCGATCGCCTACGGCGGCCCGCAGGGTGTGACCGCCCCGACCGTCCGCGACATGCTGGGCCTCGCGGACAAGGGCGAGATCGTCGAGCTGTTCGAGCGGACGATGAAAGGGGCGGTCGCCGAGGCGCTTGCGCTCATGGGCGCGCTCTACCGGGCCGGCGGCGATCCCGCCGACATCCTGACCGAGGTCGCCGAATTCTGTCATTTCGTCACGCGGGCCAAGATCGCGCCGGACGCCCCCGACGACCCGGCGATCGGCGAGGCCGAGCGCGCGCGAGGCCGCGAGTTCGCCGGAAAGCTTACGATCGGCGCGTTGACGCGGGCCTGGCAAATCCTCATCAAGGGCGTCGAGGATGCGAAGGACTCGCCGCGCCCGCTCGCCTCCGCCGAAATGGCGCTGATCCGCCTAGCCTATGCGACGGACCTGCCGTCGCCCGAGGAGGCCCTGCGCAAGCTCGCCGAGATGGCCGAGGCCGCGCCGCGACACGCGCCGCCGCTGCCGCCGGTTGGGCCGCGCGCGAGCCTTGCCGCCGTTTCGGCGGCGACGGAACGCGCGACCCAGCAGCCCATCGTCGCTGCGCCCGGCGCGCCGGCGCCCGTTCCTCGGCTCGCCCGTTTCGAGGACGTCGTGGCGCTCGCCAGGGCCAGACGCGATATCCAGCTCGTCCAGGCGCTCGAACAGGACGTCCGGCTCGACCGGTTCGAGGCGGGTCAGATCGCCATGTCGGTCGTCAACGGCGCTTCGCCCGGGCTCGCCCAGACGCTGGCCAAACGCCTCCAGGAGTGGACCGGCGAACGGTGGATGGTGGCGCTGGTGCAAGACGCGAGCGCGCCGACTTTGCGCGAGCGCGCGTCGAAGCGCGATGCGGAGCGGACCAACGGCGCTGCCGAGCACCCCCTGGTCCGCAAGGTGCTCGAGCGCTTCAAGGGCGCCCGCATTATCGAGGTTCGCGCGCCCGAGGCGCCGCCGCCCGCCATCGCGCCTGCGTTCGACGACGATGTCGGCTATAGCGATTCCGATCCGGCTCTCGACGACGATTTGTGAACCAGGAGAAGGCCCTCATGGATTTCATGGGCATGATGAAGAAGGCGCAGGCCGTGCAGGCCAAGCTGCAGGAGGCGCAGGAGGAACTTGGCCGGGTCGAGGTTCGAGGGGCCTCCGGAGGCGGCATGGTCACTGTCACCATGACCGCCAAAGGCGAACTCAAGGGGATCGGCATCGATCCGTCGCTCCTGACCCCTTCGGACAAGGAGATGGTCGAGGACCTGATCATCGCCGCTTTCGCCGACGCCAAGGCCAAGGCCGACCGCGCGGCAGCCGAAAAGATGCAGACGCTGACCGAAGGCCTGCCCCTGCCGCCCGGCATGAAACTTCCGTTCTAGGGCCGAAATGGCGGCGAACGTCGCGGGGCCGGAAATCGAGCGGCTGATCCAGTTGCTGGCGCGCCTGCCGGGTCTGGGGCCGCGCTCAGCCCGCCGGGCCGCGCTGCATCTCATCCGCAAGCGCGAGACGCTGCTTCAGCCGCTCGCCGAGGCGATGCGCGTCGCTGAGGAGCGCATTGTCGTGTGCTCGGTCTGCGGCAATATCGACACCCGCGATCCTTGCACGATCTGCGCCGATCCGGGCCGCGACGCCTCCACGCTGGTGGTCGTCGAATTGGTCGGCGATCTGTGGGCGCTCGAGCGCGCCGGCGCGATCCGGGCGCGCTATCACGTGCTCGGTGGCGTACTATCGCCGCTCGACGGCGTGGGGCCGTCCGACCTCGCCATTCAGCCTCTCGTCGCCCGCGTCGCCGCCGGCGGGGTGAGCGAGGTGATCCTTGCCGTCAACGCCACCGTCGACGGCCAGACGACGGCGCACTACCTGACCGATTGCCTCGCGGACTACCCGGCCAAGGTGACGCGCCTCGCCCACGGCGTTCCGGTTGGCGGCGAACTCGACTATCTCGACGACGGCACGATCGCCGCGGCCATGCGCCAGAGGACGACGTTCTAGCGCCAGAGGACAACGCAAGCGAGCAAACGTCGTAGGGCCGACGGCCCCGGCCGAATTTGAGACGACGCCCCTGCCGCTGGGGCGCGGGCGGCCCTACATCTAGGTGCAACGGCATTTTCGCGAAGGCGGTTCTCGATGGCGACGGCGGCAGCGTCCGGGCTCTTCGTTCCTCCCTATCCGAGACGATTGGCGAAGCCGCTCGGCGCGCTGTCGACGATCCTTGCGCTCAGGCGTAATCCGATCGAGATCTGGACACAGGCGCATTTCGACCGCCCGATTCTGATCGGCCGCTCGATCCTCGGCCTGCGCGCCGCCGCGCATGATCCAGCGGCGGTTCGGCGGATCTTCCTTGATAACGCCGCCAATTACCGCAAGGACGATCTGCAGCTCAAGATCCTGAGCCCAGGCCTCGGCAACGGACTGGTGACGGCGGACGGCGAGTCGTGGCGCCTGCAGCGCCGGTCGCTCGCGCCGATGTTTGCGCCCCGGCAGGTCGGCGAATTCGCCAAATCGATGCAGCGTGTGGCGGAGGCGGCCGTCGAACGCCTCGGCCATCGGCGCGACGGGGCGGTCGCCGACATCGGGGACCTGATGTCCCGGGTCGCGCTCGAGGTCCTCGAGCACACGCTGTTCTCGCAAGGCTTGGGGCGCGAGACCAGCGCGTTTCAGCGGGCGGTGACGGACTATTTCAATAGCTTCGGCCGCCTCGATCCGCTCGATCTCCTCGGCGCGCCCGCTTTCCTACCGCGCATCGGTCGGATGCGCGGTCGGCCGGCCCTGAATTTCTTTGACGCCGTCGTCGATACGATCATCGAAAGTCGCAAGAGCTTGCTGAACGCCGGCGGCGCCGCCCCGCGGGATCTCCTGACGTTGCTGCTCGAAGCGAAGGACCCGGAGACCGGTCGAGGCCTGCCCGACGCCGACATCCGCGCCAATATCGTGACTTTCATCTTCGCGGGGCACGAAACGACCGCCAACGGCCTGACCTGGGCGTTCTACCTTTTGTCGCAAGCGGCCGACTGGCGCGAGCGCGCCGAGGAGGAGGCGAAACGGGTGTTCGATCCGGCTCGTCCGTCGTCTTTCGAGGAGTGCGAGATCTTGCGCGCAGTTTTCGAGGAGGCGCTGCGGCTCTATCCTCCCGCCGCAATGTTGAGCCGTCAGGCGATCGCCGATGACGAGATCCTGGGCGTTCCGATCCCTGCGGGCACGGTGGTGTCGGTCTCGCCCTACGTGCTTCATCGGCGGCCGAGCCTGTGGATAAATCCGGATGCATTTGATCCGTCCCGGTTTCTCGGTCCCAGCCGCGACCGCATCGACCGCTTCGCCTATATCCCGTTCGGCGCCGGGCCGCGGGTCTGCATCGGCATGCCGTTTTCACTGCAGGAGGCGATCATCATCCTCGCTAACCTCTTGCGCGCTTTTCGTTTCGAGCTGGTGGAAGGGCAGGAGATCACGCCGCAGCAGCGCATCACCTTGCGGCCGCGGAGAGGCGTCAGGATGCATGTGAAGCGGCGCGAATCGCCCGCTGAAGCGACCGGCTGAGATTTTCTTCGTGAAGTTCCGTTGACAGCCAGATGGGAGCCCTCTATATCCCCGCCACCGAAGACGTGGCGCGCCAAACGGAGCGCCTGACGGCGCCGGTTTCGGGAACATCCTGAGCGCGCTCCTCCCTACTGAGAGGTGGGGGTGGAGAGCTTTCGGTCGTTCCTGCTTCGCGTCAGCGAAGCGTAAGGTATGGGTTTTTGCGATCGGTCTCCTGGTCGTTTGCTGTTTGACAATTTCATCGGAAGGAAGAGAGACGTGGGCGGCGTTGTCCTTGCGTCCGGGCTTTTTTCTGTTGGTTTGGGGGCTGGCTTTTGGGCTGGTTTTTGGGCTGGCAGGGGAGGGTTCGGAGAAGGTACGCAACGACGGTCACGTTTCGTACACCAGCACGCTTGGGATGGTTTGGGTCATTGGACGTCGCGAGACGGTTCCTTTGGTTTATTGGCCATTTTGGGTTGTGCAGTGTGTAGGAAACTCGTCAAGAGTAGCGATGGGCGTCGATGAGGCGCCCGCGCCAGAGTGACCAGTCGGGATTGAGATCTTCAAGTTGAACTTGAGAGTTTGATCCTGGCTCAGAACGAACGCTGGCGGCAGGCTTAACACATGCAAGTCGAGCGCCGTAGCAATACGGAGCGGCAGACGGGTGAGTAACGCGTGGGAACATACCCTCCGGTTCGGAATAACTCAGGGAAACTTGAGCTAATACCGGATACGGCTGAGAGGCGAAAGATTTATCGCCGGAGGATTGGCCCGCGTCCGATTAGCTAGTTGGTGTGGTAACGGCGCACCAAGGCGACGATCGGTAGCTGGTCTGAGAGGATGATCAGCCACATTGGGACTGAGACACGGCCCAAACTCCTACGGGAGGCAGCAGTGGGGAATATTGGACAATGGGCGCAAGCCTGATCCAGCCATGCCGCGTGAGTGATGACGGCCTTAGGGTTGTAAAGCTCTTTCGCCAGGGACGATAATGACGGTACCTGGATAAGAAGCCCCGGCTAACTTCGTGCCAGCAGCCGCGGTAATACGAAGGGGGCTAGCGTTGTTCGGAATTACTGGGCGTAAAGCGCGTGTAGGCGGGTCTTTAAGTCAGGGGTGAAATGCCAAGGCTCAACCTTGGAACTGCCTTTGATACTGGAGATCTTGAGTCCGGGAGAGGTGAGTGGAACTGCGAGTGTAGAGGTGAAATTCGTAGATATTCGCAAGAACACCAGTGGCGAAGGCGGCTCACTGGCCCGGAACTGACGCTGAGACGCGAAAGCGTGGGGAGCAAACAGGATTAGATACCCTGGTAGTCCACGCTGTAAACGATGGATGCTAGCCGTTGGGGAGCTTGCTCTTCAGTGGCGCAGCTAACGCTTTAAGCATCCCGCCTGGGGAGTACGGTCGCAAGATTAAAACTCAAAGGAATTGACGGGGGCCCGCACAAGCGGTGGAGCATGTGGTTTAATTCGAAGCAACGCGCAGAACCTTACCAGCTTTTGACATGTCCTGGACGGATTGCAGAGATGCGATCTTCCCTTCGGGGCCGGGAACACAGGTGCTGCATGGCTGTCGTCAGCTCGTGTCGTGAGATGTTGGGTTAAGTCCCGCAACGAGCGCAACCCTCGCCCTTAGTTGCCATCATTCAGTTGGGCACTCCAGGGGGACTGCCGGTGATAAGCCGGAGGAAGGTGGGGATGACGTCAAGTCCTCATGGCCCTTACAGGCTGGGCTACACACGTGCTACAATGGCGGTGACAGAGGGATGCGAAGGGGCGACCCCTGGCAAATCTCAAAAAGCCGTCTCAGTTCGGATTGCACTCTGCAACTCGAGTGCATGAAGTTGGAATCGCTAGTAATCGCGGATCAGCACGCCGCGGTGAATACGTTCCCGGGCCTTGTACACACCGCCCGTCACACCATGGGAGTTGGTTTTACCCGAAGACGGCGCGCCAACCGCAAGGGGGCAGCCGGCCACGGTAGGGTCAGCGACTGGGGTGAAGTCGTAACAAGGTAGCCGTAGGGGAACCTGCGGCTGGATCACCTCCTTTCTGGATTAAGGACCTCATCAACTTTGGGGCCGGTTCGCCGGCTTTCGGGTTTGTCGTCCGTTCAGAAATCACGCGGCCTTGTCAAAGGCCGCATTTGCGGGATTGCGCCGCCTTCGTCTCTCTTTCTTCATCAGGAACAGGATTGGGAAGACTCTTCGTCCCGTTGGGCGGCGGGCGCGCCATTGCGGCGAACGCGCTGTTGCGGGGAGTAGGGGATCTTTCGACCGGGCTTGTAGCTCAGTTGGTTAGAGCGCGCGCTTGATAAGCGTGAGGTCGGAGGTTCAAGTCCTCCCAGGCCCACCATTCCGGCTCGCCCGACGCCTGGTTTCCGTCGGGGGCGAAGCGCCGCAAGGGCGACGCCCGCCGGGCCTGACGGCGCTCGAGGCTGAGGAAAAACTCGGCCTTGCGTGCGGGCTGAAGGGGCCATAGCTCAGTTGGGAGAGCGCGTGCTTTGCAAGCATGAGGTCGTCGGTTCGATCCCGTCTGGCTCCACCAGTCTTTGGGGGCGGCGGTTCGAGCGTTGCGGCGAAAGGTCCTGATCCTTCCGGTGAGATTTGATCAGTTTCGTTTCCTTTGAGGGACGCGAGCGGCGTCGAGCCGCGGCGTCGACCCTGCGAGGGAGCGGCGTTGGAAGGTTGGGCTCGGTTCGGAGCCGGCCTTTCGGGTATCTGACATTGTGAAGAGGAAGCGCATTCGGTCGAGGGCCGGATGGGGCGAGATGCGTCGTGCGAAACCGTGAGGTTTGGCCGGCGCGGGTCTTGTCCCCGACATCTCGACCTTTCGAGCACCAGTCGTAGATCCAGGCTTGACCGCTGGGATCTCCGGATGCGTTTGAAGCAAAACTGGTCTTTTCGCGCTGAAGTGCGTTCGCCTCCGATTTGCCGATCGGGGGCCCCTGAAACGAACGCGCTTTGGCGATGAGAGCAATCAAGTGCCATAAGGGTATCTGGTGGATGCCTTGGCGCTGAGAGGCGATGAAGGACGTGGTACGCTGCGATAAGTCCCGGGGAGCCGCGAACAGGCTTTGATCCGGGAATCTCCGAATGGGGAAACCCACCTTCGATCTCTGTTGCTCCGAAGAGGCGCGCTGTTTCCTTCAAGGAAGGGTCGCACAGGCCGGACTTTGGAGAGCTGCGGGCCGGCTCGTTCGTTTTTGCCGGAAGGGGTCCTCGAAAGGGGAGTCCGGAGGGAGGAGCGGGGCGAGCGGTCTTTGGACCAACAGAGATCAACGAGAAGGGACTTATTCTCTGAATTCATAGGGGAATAAGGGCGAACCCGGGGAACTGAAACATCTAAGTACCCGGAGGAAAGGACATCAACGAGACTCCGTTAGTAGTGGCGAGCGAACGCGGATCAGGCCAATGCTTTTGCTTTTGTTGACCAGAACCGGCTGGAAAGCCGGGCCGGAGCGGGTGACAGCCCCGTATGGATAGGACGAAGCGAAGGATTTGAGTAGGGCGGGACACGTGCAATCCTGTCTGAACACGGGGGGACCACCCTCCAAGCCTAAGTACTCCTCAGCGACCGATAGCGAACAAGTACCGTGAGGGAAAGGTGAAAAGCACCCCGACGAGGGGAGTGAAACAGTTCCTGAAACCGGATACCTACAAACAGTCGAAGCCCTGGTTCCAAAAGAGCCGGGTGACGGCGTACCTTTTGTATTATGGGTCAGCGACTTAAAGTATCGAGCAAGCTTAAGCCGATAGGCGTAGGCGCAGCGAAAGCGAGTCTGAACAGGGCGGTTCAGTTCGATGCTTTAGACCCGAAACCGAGTGATCTAGTCATGAGCAGGTTGAAGGTAGGGTAACACCTACTGGAGGACCGAACCGGTGCCTGTTGAAAAAGGCTCGGATGACTTGTGATTAGGGGTGAAAGGCCAACCAAACTCGGAAATAGCTGGTTCTCCGCGAAATATATTTAGGTATAGCCTCGAGCTGAGGCTCCAGGGGGTAGAGCACTGGATGGGCTAGGGGGGCTAAAACCCTACCAAACCTAACCAAACTCCGAATACCTGGAAGTCATGCTCGGGAGCCACACGGCGGGTGCTAACGTCCGTCGTGGAGAGGGAAACAACCCAGACCAACAGCTAAGGCCCCCAATTCGTGGCTAAGTGGGAAAGGATGTGGAAATCCCAAAACAACCAGGAGGTTGGCTTAGAAGCAGCCATCCTTTAAAGAAAGCGTAACAGCTCACTGGTCTAAACAAGGGTTTCTGCGCCGAAGATGTAACGGGGCTCAAGCCACGAGCCGAAGCTTTGGGCATGGCGCAAGCCATGCGGTAGCGGAGCGTTCCGTAAGCTTGTGAAGGAAGACCCGTGAGGGCTTCTGGAGGCGTCGGAAGTGCGAATGCTGACATGAGTAACGATAAACACTGTGAAAGACAGTGTCGCCGAAAGTCCAAGGGTTCCTGCGTAAAGTTAATCTTCGCAGGGTTAGCCGGTCCCTAAGGCGAGGCCGAGAGGCGTAGTCGATGGGAATCACGTTAATATTCGTGAGCCAGCAGGTGGTGACGGATCGCGTATGTCGTTTGGCCTTAATGGATTGGCCCAGGCGGCGGAGCGGTTCCAGGAAACAGCCCCTGCAACAGACCGTACCCGAAACCGACACAGGTGGACAGGTAGAGCATACCAAGGCGCTTGAGAGAATGACGTTGAAGGAACTCGGCAATTTACCTCCGTAACTTCGGAATAAGGAGGCCCTCGGGTCGCGCAAGCGGTTCGGGGGGGCACAGTCCAGGGGGTGGCAACTGTTTAACAAAAACACAGGGCTCTGCGAAATCGTAAGATGACGTATAGGGTCTGACGCCTGCCCGGTGCCGGAAGGTTAAAAGGAGAGGTGCGAGCCTTGAATTGAAGCCCCGGTAAACGGCGGCCGTAACTATAACGGTCCTAAGGTAGCGAAATTCCTTGTCGGGTAAGTTCCGACCTGCACGAATGGCGTAATGACTTCCCCGCTGTCTCCAACGTCAGCTCAGTGAAATTGAAGTCCCCGTGAAGATGCGGGGTACCTGCGGTCAGACGGAAAGACCCCGTGCACCTTTACTATAACTTTGCGTTGGCGTTCGTTAAGTCATGTGTAGGATAGGTGGTAGGCTTGGAAGCCGGGGCGCCAGCTCTGGTGGAGCCACCCTTGAAATACCACCCTTGACTTGATGGACGTCTAACCGCGACCCCTGATCGGGGCCCGGGACAACGCATGGTGGGTAGTTTGACTGGGGCGGTCGCCTCCCAAAGAGTAACGGAGGCGCGCAATGGTTGGCTCAGACCGGTCGGAAATCGGTCGTCGAGTGCAATGGCATAAGCCAGCCTGACTGCGAGACCAACAAGTCGAGCAGAGACGAAAGTCGGTCATAGTGATCCGGTGGTCCCGCGTGGGTGGGCCATCGCTCAACGGATAAAAGGTACGCCGGGGATAACAGGCTGATACTCCCCAAGAGTCCATATCGACGGGAGTGTTTGGCACCTCGATGTCGGCTCATCACATCCTGGGGCTGGAGAAGGTCCCAAGGGTTCGGCTGTTCGCCGATTAAAGTGGTACGTGAGCTGGGTTCAAAACGTCGTGAGACAGTTTGGTCCCTATCTGCCGTGGGTGTCGGAGAATTGAGAGGATTTGCCCCTAGTACGAGAGGACCGGGGTGAACACATCTCTGGTGGACCTGTCGTCGCGCCAGCGGCGGTGCAGGGTAGCTATATGTGGAATGGATAACCGCTGAAGGCATCTAAGCGGGAAACCAGCCTCAAAACCAGTTCTCCCTGAAGAGCCGTGGAAGACCACCACGTTGATAGGCCGGATGTGAAAGCGCGGCAACGCGTGAAGCTGACCGGTACTAATCGCTCGTTCGACTTGATTGCTCTCGTCGCCAAGGCGCGTGCGCGCGAAAGCGCGCGCGGACGACGGATGACAGGCGCGGAGGACGGATCGTCCCTCCGTCCCGCACGTCCGTCGCCAAGTCGGCGACATCAACCCAGTTTTGCTTCGATCGGACGTCAGAGGACGCACGACGGGCGACGGAAAACCATCTCTTCCGTCTCCGTCTCGCCTCCTGCGGCGTCCGAACCGTCCTTTGCCGGCCTGGTGGCTCTTGCAAGGCGATCAGACCCGATCCCATCCCGAACTCGGCCGTCAAACGCCTTCGCGCCAATGGTACTCTGTCTCAAGACATGGGAGAGTAGGTCGTCGCCAGGCCTGCAAAGGACGGATACCCGACGCCCGAGGGCGCACGACCCAGCCTAAGACCGCCGCCCTCCCCGTCCTTCCTCTTCACCCAAAACAGCAAACAGCGGAGAACAGCCCCTGTCCGTCGTTCGCCGCCCGAACTCTACGTTGCCGCGGGGTGGAGCAGCCCGGTAGCTCGTCAGGCTCATAACCTGAAGGCCGCAGGTTCAAATCCTGCCCCCGCAACCAAACCAAAAAGCCCTTGACGCCAAAACCGTCAGGGGCTTTTTTGCGTCCGCGGCCGCTCGTCGGACGGTTGCTTCCGTCCTGTCGCAATCTTCCAAGATTTCGGATCGCCCGACAGCGTCCCAACGCGATGACTGCGGATTGGCGCCCCAATCCGGCCAGGGGTGGCGAATTGATGTCGGCCGCCATTTCGCGGAAAAGCCGGCCACCTCAGCCGGTCGCGGCTCTCGACGTCCCCTCCCACGGTTCAGCGACCGCGGCACAGCGGGGTCAACAAAGCCTTGTTCTGCGACCTCGGGATCGCCGCAGCCGTGGCGCGATCGCGGACCCTTGCCAGGCTGGAATCCTTCCGGCGCCCTCGGGGTTGCCTGCGGGACGAGGCGAAAGTCGAAGCAGGAGTTGCCTTCTCCACACATCCATTCGTGGGGCGGCCGCGCCATCGAGCGCTTATCGCGAAATGCAACCGGGCGAGCGCCCTAGGTCTGACGACACTCGAGAATATGGCTCCCCGAGCAGGACTCGAACCTGCGACCATTCGATTAACAGTCGAATGCTCTACCAGCTGAGCTATCGGGGATCAGCAGGGCGCCCGTATAGCAGATTTTCTCGCCTCGCCAAGCCGTTTTTCGCGGCCGTCTCCGCTCTTTCGATATGCACGAGCAGCCGCGTTTCCTCCGGCGCGGCCGGCGCCTCGGCGACCGCGGGCTACAGCGGCGTCCAACTGGCCAAACCAAACCGCAGTTGCCCGCCGCCGGCAAACCTGCTAACAGCCCACCCCTCAGACGTGGAAGAACGCCCGCACCGCCAGTCGGGGTTTCCGTTCGCACCACGACCCTGCAACCTGGCGCATCCGCTTGGGCCAAACGTGGCGGATGGGGCATTCGCCGGACGCATCTGTGGACGCGGTTCCTAGCCCGTTGTGAGACGGGCGTCCTGTCGGACACCCTATGGCCCGCGTTCCCCGCGCTCAGCGAGCGCGGCTGCAGATCGCCGGCATTTGCCCCATCTCCGCAGGAGGCCAAAGCGGTCGCGCCTATTTACGGAGCAGCATCATGGCGAAGAAAGTCGTCGGCTACATAAAACTGCAAGTGCCGGCGGGGGCGGCCAATCCGTCGCCTCCGATCGGTCCCGCGCTCGGCCAGCGCGGCCTCAACATCATGGAATTCTGCAAGGCCTTCAACGCGCGCACCGCGCAGTTGGAGAAAGGCTCGCCGATTCCGGTCGTCATCACCGCCTTTCAGGACCGCTCGTTCACCTTCGAGATGCGTCAGCCGCCGGTGACCTTCTGGCTGAAGAAGGCCGCCAACCTGAAGATCGGCAAGAAGCCGGCCTCCGGCTCCAAGACGCCGGGCCGCGGCTTCGTCGGCAAGGTGACGAAGAGCCAAGTGCGCGAGATCGCCGAGAAGAAAATCGTCGACCTCAACTGCGACTCGATCGAGTCCGCCATGAAGATGATCGAAGGCTCCGCCCGCTCGATGGGCCTGCAGGTGGTGGAGTAAGACAATGTCCAAGCACGGCAAGCGAATCAAGAACGCCCGCGAATCCGTCGAGCGCACCAAGCTTTATCCGCTGAGCGAAGCGGTGAAGATGGTCAAGACCAACGCCAAGGCCAAGTTCGACGAGACGGTCGAGCTCTCGCTCAACCTCGGCGTCGACCCGAAGCACGCCGACCAGATGGTGCGCGGCGTCGTCAACCTGCCGAACGGCACCGGCAGGACGCTCCGCGTGGCGGTGTTTGCGCGCGGGGCCAAGGCCGACGAGGCCAGGGAAGCCGGAGCCGACGTCGTCGGGGCCGAGGACCTGGTCGCCGCGGTCCAGGGCGGCACGATCGATTTCGACCGCTGCATCGCCACCCCCGACCTGATGCCGCTGGTCGGCCGGCTCGGCAAGGTTTTGGGCCCGCGCGGCCTGATGCCGAACCCGAAGGTCGGCACCGTGACGATGGACGTCAAGGCGGCGGTCGCAGCCTCGAAGGGCGGGGCCGTGGAATTCCGCGCCGAGAAGGCCGGCATCGTCCAGGGCTCGGTCGGCAAGACCTCGTTCGGCGAAGACAAGATCGCCGAGAACATCAAGGCGTTCGTCGACGCGGTGAACCGCGCCAAGCCGTCCGGCGCCAAGGGCCACTATCTCCTGCGCGCCGCGGTCTCCTCGACCATGGGGCCGGGCGTGCGGGTGGACATCTCGACGCTCGCCACGGCGACCGCGGTCGGCGCGTAGGCGGCTCAGCGGCTTCCTGAGACGCGAGGACGCCGGGTCTCTGGGCCCGGCGTCTACGGTCGCGTCGTCGCAAGGCGATTCTTGCGCCAGCGGCGACCGGGCCTGCCCAACGCCCGCCGCATCGCGTATCCCGATGGAGGCCGAGGCGCAGGGGCGGCGATGAAGGTTCGCGAAGTCCTGGCGGGCGAGGCGGTTAATCACGCGGGCGGGAAAACGCCCGCGACCGCCCTCCGGCGGGGCCTGCTCATGTCAGGCATTCTTTTTCACGCACCCACGCTTCGCCCGCAAATCCCCGCGTCCGTGCCCGGGGGCTTTATCGCCCGCTGGCCCGATCCGGTTTGCCTGTTAGCAGGGCGGTTTATTTCGCCAGGGCTGGCATTCCGTTCCAACCATTCCAGAAACTCTAGCAATTTCATGGCGCTGACGGCCATACAACCGAGCAGTTGCGGGCATGGAACAGGCGCCTTAACAGGCTCGGGAACAGGCAGTTAACAGGCACTTATCAGGCTCGAAACAGGCAGCAAACAGGCAGGCGAAATGGGGCGCGGAACGGAGCGCTCTCCGGTTGTAACGTGACCACTCTGGCCAACGAAATGGGCCAACATTCATCACATTGACCATGGGTAATCACGAAGACGCCGCAAGCGCCTGTCGTTCCATGTGCCCTCCGTGCACTTTGCGGGGAGAGTCGAACTCCAACTCAATTCCTTCGATGGGCCGGCTAAAGGAAACTGCTCGGAAGCTCGGGTCGGTACGCCCGGCTAACTCGCGCGTTTCCACTATCCGGTTCAGCAGTTCCGTTCGCGCCATAGCGACGAAGCGTCAGGCCTTGCCATCAACGGCCTTTCGGGCCGCCGCTGCGAGCGTCTCCGCTGTCGCTCGTCGGTGCGTATTCAGCCCACAGCGGCACGCTTTCACGGCCAGCCCCGCGCATAAATGAATGTCCGGTCCTCCACAGCCTGGATGGCGACGCGTGGCAGCGCTTCGCCGCGGTCGTCGAACACGTGGACATCAATCGGATCGATGCGGAAGCGGATCGGCTCTCCGGGATTGACCCGGCGAAGGCCTCGAACGGATGCGGACAGGCGCTCCCCTGACTGAAGCACCCCGTGGATGATCGTTTCAGCGCCCAAGATCTCGCTGGTCTCGACCCGGGCGGCGAGCGGGCCGCCCTCGGCTGGAGACAAGTGCTCGGGCCGCAGACCGGCGACGAGCGGCGCTTCGGATTTCATCGCGGGCGCGACGACGTGAGCCGCGATCCTGGCGCGCCCCTGGTCGATCGCGAGTTCCAGTCCGTGCGCCTCGGCTGCGACAGCGCTCGACGGCGAGAAGATTCATCTGCGGCGCGCCGAGAAAGCAGGCGACGAAGCGGTTGCGCGGCCGCATGTAGAGGTCGATCGGCGAACCGACCTGTTCAACGAGGCCGTCGCGCAGCACCACAATCGTGTCGGCCATGGTCATGGCCTCGACCTGATCATGCGTCACGTAGATCATCGTCGCGCCGAGCCGCCGATGGAGGAGGCGCAATCTCGCTGCGCATCTTCACCCTGAGCTCGGCGTCCAGGTTGGATAGCGGCTCATCGAATAGAAACGCTTTCGGCTCCTTGACGATGGCCCGGCCGATCGCCACGCGCTGACTCTGTCCGCCCGACAGTTGCGAGGGCTGGCGATCGAGGAGATGGGCGATCTGCAGGATGTCGGCGGCGCGGGCGATTCGCGCCACAATCTCGGCCTTCGCAACGTTCTGGCAGACGAGGCCGAAGCGCAAGTTTTCGCGCACGCTCATGTGCGGGTAGAGCGCGTAGGATTGAAACACCATGGCCATGCCGCGACTCGACGGCAGCAGGTGATCGCAGCGCGAGCCTTCGAGCAGGATCTCGCCCTGGCTTAGGTCCTCGAGGCCAGCGACCATCCGAAGGAGCGTCGACTTTCCGCAGCCTGAGGGGCCTACGAACACGGTGAAGGAGCCGGACTCGACGATGAGGTCGACGCCGTGGATTACCTCGACCGACTGGAAGCTCTTGCGGACCCCTTTGAGCTCAAGCCGCGCCACGCTCCGCTCCGATGACAAAGCGCTCGCCCGGACCGAGCGTGCGCTCCGCTCCCAGGAGAACGACGGCCGCCTTCGCGTTCAGCAGGCTGCCCGTCGACGCTCGCACCGCCGGGCAGCGTCGGAAGGCGGAGCCGCGAAACCCTGAGCTCGCCGCCAAGGACGGTCAACGTGACCGAGTCGCCGCGAAATTCGACCTCGCCCCATCCGCGGCCCGCGGACCAGAAAAAGACGGCGTCTCCCGAGACTGCAGGGGCAAAGCCGATTTCGCCGATGCGCTGGTCGAAGGTCAGCCCGATATAGGCATTGAGAAGCGCGTAGCTCGACAGCGAACGCGCATAATAGCTGCCGCACTCGATCTCGTTCCAGGGATTGCGACGCGAGCCGTCGTGGCGCTCCCGCGCCGCGCGGACGATGGTCAGTCCCTCCTCGACAAACCCACGGACGATCAGATGCGAAGCAAACATGTATTCGAGCCCCGTCCATATTTCCTCGGAGTAGGGGACCGGAATGGCCGGCTCCTCGGCGCCCTTCGGCCACGCACATACGAGAAGACCGGCCTCGTCTTCATAGGCGTAGACCCGACAAGGATTGAAATGGTCTCGAAGCGACGGACGGAAGTTCTCCCGGTAGATCGACTGGAGCGCCGTGTCCACATTCTGCCGCGACAGAACATCGCCCAGACCGGCCAGGTCGGCGTGCCACTGGCCGAGAACTTGATCGGTTAAGCAGCCGCCGCCGACCTGATATTTGATCTGCCCATATTCCTCCGACCAATAGGCTTGCATGAAAGAATCGCGCAGCACGCCGGCCTTGCGGCCCTGGTCGAACGGCTCGAGCACCGATCTGTCGTCGAGCTTGAGTTTTTGTCCGTAGTAGCGGCCGTTGAAAAGCTCCTGGTCGACATAGGCGGCCGCCCTTCTCCGCCATGGCCTGCGCATTCGGCGCGCAAAATCCGCCTCGCCCATCGCGCGCGCCATCTCGGCGGCCGCCTTGAGCGCCGCCAGATACATGCTGGTCAGCCACGAATTCGGACCGAACAGCTCCATGTCGAGCGTATGGTGCTGACGACCCCAAAGCACGCCAGTCTTCTCCGGGTCCCAGCGGTCCGGATTGTCCGACGACCACGCGTATTCGAGGGACCGTCGGATGTTTGGCCAGTAGCGCCTGAGCCAGTCGTCGTCGCCCGAGTTGCGCCACTCGCGATAGGCCTTGATCGTCGCGCCGAAATGCCCGTCGGCGCAGGGCCCGATGATGTCGAATCCGGATCCAAGCGGCAGGCGCTGGCGGAAAGTTAGGCCGCCGTTCGGCAACTGGTTGTAAGTGAACTCGGTCTCGCGCAAAGTCCTTTCCAGCGCCGGGAAGAGCCACGCGAGCGCCTGCTGATAGTTCCAGACGTGGGTGCAGCTGCCCTCGCAGGAGCCCTCGCCGATGTGCTGACCCTCCCAGCCCCAAAGCTCCCCGCCTTCGAGGCGGATGACGGTCGCGCTACGCAGCACGCCGAGCGTGCCAGATACCGCATCGATGATCTCGGGAGGCATCGAGGAGCCGAAGAGCGAGTCACGAAACGCCGCCGTCGCAGCTTCGAGCTCATCCCAACGGCGAAGCGCCTCCGCCCCGCTCGCGAGCGAATCCGTCCATTGCGTCGCGTAGTAGTTGCGCCATGTCGGCGGCACGCCAGCGTATTCCGGATCGCCCGGCTGCGCGCGATCGAACCAGTAGATGGCGCCCAGCGGATAGTTCCAGGTGATGGCGAAACGGACCTCAGCCTTCTCTCCAGGTGCGACCCGTACACGGCGAGCGAGCGTGCCGTGCTCGGGCTGGCTGCCACATCTGGGCCGTTGCGCGCGGCGTGTCATAGCGCCGCTCGCGCAGGCGCCCGGCCTCGGCGAATTCCCGCCAGTAGCGGCTCAGGCTGTCGAACCATTGGCCGCGCAGGTGATAGTCGACATGCTCAACCCCGTCGCCTTCGGTGGTGATCGCGAGGTCGCCGCGCTGCGCAGGCCGGCCGGTCGACGTCGGCCGAGGTGAAGTGCAGCGCGCTCAGACCCATCGACCGCGAGAACACATGGACGCCGCTGTCGCAGCCGTAATTTCCGAGCGTCGCCGCGACCGTGTAGTCGATCGCTGCGTCGGTGTCGTTCTCGACGGTGATGGCGAAGAGCGCCGCGGGCATCGAGGAGTCCCGATCGTTGTGCGGGATGAACGGACTGAACGCCGTCATCCGCACCTTTCCGGGAAAGGCGTCGCGATGGAAATCGATCTCGGCGATCGGGAAACGGCCGACGAACGTCGCGTCGTCGAAGTGCGGCGCGCCGGCCATCGAGTCGCGATTGGCGCCGAAGCCGAAGCCGTCGAACTTTCGCCGGCTCGGCGAGCCGGTCGGCAGCCCCTCGTAAGGGCCGTTCAGCACGCGCGCATCGAGGAGCTCACCGTCCCGTTCGGCCTTGATCGCGAAATGGCTGTAGCCGTTGTGCTGATGGATGGCCGGCCGGTTGCTGGATGCTCCAGTCGATGAGCCGGCCGCTGCCGGTCAAGCGAGACGCTGCCCGGACCCGATCCCGCCGAGCGGAAACGCGACGTATCGCCGGCGCGCGCCCCGGTAGACAAAACGCGCGTCGATGTCAGAGCCGGATGCTGCCGGCGGCGATAGCGTCCATGATGTCCCTCAGGTCTTGATGCCGCTCATGGCGATGCCCTCGATCACCATCCTCTGCGCCAGCAGGAACAGAAGGATGACGGGCAGCACCGACATGCTCATCGCCGCCATGACGAGCGCGAGGTTGCCGGAACCGAGATAGCCGCGCAGAACGTCCATCGCGATCGGCAGCGTCATCGAGTCCTGCGGCTCGAGAAGCACGCGCGCCTGGAAATAGTAGTTCCAGGTCTGGGTGAAGGTGATGATGCCGAGCGCCGCCAGCGCCGGCCGCAGTTGCGGCAGCGAGATGCGGAAGAAGATCTTGAAGTAGCCCGCGCCGTCCATCAGCGCCGCCTCCTCGAGCGCCTTCGGCTGCGAGCGCATGAACTGCCGCACAAGGAACACGCCGAAGCTCGAGGTCAGATACATTAGGGCAAGCCCGATCGGCCGGTTCAGGAGTCCGACCCGGCGAAGCCGAGATAGATCGGAATGATCGTGACCTGCGCCGGAAAGAGGAGCCCGACCAGCATCACGAAGAAAAGGCTGTCGCGTCCGGGAAAGTTCAGCCGCGCGAAGGCGAAGGCGGCGAGCGTGCAGGTGACGAGTTGGCCGACTGTTACGATGCACCGCGACCTCGATGCTGTTCGCGTAGATCTGGAGAAACGGAACCGAGGACGCGAGGACCGCGCGATAGTTGTCGAGATCGAGCCGCGGCGGCAGGAAGCTCGGCGGCATCTGGTAGGCGTCCGCGCACGGTGCGGAACGACATGCTGAAGAGCCAGGCGAAGGGCAGCAGCATGAAGACGCCGAGCAACGCCATGACGACGATGATCGCCCAGTCGATCGCCGCTCGGGAGAATTTCGGCTGCGTCGTCACTGCCGCACCCAGGCGCGAGAGGCCATGAACTGCACGACGGTGATCGCGAGGATCACCGACGGTCATGACGACGGCGATCGAGGCTGCGTATCCGATCTCGAAAGCTGTCGAACGCCTCCTCGACGATATAGATCGACATCGACCGGGTCGCGTCGCCCGGACCGCCGCGGGTCAGGATGACGATCGACTCGAACACCTGCAGGGCGCCGATCGAGGCATAGACGATGGCGAAGAAGACGACCGGCGATATCCAGGGCAGGACGATGCGAAAGAACCGCCGCCAGTAGGACGCGCCGTCCATGACGGCGGCCTCGATCAGCGTCTTCGGCACGCCCTGTAGCGCGGCGATGAAAATGATCATGAAGAAGCCGGCGTTCTTCCAGACGTCCATGATCACGATCGACATCATCGCGTTGCGGCTGGAGGTCAGCCAGTGGACGGGCGAGAAGCCGAGTCGGATGAGGTAGTAATTGATGACGCCAAGATCGTCGCCGTAGAAATAGCCCCAGACGATGGAGACGAAGGCCGCGGCGATGATCACCGGCAGGAAAAAGGCGAGCCGGAACAGATAGAGAAGCGCCGCCGGGCATCTTCCGGTCGAGCGCGAGCGCGAACAGCATGCCGACGCAAATGTTTCCGGTCACCGCGAACAGCGTGAAGCGCAGCGTGTTCCAGAATATCTGCAGCGACCGGTCGTCAGTGAAGAAGCGCACGTAATTGTCGAATCCGACCCAGCGCGACCCGAGCATTGGATCGTAAAAAGGCGAAGCTCAGGACGCAGGTGACGACGACAGGCGCGAGGACGAAGACGAGATAGAGCGGAAGGAGGGCAGCATGAACAGGTAGCCGGCGCGCGCCTGGACCCGCTGCAGCTCCGACGCGTGGTGCAAAACCGCGGTCTGCATCGCACAACCCCGAGTTGTCCGCCGTGGGTGTCGAGCTGCTGGGGGACGCCGCGCGGCTCGACGCGGGCACGGCTACTTGCCCTGCTGGGCGGCGACCCGCTTGAACGATGCGTTCAGCTCCTGGTCGGTGCGCTTGACCCCTCGGCGATCGAGATCTCGTCGGCCATCATCGCCACGAAATTGCGCATGAAGATCTTTTCAACCTCCTGGAAATTCAGCGGGCGAGGGCACCGGGACCGTGTGGGGCAGCGACTGATAGTAGAGCTATGCGCTCGGGGGGAAGGCGAGGAATGCCGGTGTGTCCGCCGCCGACTTCCGGCCCGGAACGCCGCCTCCAAGTTCGCCTTCTTCCTTCTGCGTCTCTTCGCTGGTCAGCGCGCCGACGAGTTCTTTGGCGAGATCCGGATATTTGGACGTCTTCGACACGCCATAGCCGCCGAAGCCGATCACCGTGTTTCCATTCACTTTGGACGGCACGTTGGCGACATCCATGTCGAGCTTCGCCTTCTTGGCATTCTCGATGATCCAATGGCCGCGGTTGATCATTGCGACCTGGCCGGCGGCGAACTGATTGTCCATCGTGTCCTTGCCGGGAATTGGCGAGACTTTGTCGACGTGGATGAGGTCGTGGAGGAATTGCAGGGTCTCGGAGACTTTCGGATCAAGCATGTTCGATGCCGTCCAATCAGGGTTGAGCGGCGATGTTCCGTTCGTCAAGAACCAGGGTTGCACGAAGAAATTCTGGTTCGGCACTTCATAGCCGTATTGAATGCACATTGCCCGCGGCGTCCCGCTTCGTCAGTTTCTTGGCGACTTCGCGGAACTGCTCCCATGTCCAATCCTTGGGATAGTCCACTCCGGCCTCCCTAAAGAGCGCGCGGTTGTAGTTGATCATGATGTTGTTCCAGCCGATCGGGACGAAATAGGTCTTGCCCTGATAGGATGAGTATTTGAACAGCGACGGATCGAAATCCGAGTAGCCGGGATTCTTGGCGATGAAATCGTCGAGGGGGACGAACAAGCCGCGGGTCTCGAACGTGCGGAACGTCTCGATCGCGGTGCCGTAGACGTCATAGGCGTCCCCGCCGTTGAATTGTGAGAGCACGTGCGTGACGTAATCGCCCCATCCGTTGGTGATCGGATCGATGGCGATCTCGACCTTCACGTTCGGGTACTTCTGATTGAAACGCTCGACCGCATGCTTCACCGCAGTCAATTGGGCGTCGCTGCCGAACGCCATGAGCCGGAGATTGGCCGAGGTGTCGTCGGCCATCGACGAGGTCGCTGCAAAGGCCAAAGCTACAGCGAGAAAAAATGCAGTCACGCGTGACGTCATGATCAGTCCTCCCGTGCTGTCGCCCGCACGCCCTGACCGCCGTCAAGTGCATGTCCCGAAAGATCAGCGGGCGTCTTTTTGTATCCCGAAGATGCGCAGAACTCTTGGGGTCGAAACGTTTCGAGACTATGCTGGCGGCCTGTCACTGTCAAGGAGGGGCGAAGTGTGACGACGATCAGGGACGTGGCCAAGCGGGCGGGCGTGGCCATCTCGACGGTCTCGGCGGTCATCAACCGTTCGGCCCCGACGAGCGCGGATGTCGTCGCACGGGTCGAGCGCGCCATCGCGGAGATCGGCTACGCTCCGCAACGTGCGGCGCAGACGCTGCGCAGCGGCCGGTCGCGCCTTGTCGGCGTCATTGTTCCCGACATCACCAACCCCCACTTCTCGGCGCTTGCGCGGGTGGTGGAGAACGAATGTCTCAAAGCCGGCTTCATGACGTTCGTCTACAACACCGACGAGGATACCGAACACGAGATGCGCATCCTTCGCATGATGCGCATGCAGCAAGCGGCCGGGCTCATTCTCATCTCCACGCGCTCGGACGCGCGGCATGGGCGGAGGCTCCTCAAGGAGATCGGGGTGCCGGTCGTGACCATGGGAAGCCTGGTCGCTGGCACGCCTTACGATTTCGTCGCCCTCGACGACGTCGAGGCCGGAAGCCTCGCGGCCGGACAACTGCTCGACCTGGGCCATCGCCACATTCTTGTCATCGGAGGTCGGCAGGGCGTGTCGTCCCACGAGTTGAGGCTCAAGGGGTGCCGTGAAGCGTTTCGCCGTCGCGGGCTCAGTCTCGCTGACGAGCAGATTCGCCTCGCCCAGTTCAAGGTGGAAAGGGCCTATGAGGAGACCCGGAAAGGCCTCGGCGGGGCGGAGGCGCCGACGGCAATCCTGTCGCTCAGCAATTTCATGACGATCGGCGTCATGCGCGCGATGGGCGACCTCGGCGTCGGCTGCCCCGCTGACGTGTCGCTGATCGGGATCGACGATCTCGATTGGGCGGACGTCATGCGCATTCGTCCGACATTAATCGCGCAGCCTATCGAGGAGATGACCCGAACCGCCATCGCCGCTTTACTGGAACAGATCGCGAATGCCGAACCTCCGCAGAAGCGGCGGCTCTTATTTCCGCCCAAGCTTGTCGAACGCGGCTCCTGCGCGCCGGCTTCCCGAGGCTGAGCGATGCTCGACTGCCGGGCGTCTCGGCCCGGCGTTTCGCCTTCGCTCGCCGTCAGGCGCGCTGGGCGGCGAAGATCGTCAAACGATCGCTGGCCCCGCGCAGAACGGCGCGGATCGGCATCGCTTCGGCCGGAGCGTCCGCGAGCGCCTCGGCGAGCGTGTTCAGCTTGTCCTGGCCCTCGATCAGGAGCGCGATCGCCCGGGCGCGGGGGATAACCCGGCCGGTCAGCGTCAGCCTGGGCTCGGGCGCGTCCGGCGCCTCGATGGGAACGACGAGCAGCCGGGCGCCCGGGTCCATCGCCTCAGGCAGGCCCGGGGCGCCGGGAAACCGCGATGCGATGTGGCCGTCGTCGCCCATGCCGAGCGCGACGAGGTCGGCGGGAAGGGGCAGGTTGGCCACGCGCGCGCTCGCGGCGATCGGTTCCTGGCCGGGGTCTTCCCGCCGGAGACGACCAGCGTGGCCGGCCGCGCTCGGCGATCGCGGCCGGCAGCTTGTCGGCGCTCCACTCGGCGAAGGCTGGAGCAAGGTCTTCGCCGTCGGCGAAGTCGCGACGCGGAATGTCATTCGGCGTCGTGATGCTCCTCGTTCCAGGTGCGTCCGTCCCGCTCGATCAGCGCGACGGCGGCGTTGGGTCCCCAGGTTCCGGCGGCGTAGGGTCGTGGCGGCTCCCGCATCCCCGCCCACGCCTCGCGGACAGGATCGATGAACCGCCACGCCGCCTCGACCTCGTCGCGCCGCATGAACAGCGCGGCGTTGCCGCGGATGGCGTCCATCAGCAGGCGCTCGTAGGCGTCCGCCGAAGCCATGCCGAAGGCTTTGGCGAAACTCATGTCGAGCGGAAGGTGCACGAGCCGCATTCCGCCCGGTCCGGGCTCCTTGACCATCATCCATAGCTTGATGCCTTCGTCGGGTTGCACCCGGATGACGAGACGGTTCGCCGGCACGGCGTCGGCGGGCATGTCGAAGATGATGTGCGGCACTCTCTTGAAGGCGACGGCGATCTCCGAAAACCGCTGCGGCAGCCGTTTGCCGCTGCGCAAGTAGAAGGGAACTCCGGCCCAGCGCCAGTTGGCGACGCCGATCTTCATCGCCACGAAGGTCTCGGTATTGCTTTCGTGTTTGCCGACGTCGTGCAGGTAGCTCGGAACCGGGCCGCCGTCGGCGAAGCCGGCTCGGTATTGACCGCGCACGGTCAGCGCTCCTGCATTCGAACCGTCGATCGGCTCGAGCGCCTTCAAGACCTTCAGCTTCTCGTCGCGCAGCGAGTCGGCCTGCATCGTGTTCGGCGGCTCCATGGCGACCAGGCACAACAGCTGCATCATATGATTCTGGACCATGTCGCGGATCGCGCCCGACTTGTCGTAATAGGCGCCGCGCCCCTCGACTCCCAGCGTCTCGGCCACCGTGATCTGGACGTGATCGATATGCGCGTTGTTCCACACCGGCTCGAGCAGGGCGTTGGCGAAACGCAGGGCCATCAGGTTCTGCACCGACTCCTTGCCGAGGTAGTGGTCGATCCGGAAGATCGCGCTTTCCGGGAACACCGAGCCGATGTCGTCGTTGATGGCGTCGGCGCTCGCGCCGTCGTGGCCAATCGGTTTCTCGACGATGATTGCGCGAGCGGGGAGTCTTCAGCCCCTCGGCGCCGAGCCGGCTCGCGATCGGGCAGAAGAGGTCGGGGCCGGTGGCAAGATAGAAGGCGCGGATGCGTTCGTCCGCCCCGAGCGTATCCCGGAGATCCGACCACCCGTCGTCGTTCATGGCGTCGGCGGCGACGTAGTCGAGGCGGGCGAGGAACCGCTCGAGCGCCTCGCCCGATTCGTCGTCGGCCGCTTTGAACTTGATCAGCGCGTCCTTCACGCTGGCGCGGAAGGCGTCGCGGTCGAAATGCCGGCGCGACACGCCGATGATCCTGGTCGGCTCGCTGAATTGCCCGCTCCGCTCGCGATGGAACAGCGCCGGATAGAGCTTGCGATAGGCGAGATCGCCCGTCCCGCCGAACACGACGAGATCGAAGGGATCAACCTTGACGACGCGCAAAGCCATTTCGCCTCTCAGCCTGAACGAAGTTTGTGGTCATTCTACGCAAACCCGTCCGGCGCTCAACGAGACGCGGATCGCCTCGACCGAACACGCCGCCATCCCCAAACGGGGCCGGGGCGCGTCAGCTCGCCTGAACCAACACGTCCTTGAGCAGGACCTCCCGGTCGCGGCCGAACGCCTTCAGCAGCGGCAGGGCCGCGCCGCCAATGGCCCCCGCGTCGGCGCCGATTGATCCCGGCGCGAATGCGACATCGCTGAGGCCTCGCCGGTCCAGACCCTCGAACACCTGGGCCGCCCGCGTGGTCAGACGGTCGCGGACAGACGCCGGCATCTCTCCGTCGACGACAATCGCGGCGAAGTCAATAACCGAGATGGCGGCGACCGAGGCGTAGGCGAGCGCCTCCGCCGTTTCCTCGATCCAGGCGTCGAGCGGCGCGCCGAATTCGGCCCACGCAGCCGGCGTGGCCCAGATCGAGGAGGCGTCGATACCGGCCTCGGCCAGCCGGCGCTCGAGCTGGTAGATCGAGGCGCAGGCGACGAGCTGCGGCGCGGCGCGCCCGTCTCGTCTTTGGGCGACCGGCATCGAACCAATTGCGCCGGCGTTGCCGGTGCGTCCGATTTCAGCGCGCCGTCCAGCACGACGCCGCCGCCGATGAAGGCGCCGACGAAGAAGTAAAGGAAGTCCCGATGGCGCCAGCCGCCGCCGAAAAAGAACTCGGCCGCGCAGGCTGCGGTCGCGTCGTTGCACAGCGTCACCGGATAGAGGCAAACCTTGGCGACTTCGCCGGCGGCGTCGAACTCGCGCCAAGCCGCCATCGCGCCGGACGGCGCGCCGATCTCGGACTCCCAGGTCCAGAGCTGGAACGGCGCCGCGATGCCGAGGCCGGCGATCCGCCGCCGCTGCGCCTCACTGAGGGAATCCACGAGCTTTGGCTGATGCTCGCGGACGAAATCGAGAATGAGCGGCGGCGTGGGAAAGGCGAACGTTCGGTGCGCACGCTGGCGGACGGCGCCGCGGAAGTCGACGAGCACGAGATCGCAGCTGCGCCGGCCGATCTTGAGGCCGAGCGAAAAGGCGCCGTCCGGATTGAGCGACATCGGGATGGTCGGCTGTCCCACGCGCCCGCGCAGCGGCGCCTCCCGCTTCAGAAGTCCGTCCGCCTGCAGCCGATTCATGATCGCCGAGGTTGATTGCACGGACAATCCCGTGAGTCGCGCAACCTCGATCTTGGACAGGGGCCCGAACCGTCGGACGAGGGACAAAAGCAGCCGCTCGTTGTAGACGCGCACGCCCGATTGGTCGGCGCCGCTGGCGATCTCGGCGAAGGTCGACGACAATTGATCAAGGGTCGCTCCGCCCGCCGGTTTCGCTCGCGCGCGCGAGCGATCTGCCGCCTCCGCCATCCTCCGCCTCTCAATTCTTAACGGCTTTGCCGAAACAGATTGGGACAAACGCCGGTGTTTGTCAAGAATTATTATATCGGATGGAATTATCCTTGACTTCCGCTCGAAACTCTGCCCAATTAGCGTCCGGCGGCGCATGGGGGCCGAAGAGACGCACAAGCGCCTCACGGACAACGCCCGGGAACAGCGTCGCTTGTACCCGTTGGGAGGAAGTGAAGTGTCCAAGATTTCCGGAATTTTTGCAACCGTGGCTGCCGCTGCGATCACGCTTGCGCTCACTAGCGCGCCGTCCTACGCCGACGGGCCGATCGTCGGCCTCATCACCAAGACCAACACCAACCCGTTCTTCGTCAAGATGAAGGAAGGCTTCGAGGCCAAGGCCAAGGAGCTCGGCCTGACGCCTCAGGCCTACGCCGGCAAATTCGACGGCGACAATGACGGCGAGGTCGCCGCGATCGAGCAGCTGATGGCGGCCGGCGCCAAGGGCATCCTGCTGGTCCCGAGCGACTCGACCGCGATCGTCCCGACGGTGAAGAAGGCCCGCGACGCGGGCGTCCTTGTCATCACCCTCGATACGCCGCTCGATCCGGAAAATGCAGCCGACGCCAACTTCGCCACCGACAACTTCAAGGCCGGCGAGCTCATCGGCGAGTGGGCCAAGGGAACGCTCGGCGACAAGGCCAACACCGCCAAGATCGCTACGCTCGACCTTGCGGCCAACCAGCCGACCGTCGACTACAAGCGCCACAACGGCTTCCTCACCGGCTTCGGCATTCCGGTCAAGGATCCCAAGCACTACGCCATGAGCGACAGCCCGCAAATCGTCGGATCGGACGTCACCAAGGGCGCTACCGAGGGCGGCCGCAAGGCGATGGAGAACATCCTGCAGAAGGCCGATCAGATCGACCTCGTCTACGCCATCAACGAGCCGGCTGCATACGGCGGCTATGCGGCGCTGAAGGCCGCAGGCAAAGAAAAAGGCGTGACTGTCGTCGCGGTCGACGGTGGCTGCCAGGGCGTCAAATGGGTCAAGGAAGGCATCATCGGCGCGACCTCCCAGCAGTACCCCCTCTTGATGGCGTCCGATGGCGTCCAGGCCATCGCCGATTACATCAAGACCGGCAAAAAGCCGACCAGCATCGACACCGGCGAGAAGCTCGTCACCGATCATCCCGTTCCGGGCGTTCCCTCGATCAGCGTCGACGAGGGCATGAAGCTCTGCTGGGGTTGATTTCCCACAATAAGCGGCGCTTAATCGGCTGAATAGTCAAGAATTCGGGCGCGCTCGGTGAAATCCCGGGCGGGCCCGTCAAAAAATGCTCAGAAGCCGGGAAACGCGCGAGGTATCCATGAGCGAAGCGACTCCGAGCGGACGTCCTGTGCAGCAGGAGTTCGAGAAGGTTCTGACCGGTGCGACGACAACCGTCGCATCTTTCGACGAGGAGCAACTCACCTTTCTCCAGCGCCTCCAGCGCTTCCTGCACGCCTACCCGACGACAGTCCCCTTCGTCGTTCTTTTGCTCGGCGTGCTGCTCGGCGTCGTGGTCAATCCGTCGCGATTTACGGCCGCCAGCAATTTCTCGACCATTCTCACCCAGGTGGTGGTCATCGGCATTGTCGGCGTCGGGCAGACGCTGGTGATCCTGACCGCCGGCATCGATCTGTCGATCGGCGTCATCATGGTCATCTCTTCGGTCGTGATGGGACGGCTGGCGGTTTACGACGGCGTTCCTACGGTCATCGCCTTTCCGCTCGGGATCGCGGTCGGCGCGGTCTTCGGATACCTGAACGGAACGTTGGTGACGCGGCTCAAGATGCCGCCGTTTATCGTCACGCTCGGCACGCTCAGCATTATTGGGGCGCTGAACACCTTTTATTCGCGGAGCGAAACCATCGGCATGCAGGACATCGAGGAAAAGGCGCCGTTCCTCAGCATGATGGGCAATCAGATTCAGATCGGCGGCGCGCGCATCATGTGGGGAACGTTCCTCTTGCTGA
The DNA here is from genome assembly GCA_963816065.1 of uncultured Alphaproteobacteria bacterium. Lineage (GTDB taxonomy): Bacteria > Pseudomonadota > Alphaproteobacteria > Rhizobiales > Beijerinckiaceae > Roseiarcus. The sequence continues at coordinate 72,739 of CAWFJG010000021.1, read as the reverse complement.
TCGTGGCCGCGGCGGTCTGGTACATCCTCAACCGCACCGCTTTCGGCCGCCACATCTACGCGACCGGCGACGATCCGGAAGCAGCGCGGCTCGCCGGCATCAATACGGACCGCATTCTCTTGAGCGTCTACGTGCTCGCGGGACTGATCGCGGCGATCGCCGGCTGGGCGCTGATCGGACGCGTCGGCGCCATCAGCCCGACGGCGGGCGAGAACATGAACCTCGACAGCATCACCGCCGTCGTGATTGGCGGCACGTCGCTGTTCGGCGGCCGCGGCTCGATCATCGGAACGCTGGTCGGGGCGCTGATCGTCGGCGTGTTCCGCTCCGCCGTTTCGCTAGCCGGCCTCGACGTGCTGTGGCAGGAATTCGCCATCGGCGTCCTGATCATCGTCGCGGTCGCGCTCGACCAGTGGATCCGGAGGGTTTCCAAGTGAGCGTCGAACCGATCCTCACCTGTCGCCAGCTCGTCAAGCGCTACGGCCGGGTCACCGCGCTCGACCACTGCGACTTCGACCTCTATCCCGGCGAGATTCTCGCCGTCATCGGTGACAACGGCGCCGGCAAGTCGACGCTGATCAAGGCGATCTGCGGCGCGGTGATCCCTGACTCGGAGAGATCCGGCTCGGGGGCGAGGTGGTCCATTTCACCTCGCCCATCGCCGCGCGCGAGGCTGGCATCGAGACGGTCTACCAGACGCTGGCGCTGTCGCCGGCCTTGTCGATCGCGGACAACATGTTTCTTGGCCGCGAACCGCGCGCAGCAGGAATCATGGGTCAATGGTTCCGCGCAACCGACCGCGGCCGGATGGCGAAGTTCGCCCGTGAGAAGCTCAACGAGCTCGGGCTGATGACGATCCAGAACATCCACCAGCCGGTCGAAACCCTGTCGGGCGGCCAGCGCCAGGGAGTGGCGGTGGCGCGCGCGGCGGCTTTCGCCAAGCGGCTGGTGATCATGGACGAGCCGACGGCGGCGCTCGGGGTCAAGGAATTGCGCCGCGTGCTCGAGCTCATTCTCGACGTCAAGAAGCGCGGGCTGCCGATCATCCTCATCTCGCACAACATGCCGCACGTGTTCGAGGTCGCTGACCGTATCCACATCCACCGCCTTGGGCGACGGCTGACGGTCGTTGACCCGAAGAAGGTGACGATGTCCGACGCGGTGGCGATGATGACCGGCGCGATGACGCCGCCGAAGGAAGCCGAGGCCGCGTAGCCGAAAGGCTGCGCTCCACTTTGTCTTGAAAATTGGGAGCGCAGAGCGCATTCAGTCGCCTTCTCGATCAACGGCGGAGAGGCGGCATGAGCGCCAAGTCGGCGGCGGCGTTCTTGTTCGACATGGACGGAACGCTGATCGATTTCAGTCGGGCGATGATAAGGATCTGGGGCCGGTGGGCTCGCAGTCGTGGGGTGGACTTTTCGACTCTTGTCGCGACCATTCACGGCAGTCGCGCGGTGGACACCATGCGGCGACTAGCGATTCCAGGCCTCGATCCCGAGATCGAGGCGGCGACGATCGAGCGCGGGGAGGTCGAGGACGTTGACGGCGTCGTCCCCATTGCCGGTGCGGCGGAGTTTTTGGCCGCGCTACCGCCCGAGCGGTGGACCGTGGTGACATCGGCGCCGATTGCGCTCGCGCGAGCGCGCCTCGGCGCGGCGGGGCTCCCCGTCCCGCGCTCGATCGTGACAGGTGAAGACGTTCTGGTCGGAAAGCCTGCGCCCGATTGTTTCATCCTCGGCGCGCAGAGGCTCGGATTCGAGACCGCGGATTGCATCGTCTTCGAGGATTCGGCAGTCGGAATTGAGGCGGCGACCGCCGCCGGCGCGGACCTCGTCGTGATCGCGTCTGCGCAAGCGCATGCGGCTCTCGACGGGCGCTTCGCGGTCAGCGACTACCAGAAGCTCGATCTGACCGTCACGCGCGACCGCCTGTTTCTCAAGCCTCGGGTCACCCGGAATCGCAACAATGGCGCCATCCTGATCCTCGCGGCTCGAGCGTTTCACGCGTCCGCCTCGGGCCCATAGACCTTCACGAGGGCCGCATAGACTTCATCGTTTCCGGCAACGAGTTGGTTGCCGACGTGCAGGCCGTCGTTGGCTAAGAAATCATTGCTCTTGAGGCCCGCCGCATGAACCACTGCGAGCGCGCCGAGACAGTCCCAGGAATTGATGTGGGCCTCGATGTAGCCGATGAGGCGTCCGCACGCCACGTAGCATAGGGTGAGAGCGCCGGAGCCCTCCCGGTAGAACATTCCTCCCGCGTGCAGGAGCCGCCCAAAGATTGGAAGGTAATCGTCCGGCGTGACCCGCGGAGAGTAGCCGACGCCGACGATTCCATCGGTGATGGCCTTACCGGGATGGCGATCGACCGGAGCGCCGTTCAGCGTCGCCGGAATGCCGAGCCCGCCCGCGAAAAGTTCGTTGCGCGCCGGCGCATACACCATTCCAAACATCAACGTGCTGTCGAGGACAAAGGCGATCGACACGCACCAGCCGGATAGGCCGCTGAGGAACGGCTGGGTCCCGTCGATCGGATCGACGACCCACAATCCCTGCCCTGAGGCCAAGTCCGTGCGGCCGGTTTCCTCTCCGAGAAAGCCATCCTCGGGAAAAATCTTGGCGAGCCGGTCCCGGATCATGAGCTCGGTGTTCAGATCGGCCTCGCTCGCCATGTCCTGCACGCCCTTGCTCCTGATCGTCAGGGCATGGCGGCGGCGGAAGTCGTCATGCGCCAGATCGCCGGCCTGGCGAATCAAGTCCAGGGCCATCGCATAACGCGCGGAAATGCCGGACTTATCCATGCATAGGCCTCCGATGTGGACTATCGAACAGACTTCCACAGCCAAGCGGCGCCCCTGACGCCGCTCGAGTCTCCGTGGAGCGCTCGCTGGATCGGCGTGCGGAAGACGGACGAGAATGTTTGTCTGGGCAATTCGACCGGCAGATCGACGTAGAGTTCGTCGACGTTCGACATGCCGCCACCCATCACGAAAACGTCGGGGTCGAGCGTGTTCACCACGACCGCGAGACCGCGCGCCAGGCGATTGACATAGCGGCGCCAGAGGATGCTCGCCAGGTGATCCCCGTTTCTCTTCCGCTCCATGATCGCGTTGGCGGGCAGCCTGGCGCCCGCATGGCGTTCAAATTCGGCTTCGAACGCTCGGCCCGACACCCAGGTTTCCATGCATCCGTGCCTGCCGCAATAGCAGGGCGCGCCAGGAATTTCGGTCATATCGGGCGTGGGCAGGGGATTGTGGCCCCATTCTCCGGCGCTGTTGTTGGGTCCGTGATGGACCGCTCCGTTGACGGCGATTCCTGCGCCCGCGCCTGACCCGAGGATCACGGCGAAGACCACATGATAGTTGGCGCCGGCGCCGTCGACGGCCTCGGAAGCCGCGAAGCAATCCGCGTCGATTTCGACTTGGATTTCCCGACCGAGCGCCTCGATGAGATCCTTCTCGACCGGGCGTCCGAGGAGCCAGGTCGAATTTGCCCCCTTGCCGAGCCGACTCTCGGGTTCGAGCGACCCTGGAATGCCGACGCCGACGCTGCCCCGCCGCTCCATCTGGCTTTCCATCGCCTCGATCATCGACTTGATGACGGCAATGCAGCCGAAGTAATCGTGGCGAGGCGTCGTCTCGCGCAGACGGAGGAGCTCGGTTCCATTCGGCTCCATTGCGACGCCTTCGATTTTCGTGCCGCCCCAATCGATTCCGATCAGCATGGTCCCCTTCTCGCCGAGATTTGCTCATCTTCTCATGCGTCCGCCGCGAGAGCCGTTGAACGCGTAGGCGGCGACCAAAGCTTTTGGGTGGAAACGCCAGCGTTTCAAGTCCGAGAACGACAAGGATTTCGAGGATCCCCCCTCCTTTTTCGCGAATGGCGCGGGTTTCGTTCACAGGCCTGCGATTTGCGCTCTACGACGTTTGGCGCGTATTTTGACGGACTCTGCAAAAATCGACGCGCGGATCTGGAGACAAAAGCATGCGCTATCGACCGCTCGGCCGCACCGGCCAATATGTCTCGGAAATCTGCCTCGGAGCGATGACCTTCGCGGGCGGCTCCGGATTTTGGCAGGCGATCGGCCGGCTCGACCAGGCCGCCTCGACCGCGCTCGTCGGCCGCGCGCTCGAAAAGGGCGTGAATTTCATCGACACGGCCAACGTCTATTCCGAAGGTCGATCGGAGATGCAGCTCGGCCAGGCTCTGCGCGACCTCGGCGTCAAGCGTGAGGACGTGATCGTCGCGACCAAGGTGCGCGGGCGCATGGGACCCGGGCCGAACGCGGTCGGGCTGTCCAGAGGCCACATCCTCGACGAGATCGCCGCGAGCCTGAAACGGCTCGGGCTCGACCATGTCGACCTCTATCAGATTCATAGCTTCGATCCGGTCACGCCGATCGAGGAAACGCTGCGGGCGCTCGACAATTGTGTTCAGCGTGGCCTCGTGCGCACCATCGGCTGCTCGAACATGGCCGCGTGGCAGATCATGAAGGCGCTCGCGATCTCGGACAAACAGGAGCTCGCGCGCTTTGAGACGGTCCAGGCCTATTACTCGATCGCCGGCCGCGAGCTCGAGCGCGAGATCCTGCCGCTGGTGGAGGATCAGGGGCTCGGCGTGATGGTGTGGAGCCCCCTCGCCGGCGGTTTCCTGTCCGGCAAGTTCACGCGCGAGAAGCGCGGCGGCAACGATTCGCGCCGCACCACCTTCGATTTTCCGCCGATCGACAAGGAGCGCGCCTACGACATCATCGACGCGATGGAAAAGGTCGCCAAGGCGCACGACACATCGGTCGCCCGCGTCGCGCTCGCCTGGCTTCTGCAACGCAAGGGGGTGATGAGCGTGATCATCGGCGCCAAGACGCTCGAACAGCTCGACGACAACCTCGCCGCCGCCGACTTGACCATGACAGCGGAAGAGATTGCGGGGCTCGACGCGGCGAGCGCGCTGAAGCCCGAATATCCCGGCTGGATGCTGGCGCGCACCGCCGAGGGCCGCGTTCCCGGGCCGAAGGCTTAAAGACGCGGCGCGGACGGGAGGAGAGATCGATGCGCAAGGTGAAATGGGGTGTGCTCGGCGTCGCGAAGATCGCGACGGAAAAGGTGATCCCGGCGATGCAGCGCGCGGCGTTCTGCGATATCGCCGCGATCGCCTCGCGCGACGAACGAAGGGCGCGAGAGGCGGCCGAGCGCCTCGGGATCGCGCGGTCCTACGGATCCTACGAAGCGCTTCTCGCCGATCCCGAGATCGAGGCGATCTACAACCCGCTGCCGAACGAGTTGCACGTGCCATGGACGATCAAGGCGCTCGAGGCGGGCAAGCACGTGCTGTGCGAAAAGCCGGTCGCGCTCGACGCCGCCGAGGCCGAGACGCTTACCGCGGCGCGCGACCGGACGGGCCGGCTGGTCGCGGAAGCTTTCATGGTGCGCTTCCATCCGCAATGGCGCCGCACGCGGGAGCTCGTGCGCTCCGGGGCGATCGGCGACGTCCGGGCGATCCAGACGTTCTTCTCCTACCGCCTGCTCGATCCCGAAAACGTGCGCAACCGGCCGCCGGGCGGCGGCGGGCTCTACGATATCGGCTGCTACGCGATCGTCACCGCGCGTTACCTGTTCGGCGCCGAGCCGATCCGGGGGATCGCCACGCTCGATCGCGACCCGAATTTCGGCACCGACCGGCTGGCAAGCGCGATCCTCGAGTTCCCCGGCGGACGGCATCTGACCTTCAGCGCGGCGACGCAGCTCTCGGCGCATCAGCGGGTGACGATCGTCGGCGAGGCCGGCCGGATCGAGGTCGCCATCCCCTTCAACGCGCTGACCGACCGGCCGATGCGGATCGTGGTCGATCCGGCGCCGACCTCGTCGGCGGAGGGACGCGGGTGGAGGAGTTCCCGGTCTGCGACCAGTACGGCCTGCAAGGCGACGCCTTCGCCCGCGCTGTCCGCGGCGAGGCGCCGCTCGAATTCGGAATTGAGGACGCTGTGCTCAACATGCGCGTGATCGAAGCGCTGTTCCGCTCGGCCGAGCGGGGGAGCTGGGAGACGCCCTAAAGCCATGCGCTTCGCCCGACTGAGTGTCACGGTCTTCCCTTGGCGACGGAATTCGAACGGCTACGGATGAAAACCCGGCGCCGAATTCCATTTGAACTCAGATGGTCATAAGCCCGCAGGGTCACTATTTCCGTTTCCTTGAAATTCTTTCCAAAGGCTTCACTTGAGGCGATCGACGGGGCTCATCGCGCCAGTTCTGCGTGACGGGACAGAACACTGGGTGTTCGACCTTATTCTACTTAGACGCTCCCGCCGACATGGAGGGCATGCCCAGTCCTTGTCGGCAAGTTACTGGAGCTCCAGCGTCCACTGCCGTACGCAGGCGCGATCAGCGCTGTCGCAATTGGCTGTGATTGTCAGCTCGCGCGCCTGGGGTTAGCGCTGGCGTATTCTTCCGATGACCCAGTCGCAGGCCGGGGGCGACGGTGGCGGGGCGATAACGAGCAAATTGGCGTTGGGCTCAGCAGGCGGAGGGGCGCCGCGGCCAGCTAAACCGCGGGGTCCAGAACAACCCCGGAATGGGGGCGACGGCGTTCTCGAGGATTTCCGTCTTGGCTAATGCACCAGAACCTCGCAACCGCCCCCTTCTGCGGCGTCGCGCCCGCAGCAGGAGCGTGCCTGCTTAATCTGGCCCCCGAACGTAAGCGGCGAATTGCCGCAGCAAGCCCTCTAGGCGCCACGGCGAGGCAGCGAAACTCTCCGGTTGGGTCTATCGGCCTGATTGCCTGGGCGAGCGGCCGCCATTCAACGGTCGATGTTGATACTTAACCCGCGCAAGCGGTCGTATGGCTGTCCGCGCGCAGCCGCATCGCATGTCAACTTCGGGCTGAACCGGCATTGACGAGCTGCGCTAATAAGTCCTATCGTATGATAATTGGCGGCGGGCTTGCCGGATGCATTGGCAATCGCCAATCAAACACGCGTCCGACAGCCGAGGCGCCAAGAGGGTGATCATCGTTACGGGAGGAGAAAGACTATGCAGCTTAAGAAATGGCTGGGAGGCGCCGCGCTTGCAGCGACGCTGATTTTTGCGGGATCGTCGGCGTTCGCCGTCACCATCGGGTTCTCCCAGGTTGGTGACGAAGGCGACTGGAGGCCCGCTTTCTCCAAAGACATGCAGGAAGAAGCGAAGAAGGAGGGCATCGACCTCAAGTTTGCCGATGCGCAGGGCAAGCAAGAGGACCAGCTGAAGGCGGTCAGGGCCTTCATCGCCCAGAAGGTCGACGCGATCATCATCGCGCCGGTCGTCACAACCGGGTGGGAACAGGTGCTCGGAGACGCCAAGAAGGCCGGCATCCCCGTGTTCCTCGCCGACCGCGACGTCGAAGGCGACAAGAGCCTGTTCGTCGCTCGGATTTCGGCGGACTTCAATCTCGAAGGCAAGCTGGCCGGCGCCTGGCTCGCGCAGGCGAGCAAGGGCAACTGCCAGATTGTCGAACTGCAGGGGACCGTAGGCTCCGCGCCCGCGATCGAACGCAAGAAGGGCTTCGAGGCGGTCATCTCGCTGTTCCCGAACATGAAGATCGTCAAGTCCCAGAGCGGCGATTTCACCACCGAGGGCGGCAAGAAGGTGATGGAAGCCTTCATCAAGGCGACCGACAACCTGAAAGGCGTCTGCGGCGTATTCGCCCATAACGACAATATGCAGCTCGGCGCGATCCAGGCGATGAAAGAAGCCGGTCTCAAGCCCGGCAAGGACGTCCTGATGGTCTCGGTCGACTACGTGCCGGCGATGAAGGAAGCGCTGGCGGCGGGCGACGCGAATGCGTCCGTCGAACTGCGCTCAGCGATCGGCAAGTACATCTATCCCGTGGTGACGCAGTACCTGAAGGACCACAAGGAGTTGCCGAAGTGGATCGTGATTCCGTCCGATCTGCACGCGGCGGCGACGGCGGGTAACTGATCTCAGCCGAGTTCAGAAGCCAAAGACGCGCGCTTCGCTCTAACAGGCGGGGCGCGCGGTTTTGCGGCGGCGCTGCATTGTGTCAGGCTGGCGCTGGCAAAATTCTGGACGCAGCGATGCTGCCGGAGCGTAAGTCGTGGTTGCTCGTATCGAAATGGTCAGCGTGTCGAAGGCCTTTCCTGGCGTCCGGGCGCTCGATAGCGTCGACTTTCAGGTGGAGGCCGGCGAAGTCCATGCGCTCATGGGCGAGAACGGGGCCGGCAAATCGACCCTGATCAAAATCCTGACCGGCGCCCTGCAGCGGGACGAGGGCGAGATCCGGCTCGATGGCCGCCTGGTCCACATCGCCAAGACCGGAGATGCGCAGGCGCTCGGGATTGGCACGGTCTATCAGGAGGTCAACCTCGTCCCGACCATGTCGGTGACGAAGAATCTCACGCTGCTGCGACAACCGCGCCGATTCGGACTCATCGATTGGGGGGCGGCGCGAAGACGAGCACGGGAACGCCTGAAGCGCCTCGACATCGACATCGACGTCGAGCGGCCCCTCGGCTCGTATTCGGTCGCCATCCAGCAGCTCGTTGCGATAGCCCGGGCGCTCGAGGACGACACGCGGGTGCTGGTGCTCGACGAGCCGACGGCGAGTCTCGACGCCAATGAGGTCGCGCTCCTGTTCAAAATCGTTCGCGACCTCAAGGCGCACGGCATCGCCATCGTCTTCATCACTCATTTCATCGATCAGGTTTACGATATCGCGGACCGCATCTCGGTGCTGCGCAACGGCCGCCTCGTCGGCTGCGCACCGGTCGCCGAGCTTCCACCGACGAAAATGATCCCGCTGATGCTGGGGCGGGAGCTCGAACGCACCGAGGAGCGCGCCGCGCGCGCCGTATCGACGGTGAAGGACAAGCCGATTCTGGTCGCCGAGGGGCTCGGACGACGGCGGGTCATGGCGCCGTTCGACCTCACCTTGCGGGCAGGCGAAGTCGTCGGGCTCTCGGGACTTCTCGGGTCCGGCCGCACCGAAGTCGCCAAGCTGTTGTTCGGCGCGATGAAGCCTGATTCGGGGCGCCTGACGGTCGGCAGCGAACAGGTGACGTCGGCCTCGCCAATCCGATCGCTTCATTTGGGCATCGCCTTCTGTCCCGAGGACCGCAAGGCCGAGGGCGTGTTCGGCGAACTGACCGTGCGCGAGAACATCATTCTCGGCCTGCAAACCAAGCGGGGCTGGCTAAGCCGTCTCTCTCACGACCAGCAGGAGGCGTTGGCGCAGGAGATGATCAAGGCGCTGGCGATCGCCACGCCCGACGCCGACAAGCCGGTCGGGCAATTGTCGGGGGGCAACCAGCAGAAAGTGGTGCTCGCGCGTGCGCTCACCGCCGAGCCGCGCATTCTCATTCTCGACGAGCCGACCCGAGGCATCGACGTTGGAGCTCACGCGGAAATCGTCGCGCTGATCCGCAGGCTCTGCGGCCAAGGGCTCGCCTTGCTCGTCGCGTCGTCCGAACTCGATGAGCTCGTCGCGGTCAGTGACCGGATCGCCGTGTTGCGCGACCGGCGCAAGATCGGCGAGATCGCGGAGCGGGACATCAACCGCCAGACCATCATCGACACCATTGCGGGCGCCGGAACGTGAAACACTCAGCCGAGATCCAGGCGGAAGCGCCTTCCGTTTCGAAGCTGCGCGCGATCTTCGGCCACCGTGCCGTCTGGCCGATCGTCGCACTGGCGCTGATCTTCATCGTCGACGGAATCATCTCGCCGGGCTTCTTCCGGATTCGCATCGTCGAAGGCCGGCTGTTCGGCAACCTGATCGACATTTTCTACCGCGCTGTGCCGACCGCGCTGGTCGCGCTCGGCATGGCGGTGGTCATCGGCACCAAGGGCATCGATCTTTCGGTCGGCGCGATCATCGCCATTGTCGGTGCGGTCATTACCTGGCGCATTCACGCCGGCGACCCGCACTGGCTGGTCCTCCTGATCGCGCTCGGCGCAGGGCTGCTTTGCGGGATGTGGAACGGCTTCCTGGTCGCCGTCCTCGATATTCAGCCGATCATCGCGACGCTGATCCTCATGACATCGGGACGCGGCATCGGCCTGATGATCAACCTCCTCTATGGCGGCACAAATCCGAGCTTCACCAGCCCCTTGCTGCAGGGCCTGAGCGTCGGCCACATCGGACTCATTCCGACCCGGCTCATCCTGTTCGCCGCAATTTTCGCTGTGCTGTGGCTTGTGATTCGACGCACAGCGTTTGGGCTCTTCCTCGAGTCGGTCGGCGGCAACCCGGCGGCGGCCAAAATCGTCGGCATCAACGCGCTGTTGATTACCTACGCGGCCTACCTCATCTCCGGGCTCTGCGCCGGCTGGGCGGGCGTCGTGCTCGCCGCGGACACCCACACCTCCGACCCCGTCAGCATCGGCCTCTATATCGAGCTCGACGCGATTCTCGCCGTGGTGATCGGCGGCGGTTCGTTATCGGGCGGTCGCGTCTATCTCGGCATGACGCTGCTCGGCGTGCTCGTCATCCAGGCGCTGACGACCTCGATCCTGACCAGCGGCCTGCCGCCGGAATACAATCTGGTGGTCAAGGCGGTGGTGGTCATCATCGTTCTGCTCCTGCAATCGACCAACCTTCGGGTCGCGCTGTACAACGCTTTTGCGAGGACGAGGCGATGAACGAGAAGTATCTTCCGCTTCTTGCCACAATCTCGGTTTTCGTTGCGCTCTTCCTGATCGGCGGGTTCCTCTACAATAATTTTCTCTCGACACAGGTTCTCGGCGACATTCTCGCCGACAACGCTTTTATCATCACGGCCGCGATCGGCACGACCTTCGTCATCCTTTCCGGCGGCATCGACCTTTCGGTCGGCTCGATGATCGGATTTGTCGGCGTAGTGATCGCCAATCTGGATCTCGCCGGATGGCATCCGCTCCTCTCCGCCGCGTTGATGCTGGCGTTCGGGCTCGGATTCGGCGCGCTGCAGGGGCTGATCATCGACTTCTGCGAAATTCAGCCTTTCATCGTGACCCTCGCTGGCCTCTTCCTGCTGCGCGGCGGCTGCTTCATGATCAACCTCAATTCGGTGCCGATTCACCATCCATTTGTCGCCTGGTATTCGAGCTTGAGCATTCCTCTGCTGGGGGACGGCCAATTGCGAAGTTCGGCGGTCGTCATGCTCATCGCGCTCGTCGCCGCGATCGCGATCGCCCACTTCACCCGCTTCGGCGCCAACGTCTACGCCATCGGCGGCGACAAAACCTCGGCGACGCTTATGGGCGTGCCGATGCGGCGCACGACGGTCGGCATCTATGCGCTCGGCGGGTTCTTCAGCGCGCTCGGCGGCGTGATCTACGCTTTCTACACCTCGTCGGGCTATCCGCTCGCCGGCACCGGCAACGAGCTCACGGCGATCGCCTCGGTCGTCCTGGGAGGCACGATGCTGACCGGCGGCATCGGTATGGTCGCCGGCACCCTGTTCGGCGGCATGATTCTCGGACTGATCGCGACCATCATCATTTTCAACGGATCGCTGAACGGCGCGTGGATCATGATCATCAGCGGCGTTCTGCTGTTCATCTTCATCGTGATGCAGAGGTCGCTGGTCGGTTCGCTCCGCTTGCGGGGCGCGGCCTGAGGCGCAAACAGCCATGACGCGCAACGGAAAGCCCGCATCCTCGATCGTCAGCCGCCGCCGTCTGGCGTCCGGCCAGCCGAGCGCGGCCCGCATCGGACGGCAAGGTCGCGAAGATCCGGCGTTCGAGCGCAACATCTACAGCCAGCTCGCCGGCCGGCTCGGGCAGGAGATCGTCGCGGAAGTCTATCCGGCGGGTTCGCTGCTGCCGAACGCTCAGGACATGTGCGCCCGGTTCTCCGTCTCGCGCACGGCGCTTCGCGAGGCCTACAGCATTCTCAGCGCCAAGGCGCTGATTCTCGCCCGGCCGAAGATCGGCACGCGCGTCCGTCCGAAGTCGGAGTGGAACCTGCTCGATCCGGAAGTGCTTGCCTGGCATCTTGCGGCGACGCCGAGCGAACATCTGGTGGATGAACTGTTCGCCCTGCGACAGATGGTCGAGCCGCCCGCGGCGGCGCTCGCGGCGGCGGCTCCATCGCGCAATACCGTTCAGGCGATCGCGGACGCTTACGAGCGGATGGGGCGGTTCAAGAACGGCGAGGGCGACTTGATTGGCGCCGACCTCGACTTTCACATGGCGATCCTCCAGGCGTCCGGAAACCGCTTTCTGGCGGCGCTGGGCGGGCTGATCCAGACCGCGCTCGAATGCACTTTTCGGCTGAGCTGGCGCGGCGCCGCGGGAATCCAGGACAACCGCCTCTTGCAACACCGCGAAGTTTTCGAGGCGATCCGCGACTCCGCCCCGGACCGGGCGCGCGAGCGGATGGAGGAACTCCTGCGAACTCGATCGGCGATGTACGGGAGTACCTTCGGCAGCGCGACGAAGCGATCGGCGCAGCCGCGAAACGGGAAGCGCGCGCCAACCCCTGAGACGGCCCGCGCAACAGGCCGACGAGTCAGAACCGCCGGGCCCAGCGCCAGATCGCCCACTGGCGGCGAAGCGCTGAAGCCTCCACTGCCGGCTCGAATGGCTGCGCGCCCTTGCGCTGCATCCGGTCCAGATCGAGCCGCAACGCGCCAAGGGGAACGAAAGCCGGCAGGATCCGCGGCGGCGACGACTCCAGCCGTCGCTCGGCCTCGCGAAGACGGTCGCGCGCGAGGCCGCGAAGGTCGGCGCAGGCTGCGGCCAGGCCCGGGCTCGCGCGCCGGGCGTCGAGGTCCGCGCGGGCGGCGCCGTGACGCGCCAGGGCGTCGACCGGAAAGAGCGACGGCTCCGTCCCGGCCTCGAACGGAAGGCGGGCGAGCATGCGCGTCAGCGCCAGCGCCAGACCCGCGGGCGCATGAGCCTCGGCCGCGTCGAGATCGGCTCCCCCGGACGCGATGCGCGAGGCGAGTTGCAGGCGCGCGCCTTCGCTGTCGGCGGCGTATCGCTCGAAGGCGGCGAGCGGGAACTCGTCCGGCGGCGCGATCTCGATGAGCCGCGCGTCCGTCATCGCTTCGATCTGCCCGGGCGGCAGCGCGAACGCCTCAATCGCGGCGTGGAGCGCGAGCAAGACCGGACTGCCTGCGGCCTCGCCTTCGCGGCCGCCGAGCGCCGCCTCGCGCCACCACGCGATCCGGATCGCGGCCAGGTTGGGGTCGCGGGCGCGGGCGCGGGCCTGCCGGATCTCGTGATCGAAGCAAGCCAGGGCGTAGAGCGCGTTGCGGCTCGCAGCCGGCGCATAGAGCGCGCCGAGCCATTGGTCGCGGGCGTTCGTCCGCGCCAGCGCGGCGCAGTGCCGGTGAGCCTCCGCCAGCGTTTCGGCGCGCGGCGGAGACGACGCGGTCAAGGCGCGGCGATCAGGACCGCGGCCACCCGGCGGTCCTCGGACTGCATGACGTTGTAGACCCGCAGCGCGGGACCGGTCGCCATGATCTCGAAACGGAGGCCGGCCTCGCGCAATGCCTCCCGCAACGCCTTCGGCGCCGGCTCGAGACGCTCTCCCGCACCGATAACAAGAAACTCGATCGATCCCGGACGTTCGCCGATTTCAGCGAACAAGGACGTCAGCACGACCGGGTCGAGTTCGTCGAGCGTCGCCGCCGCGACCGGCCGCACGCCCTGGGGCGTCGCCAGAATGGAGCCGCGATACGACATGCCGGCGAAGGCGAAGCCGCCGCCGCCGTGCGCGACGATCGGGTGACTTCCCGGCGCGAAGGGCGCGGCGGGAGACCGAGCCGTCACGCCTTCGTTTCCGCGCCCGCCGCCTCGGCTTCCTTGTCCTTCCTGTCGAACACGTCCGAACGGACGCCCATGTAGATCAGCATCGGCGAGCAGATGAAGATCGACGAATAGGTGGCGACGAAGATGCCCCAGATCATCGCCGCCGAGAACGAGCGGATGACATGGCCGCCCAGGAAGAACAACGCCAGCAGCGCCAGGAAGACCGTCGTCGCGGTCATGATGGTGCGTGGGAGGACCGCGTTGATCGACATGTCGATGATCTCGGCCGTCGACAGGCGCTTGTATTTGCGCATCACTTCCCGGATGCGGTCGAGCACCACCACCGTTTCGTTCAGCGAATAGCCGACAATGGTCAGAATGGCGGCGATCGAGGTCTGGTTGAACTCGAGCTGCGTCACGCAGAAAAAGCCGACAGTCAGCAGCAAGTCGTGCATGGTGCCGATGATCGCGCCGACGGCGAACTGCCACTCGAATCGGAACCAGAGGTATGTGAGCACGGCCAGGATTGCGACGACCACGCCGAGCGTGCCGCTCTGCACCAGTTCGGTCGAGACGCTCGGCCCGACCGAGTCGACGCTGCGGAACTCATAGTCGTTGGAGAAGGCGTCGCGCAGCTTGGCGATCGCCGTTTGCTGGCCCTGCTCGCCGCCGGGCTGCACGTTTAGACGCAGAAGCACGTCGGCGTCCGAGCCGATCTGCTGCACTTCGACTGGGCCGAGACCCAGCCCCTCGGCCTTCGAGCGGATGTCCGCGATATGCGCCTCGCCCGTCTTGGCGCGGATATCGACCTGCGTTCCGCCGGCAAAGTCGATGCCAAAATTCATACCGACGAACAGGAACATCAGCACCGAGACGATCGAGAGGATCGCCGACAGCGGATAGCTCACGCGGCGGAACCGCATGAAGCCGAATTTCGTGTTTTCGGGCGCGAGACGAAGGAGTTTCATGGCTTTGGTCCCGGAAGCAACCGATCAGATCGGAATCTTGGTCGGCCGCACGCGGCGATACCAGAGAGCAATCATCATTCGCGTCATCGTGACCGCGGTGATGATAGAGGTGATGATGCCGAGACCGAGCGAGACTGCGAAGCCTCGCACGGCGCCTGACCCGAACAGATAGAGGATGAGCGCGGCCACGAACATCGTCACGTTCGAGTCGACGATGGTCGCGAAGGCACGCTTGAAGCCGGCGTCGAGGGCGGAAAGAACCGAACGGCCGAGATGCGCCTCCTCGCGGATGCGCTCGTAGATCAGGACGTTCGAATTCGACCGCCATGCCGATGGTGAACACGATCCCGGCGATGCCCGGCAGCGTCAATGTGGCGCCGAGCAGAACCATGGAGGCGAAGATAAGCAGGATATGCACCGCGAGTGCGAAATCGGCGAAGATCCCGAATACGCCGTAAGTCGTAATCATGTAAACGACCACGAGGATCGCTCCGACGTAAGCCGCGCGCTTGCCGGCATCGATCGAGTCCTGCCCCAGTCCCGGCCCGACCGTGCGTTCCTCGACCACGGTCAGCTTGGCGGGCAAGGCGCCGGCGCGCAGCAGGATCGCCAGGCTGCTCGCCTCGTCGATGGTGAAATTACCGGTGATCTGGCCGGTGCCCCCGGTGATGGGCGAGCGGATGACCGGGGCCGAGATGACCTTGCCGTCGAGCACGATGGCGAACGGCCGGCCGACATTCTCGGTCGTGACCCGGCCGAACTTCTGTCCGCCGCGCAGGTTGAAGCGGAAGGTGACGTCGGGCTCGCCGGTCTGCTGGTCGAAGCTCTGCTGAGCGTCGACCAGGTCCTCGCCGTCGACCATCACGCGCTTTTGCACGGTGACCGTCCCGCCGCCCTTCTGCATCGGCAGTTGCTCGACCTCGTTCGGCGGATCGCCGGGATCGGCCACCAGCCGGAATTCGAGCTTGGCGGTCTGCCCGATGATCTCCTTGAGCTTGGTGGTGTCCTGTAGCCCAGGCACCTCGATCAGCACCCGGCTCGCGCCCTGCTGGGCGATGACGGTCTCTTTGGTGCCCATCGCGTTGATGCGGCGGTTCAGGACCTCGATCGACTGCGTTACGGCGTGGCGCACCTTGTCGGCGACGGCGGCGTCGGTCAAGGTCAGCTGAACCCCGCTGTCGGTCTCCGAGACGTCGAGGGTGCGGCCGTTGCCGCCGGCAAGAGGGCCGCCGATTGGCTGGCTCAGGGACTGCAACAGACTATAGGCCTTGTCGCGCTCGGCCTTGTCGGCGATGCGAACAAGAACGCCGCGAGGCTGGGTGGCGATGCCGCCCGTAAGCGCGATCTTGCCGTCGCGCATCTTCAGGCGGGCGTCGTCGCGCAGCGCCTCGACCTGGGACTTGATGATCGAGGCCTCGTCGACCTGCATCAGCATGTAGGCCCCGCCCTGAAGGTCGAGACCGAGGACGATCTGGCGCAAGGGAACGAACCCCGGCAGGCGAGCAGCCAGCGCATCGACGGTTTGCGACGACATGAAGCTAGGGACGACGAGCAGAAACGCCGCGGCCACCAGCGCCAGAACCGAAGCCAATTTCCAAGGGGCGAAACGGAGCATCAGGCTCTCAATCGATTATGGGATGAGCGCGGTCGGGACGCGTCAGGCCTTAGACCGCGTCCTTGACCGGCTCGCCTTTGGCGCGCACCTCGGCAATGCCGGAGCGGGCCAGACGCACCTTGACGTTCGGGGCGACTTCCAGCTCGACTTCGTTGTCGTCGACCGCCTTGCTGATCTTTCCGATGAGCCCGCCGGTCGTCACGACCGTATCGCCGCGCCGCGCCGCCTGCACCAGTTCGCGCTGCTCCTTCGCCCGGCGCTGCTGGGGTCGCCACAGCACGAAATAGACGATCGCGATCATCGCTACGATCGGCACGAGCTGGACGACCGTGTCGTTCATGCCCAACGACGCGGCGCCGGTGGTTTGGGCGAAGGCTTCGGTTATGAACACAGGACGGGGGCTCCGACGACGCGATGGCCGCGCCGTTTCATCAGGGGGTCACACGAAAGGCGTCGCATATACCGCGCGCCTTGCGAAAGCAACGCCGCAGGCCGGGCGCCTGCGCCGCCCCGACAGATGGAGACCCCGCGATCGGGGATGTGCTACGAACCGGCCACGCGCCGATGAGGGGGCGGCCACGCGACGCGCTGCCGCCGGTCGCCGCGATATCTGAAGGGAACGCGCAATGAACAAGCAACTAGCGGAATTCATCGGAACCTTCGCCCTGGTGTTTTTCGGCTGCGGGGCTGCGGCGATCGGCGGGATGGGGACGGGCGCGACCGCGGTCGACCTGCTCGGCATCGCGAGCGCCTTCGGCTTCGCCATCGTGGCGATGGCCTACGGCATCGGCCCGATCTCCGGCTGCCACGTCAATCCGGCGGTCAGCTTCGGCGTATTCGTCGCCGGACGCATGAGCGCGGCCGAGATGGTCTCGCTATTGGATCGCCCAGGTGATCGGCGCGATCGTCGGGGCCGCCGTGCTCTATCTGATCCTGTCGGGCAAAGCCTCCGGGCTGGAACGGCGGCCTCGGGCAGAACGGGTGGGGATCCGGCTATCTCGGCGAGTACAACATGCTCTCCGCGCTTCGTCTTCGAGATCGTCGCGACCTTCCTGTTCCTGGTCATGCATTCTCGGCGTCACCCACCCTTTCATGCCGACGGGTTTCGCTGGCCTCGCCATCGGCCTGACGCTGGTCGGCGATCCATCTCGTCGGCATCAACGTCACCGGCATCTCGGTCAATCCGGCCCGCTCGATCGGCCCGGCGCTGGTCGGCTTCGCCGCAAATCCGGAGCGCGTGGCGCAGCTCTGGCTGTTCATCGTCGCGCCGCTGATCGGCGCCGGCCTCGCCGGCTTCCTCTTCGCGAAGGGCGCCCTGCTCGACCATCCAGAAGGCGTGAGCGCAGCGCCTGCGCCGACCTTGCAACCGCGACGCTCGGCGGGCCAAAAGCCCGCCATGCTCCATATCAACGACCTGACCTACCGGCTCGGCGAGCGCCTGCTGATCGACAGCGCGACCGCGCCCTGCCGACGGCGCGCGCGTCGGCCTCGTCGGCCGCAACGGCGCGGGCAAGACCACGCTCTTCCGGCTGATCCGCGGCGAGATTTCGCCGGAGAGCGGGTCGATCATCGTACCCCGCGGCACGCGCGGCTCGGCCGCGTCGAGCAGGAGGCGCCGGGCGGCGCGCGAGACGCTGATCGATTTCGTGCTCGACGCCGACAAGGAGCGCGCGGCGCTGCTTGCCGAGGCCGAGAGCGCCAACGACCCCGAGCGCATCGCCGAGATCCAGACGCGCCTCGTCGACATCGACGCCCACGCCGCGCCGGCGCGCGCGGCGAGGATCCTCAGCGGCCTTGGCTTCGACGAGGCGGCGCAAAACCGCGCGCTGTCGGAATTCTCCGGCGGCTGGCGCATGCGGGTGGCGCTCGCGGCGGTGCTGTTCTCGGCGCCCGACCTCCTGCTGCTCGACGAGCCGACCAATTATCTCGACCTCGAAGGCGCGCTCTGGCTCATCGACTATCTGAAGACCTATCCGGCGACGCTCGTCGTCATCAGCCATGACCGCGACCTGCTCGACGATGTCGCCGACCACATCCTGCATCTCGACCGCGGCAAGCTGACGCTATGGACGCGGCGGCTACACCAGCTTCGAGCGCCAGCGCCGCGAGCAGCAGGCGCTGCAGGGCAAGGCGCCCAAGAAGCAGGAGGAGCGGCGCGCCCACCTGCAGGCCTTCGTCGACCGTTTCCGCGCCAGCGCGACCAAGGCGACGCAGGCGCAGTCGCGCCTCAAGATGCTGGCCAGGATGGAGCCGGTCGCGGCGATCGTCGACGAGACCGTGCTGCCGTTCCGATGGCCGCCGGTCGCCAAGAAGCTGAGCCCGCCGATCGTCGCGATGGAGAGGGTCAGCGTCGGCTATGGCGATCGCGTCGTGCTGTCGCGGATCGACCTCACGCTCTCCAACGACGACCGGATCGGCCTGCTCGGCGCGAACGGCAACGGCAAGTCGACCTTCGCCAAGCTGATCGGCGGCCGGCTGCCGCCGATGGCCGGCAAGATCATGCGCGCGGCGAAGCTCGAGGTCGGCTTCTTCGCCCAGCATCAGGTCGACGACCTCGAGCCCGACGGGACGCCCTACAGCCATGTCGCCGAACGGATGCGCGGAGCAGCCGGAATCGAAGATCCGCGGCCGGGCGGCGCTGATCGGCTTTTCCGGCGCGCGCGCCGACACCCGAAGTCGAGCGCTGTCGGGCGGCGAGAAGGCGCGGCTGCTGATGGGCCTTGCGACGTTCGACGGGCCGCAGCTCCTCATCCTCGACGAGCCGACCAACCACCTCGACATCGACAGCCGCGCCGAGCTGATCGAGGCGATCAACGAATACGAGGGCGCGTGCATCCTCGTCTCGCACGACCGCCGGCTGCTCGAAGCCTGCGTCGACCGCCTGTGGCTGGTCGCCGACGGCACGGTGAAGCCGTTCGACGGCGACGTCGCCGATTACGGCCGCTTCGTCCTCGGCCAGGGCGCGCCGAGCCCGCAGAAGAAGCAGGCCGCGGCGCAAAAGCCCGTTGCGCCCCTCGCTCGCAAGCGCGACGCTGGACCGCTCAAGCGCGAGCTCGCGGCGCTCGAGGACAAGATGAGCCGCTTCCAGGACCTGTTGCGCCGGGTCGACGAGGCGCTGGCGGAAGCCGGGGCGACCAGCGTCGAGGCGCTCAAGCTGGCCGAGCTGGCCGGCCGCCGTGGCGAGCTCGAACGCGCGCTGGCCGCCGCCGAGCAGGCCTGGCTGGACCTGACGGAAGAGGCGGAGGGGGCGTGAGCGTCGCTGGCCCGCGCCGGGAAGGCCGCTGCGCACGGATTTCTCCATGCGGCCGATATC
Organism: uncultured Alphaproteobacteria bacterium; assembly: GCA_963816065.1. Lineage (GTDB taxonomy): Bacteria > Pseudomonadota > Alphaproteobacteria > Rhizobiales > Beijerinckiaceae > Roseiarcus. Next base: position 53,114 of record CAWFJG010000021.1, on the reverse strand, counting down.
AAGGGCTTAGGCGCCAAAATCTGGAACTTTGTCACTTTGGCCACGTATTCGATTCCGGGATGAGGCAGCCGTCCCGCGCGCCTCCCCACGCCGCAGGTATTCCCGCAAATCAGAATATCGTATCGTACATTCTTATTTTGTCAATAGTATGCTCGGCCTCCGAATGCCCCGATTTGGCCGCCCTCTTGCCCCATTGAAATTCTCACAAAGCGCATCCATCTATTGCCAAAACCAACCGCAAACGACTGTGGGAAGATCCGCCCGAGACTCTCGCCGGAGGGCATGGTCTTTGTGTGTTCGCCTTCTCCGGCGCGCTCGCCCCCTCGCCCTTTTGGAGTTTGACTGTCATGCCCACGCTGTTCGATCCGCTCGTTCTCGGCGAGCTCGAGGTCCCGAACCGAATCTTCCTGGCGCCGTTGACCCGCAACCGCTCGACCATGCCGGGCCGGCGTTCCCAATGCGTTGATGCGCGACTACTATGTCCAGCGCGCCTCGGCGGGCCTGATTTTCACCGAAGCGACCTCCGTCTCGCCGCAGGGCGTCGGCTATCCGCGCACGCCCGGCGTCTGGTCGGACGAGCAGGTCGACGGCTGGCGGGCGATCACCAGCGCCGTCCACGCCGCGGGCGGCCGCATTCTCATGCAGCTTTGGCACGTCGGCCGGATTTCCGATCCGGTCTATCATGACGGCTTTCCGCCGGTCGCGCCGAGCGCCATCGCGCCCAAGGGCACAGTCAGCCTGATCCGGCCCCAGCGACCCTATGCGACGCCGCGCGCGCTCGAAACCGACGAGATCCCGGGCATTGTCGCCGACTATCGCAAGGGCGCGGAGAACGCCAAGGCCGCAGGCTTCGACGGCGTCGAGATCCATGGCGCGAACGGCTATCTTCTCGACCAGTTCCTGCAGGACGGTTCGAACAAGCGGACCGACCGGTACGGCGGCTCGATCGAGAACCGCGCCCGGCTGATGCTCGAAGTCACCGACGCCGTCGTCTCCGTCTGGGGCGCGGGGCGGGTCGGCATGCATCTCGCGCCGCGCGGCGACGCGCACGACATGGGCGACAGCGATCTTCCGGCCACCTTCGGCTATGTCGCGCGCGAGCTCGGCAAGCGGAAGATCGCCTTCCTCTGCGCCCGGGAAAAGGTCGCGGACCCGCGTCTCGGCCCGACTCTGAAGGTGGCGTTCGGCGGCGTCTACGTCGCCAACGAGGCCTTTGACAAGGCGGCCGCCGAGGCGGCGCTCGACGCGGGCGAGGCGGATGCGGTGGCCTTCGGCAAGGCGTTCCTCGCCAATCCCGACCTGCCGCGCCGCTTCCGGCTCGGCGCGCCGCTAAACCCGTGGAACAGCGAGACCTTCTACGGCGACGGTCCGGTCGGCTACACCGACTATCCGGCGCTGAGCGAAGCGGCGGAGTAATCCCCTTCTCCCGTGGGGAGAAAGTGGCCGCGTAAGCGGCCGGATGAGGGGTCGCGCGCCGACGGCGGAGCCAAGCATGCCCTCGCCCGGCGGCCTGCGGCCGCCACCATCTCCCCGCTCCGCCGGGCGAAGGCGGCGGCCGTGGCTGGACCGTGTCCGTTTTGCGGCTTAAGCTCGGCGGCCCCGCTACTCGGAGCCGCCCGTGACGCCCGCCGACATCCAGACCCTCGACGTCCAGATCACCAAGGACCTCGCCCAGCAGTGGGGATGGTTCCTCGCCTTCGGCGTCGCGCTCGTGGTCATCGGCGCCGCCGCCGTCGTCCACTCGGTTAGGGCGACCCTGGCCTCGATGCTGGTCATCGGCGGGCTGCTCGTGCTCGCGGCGGCGGTCGAAGTCGTCGCGGCTGTCTGGGTCGGCCATTGGGCCGGCTTCTTCCAGCACGCGGTGGCGGCGATCCTCTACGGCGTGCTCGGCTTCCTCTTCGTCATGAGGCCCGCGGTCACGGCGGAAGTTCTGACCTTCGTGATGGCGCTGTTCTTCGTGGTCGGCGGCCTGTTCCAGATCGTCGGCTCGGCGGGCCTCGGCTATGCCGGCTGGGGCTGGCACCTCATCGACGGCGCGATCACCATCGCGCTCGGCCTGATGATCCTGTTCCAGTGGCCCGCCTCCGGCCTCTGGGTCATCGGCCTCTTCATCGGCATCGACCTGATCATTTACGGCGCAACCTGGATCGCGATCGCGCTGGACGTGCGAGGGGCGTGAGGGAGGAATTGGTGAAGCCAAAGTCCTCGCGGTTTTATGAAGTTAGTCAGACATGCTTACATGTATAAAGTGTGGCCGTTCTTTTGCGCTCCAAGGCAAACCTTACAAGCGAAGAGCGAAATGTTATATTTGCAGCCCAAAGAGCAATCGAGACGCGATGGAAGAGCATCGGGAGCGGGCAAAGCGTAGCGCAAGGGCATATTTCAACAAGCTTGTGACTGGAATCCCGGACCGCCGAGGCTTGCTTACAGGCGAGCGCCTCTTGGAAATGTACGAATTTCAGGAACGGAAGTGCGCGGTTACAGGTCTTTCGACGTCGCATGAGCATGGTCGTGACGACCCTTACTCTGCGAACATTGATTGCATCAAGCCTCGGTCGTCCGGCGGTACATACCACTGGTCAAACGTTCAACTCGTCTGCCGTTTTGTCCAAACAATGAAGCTAGCACTAGATCCTAAAGTATTTGAAGGCGCAATACTTGTTGCGGCTGAACAAATTCGGGGTGGGCGTCCTGCGTTTAGGCGCAGCGACAGATACAAGAAGATGGTCGCTCGATTCGAGAGGGAAGACATAATCAACAGGATCAGAAATGATGAATTAACTGAGGAAATTGTTGCCTGAGGAGAGCGCCAGTTGGCGTCGAAGTTAGCCAGCACCCCGCCGTTGTCTCACGTTGAACTTCATCCTTTAGGCCTACGCCGCCCGCTCGCGTGTCTTTTGCGAGCTCGCCTTCCGCCCCGCCGACTTCTTCGACAAGGTCTTGCTCTTTGGCCGCGGCGCGCTGCCGGCCAGTTGCGCCTCGATCATGAGACGGATGAAGCGCTGGGTCGGCATGTTCGCTTGTGCGGCCTCGGCTTTGAGTATCGCGAGCAGGGCGGCCGGCAGGCGCAGACTGATCGACGTGTCCTTGGGCGCGAGTTCGAAGCGCACCTTTTTCATCCCCGAGAGATCGTATTCGGTCAGGTCCGCGGCCTGAAGCCACGCGTCCGCCTCCTCATCGCTTTTCAAATCGGGAAATTTCTTCGACATAACGCTTGACCTCCTTCGCATGCATGAAACGCACGCTCACCGGCCGGATGCGGTTCTCGCGCCACGTGAAGACGCAAAAGATCCAGCGTCCCGCGCCGTTTCCGAAGCTCAGCAGCCGCCGTTCTCCAGCGACCATCGTGTCGCGAACAACGTAGACATCGCCTTTGAAAAAGGCCTCGATCTCGGAGAGCGAGACACCATGCGACAGACACTTCGGCAGGTTGCCACTGTCCCAGTCGAAGCCCCCGAACTTCATTGCAAGATGATATCGCTTTGCATATACAAATGCAACGCCGCCGCGGGGAGAAGGCCGGGGTGGTTCGGCTTTGTGGCGCCCTCACCCCTGACCGCTCTTCCGCAAGGGAGAAGGCGTCACCCGGGCTCTCTTCGGCTCCACTACGCTCGTGTCGCGCTCCCAGCCTTCGTTCTCCAGCACGAGGCGCTCGATCGCGACGGCGTCGGCGCCGGCGTCGAGGTCGGGCAGGGCTTCGTACTGGGACGGCCAGCAGCGATGGACTTTGTACGCCAGCACGAGCTGGCCCGCCTCGTTGTAGAACTCGAGCGTGACGTCCTTGCGGAAATCGGCGAGCGCGACCTCGCCGCCAAGTCCCGCGCCAAGCTGCCACACCTTGTTGGCCCATTGCTCGAAATCGTGGTCCTGGGTGAGGCCGCGCTCGAGCGTGATCGCGTCGTAGCGCGTCCGGCCGGGCGACTTGTGCGAAGTCGAGGGGTCGCCGCCCTCGCGGTGCTCGACGACCTCCGTCGTTCGCTTGAGGCCCGAGACCTTCGACACGCCGGCGACGTATCGGCCGTCCCATTTCAGGCGAAACTTGAAGCTCTTGTACGGATCGAGGCGCGTTGGATTGACGGGGAATTCGGCCATGGTCCTGATCTCCCTCCCTCGGCTCCGGACATGCCCCAGCGCCGCCCGGGGCGGCAGCCTAGCGCGAGCGGACGTCGGCGTCAGCGGTTCTCGTGAAGCGTCGCAGCCCTCACCCCCGACCCCTCTTCCGGATGGGAGAGGGCAATAGCCCTTGATCCCGGCAGCGGAGCGGGGTCGAATGGTCATTCGCATAAGGGAGGCGCGCATGGTCGAGGGTGCGACGATTGCAGGGCGGGTGACGCTGACCTTCGCCGCGGGCGTGGCGGAGGTGCGGCTCGACCGGGCGGAGAAGCTCAACGCCCTCGATCCGCCGATGTTTTCTGCGCTGGTCGAGGCCGGCGGACGGCTGAAGCGGGCGCCGGAACTGCGCGCCGTCGTCCTTCACGGCGCGGGACGCGGCTTTTCGGCGGGGCTCGACATGGCGAGCTTCGCCGCGATCGCCGCGGGGCGCGCCGAAAACCTGCTCTCCGATCTCGCCGAACGCACCCACGGGATCGCCAACCTCGCTCAAGCTGCGGCCTTCGCCTGGCGCGAGCTCGCCGTGCCGGTGATCGCGGCGGTGCATGGGGTGGCGTTCGGCGGCGGCTTCCAGGTCGCCCTCGGCGCCGACGTCCGCTACGTCGCGCCGGACGCCAAGCTCTCCATCCTCGAGATCAAATGGGGCCTCGTGCCCGACATGGGTGGGATCGCGCTGATGCGGGAGCTGGCGCGCGGCGACGTCATCCGCGAGCTCGCCTTCACCGGCCGGCAGTTTTCGGGCGAGGAGGCGTTGCGCTACGGCTTCGCCACCGCGGTCCACGCCGACCCGCTCGAAGCCGCGCGGACGACGGCGCGCGAGATCGCCGAAAAGAGCCCCGACGCGGTCCGGGCGCTGAAGCGCCTGCTCAACGCCTCGACCGACCTCGACACGGCCGCGATCCTGCTGGCCGAGTTGCGCGAGCAGGCGGCGATCATTGGCGCGCCCAACCAGATCGAGGCGATTTGCGCCGGGGTCGAGCGGCGCGCGCCGAAGTTTGTGGATCCGGAGTAGTCAACTGCGCGGCTCGCCCCCCGCAACCGTGCTCATGGTCCGTCGACGACGGGCGTCCTTGGACGCCTTTGCCGACAGTCCCCCACCCTCGCTTCGCGGGGCGGAAAAACGCGCGACCGTCGGCGCTTTACCCTCCTGCCGCAAGGCGGCGCGGGAGGGGGACCATGCAAGCATGGCGGTGGGCGCGCGCTTCCGCGCCGCATGATGACAGCCGCTTGACAGCGGGCGCGGGCCGCGAAACAGTTGACCACTCGGTCAAGATTATCCCCCGCCGCCGGCTCGGCTTTTGGGAGACGCCATGACGATCGCCGCCCACCCCCAAGGACTGTCCGACGTCGGCGCCGGACGACTGGACCGCAACACCCTCGACGCCAATTTCGGCGATCTCCATCCGCCGTTGACCGGCCACGAAGCGAGCGTCGAGTCCGATCGCTGCTACTTCTGCTATGAGGCGCCGTGCCAAAAGGCCTGTCCGACCTCGATCGACATTCCGTTGTTTATCCGCCAGATCGCCGCCGGCAACCGGGCCGGCTCGGCGAAGACCATCTTCGACGCCAACATTCTGGGCGGCATGTGCGCGCGAGTTTGCCCGACCGAGACGCTGTGCGAAGAGGCTTGCGTCCGCGAGGCCGCAGAGGGCAAGCCGGTCCGGATCGGGCTTTTGCAGCGCTACGCCACCGACGCCCTGATCGAGTCCGGGCGCTCGCCTTATACGCGCGCCGCGCCGACCGGAAAGCGCGTGGCGATTGTCGGCGGGGGGCCCGCCGGCCTCGCCTGCGCGCACGCGCTTGCAGTCGCCGGTATGGACGTGACGATCTTCGAGGCGCGCGCCAAGCCGGGCGGCCTCAACGAATACGGCATCGCCGCTTACAAGACGGTCGACGACTTCGCGGCCAAGGAGGCCGCCTTCGTTCTTTCGGTCGGCGGCATCGAAACGCAGTACGGCGTCGCCCTCGGCGAGCACGTCAAACTCGACGAGCTCAAGCGCGACTATGACGCCGTGTTCCTGGCCATGGGGCTGGGCGCGACCAACAAACTCGGCCTGCCGGGCGAGAGCGAGCTCGAGAACGTGGTCGACGCGGTCGACTATATCGCGGCCTTGCGCCAGGCCGGCGACTTGACCGCGCTGCCGGTCGGACGGCGGGTCGTCGTCATCGGCGGCGGCATGACGGCGATCGATATTGCCGTGCAGTCGAAGAAGCTCGGGGCGCAGAGCGTCACGATCGTGTACCGCCGCAGCAGCACCCAAATGAAGGCGAGCCGGTTCGAGCGCGAGCTGGCGCAGACGCACGGCGTCGTGATCCGCAGCTGGGCCCGACCGGTGGCGATCGAGGGCCATGCAGGGGTGTTCAGCGGCGTGCTGTTCGAGGACACCCATGAGCACGAAGGCGTGCTGGCCCCGGCGGGCTCGGTGTTCCGCATCGAAGCCGACATGCTGTTCACCGCCATCGGCCAGCGCGGAAGGCCGGAAGTCCTGGACGGCGCCGGGCTCGAGCTGAACGGCGGCCGCATCGTGGTCGACGGCGAGCGGCGCACCAACGTCCCGGGCGTCTGGGCGGGCGGCGATTGCGTGCTCGGCGGCGAGGACCTGACGGTCAGCGCGGTCGAGGATGGAAAACGGGCCGCCCGCTCCATCGTCGCCGCGCTTGGCGTCGTCGCCGCCTGAATCTGAAAGAGCGAGGGTCCCATGGCCGATCTGCGCACAACCTTTCTCGGCATCAAGTCGCCCAATCCGTTCTGGCTCGCCTCGGCCCCGCCGACCGACCGCAAGGTCAATGTCGAGCGCGCCTTCCGCGCCGGCTGGGGCGGCGTCGTCTGGAAGACGCTCGGCGAAGCCGGGCCGCCTGTGGTCAACGTGTCGGGCGCGCGCTACGGCGCGATCCACGGACCCGACCGGCGCCTGCTGGCGCTCAACAACATCGAGCTCATCACGGACCGCGACCTCGAGATCAATTTGCAGGAGATCAAGGAGGTGAAGCGCGCGTGGCGAGACCGGGCGCTGGTCGTCTCGCTGATGGTGCCCTGCGACGAGGAGTCGTGGAAGGCGATCCTCGCCCGGGTCGAGGAGACCGAATGCGACGGCGTCGAGCTCAATTTCGGCTGTCCCCACGGCATGTCGGAACGCGGCATGGGTTCGGCGGTCGGCCAGGTGCCCGAATATGTCGAGATGGTCGCGCGGTGGTGCAAGGCGCATACCCGCATGCCGGTGATCGTCAAACTCACCCCGAACATCGCCGACATCCGCCAGCCGGCGCGGGCGGCCAGGAAGGGCGGCGCCGACGCGGTGTCGCTGATCAACACGATCAACTCGATCATGGGAATCGATCTCGATGCGATGACGCCCATGGACGCGATCGACGGCATGGGCACGCACGGCGGCATGTGCGGCCCGGCAGTGAAGCCGATCGCCCTCGCCATGGTCGCCGAAATCGCCCGCGATCCCGGACTTGCCGGCCTGCCGATCTCGGCGATCGGCGGAGTCACCACATGGCGGGACGCCGCCGAATACATCGCGCTCGGCGCCGGCACGGTGCAAGTCTGCACCGCGGCGATGACCTACGGCTTCAGGATCGTCGAAGAGATGGCCTCCGGGCTCGCGGCCTACATGGACCGCAAGGGATTCACAGCGCTCGACGATTTCCGCGGTCGCGCCGTGCGCTCGGTCACCGATTGGCAGCGCCTGAACCTGAACTATGTCGCCAAGGCGCAGATCCACCAGGAGCTCTGCATTCAATGCGGCCGTTGCCACATCGTCTGCGAGGATACGTCGCATCAGGCAATCTTCGCCAAGATCGACGGCGGTCGCAAGTTCGAGGTCAACGAGGCCGAATGCGTCGGCTGCAACCTTTGCGTGCTCGTCTGCCCGGTTGAGGGCTGCATCACCCTCGACCACAGGACCGAGGGCGTCGATCCGCGCACCGGCCTGCCTTACGCCCGACCGCCGCTGCCGTGGACCGCGCACCCGAACAACCCGGCGGCGAAGGCGGCGGAGTAGCGGGCCGATCCTCCGGCCTTTGCCTATGGTAGCGGCGCCGAGAAGGTCCGGCGCCGGTGGACCGATCCCTATTCCGACCGCTTCGGGCCCGGTCCGCCCCTGAAGGCAGAGAGGACGCGTTACTCCTCGACGTGCGGCTCTTTCTCCTTGGGCTTGCCGAACACCGCGTCGACGTCGATGCGCTCCTCCACCGGCTTCGGCTTCGGCGCGCCGAACACTTCGAGCTGGCTTGCGGGGGCGGGCGTCGGCCTGGCGGTGGTGACCTCGGCCGGAACCAGGGTCTGCCCGCCGGGCTCCTCCACTTTCGGCCGGTCCTTGGCGGCGCGGTTGACCTCGAAATCGAGATCGATCTGCGAGCAGAGGCCCAGCGTCACCGGGTCCATCGGCTGGAGATTGGCGGAGTTCCAGTGGGTGCGCTCGCGGATCGCCTGCAGCGTGTGCTTGGTCGTGCCGACGAGGCGCATGATCTGGGCGTCCTTCAGCTCCGCGTGATTGCGCAGCAGCCACAGCACGGCGTTCGGACGATCCTGCCGGCGCGATAGCGGCGTATAGCGCGCGCCGCGCGGCTTCTTGAACTCCGGCGTGCGAACCTTCGACACCGACAGGTGCAGGCTACGGTTCTGGTCGCGCTCGGCTTCGGCGATCTCTTCGCGGGTGAGCTGGCCTGTCGAAATCGGATCGTAGCCCTTGATGCCGGTCGCCACCTCGCCGTCCGCGATGCCTTTGACCTCGAGCGGATGCAGTTTGCAGAATTCCGCGATCTGGTCGAAGGTCAGGGAAGTGTTCTCGACCAGCCAGACGGCGGTCGCTTTTGGCATCAGCGGCGCGTCGCTCATTTCAGCTTGCTCCTTTATGATCGTGGGCCGCACGGGTCCGGTCGCTGCCCGGAGGAGGCGAGCCTCAAAAACCAAATCTCGAGGGGGATGTCTCTTTATAGGCGCCGCAGGGCGGAATTGCAATCGCGACGTGAGTTTCAGCCCTGTCCGGCTCCCACTGCGAGGAACCTTGCGTCGCTTCGCAAGTTGCGACGAGGAGAAGAAGGAGGATCTCGAATGAAAGTCACTTTGCTCGCCGCAGCCTTCGCTCTGGGGGCGGCTTCGCTGTCCGTTTCCGCTCCTGCCGAAGCCAGAGGCTGCCTCAAGGGAGCCGTCGTGGGAGGCGTCGCGGGCCACTACGCCGGCCACCCGGAGTCCTCGGCGCCATTGGAGGCTGCGTCGTCGGTCATCACATGGCCAACGAAAAGCAGAAGAACGACGCCGCGGCTGCGGCGCAGAGCCAGCATCCAGGGGCGCAACCCGATAACCAGTGACCGTGCTCAAGCCTTGTTGTTGAGCGCCCGATCCAATTTCGGATCGAGGGGCCAGCGCGGCCGGGCGGCGACATCGAGCGGATCGGTCCGGCCAAGCCGCAACCGCTCGACGCCGGCCCAGGCGATCATCGCTCCATTGTCGGTGCAGAGTTTTTGCGGCGGGGCGACCATCGGCAGCCCCGCCTCGGCGCAGAACCGGGCGAGCGCGCCGCGGATCGCCAGATTGGCCCCGACGCCGCCGGCGACGACCACAGCTCGGGGCGCGGTCGAGAGCCTTTCGCGAAAGCGCTTGAGGCCGACCCGCATCCGGTCCTCGACCACATCGACGATGGCCGCCTGGAACGACGCGCAGAGGTCGGCGACATCCTGAGCGGTCAGCGGCGCGGCCCGCTCGGCGGTTGACCGGACCGCGGTCTTGAGGCCGGAAAGCGAGAAATCCGCGTTCGGCCGTCCCATCATTGGACGGGGCAGGGGGAAACGATCCGGATCCCCGGTCCTGGACCCAGCCTCGACCGAGGGACCGCCAGGGTAGGGAAGGCCGAGAAGCTTGGCCGTCTTATCGAACGCCTCGCCGATGGCGTCGTCCATTGTCGTCCCGAGACGATCGTACTCGCCGACGCCCCTGACGGCGAGGATCTGAGTATGGCCGCCGGAAGCCAGGAGGATCAGGTAGGGAAACGCGACGTCCGCCGTGAGGCGCACGGTCAGCGCATGCGCCTCGAGGTGGTTGACGGCGATCAACGGCTTTCCGGTCGCCAACGCAATCCCCTTGGCGGCCATCAGGCCGACCAAGACCCCGCCAATCAGGCCCGGGCCCGCGGCCGCCGCCACGCCGTCGAGGTCTTTCGCCGCCATGCCGGCCTTCGCCAGCGCGCGCGCAATGAGCATGTCCACGATCTCGACATGGGCCCGGGCCGCGATCTCGGGCACGACGCCCCCGTAGGCGGCGTGGGCGGCGATCTGGCTCATCACTTCGTCGGCCAGAATCTCGCCTTTACCCTCGGGCGTCAGCCGCACGACCGCGGCCGCCGTCTCGTCGCACGTGGTCTCGATGCCCAGAACCTGCATTGGACTTTGCGTCTCCACGACCGCTTAACGCCTGCCGCCGGGCTCCGCCCTTAGCCTGAACGCGGCGGCGGGGGAACCCGGGGCCACAGACCCCGTTGAGGCAAGCGTCAATTCGTCGCCTGTCGCGGCGGTTCGCCGCGTGCTATCGAACGAACGGTGGAGGCCGACCACATTGACCAGCATAGGGTCAAACGAAATTCGGGTCCTCGTTCAGCCATGCTCGGCGCCTGGCTCGCCGGCGCACAGCGTCCCCGCCGCTGTGTTCAAGAAGCTGTTCGACGCCGTGTACGCGGCCCTGATGTCGGCTGACCGGGAGGTCCACCCAAAGTCTGCGTCGAGCGCCTTCCTCATCAGCTACTTGACTGTAACTCCGTGCGAATTCGGCCTTCTCGAAATGGTCATGACGGGAGGGCCGGGGGCCGTTTCGCTGTTCCGGCGCTGCGCCGCACGCGTCTATCGAAGCGATTATCAGATCCTGCTGCAGCACCGTCGCCTTATGCGACCGTTCCAGCGCATCGCAGCCGCTCTCGAGCAAAACTTCGTCGTGCTGGTCCGCTACCATGACACCGAGCTTCCGCTCGACGAATTTTTTCGCCGTCAGGTTGGTCGCGTCGGCCTCGCCAACGAGGCGCCGCCCCTGACGGACACGTGGTTTGCTGGCCAGGTCGTCACTTCTTTCGACGGGCGACTCGAGACGATCGATTATCGTGGCTCGGTATGGACGGGTCGGCTCACTTTGGCGGGCGGCGAAACGCAGATCGAATGCGTGTTCGACAAGTCGATCGGGGAAGACGGCTTAAATCCGTTCGGCAACAAAGGGGTGGCCATCACGGGCAGAGCCATATTTACCGGGGACAGTCCGCTTCCCGAACGCGTCGAAGTGATGACGATTGAGGAACGGCGGCGAGCGACCGCCGCGACGACTATAAGGGGGGCTCTCGCTCCGGCCGAGATCGGAGATCTGGAAGATGGCCTTGATTGTCTCCACTAGCCACAAGCACTTCCTGCATATCAACGTTCTGCTGCGCCACGCGAGCGGTCGATCCGGCGGGGCGGAATCGGACATCGAGACGATCCTGACCGAGGCCGCGATCGGCAGGCGCAGCATTTGGGTCAACAGCCTTCTGTTCGCCGAACTGCGGCCGTCGATCTTTGTCGCCGGCCGATTTTCCGCGCTCGCCGAGTTCACCCGCTACCTCCGGTCGATCGCCACCTTCGTGACGGCCGATCCGAACACGATGCTGCGCGCGGCCCGCCTGCGCGACGTGAAGTGGCGGCGGCCCGCGGCCTTACGGGGTCCGGACGAACAGCCGCGGTTCCTGTCGCTGAGCGACGCGGTCCAACTCGCGTCGGCTCTTTGGGTCAAAGAGGCGGCCGGGGTCGCCGACCTGGAATTCCTTGCCTTCGAGGATTCCGGCCCTGAGCGCGTGGACGACGGCGGCTGGCTGTCGCTCCTGCGGCTGCAGGACTATGCGGGCGAATCGCCCAACGACTCGGACGTGCTTGCCGCCCTGCGCCTGCCGCGCGTCGAACCGATGCTCGGTGCAGGAGCATTGCGGCAATCCGCCGCGGTCGACTGACCTGGCAATCGGCCTAGCGCCGCGCCTGATCGATCGCCGCATCGATCGCAGGCGCGAGGATATTCCTGACGGCGTAGATCGAGCCCTGACGGCTGTAATGGCCGTAGTCGACCGCCAGCAGATCGTCGGGAAGGTCGCGGCCGACGAGCCGTCGACACCCGTCCGGGCCGCAAAGCTTGTCCGCCTGCGACACGTATGTGACCCCGGGCCCCCAATTCTTGGCGGCGAGCGTCCTGTCGGTTTCGAGCGAGTCCGGTCGGACCCCGACCCGGGAGAATTCCGCCGCCGCGCCCATTTCCAGAAGGTCCCGTCCAACCAGGATCGGCAGGACCGGCGCCCAGGTCGGGACTTCCCCCGCAATCACGATCGAACGGACGCCGTCCTCGTGCAGCTTGCGCGCGCCGGCGACCATCGCGTCGAGAAACCCCCGATAGCGCCAGTTGGCCTCGTGATCGTACTGGCCGAAATAGCCGCCGACCACGAGCGCGTCCGGCCTGATCTGCCTGATTCGGCGGAAGACGTAGTCGTTGATCGCCCGGCAGCGCGGCGTCCCGGCGACGCCCTGGTCCATGGCGACGTTTTCGACCAATGGCACGCAGAACACCGCCGCCAGCGCCGTGACGTTGGCTCGGCCGCCGAACGTCCTGGTCAAGCCGGCGAAGAGGTGGGCCGCGTGCAAATCGCCGACCACGAGAATGGTCGGCTTGGCCGGGTCCTCGACCACTCCGCAGCGATGGTCCTCGAAAAATCCGGCGGCCCGCCGGCGTTCCTCCTCGAGCGGGTAGGCGCGGTCGTCGCGCTGGTAGAAGCAATCCATCAGACGCTGTCCCTCGGCGCCGTTGACGCTGAAGTCGAAGACCTGCGTCACCAGCGGCGGGAAGCGGCTGGGGAAGCCCTTGAAGTCGTAGGTCACACGGCCGATGATCCCGGTCGCCGCGAGCGCGGCGACGAGTCCGAGCGCGAGCGCGTAGGGACGGCGGCGGAAAAACGACGCCGCCGGCGCTTCGACGAGTCGATAGGTCAAGACGGCGAGAGCGACCGCCACGACGGCGAGGGCGAACATCACTGCGGGTGTCGGAATGACCCCCGGCCAGATGTGGGCGAAGGCGAACAACGGCCAGTGCCAGAGATAGAGTGGATAGGAAATGACGCCGAAGAACCCGGCGGTTCGGTTGCCGAGCGCAACATCCCCGACCCAGGAGCGCGGGCTCGCGATCACCAGCGCACATCCAAAGGTCGGGATGGCCGCGCGCCAGCCTGGAAAGGGTTGAGCTTCGGTCAGGTAGAGGTAGCCGATCAGGATCAGCGTCACGCCGAGCCCCGCGCCCAGGTTGGACAGGGCGCGCGTCGGATAAGGCCACGCGCGCAGCCAGAACACCTCCCGGTAGGCCAGCAGCGCGCCGAGCGCGAGTTCCCAGCCGCGGGTCCAAGGCAGGTAGAAGGCCCCGATGGGATCGACCGGCGTCAGGAAGACGCAGTAGCCGAAAGATGCGAAGACAATCGCGAGGATCCCGAACGGCAGAAGGCGTGGGGCCAGGCGGTGCAAGGCTGCAACCAGCACCGACCAGACGAGGTAGAACTGCTCTTCGATGCTGAGCGACCACAAGTGAAGGAGCGGTTTCGTCGCCGAATCGGCGCCGAAGTAGCCGCCGACTCCCGCCAGCCTCAGGAGCCAGAAATTGACGGTGAAATAGGAGTTGCCGAGAAGACCGCCGCCGATGTCGCGGAATTGGATCGGCGCGGCGCGAAACCAGCCGACGATCCAGACAGCGGCCGCCACGACGAGGAGCGCCGGAAGGATGCGTCTGGCGCGCTTGGCGTAGAACATCGGCAGCGAGAAATGCCCGACGGCGCATTCGGACAGAATGATGCGCGAGATCAGAAAGCCCGAGATGACGAAGAATACGTCGACCCCGCAGAAGCCCCCGGGAAGCAGCAAGCGGTCGGCGTGGAAAACGACCACCCCGATCACCGCGAGCGCACGCAGACCGTTGATGTCTCTCCGGAAATCGAGATCGCGCCAGCGTCTCGCGGCGGCGAGATCGGGCGTATCGAGGGCTTGATCCAACACGGCTTCCCATCGAGCTCCGGGCGAAGGCGAGACCGGTAAAGCGCAATCTGGCGGACCGCAAGGCGCGCTTGCCGGGCCGGCACCGGGGCCGATAATGCTGGTCATGCGGAACGTGGACCCGAACAAACCTCGAGCAGCGCTTTTCCGCGCCCGGGACGATGCCGCGGGCAGCGCGGCGCGGTTGCGCCGGTTCGGGTTTGCGGTTGCGCGCCTGCCCGCAATCGAGATCGTCCCCTTGGCCTTCGCACCAGAGAGGAAGCGCTATGACGCGGTGGTCGCCGCGAGCGACAAGGCCTTCCTTGCCGATGTGTCCGTCGATCGCAGTTCGCCGCTCTACGTCGTGGGCGCACGAACGGCGCGTGCCGCGAAAGCGCGCGGCTGGCGGCTCGCCGCACCCCCCGCGCCCAACTCGCGGCGGTTGGCCGAGGTCCTGAAAAGCGCAATGCCCTGTGGCGCCGCGGTGCTCTACCTCGCTGGGCGCGATCGAAAGCCGACGATCGAGGGGGCTTTCGCGGACACGCAAGCGTTCGAGTTGGCCGTGGTCTATGCGGCCGAACCGCGGCACAGCTGGCGTCCGGCGGAAATCCGTGCGCTCGAGTTCGTGTAGGTTCGCGCTCCACTATTCGCGCCGGTCGGCCGCGCTCGCCGCGGAACTCGCTAGCGCTGGGGGCGCGGCTTCACATTTCCGCCGCATGACGCATGTCTGCCTGTCAGACGACGTCGCAGTGCCGCTGCACGCGTTCGGCGCCGGGTGTGTCCGCGCCGCGGCGCGGCCGGACGAAGCGGCCCTGCTTGCGACTTTGAGGCAAGCCGCAGCGGTATTTTCATCGCAAGACCCCTCCCGTATATAGGGCCCGCGCAGGTCGAAGGACGCACGAGCAATGGTTGATGAAGAAAGCCAGCGACACCGTGTCCGGACCGTCCGGAGGCGCCCCGAGCAATCGCGACAAGCGGCCAAGCGACACGGTGATCGAGGGCGAAGTCTCCCAGCTCGCCGCCGAAGCGGCCGCGACGGAACTCCAGAATGGGGGACCAATCGCACCCGAGAGCGCCCCGGTCGGTGAGCCGGCGCCGCCGGTTCCGCCTCAGGCGAAGCCGATCGGCGCGGGGCGCGGGTTCGCTGCCGGCGCGCTCGGCGGCGCCATCGTGGCGGCGCTCGCCGCCGTAGGGCTTTATTTCTATTCGTCCAATCCGGGCCTGATAGAGGCCGAGCAGCACAGGCTCGCCGCGCTGGAGACCGAGACGAGCCATGACCGCGCGGCGATCGGCGGCCTCGACAAACGCCTCGGCGCGCTCGAAGGCGCGAGCGCCGCGACCGCGCTCGCGGCGGTCGAAAAGAGGGTTGGCGCGCTGGAGGCGAGCGCGCCGGCGTCCGGCGTCGCTCAGCTCGACCAGCGGATCGGCGTCCTCGAGGCGGCGAATGCCGCCGAAAGCCGCAAGATCGACGGCGAGGCGCAGACGGTTCAGACCATATCGGACGACTTCAGGGTTCTGCGTGCAGACGTGGACGCGGCGCGCCGCGAGATCCCGTCCATTGCGGCGCGCATGGCGAAGCTCGAAGCCGACATGTCCTCGACCGATCTCACTGCGCTCTCCGGCCGAATCGACAAAATTGAGAGCGCGCTCGCAGCGCCGAAGGCGGCGACCCGGGTCGCGCCGGAAAAGCCTGCCGCGAGCGAAAACCCGGCGGCGGTCGCGATCGTGACGGACGCGATCCGCGACAAGCTCGCGTCGGGCTCTTCGTACGCCACCGAGATCGCCGCGCTCACCGCGCTCGGCGTCGAGCCGGCCCAGCTCGCGCCGCTGAAGGCGCTCGCCGGCGGCGCGCCGACCAATAGCGCGCTTGCCGCGTCGTTCGCGGCGGCGGAGCCGAAGGTTCTCGCCGCCGCGGATCCCCAGGGAACCGGGCGGGATCGGTGATCGTTTCCTCGCCCATCTGCGTGGCTTGGTCCAGGTTCGCTATCTCGGCGAAACCGCGGGGGAGGATCCGCCGGCCTTGGCCTCGCAGATCCTCGCCAGCCTCCGGGAGGGCGACCTCGCTGGCGCGCTCGCGAATTTCGCCAAGCTCCCCGACGCTTCCCGGCAGGCGGGCGCCGCTTGGGACGCCGAAGCCGAACGGAAACAAGCGGCGGTCGCCGCGATGCGGGCGATCCGCGAAGCCGCGGTCGGGCGCCTGGCCCAGGGCCCCAAGCCCTGAGGGCGCCGATCGAATCGCTGCGCCCTGGCAGGGGTCCGGCGCGCCGGGACGGAAAGTCGGAGACGCCATGTTTCGCTTATTGATTGTCCTCGCCGGGGTGGCGCTCGCCGCCTGGGGCCTGATGTGGTTTGCCGACAACCCGGGCCTCGTGACGCTGACCTGGCGCGGCGTCGAATACAAGGTCTCGATGATGGTCGCGCTCGGCCTCGTGGCCGCTTTGGCGATCGTTTGGTCAATCGTCTGGGGGGTGCTGCGCTTTGTTCTCCGGATTCCGTCGCTGATGTCGCTGGCTGCGCGCGCGCGCCGGCGGGAAAAGGGCCTCGCCGCCGTTTCGCGCGGCCTCATCGCGGTCAATACCGGCGATGTCCGAGCCGCCGGCAAGCACGCAACAGACGCCAACCGCCTGTTGGCGAACGAGCCCATGGCCAAGCTGCTGACTGCCCAGGCGGCCCAGCTTGCCGGCGACCGGGAACGCGCGGTTTCGGCCTATCACGCCATGCTCGACCATCCCGACACCCACGGCCTCGGTCTAAGGGGGCTTCATGTCGAGGCGCGCCGGGACGGTGATCACGAGGCGGCGCTGCAATACGCGATGCGCGCCAATGCGCACGCCCCGGCCGCCTGGGCCGGACAGGCTGTCCTCGACGACCGGACCCGCCGGGGCGACTGGGTCGGCGCGCTCGCAACCGTGGACTCGAACGCCGCCGCGCGCCTCATCGACAAGCCGACCGCCCAGCGCTGGCGAGCCGTCATCAAGACTGCGATGGCGGACCAATTGAAGGATCGCGACCCCAAGGGCGCAATGGAGCTCGCTTAGGAGTCTTGTCGGCTGTCTCCCGGGCTGGTTCCGGCCGCGGCGTTGTACGGACGTCTTGCGGCGTCGGTAGGCGATACGCGACGAGGGACCCGTGTCCTCGAAACCGCCTATGCGCAAACGCCTCACCCCGAACTCGCCGCAGCCTATCTGCGCATGCGCCACGGCGATTCGACCGGCGACCGGCTGGCGCGCGCCCGCACGCTCGCCCGCGTCGCGCCCGACGACCCGGAGTTGATGCTGGCAATCGGGCGCGCCGCGCTCGAAGCGCATGAACTCGAAGCCGCCCGGGCGGCGATCGCGCCGCTGATCGGCTCCGATTCGCCGCATGGACGGCCGACCCGTCGCGTCTGCCTGCTCATGGCGGACATCGAGGAGGCCGAGGGGCGTCACGGCGCCGTGCGGGAGTGGCTGTCGCGGGCGGCCCGGGCGCCGCGCGACAAGGCCTGGGTCGCCGACGGCGTGATCAGCGACCGCTGGGCGCCGGTTTCGCCGACGGGAACACTGGACGCCTTTGTCTGGCGCGCGCCCGACGAGCGGCTGGCCGCGCTGGCCGAGCCCGAGCCGATCGAGCCCCAATCCGCGGCCCCGCTGGCGCCGCCGCCCGCGCTATCGTCCGTCGTGGCCGCGAACGGGTCAGCCGCCGAGGCGCCGCTGTCGGCCGCCGCCGCAGTCCAGCCCCTGGATAAAGCGCCGCCGGACCAAACCGCCCCGGCGTCTCCGCCGGAACCGCTTCCGACCGCCGCGAGCCCGGCGCCGCCCGAGCCGCCACACGCCGCCTCGGGCCCGACGCCGCGTGTCGGCGTCATCATCGATCCGACCAGCATGGCGCCGGACGATCCCGGCCCGGGCGAGCCGGGGGAGACCGAGGCGCCTCGCCGCCGCAAGTCCTGGATTTACGCAAGCGACTGAGCGAGGCCGCTTTAAGCGCTGGAGAACGACATGTCCCCTTCCTCGGTCGTTATCGTCGGCGCCGGGCACGCCGGCGTGCAGGCCGCGGCGAGCCTGCGCGAGAGACGGCTATGACGGCGAGATCGTCCTTCTGTCCGATGAACGGGAGCTGCCGTACCAGCGTCCGCCCCTCTCCAAGGCGTTCTTGAAGGGCGAGATGGAGCTTCACGGCCTGCCGCTCAGGGCCGAGGCCTTCTACCGCGACCGCCGCATCGACCTCCGTCTCGGCGTCCGGGCGACCACAATCGAACGCGCCGCGCATCGGCTGGCGCTGGCCGGTGGCGGGTCGATCGCCTACGGCCATCTGATCCTGGCGACGGGCGCCCGCCAGAGACGCCTCGATGTCCCGGGCGTCGGCCTGCCGGGGGTCCACGCGCTCCGCACCATCGCCGACGCGACGGCGCTGCGGACGCGTCTCGCCGCCGGCCGCAAGGTGGTGGTGATCGGCGCCGGCTTTATCGGGCTCGAGGTCGCGGCGACCGCCGCCAAGCTCGGCGCCGAGGTCAGCGTGGTCGAGATCGCCCGGCCGATGGGGCGCGCGGTGTCGCCGGCCTTGTCCGACTTCTATATCGAGGCGCATCGGGGCTTTGGCGCGCGCCTCGTCCTCGGCGTCGGCGTCCGGGCGATCCAGGGCGAAGACAGGGCGGCGGCGGTCGTCCTCACCGACGGCCAGTTCTTGCCGGCCGATCTCGTGCTCGTCGGCGTCGGCGTCACCGCCGAAGATACGCTCGCCCGCGAGGCCGGGCTCGAATGCGCCAACGGCGTCGTGGTCGACGCCCACCTGGCGACCTCCGACCCGGACATTTCCGCAATCGGCGACTGCGCCGCCTTCCCCAACGCGACGCTCGGCTTTTCGACCCGGCTCGAGTTGATCCAGAACGCGGTGGACCAGGCCAAATGTGTCGCCGCCCGCCTCGCCGGCAAGCCCGCCCCCTACGACGCGCTCGCCTGGTTCTGGAGCGACCAGGGCGACCTGAAGCTGATGATCGCCGGGTTGTCGCACGACGTCGATCAGTGGGTCGTGCGCGGCGATCCGGCGACCCGCGCCTTCTCGACCTTCGGCTTTCGCGGCGGCAAGCTCGCGGTGGTCGAATTGGTCAATCGCGCCGGCGACCATGCGGCGGCCAAGCGCATCTTCGCCACCGGCAAGACGATGACCCCGGAACAGGCCGCCGACCCGGGCTTCGACATCCGGGCGCTGGCGAAGGGGTAGACGGCCGAAAGACGCTGCGCGGCCCGTTTAGGACATTTTATCGACCTCGGGCTTGTTTTTCAAAGCGTTGCGACCCGCCTTATCGACGCGCGCCCGAGAGGCGGGCGTGACGCAATCTCAGAGCACAAAAACACATATACAAAATGTATAGAATTGCCGGTAAGCCGCCCCCGCGGGCCGACTCAGCGGACGGATGCGTCGAGCAGGCGCTTCAGGCGCTCGACCTGCGCGCGCGTCGTGTCCGCCATCCACCCCTCCGGCGCGCTGGCGAGCGCCGTCCTCAGCGCTTCCTCTCCGGCAGGGTCGTCGAGCGCCACCAGCGACTCGGCGTGGGTCGCTGCGATCCAGTAACCCTCCTGCTGCAGCGCCGTCCCCGCCGCCGAGACTTTTCCAGCCAGTTCGTCGCGCCGCTGCGCCGTGATCCCCACGACCTCCCGGCGGACCCGTCCGGCGAAGACATTGTCGGCGATGCGATCGTCGCCTGAGGAGAGCCCCGCGCGCATGTTGTACAGATAGGCGAGATTGGCGCCGTTGTAGTAGTCGCGCCGGATGCGGAAGCCGCGCTCCGCCGCGCGAATCGCCTCGTCGAGATCGAGGCGCCGCTCGTCCGCCGGCAGGGTGTCCGTCTCGGCCTTGCGTTTGTGGATCGCGCTCCAGAGGCCGAGCGTTTCTGGATCGGTGGTCCTCTCCACATCGAGTTTGCGCAGCAGCTCCGCGGCTTTCGCGTAGCCGTCGAGCGCCCGTTGCGGTCCCTCAGTTCTTGCGGCCTGCTCCCCGGCTTTGTACGTCGCCAGGGCCAATTGCTGGACGACTCCCGATCGCGCCGGCCTTTCGACGCCGTCGGCGCCGGGCGCCGTCTGAGCGTCGCAGATTTCGGTGAGGATGCTCCGCGCCAGCGCAAAGGCGTCCGAAGCCATCGCTTGACGCGCGAACTCGATTTTGGCCGCGTACGTGTCCGCCTCCAGGATGTCCGACTGGATCGCCGCGCTGAGCGCCGGCGCCGCCGTCCCCCCGCGTCGCGTCGGCCGCTCGAGGTCGTGCAGAACCGTATAGATGGGACTGTCAACGGCGTCGCTCGTCTTCAGCGCGCGCGCCAGGGTCTCGAGCACCCCGCGCATGCGCATCACCTCGTCAAAGCCGATGTCGGGACCGAGATGCATGTAGTGCTGGACGAGGATGTGCGTCACGTCGAACGGGATCTTGAAGCCGCTCTCGGCAATGATGATCGTCGCCCGGGGCTTCAGCGCATGGCGCACGCCGAGTTCGAAGATCGCATTGGCGTTGGAGGTCGACAGGTCCGCCACGACGAGATCGGCGGCGTACAGCATGTCGTACATCGGAACGTCGATCTCGCCCGAATGCAGGATCTCGTCGGCTCTCACGCAGTCGTAGCCCGCGGCGATGATCGCCGGCTTGATGATGTTGCGGTAGCTCCGGTCGAGGTCGAACTCCCGGCCCGAAGCCGGGTCGGTCTTCTTCCCGAATCCCATAATGACGAAACAGGTCGGCATCCAGGCCCCAGCGCAATTGTCGGTCTTAAACGCGCGTAGTCTGCATTGACGGCGGCGCGAACGCAACGAGGCGCGGGACACGAAGCGCGGGCCGTATGTCTCGAGCGCCCATCCGCCCCCGGGGACGGGCTGCAACGCGGGCGGCGCTCAGTAATGGGGGTAGGCGAAGCGATGGCCGGCCCACTTTCCGGCATTGAGACCGAGAGCGCCGCGCTCAAGGTCCTCGCCCCGATGCAGTGCGGAAGAAGGCTTCGCGAAGGGGCGCGGGTCCGGCGGGAAAATCCGGTCCGAAGACAGGGTGGCATTCGGGTCGCCCGACGCGGACGACACGATCCGCACGGGAATAACCCGCCCTCTGCTTCGGCGAGGCATGTCCGAGCAGAGGGCGGCCCGCCGCCATGCCGGTACATCCGCGGTCATGGTTGCTTGCCATCACGAAAACACTGGAGGCTTGACGGAGGCTTACCATCGAGGACATGCGCCGGGGAGGAGAGCCTTATACCCGGTCGAAGGGGCGGCTTTCGGGCCGCCCTTTTCCGTTTGGGTTACCCTCACGCCGCGTTGGCGATAGCGCCCGTTTGATGTTGCCTTGATGTTCTCCCTATGTCTTCCCCAGATCTGAAGGTTGTCGGTCGCGCGCTCCAGGCTTAGCTATGGTCCAGGACGTGAGGTAAATTTTGGGTATGTCCTCCAGCCCAGCGTAGAAAACGCCCTGACGTCTCGTTGGTGGTCGCGCTAGTCCCCCGCGGCGACCACGGCAATCAGCGGCAGGACCTCTTGGCCCCCAAAGAGGACCTGCCGCCGTTCGTTTTGGCGGACGGCGGCGCCCGCGCGATCGACAGCCGGACGCGCCTATAGCGACACCTTCGCCCTCGCCGCCAACCTCGTTGCGATCCCGCGGCAGATAGCCGGCGCACAGACCCGGCTCCGGGTCATTCGGCGGCGCGGCTCTTCTTCGATGCGTCGGCCACGAGTTCCGTGGCGATTTCCTGGTCCACGATGATCGTCCTGGCGATCTTGGCTCGGATCACCGCCTTCAGGGCGTCGACTTTCCTTTGGCCCGCCGCGATCACGATCGTGTCGCCGTTGCGCAAGTCGTCCAGCGAGACGCCGATGCGTCTCGAGTGGAGCGACGTCTCGGCGGGCTGGCCGTCCTTGGCGAGCAGGATGCCGGCGATTTCTCCGACGGCGCCGGCTCGCTGGACCTCGTCGAGATCCCGCTGCGAGAGCCGCGTCGCACGTCCGAACGAGCTGTTCGCCGACACCGGACCGCAGCCCAGGATGTTGAGGTCCGTTGCTCCTCCGAGCGCCAGCACCTCGCCGAGCACCGGGTCCTGCGCCAGCATGTCGCGGGTCTCCTTGCGGCTGAGGAAGATCGGCGCGGGCAGGGTGTAGGCCTCGCCCCCCAGGGCGTCGGCGAGCGCTTGGGCGATGTTGTAGGTGCCCGAGCCGTCGTCGGCGTTCGTGGTGCCGGCGAGCGCGGTGACTTTCGCGCCGGTTGCTGGCCGCCGCGGCAGACAATCGACGACGTGCCGGAGAGTCCGGCCGCCGCCGACGCCGATCGTGATCGGGCCGCCGCTGTTGTTGACCCGGCGAATGAGCAGGTTCGACGCGACGATTCCGACCGACTGGCGCCCAATCTGCTCCGCCGCGTCCCGATCGGCGACCGCGACATTGGTCGGCGGCGTGACGATGAAGCGCTCGACCCCGTATCGCTTGGCGATCCACTCGGACAGCGCCAGGGTCTCCGCCAGCTCGTGATCGAGCGTGATCTTGACGAGGCCAGTTTCGCGGGCGTGAGACAGCAGGCGCGTCACCTTCGTCCGCGAAACGTCGAGCGATCGGGCCACCTGTTCCTGCCCGAGGCCGTGAACGTAATAAAGCCACGCGGCCATCAGTTCCAGATCGTGGTCGTCGTTTCGGGGGCGAGCCATCGGCTTTCCTTCTCGCCGAAAACCGTTCTTCGTCAATGCATAGGCAGAATTTTGAATTCGTGCGCGCCTCGGACGATAGCGAATGTGAACATTTGGGCGATTATTGGGCGATTGACAAAAAACATGGTTTCTGCAATTGTGCGCACCGATCGCACGGATGCGCACCCGCACACGGGCGACGATCGGCGATCAGACGTTCGGAGTTCGATCGCTCCGGGGAGGAGCGGGAGGGAAATTATGGACAGCCTGCTTGCTGGGCTCAAAACCGTGGTCGACGGCCTCGGCGCCACGGTGCTGCTGCCGGTCTTCATCATAATTATCGGCTTGGTTCTGGGCGCGCGCCCGGCAAGAGCCGTTCGCGCCGGCGTCGTGATCGGCGTCGCCTTCATCGGCATCAATCTCGTGATCGGCCTGATGTGGACCAACCTGAGCGACGTTGCGCAGGCGATCACCAAGACCACGGGCGTGACGCGGGACGTCGTGGACGTCGGTTGGCCGTCGGCTGCGGCCATCGCTTTCGGATCGTCCGTCGGACTGTGGATCATTCCGATCGCGATCGCGGTGAATATCGCGCTCTTGTTCAGCGGCTGGACGCGGACCCTCAACGTCGACGTCTGGAACTTCTGGCACATGGCCTTTGTCGGCTCGCTCGTCGTCGCAGCGACGAACTCGCTGAGCATCGGCTTGGTGACGGCCGCCCTCATGGCGGCGCTGGCGCTGTTCTTCAGCGATTGGTGCGCCAAGCCGGTCCAGAAGTTCTATCAGCTGCCTGGGATTTCGGTGCCGCACCTCCTGTCGGCGCAGATTCTTCCGATCGCCATGGGCCTCAACTGGCTGATCGATCGCATCCCCGTCCTTCGCGACATCGATCTCTCGAACGAAGTCATCCAGAAGCGTCTCGGCGTCCTCGGCGAGCCGATGATGCTCGGCCTGGTTCTCGGCGCGATCTTGGCGCTGATTGGATTCTGGAATCCGTCGGACGTTCCCGGCATGGTGACCCACATCCTCAAGACCGCGATCAACCTCGCGGCGGTGATGGTGCTCCTGCCGCGCATGGTGAAGATCCTGATGGAAGGCCTGATCCCGATCTCGGAAGCGGCGCGCACGTTCGTGCAGAAGCGAGCGGGGGATCGCGAGATCAACATCGGCCTCAACTCGGCGATCCTGATCGGCCATCCGGCCGTGATCGCGTCGTCCCTGCTGTTGATCCCGATCGCTATCCTGCTCGAGGTCGTGCTGCCCGGCAACCGGGTGATTCTATTCGCCGACCTCGCCGTCATTCCGTTCGTCGTGGCGCTCGCAGCGCCCGTCACCAACGGAAACATCCTGCGCATCGTCATCATCGGGACCGTCACGCTGGCCCTTGGCTTCTACATCGCCAACGGACTGGCCCCGCTGTTCACCCAGGCCGCCGTCGCGGCGAAATTCGCCATGCCGCCGAATGCGTCGTACATCACCTCGATCGGCGACGGGTTCGTCTGGATCGGTTGGGTCGCTGTCACCCTCGTGACCTACGCCGGGTGGCTGGGCGTCCTGATCATGGCCGCGCTCGTCGGCGCGTCGATCTACGTCCTCAACCGCAGCGGCGCGGCGGACGTCCCGATCAACGCCAAGCCGGCGGCGGGCGAGTAGCCGGCCGCTCACGATGGTCAAGCTGTCGCAATGCCTGGCGCCAGGTGGGGTCTTCCTGCAGCAGTCCCCGGCGGACGCGAACGAAGTGATCGGCCTCCTGGCCGATCACCTTGCCAGCCAGGGGATCGTAAAGCCGAGTTATGGCGAGGCGGTGAAGGCGCGCGAGGCGGTCATGCCGACCGGGTTGCCGCTGGACGACGATTTCGCGGTGGCCGTGCCGCATACGGATCCCGAGCACGTGCTCATGTCCGGCATGGCGGTCGCCGTGCTCGACCGCCCGACGCCCTTCGGCAGCATGGACGACCCGGAGACGATGCTGCCGGTGCGCGTCGTATTCGCCCTTGCGCTGCGCAGCAAGGACGAGCAGATCGACATGCTCACCGCGATCGGCGGTTTGCTCCAGGATGGCGCAACCTTGAGAAAGCTGGCCGTCGCTCGCAGCGCTGACGAAGTGGCGCAACTGCTCGACGCGTCGAACTGAAAAGGAATGGGAGGATCGAGTGGCGAATCGGAAGATTGTTCTCGTGGCCTGCGGCACCGCCGTCGCGACCTCCACGGTGGTCGCCAACAGCATCGAGGAGGAGATGGCGGCGCGCGGCATCCCCGTTGAAACGCGGCAATGCAAGGTGACCGAGGTTTCGGGCCTCGTGGATGGCGTCGATCTCGTCGTCTCGACCACCCCGCTGCCGCCAAACCTGCCGAAGCCCGCCATCGTCACATTGGCGTTCCTGACCGGGATCGGCCGCGACGCCGAGATCGAGAAGATTGCGGCCATTCTGGCGAAATGAAGCGATTGGGGACGACAGGCGCATGGAACTCGCCGGAGCCGTCATCGTACGGGTCGACGGGGAACTCCACGCGCGTCCCGTCGCCGAAATCGTGCGCTTGTCGAAAACCTTCGAGTTCGGAAATCGTCCTCGAATTGAAGCAGAAGGCTGCGCTGGCGCGGTCGTCCGTCAAGCTGCTCCTGCTGGGTGTGAAGGAAGGCGAGGAAGTCGTCGTCCGCGCCAAAGGACCGGACGCGGAGCCCGCGCTTCGATCGGTGATGGCGTACTTGTCCGGCGAGGACCCTGCGGCGCCTCCCTCCGTGCAGCCTGAACCGCGCCTGGCCGCCTCCTGCGCGACATCCCCAGAGGCTGAGCCGCCACGCGGCGTCGCAGCGCGCACTTATGTTGGGCTCGCCGTAAGCTCCGGGCTCGGCATGGGTCCTGTCTTTGTCTTTCGCCAGCCGGAGCTTGATCTGGAGCCCGAAGCCATCCCGGCCGACCGGATCGAGGCGGAAGTCGAGCGGGCGATGCGGGCCAAAACGGCGGCCGCGATGCAGCGCCGGCAGGAGGCTCGAGCCGCGAAGGACGCCGCGACCCGCGACGTGCTGCTTGCGCTTGCGGAGATCGTCGAGGATCCGGACTGGTCGGAGTTCGATCGCCTCGATCGTCCGCGAACGGAAATCGGCCCTCACCGCCGTTTGCGTGAGCGGCGACGAGCTGGCCAAGGAATTCGCGGCGCTCGACGACGAATATTCGAGAGCGCGGGCGGAGGACATGCGCGCCGCCGCCAAGATCGTTGCGCTGGAGCTTCAGGGCAAGCGGCCGTTGACGCTGCAGGCCGTTCCTGGCGGCGCCGTGGTGGTGGCCGAGGACATCTCGGCCGCGGACCTCGGCCATGCCGATCTCACGGGGATTGCCGGGATTGTCGCCGCCCGCGGGACCGCCACGGGTCACGCGGCGATTCTCGCCCGCGCGTCGGGTCTGCCGGCCGTGTTCGGCCTCGGCGCCGCGATCGACGACCTCAGGGAGGCGAAAACGGTCGCTCTCGACGGGCAGTCCGGCGAAGTCTTTCCCGATCCGGATCCGGTCACAGCGTCCCGCTTTCGAGCCGCCGCAACTCGAGCGCAGGCCGACGCCGCGGCCCTGGCGCCGTTCGCCGGCGCCCGCCCGGTCACAAGAGACGGGACCGCGATCATCGTCGCGGCGAACATCGGGAGTGTCGCAGACGCCGAGCGCGCGCGAGAGGCCGGCGCGATGGGGATCGGCCTGTTCCGCACCGAATTCCTGTTCGTCGACCGGCCGGCGCTTCCGTCCGAAGACGAGCAGTACGAAGCTTATCGCGCCGTGCTCGAGCTCTTCCCCGCCGATCCGGTCGTCATTCGGACGCTCGACATCGGCGGCGACAAGCCGGTCAAGGCGCTCGCGATCGATCGCGAGGACAATCCGTTTCTCGGATTGCGCGGCATCCGACTTGTCTCGCGCGTCCTGACCTCTTCCGGACCCAGATTCGCGCCCTGCTGCGCGCCGCTGTCCACGGACGCTTGCAGGTCATGCTGCCGATGGTCGCCGACGTCACGGAACTGCAGGCGACAAAGGCCGTGATCGCAATCGCTGAAGCCGATCTGGGCGCCCAAGGGATTCCGCACTCGCGTTTCGCCCTCGGCATGATGGTCGAGACGCCGGCGGCGGTCCTGCTCGCGCGAACATTCGCCGCCGAAGCCGGGTTCTTCTCGATCGGGACCAACGACCTTTCGCAGTACGTGATGGCCGCGGACCGCACCAACCCTGCGGTGGCCGCTCTCTGCCGTCATTCGCATCCGGCCGTTCTCGAAGCTGTCCGCCAGGTTTGCGAGGCGGCCGGCAGCGCGAATGTCCCCGTCGGGGTGTGCGGCGAGGCGGCCGCCGATCCCGAGATGATCGCATTCCTGCTCAAACAAGGCGTGCGGGAGCTCAGCGTGTCGCCGCCGTCGGTGCGCAAGGTGAAGAGGCTCGTGAGCGAGATCGCGATCGACAGTCGATCTTGAATACATTGGCCGATTGTCGGAGCAACAGAGGAAGCTGGCGCAGGGTAGCGGGCGCTCATTGCCCGCCCCAACTCGATGAGGCGAACCGAATCAAGAACTCCCATTCGCGGTGCACGAAAGACGCTTGCACCAGAAGATCGGTTGGGACGTCTTCGCCATTTGCATCGGGCCTCGCCTCTATCGACATGACAGGAGTTTTGGGCTGCCTTGGCCTCGGCGCCTTGCATCTGAGGATCTTACCGGATATATATCCGGCAAGATGGGTCAAGGCGGCGGATGATGGCTAGGGATGCACAACGGCGAGCGATCGAATCCTACCGCGCCCGCCTATCAAAACGGGAAGTCGTCCGGTTCGAACTCCAGGCGCTTGACACCGACCGCACCCTCCTGCGGGCGCTCGCGCGCAAGCTGGTCGCGGACGGGCCGGAAGCGCGGCGCATCCGCCATTCGGTCGCCGAGGCGATTGGCGGCGAACCGCCAAAGACGGGAGGCGTAGTTGCCGCTTTGCTCCGATCGCCTCTGATCGGCGCCGGCCTCGAATTCGGCCGGTCCCACGATGACGGGCGCAAGGTCGATTTGTGACGCGTTACCTGCTCGACACCAACATCCTCAGCAATGTCGTCAAGCCCCAACCGTCGTCTGCGCTGTTGGCCTGGATGGGCGCGCGCGAGGACGCCGATCTGTTTATCGCGTCGCTGACGATCGCGGAAATCTGTCGTGGCGTGCTGGAACAGCCGAAGGGAAAAAAGCGCACCGCGCTCGAAACCTGGTTTGCAGGTCCGGAAGGTCCGCCCGTCCTGTTCGCCGGGCGAATCCTGCCATTCGACGACAAGGCGGCGCTGATATGGGCGCAGTTGATGGCGGACGGCAAAGGGGCCGGCCGCCCGCGCAGCGCCCTCGACATGATCATCGCCTCCGTGGCCGAAGCCAACGGGTGCGTCGTCGTCACCGACAACGAGCGGGACTTTGAAGGGCTCGAGATTCTCAACCCGCTTCGATAGGACGACGAACTCCGATCGGGACGGATCTCCCGCGCGCGTTCGAACCGACCTCAGACCCAGATTGTCTTCGCGGTGTCGGTAACCAAACTACGTCCCTCGCCTTTTGCCAGCCGCATCGCAGACCAACACGAAACAAGCGCGTCGAGGATATCGATGGCATGCAATCCTTCCCGGTTTGCCCTCCCGGAGAACAAAGCCCACATCAAACTCACGCGAAAGAGCGATCTGTCGTTCCTGACGTCCTGGCGCTTTGGACTTTGCCGACTTCATTGGCTCACCGACGAGTTCGCGAAAACACACTTCCGGGTGAACTTCGCGGACGATGGCGCGCAACGAAGGGGTTCGCCGCAGCAAATCGTCGGTTTCCCGAATCTTGCACGGTTGTCCGGGGAAGTGTAAGGGCTGATTCAACGTGTCGCAGCGCATGCCCCGCAAAACCAGGGAACTTGATGAGATTCCTTGGTATTTTCTGGTTGCAGAGAACTCAGAAAAGAGAGCGGGGCATGCGTTTTACTCCGACCATTTTCAGCCAACTTGTCGAACCCCTCGACCGGCGGCGGTTCGAGGCGATCGTCAAGCGCCGAAACGCCGACGCCTATGACAAATCGTTCCGCAGCTGGGAGCACCTGATGGTGTTGATCCACGCCCAGCTCACCGGCGCGACGTCGCTGCGCGCGCTCGCATCCGGCTGGAACGCCAACGCCCACGCCCATTATCATCTGCGCTGCGAGGCGATCGCCCGCTCGACGCTTGCCGACGCCAATGCCCGCCGGCCAGTCGAAGCCTTCGCCGAAGTCCTGGGGATGGTCGCGGGTCTCGCCGACCGCTCGACCCGGGCCGAGGCCAAGAAACTGCTGCGCCTGATCGACTCGACGCCCATCCCATTGGGAAAACTGTTCGATTGGGCCAAGTCCAACGGCCGCATCCGCGGCATGAAGGCCCATGTCGTCTACGATCCCGGCCGCGATCTGCCGCAGATCCTCGACATCACCGACGCCAACGTCAACGACGCCCAGATCGGCCGACAGATCGAGATCGAGGCCGGCCTCACCTATGTGTTCGACAAGGGCTACTGCCATTACGGCTGGTGGAGAGCCATTCATGCGGCCGAGGCCTTCTTCGTCACCAGGCCCAAGACCAACATGGGCCTGACCGTCAAGGCCGAGCGCCAATACGGGCCCTCGCGCGGAGACGGCTTCACCGTGATCGCCGATGAGGAGGTCGAGCTCTCGAGCAAAGGCAATTCCAAGCTGCCGATCCCGCTGCGCCGCATCGTAATCCTGCGCGACGAGGACGCAAAGACGATCGTCGTGATCACCAACGACATGAAGCGATCCGCCGTCGAAATCGCCCAGGCCTACAAGTTCCGCTGGCAAATCGAGCTGCTGTTCCGCTGGCTCAAGCAGCACCTGAAGCTGCGCTCCTTCCTCGGAACCAGTGCAAACGCCGTCAAACTGCAGATCTACGCGGCGATAATCGCCTACATCCTGCTGAGACTGGCGGCCAAGGCCGCCAAAACCAAATTCGATATCCTGCGCTTCACCGAACTCGTCGGCGTCTTCCTCTTCGCCCGCCGCCGCCTCGCAGCCATCGAAACGCCCCCACCGACCAATCCAGAGCAGAAAACGCGACCGCCTCAATCCCAACCAGTTCGACTTCCCCTATCCGTGAAAAATTCCCCGGGACAGCCGTGCAAATCTCTGGGTAACGATCTCCCAAGTCTGCCTGGAAAGCGCTCGATTGAATTTGGAACTCGCTCGTGACAAAGCTTTCGCCTCTTCATATGTCTCGGCTTTGAAGACCGCACGTGCGGGCGGCGGAAAGACGCTGCTGCCACGCGTCCCAAGGTCGCGGCGGGCTTTCCGATCACACTCACGCCCGCCAATTTCATAGGCATCCAGAAGTCCAATCGGGACATCCACCGCAACGACGTCAGGATAAGGAGTTCTTGCGAATATTTCGTCCAAACGCGCAATCCGTCGAACGCTTATCTGGCCACTCTTGAACTGGACCACTGCCCAGCCTTTCGGCGCGCCGTCTACTCCCAATACATTCATCTCGCCGCCCGCCGCCCATGGGAATTCGGCAGTACGGTCCGTCGAAAGCTACAGCGACACCCTCGCCCTCGCCGCCAGTTCCCCCACGATGCCGCGGCGGAACGCCAGCACGCAGGCGACGAACACGACCCCCTGGATCACCGTCACCCACTCGCCGAACTGGGCGAGGTAGTTCTGCATCGACACGACGATCAGGGCGCCGACCACCGGCCCGTAGAACGTGCCCATGCCGCCGACGAGGGTCATCAGCACCACTTCGCCCGACATGGCGAAGGCGACGTCGGTCAGCGAAGCGTTCTGGGCGACGAGCGCCTTGGTCGCGCCGGCGAGACCGGCGAAGGCGGCCGAAAGGGTGAAGGCGGCGAGCTTGTAGAGGGTCGCCCGGTAGCCGAGCGAGATCACCCGCGGCTCGTTCTCGCGGATCGCCTTCAAGATCTCGCCGAACGGCGAATTGACGATGCGCATGATCGCGAGGAAGCCGAACAGGAACACCACGGCGACGAAGACGTAGAGGATCCAGGGGTTCGACAGGTCGAACAGGCCGAGGGCGCGCCCCTGCGGCACCGCCTGGATGCCGTCCTCGCCATGCGTGAACGGCGCCTCGACGCAGACGAAATAGATCATCTGCGAGAAGGCGACGGTGATCATGGCGAAATAGATGCCGCTCGAGCGGATCGCCAGCGCGCCGGTGACGAGCCCGAGCGCGGCGGAGGCGAGGACGCCGAGGACGATCGCCGAGACCGGCTCGAGGCCCCACACCTTGGCGGCGTGCGCGCAGACGTAGCTGGCGATCCCCAAAAACATTGCATGGCCGAGCGACAGCAGGTTGACGTAGCCGATCAGCAGGTTGAACGCGCAGGCGAACAGGGCGAAGCACAAGGCCTGCATGATGAAGAACGGGTAGGCGACGAACGGCGCGATCGCGATCAGCGCGACCATGACGACGAAGGCTGCGAGATTGGCCCTGCGATTGCGCTCGGTCGCGTCCGTGCCCGCGACGGCTTCGACGGTCGAAGTCAATGCGCCCTCCCGAACAGGCCGGAGGGCCGAATGAGCAACACGATCGCCATGATGACGAAGACGACGGTGTTGGAGGCCTCCGGATAGAACACCTTGGTCAGGCCCTCCACGACCCCGAGCACGAAGCCGGTGAGGATCGAGCCCAGGATCGAGCCCATGCCGCCGATCACCACCACCGCGAACACGACGGCGATGATGTCGGCGCCCATGCCCGGCCGCACCTGCGTGATCGGCGCCGCGAGCACGCCGGCGAAGGCGGCGAGCGCCACCCCGAAGCCGTAGGTCAGCGTCACCATCCGCGGCACGTTGATGCCGAAGGCGCGAACCATCGTCGGGTTTTCGGTCGCCGCGCGGAGATAGGCGCCGAGCTTGGTCTTCTCGATCACGAGCCACGTGCCGAAGCACACGGCGGCCGAGGCGACGATCACCCAGCCGCGGTAGACCGGCAGGAACATGAAGCCGAGATTGTAGGCGCCGCTGAGCGGCTTCGGAATCGCGTAGGGCATGCCGGAGGCGCCGAAATAGTTCTGGAACAGGCCCTGGAAGACGAGCGCCAGGCCGAAGGTGAGCAGGAGGCTGTAGAGCGGATCGAAGCCGGCGAGCCGCTTGAGGAACAGCCGTTCGACCACGGCCCCGACCGCGCCGATGATGAGGGGCGACAGGATCAGCGCATACCAGTAGTCGAGGCCGGTCAGGACCAGCAGGAAATAGGCGGCGAAGGCGCCCATCATGTAGAAGGCGCCGTGGGCGAAATTGACGATGTTGAGCATGCCGAAGATGACGGCGAGGCCGAGGCTGAGCAGCGCGTAGAACGAGCCGTTGATCAGCCCGATGAGCAGCTGGCCGTAGAGCGCCGGCATGCTGATCATGTGTCCGAACAGGGTCATCGGCGAGCCCTCATCCGTCCGCGCTGCGCGCGGCCGCCTTCCCCCCGAGGGGGAGAGGGGTACCCCTCTCCCCATAGGACGCTCGTCTCTCGCAGGACTATCGGGAGGGGGAAGCCGCCATTGGGCGTCCGGGGGGGCGACCGTCCGTCAACGGGCTCTGGCGGCAGGGCGAGGGTAGACGGCGATATGCTCATCACACCCCCAGCGCCTCGCGCAGCATGTCCATACGGCCCTCGAGCTCGGCGCTGGAAAAGGCGTCGATGATCGTCCCGTGCTCCATGACGAAGAAGCGGTCGGCGAGCGTCGAGGCGAAGCGGAAGTTCTGCTCGACCAGGAGAATGGTGAAACCCTCCTGCTTCAGCGCCGCGATGGTGCGGCCGATCTGCTCGATGATCACCGGGGCGAGGCCTTCGGTCGGCTCGTCGAGCATGAGGAAGCGCGCGCCGGTGCGCAGGATCCGGGCGATCGCCAGCATCTGCTGCTCGCCGCCGGAAAGCTTGCCGCCGCCGCTGTTCAACCGCTCGCGCAGGTTCGGAAAGAGCGCATAGATGCGCTCGACGCTCATCGCCCCGGTCTTCGCAATCGCCGGCGGCAGGAACAGGTTCTCCTTGACGGTGAGGCTGGCGAAGACTGCGCGCTCCTCCGGGCAGAGCGCCACCCCGAGCCGGGCGATGCGCTCGATCGGCATGCGGATCAGCTCGGCGCCGCCGAACCGGATGGAGCCGGTGCGCTTGCCGACGATGCCCATGATCGCCTTCAGGGTCGTGGTCTTTCCCGCGCCGTTGCGGCCGAGCAGGGTGACCACCTCGCCCTCGCGCACGTCGAGATCGACGCCGTGCAGGATGTGGGATTCGTTGTACCAGGCCTGCAGGCCCCTGACCTCGAGCATGGTCGCCGCAACCGCGCCGCTTGCGCGCTGAACCGCCGTCTCAGCCATGCCCGGCCCCCATATAGGCTTCCCGGACCTCGGGGTTCTCGGACACGGTGCGATAATCGCCCTCGGCCAGTACCCGGCCGCGGGTCAGCACGGTGATGCGATGCGACAGGTTGGCGACGACCTGGAGATTGTGCTCGACCATCAGGATCGTCCGATTGGCGGAGACCCTGCGGATC
The DNA here is from genome assembly GCA_963816065.1 of uncultured Alphaproteobacteria bacterium. GTDB lineage: Bacteria > Pseudomonadota > Alphaproteobacteria > Rhizobiales > Beijerinckiaceae > Roseiarcus. The sequence continues at coordinate 19,848 of CAWFJG010000021.1, read as the reverse complement.
AGCGCGGCGATCCTGTCGATGTCCTCATGTCCCATGCCCGCCATCGGCTCGTCGAGCAGCATCAGCTCGGGCTCGACGGCGAGCGTGGTGGCGAGCTCCAGCGCGCGCTTGCGGCCATAGGAAATCTCGCCGGCCTTGGCGTAGGCGAAGGAGGTCAGCCCGACGCTGTCGAGCAACTCGAGCGCCCGCCCGTTCAAGGGGTTGAGCGCCGACTTCGACCGCCAGAAGTCGAACGAGTCGCCGCGCGCGCGCTGCAGGGCGATCCGGACGTTCTCGAGCGCGGTGAGATGGGGAAAGACCGCCGAGATCTGGAATGAACGGACGAGGCCGAGCCTCGCCACGTCGGCCGGCCGCATGGACGTGATGTCGCGGCCGTTGAAGGCGATCCTGCCCGCCGTCGGCGCTATGAATTTGGTCAGCATGTTGAAGCAGGTCGTCTTGCCGGCCCCGTTGGGACCGATCAGGGCGTGGATCGAGCCGCGCCGGACGCGCAGCGCCACATCGCTGACGGCGCGGAAATCGCCAAAGCTCTTGGACAGGCCCTCGGTGACGAGAATGTCGTCGTCGCTCATCCCCGCCAGCCGCCCCGACCCATGCGCACTCCCTCTTGTTTGACCGCAATCAACCTGCTCAACGGCGCATTGTAAAGCCCCAAAAGCGGCCATGAAGCTAGGTTCAAGTGTTGAGGTCCCGCGACCATTCAAGCGCCTTGCAAGGGTTCGGTGGCTTACCGCGCATTGCGTTCCGGCGATGGCCGACATCGCGGCGCTGGGAGCAGATCCGCCGTACGCTGCGTACCAGTGATTTAGGCCTTGAAAAAAATCTAGAAATGGGACGTAATATCCGCATGATCAGAGATTCAACAAGGACCGGCTCGAATCGGACTTGGACAAAATCATGAGGGTACGATGGGTATTTTGACTGAGCAAACACCAGCTTGCAGGGCGATATGATCGTTACCAGACCGGTGTTCACCTCACCGATTATTTGCATCGATAACTTCTTGTCGGAAGCGGAGGCTGATACGATTTACCAGGAGTTCATCGATTTAAAGAAGGTATTTATGCCTTCAAGAGTGTTCGACACTTCGTCAACTACAAAGATTGACTTGAATATTCGTAACAATGAGGTCGCCTATATAGGAGATATATTCCGTGATGCACCTCAAAGATCAAATACTCTATCACTCTTAAGAGCAAAGATATGGACTGATGAATGTCGTGCAATATGGCATGAAGGAGACTACATTTTCGATGTCATAAATTACGCAACCTCTCATGAGGTTGTCCTGTCGCGGTATGGACAAGGTAATTTCTATGACTTTCATCGAGACACACGGCAGGACCATATAACCAATCGAATAGTAACGCTGGTCTACTACGTTAGCACGGTACCGACTCATTTCACAGGTGGCGAATTAGTTTTAGAAAAAGAAGAGCGTCGGATGACAATAGAACCCAGGCACAACAGGGCTGTTGTATTTCCTTCCTTCCACCTGCATGGAGTCGCACCGATATCCATGCAAAATGAAAATTGGGAAAACGGTCGATTTTCAGTGAACTACTGGCTCGGATTCAGATAAGCGGAGTTTTTGGCCGGCATTCGTACAAAGCCGTTCTCAATTCCACCGAAACGCGTTCAGACCGCTCTGAATGCGCTCTACGGTGTCGGTGGTCCGGGAGGCCCGGGAAGCCCCTGGGGCCCTTGCGGGCCTTGCGGGCCGATCGGTCCCACAGGACCTTGGGGGCCTTGTGGCCCAGGCGGCCCGGGGGGCCCTCCCGTTTGGCCGGGCAGGCCCGGAGCGCCAGGAAGCCCTTGGGGCCCGGGAGGTCCAGACGGCCCGGGCGGACCGAAAAGTCCTGGTGGTCCAGGAGGACCCTGCGGACCTGGCGGTCCATCCGGACCTGCAGGGCCTTGAGGACCTGGGGGACCAATTGCATTCCGTATGAGACTGAGAATGTCTAAACCTGCCACAGTGAGGGCGCCCGTGACGGTCAGGTCGCCCTCGACATGCACTGGCCCGTTGAACCACCCCGCAGTTCCGCCGGTCCCAAAGACCCCGATCCCTCCGCCAGTATTGATGCCGGCAACGCCCGAGTGGGTTGGAGATCCGCTGCGCCCTTGAACCCCATCGTGCCCGCTGGATTGACCGTAGACACCCGCTCCTGTGGTGGCGGATCCGCCGACCCCCACGGTACCCGCAATGTCCTGAGGGTGAGCGCCAGGGTTCAACGAAGACGTTTGACCCCCCAGAAACCCAATGGCTTGGGGCCCACTTGAATTTAAGGAATTGTCGATCCAGCGCCCGCGGATAGCCGGCCCAAGGTCCGGCGCAACGGCGTCGATCCACACTTCGGACCCACTGCCCGGCGGCGGCCCAGGCGCATTTTGCGGAGGTGAAGACATTCAACTCTTCTTTCGCCAAACGGCAAGGCCAAATAAGAACACAAAAGCCTCGAATTGCTACTCGCCCTGGGGACCCGGAAGACCAATACGACCCATTATTCCCATCGGCCCCGGTGGACCTGTAGGTCCGGCCGCGCCCGGGGGACCTGGAGGGCCGCCGCCAAGCCCATCGGGCCCTCGGGGGCCAGGGATGCCGCGCTCGAATCCAGGTGGGCCAGGAGGTCCGCGCTGTACCGCCCCAGCGTCGCCCGGTGGACCTGGAGGCCCAAATGCGCCTACGGGCCCTGGCGGCCCCGCCGGTCCCCGTAGGGCCTGGATTTGGCGAATGAGGTCGAAAATATCCCGTCCGTCCAAAGTAAAACTTCGTACTGCGACGACCGGACCCTCGACATGCACTGGCCCGTTGAACCACCCCGCAGTTCCGCCGGTCCCAAAGACCCCGATCCCTCCGCCAGTATTGATGCCGGCAACGCCCGAGTGGGTTGGAGATCCGCTGCGTCCTTGAACCCCATCGTGTCCGCTGGATTGACCGTAGACACCCGCTCCTGTGGTGGCGGATCCGCCGACCCCCACGGTACCCGCAGTGTCCTGAGGGTGAACGCCAGGGTTCAACGAAGACGTTTGACCCCCCAGAAACCCGATGGCCTGGGGCCCACTTGAATTTAAGGAATTGTCGATCCAGCGCCCGCGGATAGCCGGCCCAAGGTTCGGCGCAACGGCGTCGATCCACACTTCGGACCCACTGCCCGGCGGCGGCGCAGGTGCATTCTGCGGAGGTGGGGCCAATGCGAACTCCCAAGGAATTGCCTTCAGCATTATTCAAGGGTGGCCGAGCAACTCACAGGCGACCACGACCATGAGACAATCCCGCAATTCTGGCAAGCCCATCGAATGAAGGGAAAATGGGCGCAATCTCTAGCAAGAATTCGGCGCCTGTTCGTCAGCGCAGGGCCCCAAGTTCTGATGTTCCGCCCGCTTATCTCATGGTCTATTCCCCGGCCCGCGGTTGTGCAGGCGGCGCTCCCAGTCGAGCGCCTGGCGGACGATATCGTCGAGGTTGTCGCGCGCGGGCCGCCATCCCAGCACCCGCCTCGCCCGGTCGGCGCGCGCGACGATGGCGGCGGGGTCGCCGGGCCGGCGGGGCGACATGATCACTTTGAAGTCGACGCCCGACACCCGCTTGACCACGTCGACCACCTCGCGGACCGTCTGTCCGTGGCCGTAGCCGCAGTTGCAGACGGTGCTCTCGCCGCCGCCGCGCAGGTAGCGAAGCGCGGCCATATGCGCGTCGATGAGATCGGTGACCTGGATATAGTCGCGCACGCAGGTGCCGTCGCGCGTTGGATAATCCTGGCCGAAAATCTCCATGCTCGGATAGACCCCGAGCGCCGTCTGCACGCCACGCTTGATCAGATGGGTCGCCCGCGGGGTCGACTGGCCGAGCCTCCCCTGGGGTCGGCGCCGGCCACGTTGAAGTAGCGCAGGGCGACGAAGCGGAAGTCGTAGGCGCGCGCGGCGTCCTCGAGCATCCATTCGACCATCAGTTTCGAGCGGCCGTAGGGAGAGATCGGCGCGAGCGCCGTGTCTTCGGAGACGGGCTCGGCGGATGTCTCGCCGTAGACCGCGGCGGTCGAGGAGAAGATGAACTGCTTGACGCCGCCCTTGATCGCGGTTTCGATCAGGGTGCGGGCGTTCGAGGTGTTGGTGAGATAGAAGCCGAGCGGGTCCGACAGCGAGTTCGGGCACCACGATCTTGGCGGCGAAATGCGCGATGGCGTCGATTTCGTGCTCGTCGATCAGACGGGCCACGAGATCGGCGTCGCCGGTGTCGCCGACGACGAGGCGCGCCGGCTCGTTGACCGCCCAATCGAAGCCGGTCGACAAATCGTCCAGCACCACCACCTTTTCCCCCGCGTCCAGCAGGCCGAGGGTCATGTGGCCGCCGATATAGCCGGCGCCGCCGGTCACCAGAACGCTCATCGATCATCCTTCCCATTCGTCGGTCCGCCGCGGCGGTAGGAACTCCGCCCAATTGTCGCATGACAGGCCGGGACCGGACCTGTTAAGCGATAACAAATTCTCAGCGCTTCGATCCAACGCGCACTTGGCGCATGCAGGGACGGACCCTTGATGAAAAAACCCATTCGCAAAGCCGTTCTCCCCGTCGCCGGCCTCGGCACCCGCTTCCTGCCGGCGACCAAGGCCGTCCCCAAGGAGATGTTGACGGTCGTCGACCGTCCGATCCTGCAATACATCGTCGACGAGGCGCGCGAGGCGGGCGTCGAGCATTTCATCTTCGTCACCGGCCGCAACAAGGGCGTCATCGAGGACCATTTCGATTCGTCCTACGAACTCGAGGACACGCTGAAGCGGCGCGGCAAGGACGGCGCCTACGCGGCCCTGATGGCCGATCTGCCGCCGGCGGGCGCCACGAGCTTCACCCGGCAGCAGGCGCCGCTCGGCCTCGGCCACGCGGTCTGGTGCGCGCGCGATATCGTCGGCGACGAGCCCTTCGCCGTCCTGCTTCCGGACATGGTCACCAAGCCCGGCGTTCGCGGCGGCCGCTGCCTCGCCCAATGCGTCGAGGCGTACAACGAGGTCGGCGGCAACATTCTCGCCGTCGAGGAAGTTTCGCCGGACGAGACGCACCAGTACGGCGTGGTGGCCGTCGGCGCAGAGCATGGCTCCGCCTTCGAGATCACCGGCATGGTCGAGAAGCCGAAGCGGGGGACGGCGCCGTCCAATCTCATCATTTCCGGACGCTACATCCTTCAGCCCGAAATTTTCCAGATCCTCGAGCTGGTCGACAAGGGCGCGGGCGGCGAGGTTCAGCTGACCGACGGCATGAAGCAGCTCGGTCGGACCCAGAAGTTCCACGGCGTGAAGTTCGACGGCGAGACCTACGACTGTGGTTCGAAGCTCGGCTTCCTCGCCGCCAACATCGCCTTCGCGCTCAGCCGCCACGATCTGGCAGCAGGCGTCAGAGAGGAGCTGCGCAAGCAGGGCTTCGTCCCCCGGACCTGAGGCTTCGCGCGCGACCCGATCCGTCCTCGGTGCAGTTTTGCCGAACGCGCGGGGGTGGTAAGGAGCCCGCATGATTCACGAACAGGCAAGCGCCCTCTTGTCGGCGCTCAGAACCCTCGACACCGAGCGGCGTGGGCTCGACGCGCTCAACGAGGCGATGCGGACGACCGGAGACGGCGGACTGGGCGCCGCCTTCTCGCGTGCGGTCGAGACGATCGCGGCGGCCTCCGGCCGGGTCATCGTCACCGGCATGGGCAAGTCCGGGCTCGTCGCCCGCAAGATCGCCGCTACGCTCGCCTCCACCGGCCAGCCGGCCGCCTTTGTCCATGCCGCCGAGGCCAGCCACGGCGACCTCGGCATGGTCCAGAACGGCGACGTCCTGCTCGCGCTCTCCTGGTCCGGCGAGACGGTCGAACTCGCCGCCATCGTCACTTTCGCCAAGCGCTACGCCATTCCGCTGATCGCGATGACGGCCGCCCCGGAGAGCGCGCTCGGCCGCGAGGCGGACATCCGCCTCGCCCTGCCGGATGCGGACGAGGCCTGCCCGAACGGGCTCGCGCCGACCACCTCGACCACGATGCAGCTCGTCCTCGGCGACGCGCTGGCGATCGCGCTGCTCGAGGGCCGCGGCTTTACCGCCCGCGACTTTCAGATGCTGCACCCGGGCGGCAAGCTCGGCGCCAAGCTGCAGTACGTCCGCGACGTGATGCACACGGGCGAGCGCATTCCCCGCATCGACGCGCGCGCCCGGATGGCGGACGCGATCGTCGAGATGTCCTCGAAAGGGTTTGGCTGTGTGGCGGCGTTCAACTCCGGCAAGCTGGTCGGGATCGTCACCGACGGCGACCTGCGCCGTCACCTGAAGGCCGGATATTCGCTCGAGACGCCGGTCGCCGACGTCATGACCCGCAAGCCCCGCACCATCGCCCCCGACGCGCTGGTGGCCGAGGCCCTGGAGAGCATCAGCCACAAGATCTCGGCCCTGCTGGTGGTGCAGGAACGCCAGGTCGTCGGCATCGTGCATTTCCATGATCTGATGCGGATCGGGGCGGTCTAGCGCCCAGAATCTGACCGGCCGACGAACCGACGTCGACGCCTCGGGAGAACGGCAGGACGTAGCCCCGTCCACTTCCGACATTCGGGCGACGATCGCGGCGCAAACGCCGGTTTACTGTCGCAAGGCTCGAAAAACATTGGGCGCCGGCTGGTCGTTCTCAGGCGTGTGCGGCGAATTTGGCCTTCAGCGCGGCGATCACGCTCGGCGGCGCGAACGGGGAAGCGTCGCCGCCCATCGAGGCGATCTGGCGCACCAGCGTCGCGGTGATCGGCCGGACCGGCGAGGAGGCGGGCAGGAAGATGGTGCGCAGGTCCGGCGCCATCGCCCGGTTCATGCCGGCCATCTGCATCTCGTAGTCGAAATCGGTCGAAGTCGCGCAGGCCCCTGACGATCAGGGTCGCGCCCGCATCGCGGGCCGCGTCGATCGCGAGCCCCGAGAAGCTGACCACGTCGAGCTCGCAGCCTTTGCCCTCCAGCACCGGTTGGGCCGCCTCGCGGATGAGCGCGAGCCGCTCCTCGACCGTGAACAGCCCGGCCTTGTTCGGATTGGAGCCCACTCCAACCACCAGCCGGTCGCAGAGCCACGCGGCATGGTCGATCACGTCGAGGTGCCCGTTGGTCATCGGGTCGAAAGAGCCGGAAAAGAAGCCGGTGTGTGCCATGGACGCAAGCCCTAGCCCGCCGGCCGCCGCGTCACAAGCGCTCGGGGCGCGGATTGCGCCGGTCGAACGGCGCGGGCAGAGTGCCGGCTCGACGACAACGGAGGTTTTCAAGTGAACGGCGACGACTTGCGCGCGCTCCAGGCGCCGCTGAAGGACCGATACCGCGCCGAGCCCGGCGCCGCGCGCGTCACCCTGAAGGCCAGAGGCGAGCTCAATTCCGCTTCGATCGCCTGCAAGGTCGAGACTGGGCGGGCGCTGGCGGCGGCTGGGCTCCATCCCGCCACCGGCGGGAGCGGGCTCGAACTCTGTTCCGGCGACATGCTGCTCGAGGCTTTGACAGCCTGCGCCGGCGTCACCCTGAAGGCGGTCGCGACCGCGCTCGGCGTCTCGCTGCGCTCGGGCCGGGTCACGGCCGAGGGCGACCTCGATTTTCGCGGCACGCTTGGGGTCGCCAAGGACGCCGCGGTCGGCTTCACCGACATCCGCCTGACCTTCGAGCTCGATACGGACGCGCCGCGGGATCAGCTCGACACGCTGCTCAAGCTCACCGAGCGCTATTGCGTGGTGTTGCAGACATTGAAGCGGCCGCCGGCGATCGAGGCGATCATCAAGCAGGCCTGAGGCCGCGCGATTGGCGCTACTGCCGCGATTTGGGATAGGCGGGCGGGTAGGCGACCGAGTTCGCACGGCACTTTTTCACTTCGGCCTCAAATTGGGCGACGTCGGCGATCCCCTTGTTGGCGACCGTCTCGCGGCAGTCCTCGAGCGTCATCGTCCGGACCGGCGGCCCGCCGCCCCCCATCGCATGGGCGGGTTGGGCGCCCGCCGCAAGGACCAAAATCGCACACACGGTCCGGAGGCCGCCGATCAGGTTCGACATCGTGGTCCTCCTTCGCGGCCGCACGCCAGGGACGACTATTCGAAGATTATGGCGATTTGGATCTCGCCACGCGGGCAATGGCGTGGGTCAGGCGGATCCGGCGCGAGCCTGGCCCGCAATCGGTGATTTCTGGCTGGCGCACATGGCGGTGGAAAGGGGGATTCTGACCGCGCCTTACAACCTGGCCGCGCGCGGTCTCGCGCCCCGTTTCGTCAGCCTGTTCCGAGCCTGTTATGTGCCTGTTAATGACCTGTTCCGGCGCCTGTTAACGCGCCCTTTTTCACGCCGCTGGAGCCGCTACCGGCGGGTTGCATGGCTGGCAAAGCCATGATATTGCAAGTGTTTTTTGAACGGACCGTCGAGCCGGACAAAATAAACCGCCTGCTAGCAGGCGAACCGGATCGGCGCCTGGACCGAGCGCGAGATGGTTTTGGGCCGAAATCGGCAGGTGGGCAAACCTCCAGTAAATCGCGCTCGGGCCGTCACGCAATCCCGATCTCGATCAGCGACGGACCCTCGCGCCGGAGCGCTGCGGCGACCGCCGTCGCGATCGCCTCCCGGTCGTCGGCCCGGAGGGATGGCACGCCCATCGAGGCGGCCAGCGCCTGGAAGTCGATCGCCGGGGCGACGATCTCCATGCCGACGAAGCGGCCGGCGACGGCGTTGGCGTAGCCGAGGCCCTTGGCCACGTTCTGCAACACGCCGTAGCGGCGGTTGTTGAAGACGAAGAACACGACTTTGGCCCGGTAATGGGCGGCGCTCCACAGCGCCTGGGGCGAGTACATCGCCCCGCCGTCGCCGACGAACGAGGCGACGAGTCCGGCGCCGGCCAGCGATGCGCCGACGGCCGCGGGCATGTTGCAGCCGAGCACCCCGCCGCGCGAGAAGAAATAGCGGCCCGGCCGGGTGATCAGCAGGTCCTGCACCTTGCCGAAGGTCGCCGCGGAATCATTGGCGATCAGCGCGTCGTCGGGCAGGGCGTCGAGCGCCGCCAGCACCGCCGCGTCGGGCGAAAGCAGCGGGCCGGGTTCGGAGAGGATCTCCGCCCGAAGCGTCTCCTGAGCCGCGCGCTTCGAGGCTGCGCGACCGGCGAGGCGGGCCGCGACCGCGCTGCGGTCGACGCGCTCGTTCAGGCGTTGCGCCGCGCCGCCCAGCGTCGCGCCAATGTCGCCCAGCAGCGCCATGTCGGCGGCATGCTCGCGGCCGAAGGCTTCCGGGTTGTCGGCGACGTGCAGCACCGCGACGCCTTCCGGCACCGGCTTGGCGGCGCGATAGGGATAGGCGACGAAGGCCCGTCCGCCGACCAGCACGATCGCCTGGGCGTGCTCGAAATGCTCGCGCATGACGGCGAAGTCGGGCTTCAACACTCCCGCCCAGCAGGGGTGGGCCGAGGGGAACGCCGCGCGCGAGGTGAGTTGCGTTCCCCATACCGGAAAGCCGCCCGCCTCGGCGAAGGCGACGAGGCCTTCGCTGACCGAGGCCGACAGGTCGTCGCCGAGCACCACCAGCACCCGGTCGGGATCGAGGCCGGCGAGCGTGTCCGCCAGCCGCGCCGCGTCCGGCGAGGCGCCCGAGCCGGGGCGGAGCGGAGGCCGCCGGCGTCGGACCGCTCACCTCCTGGTCGAGAATGTCCATCGGCAGCGACAAGAACACGGGCCCGCAGGGTGGGGTGCGGGCGATCGCGAAGGCGCGCCTCAGCGCCTGGCCGACATCGTCGCCGCGACGCACCTCCTTCGCCCATTTGGCGATCGGGGCGGCGAGCGCGACGAGATCGCCCGAGAGCCACGGCTCGGTCATCAGGTGGCGGGTGTCCTGCTGGCCCGCCGTGACGACGAGCGGCGTCTCGCTCGCCTTGGAGGCGACCAGAACGCCCATGGCGTTGCCGAGTCCTCCCATGGCGTGCAGGTTGACGAAGCCGGCGCGGCCCGAAGCGAGCGACCAGCCGTCGGCCATCGCCACCGCAGTCGCCTCCTGCAGCCCGAGGACGTAGGCGATGTCCGGGGCGTCGACCAGCGCGTCCATCAGCGGCATCTCGGTTGAGCCGGGGTTGCCGAAGACGTGGGTGATCCCTTCGTCGCGAAGGATGTCGAGCAGAACGTCGCGGGCGTGTCGGGTCATGAGAGGCTCCTGTTCCCCGCGTGCCGCCTAGCTCATCGGGCGATGGGCGTCCATCGGCGATGCGGTCGAGGACAGTCGCAAGCGACAGACTTTGGCTCGGCAGGCGGGCTGGCGCCATGGCGACACATGCAATAACGTGCCCTCTCTCGTCAGGCCCGACTGCGTCGCGCCTCGGGCAGACCTCTGGGACGGCCTCCGCATGAGCGGCACAGAACCTGAAGATCGTCTCTTGAACGCATCGGAGCTGGCGATGGTCGTCGCCACAAGGCCCCCTGAGATCGAGCGGCAATCCAAGGAGGAGCTGAAGGCTTTGCTGCACCGGCTGCGGCAGGCCCATGGCCGCGCCAACGACGTCGCCGCCCGGCAGCAACGCGAGATCCGCGGAAAAGCCGAGCCGCACGGCTCGAGGCCCGTGAAGGACAACGCCGGATCGGCGGCCAAGGCGCAGGCGCTGTTCGAAGCAATTCAGCGTCTGGACGCAGAGCTCTCCCGCCGCGAGGCGACGAAGAGCGACAGCCCCAGCCAAGCCGATCTGGCGCGCCATGCGCTCGAGCTGAAGATGCGCAGCGAAGCCAACCCGCATCCCGATCCCGGTCGCTCCGCTTCCGACGGAATGCGTCCGAAAAAGAGGGTCGAAGAGTTCGCCGGCGGGACGACCCGAAGAGAAATCGGCCGCGTATCGCAGGCGACCAAGGTCGCACAGGCGCGCAAGGATTCAGGCAAGTCCTGATTGGTCTCGTTGGCTCGATCGGACCGACCGCGATCGTAGCCTGCGGGGCCCGGCGCCGTTACGCCTCTTCCTCGCCCTCGTCCGTCTCGCCGATCCGGTCGACCGACACGACGTGCTCCTCTGCGGCGGTGTGGAACACGATCACGCCTTGCGTCGCCCTTCCGGCGATGCGGATGCCGGCGACCGGCACGCGGATGAGCTGTCCGCCATCGGTGACCAGCATGATCTCGTCGGAGTTCTCGACCGGGAAGGAGGCGACCAAGGCGCCGTTGCGCTCGTTTGCCGCCATCGCGACGATCCCTTTTCCACCGCGCCCGGTGACCCGGTACTCGTAGGACAAGGTGCGCTTGCCGTAGCCGTTTTCGGACACGGTCAGGATCACCTGCTCCGCGTCCTGCATGGCCGCAAAGCGTTCGGGCGCGAGCGCCGATCCGATCGGGGCGCTGACTTCGCCGTCGGCCTCCGGCTCAACGGTCTCGTCCGCCGCCTCGCCCATGAGCGCTCGCCGCTGCTTGAGGTAGGCCGCGCGCTCGTCCCCTGTGGCATCGAAGGCATTGAGGATCGCGAGCGAGATTACGTGGTCGCCCTTATCGAGCGCGATGCCGCGCACCCCCATCGAGTCGCGTCCCTTGAACACCCGCACGTCATCGACTGCGAAGCGGATGCACTGGCCGCGTGCGGTCGTCAGCAGCACGTCCTGCCTGTCCGAACAGATCTGGACGTCGACGATTCGCTCGCCTTCGTCGAGCCGCATGGCAAGTTTGCCGGCGCGGTTGACCTGGGCGAAGTCGGAGAGCTTGTTGCGCCTCACCGTGCCGCGCGTCGTGGCGAACATCACGTCGAGGGCTTCCCAGGTGGATTCGTCCTCGGGCAGCGGCATGATGGTGGTGATCCGCTCGCCCTGTTCGAGCGGCAGGAGGTTGACCAGCGCCTTGCCGCGGGCCTGAGGCGCCGCGAGCGGCAGGCGCCAAACCTTCTCCTTGTAGACCTGCCCAGCCGACGAGAAGAACAGCACCGGCTGATGAGTCGAGGCGACGAACAGGCGCGCAACGAAATCCTCCTCGCGCGTCGCCATGGCGCCGCGGCCCTTGCCGCCGCGACGCTGAGCCCGGTAGGTCGTGAGCGGCGCGCGCTTGATGTAGCCGCCGTGGCTCACCAGCACGACCATGTCTTCGCGCTGGATGAGGTCCTCGTCGTCCATGTCGGCTTCGCTGTCGGCGATCTCCGTACGGCGAGGGGAAGGGAAGTCGGTCTTCACCTTGACGAACTCGTCGCGGATGATCCCCATGAGGCGAGCGCGCGAACCGAGGATGTCGAGATAGTCGGCGATCTCGGCGGCGAGCCTGTTCAGGGCTTCCGCGATCTCGTCGCGGCCCAACGCGGTGAGACGGGCGAGGCGCAATTCGAGGATCGCGCGGGCCTGGGCCTCCGAGAGCCTTATGGAGCCATCGGCGTCGAGCGCGTGGCGAGGATCGGCGATGAGCAAGATGAGGGGCGCCATGTCGCGCGCCGGCCACGAGCGATCCATCAGCGCGGTCCGCGCGGCGCCGGAATCGGGCGATGTGCGGATCAGCCGGATCACCTCGTCGATGTTGGCGACGGCGATGGCGAGACCGACCTGAAGATGGGCCGCGTCGCGCGCCTTGGCGAGCAGATGTTTGGTGCGGCGGGTGACGACCTCCTCGCGGAATTCGAGGAACGCGCGCAGCATGTCGGTGAGCGTCAGCATCTCCGGCCGCCCGCCGTTCAGCGCGATCATGTTGCAGCCGAAGTTCGACTGCATGGCGGTGAAGCGCCAGAGCTGGTTGAGAACGACCTCGGCGACCGCGTCGCGCTTGAGCTCGATGACGATCCGCATGCCGTCGCGATCGGACTCGTCGCGCAGGTCCGAAACGCCTTCGACGCGCTTCTCGCGGACGAGCTCGGCGATCTTCTCGATCAGGGTCGCCTTGTTGACCTGGTACGGGATCTCGTGGACGATCAGCGCCTCGCGGTCCTTGCCCTTGCGCAGCTCTTCGACCGAGACCTTGGCGCGCATGATGATCGAGCCGCGTCCGGTTGCATAGGCCGCGCGGATTCCCGAGCGCCCGAGAATCGTCCCTCCGGTGGGGAAGTCGGGACCGGGCAGATGCTCCATCAGCTCTTCGAGTGAGATGTCGGGCTTCTCCATCATCGCCAGCAGGGCATCGATGGTCTCGCCGAGGTTGTGCGGCGGGATGTTGGTCGCCATGCCGACAGCGATGCCGCCCGCGCCGTTGACCAGAAGGTTGGGGAAGCGGGCCGGCAGGACGACCGGCTCGTCTTCCTTCTCGTCGTAGTTCGGCTTGAAATCGACTGTGTCCTTGTCAAGGTCTTCGAGCAGCGCCAAGGCTGAACGATCGAGCCGCGCCTCGGTGTAGCGCGAGGCCGCCGGCGGATCGCCGTCGACCGAGCCGAAATTGCCCTGCCCGTCGATGAGCGGGACCCGCATCGAAAAGTCCTGCGCCATGCGAACGAGCGCGTCGTAAATGGCGAGATCGCCGTGCGGATGGTACTTGCCCATCGTATCGCCGACGGTGCGCGAGGACTTGTTGTAGGGCCGGTCCGGCGTGAAGTTCAGCTCTGACATCGCATAGAGGATGCGGCGATGCACCGGCTTCAGGCCGTCGCGAACATCCGGCAGGGCGCGGCTGACGATTACGCTCATCGCGTAATCGAGGTAGCTGCGCTTCATTTCGTCGAGGATCGAGACGGGCTTGATGTCAGACGGCTCTTCGGGGCCGGGCCTGTCGTCGCGGGTGTCGCTCAAAGGTTCGCCTCTGTTCGGATGAGCGAGGGTCTAGCCAATTCCGAACGCTCACGCCATAGCCGACCCAGGCTGCTTCAGCTTTATGTTTCCTCGGAAAATCAGTCCTTTAAGTGCAACGGCCGCCGATCGGGGCGCGGTCCGCCGGTCGCCCACATCGAGGGTCGCCGATGCTGTCGAGCAGCGACCGGACGTCGGCGGCTTAGGTGCAAGCGGCAGATCGTCTGTTGACAGCGTACCGCAATGGGCGCCGATGGTCGCGAGCCGTCGTGCGCGCCGCGCGGGCGGGGAGACATTACCATGACAATCGCCATCTGGTGCATCCTGATTGCCGCGACCTTGCCTTATGTCGCCTTCGCCTTCGTCAAGGGGCTCGACCCGAACCTGCCGCGCGACCATGTCGGCGACCTGACCGGTAGGGCGGCGCGAGCTTACGGCGCGCACCTCAATGCGATCGAGACCTTTCCCTGGTTCGCCGCCGCGGTGATCGTCGCACAGATGATCGGCGGACCCAGCCGGATCGCCGACGTTCTCGCCGTGGCTTATGTCCTGCTGCGAACTCGGGCACATGGCGGCCTACATCGCCGGCCGTCAGCCGCTGCGGTCGGCGGCCTTCGGCCTCGGGCAACTCGCGGCGGCGGCGATTTTCGTCTCGCCGCTCTTCCGCTGAAGCAATGGCCCCTCTCCCGGGGAAGAGGAGAGGGGCCTCGGTCCGCCTGGGCAATTGGGAACCGCCCGGACGGCGGCGCGCGCCTAACGGTGCAGCGGCGCGCGCAAATATGGCAGCCTATTTCGCCAGCGACGGAAGAGGCGTCGCGGCGGTCCGCACGGGCAGGACCGGATAGGGAATGTCCGGAAGCTCGCCCGTCAGCGTGTCGAGAAAGGCGACGATATCGTCCACTTCCTGATCGGTGAGCTTGGCGCCGAGCTGGGCCGACCCCATCACGCCGACCGCCTGCTCGAGGGTCCAGACCTGACCGGAATGGAAGTAGGGCGCCCGCAACGCGACGTTGCGCAGCGGCGCCGCGCGGAACACGTATTCGTCGCTCGCCGTCTTGCTGACATTGAAGCGACCCTTGTCGCCCGGCGGCAAGACCTCGGCGCCCGGGTTTTCAACGACGCCGAACGGGAAGTAAGCCTGGCCGCCGACATTGATCCCGTTGTGGCAGGCGACGCAGCCTTTTTCCATGAATAGTTTGAGGCCGGACTTCTCCTGGTCGTTGAGCGCGCTGTCGTTGCCTTCGAGATACTGGTCGAACTTGGCGGCCGGCGTGATCAGCGTGGCCTCGAAGGCTTCGACCGCCCTGGCGAAATTGTCGAAGGTCACCGGCGACTCTTCGTTCGGGAAAGACTTCTTGAACAGCTCGACATATTCGGGCATCGACGACAGGACCTTGACGACGTGATCGGGGGTTGCGTTCATCTCGACGCTCGCCTGCACCGGCCCTTTGGCCTGCGCCTTGAGGTCGGCGGCGCGGCCGTCCCAGAACTGGGCGACGTTGAACACGGCGTTGTAGACGGTCGGCGCACGGCGCGGGCCCTTCTGCCAGCCGTGGCCGACGGAGGTCGGGCCGGCGTCCACGCCGCCGGTGCCGAGATTGTGGCAGGTGTTGCAGCTGATGATCTCGCTCGCCGACAGTCGCGGATCGAAGAACAGAAGCCTTCCGAGTTCGATCTTCTCGTGCGTGACGGCGTTTTCTTTCACCGCGGGAACCATCGACGGAATCGGCTTGAAATGCTCCTGCGCCGACTTCATCAGGTCGTCGGCCGACGCCGGCCCCGCCGGGAGCGCGAGAACCGCGGCGAGCGCCGCTCCCACTAGCATGCGCATAATCGTCTCCTGCCGCTTCAGCCGGCCTTACGCGTCGGAACGTCGCCCCAACTCCGCGCTGCGCGCTTTCCAGGCCCGACCGGGAGGCTAGCCCTCACGCCCAAAGCCATGCGGCGCGTCGCCGCAATCGGCGACCGCGGACGGATCCGATTTCTCGGAGGATTTGCGCTGGATCAATGTGGGCTGCGACCGCGGTCCTAAATAAGGGTCATCGCGATCGTGAAATGCGACGCGAGGCAGCGATCTGGGGGCCTCCGCCGTTCCCCCTTGGCTTTCGGATCGCTGCTTTCTTGCGTTGGCGGACGGGCAAAAGCCGACGCACCTAGAAGAAGCGATCACGGGTCCGGCGGGAGGAGCCAAGTCCCGTGATCGCTTTGTCGCCTCCGCTTCGAAACCGCCTCCACTCGGGAAGCCGGCCGAATTCGGCGCGCTGGCGCTAGTCGGCGTTCCGCCGTCAGCGTCCGCCCGCGACGTCGAGGATCGCCCCCGTAACGTAAGACGCAGCGTCGCCGATCAGCCACAGCGCGGCCTCGGCGACTTCCTCCGGCGCTCCCGGCCTCCCGAGCGGCGTCGAGCGGCCGAGCCTTCAGCGCGCGGTCGGACTCGCCGGTCGCCAAGTGGATTTCCGTTTCGATCAGGCCCGGGCGAACCGCGTTGACCCGCACGCCCTCCGGGCCGAGTTCCTTGGCGAGGCCGATAGTCAGCGTGTCGACGGCGCCCTTGGAAGCGGCGTAGTCGACGTAGGTATTGGGCGCGCCGAGCCGCGAAGCCGTCGAGGAGATCAGCACGATCGAACCGCCGAGACCGCCGGCCAACTCGGCCATCCGTCGCGCCGCCTCGCGCGCGGTGAGAAGAACTCCGAGCACGTTGACCTCGAGCATCCGGCGCAGGCGCTGGCCGCTCATGTCGGCGAGTCGCGCAACCGGCGCGGCGACGCCCGCATTGGCGACGACCGCGGTCAAAGGCCCGAGCGCCTTGGTCGCGGCGTCGAACATTGCGACGACGTCGGCTTCGAGAGCGACATCGCCTCTCAGCGCAACCGCGCGTCCGCCGGCGGAGGCGATCGACGCGACCACCTCGTCGGCGGCATGGACGTCCGCGCGATAGGCGACGCCGACCGACCAGCCGCGTCGGCCGGCGGCGAGGGCGACGGCGCGACCGATGCCACGCGAGCCTCCAGTGACCAGCACGACCTTGGACATGAATCCCTCACTACGCCGGCGCCGGGCGGCGGCGTCAATTGACGCTTGCGGCCAATTCCAGAGACTTAGGCGCCAAAATCTGCAACTTTGTGACGGCCGCAAAGCGCATCCGAGCCGAGCCCGTGAGGCCCTGACGGTATCGCGGGCCGCGAATTCCCTATTTTTGCTCGTTATTTTAAACATAATAGATGTGTATTTTCATATCGAGCGAAGCCGGTTGAAGGCCGGCGCGGAACTCGCGATGGGGGACAAGGCGATCAACTTGGGACTTGTGCAACTTTGGAAATCCCAAGCGGTCGGACGGCGCTCCCCTGCCTATCCCCGCGAAAGCAAGAACCCAGAGCCCCCGCGCCCGATCGCCAAAATAAGTCGCCGCCGCTATGGATGCCGCGGCTTATGGGCACGACAACATTCGTGGTTCCGCAACTTCCGCCGCTTCCGCCAGCCTGGCCTCCGCCGACGCATGGGTCAGGGCCAGCGGCGCCGCCGCCTCGATCGCCGGGACGCGCGCTGGCTCGAGAACCGAAAGGGCCAGCCGCCGATCGCGGGCGTCAAGCCCGTGATAGCGATCGAGCGCGGCGACCACCTTGATCATCGGCGTTACCGCGCGCATGTCGCCGCGCTCGAGTTGGGAATCGAGGGCGGACAGCATCTTGCTCAGCCGCGCGACCTGGACGTGGGCGTAGCGCTCGGGCGCGTCGAGCCGGCGCTCGCTGATCGCCTGATCGATCCAACTCCGTACCGAAGAGGCGCTGACCTTGACGGCCTTGGCGATCTCATGCGGGGTCCAGCCCGAAGCGAAAAAGGCGAAGCAGGCCTCACGCCGCTCGATCTCCTTCAACCGCCGCGCCTTCGCCGCCGCCCGCGCTTCCGCTCGCGAGGATGGAGCGGGCGAAGGCGGAGCGTCGGAAGTTGAAGAGGTGCTTATAATGTCGTCGGTCATGGTCTGCCTCTTGGGAGCCTTGTTGGCTAACAGAATGAACCGTAGCATAATTTCCGAATTTCGTAAAGCAATTGTCGCAGGCCTGCGCGCTGCTCGGTTCGGCCTTTCGCGAATGAATGTCGCGGATGGGTCCGTCTCGGCGTCCGAAGCCGGCACCATGCACGGCGGAAGCGTGCAAATCTCAGGACGCTAGGCGCGGTCCGTTACAGCACCGCCTCGATGTCGAGGCCCATTTTTTCGGGCTTGTCGGTCGGGGCGTAGCGGCGCACGACGTTGTGACTCCGGTCGAGCAGGAACTTGGTGAAGTTCCACTTGATCGCCTCGGTTCCGAGCAGGCCCGGACGCCTGCTTTTTCAGCGCACGATACAAGCGGATGCGCGCCCGTCGCCGTTGACCTCGATCTTGGCGAACATCGGGAAGCTGACGTCGTAGGTCAGCTTGCAGAAGCTGGCGATCTCGCCTCGTCGCCCGGCTCCTGATGGCCGAACTGGTTGCAGGGAAAGCCGAGCACCGCGAAGCCGCGGCCGTGGAACCGCTTGTGGAGCGCCTCGAGCCCCTCGTACTGCGGCGTGAAGCCGCATTTGCTGGCGACGTTGACGATCAGCAGCGCCTTGACCGTCGAAGGCGCCGAGCGTTTCGGCCTTGCCGTCGATGGTGGTCAGCGGAATGTCGGAAGGAATGGGCATCAGGACCTCACAGGGGCGGCCCATTCCCATGCGGGCGATGTGGGCGCGCCGGCGCCGATCAAGGCCAAGCCCGCTCGAAAGTCAATCGTGCCCAGAATGACGAGCTTGAAGCGGCAGGAATGAGATGGAGCCCCGCGCCGAGCCTCATCCGTCGCCTTCGGCGGCGCCCTCTCCATCAGGGAGAAGGACGCGCCGATGGCCGCCGCCGCTCGGGTCTGGAGGCAGGGGAATCGGGTGAAACATTCATGCGGTGACAAGGCTGGCGAGGAAGTCGTCATCCCAGGCGGCGATTTTGCGTCTGCAGCCGCAAGGAGGACTTGCCGGGAGCCAGCCGGAGCAGGTTGTGGGCCATGTGTTTGATGGTTGTGAAATTGGCGGGAGCATGGTCGGTTCGGACCCGGCACTCGTCATCGCGAAACACCATGTCCATGACCCAATGGAGGCTGTTCTCGATCGCCCAATGGCTGCGCACGACGGGCCCGAGCATGCACGCGCAGCATGACCAGTGAGGTGATGTAAAAGCGTGTCTCCTGTTCGATCTTTTCGCCGATTTCGCGCTGCTTTCGACCATGACGACGGCTTTCAGGCCAGGCCAGTCGTGGCGTTCCTGGAGCCATTCGACGTCATGGATGACGGTTGTGGTTCTGGTCTCGATGCGGCCATGATCGCCGTCGACGGTCGTGTCGCGGGTAATCTTTGTGTCCGCGAACCCTTTGGCTTTCTGTTCGGCGACGAACAGTTCGACATCCTCGCGCAGCGAACCTTGGTTGCCCTTCAGCGCCAGGACGTAATCCGCCTTCTTGTCGATGATCTTCTGTGCGATCTCACGCTGGCAGCCCATGGCGTCGATAGTGATGATCGCACCCTCGACCGCCAGCAGATCCAGCAGCTTGGGGATCGCTATGATCTCGTTGGACTTTTCCGCCACCTTGACCTGGCCGAGCACGAGGCGCTGACGTGCCGCGAAGGCGGAAACCATGTGGATCGGCGCCTTGCGCTCTTCTTCTGGCCGGATCGGCGCACGGTCTTGCCATCGATCGCGATCACCCCTTCCGGCGTGCCGGTCAGCGAGGCGACCCAGGCAACGAAGCAGCGCTGGAACTGCTCGGCGTCAAGAACAGCCAGGATATCGCCAAGGTGATCGTGTGCCGGCGTGCCATCGTTGAACGGGCGGAAGCGGCGAAGCAGGTCCAGCTTCTTGCCCCCGAAGAGGGCGATTTCGGTGAAACTCTCCGCGCCCGCCAGCACCGCGAGCAGGCACAGGAGCAGGATCTCGTCGAGCGGGTAGGCCACCTTGCCTTGCTGGCGTGGGTCCTGCAGATCCTTGAAATAACTGAGAAAAACAACCGTCTCATCGAATGCCGCGCAGTCCGCGGCCGCGTCGTCCATTGCCGTCCCCTCATGCGAATCGAGGGACGACATAGATTCAGCACTTTAGCGGTTTGTCACCTACTCCTTCACCCGATTGCCCTGGGTCTGGAGGGTGGAAATCCTTTTCCTCGGGTGGGTCGCCGACGCGTCTTA
>CAWFJG010000020.1:0-34240 GCA_963816065.1 uncultured Alphaproteobacteria bacterium | reverse complement strand
CGGCCCGCAGAACTGCCGGACGCCTTCGACTTACCAATACGTAACGCGATAAGAGCCATTTTTTTGATAGATTCAGAATAACGAAAAGATGCCCCTCCTCAATCCATAGAGCGGCGCTGATCCTGTGCGACGAAGCGCGCCGTGGCGAGTGGTCGGAATCGAATGTTTGGCGCCCGCCTGAACATGGAGATGCTGAGCGAATGGAGGCTCGTTCGCGGCCGGCCGGCGGCCCCCGACCGCGGCCGCCGAGGCCTCGCGACAGACCTTCGTCACTCCGACGCCTGCATTTCTCTCCGCCGGGCGGGGGATGCTCCGATGCGCCCTGGAACCCCGGCTGAACGCTTCCTCGTATTAATATCCGACCGAATGGGCGGACTACGCGATTATCTTGCGCATCTGCGCAGTTCAGCTTCACGCTCTGCAGTCGCCAGAACGTGAGTATCGGATGAGCAGCATGCCGACGAGCGACGAAAAGCGTTCGACAAAGGCGCTGCGCGAAAGCAACCTCTATTCGCTGCCTTTCCGCCGACCAGGACGCGCCGAGCTGGTGATAAATAAGGCTCGAGCCCGGCCAATATGCGGGTCTTTGACGCCCTTGCGCAGCGACTTCCTCTTCGACGACGTTGACGCGTACTGTCGCCCCGTCTCGGTAAAAAGCAACGCGGAAAGTCGCGCGATGACGCTCGACGAGGCAATTCTGCCTTCCGCGAGGTCGTTCGCCGCGAAGCGGACGGAGGCCTCGATCCGCTCGCGCGACGCAGCCCGGGCACGTCGATCTTGAGCGCCTTGGGCAAAGTCGGGGAGAGCGGATTGTAAGGGGCCTGGCTCGCGAGAAATCCGCACACGATCCGAGTCGCGACGCCGCCTCCGCCGTGGACCATTTGAAAGCCGCCGTCCGGGGACCGCTGAATGAGTTCGCTCGCGCTGATCGGTCAAACTCCGGGCCGGTCGGCCAGAACGTGCGGGCATTCTGCGAAAGACCACGATCTCGCCGGCGCTGACTTCGACCGGAGGGTCGCTGTTCACGCCGACCAGCATCCTGCCCTCGACGACGACGTGATAGCCGATGATCTGC
Source organism: uncultured Alphaproteobacteria bacterium (assembly GCA_963816065.1). Lineage (GTDB taxonomy): Bacteria > Pseudomonadota > Alphaproteobacteria > Rhizobiales > Beijerinckiaceae > Roseiarcus. The sequence goes on along the minus strand of CAWFJG010000020.1, from coordinate 33,165 downwards.
GCCGGAAGTCCCGGCAAGTGACGCGCGCATTCATCCGGCGTGATCTTGACGCCCACGCACCAGGGCGCGGTGAAGAGCCCGGAAAAGAACAGGCTTCCCGTCAGCCGAACCGCGCTCAGCACGTCGGACAGCGGATCCATCGAAACGGCGACCGTCGGATTTGGACGAACGGTCGGATGATCCGGTCGCGCGATCATTCGAACCAACCTCGAGCGAGCGTACAGATCCGGCGTCAGGCGCGCCACTGCGAATGCGGCGCGGTCGATGACCAGGGCGACCGGGCCGCAGGGCCAGGGGCTCGAACCTGAAACTTACGCTCAAACGAGGAGAAATAACATGTCCGCAGTTATGACAGTCTCCAAGGCGACCAAGCGTGCGCCCGTTCCGATGAACGGCGTCGATACGCCGGCGCTGTTCGCCACGATCAACGCCGTCGGCGCCCAGCCGGAGCTCGCCAAGTTTCAGTTCCGCGCCAAGAGCCGTTGGCTTTCAGGCACGCACAGCGAGAGCACGATGCACGGATTTTTCGGCGCGGGCGTCGAGCAAACCCACGTCGCTCCATACACCGCTGAGGGTGACCATCCGGCCGTCCTGACCGGCGCTGACGCCGCCCCTTCACCGGTGGAATGGGTTCTCCATGCGCTGGCTTCGTGTCTGACCGCCGGCATCGGCGCCATAGCGGCCGCACGGGGATCAAACTCGGCAGCGTCGAGTCGACGATCGAAGGCGACATCGACTTGCGCGGCGTCCTCGGACTCTCGGGCGAGGTCCGCAACGGCTATCAGGGCATCAAGGTCTCCTTCGAGATCGACGGCGACGCCAGCCCTGATGAACTCGAGAAAATCGTCATGCAGTCGAAGGCCCGGTCGGCCGTCTTCGACATCCTCACCAATGGCGTTCCGGTCTCGGTCTCCGTCAAGACGCCGGCCGTCGCGTAGCCCGCCGGACTGCCCGGCCCTGACCGGGCGGCCCCCTTCAACCCCGAAGAGGGACACGACATCATGCATACGACTGACGTCATCATCCTCGGCGGCGGCCAGGCGGGCCTCGCCATGAGCCGAAGCCTTGCACTGCGCGGCGTCGACCATGTGGTGCTGGAGCGCGGGCGGATCGGCGAGCGGTGGCGTTCGGAGCGCTGGCGATCGCTGAATCTGCTGACGACCAACGCGATGAGCGCACTTCCCGGCTTGCCCTATGATGGGAGCGATCCCGACGGCTTCATGCCGGCCGGCGCATTCGCCGGCTATCTCGAGCGTTACGCGCAGACGATCGCATCGCCGATCGTGAGCGGCGTCGACGTGACAAAGGTCGAACCGACCGCCTGCGGATACCGAGTCTCGACCACCGCCGGACGTGGCGTTCGCAAGCCGTCGTCGTCGCGACGGGAGCCTGTGAGACGCCGTTCCGTCCGGCGATGGCGCAAGCGCTCACGGCCAGGGTCGCTCAGCTGTCTCCCTCGTACTATTGGGAGCCGGGGCAGCTTCCGGACGGCGGCGTGCTGGTGGTCGGCGCCTCGTCGAGCGGCGTTCAACTCGCCGAGGAGATCCATGCCTCGGGGCGCCCGGTGACGCTCGCCGTCGGGAATCACACCCGCGTGCCCCGCCGCTATCGCGGGCGGGACATCTATGCGTGGATGGAGACGGCCGGCATTCTTGACGATCCGGCCATCGAGGGAGGCAATCTCGACGCCGCTCGCCGCCAGCCGTCGCTGCAACTGGTTGGCCGCTCCGACAACCGCGACCTCGACCTCGGCGTTCTGGCGCGGTTGGGCGTGCGGCTGGTTGGCAGCCTCGTGGCGATCGACGGCGCCGCCGCCAAGTTTGCGGACGACCTCGATCGGACGACGAATGCCTCGCATGCGCGCATGCTGCGTATCCTCGACAGGATCGATGGATGCATCGGAGATCGAGGACTCGAGGCGCCCGCCGCCGACCCGGCAGCGCGAATTCCCGTCCTGGCCGCTGGCGGCGCTCTGGCGCTCGATCTGCGGAAAGAGGGCGTTCGGACGGTCGTTTGGCGACCGGCTTTGTCCGTCGCTATTCGTGGCTCAGGGCGCCCGTGCTCGATCATCGCGGCGAGATCGTCAATCACGGCGGCGTGACGCCGCTGCCGGGTCTCTACCTGATCGGGCTCACATTCCTGCGCCGCCGGCGATCGTCATTCATCGACGGCTGCGGGCTCGACGCCGAAGACCTGGCGCCGATCGTGAAAGCTGGTCTCGGCCAATCGGCGAAGGAAGCGGCATGAGGCGGCCGGCGTCTCGGTCGCGGGCGGACGCCGTCGCGACCGCCCGCGCTTCGCCGATGGGGAGGAACCGATGAACATCCCTGTCCTGGTTCTCGTCGCATTCGCGGCATGGACGTTGGTCATCCTGTCGGTCGGCGTCGGCGGCTACCGCTGGGCGCTGATACTTTCCGGGCGCGCCTCGGTCGCCGGCTGGCGAGCCGATGCGCCGAGGGCGCCGACTGGTATCAACGCGTCACGCGCGCGCACATGAATTGCGTCGAGAACCTGCCGGTCTATGGCGCGATCGTCGTGGCGCTGACTGTCGCCGGCTTGCGGAGCCCTGTCCTCGACAGGCTCGCTGAGATTCTGCTGGCCGCGCGGATCGGGCAGACATTGGTTCACGTCGCGCTGCGCCAGACCGACGCGGTCGCGAGTGTCCGCTTCACGCTGTTTTCCATCCAGCTGACCTGCATGTTCGCGATGGCCGCCGCCGCCGCGGCGGCGATGATGGGTTGATCCGAGTGGCTTGCTGCAACGCCCCAAGGGAGACGCGGTTTTGTCCCAATGCCGATTCGGCGTTAGCTTGGCAGCGCATTCTATTCGAGGAGGCGGCCAGCCGCCGCTCGCAGCCGGTTGAAGCGCGGGTCGAAGGTAGGGACGCGCGAGTGGATCGAATACATTGCCCCGTAGCTCTCGGTCCTTCCAGTGTCGCCATATATGCGGAGGCGCCTGTCATGAGCAAAAATCCGATCCTCGGGTCATTCCCTGGTCGTTCCCCACCAACGGGCCCGTCTTCAACAATATCGGTCGTGGCGGAACGGAGTCAGCGTAGTACGCCGTCACGTCGGCCTCTGCGCCAAAATTGAGCATGACTGTAACCGAAGACCCGTTTCACGCTGGACCTGCCGTCCGCCTCAGAGCGGCGGGGCTTTGCGGCGGATGCGAAGGCCCGCTGACGGCGGCGCGGCGGCGCGACCCCTGTCGGGGATCGGCCTTCTGGCGCGCAAACACTTCGCGGCCCGCCTGATCGAAGATGCGCAAACCGATCGTTCGCGGCGGCCAGGCGATATTCGCTGCGACCACGATGGCTTCCGACACGTTCGCGACCTCGATCTCGACCTCCGTCAAAGTGGTCGAGCCGGCATCCGCCGCCGAGCCGACAAACTGGATTCGGAATGGGTTGGCCTTGGCGGCGATCCCCCGCGCCGTTCGTCGGCCGGTGAAGATTTGGGAAGGGAGATCGGCTTGCGCGGCCTGAACCCGGTCAGGGATCGACGTCTGCGCCAGGCGACGTCTTCACGATCGGGAACGAGAGCGGTGTTCATGGCCAGCCGCACCATAGGGTCGACGTCGGGGCGGCCGCCGATCCGGCGCGCCACCGCCAAGGCGACAAGACCCCAATCCGTCGCGAACAGGTCGGAACTGGCCTCCTGTTGTCGTCGGCGCGCCTCGTCATAGGCGCCCTCGCCAAAATCGAGGATGAGCGCCTCGGCCTCGAATTCACGATCGATGCGTTCGATCCTCGCGCGTCGTCCCAGAACCCGGAGAGCATGGTCGGTCTCTTCTTTCCCCAACGTCAATTGCTGCATAGTCCGGTGAGAAGCGCAACCACTCAGTTGTGACAAGTCAGCGCGGATCTGCATCAATTGCTGCGAACCCCGCCCGGAAATTGACCCTCCAGGCAAGGTCAATGGCAGCGGCATCAGGGACTTGCGAACGCGATCGGACGCCGATCGGCGGTCGGACCCCGGGCCGAAATAAAATTTGAGAGGGACGCGATCGCGCGCGTTTTCGGCGCCCGCCGGCAAGCCGAGCGAACGGTCCTCAGGCCGAAATCGGGCCGTCCGCGCGCCCGTCGGTACATGAGAGAGCTACAGCGCCTCGGAGACGATCTCTTCGCCCTCGCTCAGCGTGTCGCCGATGCGCAATAGCCCATGGTTACGGGTACCGACCACGCTGCCGGCAAAGGCTTCCGCCGCCAGCGAGCGATACTTGCCGGTCAGTCCGGCGTGACGGGCACCCGAACCGCACGGCTTTGCGGCGGGCCATGGTCGGGGGACGGCGAGGCAACTGGACGGAAGCGAGGTCGCGTCACCGAGCGGCCTCGCTTCCGGGATTGGTCGCGGGTCAGGCCAAGGCGGCGGCCGCGTCGCTCGCGCGGGAGCGGCGATAGGCGGCCGAGGCGAGACCGGCAAACCCCGCCAGCATCATCGCCCAGGTCGCAGGTTCGGGAACTGCCGTCAGACTTCCGAACAGGCCATGGCTCTCCTTGTTGGGGCCGGCGGTAAAGTAGAGCGTGTCAAGGCTTCCGCCCGCGGCGCCGTTGCCGAACGTAAGACCCCAGAGCCCATCAATTGCGAGGGGTTTCCCGCCCATCCCGTCCAGCGCGCCGACCCAGACGCCATCCTTGTAGACGTTGATCGCGCCGTCGCCGAAATTCCCGACCAAGAGATCGCCCGCCAACGACCCCCAACTCGCAGGCGCTACCGCCAGGCCCCATGGAGAGTTTAGCGCTCCACCGGAGATCAGTTGCTTGTCGAGGGTCCCGTTGAGGTTGAAAATATCGACGAAGCCGCAGCCCGGGCAGGCGTCGTCGTCGTGTTTGGCGACGTCCTGCTTGGCGAAGGTGACGTAAAGCTCACCTCCGATGACCTTGTCGTTGAACGGCGCATATCCCGCCGCTGTTAGGCTTGGGTCGGTGAACGCCCCCGCCGAATTGAAATTGCTGTCGTATGCTTCAACAAATCCAGAACGGAAATTTGTCGCGTACAGGGCGCCTCCATTGACGGTCGAGATCGCCAGTCCCTTGTAGACGGCCGCATTCCCAAAATCCTTTTCGATGACCGCGCTCGTTCCAAGCGATCCGTTCCATCCGGAAATCACGCCGTCCTCCGAGTCGAACAGGAAAAGCGCCTTGCCCTTGGAGCCCCCGGGACCAAGGGCGAATGCGTTGGGGTCGCTTGCGCCGTTGAACACCTGTCCGGTGGGTGCGGACGTCGTCCCTCCGCCGAGGACGGATGCAGGAATCGTTACGGTGAGCGGAACCTTCGCGATGGGCGGAACGGAGTAGAGCGTCGAAACGCCGGTTCCGTTGTCTGAAATCCAGAATGGAGTGCTGGGGCCCTCGGAGATGCCCCATGCATTTATCAAACTCGGGTCCGTGACCTGGGCTAACCCGGCTATGTCCGAAACCAAATTCGTCTGCTGGAATTCTGTCGCTGAAGCGGGAAAGGCGCTCGATCCCAGCAGCGCTGCGCTTGCCAATGAGAATGTGAGAACCGCGCCGCAAGAGGTCATCAGAGTTCTGACTGTCATGGCGTACTCCTGGGTGTCTGCGTCGGGCACGGCCCGGGGCAGCGGAAGAACACGCCGCGCACGTCTCGTATTCGCTGCAAAGCCGCCTCGGCGCGCAAAATCTTCAACCGCGGCCGGCGTCGGGCGGGCTATCCCACAACTTTTCTGCGGCTATCGAATTCCGGCGAGGATGCCGACGAAAGTCGTCGCCCCGCGCGTTGGAGACGGTCTGGTGGCAGGCCATGCAGCTCGACGGCCGGTCCTGCAGATAGGTCTCCATCGTCGCGTTGGTCAGGTTCTCCTCGGGCGCCGCGGTCGACTTGTACGATTCGTCGCGTGTTCGGCGCGCCGTCCGGTCCGTCCGGGGAAATAGCCGCCGTCGTTGGTCGGCGCCGGCGGTTCGCCGCTCGTCGGCCACTGAACCGCGACGAGCATGTAGCGCTCCCATACCGTTCCCTTCACGCCCGCCGCGCTCCAATAGGCGCGATTCACAGCCATGATCGTCGGGTCGATCGGATGGCGGCGCACCACCTGCATTGGGGCGGGATCGCGTTTCGGCGGATTCGTCCAGTCGACGGGCAGAGCCCCGGCCGTGCCGAACGGCGGCCAGAGGCGCCGCGGCTTCGACGGGTCATAGTAGGAATAGGGGACTCCCGACGGCGCGCGCGTCGGGCTCGCGCGGCGCCCGCGGGCGGCACGTTGTCGATCTGCTCGAATGTGCTCCAGATCCATTGCGGCCGATCCGCGGTCTTGATCGCGATGTGCAGTCCGACCAGCGCGACTTCGCTTTCCGAGCAGGCGAGGTGTCGCCTGGCAAGGGTCTTGGCGACGTCGACGATCTCGGCGCGCCCGACATAGGCGCGCTCCCGCGCGGACGGCGGATCGGCGGCGGTCAGAGGGCGCCACGCCGCCTTGACCGCGATCGAACCGACCGGAAAACGCGCCGGATGGCTCGGATCGGGGAGGTTGAGCCCACGGCTCCAACCGTTGGCGGCGAAGGCCGTGAACTCGGGCGCGTTGAAATGGATTTCGTAGCGGGTGTAGGCGCCGTTCTCGGCGACGAGCGGATTGCCCGGCTCGCCGGCGGCGAAGCTCGGCTGGTTGAAGTCGGCGAAGGGCGCAAACGAGGCGATGGTCTTTTGACGATTGTCGACATCGGGGCCGCACGGGTTGCGCCCGGCCCGGCTTGCCCAGGGCGCGGGCGCGCCGCGGCGGCCGTCGCCCTCCACCTCGAAGAGCTCGGCGTCGGACTTGAACGTCTCCCATACGCGCGTGCCGTGATCGCCGAGCTGCATTTCGCGATCCGGTTCGCCGCGTCCACGTTCCTCGGTCCGCGAAGGCCAGTTGAGCGCGACGAAGGCGCGCCAGGCGAAATTGGCGAGGGCCTCGCGCGTGTTGGTCGGCGCGTCCTCCATCCGGTCGGGCGAGACGATCGGCGCGAGGTCGGCCGATACGGACGGAGTCGGTCCGAAGACCCCCGCAGAGGCGAGGAGCGTCGCGACGGCCAAGATAGGCGCCAGCGAAGAACCCATCGCGCGCCGCCTCCTCATTCTGCGCGTCCGAGCCGCCCATCGATCGACCAGGCGCCGGGCCCGAACACGGCCAGCAGCAGAAATCCTGCCCGCCATCGCGAGGTTCTTCTGGAACTCGATCGTCTCGCCGGCGGCGAGATGGAAGATGACCGCGGTCAAGAGGCAGAAGCCGGCGAGCCCGACCGACGCCCAGCGCGTCTTGAAGCCGGCGAGAACCAGCAGCCCACCGCCGAGTTCGGTCAGGATGACCAGCGGCAGGAGCGCCGGGGCGACCCCGTGCTCGCGCATGTACGCCGCAACCCCGGCGTAACTCGTGATCTTGCCGATCCCTTCGACGACGAAGATGTCGGCCATCATCGCGCGCGACAGAAGAACGATGGGACCGGCGAAGCGGCGCAGGAACGCGAGGTCGCCGTCGACAGCGAAGACTGCGCGCCCCGCCTTGGTCCGGCGACGATCGAACGCTCGACATGGGACAGCTCCATCGTTGGGCCCACGCAGACGGCCGATCTCTCCGCCGTCCACGCAGCCGGTTGACGCAGGGCGGGTCAGAGCGCGTGCGACGTCGGCAAGCGCCTTGGCGAGCTCGCCGTAATACTCGCATTGCGTGCCGCAGATCCTTTCGATCGTCGCCAGTTGATCCTTGGCGAGATCGAACTTGCCCTCGATCACATAGGCCTCGCCCAAATATTCGCGCACCTGGGGATAGACGGGATCGAGCGCCACCGACCTGAGATAATAGCCGATCCCCTCGTCGGTGCGGCCGAGCTTGCGCGTCGCGTAGCCGCGATAGTTGAGGGCGCGCGGCGTATTGGGATTGTCGAGCATGTCGAGGACGTCGATCGCCTCCTGGAAGCGGTCGGCCTTCGCCAACGCGTAGGCGTATTCCGTGAGCTCCGAATCCGGAAGGATCCCGCTGCTGCGCCGAAGGCATCGATGATGCTTGCGGTCCCAGACTTGACCGGGAGCGCACGTCGTGAGGTCGTCCGGCGCCTGTGCGTGATACGGCGCCGGTTCGGATCGGTGAAAAAGATCGCCGCCGCCGCCGCCTGCTCCCGCTCCGCCGCCGCCCCCCGCGCCAGCGCCGCCGCCTCCCGCTCCTGCGCCGCCGCCTCCCGCTCCAGCCCCGCCGCCGCCAGCGCCCGCGCCTCCCCCGCCGCCAGCGCCCCCGCCGCCGCCTCCGGCCCCGCCGCCGCCGCCGCCCCCGCCGGCTGCAAAGGCGGCCGGGACGGCGATCGCCAGGCCAAGAACGAGAACGCCGCAGGCCAACGCAGGCGCGAATTTGCCGCCGGGTCCGCGCAACGACTTTAGAGAAACACCCATCGATTGGTCCTTTCCCGCTTGAGCGTGAAGACTAGGAAACACGCGGCCAGCACATTTATTCGCGGGAAGCGGCTGCGACCGGGCGGAGAAAAGGGCGGCGGCCCTCTCCTGCGATGACAAGCCAATTGTGCTCTAATGCGCGCATGAGCGAGATGAGCCGGCGCGAAGTGCGGTTGGGACTCGAGCAGCATCTGGCGCGGCTGTGGCGCTACGCCGTGGTGCTGTCGTCGTCGCGCGACGTTGCGGACGATCTCGTCCAGGCCACCTGCCTGCGGGCGATCGAGCGCGCCGACCAGTTTGCGCCCGGGACGAGGCTCGACCGCTGGCTGTTCGCGATCCTGCGATCGATCTGGCTCAACGAGATCCGCGCCCGCAAGGTGCGCGAAGGCGGCGGCCTGCTCGACGCCGTCGAGGCGCTGACCGTTGACGGAGCGCATGAGATGGAGGTGAATATTCTGACGAATGAGGTGTTAACCGCCATTGGTCGTCTGCCCGAGACCCAGCGCGAAACCGCTCTCCTGGTCTATGCCGAAGGCTATACCTACGCCGAGGCGGCGACCGCGCTCGCGGTCCCGATCGGCACGATCATGAGCCGGCTCTCCGCGGTGCGGGGCGCGCTGGCGCAACTGAAATAGGAGCCGACGAGAGTGCCGGACGACGAGGAGCGGCTTGCCGCTCTGATCGACAACGAGCTCGACGAGAACGAGAAAGCCCGGCTGCTCGAACGGCTGGCGCGGGACGAGCCCCTGCGCGACCGCCTTGCCGCCCTGCGGCGGGACCGCGAGCGGCTTGTCGCGTCGTTCGACGCGTTGCTCGGCGAGGCGCCTCTGGAGCGCCTTCGCGCCGCCATTCCCAGGCCGCGGACGCGCCGCCGGCGGCGCCCTGGAAGCGCGGCTCGATCGGTTGGCTCGAGTTTGCGGCTGGAATCGCTTTCGGCTTTCTCGTCGCCGGCGCGGCCTTGTGGGTCGGATTCGGCCCCGGTTCGCGTGACGAACGGGACGACTGGCGCCAGGCGGTCGTCGATTACATGGAACTCTACACGCCCGACACTTTCGCGCTTGCCGATCCGGACGGGGCCGTGGAGGCCAGGCAATTGCAGGCGGTCAGCGCCCGGGTCGGTGTCGATCTGAGGCCGGAAAAGCTGGCGGTCCCCGGGCTGCGATACCGCACGGCGCTCAACCTCGCCTATGACGGCGCGCCCCTTGCGGAGATCGCCTACACCGACGCCAGCGGAGCGCCGGCGCTGTTTTGCGTCACCGCCAACGGCGGTCCCGACGCCGCGCCGCGGACCGTCGCAGGCGAGGGCTTATCGTACACGACGTGGTCGCACGGCGGGAAGAGCTACATGTTCGTCGGCCGTATGGCGGAAAGCCAAGTCGCGGATCTGGCGCAGACGCTGATCGACCAATTCTGAGCTGCCCGGGTTCGTCGAGGCGAGGCCCGCGCAACGCCCAGTCTCATGCCTTGGGAGGCGCGAGGGGCGGAGGCGGGTCGGCCGCGTAGACGGACCAGCGCACGCCCTCAAGATATTCGGCCCGCTCCGGGCTGATCGTGGGCGCGCTGAGCAACTGACGGGCCTGCGCCTTGAAGGCGGCGATGGACTCGCGGTGGCGACCGGCGATCGTCTTCGCCATTGCGTAGGTCCGCGTCTCGAGCTCGGACGCCGGCGCCAGGTGGTTCAGGAGGTTGACCCGCAAGGCGCGCTCGGCGTCGACCGCGTCGGCCGTCGCCGCCATTTCCATCGCCACGTTCGGGGGCAAGCGCGCGATGAAGCGCTGCACGCCGGAGAGATTGTAAGGCAGGCCGATCTTGGCTGGCACGAAGGCGAAGCTCGCGTCCTCGTCGCCGAGCGTCATGTCGCAGTCGAGCGCGAGATCGCATGCGCCGCCCCAAACCGAGCCGTCGATCATCGCGATCACGGGCGCGGGAAAGTCGCCGACGGCGCGAAGCAACTGCTCGAGAGGGTCGCGCCAGGCCAAAGGATCACGGCCTTTCGGCGACACCTCGCTGAGATCATGGCCGGCGGACCAGACCTTGTTCTTGGTCGCTGCGCGCAGCACCACGACGCGCGCGTCGGCGCGCATGGCCGTCAGGGCGGCGATCGCCTCGGCGATCAGCGCCGCGCTCAAGGCGTTGCGATGGGCATAGTTGTCGAGGGCGATCGTGCCGACGCCGTCGGCGAGGCTCGACTGAATGAGCGGCATGTCCGGTCCCTTTCGCGCAAGGCCCTAATGTTTGATCAGCGCCAGGATCGCAGCGCGATCGCCGTCGACCTCCGGCGGCGGTCGCCGCACTGCGGGCGTCGCCACGCCGGACATCTTGAACGGATTGCCAGCGACAGTCAGCTTGCCGATCACCGGGTCGTCGATCGAAACCAGCATGTCGCGGGCCGCCACTTGCGGATCCTGAAACACCTGGGACACGGTGTTGACCGGCCCGCAAGGCACGCCGGCGGCGTTCAGGAGATCCAGCCAGTCCCGCGTCGGGCGCTTGCGCAGCGTCTTCTCCAGGTCGTCCTCGAGCGCGTCGACATTGGAGTGCCGCAGCGCGTTGGACTTGTAATTGGGGTTCTCCGACAGATCCGGCCGGCTGATCGCCTGCGCCATCAGGCCGAACAGGCGATCGTTGCCGGCGGCAATCACGACATAGCCGTCGGCGGCGCGATAGGCCTGGAAGGGCGCGATCTCGGGATGGCGGGAGCCATGCGGCTGGGCGATCTCGCCAAGCGATGAAAATGCCGCCAGAGCGTCCTCGAGCAAGGCGAGCTGACAGTCGAGCATCGCGATGTCGACTTTCACCGCCCCGCCGCGCTGGCTGCGTTTCTGGATCGCCGCGATCAGGCCGATGGCGAGGTAGAGGCCGGCGGCCAGGTCGCCGATCGAAACGCCGACGCGGGTCGGCGGGCTGTCCGGCTGACCCGTCATGCTCATGACGCCGCCCATGCCCTGCACGACCATGTCGTAGGCTGCCCGCTTGGAATAGGGTCCGCTGTCGCCAAATCCGGAGGCGGCCCCGTAGATAAGGTCCGGGTATTTGGCGTGCAGCGTGTCCCAGCCATAGCCGAGCTTTTCCATGGCGCCGGGACGAAAGTTCTCCACCACCACATCGGAAACGCCGAGCAGATCCTCGAAGATCGCCCGGTCGGCCGGCTGCTTCAGATCGAGCGCGATGCTTTCCTTGTCGTAATTGATCGACGCGAAATAGAGCGACTTGCCGTTCATGAAGGGTCCGAACGCGCGCGAGTTGTCGCCGCCGCCTGGGCGCTCCACCTTGATCACCCGCGCGCCCAACTGCGCGAGAATCATCGTGCAGAACGGGCCCGCCAGCACGCGCGACAGGTCGAGCACCGTGACGCCCAGCAGCGGCCGGGCCGAGGGATCGGTGGGTGGGAACGGCATGATGGTCTCTCCGAGCTGCGCCAGCGCGGTCGAGGCGCCGGGTATTGAGCGCCGCACGATCGCGTATGGGAACGGGCCTTCGGCTGACCGGGCGCGGCAGGACGATCAAGCGTTTGGCTTGCGCCGGCCTCGCCGGACGAAGGCTCTGAGCCCGGCGAAAGGGGGCGCGCGTTCGTCGCACACGGTCTTGGCGGCGCGAAAGCGAGGTTTTACGCCGCCGCCTTCTGGTAGTCCTTGACGTCGGTGAAGGCGATTTTCGGCCAGCGCTCCTGCTCGTAGCGCAGGTTGAAGGCGCTGGTCGCCATGAACACCGGCGCGCCGTCGAGGTCGGTGGCGAGCGAGGACGGATAGGCGGCGAGGAACTTGTCCATCTCCGTCCGGTCGTCGGCCGACACCCAGCGGCAGACCTCGAACCGGCTCGGCTCGAACGACACCGGCAGGCCGTATTCGGCGTTGAGCCGCTCGATCAGCACGTCGAGTTGCAGCGCGCCGACCACGCCGACGATCGCCGCCGCGCCGTCGAACGGCTGGAACACCTGGACCACGCCTTCTTCCGCCATCTGCTGCAGCGCCTCGCGCAGCTTCTTGGCCTTCATCGCGTCGGCGAGCTTGACCCGGCGCAGGAGCTCCGGGGCAAAGCTCGGCACGCCGCGGAAGACGATCTCCTCGCCCTCGGAGAGCGTATCGCCGATGCGCAACAGCCCGTGGTTGGGGATGCCGACCACGTCGCCGGCGAAGGCCTCCTCCGCCAGCGAGCGATCCTGGGCGAAAAAGAACTGCGGCGCCGACAGCGTCACGGGCTTGCCGGTGCGCACGAGCTTCGCCCGCATGCCGCGCTGAAGCTTGCCGGAGCAAACCCGCATGAAGGCGATGCGGTCGCGGTGGTTCGGGTCCATGTTCGCCTGGATCTTGAAGACGAAGCCGGTCATCTTGGGTTCGTCCGCCTTCACCAGGCGTCCCGCCGCCGCCTGGGCGCGCGGGCTGGGGGCGAATTCCGCCATCGCGTCGATCAGGTCCTTGACCCCGAAGTCCTTCAGCGCGCTGCCCCACAACACCGGCGTCAGGTGGCCTTCGAGGAAGGCCTGCTTGTCGAAGGCTTTGAGGCCTTCGACCGCCAGATTGAGTTCCTCGATCGCCTCGGCGCGCTCGTGCTCGGGCAGAAGCTCGGCCACCCTGGGGTCGTCGGGCCCGTTGACCCGGATCGTCTCCGCATCCTTGCCGAGCGGCGTCAGGCGGCTGCGACGGATGTCGTAGGCGCCGGCGAGCGAGCGGCCGCGGCCGATCGTCCAGCTGAGCGGAGCCGTGTCGAGCGCCAGCGTCTTCTCGATCTCGTCCAGAAGGTCGAACGGGTCGCGCGTCTCGCGGTCCATCTTGTTGATGAAGGTGACGATCGGGATGTCGCGCAGCCGGCAGACCTCGAACAGCTTGCGCGTGCGCGCCTCGATCCCCTTGGCGGCGTCGATCACCATCACCGCCGAATTGACCGCGGTCAGCGTGCGGTAGGTGTCCTCGGAAAAGTCCTCGTGACCCGGGGTGTCGAGCAGATTGAACACGCAGTCGGCGTATTCGAACGTCATCACCGAGGTGACCACCGAAATGCCGCGCTCGCGCTCGATGCCCATCCAGTCGGAGCGGGTCTTGCGGCGGTTGGCCTTGGCGCGCACTTCGCCCGCGAGCTGGATGGCGCCGCCAAACAGCAGGATCTTCTCTGTCAGCGTCGTCTTGCCGGCGTCGGGGTGGGAGATGATCGCGAAAGTGCGCCGGCGCGCGACAGGGTTGGGTTCAGTCATCGGACTTCGGTTTTCGGGGAAGCGAGGCGCTTACTTAGTGCCGGACGGACGCGAGGGGAAGGGCGGGAACGGCTCCTAACGACCAGGGACCGCATCGCGCAATGCGCGGATCGGGTAATCCAGATTGAAGTAATCTATATATTGGTCGCTGCACCTTGTAATACCAGCTAGCGTTCGGTGAAAGAGTAGTTTAAGCAGCTTGGAATTCAAAATAGAGTCAACACCGTTGCTCGTCCGCCGGCCACCATGCGCAGCAACATTGCGATCGTACCAAGCCGTCTCTCTCTTCACTGCCTAAACGTAAGATTCATTTCAGCGAGTGTTTTACTTAGCCCCATGTCTTGGGAGCCAGAGCAATCGAAGAAACTTTACCCTTTAGCATTTCTCCGAACTCAAGCCGGAAGTTACTGTCAACAATCCAGGCTGTGACAATTCCTCTAAATGACTCGGATTGCTTTTCATCCAGAAGGCGATACGCGCTCTTACTAAACTTGTCTTGGCTTACGTTCTGCAGCCGCTCGATAAGACTTCCAAAATGCGCTGCTGCCATTTCGTGCGGAGCGCAAACTGCATAGCAGTAATACCAAAATATTTCGTTTAACTTTAACAAATCGATTCGTTAAGCAGCGCTAAGAGAATTCCTTCTACCTTCGACGAAGTCAATTGGATTTATCGTACCTATATCGGCAATAGGATAGGGCGGGTGCGGGTATTGCCTAAATACATTCCACTATTGGAAATGCGCGAATTGAATGACGGACAAGAGGCTCCCAAGCATCAGTATAGACAGTGTGTCCAAGATATACAATAGGCTTACCAAAGATAAAGCCGAGGCACGCTCTGATTTTGTCTCGAAAATCCTGTCTTCAGGCGACAAATAAACGATCTGCGCGCGACGCGTTGCGGACGTTCTATCAGAATATTACAATGCCCACGTGAGATATATTCTTACATTCCCGCACCGAAGAAACAAGCACCGATTGACTCCTCCGGCTTCTCGTTCCTCCCTACCTTCGCATGATTGCTCGCATGCTCCAAATACTTTATCGAAGCCCCACATCTTTTTTCGCATCCACACTACGCCCCTCGGCGCTGCAAATGTATCCCTCAGAAACGTTAAACGAAATTTTTTCGTTCTGCTGTCCTAACTGTTCCGATTTGATACGACGCTTCTCCGCCCTTCCGGAATTAGTGTCCGAGAGACCGTTTCCTAGAGATGAGATCGAAATCGTCATTTCGACGCAGACTAATCTTACTACCGGGCGGGATATCGAAGTCGCCGTTAAAGCCTGAGACCAGCAACGCTGAAAACCGCTCCGAAGAGATCTTCATAAAAGGGGTCTTTCACCCGCACGCCCTCCTATAGTGCCGCTGGTTGGCGTAGGACGATGACACCACGATCCTCAACATGACATAAATGGCCGGTCTGTCATAATGCGGCCCGCTGGCTCGGAGGAATCGATGACCTACCATCTCAACGTCGCTGCGAATGTGCGGCATCGTCCTGCCCGCGGACGTCCGGCGAAGGATGAGGCTGTCGGAAGGCGGAGCCCTGCTCGCCGAAGAAACGCCGGACGGGCTGATCCTGCGAACCGTCGCGCAGACGGTCGCGCACGCTCAGGCCCTCGCGCGCCGATACACCACGAACAAGCCCGAGGCGTCCGTCGACGCGTTTCTCGCCAGCCGGCGGGCCGAAGGCGGCGAATGACGCCGTCAGCGAGCGCCTGCTGGCCTGGACCGCCGATCGGCAATAGCGCACGATCGCCCAACACGCCGGCGCCGAGATCGTGGTCATCCGCTGAAGCGGGAAAGCGCTGGCACCGCAGATAAACCGAATTGGCGTGCGACCGCGCCTATTCCCGGCCTGCCTTCCAGCCCTCGTTCTGGTACCTTTCCGGCAAGCCGAACTCCGCCCTCACGGCGGCCAGCGCGGCCAAGAGCTTCCTTTCGGCGTCCAGCGAATGCCCCTCGCGGGCGAGTTTCGCCTCGGCTGTGCGCTGAAAGGCCGCTTGAACGAGGGCCTGGCACTCGGGACTTCCGATAAAGCTCGGGCTCGCGCCTTCGCGGGTTCGCCGAATGAGTTGGTCTAGAGCCACGTCGCCGCTAAAATACCCGGCGAGATATTCTCCAATCCGCTGCTTCATCTCGCGCCGCCGACTCTCGCGGACGAAATAAGCGACAACGAGCAGCACGGCGACAAGCGCCGCCACCCCGACTTTGACCGCGCTTCCTTGGTCCATGCGCGCCTTCCTCAGTGACTTGGATGTACGTCCGAACCAATTCTAGCGCATTGACACCGGTCAAACGACGAACGCTCTTTTCGCCGAGCCCATGCCTCCCGGGCATTCGGTCATATGGAAAACTCTGTTTCTTTTCGAGCGCAGCCGAAGTCATGGTCCGCTCTCCGACTGACCGAAGACAAGGTCTCCCGCTCTATGCTCGACCGCCCAACGACCCGCGAAGGCTGGACCGCCCGCGCCGCCGCGCTCGCGATCGAGGGCCGCGCCTTCATCGACGGCGCGTATGTTCCCGCGCTCGACGGCGCGACCTTCGCCAAAATCTCGCCGATCGACGGCAAGGCGTTCGCCGACGTCGCCGATTGCGGCGCGGCGGACGTGGATCGGGCGGTCGAGGCGGCCCGCGCCGCGTTCGAGGCCGGCGTCTGGCGCGACGCCGACCCGCAGCGCAAGAAGGCGGTGCTGCTCCGCTTCGCCGAGCTCATTCGCGAAAACGGCGACGAACTCGCCCTGCTCGAGACGCTCGACGTCGGCAAGGTGATCGCCAACACTCTGAATGTCGACGTTCCGTTCTGCGCCAGTTGCATCCAGTACTACGCCGAGCTCGCCGACAAGCTCTACGACGAGGTCGCCCCGGTCGGACCCAACGATGTCGCGATTGTCCGGAAGGAGCCGCTCGGCGTCGTCGGCGCGATCGTGCCGTGGAACTATCCGCTGATCATTTCCGCCTGGAAGATCGGGCCGGCGCTGGTCGCCGGCAATTCGGTTGTCCTGAAGCCCGCGGAGCAGTCGCCGCTCGCCTCGCTCGCGCTCGGCCGGCTGGCGAAAGAAGCGGGCCTGCCCGATGGCGCGCTCAACATCGTGCCAGGCTTCGGCGAAACGGCCGGCAAGCCGCTCGCGCTCCATCCGGACGTCGACATGATCGCCTTCACCGGTTCGACCGAGGTCGGCAAGTTGATGATGATCTATGCGGGCGAGAGCAACATGAAGCGCGTCGCGCTCGAATGCGGCGGCAAGTCGCCCCATGTGGTGATGCCCGACGCCGATCTCGACGCCGCGGCCGAGGCGATCGCCTGGGGCATCTACTACAACCAAGGCGAGACCTGTCATGCGGGCTCGCGCGTTCTGGCGCACGCCTCGATCCGCGAACGGCTGGTCAAAGGGATCGCTCGCGTGCAGCAGGCGCAGATCCCGCTCGGCCACCCGTTCGATCCCGGCGCTCAGCTCGGCGCCATGGTGGACGAGCGCCAGATGCGGCGCGTGCTCGGCTATATCGAGCTCGGCGTAAAGGAGGGGGCGCGGATCGCGCATGGCGGCAAGCGCGCACTCGATGAGACCGGCGGCTTCTATGTCGAGCCGACGATCCTCGACGGCGCGACCAACCGCATGCGCATTGCGCGCGAGGAGATCTTCGGACCGGTCGTCGTGGTCATTCCCTTCGAGTCGGAGGCCGAGGCGGTGACCCTCGCCAACGATTCGATCTATGGGCTAGCCGCCGCAGTCTGGACGCGCGACATGAACGCCGCGCATCGACTATCGCGAGCGCTGCGCGCCGGCACCGTCTGGGTCAACACGTACGATCGCTCCTCGCTTGCGACGCCGTTCGGCGGATTCAAGCAGTCCGGCTTCGGTCGCGACCGCTCGCCGCATGCAATCGACAAGTACATGGACTTCAAGACGATCTGGACGAGCTACCGCTAAAGCGGGCAGACGGGCGTCCGAGCCGAAGGCTGCACAAAAATACTTGTGCGAATGCATGGCCGGCGGGGAGATCACGCTCGGTTCGGCGCTGTCGCTTATTGTGGGAACGGCTCGTCATGCGTTATGAATTTTCCTTCATCGCGCCAGCAAGGCTGCACGGATGGCGACATCCGGGCGAACGCGGCGCGGGGAGGATGGATGGATCGCAAATGGATGCCGCTGAACGCACTCAGAGCGTTCGAGGCGGCCGGGCAGCACCTGAGCTTCACCGCTGCGGCCAATAGCCTGACGGTCGCGCAAAGCGCAGTGAGCCGGCACGTTATCGTCCTCGAGAATTTCCTCGGCGTAGCCTTGTTCGAACGGCGTCCGCAACAACTCGTGCTCACCGAGGCGGGACGTCACATCCTGCCGGTCGTGACCAAGTCGTTCGATCGCATCGACCAGGCTCTCGGCGAAGTCATCAAGGAGAAGGGCCGGCCAAAGCGCGTCTTGAAGGTGGCGCTGCCGACGTCATTCGCCCATCGCCTGGCGATCCCGATCCTGCGTGATTTCCGCGCCGAGAACGCGGGCATCACGCTGGAGATTGTGTCGAAGCCGAGCACCGGGCCGGACGTCGACGGCGATGTCGACATCGCCATCGTCTATTCCGAGCCACGCGTCACCGACGCGATCCACGATCTCCTTTGGATGGTGCGGGCGACGCCGATGTGCAGCCCGAAACTGCTCGAAACGGTCGAGGCCAGCGAACCTGCGCGGTTCATCGCCATGTGCGACCTGCTGCACACCAAGATCGACGGACGTCCGCGCCACTTCTTTTGGGAGATGTTCGTGCGCTCGATCGGGCGCCCCGACATCGCGGTGGACCGCGGCCTCGTGTTCGACACCCAGCAGCTCGCCGCCCAATATGCGATGAGCGGCGACGGGCTCGCTCTGATCGATCCGCGGCTGTTCCAGGAGGAAGTCAGGGCCGGGCGGCTGGTGCAGCCGTTCGATCTCTGGCTCGAAGAGGGCTACGGCTACTACCTCACGACTCACCCCGAGGATCTCAGCAACGAGGCGGTGGCGCTGTTCCGCTCGTGGCTGATCGCCCGGTTCGCCGCCGCCAGGGCCGCGAACCCGGAGGCCGCTCCAAGCGATCCGGCGAAAATCCGCACGGCGAAGTAGTCTGTTCAAATTGGCATGCTGCGATGCCATTTTCGTGCGCGGCCGGGGGCCCGCGGACGTTAGATCATGATGAAATGAGTCCGCGCCGACAAACCCTCGCCCTGCCGCCAGCGCCCGTCGGAAGACGGGCGTCCTCCCGGACGCCCCGCGGGGGCTTCCCTCTCCCGGCGGAAGAGGGGCGTCCCCCTGCCCCTCCGGGGGAACTGTGGCCGCGTAAGGGGTCGGATGAGGGCCTTCGCGGCAATTCGACCACGATTCATCATGTCTAGCCTCAAATTCCGAATCGACGCCGCCAGCTCATTTGCGGGGTAGCCGTCATGTCCGCCGAAGACCAGCCACAGGACCCGGGCCGCCGCCGTCGCCGCGGTTCGGATCGCGCCAACTCTTCCGCCGCTTCTCCTCCGCCCGGCCAGCCGGAAGCGCCGTTTCCGCCGCTCGACCTCATCTCGAAGGACGAGCTCGAATCAATTCATCGCGCCGCCCTGACGGTGCTGAAGGAGATCGGGATCGATATCCTGCACGAGGAGGCGCGGACGATCCTCAAAGACGCCGGCGCCGACGTCGATCCAGCCTCGCAGCGGGTTCGCTTCGACCCGGCGCTGGTGAACTCTGGGATCGGCCTCGCGCCGCGGACTTTCACCCTGCATGCGCGCAATCCCGTGCGCAGCCTTGCGATCGGCGGTCGCCACGTAGCCTTCGGCTCGGTGGCGAGCGCGCCCAACGCCTTCGATCGCGCCGGTGGCCGGCGGCCTGGATCGATCGCCGACTACCGCAACTTCATCCGCCTGGGCCAGACGCTCGACCCGATCCACTTCTGGGGCGGCTACCCGGTCGAACCGGTCGACGTCCACCCGTCCGTGCGTCATCTCGACGCCCTCGCTCGACATGCTGACGCTGTCCGATAAGCCGATCCATGCCTACAGCCTCGGGCGGGAGCGCAATCTCGACGCGATCGAGATGATCAAGATCGCCCGTGGTCTCGACGATGCGACGCTCGAGCGCGAGCCGTCGCTGTTCACCGTCATCAATTCGTCCTCGCCGCTCCGCCTCGACACGCCGATGCTCGAAGGAATCATCCAGATGGCGAGGCGCAATCAGATCGTCGTGATGACGCCCTTCACGCTCGCCGGCGCCATGGCGCCGGTGACGATCGCCGGCGCACTCGCCGAGCAGCACGCCGAGGCGCTGGCGGGGTTGACGCTCGCCCAGATCGTCCGGCCGGGCTCGCCGTTCGTCTATGGCGGCTTCACCTCCAACGTCGACATGCGGTCGGGCGCTCCCGCCTTCGGCACGCCGGAATACATGAAATCGGCGATCGTCGGCGGCCAGCTCGCCCGCCGGCTCGGCCTACCCTATCGCTCGTCGAACGCCAACGCCGCCAATACGCTCGACGCCCAGGCGGCCTATGAGAGCGTGTTTTCCTTGTGGGGCGCGATCATGGGGGGGACCAATTTCCTGATGCACGGCGCAGGCTGGATGGAGGGCGGGTTGCAGGCGTCGTTCGAAAAGATGGCGCTCGACGCGGACCTGCTCGCCATGGTCGCGGAGTTCTTGAAGCCCGTGCGGGTCGACGAGGCGGAGTTGGCGCTCGACGCCATCCGCGAGGTCGGGCCGGGCGGCCACTTCTTCGGCGCCGCGCACACTCAGTCGCGTTACCGCACCGCCTTCTTTGCGCCGATGATCTCCGACTGGCGCAATTCCGAGAGCTGGCGCGAAGCGGGATCGCCGACCGCCGCCGATGCCGCCGAGCGCATCGTCGCCGAGCGGCTTGCGGCCTACGTGCCTGCCGCCGTTCGAGCCGGAGCGGCGCGAAGCGCTCGAAGCCTTCGTCGCCCGCCGCAAGGCCGAGGGCG
Source organism: uncultured Alphaproteobacteria bacterium (assembly GCA_963816065.1). Taxonomy (GTDB): domain Bacteria; phylum Pseudomonadota; class Alphaproteobacteria; order Rhizobiales; family Beijerinckiaceae; genus Roseiarcus. The sequence goes on along the minus strand of CAWFJG010000020.1, from coordinate 12,647 downwards.
GGGCGCCGACGGACTATTGAGCGGCGGGCCCGGTGCGGAATGGCGCGATGAGCGTCCACGCGACGGTCGCCGGCGTCTTCTTCGCGCTTGGCCTCGGCATCGGCCTGTGGGGCGGCGCGGCCGGCGCCATCCTGGCCCGGGCGGGCATCGATCCGGCCGCGTTCGGCGTCATCCTCACCGTCTATACGGGCGTCTATCTGACGGCGATGTCGGCGGGCGGCGCGCTCGCCCATCGGTTCGGACCGCGGCGCGTCCTCACGGTGAGCGCCTGTCTCTTCGGCGCCGCGCTGTGCGGCGCTGCTCGATGCGGTCAGCGGCGCGGCGGTCGCGGGCTTCCTGATCGCCTCCGGCTTTATTGGCGGCGTGGTCGATGTGACGATGAACGCGGAGGGGGCGCGGATCGAGCGGCATGCGCGGACAGCCGATTTTTGCGCGCCTGCACGCGGCCGCTTCCGTCGGGATCGCGGTCGGGGCCATTCTCGGGAGCCTCGTCGCGGCCAGCCCGGCGCCGTGGCTGGCCGGACTCTTGGCCTTCTTCGGCCTGGCAGGGACCGGCCTCGCCTATGGCCGCGCGGCCGGTCGCGAGCCCGCCGCGCCCGCGGCGCCGGCGGCGTCGCACGCTGCGCGCGGCCTGTCCTTCACCCCGGCGCTGATTGGACTCGGCCTCGCGATCGGCGTCTCGGTCGCGGCGGAGACAGCGGCGACGGTGTGGTCGTCGCTGCTGTTGCGCGACGAGGCGCCCCGGCTCGCCGCGATCGCCGGTCTCGGCGCGGGCTTTTTCGCGATTTGCCAGGCGCTGCTGCGTTTCAACGCCGACAGGATTCGGCTTCAGGTCAACGACGGCAGGATCATCGTCTTTTCGTTCGCGGTCGCGGCGCTCGGGTTCGCCTTTGCCGCGGCCGACGCAGGCTTTGCGGCGAGCGTCGCCGGCTTCGCCCTGATCGGCTTTGGCACGGGCGCGATCGTGCCCTGCAGTTTCGCCCTGGCGGCGCGGCAGTCGCCCGGCCGGCCGGCGGTCGGCCTTGCCTCGGCCTCGCTCGTCAGTTCGCTGACCCGCCTGCCGGCCCCATTGGCGACGGGCGCCATCGCCCAGCATTTCTCGTTGCCTGCCGCGTTCGGCGCCTTCGCCCTCGCCCTGGGGACCACGGGCCTCGGCATGGCTCTGTTCGGGACCAGGGACGGGGATGCGTCGTTCGGCGGGAAGGAGTAAAAGGCGGAGTACCCGTCGCAATCATGCGGGACCATGGGCGGGATTGCGCACGGACTTCGGCCAACCGCTGTGTAGGTAGGATTGCGCACGGTTGAAGTCCGGACTGAAGTCAGCGTCGCGGTAGTCGCACGGAAATCACATGTCAAAGCTTGGCGGCCTCCGGTTGGATTCCATTATTCAACAATTCATGGAGGACGTCGTCACGTGATCACGGACGCTCGGGGAAATATTCTATATGTCCATGACGATTACGCTAAAATACTCGGGGTGACCGCGTCAGAGGCAGTGGGAAAGTATTGCGAGGATATGATCCCAGGAAGTCGGATGCATATTGTCGCTAAGACGAAAAGAAAGGAAATTGGCATACCGTTCCGGATGAAGAATGGAGAATATTCTGTCATAAACCGGATACCGGTAATCGAGAACAACAATGTTATTGCAGTCGTTTGTATATTGCTATTTTCTGTTGACGCTCTGACAACGGACCGTTCAATGCATATCACCAACAACCTGAGGGAGGAGATTCTTCAGTACAAGAGCGATCTGACTAAATTACGAGCTGCAAAATACTCAATTAGCAATATCATTGGCGGCGCCCCGGCGATGCTGGCCGTTAAAGAGACGCTTTACCGCATCTCACAAACCTCAAGTATCCCCTCATATTCATGTGATGCCGAACGCCTCGGAGAAGGTTGGATTTTGGCATAGGAGTTCTTGATATCGTTCGATGAGTGGCCGCAGGCGTTGTTCTGGCATGTTGGGGATGAGGTCGTAGAGCAGGCAGCCTTGGCGGAACAGGGAATGGACGCGGCGCTTGACGGTGCTGGTTCGGAGTTGACGATCCATTCCGAGGCTCTCGCCGGCTGCGCCCAAAATCGTCAACAGCAGGATGGCGAAGGCGTTCAGGAACAGGAGGCGATCGCGGCGTTGCGGATCGTTGATCCTCAGCGCGCTCATGCCCATTCCGAAGCGCAGGTCCTTGCTGTCGCGAAAGCTGGGTTCGATGGTCCAGCGTTTGGAATAGAGCTTGATGATCTGAGGGGCGGAGAGCGAGCCGTCGCTGGCGGCCAGATGCCAAGCCTCCTTCATGCCGGCCGCCTTGACGCACACGACCGCTCCGACCCTGTGGCGGCCGGCGGTGATTTCCGCGTCGCGCAAGATCCGCGCCCGCCCGCCTTTGCCGACCCAATCGGCGGCGAACCGGGTCTCGCCGTCGGCGGCGCTGACGTGGATGGCGCCGCGAAAGCGAATGACGTATCGGAAGCCCAGGCTCTCCAGGAATTCGAATAACTTGACGTCGCCGAAGCCGCGATCGGCCAGGATCGTCACGGCCACGCCCTCGGGCAGGAGCGCCTTCAGGCGGGTTAGGCACAGGTCCTCGAAATCATTGCGCTGGTTCTTCAATTCGTCCTTGTCGACCGTCAGCCAGAGGAGCGGGGTGGCCCTTCCGTGGCGGGTGATGAGATGCAGCGCGAGCGTGGACTGATTGTCGGCGTCGAAGTCGGTCCAGTCCATCGCCACGGTCCCCGGGCTTTGACCCGGGGATCTCGCGCCGCTCGCCCACGACCTCGCGAACCCACGAACCGAACAACTCCCAGGGGACCACGCCCGCGTTGCTCAACAACCGATCGACCTGTTTGATCGCGGACTTGGCGAACAGTCCACGCGCCTTCGCGAGCGCCTGGCCGATCAACGAAACCGCCAGGCATGCCCCGCTCATCACCCCGAGCGTTCCATTGGCCAAAGACAGCACGCGCTTGGCGTGCAAATCGTCGATGAATACGCGGTTCAAGAATTCATGAACGAAATCAAACCGCTCCTTCGGCGCGCGCATCAATCCCCCAGCCCGCTGATTCCCCATTCAGCCGTGCCAGACTCCGAAATTCCGGCGTTCTCAGAGTCCCGCAAAAATGAGGGGATTCATGAGCTCACAAACCACTTCCACGATCCTGATCAGCGGGGAGACGGGCACAGGAAAAGAACTCTTTGCCCACGCGGTGCACCAACTCAGCCTGCGTAACCATCAACCTCTGGTCATGGTGAACTGCGCGGCTATTCCCGCCGAGTTGTTCGAATCTGAATTGTTTGGTTATGCAGAGGGATCCTTCACGGGCGCCAGGAAAGGCGGCAGCGCCGGCAAATTCGAGCTGGCCCACAGAGGGACGCTCGTCCTCGACGAAATCCACCTATTGCCGGCAAAGATGCAACCGAAATTGCTCCGTGTGCTGCAGGAAAGAGAAATTGAGCAAGTCGGAAGTCATAAACTCACTGATATTGATGTAAGAATGATATTCATTACCAACAAGGACATCGAAGAGCTTGTCCGCAAGGGAGAATTCCGTGAGGATTTATTTTATAAAATCAATGTTATTCCAATCGAAGTGCCGCCCCTTCGTGAGCGCAGGGAAGACATTCCGGAGCTTGCCGCCCGGCTGATCGAGAAAATCAATCACAATTTGGGTCTGAAGATCACGGGAATCGATCCGGAGGTCCTCCATCTTTTCGCCCTGCACAATTGGCCTGGGAACGTTCGCGAGCTGGAACACCTCTTGGAACGCGCGGCAAACATGTGCTTATCAGGCCAGCTGACGAGCCGCTACTTTGAGAGTTTGGCGGCCAGACTGCAGGAGCAGAGATGGCCGGATTCGCCGCAAAGCAAGCTTGCGTCAGTGAAAAAGCATGCGGAACAGGGAAAGATTGTCGAGGCGCTGACGGCAACCAAGGGAAACGTTTCGAAAGCGTCCAAGTTGCTCAACGTTTCTCGCAGCAACTTGTACGAGAAAATCAGGCAGTACAATATTCGGATCTAGCACGATCACTCTTGTAACCTGACGCCGAAGGGCAGGGCGTCAGGTTGCGGCCGACTGGCGACGACCGGCGACCGGGCGCGGGGCGGTAGGGAGATACGAGCCCGGCGATGGCGGCCATAGCCGCCGTCGACTTCCCACCTCGCGCCTATTGGCCGAGGACGGCTGGAACGCGCAAGCGGATGGTGACCTCCTGGTTCCAGCCAGTCGGCTCTGTCCCTGGATCGGTCCCGAGGGCGGCGGTCGGCCTCCGGGGGAGTTCGCTGGCCTGTTCGCCCATCCGTCTACTTTTTAATTCCTAATATCGCCCGGGCTTCGTCAGGCGTTGCGGTCTCGCAGTTCGCTTCCTTGATCAACCGGCCGGCCCTGGCGACAAACTCAGCGTTGGACCGGGCGGGGCGATTCTTGGCGTAGAGAACGTTATCCTCCATTCCGACGCGCACGTGTCCGCCAAGTGCGATGGTCGCGTAGAGAATAGGCAGATGTCCGGCGCCGATGCCGAGCGCCGACCAGGTCGCGCCCGAAGGCAGCAAGCTTTTCAGGTAGACTAGGTTTTCGACTGTCGCCGCCGTGCCGCCGGCCGCGCCCAGCACGAATTGAAAGTGTGGCGGCGCCTCAATCACCCCGCGCTTCATGTAATAGACGGCGTTGTAGAGCATGCCGGCGTCGAACACCTCGATTTCCGGCTTGACGCCCACCTCGATCATCACCCGCCCCAGCTTTTCCAGAAACGCCGGGTGATTGATAAACAGGCCGGTATGCATCCAGTTCATCGAGCCGGCGTCATAGGAGCCGAGCTCCGGCCTGAGTTCGATCAGGTGCGCCATTCGCGTTTCGTCAGTGGCGTTCAGATCTCCAGAGGTCGTGAGATTGAGGACGATGTCGCATCGTTCTTAAATCCGCGCCACGGCCTCCTTGAACCGCTCCTTGTCCATCGTCCCTTTGCCCTCGGCGTCGCGCATGTGGAGGTGGGCAATGCCGGCCCCCGCCTGCCAGCATTCGTAGACATCGTCGGCGATTTCTTTGGGCGTCAGGGGAATTGCGGGGTTGTTTTCCTTGGTCGGCCAAGCGCCTGTCGGGGCGACGGTGATGATTGTCTTGGACATGGGAAGGCTCCATTGAAAGGTATGGCTGGTCAGGCCGCGGGAGAGTTCGGCGCGCGGCTCGTCAGACGTGCGCTTCGGCCGGCGGGGCGGCGCCGGCGGCATAGGTCTCGAGGAGGTCGTCGAAGCGACTCAGGATTTCGAAGCTGTTGACTCGGCGCCGGTGCTGCGCCTCCATCACAAGCTCGACGATCCTATCGTTGAAAGGCGTCCTTACGCCGGCTTGTCGGCCGTAATCACAAATAACGCCGTTGATATAGTCGATTTCGCAGTCTCTTCCTTTTTCGAGATCCTGAAGCATGCTTGCCTTCAGCTTCACGTGCCGGCTCCAGACTTTCCTGTAGAGCGCCATTTTTGATGGAATGTCGTTGGCGCTGTTCAACTCGAGCAATTCCAGGTCCTCGCCCTGCATCAGCACCATCCGGACGCCGCGGGCATGCGCCACCTTGACGCATTCGTCGGCGACGAAGGCCAGGCAGGTCATCGCCTTGGGGTTCTCGAGCACGTCGCCGAAGGTGCAGCCCAGCGCCGCGGACATCCCACTGAACGTCGCGTTCATCAGGACCTTGGTGAACCTGATGCCCATCAGGTTGTCGCGGATCTCGGTCGTGCCGACGCATTCGAGGTAGGCCTTGACCACGCCGAGCCTGGTACGAAGGACGCCGTCGATCTCGCCGATCTCGAAAGCGAATTTCCGGGTGGCTTCATAGCTGGTGGTGAGCGAGGAAACGCCGGGCTTCAGCCACGTGGCGCCGAAGCCGACCGCGCCGCCGATCGTGCGCTCTCGGCCGACGATCGAGGCGACGGACTCTTCCGGGATGCCGTTTTGCAGCGTGCAAACGATGCTGTCGGCGCCGAGATGCGGCAGAAGGGGAGGCAGGGCGACCTGATTGTTGGTCTGCTTGGTCAACACGAAAACGAGGTCGTAGACGCCCGTCATCTGGGCCGGGTTGAACGCCTTCACAGGGACGTTCAGTTCGATCTCGCCGGTCACCGTGGCGCCGGACGCATTCAGCGCGTCGACGTTTTCCTGGAAGGCGTCGAACAGGTCCACCTGCTTGCCGGTCTTGGTGATCAACGCCCCAATGATCGTGCCAAGAGATCCGGCGCCGACAATTGCCGTTCGCATAGTCTTCTCCTTGTTAGTTGCTTTTGCGGAAGTCCCCGGCGGAGGGCGGGACGGTCCGGAATGGCCATCGCCTGTTCCGATCCGTCCTCGACGCGTCCGTCGGCCGGGGTGTCTTCGTTTCGATTACAGGCCGTGGGGGAACGCCAGGAAGGCGATGCTGCCGACAATCAGCGCGTACAGGAACGTGAGGAACGTGTACGGCAGAATGTCCTGGAACCGTAGCTTGTAGGCCGCAAGATACGGCAGCGCCCAGAACGGCTGGATCGTGTTCGCCAGCTGACCTCCCGTGCTGTAGGCGTTGACGACATGGGACACCGGGATGCCCAACTGCTGGCCGGCCGGGATAATGTAGGGGGCCTCGACGACGAACTTCGATCCGCCCGACGGGACGAAGAAATCCATGATGGTCGTATAGATCATGATGATCCAGGAATAGGTTCCCGTGGTCGAGATCGACAGGAACCAGTGGGTGATGACGCTCGCCAATCCCGAATGACTTATGATTCCGAAGATACCGGCGTAGAGCGGGAACTGGATGATGACGCCGAATGTCGTGTTGACGCCCTGTTTGACTGAGGCGATGAAGCTCCGGGGCGATCCGTGCAGCACCATGCCGAGGCCGAAGAAGGTGAAGTTGATGACGTTGATGTCGAGTTTGACCACGCCGTTGATCGCCAGGAAGCGAACGACCGAGACGAGGATGGCGACGCCGACCACGGTCAACAAGACGCGGGAGCGTTCCCAACGCTCGGCAGGGCGCAGGTTCTTCTCCTCCTCGATCGGGGCCACATAGGTGAACTCGGCGTAGGCGGCGTCGCTGATCTCGACGGTCTTGTCCTTGCCAGGCATCAGGGCGGCGAGCAGAAGGGGGATCGTGATCAGTTCAAACCCGACCAGAACGAGGATGAACGGGGACAAGGCGGTCTGGGTCAGGGGGATGAGGCCGCCGATCGTCTGTTGGAGAAAATTGCCCGGCGTCGCGGCGAGCAGCGGCGCGGACTGCGACGGTCCATTCGCCATGACGAGCATCATCACGTAAGACGCGGCCGCCAGCAGCGGATAGTGGATCCCGAGCCCCCGCCTGCGGACGGCGACTTCCTTGCCCATGACGAGGCCGACCATCAGTCCGACGGCCCAATGCAGCCAACTTACGACCCCGACGACGAGGCAGAACATGATAAAGGTCGACTTTGGCGTCGAAGGCCAATCGATCAGCTTGACGAGTCCGCGCTTGACCAGTTTTAAATCCGCAACCACGAAGCCGGTGATCATCATGATCGTCAGCTGCATGGCGAAGGTCAGCAGGATCCAAAACCCGCCAGCGTAATCATCGAGCAATTGCAGAGGCCCGTGATCGGTGAATACGAGCCCCATGACGTAGACAATGATCGTCATTGCCGTGACAAACACCATGGAGTTCCGGAACCCAGTTCGAGACTCCATTCGGTGAAACTATCGACTAGCCCTGCCCTCGCCCTGATCAGGGAACCTTCGCGAGGTATTGTTCCCGACATTTTTACCTGCTCCGTCATGTCAGCAAATTCGGAAGAATGAAGACTTGAGGGTGTCCCATTTTTTCGCTTGTGCGTTTCGCTCCTCCGCGTCCCGCTTTCTGCATCGGCCGTGCCAAACAGCGGGCCGACGCCCGAGGAGGCTCATAGGGAGTCAAAGTTCCTGTAAGCTGAGCGACTTGCTCAGAGCCTCGACCTGCGGCTCAGCCGGCTTGACGGGAAGAACTGTCCGAGATCCTGGAATTGTCAGGGAAAGTTTCCGGCTTTCCGAACTCCCTCTTGGACCGCCCGAAAGAGGCGGAAATGACCAGCGCATCCCGGCGCGGCTGTCGGACGCTTGTCGGCCTACAGCCGCCTAAGTTCGCGCCGTGGACGACAAATACCTGTGGGTCAAAAAATTCTGGGATAGGTCCGTTCTCGCGGAGCGCCTGCCCCGCGCCGGCGAGCAATCACCGCATGAACCAGGAGGACGGCTTCGGGTCGGACGAGGCTATTGAGCCGGGCGGCGCAGGCCGAGTTCGACGACCGCCGCCGCTCCCTTTCGCCTTCATGCGCGCAACGCGCGCCTGCGGCGCTCGACGAGCTTGAGGATCATCGGGGTGAGAATGAGCTGCATGGCGATATCGAGCTTGCCGCCCGGAATGACGATCGAGTTGGCGCGGCTCATGAAGCTGTTGTGGATCATCGACAGCAAATAGGGGAAATCGATGCCGTGCGGGTCGCGGAAGCGGATGACGACCATCGATTCGTCCGGGGTCGGGATCCAGCGGGCGATGAACGGGTTCGAGGTGTCGACGGTCGGCACGCGCTGGAAGTTGATGTCCGTCTCGGTGAACTGCGGGCAGATATAGTGGATGTAGTCCGGCATGCGTCGCAGGATCGTGTCGGTGACCGCCTCCGTGGTGTAACCGCGCGAAGCCCGGTCGCGATGCAGCTTTTGAACCCATTCGAGATTGATTACCGGCACGACGCCGATCTTGAGATCGACATATTGCGCCACGTTCACCGTCTCGGTGACGAGCGCGCCGTGCAGTCCCTCATAGAAGAGGAGGTCGGAACCGGGCTCGAATTCCTGCCAGGCCGTGAAATGCCCGGGCGGAACGCCGAGCGTCTCGGCCTCGACGTCGTCGTGCACGTAGGCGCGCGTCCTGCCGCCGCCCGTTTCGGAATAAGTGCGGAAGCTGTTCTCGAGATCCTCGAACAGGTTCGCGGCTTCGCCGAAGTGGCTGTAGTGGTTGTCGCCCTGTTTGGCGGCTTCCGTCATCCGCTCGCGCATTTCGGCACGGTTCCAGCGGTGGAACGCGTCGCCCTCGATATAGACGGGATTGATCCGCTCGCGCCGGAAGATCTGCTCGAAGGTCTTCTTGACGGACGTCGTGCCCGCGCCGGAAGAGCCGGTGATCGCGATGATCGGATGCTTGATCGACATGTTGGAAAGCCCAGAATTTCGAGATCTAGCGACGCAAAAGTCCGCGCTTGGCGAAAAGGGCGCCGGCTGCACGGCGCTTCCCTCGGTGTAATAGCGGACGATGCGCTCGACCTTTTCCCTGGAGCCGAAGATCAGGGGCGTACGGGCGTGGATGGATTTCGGCTCAACCTCCAAAATGCGGCCGAATCCGTCGATCGCCGCTCCACCGGCCTGCTCGACGAGGAAGGCAACGGGATTGGCTTCATAGAGAAGGCGCAGCCTGCCATGCTGATAGCCTTCTCGCGAGTCTTCCGGATAGAGGTATACGCCGCCGCGCGCCAGAATGCGGTAGACTTCGACGACCATCGACCCGGTCCAGCGCATGTTGAAATTGCGGCCTCGCGGTCCAGCGTCGCCCTCGAGGCAATCTTCGACATAGGCGCGGACCGGTGCAGGCCAATGCCGGAGGTTTGAGACATTGACGGCAAATTCGTTCGGCTCCCCGGGTATTTCCAGGCGGCGGGCGGTGATCCGGTAGGTCTCGGTCGCGGGGTCGAGGGTCGCGACCGAAACGCCGCGGCCGAACGTGAAGACGAACGCGACGTGCGGGCCGTAAACGAACATGCCGGCCGCGCGCTGCTCGACTCCGCGCCGAAGGAAATGGCTGCTTTCCAGCCGGCCCCTCGGCGCGTCGAGCACCGAAAAGACCGAGCCGATGGTGATGTTGGCGTCAATGTTGGAGGAACCGTCCAGCGGGTCGATCGCAACCAAAAGCGTTCCGGCGCTGTCGAGGTCGATGGGCGCTTCGCGTTCCTCCGAAACGACGCCGCGGACGCCCGCGCGGTCCAATCGACGCATGAACGCTTCGTCGGCAAAGACATCTAGCGCTTTCGACCTCGGCGTCGAGAGCGCCTGCGAGCGCGCCTTGGCGAATGCGACCGGCCACGGCGATAGAGGCGTCGGCCAGCGCGCTCAGCACTCTCGCCACGTCCGCCGGGGCGTTGACGGCGAGGAAGGTGGCCAGATCGGCGTCGGCCGTCGTCACCGTCTCCACGAGGCCTCCCCTTCAATCGCTCGGCGCTGACCGCCTCGTCTTCCGGTCTCCTTCATAGGGGCCCGCAGGAAACAAAAGAAACTGAAAATTATTCAACGTACCTTTTTAAAAACCTGAATTTGAATCGCGGCGCCCGGCAGCTTCTCTTCCGTACCCTTGCGCCGGTCCCTCGATGCCAGTCGGCTGATGGCGTTGAAGCGATAGGTTGTCGCTATTGACTCGGGCCGAGGATAGACGTCACGATTCCAACGGGAGGAAAGGGGGAATGGTGCTTCGCCAGCTCGAATATCTTGTCGCCTTGGCGCGGGAGAAGCACTTCGGCCGCGCGGCGGAGGCCTGCCATGTGTCGCAGCCGACGCTGTCCGCCGCGCTCCGCCTGCTGGAGGACGATCTCGGCGCGCCGCTGGTCGAGCGCGGCCACCGCTTTGTCGGCTTGACCCCCCAGGGGCAGCGCGCGCTCGAGCACGCGCAGCGGATCCTGGCCGAATTCGGAGAACATGCGGCGGGGGCTCGAGGAGTTCAGCAAAGGGCTGACCGGGCGGCTTCGCTTGGGCGCCATTCCGACCGCGCTGCCGATCGTCTCGCAGCTGACCGGCCCCTTCCATTCGAAGCACCCAGGCGTCACCGTGACGGTCCTGTCGATGACCAGTAAGGAGATCGAGCGTCGAATCGAGGCGTTCGAACTCGACGTCGGACTGACCTATCTCGACGCCGAGCCGCTCGAGCGCGTCCGGGCGCAACCCGTGTGCGTCGAGGAGTATATGTTCCTGACGCCGGAAGACGGCGTGTTCGCCGGACGCAGCCAGGTGAGTTGGCGCGAAGCGTCGACCGTCCCGCTCTGCCTTTTGACCCCCGACATGCAGAACCGGCAGATCATCGACGGCGTCTTCCGGTCCGTCGGCGCGAGCCCGACGCCCTCGGTGGAGACGAATTCGATCTTCAACCTCGTGACCCATGTCAGCGCCGGCCAATGGTCGGCGATCGCGCCCCGGCATCTGCTGCGCTTTTTCGGCGTGCCGAAGGGCACGCGCGCGATCGAACTGGTCGAGCCGGCTGCATCGCGCACGCTCGGTCTGGTGATGAGCGACCGCGAGCCGCCGTCGCCCCTCGCTCGCAGCTTCTTTGAAATTCCGCCGCCGTCCGATCTGCCGATGCGGATCGAGCCCCCCGGTCCGCCGCCGCAAGTCGAGGGAAAAACCCGCGATGGGGTCGCGATAGGAGATCCCTATCGGTTCTTTCGAACGTTCAATTTGCCGGGGCGGGCGTCCGGGCCCAATATTGCGCAAACACCGGAGGACTATGGCCATGACCGCTGCGACGGCGTTCGATGGGGCGCTGGCGCGCGAGATCATCGCGCGCAGACGGTCGACTCCAGGCGCGGCCTTGCCGATTCTGCACGATCTTCAGCATCGGTTCGGCTACATCGACGATCGCGCGATCCCGCTCATTTCGGAAGCCCTCAACATCTCGAAGGCCGAGGCGCTCGGCATCGTCAGCTTCTACCCCGACTTTCGCCGCGCGCCGGTCGCAGGGCGCGTCCTCAAGCTCTGCAGGGCGGAGTCCTGTCAGGCCATGGGTTGCGAGGACCTCGTGGCGCATCTCGCGGCCCGGCACGGAATCGCGCCGGACGACCCTTCGCCCGGCGCCGGTCTGCATGTCGAGACGGTCTATTGCCTTGGCAATTGCGCGCTCTCCCCCGCGGCCCTGCTCGACGGAGAGCCGATCGGGAGGCTCGACCGCGATCGGATCGACGCAATCGTTGGTAGGGCCAAGGATCTGGCTTCGTGACCGCACGCGTCTTCGTTCCCGCCGACTCTGCGGCGCTTTCGGTCGGCGCCAATGCGGTGGCGAGCGCGATCGCCGGGGAAGCGCAACGGCGCGGAATCGATCTGACCGTCGTGCGCACCGGCTCGCGCGGCCTGTTCTGGCTCGAGCCGCTCATCGAGGTCGAAGGCGCGAATGGCCGCCTCGGCTACGGGCCGATCGCCGCCGAGGACGCGCCGGCCCTGTTCGACGCGGGTTTCCTCGCCGGCGGCGCGCATCCCAAGGCGCTTGGCCGGGTGGACGACATCCCCTTCCTCGCTCGCCAGCGACGGCTGGTCTTTGTTCGTTGCGGCGTGACGGATCCGCTGTCGATCGACGACTATCGTCGCCACGGCGGTCTCAAGGGCGTCGAGCGAGCGCTCATCCTCAGTCCCGACGCGATCGTCGACGACATCGTCGCGTCGGGGCTTCGCGGCCGCGGCGGCGCCGGCTTTCCAACCGGCATCAAGTGGGGGGCGGTGCCAACGCGACGGCGGATCAGAAATACGTCGTCTGCAACGCCGACGAGGGCGACAGCGGCACGTTCGCCGACCGCATGCTGATGGAGGGCGATCCCTTCCTCGTCATCGAGGGCATGGCGATCGCCGCGCTGGCGGTCGGC
>CAWFJG010000019.1:0-322461 GCA_963816065.1 uncultured Alphaproteobacteria bacterium | reverse complement strand
GGATTTCCTCGAGGCGCACGGCGGCAAGCGCGAGGCGGTCACCGACGCCAGCATCGACATGGGGGCGGCGTTCGAAGCGGGGATCAAGGCGAATTTCGACAACGCCGAGATCACGTTCGACAAATTCCACGTCATCAAACTCGCCAACGAGGCCGTCGACCAGGTGCGGCGCGAGGAAGCGCGGAACAACTTCCAGATCAAAGGCCGGCGCTACATCTTCCTCAAGAACGTCGATCATCTGACGCAGGAGGAGAAGGAAGCGTTGTCAAGATTGGAAGCGCAGAACCTGGACACGATCCAGGCGATGCAAATCCGCATGAACCTGCAACAGCTGTTCGCGATGGACGCCAAGACGGCCCGACGCTTCCTCGATCGCTGGAACGCCTGGGTTCAGGTCTGCGATCTCGGCCCGATGAAACGACTGGCCAAAACGATCATGGCCAAGGCCGAGGGCATTCTCAGATCCATCGCAACCGGCCTTTCCAACGGCGTCCTGGAAGCCATCAACGGCAATGTCCAGGCCGCCAAGCGCAAGGCCAAGGGCTACCGAACCAAACGAAACCTCAAAGCCATCGTCTACCTCATCGCCGGCGACGTGCTCGCTAATTCACCCACTTGAAATAGCGAGGAGCCTGTCTTTTTGAAAGGCAGGGCCTCTCCGAAGACGCTTGTTCGCGACGTTATGGAAGAGCAAGTTTTTATCGCGCGGCCGGAACATTCTGTTGAACAATGCATGGCGCTTATGACCGACAGGCGCGTCAGCCATCTCCCGGTGGTCGATGGAAAAAAGCTCATTGGGATTATTTCGATAGGCGATCTCGTGAAGAGCATTATTGGCCAGCAGGAATTGATAATCGGCCAGCTTGAACACTACATCCATGGTCAAAGGTAGCGCTGGTAGGTCCCCTCTGAAAGTTCGGGCCGAGGCTGGCTTCTCCGCCCCGGGCCCAGCTTTTTTTGTGCGGCCAGATTACCCGATCCGTCATAGTTGTGCCCCGACCGGAATCGCATCCGTCCCATTACATTACAGTGACGCTTACTTCAATTCCCTATTGCTTGTTCAAGGGGATATTGTTGCGGCGCTCGCAAAGCCGGAAGATCGTTCAGAAGTAGGTATTGAAACAAGATCGCGGTAGGGACGCTCATTACTGAGCGCCCCCCGCACAGAACCGGACGGGCCCAATTAAGGCATCCGGCTCCCACCTTGGATGTTTGACGGCGAAACGTATTCGAGGCCAGGGATGGAGGATGCGTGGCGAGGGCAGCCAGCGGTCGATGATCCCGCGCATCTTCGCCCACGTCGTGCAGTCCCTCTGGCTTCGGCGCTGGAGCGCGCGCCGCCATAGGTTTCCGACGTGATGCTGGAAGGTGCTCAGGGCCGCGATGTTGGTGGGTACGGCGTGGTAGTTATACCAGCCGGCGACCACGCGCCGCAGCCATCGTCCCTGTTCGGGGATCGGCGAGTGCCGCCGCCGCCGGAGTTCCTCCTTGAGCTCATGCAGCTTGGCGCGCATCCGGTCGCGTCGCGACTGCCGCCGAAGCAGGAAGCCGCCGCGCCGGGTGCGTCCGCAGATATGCGTGAACCCCAGGAAGTTGAAACTCTCCGGCTTGCCCAGACCACGCCGCTCGCGGTTCGCCGCCGCAGAGCGGCCGAACTCGATGAGGCGCGTCTTTTCCTGATGCAGCGTGAGCGCGAACTGCGCCATCCGCTCGTTCAGCTCCGCCCGGAACCGCTCGGCGTCGGCTTTGTGCTCGAAACCGGCGACGATGTCGTCGGCATAGCGCACGAGGATGACATTTCCCGGGCGTGGCGTTTGCGCCATTGTTGCGCCCAGAGATCGAAGACGTAATGCAGGTAGATGTTCGCCAGCAGGGGTGAGATCACCGCGCCTTGCGGCGTTCCGGTCCCCGTCGGCGTCACCTGCCCGTCCTCCATCACCCCGGCCTTCAGCCATTTGCGGATCAGGCGGATCACCCGCCGGTCGCCGATGCGATGCTCGACGAAACGGATCAGCCACTCGTGGTCGACCGCATCGAAGAACCCCGCAATGTCGGCGTCCAGCACCCAGTTCACCTTCGTGCTGTCGATTCCGACCCATAGCGAGTCCAGCGCATCGTGCTGGCCGCGTCCGGGGCGAAAACCGTAGCTGAACCCGAGAAAGTCCTCCTCGTAAACCGCGTTCAGCACCTCGACCAGCGCGCGCTGGACGATCTTGTCCTCCAGCGCCGCGATGCCGAGCGGGCGCTGCCGCCCGTCGGGCTTCGGGATAAACCGACGCCGCGACGGTTGCGCCCGATAGGCTCCTCGGTGGATTCGGCCGTGCAGGTCCTCGAGGCGCGCCTCGAGGTCATGGCCGTAGTCCTCCCACGTCACGCCATCAACGCCGGGGGCCGCCTCGCGCTCGAGCGCGTAGTAGGCTTCCCGAAGCTGGTCGGCGTCGATGTGGTGCAGGAGCGCGGTGAACCGTTCCTCCTTCTTCAGCCTTGCTGTTTGCCGTACGCGTTCCAGGCCGTGGGACGCGCCTTGCCGGCTCGGTGTCCGGGGCGTGCCGTCCTGTTCCGCGTTCTCCTCGGCCCCCGCCCTTGGCTCCACGAACTCCTCGGCCGGTCGCCCGGCCTCGTTCGCTCGCTTCACGGCTACTATGGCGGAGTCTGACTCCTCGTCCCCGTGCATCATCGGCTTCGGCTCGTCGCCTTCCCGATGCGGACCGCTCAACTCACGCGCGGCCAAGGTCGAGGTCTCCCGGTTTCCGGTCGAGGAGCGTACCCACATGCCAGGGTCTTCGACCACGCAGGACCGGACATGCGCTCGCGTTGACGCGCATCCCCGTTTCGCCTTCCGCTGTGACAACGGCGTCGGCGTCCCAATTGATTCTTTCGCGGCTCAATGGCTGGCCTATGCGCACCCCTGCCGACGCTTCGCCCCCGGCCTCGCGGCCGACGACGCACGGCTCGGGGCCGATGCGGTTCGCTATTCCTTCATCGCAGTGGACTTCCACCACCTACTCCTCGCCGGCCTCCCGGCGCACTGTCACCGTAACCCCGCCGAGGAGGCCGGGGATGCGGTCGTCGGCCTCTATGACGGCTCCTGGGCGGAATGGGGCGGGCGCGAGGACTGCCCGGTCGTGACCGGCGCGTAAACCACCGAACCTGATCTCCCCGGCTTTCCAGGACGCTGCCGACGCGACGCTGTATCTCGCCGCCGACGCCGAGCGGAAACCGAAGCGCTGCTGGAGGACGCGGTCGATGTCCTTGTTGGGGGGCCTCCCTGTCAAAGCTATGCCAGGATCGGGCGGGCCAAGCTCGCGGACTTGGCTAATAATCCTCAAGCCTACATAAAGGATAATCGTCGAAATCTTTATCTGACCTATGTCAGGTGGGTGGACCGGCTCCGTCCGCTGGCCATTCTGATCGAGAACGTTCCAGACATGCTCAATCAGGGCGGTTACAACGTAGCGGCAGAAATCGTCATAGCTGCTGGATGGCCTAGGTTACGTGGCCCGCTACGGGTTAGTAAACGCCGCGTTCTACGGCGTCCCGCAACTGCGGGACCGGGTTTTCATGATCGCATATCGAAAAGAACTGGGCAGACTTCCCGTGCTGCCTGCGCCAACTCGGTCATGTAAGTTACCAAGGGGCTATCATGGCAGCCGGTCGGTCGCGCTAAAGTATGTGGACTTGTTCGGTATCGGCGCTTACATAACCATTCATCCGGACCGAACCCTTCCCGACGCCGTAACAGCCGAACAGGCCATTTCGGAGTCTGCCAGGAACTGAGTGGAGACGGCGTGAAGCGCGGCTTCGGCGGCCCGGACCTGAAACCTGGATGCCTTACCGAGTGGCTGACTGCTTGTCAGAGTATGCCATCGAAATGCGGCAATGGCCAGGCTTCGAGGCGTCCGCGGGGATCCAGGACCATTTAATCCGGGCGCTACCTCGTGACGGGCATATCTTCGAGGCGATGCGCGAGGGCGACCAATATCCCGCCGCGCACGAAGCGGCCATTAAACTCTTCAAGGCAGAAGCTAGCCGAAAGAGAATCCGGAACGGCAGCAGGAAGTGGATCGCTTTGCAGAAGTCGATGGTGCCGCCCTACACGACCGAGACTTTCCCAATCGTTGGCGCAAGCTAGTCCGAGATGCGCCCTCGCACACGCTAATGGCCCATTGGGTAAGGATTGCTACAGCCACATCCATTATGACGGCAGCCAGCGGCGGACGATCTCGATCCGGGAGGCGGCCAAACCGCTCATTTACCGGACGGTTTTGTCTTTTCCTGGACTATGAACACATCATTTCGACAAATTGGAAATTCGGTGCCTCCGCTGGTGGCATTCGAGATGGCTAAGATTATCAAAGTGACGCTGGAAGATGCGGCAGCCGAGATCCTTTTGCAAGGTTGCCGGCTGACAGAACGACGTCGCCCTGTGCCGATCTGGAGCGTAGGGTCGCGCCCTTGATGGCTGTTGCCAACGCTCGAACGGTGCTGCGTCGAACGTGGCCGCCGGCTGGAGCAGGGGCCTGCTTATCTCGCCGCCTTGCGGCGTTCGCTGTCTCGATCGGCGGTGGCGGCCATACGTCGAGCACGGGACATCCAGGGCCCGTTTTCGCGCAAGGCTCACTTTCGAGCAATTCCTTCTGCAACAGTCACTCTTTGAGGCTCTCGTCCCGATCCCCCCGGGTCCGGGGCGCACGCCGCCGCAGTTGTGCGCGGGAACTCAACCCCCTCCCTGGGCCGGCTCGCCTCGGCGGCCTCGTCGGAGTCGAACAGAACCGCGCCCACGAACCATTCCTTGGTTCTGTCGTCCGCCGTCTCCCAAAGGCGGCGCAGCGCCTTCGCGCCCTCCCACGCCTTGCGCAGCGCCGCGGATGGGTCCTTCTCGCTTCCCGCCTCAGCGCCGCCCCGCGCGGGCGGCGTTCTTCGCCGCCTCGGCGGCCTCCGCCGCCGCTCTCCTCGGTTTTGGCGCCACGGCTATCGCCTTTTGTTGTTCCGGCGACAGATCGGCCGCCTTGGCCGCGTCCTGGACGCCGATGCGCCCCCGCTTCACCGCCTCCTGCAATTCCGGTTCGCCCTTCTCCTTGACCTTGCGCGTGGCGGCGATCATGACATGGCTGACGACGCCGCCCGCCGCCTGGGCCAATTTCCGGCTCGAGGCTGTCTTCGGCGCCGTAATTTTAATTACGGGCTCGGCTTCCGGAGCGCCGCGGCTTCCGCGTCTCCGCCGTCGGCAGCCCGCTCGACCCAACTAATTCAGGTTGAAATCTTCGGCGGCGACCAGCGCGTCGGCGATCGCCTGCTTGCTCAGGTGACGCCGCTTGAGGTTGTGCGAAACCACCAGGATCAAGGCGTCTTCCCGGCCGCCGCCGAACCGGACGTAGCGCGGCGCGACGCCGGCGCGTTCGCAAGCGGCGGCCCGGCTGCGTCCGTCCAGGATCATCCCCTCGAAGAGCACGATGGGATCGATCAGGCCATGCGCGCGGATGTCGTCCGTCAGGTCCTGCAATTCGCCTTCGTCCGCCGGCGGGATCAAGAGACAGATCGGGTGAGGGCTCGGCCGTTCTGGGGCGTTGTCGTTCGGCGTCAAGGTCATCGCTGGCTCATGAGAATCGGCGCGAGGTCGCTTTGAAGGATTGGCGCCGATTGACGGCCATCGACAAGGCGTCTTGAATGTCCTTTAGCGAGCCGCGCCCCGCTCTCGGCAGCGGCCGATAGGGACAAGCCGAGACCATGGACTATCGCAAGGCGTTCCGAGTCGGCCCGGACAGCAAGCTGAAGCTCGGCAAGCGCGATCCGGCCGACACCGGCAAGCACGAATCGGAGGAGTCGGCCAAGGAGGACATGCAAGCATACGAGCGCGAGCTGACGAAGCAGCAAGCGCTGCTCTACGCCGAGCACAAGCATTCGATTCTCGTGGTCCTGCAGGCGCTCGACGCCGGCGGCAAGGACGGTACGATCAAGCACGTCTTCAGCGTGGTCAATCCGCAGGGCGTCAGCGTCGTCGGCTTCAAGCAACCGACGCCGCTCGAGCTCGCGCACGATTTTCTCTGGCGCGTCCATCCGCATGCGCCCGGTAAGGGCGAGATCGCGATCTTCAATCGTTCGCATTACGAGGACGTGCTCATCACACGCGTCCACAAGCTGATCGACAAGGACACCTGGACGGAGCGCATCAAGCGGATCCGCGATTTCGAGCAGCTGCTCGCCGAGAACGGCACGACCATCCTCAAGTTCTTCTTGCACATCAGCAAGGACGAGCAGCTGGCGCGCTTCGCCCAGCGCCTGGAGGACCCGCACCGCAACTGGAAGATCAGCGAGTCCGATTATTCGGAGCGCACGCTGTGGGACGATTACATCGAAGCCTTCGAGGACGTGATCGCCGCCACGAGCGTCAAGGACGCGCCCTGGTACGTGATCCCGGCAAACCACAAGTGGTTCCGCAACCTCGTAGTGTCGCAGATCATGGCCGACACGATGGAGGACTTGAAGCTCGCCTTCCCCAAGCCGACCGTCGATCTCGACGACATCCGGCGGAAGTACCACGCGGCGCTGAAGGCGGAAAAAGGCGCCAAGAAGAAGGGTTGAGCTGCCGGCGGCGACCGCGCCGCATTCATAGATGGCGTCCGCCACGCTCGCTTAGCGCGGCGACAGTTTCGCGCGCAAGGTGCGCCGCCCGTGACAATCTCCCCCCCTCAGTCTATCCCTCGACGTCGACCATGCCGGGAATCCTTTCCACGAGTTTTCTGTTTTCTCTCCTCTGCGCGGCTGCGGCGGGAGGCTTCGTCGTCAAGACCCGGCTGCCGGAGCGGCATCGTTCGCGCGATTCCTTCGAACTGGTTAAGCTGTCGATCAACCTGCTCGTCACCTTCACCGCCATCGTGCTCGGCCTCCTGACGAATTCGGTGAAGAACGGCTTCGACGCCGCCTACTCGGAACGCGGCGCCTACGCCGCCTCCCTTGTCCAGCTCGACCATTGCCTGCGCGACTACGGACCCGAGACCGCGTTGATGCAGGAACAGATGCGGTCCTACACGGCGACGGTGATCGCCACCACCTGGCCGGACGAGCCACAGCCCAAAGGGGTCAAGGTTCCGGACACGACCGGCATCCCGCTGACCGGCGAAAGCCCAAAGCTCGGCGCCATCCTCGACGAGGTCGGCAGCGGGCTGCGCAGGCTCGGCCCCGACGATCCGCTTCACCAACGCCTGCAGACGTCCTGCCTGGCGCTGTTCGGCGACATGGAGAAGAGCCGCTGGCGGGTGATCGAGCAGGCGCGCGCCTCGATCTCGCAGCCGTTCTACTGGGTCCTGATCCTTTGGCTCGTCATCCTGTTCGCCAGCATCGGCCTCACCGCGCCGCCCAATCCGGTGACGGTGATCGTGGTCGTCCTCTCGGTCACGTCGATCGTGTCGGCGGTGTTCGTCATCCAGGACCTCGACATGCCCTATGGCGGGCTATTCGGCATCCCGAGCACGTCGATGCGCAACGCTCTTGCCGATATGACGGCGCCGCGGTGAGCCTTCAGAACGGCCTGCGCCCGGCGACGACCTCGGCGAACATCACCCAGTCGCCCATCAGGCTCCACAGCGGATAGGAAAACGTCGCCGGCCTGTTCTTCTCGAAGGCGAAATGGCCGACCCAGGCGAAGCCGTAGCCGATCACGGGCATCAGCATCAGGAGCCACGGATTGCGCGTCACGATCGCTGCGCCGAGCGCCACCAGTACGAGCGCGCTGCCGATCACGTGCAGCCGCCGGCACGCGGCGTTGCGGTGCTCGTCGAGATAGAATGGGTAGAATTTTCGGAAACTGGCGTAGCGCCGGGCTTTGGCGGGCGCGGTTTCAGACATGGCGGCGGCTCCTCCTGCTGCGTCCTTGCGCCGGCGCTACGCGGTTCCTGAATGCGCCGACCTCGCTCGGGTCGAACAGCGCGACCGCGCTGAACCGCCTCGCACGCGAAATGGCCATTGCGCTGCGCCGGCGCGGTCGACACGCGGCTTCCACCGGGCCACGCCGAACGCCTCGACCTCGCTCATGATACGGCCTCCTCGCTGAGATCGACAACCAGCTTGCCGCGCGCCGCGCCGGTCTCGATCAAGCGATAGGCCTCGTTGACCGCGCCGAGCGTGAAACGGCGCGGATCCAGGGCAGGCCTCAGTCTGCCCGCTTCGGCGAGCTTGGCGGCCTCGGCCAGGATCTCGCCATGGTGCGTGCGCCCCTCGCCGGTCAGCAGAGGCAAGAGCGTGAAGACGCCGGAATAGCTGGCGGCCCGGAACGACAGTGGGGCCAGCGCGTGCGTGCCCCAGCCCAAGGCGCTGACGACGTGGCCGAAGCGTCGGACCACGGCGAACGAGGAGTCGAGCGACGCCCCGCCGGCCGTATCGAACACGATGTCGAAGCCCACGCCGGCGGTTTCTCGCGCCACGACGTCGGCGGGCGCTTCCGCCTTGTCCACGAACCGCGCGCCCAGCCGCTCGATCGCCGCCCGGGCCGAGGACGAGCCGGCCGCGAAGGTGATCGCGCCTCGCGCGGCCGCGATCTGCAACGCCATCTGGCCGACCCCGCCAGCGCCACCCCGAACCAGGACACGATGCCCGGCGCGGACGGCGGCGCGATCCACCAGCCCCTCCCACGCAGTAATGAAGACGAGAGGCAAAGACGCCGCCTCGCGCATGGTGAGGTTTGCCGGCTTGCGGGCCAAAAGGCGCGCATCGACCGCCATGTACTCGGCGAGCGAGCCCGGGTGGCCGCCGACCCCGCCCGCCATGCCGTACACCGCATCGCCTTCCCGAAACGGGGTCGTCTCTTTGCCCACGGCCGCCACGACGCCCGCCATGTCGATGCCGAGGATCGCTGGCAACGGCTGGCGCGCGTGATCGGCGATTCCGGCGCGGATTTTCGCGTCGAGCGGATTGACCGCGCTGGCCACGACCCGCACCAGCGCTTCGCCTGGGTCAGGATGAGGCGTGGAAACTTCCACGAGTTGCAGCGGTTCGCCCTTCGCCGCGGCGAGCATGGCCTTCATCAGGTGGGGAATGCCGACCATGGTGAACTCCATGCCGTTCGAGAAGGCCGCGTATCGGCGCGCCGATTGCAGGAGCATGCGTCTCCAGCGCGGCCTCCAGCAAGTGGTTTTCCGCATCCGGCAGGTCGCATCGACAGGCCTTGGCGCCGGCCAGCGGGGCCGTGCGCATCGTTCCGGCCCCAGGCGGCGAGGGATGGCGGCCGCAGCGGGCGGCCTCCTGTTCGCACCGTGAGGGGGGTCACATCCCCTTCTTGCCTCTCGTGTTTAATTTGAAAGAGGCCGTTGGACCTCGCGCGACGGCCCTGGGGGCGACCATGAAAGCGGTTGCATTCGCGAATAACGATATTGCCGTCGTCGCCTGGACCTTTGGCGGAAAAGTGCCGGGGTGTCTGGGATTCGCCATCTACCGGATCGACATTCGGGCGGGCACGGAGACCTGCCTGCCCGCGATGGCGACGTTTCCCGATCAGGACGCCACAAAGCCCGGCCGGACGACAGCGGACGACCCTGTCCAGAAGTTCTACTGGAAGGACGTCTACGCCAAGCGGGGCGGGACCTACCGTTACAAGATCGTTCCGATGGGCGGAACGCCCGGCAATCTCCAGCCGATGACCTTTGGTCCGGCGATCAGCAACCCGATCCAGCTCAGCCCTCATTACGGGACGCTCAGCGTCTACTTCAACCGCGGCATCCTCGCGACCCAGGCGACCGCCCACAAGCTCGACGACGCCGGGGGCAAGACCCCCGAGACGCTCGAAGAGCACATCGACAAGCCCGGCGATCCCCTGCGCGACGACCTGATGGGCCAGCTGATCGAAGCGCTGACCACGCTTTCCGACGAAGCCGCAAGCGACGGCGGCGACACGTACTCGGCCCTTTACGAGTTCGAGGACCCGGAAGCGATCGATCACCTGAAGAAGCTTGGGCCCCATGCGCACGTCATCCTCTCGAACATGCCGGGCGGCGGCACGGGCGAAGAGAAAACCAGGGATACGTACGCCGCCGAGCGCGACGCAATCCGCCAGGCCGGGCTCGGCGTGATCGACCGCTTCATGCCGAGCGGCCATATCGGACACAACAAGTTTCAGGTGCTGGTCGACAACGGCCCGCAGGCGGTGCTGTTCGGCTCGACCAACTGGACCGCGCACGCGCTCTGCGCCCAGACCAACAACGCCGTCGTCGCCCGCTCTCCCGCGCTGGCCGGGGCCTATCTCGATTACTGGAAGCGCCTGAAGGGCGACACCAATCCTCCGGGCGAGGGCGGAAAGGCGCTGCAATCGGCGGATTTCCGCGGTGAGAACGCCAAGACGCTCGACCCGATCCCGCTGGAGGACGGCAGTGGCGAGGTGGACCTCTGGTTCTCCCCCAACACGGAGCATGCGCGCTCGAGCAAACCCGGCAAGGACGAAGAGACGCCGCCGGATCTTGCCGAAGTCTTCGACATCATCGCCAAGGCGCGGCAGGCGATCGTCTTTCTCGCCTTCGAGCCCGGACGCCCGAGCATCGTCGATGCGATCGCCGAGGCGCAGAAGGCAAACCCCGCCCTGTTCATCCGAGGCGCCGTCACGGCGTCCGACTCGGCCGGCGATTTCATGACGGCGATCAGCAGCGACGGCGACGCAGAGCCGCACAAACATCAAAAGGGCGATCCGCCCGTTCCCGAGGACTACCGCGTCATTCACGCCCGCGGCGTTTCCAAGAGCGACGCGTTCGGGCAGTGGGAGGCGGAACTCAATCAGGCGGGCCACGCGGTCATTCACGACAAGATCGTCGTCGTCGATCCGTTCTCCGACACCTGCGTCGTCATCACCGGCAGCCACAACCTCGGCTACCGCGCGTCGTACAACAACGACGAAAACATGGCGATCATCCGCAACCATCGCGCAGTCGCCGAGGCCTACGCCGCCCATTGCCTCGACGTCTACGATCACTACGCGTGGCGCTATTGGTTGAGCACGGAGAAGGAAAAGGCCTGGCATTTCCTGTCGACGGACGACGGCTGGCAGGACTCCTACTTCACCGCCGACAATCAGGTGAAGTCGGCCGAACTCAATTTCTGGCTCGCGGCGTCGCCGTCGACCGAGGCGCTTCCGACGCCGAACGTCGAGGCCTCGACGCGGGCGCGGCCCGCCCTCCAGGCGCAGACCGGCGGCCTTTCGCCGGCGGTCGGGCCGCATTCGGCTGCGGAAAAGAACGACGAATCGACGAGTGGAGCCAAGCCGAGACTTCCCAGCAAGCGAAAGCGGCCGACCCGCCGTGAAGCGTAGCCTTCCGGCTGCGTCCCCTTCTCCAGCTTTCCCGGGAAGGAGGCCAGGAGGCCGGATGAGGGTCTTTGGCCCGAGTTCGATTCGAACTCATCTTGCCCTAAGCGGAACTTCCGAGAGGGGTAGGGCGGAAAGGTGAGGGTTTGTGCGGCATTGCGGGAATTTCTGCCAAAAATGTAGGCATGTAAAAGATCGCTTGATTTGACCGCTAGGCCATGATTCAAGCTGATCATGTACGTCACGCGCATTCCCAACCGCAATTCGCCGCCCGCCGTCCTCTTGCGCGAGAGCTATCGGGAGGACGGTAAGGTCAAGTCGCGCACGCTTGCCAACATCTCCGACTGGCCTGAGGCGAAGATCGATAGCCTACGCCGGGTTCTTGCCGGAGAGACCCTCGCGCCGCTCGAAGTCGAGCGCTTCGAGATCGCCCGCGCGCTGGCGCACGGCCACGTCGCCGCCGCGCTCGGGACGGCGCGCCGGCTCGGGCTCGACAAGATGTTGCCGAAGGGGCCGGACCGCCCGTCTAGGCTGATCCTCGCCATGATCGTGGCGCGGATCGTCGAGCCGGCCGCCAAGCTCGCCACCGCCCGCCAGCTCAGCGAGGCGACCGCCGCCCACTCGCTCGGCGCCGTGCTCGACCTCGGCGAGGTCGACGAGGACGAACTCTACGCCGCCCTCGACCTCTTGGGCCGCAACCAGGCGAGCGTCGAAAAGACCCTCGCCGAGCGCCATCTCAAGGACGGCGTGCTCGTGCTCTACGACGTCACCCCGAGCTACCTCGAAGGGCGGCGCTGCGAGCTGGCGCAGTTCGGCTACAGCCGCGACCATCGCGGCGACCGGCCGCAGATCGTCTTCGGTCTCATGTGCACGCCGGACGGCTGTCCGGTCGCCGTCGAGGTGTTCGAGGGCAATCTCGGCGACCCGACCACGCTCGCCCATCAGGTCAAGAAGCTACGCACGCGCTTCCGGCTGAAGCGCATCGTGCTCGTCGGCGACCGCGGCATGATCACCAAGGCGCGCATCGACGCCGATCTCGCGCCCGCCGGCTTCGACTGGATCACCGCGCTGCGCGCCCCGGCGATCAAGGCGCTCGCGGCCGAGGGCGGCCCCTTGCAGCCCTCGCTGTTCGACGAGCGCGACATGGCGGAGATCGTCTCGGACGACTATCCCGGCGAGCGCCTCATCGTCTGCCGCAACCCGGGGCTCGCCGCCGAGCGCGCGCGCAAGCGCGACGAACTCCTCGAGGCGACCGAGACGGCGCTGATCAAGATCCGCGCGATGACCGAGAAAAAGCGCAACCCGCTCCGCGGCCAGGACAAGATCGCCCTCAAGGTCGGCGCCGTCATCGACCGTCGCCACATGGCCAAGCATTTCGACCTCGCCATCACCGAGACTGGCCTCACATGGTCGCGCAAGGCCGAGGCGATCGCCGCCGAAGCCGCCCTCGACGGCATATATGTGATCCGAAGCTCTCTTCCCGGAGACGGCTTCCCCGCCGCCGCCCTCGTCCTCGCCTACAAGGGCCTCAGCCACGCCGAGCGCGGCTTCCGCGACATCAAATCCGGCGACCTCGACGTCCGCCCGATCCACCATCGCCGGGCCCATCGCGTCCGCGCCCATGTCTTCCTGTGCATGCTGGCCTACTACGTCATCTGGCGCATGAAGCGAGACCTCGCCCCGATGCTGTTCAAAGACGACGATCTTAAAGCCGCCGCCGCCGAGCGCGCATCCCCCGTCGCCAAGGCCAAAGTCTCGCCCGCGGCGCGTCGCAAGGCCATCACCAGACGCACCGAGGACGGCCAGCCCGTCCACAGCTTCCGCACACTCCTCTCGGACCTCGCCAACCTGACCCGCAACAGCGTCCGCTTCGGCGACGCCCGCCCAACCACGATCCTGTCCAGACCCACGCCAACCCAAACCCGAGCCTTCGGTCTCCTCGGCCTCAAGATCGCCGCGTAGGCAGATCGCAATCCCGCAATCGAGTCACATCAACGACTTGCGCTCAGAAACGCCGGAAGTTCGGGCTAGACCCCTGAGAGCGCGGCCTCACCAGGCGGCGAAAGCGCGCGCCACGCTGCGGAGAAAGGCGGCGCGCCGGGGCGCGGTCGAGAAGTTCATGCCGTAGAGCGCGTGATAGTCGAGGCGCCCGTTGGGATCGATCAGCGCGCCGATGTTGTCGCGTACGAACCGGCGTGGGGGATCGTCCTTCCTGGCGATGTCGGACCGACTCTCGCCATAGG
The DNA here is from genome assembly GCA_963816065.1 of uncultured Alphaproteobacteria bacterium. GTDB lineage: Bacteria > Pseudomonadota > Alphaproteobacteria > Rhizobiales > Beijerinckiaceae > Roseiarcus. The sequence continues at coordinate 308,937 of CAWFJG010000019.1, read as the reverse complement.
CGCACACCGCCGCCATCCGCCCGAGGTTCTGCAAATTCGGATGGAACAATCCATCGGCGTCGATGACCGTCGCAACTCCGGGCAGGAACACCCGCTGGAAATACCCCTGCATGATCGCGGGAAGGCCGTCGAACCAGACCGGGAACACAAGAACCAGCGCTTCGGCCGCCAATAGCCGCGCGACGTAAGCCTCGACCTCGCGGGTATTGCGCGCCGGATCGACATAGTAGCGCATCTGCTCGGCCGACAGCGCCGGATCGAAGCGCTCGGCGTAGAGGTCGAGATCGTCGACGACGTGGCCGCGGGTCCCGAGCGCATCGACAACGCGGGAGTGGACCGCCGACAGAAAGCTCGTCTCGAGAGGGTGAGCGTAGACGACGAGAACGCGCAAACCGGTCACGCTCCGACGGTCGCGCCGGACCGGCCGCTTCGCTGCGCCTGGCGCTCGGCGGCGACGAGGAACTCGATGTTTGGCGGCGCGGTCAGCATGGTCCGGATATCGTCCTCGATCACGCGGTCTTCCTTGGTCACCCGTTCGCGAAAGTGCAAGAGGTCGAGCCATGTTTCGATCATGTAGGCTTCCTCGTAGCGGCCCGACACGTCCAGGTCCTCGAACACGCCCCAGGCGAACGCGCCGTCCCGGCGCCGCTGCTCGCCGAGTTCGTCGACCGCGCGCAGGAAGCGCTCGCGGTCCTTCGGATCGATGCGGTAGTCGATCTTGACCAGCACCGGTCCGCGATCGTCGGCGATCTCCTCCACGGACGGGGGGGACTTGTAATGGAGCGACGGCGTGAGGTCGACCGCCTCGGCGTTGTGCAATCTCCACGGCCAGGTCAGCGGAATGCCGAGAAGCGCGCCGGCGGCGGCGGCAAAGAGCGCGTGGCTCACGCCGAACTTCGCAGCCGCCTGACCCCAGGCGGCGCTGCTGACCGCGACGGCCCCGAATATGACGGTGAGGAAGATCGCCAGGCCGCGACCGCGGACCCATTGCGGCAGGACGTTCTGCGCCGAGACATAGAGGCTCGTCAGGACGAGCACCCACGCCGCGCCGGCGCAGAAGGTGGCGGCAAGCAGAACGCCGAAGTCATGGCTCGAACCGAACAGGAACAGCGCCACGGCGGTCCCGACCGACCCGAGCGCGGCCATCCAGTCGAGATTGACGAGTGGCCGCAAGTGCCGGTGCGCCAGCGAGCCGAACAGCGCCCCGGCGCTGATCATGCTGAGCAGCAGGCCATAGCTCTCCGCGCCCTCGCCGGAATCCCGGGCGATCAACGGCATGAGGCCGAAATAGGCGGCGGCGAACGGGTAGACCCCCAAGGTCCGCACCAGGGTCGCACGGAACAGCCGGTTGTTGATGGCGTGCCGGATTCCCGTGCGCAGCGCGCCGGTCAGCCGTTCGGCCGGCAAAGTCGCGGTCGGCTTCGGCGGGGCGCGCCACCACAGGAGCGCCGCGATCACGACCCCATTGGTGAGCGCGAAGGCCCAGTACGGCGCGGAGAGGCCGTGCTTGGCGATGATGACGCCGGCGAGCGCCGGACCGATGGTGCGACTCAGGTTATAGGCAACCCCGTTCGCCGCGATGGCCCCCGGCAGATCGGATCGCGAGACTAGCGCCGGCAGGATCGCGAGCCAGGAGGGCGAGTTCACTGACCAGAGCGCGCTCAGAAAAAAGGTCGTCAGCAGCAGCGAAACCGGAGAGGCGAGCTGCGCCGAGACGAGACTCGCGAACACCACGATCAGCACGGCGATCCCGCAGGAGATATAGAGGATCAACCGGCGCGGATCGACGATGTCGGCGAGCGCCCCGGCCGGCAGGGTGAACAGGAACATCGGCAGATTGGTCGCGGCGTGCACCAGCGACACAGCCAACGGACTGAGGTCGAGCGTGGTCATCAGCCACCCCGACGCCGTGTCGTACATCGACATTCCGACCAGCGCGATGGCGCTGGCAAGCCAGACCACGACGAAGGGCAGATGCGCGAATGCGCCGAGCCACGCCATTCGCCGGTCGGCTGACGTCTCCGGGGCGGGCGTCTCCATGCGTCGCTCTTTGCGCCTCCCTCGCGCGGATTCTAGTGAGACGACAGCACGCAGCGGTCGCTGCGCAGGAGAAAGTCACGGGTCACGCCGCCGAACGCCCATTCGCGCAGACGGCTGTGGCCGAAGGCGCCGGCGACGACGAGGTCCGCCTGCAAGTCCGCCGCCAGCGTAGCCAGTTGTTCGGCCAATCCGCCGACGGCGGGGGACGCCTCGCAGGCGGCCTCGACGCCGTTGCAAGCCAGCCAGGCTTTGACGTCGTTCAGCCGGCGCCCGGCGCCCTCCGTCCCTCCGGCCTCGGTGACCTCGACCACATGGACGCGCTGCATCGCCTGCAGGAAGGGAAGCGAGTCGGCCAGCGCCCGGCGCGCCTCGCGCACCTCCTTGTAGCAGACCAAGGCCTGCCGAAACCCGATACCGGTCACGCCTGTCGGCGTCGTCAAGATCGGTCGCCCGAGGCGCATCACAAGATCGCCGATCTCGGCCTGCCCGGAGGGAAAGAAGGGCCGCTCGCGCCCGTCGACGGGGGCGACGACGACATCGGCGCACCGGGCTTCGCCGGCAACGTAGTCTTGCGCCGGTCCCGAGGTCATCTGCATCCGCCATTCGATGGACGGGAACCCGGACAGCGCGGCCCGGAACTCGTCTTCCGCCGCCCGCGCCTCGTCGACGAACTTGTGCGGGTCGTAGTCCTTCGGCTCGAACGGGCCGGCGCCGCGAACATAGGCGTGGGTCGAGACTTGGCGGGCCGCGACGCCCACGATTTGCGAGCCGAACCGCTTCGCCAGATCGACGACGACCGCCAGCATCGCCGCATTGGGCTGACCGACGCGCATCGAGACCATGAGGGTGGAGAGCGCCAATTTGTCCTCCGCGCCGGAAACCCGTGCCGTTCGAGGAAAGCCGAGCGCGGAGCGGCCGGCCGGAGGTAAGCCGTCGAGCGAACGAAAACAAGTCTCGTCCTGCGATATGAGCGCGTTCGCCGGCGTCGGATGGCCTCAGTGGCTTGAAAAGGCCGAAAAGCCTTGCCATCTGCCATCGCGGCCGGCCCCGTGGCCGCCAGCGGCTCAAAGGGCGGAGCGCCGATTGACCAGCCAATCCAGCGACGAGGCCGGGCCGTCCTTGAGTTCGTGGGTCGCGATGGGGCGTGTTCGGCCATCGCGCGTTCACCGTCATCTTGATCGCCAGCTCGGTGTCCAATGTCGGCATCGCGATGTTCGACACGTCGATGAGCTGGCTGATGACGAACCTCAATCCCAATCCGATGATGGTTTCGGCGGTCCAGGTCGCGACCATGCTGCCGATGTTCCTTTTGACCGTGCCGGCCGGCGCGCTCGCTGACATCGTCGACGCGCGCCGCCTCCTGATCGGCGCGCAGGCGGCGGTCGCCGTGATCTCGATCGCCTTCGCCGTGATCGTCAGCGGCGGGCTGGCCGAGCCGACGATCCTGCTCATGACCACCTTCGCGCTCGGGGTCGGCGGGGCCATCGCCGCGCCGGTCTGGCAACTGGTCACCCCGAAGCTTGTGCCCAAGGAGGACCTCGACAGCGCCATCGCCGTCAACAACGCCTCCTACAGCGTCAGCCGGGCGGTCGGTCCGGCCGTTGGCGGTCTGGCGATCGCGGCGTTCAGCATCGGCGTCCCGTTCTGGTGCTATTGCGTCGGAAACCTGGCGATCGTGGCGGCTGTCGTCTGGTGGCGGGCGCCGCGCAAGGCCAAGGAAACGCTGCCCGCCGAACGCCTGACCAACGCGGTCAGAACCGGCCTTCGCTACGTTCGCCACAACCGGGACATGGACGCGACCCTCATCCGCGCCGCCGCCTTCTTCCTGTTCGGAAGCGCCTACTGGGCCTTGCTGCCGCTGATCGCGCGCAACCAGATGCACAACGGGGCGGCGATCTACGGCGTTCTGATGGGCATGATCGGCCTCGGATCGATCGTGGGCTCGCTGGGCCTGAACTGGCTGAAGGAGCGGCTCGGCCCGGACGGGCTCGCCGCCCTTGCGACGGTCGGGACGATCGTCGCGCTCGCGATGTATGGCGCGGCGAAGGGTCTGACTCTGGCCCTGGCGGCGAGCCTCTCGCCGGGGCCTCGTGGACCATCATGATGACGACGCTGTTCGTGTCGGCTCAGGTGGCGCTGCCCGACTGGGTGCGCGGGCGGGGTATGGCGATCCTGCTCACCGCCTATTTCGGCGCGATGACCATCGGCAGCGCGCTGTGGGGCAAGGTCGCCAGCGAATGGGGTCTGCCGCCGACGCTCTATATCGCCGCCGCCGGCGCCTTCGTCGCCATGATCGCCACATGGCGCCAGAAGCTTCAGACCGCCGCCGCGCTGGACCTTACGCCGTCGTTGCATTGGCGCGAGCGGGTGATCGGCCGGGCGGTCGACGAGGAGCAGGGGCCGGTTCTGGTGACGGTCGAATACCACATCGACCCCAATGACAGGGCGACGTTTCTGGCGGCCATGCAGGAGATCGGTTTCGAGCGCAAGCGCGACGGGGCCTTCGCCTGGAATGTCTTCGAGGACACGGCGCAAGTCGGCCGGGTGGTCGAGAACTTCCTGATCCAGTCCCTGCTCGAACTCAGGCATCTGCGCGCGCGCGTGACCAAGGCCGACCAGTTGGTCGAGGCCGAGGCGCACAAATATTTGACCGAGCCGCCCAAGATCACTCTGCTCGTCGCGCCCAAGCGGGAGCGCCACAAGCGGCGAAAGCTCGCCGCCCTGCTCCATCCGGCGACCGTCGAGGGGTGAGGTCAGGGCGCCTCGCCCAGCGCCTTGGCGGCGAGGTCGGGATACTCGGCCACCAGCCCAGCCAGGACGCCATTGGTCCAGCCGAAGCCGACCTGCAGCGCGTATTCGCCGCCGCGACCGCCCGCGCGGACCTTCGTCCGGAGCGCGGGCGACATCGTACTTCTCGACCAGGACGCCCGAAGCCGCGTAGCCGCGAACGTTCGTCTCGATCCAGCGTCGGGCGATCTCGCGGGCGAGGTCCCGCTCGCCGTAGGCGCTCAACCCTTTGATCGCCAGATATTGCAGCGGCGGCCAGCCGTTCGGCCGGTCCCACTGCTGGCCCGTCTCGACGGCCGTCGTTCCGAGGCCGCCGGGCTCGAGAAGCCGCGCTCGGAGCGTCTCGGCGACCGCGCGGGCCTCGTCCGGACTGGCGAGGCCGAACGCGAGCGGGACGACCGTCGCCGCGGTCAGGGCGTCGCTCTGACGCCCCTCCCGCCACAGAGCGTCGGCGAAGAAGCCGCCCTTGGCGTTCCACATCAGCCGCCGGATCGCAGCCGCCCGCTCGTCCGCCGCAGCCTGAAGCCGATCGGCGGCGCCTGCGTCGCCCTTCAGCCGATAGGCCCTGGCGAGCGTCTGCTCGAGATGGACCATCAGCGCGTTCAGGTCGACCGGGGCGATCGCGGTGGTGCGTATGGTCGCGAGCGTCTTGCCGTCGGCGAGCCAGCGGGAGCTGAAGTCCCATCCCGTCTCCGCCCCGGCCCGGAGATCGCGGTACACCTCGTCGGCCGGACGGTCCGCGCGCCGCGCCGTCTCGACATCCTCGCGATAGGATTCGTCGCGCGGCGCGGCGCGATCGTCCCAGCACCGATTGAGCAGGACGCCGTCGGGCAGCCGGACGACGTGGCGGAAGGCCGACCCGGGCGCGAGCGTCGCCGGCGCCGTCCATCCAGTAGGCGTATTCGGCCTCGAGCTCCGGCAGGTATCGGGTCAGGACCGCGTCCCCCTCCCGGGCGGCGATCAGTTCGACCATCAGCGAGAAGAACGGCGGCTGCGACCGGCTGAGGTAATAGCTGCGGTTGCCGTTGGGGATATGGCCGTAGCGGCCGATCAGCGAGGCGAAATTGTCGAGCGTGTCGCGGGCGAGGTCGAGGCGGCCGTCGCTGAGGAGGCCGAGCATGACGAAATAGCTGTCCCAGTAGTAGATCTCTCGAAAGCGGCCGCCCGGGACGACATAAGGGTGGTCGAGCGGCAGCAGCGACGACCAGGGCTCGACCTCGTCCGGTTTGCGCTGTAGCGCCTGCCAGGAACCGCGCACGTAGGCGCGGACGTCCTCGTCCGGTCGGAGCAGGTAGGCCGGGAAAGCCTGCGGCGGCAGGCTGAAATGACGCATCGACGAAGGCTTTGAGATCGAACCCCGGCTGACCCTTCTCCCGGTCGTAATCCGCCATGACCTCGGCGGGCGGCGCGCGCGGGGCGGCGTCGGCGAAGGCCTTCTGGTCGGCAAAGAGGCCGGCCATCTCGACCGCGCGATAAAGCTCGCCGAATTCGACCGAGGGCGGCGCAGGCCAATCGGTCGAAAACCCGAGGGCCGCGCCAATCGGCGCCATGAGGCAGAAGACGAGCGCGACCGCCGCAGCGCGCCGATCTAGGCGGAAAGGCATGACCCGCCTCCCATGTTGGATCGTGGCGGCCCCAGTCTGCGCAGACGGCGGCGGGCTGGCAAGACCGGGCGGCTCTCGGGCCCCGAATCGCCTGCTAGCAGGCGATTCCCGTCTTTCCTGCGCGGCCTGCAGAGCGGATTAATCGTTTTCTGACAAGTGCTTATGGCTGCACCTTGAGGTCGAACGGTCCCTCAGGAACAGGCTATTAACAGGCGCCGTAACAGGTCAATAACAGGCGCCGAACAGGCAGGAACAGGCGAAAACAGGCTGTGATCCGTCGCCATCCGGGCGGCCGCGGGGCGCCAGATGAGGAAACTATGCTATGCCGTTGAAATCGAACCGGAAAACAACTCAAATCCCAAAAGGCCGCGGCAACGCGGCCTGTTGGCCGCCCGCGCGTTTGCCGGCACTGATGACCTGATCGCTTCGGACCAACGCGTGGGCGGCCGCTGCGGCCTACTCGTCGTTGGCGCCGCTCTCGTCATCGTTGCGTTCGTTTCCCATCCTACCCATGCGTCCCGGTTCGCGGCCCATTATGCCGCCGCAGCCTTCCCCCATCATTCCCTCGCGGCCGCCCATCCCTCCGCGTCCCATCCCGCCCATCATTCCCATTCCGCCGCCCATCATACCTCTGCCCATGCCGCCCATCATTCCCATCCCGTGATGATGGCCGCGGCCCATCAGGAGCGTCTCCCCGCCGAGCATGCCGAACAGCCGCTTCTGCGTGTCGTCAAGGCTTGCGTAGAGCGGCTTGGCGGCTTCGGCGACGTTCAACATTGCGGCGCTACGCTCCGACATATGCTTGGCGCGCGCCTCGAGCCGGTCGACCGGGGACATCGCCTGGTCGGGCGGACCCACGTCTTTCAAGTCGTCCGCGCCTTGCATGGGCGCGGTCATGCGGTCCATCATCGTCGTCATGTGCTCCATCCGCGCTTTTGCGGCGTCCCGAACCGCCGCCTCGAACGGCGGCCACAGCTTCTCCTGGTCGGGGGTCAGCTTGAGACCCGCCTTGAGGCCGGCGAGCGCGGCGTCCAGAAACGCCTCATGGTCCGCGGCCCAATGCTGCATCCGCTCGACGCCAGGCGATCCGGATGTTTCCCCCGGCGCGGCCATTGCAGGCGCGAAGGCGAAGGCGCCAATCGAGAGGGACGCGAGGGCAGGAAGAAATCTACGCATCATCATGTTTGCCTCCTTCAGCTTCAGCACTCGTCAACAGTGGCGACTCAATCGCATTGGCGCCGCCAGTCGAAGGACAAGCTGGACACTCCGCCCACGCCCCCCTCGGCACAAGTCATTTGGACCGCGGCGCTTTGACGCCGCGCCGCAAGCTGTAGCACGCGTCCGCCGTCACCCGGCTGTCCAAATTTCCCACGTAGAGCCTGTTTGAGGCAACGACCGCCATCAGCGCCGCCTTGACGGGCTCAGGCGTTTTGTCTTTGCCTCCAGCCCCAGCGGCTGCGGCCGGGGCCCGAAATCTCGTCGCTCAAGGGGTGGCGGCCAAGGGGCGGCGGCGATCGCGCTTCGACCGCCCGAGTCGCCTCTGGGAAGCCGCTCCCTTCCGCGCTAAGGAGAGCCAGCGCCCGTCGGCGGCGCAATGCGGAAGGATGGCGACCATGGGGCTGAAACTCTCGGAGGCGCAGGCGATTGTTGCGGCGGCGCTGAAATACGCACGGGGAAACACGCTGAAGCCGATGGGATTTGTCGTGCTCGACGAACGCGGCGCGCTGCGGGCCGCCGCCGTCGAGGACGGGACGAGCCTGGCTCGCTGGAAAGTGGCCTACGGCAAAGCCAACGGCGCGCTCAGCATGGGCGTCAGCTCGCGCAAGCTCAACGATATGGCGCTCGAGCGGCCTCATTTCGTCGCCTCGCTCGCGAGCCTGTTCGGCGAGGGCGTGGTCCCGGTCGCCGGCGGCGTGCTGATCCTGGACGCCGCCGGCGCCGTCATCGGCGCGGCCGGCGCCTCCGGCGACACCTCCGACAACGACGAGGCGGCGCTGCTCGCCGCCATCGCCGAGGCCGGGCTCAGGAGCTGAACAGAGAGTCTCGGGCTGGCCCACTGAGACAAATTCGCCACAAGGAACACCGACCACGAAGACGCGCCTGGAACACTGTGCTTCGCGTCCTTCGCGCCTCTTGTGGTGAAAGTCGCGCCTGAACTCGGCGCCTTCTTCGGCCGGCCAAAGGAATCTGCATAGCGATCGAGCGCCGGAATCTATCCACGTCGCGCGCCGCACGGGGCCCGGACCCGCATGATCGGGCAACTCGGACCGGCAGAAGGCAATCGGTCGGCGGGACCCGCTCCAATTCCGGTCGATGGCGGCGGCCCCATTGACGACGGGTCGGCGAGACGAGACCATTGAGGATGGGAGCGGACCTTGGCCGCGCCCGATGGTGTCGAGGCGCCGATGAGCCACGCGACGGGGACGGTCGAGGTCGGACCATGGGTCGATCAATTCTCGGCGAAGGCCGTGGGGCCGCTGCTGTTCGGCTTGCGGCTCTGGGCCTCCGCCTGCCTCGCCCTCTACGTCGCCTTCGCGCTCCAGTTGAGCGACCCGTCCTGGGCCGGCACGACCGCCGTGCTGGTGTGCCAACCGCAGCTCGGGGCCTCGCTGCGCAAGGGCTCGTTCCGCCTGATCGGAACAGTGGTGGGCGGGATGGCGGTCGTCGTCATCGCCGCATTGTTTCCGCAAGACCGGGTCGGCTTCCTGACGAGCCTCGCTCTGTGGACCGCGGTCTGCGGCTTCGCCGCCGGCCTGCTGAAGAACTTCGCGGCTTATGGCGCGGGCCTCGCCGCCTTCACCGCGGCGGTCATCGCAGGCGACCTGTTCGGCCCGAGCGGCGGGGCCAACGCCCAGGCGGTGGTCACCCTGGCCATTACCCGCGTGATCGAGATCGCGCTGGGGATCGTGTGCGCAGGGGTGGTCCTGGCGCTGACCGACCTCGGCGCCGCCCGGCGGCGGCTCGGCGTCGAATTCGCTTCGATCGCCGCGGCTACGCTCTCGGGTCTGGCGGGCGCGGTTTCGGCGGCCGAACCTCTCGAGCTCAAGGCGCGCGCAGCGCGGCGTGAGATGATGCGCCGGGTGATCGCGCTCGATCCGATGATCGACACGGCGCTCGGAGAAGCTTCAGACCTCCGCTACCGATCGCGCATTCTCCAGGCGGGCGTCGGCGGCTTGATCGCGACCATTTCCGCCTGGCGTACGATGGCGATCCATCTCGGCGTCCACCCGCGTATGGAGAACGACGAAGACGCCGCCTCGGTCGCTGCGATCCTGCAACGTTTGGCGACGACGCCGGCGGACGCTGCGCGCGACGCTCCCGCGTTAAGGGACGCCTGCGAGGCGGCGGCGCGGGCCGCGGTTCGGATCGAGGCTCGGTCTCCCGCGTCTCAACTTCTCGCGACCGCCGCTGGCGCGGGCGCAATCGGCGCGGCGCGTGCCTTCAACGGTCTGACGCTCATCGTCGACCCAAGACGCACCCGACGCGAGGACGCGTTGGCGCGGCTCCACATTCCGGACTGGCTGCCTCCGACCGTCGTCGCAGTGAGAGCGCTCATAACTGTCGCCGTGGTTTCGCTCTTCTGGGTCGTCACTGCGTGGTCGAACGGACCGCTCGCGCTCACCTTTGCGATCATTGTCGCCGTCCTTTTCCCCTTGCAGGGCGAGCGCGCCTACTCGGCCGCATTGACCTTCCTCTTCGGCTGCGTTCTGAGCGCCGCTCTTGCTGCGACCCTGATGTTCGGCGTCCTGCCCGCGGTCACCACGTTTCCCGGCCTCTGCCTCGCGCTCGGCGTCGTTTTGCTTCCGCTCGGCGTTCTGGTCGCCTGGCCCTGGCAGCCGGTGTTTTTCGCCGCCGCCTCGATGAACCTCATCCCGTTCCTGTCGCTGAAAAACCTGACGACCTACGAACCGGAGCAATTCGCCAATACCGTCGTCGCCATCCTTGCAGGGATGGCGGTCGCGACGATACTGATCCGCCTCATCCCGCCGCCCTCTCCCGCAACCCGCACGCGCCGGCTGCTGGACTTTGCGCTCGCCGACGTGCGAAGCCTCGCCTCGGGGCGCGGGACGCGGTCGAAGCGGGTATGGATGGACCGCATGGTCGCCCGGATGGTCGTCCTCCCCGACGCCGCCCAGCCGGTCGAGCGAGCCACGATGGCCTCGGCGCTCGCGGTTGGAATGCAGGTCATCCGACTGCGCACGGTCGCGCCGCGGTACGCCGCCGCCGCGGCGATCGAGGCGGCGCTGCAGCCGCTCGCCGAGGGGCGTGCGCCGGCCGCGCTCGCGGGCCTCGCAGCGCTCGATCGCGAGTTGACGGCGGCCGCGCCCGAAGCCAGAATCGTCCGGCGCCTGCGCGCGGTCGCGCTCGCCCTGTCGGAGGAGCTGGCGGCGTTTCCGGAATTCTATGAGCGGCGAGGCCGGGCATGAGCTTGGGCAATGTCGACCTGTTCGGACTATATGTTGCTCCCATCGCACCAATCCTGCTGATCGCCGCGGTCGCCTTCGTGGTCGTTGCGCCGCGCTACGGAAGGTTTTGGGATCCTGAGGCACGTCTGGCATCCGGCTTTGTTCGAATTCGCAATTTATGCCATTCTCGCTTCTGGCCTGACGCTTTGGCTCGCCAATCGAGGCGGATGAATGTCGACCCTCGAGAGAGATGCGACCGCCGTCGTCGCCGCGCCCGCCAAGGGGGCCGTGGCGCGCGCGCAGCCGTGGCTGCGCGGCGTCGTTCGCGTCGCGCTGACGCTTGCGGCGGCGGCGATCGCCGTCGCGCTCGGCTTTTTCGCCTGGCGCGCCTATATGGGGACGCCGTGGACCCGCGACGGGACGGTGCGCGCCTATGTCGTGTCGATCGCGCCGCAGATCGCAGGGCAGATTGTCGAACTGCCCGTGCGCGACAATGCGTTCGTCCACAAGGGCGATCTCCTGATGCAGATCGACCCGGCGAGCTATGCGATCGCCGTGCGGCAGGCGCAGGCGAGCGTTCAGCAGGCGAAGGCGCTCGCGCAGAACGCCGACGCCGAATGGGCGCGGCGGCAAAAGCTGAACGACCTTGCGGTGACGCTCGAGGAGCAGCAGACCTACGCCAGCAAGTCCTTGAGCGCGGTCGCGCAATATCAGGGCGCGCTGGCGGATCTGGACACCGCGCGGCTCAACCTCAAGCGCACGCCGGATCGTCTCGCCGGTCAACGGCTACGTCACCAACCTGCAGGCGCAGACCGGCGACTACGCCAACGTCGGGGCGCGCACGCTGGCCGTGATCGATGCCGATTCCTACTGGGTCGACGCCTATTTCGAGGAGACTTTCCTGTCGCAAATTCGCGAAGGCGATGCGGCGAAAGTGAAGTTCATGGGCTATCCCGAGATCCTGCACGGCCGGGTGCAAAGCGTCGCCCGCGGCATCAGCGTCGCCAACGCCGCATCGTCCGCGTCCGGCCTGGCTCAGGTCGATCCGGTTTTCACCTTCGTCCGCCTCGCCCAGCGAATTCCGGTGCGCATCCACCTGGAGGCGGTCCCCGACGACCTGCGGCTCGTGGCCGGCATGACCGCGACGGTCACGATCGTGCCGGGCGCTCCGGCGGCGGCGGCCGGACCGGCGGACGCTACGCGCGTCGCGGCGACCTCGACGATGGCCGCTGTCGCGCCGGCCGGCAGGGCGAGCGCGGAGACGCCTTCGTCTTCGGCCAGCCCTGCCCTGCCCTCGGTCGCCGACGCCGGCGCGGCGGCGATCCTGCCGCCGCTGCCCGCGGCGCCGGCGCCGCCGGCTGCGGGCCCGGCGAGCGGCGCAAGCGGGCTCGCGGCCCAGCCCCCGCTCAGATGGCAGGACCGGCTGCAGCGCCAATTGCGATCGGGCCTGCGCCGCAACCCTTAGGTCGAGCGGCGGCCCCCGCCCCGCAGCCGCAAATCGACGCGGCCACGGCTCAGGCGACGCAGATCCTTTCCGACGAAGCCTTCGACCGCACGCTCGATCTCGAGCCGACCAGCCAGGCCCCGCCGCAAAGGCACGCGCCCGAAACGCTCCGCCGTCGCGGCTGGCGTCATTGGCAGCGACGATGAGACGAGCCGGGAGACGGGACGCGCTCTCGGGCGAGACGCAGATCTCGAGGCCAGACATTGGAAGGGCGCGGACTACTGCTTATAGAAGATCTGCGCGCCGGTCGGATAGACAATTTGAAGTCCAGGTCCGCGCGGCGTGTTGACGAGCGTGCAGTTGTAGACGATTTGCTGAGGTTGAAGCTGCTGGCGGTAATTCATGTTGTTTCAAATCATCCCCCGCGATCGAGCCATGACGAGCGTTTGTCCAGAAAATGTGTAGGTCCCGGCTTCTGACATTTGCGTGTTCATGGTATCGTTGCCGATCGTTCCAGCATAGCCGTAGCTGCCGTCTGGATAGAATTGAAAGGCAAAATTCCCGCTTATCCAAAGACCAACAATTGCCGAGGATTGGTCGTATTGGACGCTAACGAGGAATTCATTCGTATGTTGCGGCGCATGGTCTTGCGGAGTTGAAATCATGATTGCCAGCAAGGCGGATGAAAACATCATCTTTCTCACTCCCTGATAAGAACCGCCAACCTGCTTTCTTGACAGTCGAAATCATGATCCACAAGCGCCGCCCGACAAAAGATCCGATACGGCAATTTCGCGACTTTCTACTCAAAGGATGAAAGCCGGCGACTGTCCGCGAGACGGCTCACATGGCCGCGCCACCGTCTCGCTCATGGCATGGCGCGGACGCGGGCCACGGAAGAGAGCGCAGGCGCCTCCTGCCGGAAGCGCGCCGCGCTTTGCATCAGGCAGCGCACGATAGCGGACTCGGCCCCATCGACTTTGAGCAAGGGAACGGACGGATTGGCGGCGCTCACGTTGACGGGAAGCGGCGGACAGGTCCCTCCACCGGGCTTCCAGAAGACCCTTCAGGAGATCGACGTCCGTATCGCGGTCGATGAGAAGGACGAGGCGATTGAGCGGCGCGGCGTCGAGCAGCGTCTGAAGCTCGAAGGCGCAGCCCTCGTTCTTCTTCGAGAAACTGCGCAGGTCCATGACCACGAGATCTGTGTCCGCGATGAGCCGCCTGACCGCGTTCCGCCAGACTTCGCCCGCGCAGAAAAGCTCGCTCAGGCGAAAGCGCCCATCCGGGTCGGGCCGCTCGTCGAGTTCCTGGAGGCGGCTCGCCAGCTCCGTCTCGTTGCGGACGAACAAGTTACGCAGCCGTCCCTGCACGAATGCGAAGAGTTTGCCCGGATCGATCGTGCGCGACGCGAGGTCTGGCGCGGCGATGAGCCGAATGGGACCAAGATAGTGCCAGCGCGAGGCGACGAGGTCGAACAGCCGACTCGAGCGGCGATCGAAGCCAAACACCCTGAGCAGCAGCAGGCGCATCGGCGGCCGGGCGCTACGGGCGGCGAAAAGGCGGAACCCCGCCGATGTCGTCAGTTTATAGGCGACGAACGCGGCAAGGCCAGCAGAGCCCCAGTACGCGTTCTCCGACGCGATCTCCGAGCAGACGAGAAGGCCTTGTATGAACCAGATGGAGTCGATGACGAGCGACTGACCGCTGATCCGGCGCGCGTCGTAGGCGCTGGCCAGCGCCCGAACGGCCAGCCAACCGGCGGGCACGGCGATGACGACGCCGGCGAGAAGGGTCGCGACCAGAACCGTCGCCGCGCCGAAACCGGTCGCGGCGAACAGAAAAGCAGCCCCGCGTAGTCCCGGCTGCGTCGCAAGCACAGCGATCGCAATCAGACTTCCCACTGGCAGCAGCGCGGTGAAGGCGAGGATCACCGGCCCGACGGCTCGCACGCGCCGATTGGCGAACAGCAGGAGGTAGGCGCTCGGCGCCGAAACGATCGCCCAAAACAGGACCGGGTTGAGGAAGCCGGGAAACTCGATCCCGCCGATCGTGGTCGCGACGGACCGCGCTCCGGGCGCCACCCAAGCACAGCAGAGCCCGATCACGCCGGCGTAGACGGCGATGACGGCGAACTGCCGCCGCCGGTCGCCCGACCAGAGGATGTTCAGCGTGAGAACGGTCGGCCATGCGTAGGCCCAAACGGCGACAAGCGTGCGAATGGGGAAAAACTCAGTCGCCGAAAAACCAAAGACGAGCAGCGTCGCAACGATTCCGAACGCCGCCCCGCCGGCGACATAAACGGCTGCGGCCCCAAGGCTCGGGTCCCACGACGGCGACCCGGCCGGACCGGAGTCGATCCCTTCGTGGAGGCTCCTGACCAGAAAGGCGAGCGGCGCCCGCGGGGCGCCGCGATCGTCTTTGTCGAATGTGGGCGGTCCGGCGCCGGACGGAGCGTTCCGCATCTCGCGTCCGACGCCGCGTCGATAGAAATGGAGGACCGAGAGCGCAAGGACGAGCGCAAGCGGACCCGCGATCGTGAAGACCTCCAGAATTTGGCCTTGCAGATTATCCATAGCGATCACCTACGTGCGGTGATTTCCACGCCGAGTCGCCCCGACTTCCAGGCCGCGCCCCGACATACGCTGCTCGTTCAGCCATCGACTCCTCCGCGAGAGAAGTTCGATGTGCGCAGTGCTCTCAGATCGCCGACGCCCCGTCTGTGAGCCCCCTCACAGGACGTCGGCGGCTGCTCCGCTTGTCTATCCTATAGTGGCGTCACGACCGTCGTTAAATCGATTTCGCGCCCGGAGACCCCCGCCGCGCTTCGACGGGGAGAGAGCTGGGGTGAGGGGCCCGGGCGATTGGCCGCTGTCGAAGCTCAGCTCGCCCGTCATCCGAGCCTCCTCCCCGTGAACGGGTAGAAGGGACCCGTCGGCGCCTCCGGAGGCGACGTCGCCCGGAAAAACCCTCCTCAACGCTCTGAAAGGATTGAGCCCGCGCCAGAATAGGCGAACGCCCCGACGCGACGCCGCCGACCGTGTGAGGTTCGTGAACGTCCGAAGCACGCAGAACGACATGACGGCGGCATGATGGCGCCTCGGCGCGAGGAGCGCCGCCGTCGCGATTGACCGCGCCTTGCCGCAGTGCGAAAGCGCAAAGGGCGGACATTTTGAGAGCGGGGCGATGACGACGACCTTGGAAGTTCTGGGCCTGGGCAATTCGCTGGTCGATATTCTCGCCCATGCGGACGACGTCTATCTCGACGCGCAGGAGATGGTGAAGGGCGCGATGACCCTGATCGACGAGGATCGCGCCGAGGCGCTCTACTCCGCCCGGGTCGATCCGATGCGTCATCTCCGGCGGCTCGGCCGCCAACACCATCGTCGGCGTCGCTTCGCTCGGCGTCTCCGCCGCCTATATCGGCAAGGTCAAGCGCGATCCGCTTGGGCAAGCCTTCATCGCCGACATCCGCTCGACCGGCGTGGCGTTCGACACCCGTCCGGCGGAGCACGGGCCGGCGACCGGGCGGTGCTTCGTCTATGTCACGCCCGACGGCGAGCGCACGATGAACACCTATCTCGGCGCCAGCACCTATCTCGCGCCGCCCGACGTCGACGAAGACCTCGTCCGCGCGGCGCAAGGTCGTCTATCTCGAGGGCTACATGTGGGACCGGCCGGCCGCCAAGTCGGCGTTCCAGAAGGCGGGCGCGCTCGCCCACGCCGCCGGGCGGCGGGTCGCGCTGACGCTGTCGGATTCGTTCTGCGTCGACCGCTTCCGCGGCGAGTTCATCGAGCTGATGCGGACGAAGACGGTCGACACGATCTTCGCCAACACCGACGAGCTCCTGTCGCTGTACGAGACGCCGCATTTCGACGAGGCGCTCGACGCGCTGCGCGCCGAGGGCGTGCTCGGCGTCGTCACCCGCTCCGAGAAAGGCTGCGTCGTGGTCGAAGGCGAGCGCACCTGGGAGGCGCCCGCCTTCCCGATCGGGCGGCTCGTCGACACGACCGGCGCGGGCGACATGTTCGCGGCCGGATTCCTCGCCGGCCTCGCGCGGGATCGCGACATGACGACCTGCGGCCGGCTCGGCGCGCTGGCGGCGGCGGAGATCATCCAGCACCTCGGCGCCCGCCCGCAGGTTTCTCTCAAGGCGCTGGCCGCGGAGAACGAGCTTTTCCTCTAAAGGGGCCCCTCCTGACCAACATCTACGATCGCGTCCGCTACCCTAGCCAGGTCTATCCCCAGACCCACCCGTCCTCGATCGGCGCGATCGCGACTCTCGTCGGCCGCACCGTCCGGCCGTTCGGCGCCGCGCGCGTGCTCGAGATCGGCTGCGGCGAGGGCCTCAACCTGATCAACATGGCGTTCGGCGCGCCCGGCGCCGAGTTCGTTGGCGTCGATCTCGCCGAAACGGCGATCGTGGCGGCGCGCGAGACGGCGGCGGCCTCGGGGCTCGCCAACGTCGCCTTCCATGCGCTCGATCTGGCCGGGATCGGCGGCGCATTCGGCGTCTTCGACGTGATCGTCGCGCATGGCGTTTACACGTGGACGCCCGACCCGGTCCGCGCGGCGCTGATGCGCGTCATCGGCGAGCGCCTTCGGCCCGACGGACTCGCCTTCGTCAGCTTCAACGCCCTTCCCGGGGCTCGCCTCCGGCAGGCCCTGCGCGACATGGCCCTGGTCGCAGCCGAGGGGATCGACGAGCCGCGGGCGCAGCTCGAGGCGGCGCGCGCCTTCCTCGCCGAGCAGATCGAGTTGTGGTCGGACGCCGAAGCTGACGAGGCCGCCCTGAAGGCCGTCGCCAAGGGCATGCTGCGCAAGGCGCCCGAGGTCCTTTTGCACGACGAGCTCGCGCCCGGCTATGCGCCCGAGCTCCTGCTCGAGGTGGCGCGACGCGCCGGCGCGGCCGGCCTCGCCTATCTCTGCGACGCAGAACCCAATCTCGGCGCCGAGGGCTTTTTCCCCACCGAGGCGTCGGCGCGGCTCAGCGCGCGCGCCGGCGGCGACTGGGCGCGGTTCGAGCAGTTTTCCGATTTCCGCGATCTCAGACCGTTTCGCAACGCCATCTTCTGCCGCAGCGGCGTGGCGGACTGGCGCCGCGATCCGACCCGCCTCCGGGGCCTGTGGGCAAGCGCGGACCTCCGGATCGAGGACGCCGGCGCGGCGGAGGGCGCGCTGTTCGTCTCGGCCGGCGGGGCCAGGCTCAGGACCAACAACCCACAGCTCGTCGCGCTGCTGACCCGCCTCGCCGAATCCTTCCCTGGCGCCGTCCCGCTCGACCTGGGGCCGGACATCGAGGGGCTCGCCGACCACCTCTACCGGTTGTTCGTCACCCAGGTGATCCAGCTCGCCGCCGCGCCGCCGCCGCTCCTCGCCCGGCCCGGGCCGCGTCCGACGGCGAGCCCACTCGCGCGCGTCCAGGCGGCGCGCGGCGAGACGAAGCTCGCGACGCTGCGCCACACGATGGCGCAGATCGCGGAGCCGGCCGCGCTCGCCATCGTTCCGCTGATGGATGGAACCCGCACCCGGAGCGAGCTCGCCGACACGCTCGGCCGACTGCCCGGGCCCCCGGCCGACGAGGCCACGAGGCGGCTCGACGAGGCGCTCGCCGGCTTTGCGCGGCTGGGGCTGATGGCCGGATAGCGCGGACAGGAAGCGCGCGTGACCAACGTCTATGATCGGATCCGGTATCCGAGCCAGATCTTCGGCTACACCGATCCGGCTTCGCTCGGCGCGCTCGCCCGGCTGCACGGCCGGGCGGTCGCGCCGATGGAGGGGTCGCGCGTCCTCGAAATCGGCTGCGGCGAGGGCGTCAATCTCATCAACATGGCGCTCGCCGCTCCGGACGCCGAGTTTGTCGGCCTCGACCTCGCCCCGGCGACGGTCGCCACAGCGCGCGCGACTGCGGCGCTTTGCGGCTCGAGCAACGTCCGCTTTCACGCGCGCGATCTCGCGGACGCCGACGCAGGGCTCGGCGCATTCGACGTCATCGTGGCGCACGGCGTCTACGCGTGGGCGCCAGCCCCCGTCCGCGCCGCGCTCCTGCGCGTCATCGGCGAACGCCTCGCGCGCGACGGCGTCGCCGTCGTCAGCTACTCCACGCTGCCGGCGTCGCGGTTCAACCAGGCGATCCGCGACATGCTGCTCGTCGTGACGGATGCGATCGACGACCCGAAGGCCAAGCTCGACGCCGCGTGCGCCTATCTTGCCGAAGCGATTGAGGCCTGGTCCGACGCCGAGGCTGACGAGGCCGCCCTGAAAAGCCTTGCACGGCGGATGTTGCAGCGCCCCGCCGAGGTCCTCTTTCATGACGAGCTCAGTCCGGACTTCGCGCCCCAGCTTCTCGTCGATGTCGTTGCGCACGCCTCGCAGTTCGGCTTGACCTATCTCTGCGACGCGGATCCGAGCCTGAGCGCCGAAGCCTTTTTCCCGTCCGAGGCGTACGAGGCGATCCGGGCGCGCGCCGGCGGCGACTGGGTTCGTTTCGAGCAGCTTGCCGACTTCCGGGCGGTGCGGACGTTCCGGTACTCGGTGTTCGGACGCGGCGGCGGGGCCGACAGGCGCATCGAGCCGACCAGGCTGATCGGGCTTTGGGCGTTCGCGAACCTGGAGATCGTCGAAGCCGATCCTCACGGCCCAGACGGAGCGGCTTTCCTGTCGAGCCGCGGCGCCAAACTCAAAACCAACAATCCGCGGCTTGCCGCCTTTCTGGTCCGGCTCGCCGAGGCTTATCCGCTCGGTGTGCGGCTCGGCTCGGAGGACGAGGCGGAGGCCCTCTGCGAGCCGATCATCCGCCTGTTCCTCGCGCATGTCGTCGAGCTTCGGACCGCACAGCCTGCTTGCGTCCGCATCTGCTGCGACCGCCCCAAGGCGAGCGCCCTCGCCCGCGTCCAGGCTGCTCGCGGCGAAAGCCCGCTGGCGACATTGCGGCACGCAATGATCCCCATCGACGAGCCCAGAATGCTGGGACTTGTCTCGCTCATCGACGGCAGCCGGACGCGCGCGGAGCTCGCCGCCGAATTCGGCGAGCGATTCGAGGTCGGGGCCGAAGAGGCGGAACGGCGGCTCGACGAGTTGCTCGCCGAGCTCGCGCGGTGCGGGCTGATGGTCGAATAGGACGAGATCCTTCCGATTCCGGGACGCCGTCGACAATCCAGGCGGCTGCAAAACAGGCTCGTTTTTTTCGTCTCGGTCCCCATCCGCCCTTGAAAATTGTGCAATATCATGCACTTCCAGGCTTTACAACCTTACGGTTGTGGGGCGAACGGGGCGTGGAACAGGCGATTTAACAGGGCCGGAACAGGTCATTAACAGGCACATAACAGGCTCGAAACAGGCAAAGGGACAGCCTGGCGAAATCGGCCGGACCCAGGTTGTAGGGCGCGGCCGGATCGCCCTCGGCGGCGGGCCGACGAGGGGAGGCGCGACGCGATTCCGATGCGCCCTACCTTCGCGCGCCCCCCGCCTGGGTCCAGGCGGCCATGCCGCCCTCGATGTGGCGGGCCGCCGTCAGGCCCTTGTCCTGGGCGGCCTGCACCGCCATCGCGGAGCGTTCGCCGAAGGCGCAGTAGAAGACGATCGTCTTGCCGCTCTCGGCCAACTCGTGAATCAGGCCGCCGTCGTCGATGTTTTCGATCAGATCGGCATAGGGCGCGTGCAGGGACCCCGGGATCGCCCCTTTCCGCTCCCTTTCGCCCTTTTCGCGCAGGTCGATCAGGACGACGTCCGCGCGTCCGAGCAGGCCTTTCGCCGCCTCCGCGTCAAAGGCCCAGCCGCGGCGCGCGACCTCCTCCTGATGCAGGCCCTGATGCATGTTGGCGGGCACCGCGACGTCCATCATCTTCGGGTTCGGCAGATGGAGCGAGGCCATCAGCACAGCGTATTCGTCCGCGTCGCGCACCTTGAGCCGAGGGTTGAAGCGCTTTTCCTCGGCAATGGTGCTGACCGTGTCGCCCTTGTAGTCGTGCGCGGGGAAGACGAGGGTCTCGTCCGGCAGCCCGAGCAGCCGCTGCAGGCTCTGCCACTGCGCGCGCGAGTCGCCGTTCTGGAAGTCGGTGCGTCCGGTGCCGCGAATGAGCAGCGTATCTCCGGTGAAGACGCGGTCGCCCAACAGAAAGCTGTAGGAATTGTCGGTGTGGCCGGGGGTGTAGAGCACGTCGAGGCTGATGCCCTCGATGGTCAGCCGGTCGCCGTCGCCGACCCGCATCGACACGACGTCGACATTGCTTTGCTCGCCCATCACGGTCACGCAATGGGTGCGGTCGCGCAGCGCGCCGAGCCCCGTGATGTGGTCGGCGTGCAGATGGGTGTCGACCGCCTTGAGCAGCTTGAGCTCGAGTTCCTCCATCAGCTTGACGTAACGGTCGACCTTTTCCAGCACCGGATCGATGATCAGCGCCTCGCCGCCGCGCCGGCTCGCCAGCACATAGGTGTAAGTGCTCGAGACGCTGTCGAACAGTTGACGGAAAATCATGGTCCCCTCCCCGCTCCCTTGGCGTGTCAGATCCCGAAACCCGCACATTGCGCTGGGCGTCGAACGGAGCCGCGTTGTTCCGCAGCGCGATGCTCGGCTC
Organism: uncultured Alphaproteobacteria bacterium; assembly: GCA_963816065.1. Classification (GTDB taxonomy): domain Bacteria; phylum Pseudomonadota; class Alphaproteobacteria; order Rhizobiales; family Beijerinckiaceae; genus Roseiarcus. The sequence goes on along the minus strand of CAWFJG010000019.1, from coordinate 288,079 downwards.
GTCACAGCTCCCCGCGGCTTGGGCCCCGGGGAGGAATCGATGTCGACGAGGCCGATCTATTCCCCGCCGAACTCGATATAGCACCTACCGACGCGCCGTTGTAGAGCCGCTCCTCGCCCTGGCGCCCCTCGGATCCACCCTCCTGCTCGAAGCGCGGACGTGGTCCCGCCTGCCGGCTCAGCCAGGCTGCTTGGTGATGCGAAGATAAGGCCTGGGCGCCGTCCAGCCGCTCGGAAACAGCGTCTTCGCATCCTCGTCCGACACAGAGCCCGCGATAATCACGTCGTCGCCCTGCTTCCAGTTGGCCGGCGTTGCGACCTTGTGCTTCGCCGTGAGCTGCATCGAATCGAGCACCCGCAGGATTTCGTCGAAGTTGCGCCCCGTGGTCATCGGGTAGGTCAGCATCAGCTTGATCTTCTTGTCCGGACCGACGATGAAAACCGAGCGGACCGTCTGATTGGTCGCGGCGGTGCGGCCGTCCGACGTGCCCGGCTCCTCGGCCGGCAGCATGTTGTAGAGCTTCGCCACGTTGAGGTCGCTGTCGCCGATGATCGGATAATTGACCTTGGCCCCCTGCGTCTCCTCGATGTCGTCGAGCCAGCGCGAGTGGCTGTCGATCGGATCGACGCTGAGCCCGATCAGCTTGGCGCTGCGCCGGGTGAACTCCGGTTCGATCTTCGCCATGTAGCCCAGTTCGGTGGTGCAAACAGGCGTGAAATCCTTGGGATGCGAGAACAGGATCGCCCACTGGTCGCCGATCCAGTCGTGAAAGCGGATCGGGCCCTTGGTCGTCTGGGCGGTAAAATCCGGAGCGATGTCGTTGATCCGAAGCGTCATATGCCGTCTCCCCTCGCCGTCCCTGTTGGACCGCGCGCGGCGGAATGTCGCAGAATTGCGACTCGGCGTCTGCAACAAAAATCATCGCGGCCGAGCCGCTCAGACTTTGCCGCCGGAGCGGTCGAACAGGAACTTCTTGAAGTCGCCCATCGAGGCGAACTTGAAGCCGCCCTCGTCGGTCTCGGCCTCGATCGAACCGTCGGAGAAGATCATGTAATGGGCGCCGCTGGACGTGTAGCGGCCGATCAAGGTCGGCGGCGTCTCCGGAGTCTCGATCGCCCGCTCGATAGCTGCGAGCGTCGGCAGGCGGCCGGCGCGGTTCTCGTTCAGCGGCTCCTCGACCTCTTTCGGAGAGTCCCGGACCTCCCAGGCTTCCGGCGGCTCGATCCCGCCCTCGACCGCCCCCGCCAAGCCCTCTCCGGCCGGCCCTCGGGCTCCGGACTCCGGCTCGCCTAAGGGTTCGAGCTCCGCGCCGTCCTCCATCATCGCGAGCGGCTCGACGCGTGCGCTTGCGGGCCCGACCTCGGCCTCAGGCTCGAATCCGGTGGTCGGCTCGGCGAGCGCGGGCGCCACGGCGGCGAGCCTCGCGAGGGCGGCCGTCTGCTCCTTTAGCGTGCGGCTCAGTCGGCCCAGACGAACGGCGACGAGGCCGAGGGCGAAAACGATGACCGCGGCGGCGATCGAGACGACGCCAGCGCAGGCGTAGACCAGTCCCATGACCGTCGGAACGAGATCGAGGCTCGCGTAACCGCTCGCGAGGCCCGCGGCCAGCAGGAGGACACTGAGAAGGAAGACAAGAACCGCCATGGAATCCTATTGTACTCGCGTTGTGAGCGGAACTGGGGCGCTAAAGCAGGATGCGTTCTGAAAGAACGGCGCCAAAAGCCGTCATTCAGCCTCTCGCGGGGCCACTCCCGGGTTTTCGCCTGGGAGCTGGTTCTTCCCCGAGATCGGTCGGGCTCTCGTGGCGGGGTGAGCGGCGCATCCCGTATACCATCGCGTGCTAGCGGTCCACGCGGCTGCCAAAAATGGCGCTGCCGACCCGGACCGCGGTCGCGCCGAGCTGAACCGCCAGCGGCCAGTCCGCGCTCATCCCCATGGAGAGTTGGTCAAGGCCGTTGCGCTTGGCGATCTCGCCAAGCAGGGCGAAATGGGGCGAGGCCTGTTCGCCGACCGGCGGGATCGCCATCAGGCCTTCGATCTCGAGACCATGGACGGTCGCGACAACGGGCGAGGAAGGCGTCGGCCTCTTGCGGCAGGATGCCTGCCTTCTGCGGCTCGGCGCCGGTGTTGACCTCGACATAGAGGCGCGGGCGCCTGCCGAGCCGTTGGATCTCGTGGGCCAGGGCCGCTGCGATCTTCTCCCGATCGACCGTCTCGATCACGTCGAAATGCTCGACCGCCTCGCGCGCCTTGTTGCTCTGCAGCGGCCCGATCAGGTGCAGTTCGATTGTTTTGCCAAGCGCTCCGGCGCGGGCCCTGAGATCCCGCCATTTCGGGACCGCCTCCTGCACCCTGTTCTCTCCGAAAACCGTCTGGCCGCCGACCGCGATCGTCGGCCAGATTTCGTCGGCCGAAAAGGTCTTCGACACCGCGACGAGCTTGACCCCGGCGGGATCGCGGTCGCAATCGCGCGCCCGCCGCGCGATCGCCGTGCGCAACGCCTCGAGGTGCGCGACAGCGTCGAGCGGATCGGCGGGATGGGCGAGGTCGATCAAGGTGGCTTCCTTTCGCGGCGCCCGCGCGCCTTGCCAGAAGTTTGGCGGATGTACAACTTGACGCGGAATCCCGCGACCCCTATAGACGCGCGACCCAACGAGCCAGGGCCGGACCGACCGGCGGGACGCTTTCTTGACCGAGGCGGCCCGTTTTCGTTTGTCAGGACCTCGCGTCCAAATTGTTTGCGAAGGATTTTGCGCGATGTCACGCCGCTGCGAGCTGACGGGCAAGGCCGTTCTGTACGGCAACAAGGTCAGCCACTCCAACCGCAAGACGCGCACGCGCTTCTTGCCGAACCTCGTCCAGGTCACGCTGCTTTCGGATTTGCTCGAGCGCTCGGTGCGTCTGCGCGTCAGCGCCGCGGCGCTGCGTTCGGTCGAGCATCGCGGCGGGCTCGACAATTTTCTCGTCAAGGCGCGCGATGCGGAACTCTCCGAGGGCGCCCTGACCCTCAAGCGCGAGGTCGAGAAGAAGCGCGCCGAAGCCGAGCCGGAAGCAAAGGCCGCGTGAGGCGTCGACCGGGGCTATAGGCGCGATCGCTGATCGCGTCAGGCCTCAGTCCGGATCGTCGTGTTCGGGCCAGCTGCGGGCCGCGACTTGAAAAAGGGCGCCGCCCGTCAGGCGCCGTTTCGCGCCAGCCCCGCCGCCTCGCGCGCCAGCCTCTCCACCGTGGCGTAATCGCCTGTCGCCAGAGCCTCCTTAGGCAGCATCCACGAGCCGCCGATGCACGCGACATTGGGCAGTTTGAGGTAATCCGGCGCCTTGGCGAGATCGATGCCGCCGGTCGGGCAGAAACGTAGGTCGGCGAGCGGCGCCGCCAGCGAGGCGATCAGCTTCACGCCCCCGACCGCCTCGGCTGGGAAGAGCTTCAGCGAGCGAAAGCCGAGCTCGCGCAGCGCCATCGCCTCGGAGGCGGTGGCGCAGCCCGGCAGGAAGGGGACCGGAGCGGCGGCGGCCGCCTCGGCCAGCGCTTTCGTGGTCCCCGGGACTCACCAGAAAGCGCGCCCCGGCCTCGACCGCCTCGCCGATCTGCGCGGGCGAGGTGATCGTGCCGGCGCCGACCACCGCGCCGGGAACCGCCTTGGCGATGGCGGCGATGGCGTCGAGCGCGCTCGGCGTGCGCAGGGTGACTTCGATGGCGAGCAGGCCGCCGGCGACCAGCGCCTTGGCCTGCCCGAGACCGTCCTCGACGCTCCGAACGGTTAACACCGGAATGACCGGCGCGAGCGCCATGATCGCGGCGGATTCCGCGTCTCGCGAATAATGCGCCATCGGCGACTCCCGGCTGTCGGCCATCGAAGACACGTCGCCCTCGCCATAGCACGCCATTCACCGCACGCGCGAGGCTCGCTTGCGGGCTCGAATCGACTAAGTGTCGTCGGCCGCACGGACAGCGGGGCCCCTTGAACGAGACGTTGGACCTTTCCCTCTACAAGGAAGCGCTGCTGTTCCTGGCGACGGCGGGCGTGGTCGCGCCGCTGTTCTTCCGCCTGCGGGTCAGCCCGGTGCTCGGCTATCTGTTCGCGGGGGTGGCGCTCGGCCCCTACGGTCTCGGCGCACTCGCCCGCGCGACCCCGTGGCTCGACGCGTTCACGATCGGCAATGTCGCGACGATCGACCGGATCGCCGCCTTCGGCGTCGTCACGCTCCTCTTCACCATGGGCCTAGAGCTGTCGTTCGAGCGCATGCGGCGCATGCGGCGGCTGGTGTTCGGGCTCGGTCTCGCTCAGGTCGTCGTCACGACGCTGATGCTCACCGCGGCAGCCTATGGGCTCGGTCTCGCTCCGGCCTCCGCCCTGATGGTGGGCGCCGCGCTCAGCATGTCGTCGACCGCAATCGTCATCCCCGTGCTGATCGAGGGCAAGCGGCTCGGAGCGACGGTCGGTCGCGCGACCTTCGCCGTGCTTCTGTTTCAGGATCTCGCCGTCGCGCCGTTTCTGGTGATGGCCGGCGCCTTCGCGCGCGGCGGCGACAACGGTCTGGGGCTCGCCTTGGCGGAGACGCTGGTCCCCGCGGCGCTGGCCCTGGCGGCCCTGGTCGTTTTCGGCCGGCTGGCGCTGCGGCCGTTCTTCCGCTTCGTCGCCGAGGCCCGGAGCCCCGAATTCTTCATGGCGGCCTGTCTGCTCGTGGTGCTCGGCGACGGACTGCTCGCGGCGGCGAGCCATCTGTCGATGGCGCTCGGAGCCTTCGTCGCCGGCCTGCTGCTCGCGGAAACCGAATATCGCCGCGAGATCGAGGTGACGATCGAGCCGTTCAAGGGCCTCATGCTCGGGCTCTATTTCGTCTCGGTCGGGGCCAGCGTCGATCCGGCGCTGATCCTCGCCAAGCCCGGCCTCATCCTCGGCCTCGCCGCCGCCCTGGCCGGGCTGAAGGGCCTGATCCTGTTCGGGCTTGCGCGCGCCTTCCGCCTACCTCCGCGCCCCTCGGCGGACATGGCGCTGCTGCTCGGGCCGGGCGGCGAGTTTGGCTTCGTGATGATCGGCGCCGCGCTCGCGGGGGGCCTGATCGACCGGGCGCTGTCGACCACGCTGGTGACGGCGATCGCAGTCTCGATGCTCGCCATCCCCGCGCTTGGCCGGATCGGCGCAGCGATCGATCCGCACGGCAGGCCGCGGCCCGACGCGCCGCCCGAGGAGACGCCGCCCGGAAGCGACGCCGCACGAGTGGTCATTGTCGGCTACGGCCGGGTCGGCGCCCTGATCGGCGACATGCTCGATAGTCACGCGGTCCCGTTCATCGCGGTGGATTTCGACGCGCGCGTCGTCGCCCGCGCCCGCGAGACCGGCAAGCCAGTCTATTATGGCGACGCCTCGCGCGCCGACTACCTGCGCCGCTGCGCGGTCGAGACGGCGCGCGCGGTGGTGGTGACGATGGATTCTCCGCGCGCCAACGAGATGGTGGTGCGGACGACCCGGATGCTGCGCCCGGACATCACGCTCGTGGCGCGCGCCCGCGACGCCGACCACGCTCACACGCTCTACGAACTGGGCGTGACCGACGCGGTGCCGGAGACCATCGAGGCGAGCCTGCAGCTCTCGGAGGCGGTGCTGGTCGACATCGGCGTGCCGATGGGCCTCGTCATCGCCTCGATCCACGAGAAGCGCGACGCGTACCGCAAGATCTTGGCGGCGGCCGGCGCGCCGGAGCGGCCGCGGTCGATCCGCGGTCCGAGGCGGCGCTGACGGCGCTTCAGCGCTTGAGCGTAGCGGCGAGCGCCGCGTAGACCGCGATGGCCGCGCTTGCGAAACCGTCCCATCCGGCAAGGGAGAGCCCGAGTATTCGGAGTTGCACCACGTCGCAGTTGACCACGCGGGCTGAGTTCAATGACTTCATCAGGTCGTTGACGTCGACCGGCCCCCCGAGCGATCCGGTGCAGGCGGTCGGCCCTGGCCACCAGTGCTGCTCCACGCCGACGTGGTAGAATGCGAGGCCGGCATTGGCGAGAAAGATCAGGGCCAGAAGAACGAACACCGCCCGCGCGGCCCCGTGCGCAGATCGGCTCGCGAGCGCCGCCGTTAGCGCCGCAAGCGGCGCTCCCGCGTAGTAGGCGTATCGCTCGGTGAGGCAAAGGTCGCAGGGAGCGAAGCCATAGGCCTGGAAGATCCAGACCGCAGCCAGAATCACCAACGCGCCAACGAGCATCCATAGCGCCCGACCGGCTTGCGAAGGCGGAAAGATCAACCCAAACGCCTGCATCAGAAGACCTTGATGGCGATGACGAAACCGACGATGACCAGCGCTGCGAAGCCGCCCAGCACGGCCGCGAAATTGCGCTCCATCGCATTGCGCACCGGCTCGCCGAACCAGTGAAGGGCGCCCGCCACCAAAAAGAACCGCGCGCCGCGCGTCACCGCCGACAACGCGACGAACAACGCGAAGTTGTAGCCGAGCAGGCCGCTCGTGATCGTGACGAGCTTGAAGGGGATCGGCGTCACGCCCTTGACCAGAATGACGAGCCAGCCCCACTGGGCGTAGGTGGCCTTGAGCGCGTCCATCCTGGCGCCGTAGCCGTAAAGATTGATCAGCCAATGGCCGACCGTGTCGTAGAGAACGGCTCCGATCGCATAGCCGAGCATGCCGCCGACGACCGAAGCGACCGTCGCCACCAGGGCGAAGCGCCAGGCGCGATGGGGGTGAGCGAGCGCCATCGGCGCGAGCAGCACATCGGGCGGGATCGGAAAGAACGAGCTTTCAGCGAACGCCACCGCCGCCAGCGCCGCTTCGGCGTGCGGGCTTTGCGCGAGCGCCTTGACGCGGGCGTAGAGCGAGTTGACCATCCAGGGATCCTTGCGGCGGCCCGACGTTTAGTCGGTTCTCGACGGCCTGTCCACGGAGCCGAGGGACGGGTGCGATTTCAAACCGACGCAGGGTAAGTTCGGTTTGCGTAATTTGGCGGGAGGCGCGCTCGGCTCGCCCGATTCCAGCAACGTTGGGGCCAGCGGTCAGGTTCAAACGAGCGCGAGCGACCCGCGAATTGTGACGTAGACGCCAACGGCGACCACGACCGTCGCGAACACGAGCCGCAGCGCGCTCTTCTGCTTTGCGAGCCGCTGCGCCAAGGCCACGCCGCCTATCCCGCCGGCAATGCCGGCGACAATGAAAAGGAGGGCGACGCGCCAGTCGACAAGGCCCGACAGCGCGTAGTTTGCCGCCGTCGTGGCGCCAAAGGCGGCGACCGAGACGAGGGACGTTCCCACCGCCATGATCATCGGCATGGCGGTTGCGGCCATCAAGCCGGGTACGATCAGGACGCCGCCGCCGATACCGAAGAAGCCCGAGAGCGCTCCCACGCCGAAACCCGCGCCGACGAGGCGCGGCGCAAGCTCGGCCGCCGTGTCCCCCGACAGCCGGACATCATGCCGGTCCGCACGGCGCGGGGTCCGCAGCATCGAGGCGCCGACCGCGATCATCATCAGGCCGAACAGCAGCAGCAGTCTTTGGCCCTCGACCCACTTGGCCGCGGTCGACCCGATTGCTGCGCCGACGACGCCGGCGACAGAGAACACCGCGGCGCAGCGCCATTTGACGCGGCCCGCGCGGGCGTGCTGGGCGAGGCTGATGAGGGCGTTGACGCAGACGGCGACCGCGCTCGTGCCGATGGCGACATGCGGCGAGGCCACGCCGACCCCATAGACGAGCAGCGGCACTGCCAGCACCGAGCCGCCGCCGCCGACAAGGCCGAGAATTCCGCCGACCAGCGCCCCTGCGGCGAGCGTCGCAAGATCCGCGGCGGGAATCACTTCACTCGCCCGGCGACGCCGAGGCGCGATTGTTGATCGACCGTCGGCGGGCGGCGAGGCGTGCGGCGCGCTGGGCGGCCCCCGGCGTCTGCCGCCGCAACAGCGCCGCCGCCCTCGCGCGCCAGCTGGCGACCATCATGGAAGCGGCGCGCTTGTACGGCGCGACGATCTGGTCGGCGTAATCATGAAAGGCCATGACCTTGGCGAAAGCGCGAACGAACCAGGGCATGGTCATCAGCCTGTGCCTGGTCATGTCGAAGATCGCGGGAAGGACCGCGATCGCCAACGCCTTGAGCACGATCCAGCAAACCGCGCCCCAGAAGACGTAGCCCATGGCGATGGCGACGGTCGCCACCACCAGGAGCGGCTCGACGATCAGGAACGGCACGAGAAACACCAGCAGAACGAGCGGCGCCGGCAGACGGTCGATTACCGCCGCGAACGCCGCCTTCAACCGCTTCAACGGAATAAGGGCCACGACCCGTTGGCCGACCGCGGCGAGCCCGTCCCAGACCCAAGCGGCAATAAGGAAGGCCATCGCCAGCGCGAGCAGCGCCGTCCGCCTGACCTTGTGTTGCTTCATCGAAACAGAACCCGATAGAATGCCAGCGAGATGGGCCATCGCTTCACTCGACCATGCCCACGAAACTGCGACTCGCGCAAGGCGTCGAGCGCCCCAATATGGCCACGAAAGGACTGTTAACGCTCCCCGAGTCCGAGGATCGACGCTCTGACGGCGGGGCCGGCGGAGGCGGCGAAACCTTGCGTTAACGTTCCGGCGTCTAGGCCAGTTGGGGGCGCGGGCGGTCAGGAGCATGGCATGGCTGCGGTGGGTTCGAAGGTTTCGCTGGCGCTCGTCGGCGCCCTGGCTCTCGGCTTGAGCGTAAGCGCCTGCGCCCGCCACGGGGCCGACAGCGATCTGGCCGCGGCCGCCGGCGGAGCGGCCTACAGCGCGACCGGACCCGGCAGCGTTCAGGAATTCAACCAGAGCGTCGGCGACCGGGTGTTCTTCGACACCGACCAAACCGACCTCTCGCCGACCGCGCAGGCGACTCTCGACAAGCAGGCGGCCTGGCTCAATCAGTTCAATCGCTACAGCTTCACGATCGAGGGCCACGCCGACGAGCGCGGCACGCGCGAATACAATTTCGCACTCGGCGCCCGGCGCGCCGAGGCGGTGCACGACTACCTCGCCGCCAAGGGCGTCTCGGCCTCACGCATGAAGACGATCAGCTACGGCAAGGAGCGGCCGGTCGCGGTGTGCGACGACATCTCCTGCTGGTCACAAAACCGCCGCGCCGTGACGGTGCTGAACGGCGCTCCGGGGAGTTGACGGCGGGACGCAAGTGACGTCACTCAGTCCGATCAGCGCGCACGGCGCGCCGTGCCCATCATCGCGACGCCGCCCCTCAGCGTCGCGACGCCAGCCGAGGCCTCACGTGAGTTCATCTTTCGCCCTGCGGTTGACGGCGATCGTCTTGGCCGCCGCTGCAGTCGCCTCGCCGGCCAGCGGGCAGGGTTTCGACCTTTTCCGCCGCAGCGCGCCGCAGTCCGCGCAGTTGGCGCCGCTGTCCGACGTTCCCGACGGGACCGTGCAGCAGGAGGAGGACCAGGCCGCCGCGCTGGTCGTTCGCGTCAACCGGCTCGAGGAGCAATTGCGGCAGGCGAACGGTCGCATCGAGGAGCTTGAAAACGCCGAGCGCCGCCTGGAGGAAGAGCTGCAGAAGTTTCGACGGGACGTCGAGTTCCGCTTCGGCGACCGCCCGAGCGGAGCGCCGCTCGCGGCCGCTGCCCCCCCGACCGCCGCAGCGCCTCCCTCGGCCATTGCGGTCGCGCCGCCGGTCGTGATCGACGGCTCGGCGCCGCCCAAGCCGCGTCGTTCCGATGCTTTCGACCCGAACGCCGATCCCAACGCCCCCGGCGCGCCACGACCGCTCGGCGCGACGCCGCCGAGCGCCCCTTTGGCCAGCGCGCCTCCGGCGACCGGGGCTCCCGTCCGTTCCGCCAGCGCCGCGCCCGGCGCGCCGCTTGAACTCGGCGCCGGTCCGCCGCCGGCGACGCCGACCGCGACCGGCCCGACCATCGTCAATTCGGGCGTGGCGATCCTCGACGGCCCGCGCGACCAGTACAACGCCGCCCTCCAGGCCTTCCAGGGCGGACAATATCAACAAGCCGAGGACGGGTTCAAGGCGTTCGTCGCCGCCAATCCCGGACACAGGCTGACTCCCGACGCGGACTTTTACATTGGGGAGACCTATTTCCAGCGTTCGCGTCCGCGCGAGGCCGCCGAGCAATATCTCAAGGTCACGACCGATTTCGCCAGGTCCAACCGCGCCCCCGAAAGCATGGTCCGGCTAGGCCAGACTCTCGCCGCGCTCGGCAACAAGGATCAGGCCTGTGCGACGTTCGCCGAATTCGGCAAGCGCTACCCGACCGCGACGGCCTCGGTGAAGCGTCTCGCCGACCGCGAAATGGCGAAGAATCACTGTTGAGCGCCGCCGGCGCCGAGCCGCTTTCCGACGCGCGAATCGACGCGCTCCTGGCGCCGCTCGCGGCGGCGAAGGCGACCCTGATCGCAGTTTCCGGCGGACCCGACTCGACCGCGCTCCTCGCGATGGCCTCTGAATGGGCGGCAAGGCGCGGCGTTCAGGTGTTCGCGGCGACCGTCGACCATCGCCTCAGACCAGAAAGCGCGGCCGAGGCCGCGGCCGTTGCCGCCTTATGCGAGCGCCTGGGGGTCCCTCACGCGACGCTCGTCTGGACCGGACCGAAGCCTTCGACGCGGCTTCAGGAGCGGGCGCGGGAGGCGCGCTACCGGCTGCTCGCCGCGCACGCCCTCGCGATCGGCGCCGATGCGATCGCCACCGCCCATCACGCCGACGATCAGGCCGAGACGGTGCTCTTCCGGCTTCTGCGTGGCTCGGGCGTGGCCGGCCTCGCCGGCATGGCGGCCACGACCCCGCGCGGCGGCGTCACGCTCATCCGGCCCCTCCTCGGCGTCGCGAAAGCCGACCTCGTCGCTTTCTGCCTTTCCCGCCGTGTCCCGTTCGTCGACGACCCGTCCAACGTCGACCCGGCCTATGCGCGCACACGGCTGCGCGCGCTGATGGCGCGCCTCGCCGAGGAAGGGCTGGACGCGAACGGTCTCGCCCGCCTCGCCCGCCGCGCCGCCGAAGCGGACGAGGCGCTCGCCCGCATGACCGCCGAGGCCGAGGCGCGGCTCGGCGACGGCCCGATAGACGCCCGCGCTCTCGCCGCTGAACCGATCGCGATCGTTGAGCGCGTGCTCGCCCGGCGCATCGCCGCCGTCGGCGGCCGGGACGAAGCCCGGATCGGCCTCGAGAAGATCGAAGCGCTTGCGGCCGCCTTGCGCGACGCCGTCGCCGAGGGGCGCGCCATTGCCGCCAACGTGGGGGGGGCGCTCATGCGGTTGAGCCCGAAAGGAAAGCTCGATTTTGTCAGTGAGCCGCCGAGACGACGCGGGACGCGGCAGGAGGCAGCGGACACCGTCCTTCGGTCTGGATGATCGGGTCGGTAAACGCGAAGCGTGGAGGGGCTGACAGCGCCGCCGTTATTGATTGCCCGCCCCGCCCGCGCCGGATAAGCTTCGGCCAGAAAACACGCCGGGGAGGCAAGCATGCTTTGGGGAATCGATCCGCTCCTGGACGCGGACCTACTTTACGCTCTGCGTCGCATGGGCCACGGCGACGAGATCGCCATCGTCGACGCCAATTTCCCGGCGGCCTCGACCGCCGCGCAGACGGTCACCGGCCAGCCGATCATCATGGGCGGCGTATCGGCCGCGCGCGCCGTCGAGGCGGTGCTGTCGGTGATGCCGCTGAACTCGTTCGTGCCCGATCCGGCGCTCAGGATGGAGGTGACCGGCGACCCGCTCGCCATGCCGGCGGTGCAGCAGGAGGTCCAGGCGGCGATCGATCGCGCCGTCGGCCGGCGCCAGCCGCTCACCGGCATTGAGCGCTTCGCCTTCTACGACCGGGCCGCGGACGCCTTCGCCATTCTCGTCACCGGCGAACGCCGCCACTACGGCTGCTTCATCCTCAAGAAGGGCGTGCTGCCCGAGGAGTGAACGGGCCGCGCATCGACCCGAGGCCGCGAATGCGCTCATGACGACTGTGTACAACCACATCGCCGGGGGTGACGTCGGTCGAATCGCGGCGCTGAGCGACGGCGTGTTCGCCATCGCTGCGACCGTGCTGGTGCTCGACTTTCACACCCCCGAGGCCGGCGACATTCATTCGGAGGCCGGGCTTCTCGCAGCGCTCTGGGTCACCGCGCCGCGGCTGCTGCCCTGGCTGCTGAGCGTCCTGACGCTCGGCATATTCTGGCTCGGCCAGCAGACGCAATTGAGCCAGCTCGAACGGTCGGACCGCGATCTCGCCTGGCTCCACTTCCTGTTCCTGGCGTTCGTCACCGTGCTGCCGTTCTCGACCCGGCTGCTCGCCGATTTCCTGACCTATCGGACCGCGTTCGTCGTCTACTGGGCGAACATTTTGCTGCTCGGCCTCTCGCTCTACGCGGCCTGGGCTTACGCCGAACGCGGTCGCCTCATTGGTGAAGACGCGCGCGGCGAAGTGTCGCGCGCCGTGCGCAGGCGGATCGTCATCGCGCAGTCGTTATACTTGGCGGGGTTGATCGTCGGCTTTGTCTACGTCCCGGCCGGGATCGGCCTCATCATCCTCGTTCAGCTCAACTACGCCGTCGCGCCCCGGCTGCCGGTCTTGTGGCGGCTGTAACCCGAGAGGCTCCGGTCTCGCCATCGCGTTCCCGCTGCGCGACATTTGGATTTCCTCCGCTCTTAGAGCGCTAGCTGTTGGTCAAAGCAGAAACCGTCCTCCTCGTCATGGCCGCCGGATCATCCGATCCCGGCCATCCACGCGGCGCCGCCTCGAAATCTGGTTATCGTTGAACTCCGGGTTTAACATAGAGGATTATAGCCAACCGGCAAGCACTTACGCGCATCCCACAGGCCATTTTCAAATCGCTCGGGGCCTCATTGCCGCAGAAGCGGTCGCACGGGCCGGCCGTCTCCAGTCCGAAGGTCGACCGCGCCGAACCTTCTCTCGGCGGAAACGGCGCGGCAAGGCCGGGATCAAAGCTGGCGGCATCTTGGGGTCCGATCTGGCATTGGGATCAGACTAACACCACCTTCTCTTTTTTGCAACCAATTGTCGATCGGATTCCATTTTATGATAGTCACGCCCCAGGGCGCAGCGCCGCGCCGAGCCAATTTGAGTCGAACATCATTCGTTCGAGACCCGCTCCACCATGCTCAGCAACCGATCGCGAACCTCCGGCTTTCGGATTCTGATAAATGCGCGCACGAGGCGATGGGTCTCTTCGAGCGGCGGAAAAGGCGCGCCGGATAGACGTCCGTCCCAAACGCCGGCGGTTTCGTCGTCATTTTCCCCTGAATCCGCGGTGAATTCGCTCTGGCTGCACTGGAATCCCCTTGTTTCTTCGTCCGCGCCTCGCATATTCGCGCTTCGCCAACAGCAGCATGCAATGGCCTCGACATCGATGGCGCGTCGAAGTCCGGCGCCCGTCTCCCGTTTGGCGCAGTGCAGGCCAACGGGCACGCTCCAATTTCTAGAGATCTCCGCCGGCTGGCAATTGGCGATGGCGGAAAGGAGCATCCGCCAAAGGTCTGAGTTCGCGGCCGACTGGGCCTATTCAAGCCGGACTGAACTCCGCCAATCCTGACCCAATCCCGGCCATCGTGTGAGGTCAGGGCGCGCCGCCAGCGCCAGGGCGAGCGAGAGGCGGCAGACATTGCCTGACTTCAGATGCAACTCGGGAGTTCGTTCGATCTTTGCCCCGGCCAACTCCTCGAAATTGCCGTTCTCGAAGTCTGTTCCTCGAGCGACAGTCAATGGATTGTTGAGGCCGGCCGGCCGACTTCAGCGCGGCGCCGCCCCTCGCGACACCGCGCCGCATTGCCGGAATCGGCAAAGCGGCCGACGATGCCGGAAAGGTCGGCCGCCAGCGGGCGGCGGACGTGGAAGGAGGGGCTTGCCGATTGCCGAGGCGCTCGAGACGCATGCGCCGCTCGTCCTGACCCTTTCAGGCGACGGGCCTATCGCTCCAACGACTTTGCCAAAGCTCGAGCCTATGCCAAAATCGGCGTGCATGCGGACTGTCAGACGTTTTCCCGCGGTCTCCCAGTCAACGTCGGCGCCGAGTTGATCCTCACGCTCACGCGAGGGGCAAAGCAGGAGAACATCATGAAGCGTCTGAGCGTCGCCCTCGCCAGTGTCGTCGCCGGCGGACTCGCTCTTGCCTGGGGCGCAGGAGGGATTCCGGTCACGCACGTCTGCGCCGCACAAGCGCAGGTCAGCTATTCCGACGACATTGCCCCGATTTTCAGAGGCTGGTGCGTGTCCTGCCACCAACCCGGCGGCGAGGGCTATGAAAAGAGCGGTTTCGACCTCAGGACATACGAGGGCCTGATGAAGGGAACCAGCTACGGGCCGATGGTGATCGCAGGCAAGCCCGATGAGAGCAACATCATGCGGTTGGTCAACGGCGAGGCCAAGCTGCAAATGCCGTTCCGCCACAAGCGCCTACCCAACTGCGTCCGCCAGAACATCTGGTCGTGGATCTTCGAGGGCGCGAAGAACAACTGAGCGGCGAGCGCCGGCGGCACATGCGGTCGTCGACCGCGTCGGCGCACGACCAAGCCGATTTCTTTCGCCGGCCGAACGAAGGGAGCGAGGGAGAGTTCTGCTCTCACTGCAAAGGGCGCGAAGGACACGAAGAACGACTGGGGCTCGGCGCGCCTTCGTCATTAGCCATGTCTTTGTGATGAATTTTGTCCCCTGTTCGTTGGCCAGCGTGGCCACGTTACAACCCGAGCGCGCTCCGTTCCGCGCCCCGTTTCCTCTGCCTGTTTTCTGCCTGTTTCGAGCCTGTTAAGTGCCTGTTAATTGCCTGTTCCGAGCCTGTTCGAGTCGCCTGTTCCATGCCGCAACCACTCGGTTGTATGACTATCAGCGCCATGATATTGCGAGACTTTTCGGAATTGAACGCCAGCTCCGGAAAAATAATCCGCCTGCTAGCAGGCAAGCCGGATCGGGCCGGTCCGGGCGATAAAGCCCCCGAGCACGGACTTACGGGCCGCCCACTGCGAGCGTCTCCGCCGTCGCTATCAGCTCCGCGCCGCCCTCACCGCTCCAGCCCCACCGCCTTCAGCGCCTTCGCCTGACGCTGCCCGACAACGTCTGCGTCGAAGCCGGCGATGGCGTCCTCGTACATGCGGTGGAAATTGAGCCGCGCGCCGAGCCTGAGGAATGCGCCGCCGAGGCCGATGGTGGCGCGCTCGAGGAAGACGAACTCGCGCGGGATCAGGAGCCCGCCGCCTTCCGCCCGCAGGGCGCGCATCGCCTGGCCGATCTCCTTGCGCCCGTATTCGGCCGGGCTGACCCCGTCGGCGGCGGTGCGCACGCGGTCGTCGAGGATCGGCCCGCAAATGAAGCGGGCCCAGATCGTCATCGCCTCGAACGTGCCGCGCGTCAGCTTCGGGAACCCCCAGAGCGTATAGGCCTCGGCGACATGAGAGTTGTCGTTGGCCCTCAAGCCGCGATAGAGCTCGACCACGCCGCGCACGAAGCGCGACGGAAAGATGCGGACGCAGCCGTAGTCGAACAGATTGACCCCTTCCACCCTCAAAGCCGCGCCCTCGCCCGAGGCGACGACGGCGTAATTGCCGAGATGCGGATCGCCGTGAATGATCCCGTAGCGCAGGAACGGCCGCCACCAGGCGTCGAACAGCCCGACTGCGATCGCATCGCGCGCCTCCTGCGGCGCGCTTTCGAATACCGTGAGCTTTTCGCCCTCGAGCCATTGCAGGGTGAGCAGCCGGCGCGCGCTCAGGTCCTCGTGGACGCGCGGCACGCGCACGAACGGCCGGTCGGCAAGCATCACCGCATAAAGGCGGGCGATTTTCCCCTCGCGCACATAATCGAGCTCCTCGCGCACCCGGTCGCGGATCTCACGCGCGATCTCGCTGGTCTCGATCGCCCCGCCGATCCGCTTGTGCAGCGAGAACAAGAGATCGAGTTGCGACAGGTCGGTTTCGACCGCCGAGGCCATCTCCGGATATTGCAGCTTGCAGGCGACCTCTTCGCCCTCGAGCGTCCGCCCCTTGTGCACCTGGCCGAGCGAAGCGGCCGCAGCGGGCTTCAGATCGAACTCGGCGAAGCGCGCCCGCCAGTCTGCGCCCAGCTCGGCGACCATCCGCCGGCGCACGAAGCCCGCGCCCATCGGCGGCGCCTGCGATTGTAGGCGGATGAGCTCGTTGGCGTAGTCGGTCGGCAGCGCGTCGGGGATCGTGGTCAGGATCTGCGCGACCTTCATCATCGGCCCCTTCATGGAGCCGAGCGCGCTCGCCAGCGCGCGCGCGTCCGTATCGCGCCCGCCCCCGGTCAGCCGATTGACGCCGACGCGAGCGGCGAACGCGCCGGCGTTGACGCCAAGGCGGGCGTAGCGCTGCGCGCGGGCGGAGAGGCGGTTGGCTTCGTCGTCGCGGGTCACTAAGCGGGGCGCTCCTGTCTCAGGCAGCCATATAGACCGCGTCTGCGCCCAATACACCCGCGCTTGCGTCGGAATGCGGTCCTGCGCTGGGCGTCAATCCGGCCGAAACGAGGCGGGATCGACGCAAAAGCCCTACGACGAGCCGCCATTTGCCGGGCCGACTTCGAGGGCCGAGCCCCCCTTCCAAACGACGCTCGCAATCAGGTCGATGAGCGGCCTTTTTTCGACCCCCCGGGTTATCGAGCGACCAAACAGCGGCGGCATGCAGACCGCTCATGACGAATTGCGCAGCCGCTGACAGCCTCCAGTCGGGCTCGTCGGGAGACGAGCGTTTCAGCATGCCGGCGATTTGCTGGGCGATGCGGCAGGCGCCTTGGTCAAGTCTTCGACGACGGTCCGAAGCCAACGGGCCTTCGCTGCTGCATGAACGGTGTGGCGATGACGTTCAAGCCGTCGACGGCTTGACGGGCGGAAGCGCGATGGTGGCGACCCCGCTTCCGGTCGTCTCTCCGCCCTCGTCTTACCCCATCGCCTCGAGCTCGCCGATCATCCGCTCGATCACCGAAAGCCCGATGCTCCAGAAGGCCGGGTCCCTGGCGTCGAGGCCGAAGGGCTCGAGCAGCTCGTTGTAGGACTTCGAGCCGCCGGCCGCGAGCATCGCCAGATAGCGTTCCGCAAAGCCTTCGCGGGCATTCTCGTAGACGCCGTAGAGGGAGTTCACCAGACAGTCGCCGAAGGCGTAGGCGTAGACGTAAAACGGCGCATGGATGAAGTGGCCGATGTAGCCCCAGTAGGTTTCGTAGCCGGCCGTGAGGTCGATCGCCGGCCCGAGGCTCTCGCTCTGCACCTGCATCCAGAAGGCGTTGATCTTGTCCGCGGTCAGTTCGCCATTGCGACGTTCGAGATGGACCAGGCGCTCGAACTTGTAGAAGGCGATCTGGCGCACGACGGTGTTGAGCATGTCCTCGATCTTGCCGGCCAGCATCGCCTTGCGCTCGCTTGGATCAGTCACCGCGGCCAGCATCGCGCGGAAGGTCAGCATCTCGCCGAACACCGAGGCCGTCTCAGCCAGCGTCAGTGGCGTCGGCGCCATCAAGGCGCCGTTGGGGGCGGCGAGCACCTGATGCACGCCGTGGCCGAGTTCGTGGGCGAGCGTCGTCACGTCGCGCGGCTTGCCGAGAAAGTTGACCAGCACGTAGGGGTGGGCCGAAGGCGTCGTCGGGTGGGCGAAGGCGCCGGGCGCCTTGCCGGGCCTGACCGGCGCGTCGATCCAGCCCTCGTCGAAGAAACGGCGCGCGATATCGGCCATGCGCGACGAGAAGCCGGCGTAGGCCGAGAGCACGGTGTCGCGCGCGCGCTCCCACGAATAGATGCGGGGCGTGAGGCCCGGCAGCGGGGCGTTGCGGTCCCAGTGCGCTAGCTTCGTCTTGCCGAACCAGCGCGCCTTCAGCGCGTAATAGCGGTGCGACAGACGCGGATAGGCGTCGGTGACCGCGGCGACCAGCGCTTCGACCACCTCGGGTTCGACCCGGTTGGCGAGATGACGCGAATCGGCAGGATCGGCGAACTTGCGCCAACGGTCTGAGATCTCCTTGTCCTTTGCGAGCGTGTTGGTGATCATAGTGAACAGGCGCTGATTGGCGCCGAGTGTCGCGGCCAGCGCTTTCGCGGCGGCCTCGCGCTTCCGCTCGTCCGGGTCCTGGAGCTTCGAGAGCAGCGGCTCGAGCGTCAGGCTCTCGCCCTCGAAGTCGAAGCGCAGCGCAGACATCGTCTCGTCGAACAGGCGGTTCCAGGCGGCGGCGCCGGAGACCGACTTCTCGAGAAACAGCTTCTCGATCTCGTCGGCGAGCTGGTGCGGCTTCTCCTTGCGGATGTCCTCGAGCCAGGGACGATAGCGGCCGAGCGCCGGCGTCGCCATCGCCGCTTCGAGCACGCTGTCGTCGACCCGGTTGAGTTCGAGCTCGAAGAACAGAAGATCGCCCGCGAGCGCGGTCACCCTTTCCTGCGCGTCGCCATAGAATTTAGCGCGCCCGGCGTCGCTGGTGTCCGAGGCGTAGAGGAGCGAGGCGTAGGACATGACGCGGCCGGTGAGGTCCTGCAGCGCCTCGTAGCCGGCCACCGCCTCGGCGAGCGCCGCGCCGGCGCCTGGGCCGGCCGCAATGTCGGCGAGGCGGCCGCGCCAGCGTTCCGCGAACGCCCTGGCTTCGCGTCCGGCGCGATCGAGATCGGCCGCGAAGCGAGGCGAGTCCATGCCCTCGTAAAGGTGGTCGAGCCGCCACTCCGGCAATGCGCCGAGCCCGTCCGCAACGGAAGCCGGGGCGGCAATGGCGAAAACGGAGTCGGAATATCTTCTCATTGTCGAGACCTGTGCAACGGAGCCTTCATCATGGCAATCCTTCTCCGGGACAAAGCGGCCCTTTTGAGGACAGTCATCGCCAAAGTGGGACGCCATTAACATGGCGTTTACCGTGATGGCCGAGGCTCACCGCTGCCCGACGCGACAAGCGCGCCGCAGTGCTGGGATTCCCATGGCCGCCCTCATCCTTGTCGCCGACGACGATCCGATTCAACGCCGCCTGTTGGAGGCGATGACAAAGCGATTCGGCTACGACGTGGAGACTGTGGAGTCGGGCGAGGAGGCGTTGGCGCGGATCCAGGCGTCCGACCGTCCGCCGATCAACCTCGTCATTCTCGACCTCGTCATGCCCGATCTCGACGGCATGGGCGTTCTTGAACGCCTGCGCCAGCGCGACATCGCGGTGCCGGCGATCGTACAGACGGCGCACGGCTCGATCGAGGCTGTCATTTCGGCCATGCGGGCCGGCGCGATCGACTTCGTCGTCAAGCCGGTCGGGGCCGAGAGGCTGCAGTTTTCGATCAAGAACGCGCTCCGGGTCGATGCGCTGGAGGACGAGCTCCGCCGCGCCACCCGGCGCAACGCCGGCGTCCTCATGTTTCGCGACATCGTCAGCCGCGCCGAGTTCGATGGCTCGCACGGTGCGGCTCGCGGAGCGCGCCGCCAAGTCGAACATTCCCGTGCTAATCGAAGGCGAATCCGGCGTCGGCAAGGAATTGTTGGCGAGAGCCATCCAGGGCAGCTCGGAGCGGCGCGGCAAACCGTTCGTCACCGTCAACTGCGGCGCGCTCCCCGAGACGCTGGTGGAATCGATCCTGTTCGGCCACGAAAAGGGCTCGTTCACCGGCGCCACCGAAAAGCACATCGGCAAATTCGCCGAAGCCAATACCGGCACGCTCTTCCTGGACGAGATCGGCGAGCTGTCGCTCGAGGCTCAGGTCAAGCTTTTGCGCGCGCTGCAAGACGGCGAGATCGATCCTGTCGGCGCGCGCCGTTCCGTCAAGGTGGACGTGCGCGTCATCTCGGCGACCAACCAAAACCTCATCGAACTGGTGAAGGCCGGCCAATTCCGCGAGGACCTGTTCTATCGCCTCAATGTATTCCCAATTGCGATCCCGCCGCTGCGAGCCCGAGCCTGCGACGTGCCTGACCTCGCGCGCCGTTTTCTCGCGCGCTTCTGCGCCGAGGAGGGCAAGCGCGTCCGCGGGATTTCGGCCGAGGCGCTGGCGCTGCTCTCGGTCTACGACTGGCCCGGCAATGTGCGCCAGCTCGAGAACGCGGTGTTCCGGGCCGTTGTGCTGGCGGACGGCGACGAACTGACGGTCGCCGAGTTCCCTCAGATCGCCGCGCAGGTCGAAGGCTTCGACGTGCGCATTCCCCCCGCTCCTCCACCTGTGGCGGCCGACCCCGAGGCGCATGCGCCTCGGCCGGCCACGATCGAGGCCGTCGATCCTCATACGTTGCGGCTTCTCAACGATCACGGCGACGTGCGAACGCTGGAGGAGATCGAGGCCGAATCGATCCGCTTTGCGCTCAGCCATTATCGCGGGCAGATGTCGCAGGTGGCGCGCAAGCTCGGCATCGGACGCTCGACGCTGTACCGCAAGATGAAGGACTCCGGTCTTGGCGACGACCTGATCGGAGACGCGGCGTGACATTCACCGCCGGTCGGCGCCGAAAATCGGGCGCAGGTCTCCCCCGGCGGCAAAAAATCGCGTACGAGACAGCGTTCGATCGCGGCGAGGAAGGGGCATGACTGGCGACAGTCGGAAGCGGATCCCTGCGCCGTTGCGTATGGCGGTCGCCGTCGCGGCGGTTGCGATCGCAGCGGGCTCCGCTTCCGCGGACGATTTCCGCGCCGCTCTCCGGGTCGACCCGCCCTCGCGCTTCGGCGCAATCTCCGCGAGCCCCCTGATTGACACGCTCGAGGCGCCTAGGCCGGCTGAAGCTGCGGCGAATCTCGGCGCCTTCGAGCGCCTCGACCGGCCGCCCGCCGCGGTCGTCAGGGCCGCGCCGCCAACGCCGGACTGGGCGTCGCCGTCGGCCGTCGTCGAAGCCGGCGCGAGCGCCGCGCCCGATCCTCTCCCGGCGGCGCTCGCCCTCGCGCTCGATCATTTCATCCTGCGCGACGAACACGTGAATCCGCTCGGGCGCGGCGACTGGCGCGCGGCCAAGGCCGCGATTGGGGCGTATTACGCGAGCCACGGCTTCCGTCCTGTGTGGGTCGACGCCGACGGGCTCACCGCCGCCGGCCGAGCCGCGGCGGCGCAGCTCGTCCGCGCGCCGGAGGACGGGCTCGGTCGGGGTCCGCCTGCCCTTGCCCCGCACACTCGTTGCCCCCCTCGACCCGGAAGCGATCGCGAGCGCGGAGGTCGCCGTCGCAGCGGACGTCGTCGCTTACGCCGAGCAGGCGAGCGGATCACGCCTCTCGCCTCTGCGCGTGTCGCCGCTCTTTTCCAACGCGCCCGAGGTCGCCGATCCGGGCGCGGCGCTGGCCGAGACGGCCGCCGCGTCCGATCCGGGCGCGCGGCTCGCGGACTTCAATCCGCCGCAGAAAGCCTACCGTGCGCTACGCGAGGCGCTCATAGGTCTGGACGCCGCGGCGACCGAGGGCGCCCGATCGGACGCCGCGGCGGTCGATTCGGACGCCGCCGTCTCGGACACATCCGCGATGGTCGCCGATCCGCTCTTCGGCGCCGCCGCCAGACGCCGCCATGCAAACGGCCGGGCCTATCTCGCCTCGGCCGGGGCGGCGCCCCTGCGCGGCTCGGCAGCCCGCGAACGCGCCGTCCTTCTCGCCAACATGGAGATGTGGCGCTGGCAGCCGCGCGACCTGGGCGAACGGCGAATCGAGGTCAACATTCCCGACTTTTCCGTCTCGGTCATGGACGGCGATGCGGTCCTCATGAGCAGCCGCGTCGTGGTGGGCAAACCGGATACGCCGACCCCGGTGTTTTCCAGCTGGATGCGCTACGTGCTGGTCAATCCCTCCTGGGAGGTTCCCGATTCGATCGTCAAGAAGGAGATCCTGCCGCGCCTCGATCACTTCGAGCGCCTCGGCTACGAGGTGAAGAACGTCGGCGGGCGGTTTGCCGTGCGCCAGCCCCCGGGCGAGGACAACGCGCTCGGGCGCCTTGCCTTCATGTTCCCGAACGATCACTCCGTTTACCTGCACGACACGCCCTCGCGGCAGCTGTTCGATCAAGACATGCGGGCGCTCAGCCACGGCTGCGTGCGGGTCGAGGACCCCGAGCGGCTGGCCGAAATCGTGCTGGGATGGTCCGAAGCCCGAATCGAGGCGGCGATCGGCGGCCGTGAGCGTACGGTCTTCCTGCCGCGGCCCCTGCCGATCCACATCGAATATTTCACGGCCTTCGTCGACGCCGACGGATCGCTCCAGGAGCGGCCCGACCTATACGGCCTCGCGCAACGAATCGCCCGCATTTTGTCGTCGGAAAGTCAAGATTGAAACGGGCGGTCGATGGGTCTATACGGCGAATTGGTCGATTTGTCCGCATCTGTGCCGAACCGGTCACAGAGCCGCGGAGGATGTGCCGGATTTGCGCGCGTGAGACGCGCTCCGGATGAGGCGGCCGGCCGGGCGGGATCCTCGGCCGGAGGGACGTGCGGACG
Organism: uncultured Alphaproteobacteria bacterium; assembly: GCA_963816065.1. Lineage (GTDB taxonomy): Bacteria > Pseudomonadota > Alphaproteobacteria > Rhizobiales > Beijerinckiaceae > Roseiarcus. Next base: position 265,744 of record CAWFJG010000019.1, on the reverse strand, counting down.
GGAGGTCGCACGGGGTCCGAGGTCACGGCGGCGCCGATCCGGCGCGCCGCATATCGGAAGGATGATCTATTGGGGTATTGGGCAATGAATGAAGGCTGGCGGAGCGCGACGTCGGGCGCCGCCCTCGCGACGGCGGTCATCGTGGCCGCGGTCGCTCCGAATTCGACCGAGTCGGCAGTGGCCAACGGCGACACCCGCACCGTCACCTTCTCCAACCAGCACACCAACGAAGAAGGCTCCTTCACCTACATGGTGAACGGAGTGTACGACCAAGCGGCTCTCGACAAGCTCAACTGGTTCATGCGCGACTGGCGGCTCAACGAGCCGACCAAGATGGACCCGAGGCTGTTCGACATCATCTGGGAAGTCTATCGCGAATCCGGCTCGCACCAGCCGGTCAACGTCTTTTCCGCCTACCGCTCGCCGCAGACCAACGCGATGCTGCGGCGCCGCTCGCGCCAGGTCGCCGAGCATTCGCAGCATATGGAAGGCAAAGCGATCGACGCCCATTTCGAGGATGTCAGTCCCCAGCGCATTCGCGACATCGCAATGCGGATGGAGGAGGGCGGCGTCGGGTTTTATCCGCAGGGCCTCACCTGGGTGCATATCGACAGCGGTACGGTCCGCTATTGGCCGCGGATGAGCCGCGATGCGCTGACGCGGCTCTTCCCGGACGGCAAGACCGTGTTCATTCCCGTCGACGGCCAGCCGATGCCCGGCTACGATCTGGCGAAAGCCGAGATCGAGCAACGCGGTGGCGAAGTTCGGACGGCGAGCGGCGGCGGACTGTTCGCATGGCTGTTCGGCGCGCGCGGCGGGGGCGACGACGACGCGGAGGAATCCGGCGGCCAGGAGGCGGTCGTCGCAACGAACGGCGGCGGACGCGGCGGACGCGGCGGTGGAGTCGCGCCGACGGTCGCCCCCGTCGAGATCGCCGACGCCGGGCCGGCGGTGGTGGCGAAAGCCAAACGCGGCCTGCCGACGGGGCCCACCTACGTCGAACCTGCGGCTCCCGCGGCGGCCCCCGAGCCGACACCCGCGCCGGAGCCGGTCGCCAAGGAGCAGGTTGTCGCGGCGCTCGAACAGCCGCAAGTGGCGAGCGACGCCGAGACCGATGCTCCGGTCAGGCTCACGGGTCCGATCGCCGCGCTCTATCTTGCGCCCCTGCCGCCTCGGAGGCCGCCTAACCTCGAGCAGCAACTTGCGCTGCTGGCCGACATTCCCCTGCCCCCGATCCGGCCTCCCGATCTTACCGCGGCCTCGCAAACAGCGCCCGCTCCGCTGCCGCCGGCGCGTCCCGCCCACCTCGCATTGGGGCCCGAGTTGATCGGATCGCCGGAGATGACCGCATCGATAGACGCGCTGGCCGGCGGCTCAGCCGACGGTCCCACCGTCGCAATGACGAGCGGACCCGGATCGGCGACGTCGACCGACGACGCCAAGCCCTTGCCGAGCGTCATCACCCGGGGCCTGATCACGCCCCCGACCGGCGCGGCGCTCGCCTTCATCGAAGTCCCGAGATCCCCCGCAGTAGACAGCGCGCTGCTCGCCCGCGCGGCCGAGCTGACCGCCCCGCTGCCGCCGATGCCGATTCCCGACGCCGCGCCTCAGCCGAACGCGCAGGGGGCGCCGTCGGCCCGGGCCGGCAAACGCAAGATCAGCTTTCTTGCGCAAGTGGCGCGGGCGTTCGGCTTTGGCAGCGAGTTCCGACCCGGACGGGCTGCGCCGATCGCAGCAGTAAGCCCAGCCCGATTGCCGCAGTCAAAACTGAAATCAGCGCGAGGTCGCCCTCGCGCTGATTTCAGTTTGACGAGTCCCTGGGTCGAATGACGGCTCGTCAGCCTCGGTCGAGCGACAACGGACCAGGCCCGGCTGCGCTCAGGTAGAGGAAGACGAAGCAGAACAACACCGCCGGCTCTCCGAAATTGATCGCCGGGAAGAAGCTCAGCGGGAAGTGCGCCATGAAATAGGCGACCGCCATGAAGCCTGAGAGCACAAAAGCGACCGGACGGGTGAACAGGCCGAGAACGATCAAGGCCCCGCCGACGAGTTCCATCGTTCCCGTGAAATAAAGCATCCCCGTCGGCATCTTGTCGATGTACGGCAGACCAACGGGAAAGCCGATCAGCTTGCCCGTCCCGTGCTCCAGGAACAGCAGTCCCGCGACGATGCGTAGAACCGAATGCAGGGACGGCGCCCAGCTCTGTGGAAGCACGGCGACTCTTGCCGTGGGCAAGCCCAACGGCGCCGATGATACGCTCATTTCAAAAGTCCCTTCATTTGCCGCCGCGGCGCGGCGATCGTGGAAGTCGCCCTGGCGGCAGCCGGGCCTGGTTTGGATTTCAGCTTGAGAGCTTCGCCGCGGTCTTGGCGATCAGCTCGCCCTGATGGCGCGCGCCGTCGAGGTCGATCGCGCTCGGCCGCCGTTGGCCCTGTCCCCCGGCGATGGTCGTCGCTCCGTAAGGCGCGCCTCCCACGATCTCGTCGAGCGACATTTGCCCGGCATGACTGTAGGGGAGACCGACGATCACCATGCCGAAGTGCAGAAGGTTGGCCAGGATCGAAAAGAGCGTCGTCTCGTTGCCGCCGTGCTGGGTTGCGCTGGAGGTGAACGCGCCGCCAACCTTGCCGAGCAGCGCGCCGCTCATCCAAAGGCCGCCGGCCTGCTCCCAGAAACCCCCCATCGCGGAGGGCATGCGACCGAAGCGGGTCGGCGCGCCCACCACTATGGCGTCGTAGTTCGCCAGGTCCTCGACCTTGGCGATCGGCGCCGCCTGGTCGAGCTTGAAGTATGCGGCCTTGGCGACCGCCTCCGGGACGGTTTCCGGGACCCGCTTGATGTCGACGGTCGCGCCCGCGCCCCTCGCGCCTTCGGCCACCGCGCCGGCCATGGTCTCGATGTGGCCGTAGCTCGAATAATAAAGAACAAGCACTTTCGTCATGGAGTTCCCTCCGGATCGTGGTCGAGCTCAAAGCACCTTCGCCATCTGGTCAAAGGTGAAGCGCGGGCTGCGGGGAAAGAGCTGCGTGTTGTCCCCGTAGCCGATTTTGATCAGGACGTTGGACTTGATCTTGCCTTCCGGGAAAAACTCGGCGTCGACCTTGCCGTTGTCGAAGCCAGCCATCGGACCCGCGTCGAGCCCGACGGCGCGCAAGGCGAGGAGCAAATAGGCAACCTGCAAGGTCCCGCTCTGAAAGGCGGTGCGATCGGCGAAAGCCCGGTTGCCAACAAACCAGCTCCTGGCGTCGGCGTGCGGGAAGAGGAACGGCAGGTGCTCGTAGAAGTCGAGGTCGTAGGCGGCGATGGCGACCACCGGCGCCTTCATCGTCTTGTCGAGATTGCCGGGCGCAAGGGCCAGCCGCAATCGCTCCTTGGCCTCCTGGGAACGGAGAAAGAGCACACGCAGCGGCTGCGAATTGGCTGCAGTCGGCCCCATCTTGGCGAGTGCCATCGCTTCGACGAGCAGCGAGTCGGGCACGGGCTTGGCGAGGAATGCATTGTGGGTGCGCGCTTCGGTGAAGAGTTGCGCCAGAGCGGCGGCGCCGATCGGCGCGCCCGGGTCGTTCTTGAACTCGGTCATCGGAACCTCCTTGCGCTGCAACATGGGAGAATGAGCCCATCAGCACAACGCACGAAATTGTGATGCATCCCATCGTCTGGAATGATAGATGAGTGAGATGATTGACGCCCTCACTCTCGACCAGATGCGGATCTTCGTCGCCGCCGTCGACGCAGGCAGCTTTTCCGCTGCAGCGCGAAAGCTCGGTCGGGTGCAGTCAGCGATCAGCCAATCGGTCGCGACGCTCGAAGTCGAATCTCGGCGTGGCGCTGTTCGACCGGTCGGCCAAGGCCCCCCGGCTCACGCCCGCGGGCGCCGTGCTCGTCAAAGACGCGCGCCGGCTCCTCGACCGCGCGGAAGAATTGAAGGCCCGGGCGGCGAGCATCGCCGCCGACACCGAGCCCGAGCTATCGTTCGCGGTCGACCCGATCTTTCCGCACGAGCCGCTGATCGGCAGCCTCAAGGCGCTGAGCCACGCTTTTCCCAATCTGCCGGTCACGATCTTTACCGAGAACCTCGGCGGCTCGGAGCAGCGGTTGCGCGACGGCGTGGCGCAATTCGCCATCGCGCCGATGAATTTGGCCGGCGCCGGCGATCTCGTCGCCGAATTCCTTGCCGCCTTCGACGTGGCGGCAGTCGTCTCGATCGACCATCCGCTGGCGCGCGAGCCGGAGCCGATCGCGCGCGCGACGCTCGAGCCCTATGTTCAGCTCGTCCTCACCGACCGCACGCCGCTCACCCAGAATTTCAGCGGCGGAATCGTCGGCCATCATATCTGGCGTTTTGCAGACCTCTCGACCCGTCTGGAATTTCTTCTCGCCGGCTTCGGCTGGTGCAACATGCCGTTCCACATGGTGCGGGAGCATATCGCGGCGGGTCGGCTCAAGCCGCTCAAGCTCGCCGAGCGCGACGCGTTCCAGTTCCGCGTTCATGTCATGCGTATGCGGGGCGCCGAGATCGGCCGCGCCGCGCGCTGGCTGATCAACGATTTGAGGCGCCTGTTGACCGCCTGCCCCAAAGCCTACCGCGCCGCCGAATTGGTTCCGCTTGGCGCAGCCCTGCGTCCGGCGTCTCAGGAACCGATTCGCTCGCGCCCATAGATGAGGAGCATCGCGACGATCACCACGCCGTATATGATCTGGCGTCCCGCATCCGGCATCTGGATGACCGACAGAATTGATTGCAGGAGCGTAATCAGAATCACACCCGCCACCGTTCCGAAATAGTTGCCGCGTCCGCCGAGGATCGAGGCGCCGCCGAGCACGACCGAGGCGATCGCCGGCAGAAGATAGGCGTCGCCCATGCCTTGCGCGGCCTTGCTGGCGTAGCCCGCGAGCAGAACGCCGCCGAACCCGGACAGGCCGCCGGCAATGGCGAAGACGGCGAGCACGACCTTCTGCGTGTCGACCCCGGACAGGTAGGCCGCCCGTTCGCGGTTGCCGACCCCGTAGACCGCGCGGCCAAAGGTGGTGCGCGTCAGCAGGAAGACCGTGGCGGCCCCAACGAACGCCCAGACGACCAGAGCGTTGGGAACGCCGTAAAGCGACGTGCCGGTGGCGAGCGCGCGCATCGCGGGCGACGAGGCGTCCTGGGGCGAGAAGCCGCCGGTGTGAACGACCATGAGCCCCTGCGCCACGGCATTGACCGCCAGCGTCACGATCATGGACGGTATACGCAAATAGGCGACGCCGCAGCCGTTTACGAGCCCGACCGCGACGCCACAAGCAACGCCGAAGGGAATGGCCAACGTCTCTCCGGCCGGCCCCCAACCCGTCGCGGCCGTCGACATCATGCCGCCGACGGCGACCGCCCACGGGACGCTGAGGTCGATCTGTCCGATCAGAATGACGATCATCGCCCCGGTCGCGATCACGCCCAGAAAGGAAGCGACCTTCAGCTGCTGCAGAAGGTATTCGGGCGACAGGAAGCTCCGCGAGTAGAGCGAGCCCACAAGCAGGAGCGCGACGATGCAGGCGAACGCGACCAAGACCGGGCGATCGGCCCGTCCAATGAGCCGGTCGCCGAGCCGTGGCCTCGCCAGCCGGTTCATAGGAAAAGCTCCAGCCTGTTTCGCACCCGAAAGAGCCGCGCTGCGCCGAGCGACACCGCGGTCAGCAGGACAACGCCCTGAAAGAGCGGCTGCCATAGTGGGTCGAGGTTGAACACGAACAACAGGTCGCCAATGGTGCGGAACATCAGCGCGCCGAAAATGGCGCCGACCGCGCTGCCGGAGCCGCCGTAAAGCGAGACGCCGCCGAGCACCACGGCCGCGATCGAATAGAGCGTGTAAGAACCGGCGGTCGCCGCCGAAGCCTCGCCCGAATAGGTGACGAAGGTGAGGAACAGGCCGCCGATCGACGCGAGCAGGCCGGCTAGGACATAGGCGAGGAATTTCGCCCGCGCAACCGGTACGCCCGACATATAGGCCGCCGGTTCGGACGAGCCAATGGCGTAGGCCGCCCGGCCGATCGGCGAGCGCGCGTATGGCGCCCAGATGACGAGGACGACCGCGGCGAGCGCAACGAGGCTTGCCGGCAGCACGCCGAGCACACGTCCGGTGAGGGCGTCGGCAAGCGGCTCGTAGACGTCGCCTCCGGGAGTGGGCCGGAGGATGAGAGCGAGGCCCGAGAACGCCGCGCCGGTGGCGATGGTCGTGACGATCGGCTGCAGACGGCCCACGATGACGATCAGGCCGTTCAGCGCGCCGCAGGCCGCTCCAGCGATAAGAACACCCGCCGCGCCCGCCGCGGCCGAGGATGCGGTCCCGACGACGATCGCAGACGCCAGGCAGTTGCTGAGGACGAACACCGCCCCGACCGAGAGGTCGATCCCGGCGGTGATGACAGCGCAGGTTTGCGCCATCGCCACCAGGGCGAGCAGAACGCCCTTGTTGGCCGCGGTCTGGACGACATTCGCGCTGAATCCGGCGGGATGATTCGAAGCATAGAGCGCGAACATCGCGACAAAGAAGGCGAAGGCGATCAGCATCGGACGATTGCGGGCGAGGACGTAGCGCCAGTCGTTCATGCCGCCCCCGAGGCTGCCGGACCCTCGGCCGGATCGCCGATGGCGAGCGCGCTGGCGACGAGGGCCCGCTCGGTGATGGCGTCGCCGACAAGCTCGCGCCGGATCGCGCCGTCGTACAAAACGAGCGCGCGGTCGCAGCAGCCGATCAGCTCGCTGTAGTCGGTGGTGTAGAAGACGATCGCTGCGCCCGCGTCGGCGAGGCGGCGCAGAAGCTGATAGATTTCCTGCTTCGTGCCGACATCGATGCCGCGCGTCGGATCGTTGAGCAGGATGATGCGCGGATTCGACATCAGCCATTTGGCGATGACGACCTTCTGCTGGTTGCCGCCCGAGAGGGCGCCGGCCGGCATGTCGGGCGAGGCGGCGCGGATGGCGAGAAGCGCAACCATCTCGGCGACCAGGCTCGCCTCGCGGCGGCGATCGACGATCCCGAACCGGCCGATGCGGTCGAACGCGGCGAAGCTCAGGTTTTCGCGCACCGACATCGGCAGCATCAAGCCCTCTGTCTTACGGTCCTCCGGGATCAGCGCCATCCCGCCCGCCGACTTCGCGGCGTTGGGGCTCTTCGGGGCGAACCGCTCACCCGCCACCCGGATTTCGCCGGAGACGCCGCGCAGCACGCCAAACAGGGCGAGCAGGAGTTCGCGTTGCCCCTGCCCGTCGAGCCCCCCGAGCCCGACCACCTCCCCGGATCGAACGCTGAACGAGACGCCGCGCAACCTGTCGGCCCAGGTCAGGCTTCTGACCTCAAGCAGCGGCGGACCCTCGTCTTCGATGACCCGCTGTCTCGCCGGAAAGACATGGCTGTACTCGCGGCCGATCATCATCTCGACGATCTCGTCATCGCTCTTGGAGCCTGCCGGATAGGTCGCGACGTTCGAGCCGTTGCGAAACACCGTGCAGTCGTCGGCCAGTTCCTCGATCTCCCCCATTCGATGGGAGATGAAAATCAACGCCAGCCCTTCTTCCCGCAGGCGTTTCAAGACCACGAACACCTTGGTCACATCGGTCGCGGTCAGGGCCGATGTCGCCTCGTCGAGGATGAGAATGCGGGGATTGCGCGCCAGCGCCTTGGCGATTTCGACCATCTGCCGGCGCGACAGCGGCAGGTCCCCGACCAGCGCGAGCGGGTGAATGTCCGGCGCCCCGGCGCGGGCCAGCGCTTCCTCGGCGAACCGGCGCTGTGCGCCTCGGTCGATCAGGCCGAAGCGCAGCGGCGGGTTGACGATTGCGATGTTGTCGGCGACCGAAAGGTCTGGAACAAGCGAAAGCTCCTGAAAGATGCAAACCACACCCGCGCCCGCCGCGGCGGAAGGCGAGTTGAAGGTGACCTCGGCGCTGTCGAGTTCAATGCGGCCGGCGTCTGGCCGGACCACCCCGGCCAGGATCTTAATCAGCGTCGACTTGCCAGCGCCGTTCTCGCCGAGAACGGCATGGATGCGGCCGGCGGCAATGGAAAGGCTCGCATTATGGAGCGCGCGCACGCCGCCATAGCTCTTCGAGACGCCCTCCATCCTGAGAAGCGGGCCGATCGACTGCATTCGCGTGGTCTTCCTGATCTGCCCGCGCCCTCGTCGTACGGCGCGGCGCGTCCCTTCTCCCGCTGGCGCCGAGAAGGCTACGACAAGGGGCTGGGCGAGGAGTCGTGGCGAGCAATCGCCAACCCCCTCACCTCCACCCTCTTCCCGCAAGCGGGGGAAGGGGGCCTGAACGAACCCGGCGCGAAGGCCTATTTGTTCTCCTTGGTCTGCCCCATGATCTCGGCCGCATTGAAATTGATGCCGCAGGTCGGGAAGGAGTTGCCGACGAAGAAATTGTCGGAAAGTTCGGGGTAGAAGTTCTCGCCGGCCTTGAAGTTCGGATATTCGACGGTCGCCAGCGGCAGCTTGACCTCTTGCGGCACGACCTGCCCCTCGAGGGCGGTCAGCGCCGTCTTGATCGCGACTGCGACCTGGGCGGGGCCGGTGCCCCCGGAGGCGCATTTGAGCCCCTGCTCGCCGAATTTCGCGCAGAACTTGCGGAAGCCGTTCTCGGTCTCCCCGCCGAATGGAACGAAGGGCTGCTTGGCGTCGATCATGGCCTGGACCACCCCGGTGTCGCCGCCTTGCGCGGTGAAGCCGTCAAACTTCTTTTGCACGGCGATGGCGTCGGCGGTGACCTTCTGCGCGGTCGGGTCGTCCCATTTGCCGTAGACTTCGATCACGTTCCATTTCTTGCCGCTCTTGTCGAACGTCTCGTGAATGCCGTCGTGCCGGTCGCGGTCGACGGAGGTGCCGGCGACGCCGCGGACCTCGAGGATCTTGCCGCCGTCCGGCACCTTTTCGATCAGCCATTTCGCCCAATAAACGCCGAGCCCCTTCTGGTCGACGTTGACATTGATCGCATCGTGGGAATTGAAGGTGTTGTCGAACGCCACCAGCACCACGCCGGCGTCATTCGCCCGCTTGATCACCGGCCTGAACGCGTCCGGGTTTTGCACGTCGACGACGATCGCGTCGTAACCGGAATCGATGAAGTTGTCGACAGCGGCGATTTGCGCGGCGACGTCCTCGCCGGTCGAAACGACCTTGAACTCCTTGAGCTTGGCCGCGACGTCAGGTTGGGCGGCATAGGCCTTTGCGGTCTGGATCATCTGGATGCGCCAAGTGTTGGCGATGTAGCCGTTCGCCAGCGCCACCCGGAACGGTCCCTTCTTTGCAGGATACTTGAAGAACTTGGTGTCGCTCGTCCACGGAACGAAGCACTGCGGCTCGGCGGACGGGCCGGCCACGACCTGAGGGCCGGCGGCATGTGCGGGCGCCCCGGCGGCGAGGGCCGCTCCGGCAATGGCGCAAATTCCCAGACGGCGAACAACCTGCATGATCTTCCTCCCAGAAGTTTGTTGTCGGCGCGCCCGTTCAAACCGGGCGCGAAGGCTGACGGCTTCAGAATAAATGACGACGGACGAGTGCTCGTTGCGACTCAGAATAAGACACGTTGGCAGCCGTTGCGGAATGGACACGCCCGCCGCCTCGAGGCCTGACTTTGAGCTGGCATGTCACTATAGCCCGGCGCCGACCGAGCGCAAGGCCATCGGCCGGCGCTTTGGCCAAGTTACGCGGGCTATTTCAGGGGAGCGACCGACAGCTCCCGCGTTCTGCGCCCGGAATTGAGAAGGCCCGCGGGAATTGGTTCCGGCGAGCCTGTCACGGCGCCCGCAAAACGGGCGTCAGCGTCGGTTGGTCTTCGACTTACTTCTTCTGCTCGCGCGCTTTCAGCGCCGCGCCGAGAATGTCGCCGAGCGAGGCGCCCGAGTTGGCCGAGCCGTACTGCGCGATCGCCTCCTTCTCTTCTGCGACTTCCAGCGCCTTGATCGAGACGGCGATCTTGTGAGCGCGCCGGTCGAGCTGGATGACGCGGGCGTCGACCTTCTCGCCGACCGAGAAGCGGTCCGGGCGCTGGTCGCCGCGGTCGCGGGCGAGCTCGTTGCGCTTGATGAAGGTCGTCAGATCGGTGCCGGCGATCTTCACCTCGAGGCCGCCGTCCTTGACCTCGACCACTTCGCAGGTCACGACGCCGCCCTTGCGCAGATCGCCGTCGCCCTCCTCGCCGGCCTTGCGGGCGGCGAACGGGTCCGAGGCGAGTTGCTTGATGCCGATCGCGATGCGCTCCTTCTCGACGTCGACGTCGAGAACCTTGGCGTGCACCTTGTCGCCCTTCTTGTAATCCTCGATCGCCTGCTCGCCCGGACGCGTCCAGTCGAGGTCTGAGAGATGGACCATGCCGTCGACGTCGCCGTCCAACCCGATGAACAGGCCGAACTCGGTCTTGTTCTTGACCTCGCCCTCGACCGCCGAACCGACCGGATGCTTCTCGAGGAAGGCTTCCCACGGGTTCTGCAGGGTCTGCTTGAGGCCAAGCGAAATGCGGCGCTTGGCGGAATCGACCTCGAGCACCTGCACCTCGACCTCCTGGCTGGTCGAAACGATCTTGCCGGGATGGACGTTCTTCTTGGTCCAGGACATCTCGGAAACGTGGATCAGACCCTCGATGCCCGGCTCGAGCTCGACGAATGCGCCGTAGTCGGCGATGTTCGTGACCCTGCCCTTCAGCTTCTGGCCCACGCTGTAGCGGGTCTCGATGTTCGACCACGGGTCTTCCTGCAGCTGCTTCATACCAAGCGAGATGCGATGAGTTTCGTGGTTGATCTTGATGATGCGGACCTTGACTTGCTGGCCGATGGTCAGCACCTCGCTCGGGTGGTTGACGCGCCGCCAGGCGATGTCGGTGACGTGCAGGAGGCCGTCGATGCCGCCGAGGTCGACGAACGCGCCATAGTCGGTAAGGTTCTTGACAGTGCCGTCGACCACCTGGCCCTCGGCGAGGTTGGCGACGATCTCGTGGCGCTGCTCGGCCCGGCTCTCCTCGAGCACGGTGCGGCGCGACACGACGATGTTGCCGCGCCGGCGGTCCATCTTGAGAATCTGGAACGGCTGCGGAACGTTCATCAGAGGACCGACGTCGCGCACTGGCCGGATGTCGACCTGGCTGCGCGGCAAAAACGCCACCGCTCCGTCGAGATCGACGGTGAAGCCGCCCTTGACCTGGTTGAAGATGACGCCCTCGACCTTCTCGTTCTTTTCGAAGGCCTGCTCGAGCTTGACCCAGCTCTCCTCGCGGCGGGCCTTGTCGCGCGACAGCACAGCTTCGCCGAGCGCGTTCTCGATCCGCTCGAGATAGACCTCGACCTCGTCGCCCATGCCGGGGGCGGGATCGCGGCCGTGATTGGTGAATTCCTTGAGGGCGACGCGGCCCTCCGTCTTCAGGCCGACGTCGATGACGGCCATGTCCTTTTCGATGGCGACCACGCGGCCCTTGACGACCGAGCCCTCAAAGGCCTCATCATCGCCATAGGTCTCGTTGAGAAGCGCGGTGAAATCCTCGCGCGAGGGCGCGTGGGTTTGGGTTTGCGACATTGGTTCTCCTAAAGGGGTCCGTTCGGACCGGCGCCGGCGGTTGGGTTGGCGTTGACGATCGGGCGCCCTTTCGCCGGGAAGGTCTCGCGACCCTCTCACCACTTGAAAAAGTGGGCCGGCGCACGGGCCGGCGACAGAACGCCCTGGGTTTGCCGCGATATGGAACTCCCACGCGGCAGGCGCCAGCCGCTAGCAGAAAAGACCGGCCGGAGCAAGGAGGAAAGCCGGCGATTCGGATCTCACCCTTCCTCGACGTCGGTGTCCGGCCGGTCGCCGCCCTTGGCCGTTTCGACGTGCCAGCGGCCCTCCGCGTCCTCGTAGGAAATGTCCGCCGTCTCGCCTCCGACCCGCTGCTCCGCCGCCGCCCGCTCCGCGGCCTGTCGGGCGTGATCGTGGCTTGGAAAGGTCTCCGAGATCACGTCGCCGACCCGATAGGCCCAGCCGCCGTCGTGCTCGATGATGTGGTAGGTCACTTTGGGCATCCCAGTCCTCCTTCGCCGGCGGCCGGCGGCGGGTCGCCGCCCCTGTGAACGACAAAGCTGTTCAGCGAAACGCGCCAGACTCCTGAGGCGATCCGCCCCGTCGCCGGCGCGTCGAGCCGCCCGCACAGCACGATCTCGTCGATCTTGATGTCGCCGATGAGACCGGTGGCGACGAAGTCGATCGGCGTCGAGGTCTTCTCGGTCGCCGTGACGTCGGCGTAGGGCGAAAGGCCGTGCTTGACCACGGCGACCGCAATCTCGCCCTCGTTCAGCCGGGCCGGCCCCGGCTTCGCCGCTCGCGCCGGCCCGAGCGCGACGCGGCCCCCGTCGACGGCGACGGCGAAGATGATCGCCTGGCCGGGCTTCAGGCCAAGGGCGGTCTCCGTCGTTTGCGCGGACGCCCGGCACGGGACCGCGGCGAGGAAGCCGGCGGCGAGGGCAAGGGGGAGCAGGTGGACGGCGCGCAAGGTCTGCATGCGGATCGCCACATTCCCGTTCAAAATCCGCCCGTTCACAAACCGCCCGTCCAGAAACCGCCCGTTCAGGACCCGCCCGTTCAGGACCCGTCGGGCGGACCATCGAAAACCCGGGCGTGAAATCAATCTTATCAGGATGTTGCAGGCGACTTTTCGGGCGAGATCGGTGAGGCCTGACGGCGGTCCGCCCGCGAGCGCCTCCCGCCCGCGTCCGGCGCCGCATCCGCGCGGTCCAGGTCCAAATCCGTCGGGAATCCGGGCGCGGATTCAATGTTATCAAAGCCTTGCGGCCGATTTTCCGGGCGAGCGTCGGGCGCCGCGAACTTCGGATGGCGGTCCGCCCGCGAGCGCCCTCCGCCTGCGTCCGGCGCCGCATCCGCGCCGTCCGGGTCCAAATCCGTCGGGAATCCGGGCGCGGATTCAATGTTATCAAAGCCTTGCGGCCGAATTTCCGGGCGCGTGTCGAGCGCCGCAAACTTCGGATGGCGGTCCGCCCGCGAGCGCCTCCCGCCCGCATCCGGCGCCGCATCCGCGCGGTCCAGGTCCAAATCCGTCGGAAACCCGGGCGCGGATTTAATGTTATCAAAGCCTTGCGGCCGAATTTCCGGGCGAGCGTCGAGCGCCGCGAACTTCGGATGGCGGTCCGCCCGCGAGCGCCTCCCGCCCGCATCCGGCGCCGCATCCGCGCCGTCCGGGTCCAAATCCGTCGGGAATCCGGGCGCGGATTCAATGTTATCAAAGCCTTGCCGCCGATTTTCCGGGCGAGCGTCGAGCGCCGCGAACTTCGGATGGCGGTCCGCCCGCGAGCGCCTTCCGCCTGCGTCCGGCGCCGCATCCGCCCGGTCCAGGTCGAGATCCAGAGGAAACCCGGGCGCGGAATCAATCCTATCAAGATCTTGCGGCCGAAAGCCCGGGCGACGAAACGCCCGAGTCGGATAGCCTCGCTCCGTCATCGCGACAATTCCGAAGGGCGACGCGCCGATCCGGAGGACCATGCGGCGTCCGACGTTCCTGTGGATCGCCACGCCGCTTCGCGGCTCGCGATGACGGCGCAGAATCTGACTGGTCCCGGCGCCGAGACCCATCTTCGCAATTCCTGTTCGCCGGACCGGCGCCGCGCTCGATGTCAAGGCCTCATCGGCGCCCGCCTGAATGGCTTGTTCCGATTCGAAGATCGCGATGCGGACGCAGCGGGGTTGGTTGCGCGGCCCCAGGGCGACAGGCGAGCTGGCTTCTGGAAAATATGACACCTGGCACACGATCTTCGTATAAGGACAACGATACATCGCGGTCGCCCTGCTGGCAAGCAAATGTCGCCTTAAGCCGACCGGTCGATTCCGTTAAACCGTCAACCCGTGTCTCTGTCGAAGCGGGCTTCAACGGGAGGCCACAGCGACTCTAACCGCCAACGGCGCCGGCCCATCCGTCGTCGCCTCGTCGCTGCACGACGAGGCGTTGCGGGCGTCCGGGCACAGGCTTAGGGATTGGCATGGCCGAAAAGGATCACGCGAATGTCCTGATTCCGCCGCCGCTCGCGCTGGCGCTTTGCGTCGTGGCGGCATGGCTCGTCGGCCGCGTGTGGCCGGCGCCGTTCCTGCCGCTGGGCCTTCCGCGCTGGCCAATTGGCGCCGGGCTGATCGCCGCCGGCCTCGCGATCGAGGCGTGGTCGTTCCTGATCTTTCGCGGCGCGCGCACTTCCGTCCTGCCGATGCGCCCGACGAGCGTCATCGTCGAAGCCGGTCCCTACCGCTACTCCCGCAACCCGATCTACTTCGCCATGTTCCTGTCGGTCGGCGGGTTCGCCGTCGCGCTCGACAGCCTGTGGCAGTTTGCGGCGCTGATCGCCCTCTATGCTGTCCTGCGGTGGGGCGTGGTGGCGCGCGAAGAGGCGTACCTGACGCGCAAGTTCGGCGCAGCCTACCTCGACTACGCCCGTCGGGTCAGGCGATGGATTTAGCCGCTCTTTTCCCGCAGGAATTTGTCAGGCAGACCGTCTGACCCCTGTAGTCCGGCCGCCGGGATTGTGACACTCTTTCCCTCCGGCGCCCTGCGGGGGCCGCCAAGGAGGAATCGATGCCGAAGGGTGAACAGAAGGGTAATAAAGAGGCCAAGAAGGCAAAGTCGGACAAGCCGAAGTCCCATGTCTCCGAGTATAAGAAGTCGCAGGGCAAGAGCGGGGCGTCGGTGAGCGTACCTGGCAAAAAGGGCTAGCGCGGCGCGTCGCACGCGAGGGGGCGTATCTCGCCCGCAAGGTCGGCGCGCCCGATCTCGACGACGCGCGCCTGGTCAGGCGATGAGTTTGAGCGCCGTCACGCCTCCGGCGTCCGCCATTCGAGCCCCGGAAAACGGGCGTAGTCGCGGTCGAAGGTGATCCACGTGCAGCCGCGCTCGATCGCGAGCGCAGCAAACCAGGCGTCGGCGACGAGCGGACCGCGCGCGTCCGCCTCCACGCAAAGGCGCTTGAAGATCGCCCAGTGGCGCGGGCCGGGCGTGACGATTTCGCAGTGCGGCTGGCTCAGCAAATTGTCGCAGTATTCGAACGCCTCCTCGAGCGGGCTCGGCGGATTGAACACGCGCCCATTCGTCGCGATGCGCGCGACGGCGCTCAGCGCCTGAGGCGACATGCCGAAGGGCGCATCGCCAAGGACCACCCGATCCAGCCAGGACTTGGACACCGGATGACGGGGCAAGTCCGCTCGGAAGGCGTACAGCAGCACGTTGACATCGGGAAGAATCACCGGAGCCCGCGCATCCAGGCCAGATCCTCCATGTCCTGCAGAGACGCGGAGTTGTCGAGATCGACGCCGGGCATGAGCCCGCCTCTTGCGCTGCTGACCGGAGGAAGCGCGCGCGGAGGCGGGGCCTCCGAACGGCGCTCATTGAGAACCCGCCGCAATCCCTCCTCTATCAGAGCGGTCAGCGACCGTCCCTCCGCCGCCGCCTTGCGTTTGGCGCGCGCGATCAGGTCTTCCGGGAGCCGTACCGTCGTCCGCTCAACCATATGTCACGACATATCGATTCAGACGTCATATGTCAACGCACGCCTCCTCCGGGCAGTGTCTCAGTTTGAGAGTTGGTTCTTGAAGCCGAACCATACCCAGACCGATGACGCAAAGGCGGCGGGAATTACGAAGAGACCGCCAATTCCTACCTTTTCGACAAAGGCGAGCCAGTCATGCTTACCGTCATGGACATAGTCCAACTTTCATCTGTGCGATCAATACCTGGATGCGACTCGTTATCATTCCCCGCGTTCTTCATCGCAGTTCACCGCCGGGAAATACAAAGAAGCCTGACGCGCCGGCGCCCAGCGGCCGTCCATCACAGCGGAATGTTTTCGTGCTTCTTCCACGGATTTTCGAGCTTCTTGTTGCGCAGCATGTTGAGCACCCGCGACAGGCGCCGCCGCGTCGAATGCGGCATGATCACCTCGTCGATATAGCCGCGCTCGGCGGCGATGAACGGTGACAGGAAGGTCTCTTCGTATTCCTTCGTCTTTTCAGCGATTACGCCGGGATTATTCATATCGGACCTGAAGATGATCTCGACCGCGCCCTTGGCCCCCATGACCGCGATCTGGGCCGTCGGCCAGGCGAGGTTGATGTCGCCGCGCAAGTGCTTCGACGACATCACGTCGTAGGCGCCGCCGAAGGCCTTGCGGGTGATGACGGTCACCTTCGGCACCGTCGCTTCGGCGTAGGCGAACAGGAGCTTCGCGCCGTGCTTGATCAGGCCGCCGTATTCCTGCGCCGTGCCCGGCAGGAAGCCCGGCACGTCGACGAAGGTCACGATCGGGATGTTGAAGCAGTCGCAGAAGCGCACGAACCGCGCCCCTTTCCGCGAGGCGTCCGAGTCGAGCACGCCGGCGAGCGCCAGCGGTTGGTTCGCCACGATGCCGACCGTCGTGCCCTCGACGCGGATGAAGCCGGTGACGATGTTCTTGGCGTGGGCTTCCTGGATTTCGAAGAAATCGGCCTCGTCGGCGACCTTCAGGATCAGCTCCTTGATATCGTAGGGCTTGTTCGGATTGTCCGGCACCAGGGTGTCGAGCGACATGTCCATGCGGTCCGGATTGTCGAAGCTCGGCAGCAGCGGCGGCTTCTCGAGGTTCGACGACGGCAGGAAGTCGATCAGCCGGCGCATCTGCAACAGCGCTTCGACGTCGTTGTCGTAGGCGCGATCGGCGATCGAGGACTTCGTCGAATGGACTTGCGCGCCGCCGAGCTCCTCTGCGGTCACGGTCTCGTTGGTCACGGTCTTCACCACATCCGGGCCGGTGACGAACATGTAGCTCGTGTCGCGCACCATGAAGATAAAGTCGGTCATCGCGGGCGAATAGACGTCGCCGCCGGCGCACGGACCCATGATCAACGAAATCTGCGGGATCACGCCGGAGGCCAGCACGTTGCGCTGGAACACCTCTCCGTAGCCGCCGAGCGCCGCGACGCCCTCCTGGATGCGGGCCCCGCCCGCGTCGAAAAGGCCGACGATCGGGGCGCGGTTCTTGACCGCCATGTCCTGGATCTTGGTGATCTTCTGCGCGTGCGCTTCGCTCAGGGACCCGCCGAACACCGTAAAATCCTTGGCGAAAACATAGACGGTGCGGCCGTTGACCGTGCCCCAGCCGGTGACCACCCCGTCGCCCGGAATCTTCGTCGCCTCCATGCCGAAATCGTCGCAGCGGTGCTGGACGAACATGTCGAACTCCTCGAACGAGTCGTGGTCGAGCAGGAGTTCGATGCGCTCGCGCGCGGTGAGCTTGCCCTTGGCGTGCTGCGCGGCGATCCGCTGCTCGCCTCCCCCCAGGCGGGCGCGGGCGCGGCGGGCGTCGAGACGGGCGAGAATGTTCTTCACGGGACTACTTGGCTCCAGCACCCTTGGTCGGCCTCTGGATTATCACGACCCGCGCGGCCTCGAAACGGCGCGGGCGTTCGACATTCGCATGACAGTCGCGCCAGACGCGCCCCGGGGGGCAAGGCGAGCGAAAATGGCGCTCGGCCGATGCGGGCCGGCGCCAAGTCCATGCCAACTCAAACCCGCCTCCATGCCGACCTTTTTAAGAGCAACCCCTGCCGGCGGCCATCGACGCTTCGTCTTTGTCCTGAGCGCCGCCGCGGCGACCGCCAATCCCGCGACCGGACCAGCGGGGCCTCCTCGCATCCCGAAGCGACTGCCGCGCCAAGCAGGCGCCGGCGCGCGCGAGCAACCACGCCGGGCCGGCGGCCACACGGTCCGAACTCTGCATGGTCAGAAGGGCCCGCGACGTCAGTCCGCTCGCGCCCCGGACACCCGGGTCGCGGCCGCAACCGGTCCACGCGGAGACTGAGAAGGCGGCACGAAGGGGTAGACCATTTGGCCCGCCACCGTCCGCGGCAGGGAGTCGGTCACGCCGTAGTCGGCAGGGAACTCGCGCGGCAGGTGGGCGGTGCCGAACAGCCAGTCCCAGACCGGGAGCGAAGACGCGTAGTTGCGATTGATCGGCCCCGATAGGGCGTGATGCCAAAGATGGAAGACCGGCGTCGAGAGCACCCATTCGAAGGGTCCGAACCGCCAGCGGACGTTGGCGTGGATGAAGAATCCCCACACCGTGATAAACAACATCAGCAGCGTCGCAACCAGTGTGCCCTGGACGCTCTGTGGCGCTCCGAGGCCGAGAAGGTAAATCGGAACAAGTCCACACAGACGGATGAAAGCGTTATCGACCGGATGGGCGCGCGCGCTGATCAGGAAATAGACGTGCTTGGGGTCGTGATGGACCGAGTGGAACCGCCACAAAAGCGGGATCTCATGGGCCCAGCGGTGGCCCCAATAGAAACCCAGGTCCGCGACGACGAAGGCGGCGAGGCCTCGCGCCCAGATCGGCAGCGAGTTGACTTCAGCGCGCCAGCCCGCAGGAACGAAATCGTAAGCGATATAGGCGGTGACAATGAGCGGAATGAAAAGAACAAGTTGCGGCAGGAAGCTGTTGATGAAGTAAAAGCCGAGGTCGCTCGCGGTGGTCGCCCGCAGCACCTTCTCCTTGTGCACAGGAAACAGCCACTCGAGCGGGATGAAGACAAACGCCAGGATCGCCAGCCACACGCTCGCCCGGAGCAATTGCAGCAGATAGGCGTGGAGGTGCAGCGAATGAAGGAACGGGGCCACCGTCGGTCCTCAGTTGAACCAGACGCAGGACAAATATGCGATCCGGGGGGAATTGAAAAGAAAAACGCCCGGCAGGAACGCCGAAGCTCCTTCCGGGCGCGGTCGCGAACCGATTGTCTGCTTAGGCTTCGGCCACCGCGGCGAGACGCTTGGCGATCCGCTTCCGCCCAACCAGTCCAAGACCGAGGAAGCCGAGACCCATCATCGCCCAGGTCGAGGGTTCGGGGACCAAGCCAGCGGGCGAGTCGACCCCGGACAGGAACGCCATCGGCGGCAGGTTGACCGTGCTGCCATTGTCGCCCCAGGCAAGGAAGCTCAAGAGGTCAGTGGGCGCGTCGGCTGTCAGGTTGATCGAGACGTACTGCCATCCGACTGCGGTCCCCGTGGGGACCGTCATCAGCGGGGACGCCGCAATACTCGCGTTGGGGTCGTTGTTGTAGTAGGTGCTCGTCTGCCCGTAGACCGGGTCGACGCCCCCGCAATTATAGCAAATTTGCATCCCTTCGGTCGCGAGGGAGACGATCCATTGGTTCGTTGTCGTTCCGACGAATCCCGTCTGCTGACTGGCGCCTTGATAGAAGCTCAGTGTGTAGGTCTTTCCGACCGTGAGGCCGGTCACGGTGTAGTTGAATCCGCTCTCATATGTAGGATTGCCGTCGGCTTCGACGTAATTGCCGGGAATGTTGCCGACTGGATTCGCATAAGTGGTCAGGTAGATCGGAGCGGCCGCCGATTGGCCGTTTTTCGGTGAGGCAATGAAGATAAGGCCGCTTCCGCCGGTCCAGCCGACCGGATCCACGGAAGTGAAGGACCCCTTGGGGGCCGAACCATTGTACTGGGTGAAATTCTGGTTCTGAAGGCCAGGAAGCGGGTCCGCCCAGGCGCCCGAGGCGATCAGCGAAAGGCCAATCGCCGATAGGCGAATGGCGGTGGGCGCGTGTTTTCGTATGTCCATGTGAGTCCCCTTCTGAATGACGCCTCGCGCTGGAGGCCCCCCAACGACGAGTGGCGACATATTGCCGCACGCCAGTTTTTGGCGAATGTTGACACCAGGTCAAGATCTTTTTTACACTGTTTTTATATGTTTATTTGGCATCGAGCTGAAAGGCGGATCCAAAGGCAGATCCCTTTCACGCGGGCGTGTTTGGGTGGTAAGCACGCGCAACGCTGGTTGCGATTGGACCGAAAAATCCGTGGCGAAAACACCGAGTGAGAACAGCGCCCTCGTCAGGTCGTCGTCCGCCTTGCCGGGTCTCGGCGCCAGGGCGTCAACGTCGGGCTCTGCGGAAGGGCTGCCCTATATCGGCCCCGCGATCGGTCTTCAGGCGCCTGAAGGAATTTTTTTGCTTGAGACGTCCGCTTCGGCTTTGATCGCGAAAAAATCGCCGCAAGGCTCGGCTCGAGAGAACGAAGCGGATCGGCTCGCCGGCGAGGGCAGACGACTGATTCGTGCAGGTCGCCTCAGGAAAGCCATCGCCGTGCTCATAAGGGCGGTCGATCTCAGGCCTGGCGCCGCGTCTTGCCGATCTCGACCTCGGCTACGCGCGACGGCCTCGGCCGGGTCGCCGGCCGCCGACACGCTCGCTGACGCATTCGCCGCGACACGCGATGGCGAACGCGCATCTACCTCGCGCAAACTTCGAGGCTTTGGCCAGGAAGCGATGGCGATGGCGGGTTACCAGGCCGCGGTGGCCCTGAAGCCAGATCTGATCGACGCCCAGATGCGGCTCGGCGACCTCTACCTGGCGCGCGATTTGCGAGCCGATGCGGCGGCCGCCTTTCGCGCCGCGGCCGCAGCGGCGGCGCCAGGGTCCGAAACCGCCGGCATCGCCGAGGCGCGCGGTCTCGAAGCGTCCGGCGACTTCGAGGCGGCGCTCGCCGCCATGCGAGCCGCCGTCGCGGCGCATCCGGAGAGCGGAGAAGCCCGTGCGATCCTCGCGAACCTCCTGACCCAGAAAGGCCTTTCCGCTGAGGCGGCGGCCGAGTTCGAGCGGGCCTCGGAGCTGACGCTCGACATGAACTCCGTCTGGATCGGCATCACGATCAACCGGAAGATCACCGCAGCCGACGACCGTCTGATTGCGCGGATATACGCCGCATGGAGCACCCAAGCCGATGCCCCGGCATCGCCAGATGCTCCACTTCGCGCGGGAAAGGCGCACGACGATGGGGCGAATACCAAGCGGCGATGCGAAATTTCGAAGCAGGTAACCAGCTGCGCGCGATGGGGGGCCGCTTCGATCGCGAGGGGCTCGTCCGGCGTGTCGACCGGATCATCGAGGGAACACGGGCGAGCTCCTTCGATCGCCTGCCCGATTGGGGAATTGACGACGCGACTCCGGTTCTCATCGTCGGCATGCCCCGCTCGGGGTCGACCCTAACCGAACAGATTCTCTCGAGCCATCCTGAGGTTGCGGCTGGAGGCGAACTGGGGTTCTGGAGTGCGGCCGAGAATCAGGCCCGAGACCTTTGGAACCCGGCTCCGGGCGCCGCCAGGCGCCTCGCAGACGACTATCTTGCGGCGTTGCGGGCGTTCGACCCGGAGGCGAAGCGGGTCACCGACAAGGCGCTCGCCAATTTCTTCCTCCTCGGCGCCATTCTGCGCATCTTTCCCAACGCGACCGTCGTCCATTGTCGGCGCGATCCGATCGACACCGCGCTATCCATCTTCACCACGAACTTCGAGACGAACTTCGATTACGCCTCCGACCGTGGCGATCTCGTATTCTACTATCGCCAGTACCGGCGGCTGATGAGTCACTGGCGCAACATTCTGCCGCCGGATCGGTTCCTCGAGGTGGACTACGAGGCGCTGGTCGCCGATCCGGAACCCCACGCCCGACGCCTCGTCGCGGGCTGCGGCCTCGAATGGAACGACGCGTGTCTCGAACCGCATCGGAACCGACGCAGGATCAACACGGCCAGCGTCTGGCAGGCGCGACAGCCGATCTACCGCACATCGGTGGAGCGCTGGCGCCGGTACGAGCCGTGGCTCGGCGAACTCCGAGAGTTGGCGTCGGGGTTGTCAGGGGGGTGAACGCTGCAGCCGGATCGGCCGTCGATCCGTGCGCCTCGTCCTACCTTGAGAAGCCTTAATGCGGCGGCCAACCTCCCGAAAGCCGCGCCGTCGCATGCCCTTCCCCGTCCCTCAAGGCGCGCCACGCCGCCGCGAGGAACGGCGGCGGCGCGTCCACTGGGAGGATGGCGCGCCGCCGTTTGCGGACAGCCGCGCCATTGCGGCGGGCAGCCGAACGACCGCCGCCGTCAGCCGAAGACCACCCGTTCGCGCCGGTCGCCGCGCCGCGTGACGGGATCGGGCGGGCGGGGCCAAAGCGGGCGGCAAACCCTCATCCGGCCCTTCGGACCACCTTCCCCCTGAGGGGAAGGGGACGCCCCCTCCCACCGGGAGCACGGCTGTCCGGGGAAGTGTAAGGGCTGATTCAACGTGTCGCAGCGCATGCCCCGCAAAACCAGGGAACTTGATGCAGATTCCTTGGTATTTTCTGGTTGCAGAGACTCAGAAAAGAGAGCGGGGCATGCGCTTTACTCCGATCATTTTCAGCCAACTTGTCGAACAGGCCTACAAGTTCCGCTAGCAAATCGAGCTGCTGTTCCGCTGGCTCAAGCAGCACCTGAAGCTGCGCTCCTTCCTCGGAACCAGTGCAAACGCCGTCAAACTGCAGATCTACGCGGCGATAATCGCCTACATCCTGCTGAGACTGGCGGCCAAGGCCGCCAAAACCAAATTCGATATCCTGCGCTTCACCGAACTCGTCGGCGTCTTCCTCTTCGCCCGCCGCCGCCTCGCAGCCATCGAAACGCCCCCACCGACCAATCCAAGCAGAAAACGCGACCGCCTCAATCCCAACCAGTTGGCCTTCCCCTATGCGCGAAAAATTCCCCGGACAGCCGTGCACCGGGAGAGGAAAGCCGCGAAGCGGCAGGGTGAGGGTTTGTTGGCGCAACCCTATTTTCTATAGCTCGCCCAGCACGCTCGCCGCCGCCTCCATCTCGCGCCAGCGCGCCGCGCGCCGCGCGATCGCCTCGTCGTCCCCGCCCCAGAGCTCGATCTGAAAATCCTCGTCGACGTGAGCGAGGCGCCAGGCCTCCTCCGCCGACAGCCGTCCGCGCGCCACCGCGAGCGCCAACACGCCCGATCCGGTCAGCGACGTGACGACGCTGAGCGCGGCCAGCGCCACCGGGTCGTCGAATGCGGCAACCGCGGCGCGGCCAGCCTCGATCGCCTCGGCCGGCTGGGCGACATGCCCGATCCCGGCGGCGAGTACGAACCGCGCGCCGAGCGCCTCCGCCGCCCAGTCGAGCACGGGGTCGAAGGCGGCGCGCTGGCGCTCGGCGAGCGACTCCGGCGCCTCGGCGCGGTAGCAGAGGAGGTCCGAGCCGACGTAGCGGACGATCTCGGCCCGTGTTTCCGCCATCGTTGCGGCGACGCCGTCGACGGCCGAATTGACCAGCCGCGTCAGCGGCATGTCGGAGGGGTCGACGGTCTCGCCCTGCCGTGCCCATTCGTCGGCGACGCGCTCCATAATGGCGCGGCGTCGCGCGGCCAGCGGCCGCTTGCCGGGCGTCAGCGCCGTCCGCCCGTCGAGGGCGAGCGCGTAGAGGCCGTCGTCCTCGCGCGCTTCGGCCTTCGCATAGAACCGCTTGATCGGCGCCGGACGCATATTGGCCTGCGCCGCCCGCATGGGCCCCGCGTCGCTCGGCTCAGGCATCGGGCGCGTCCTCGATCGGGTCGTGCGCCGGCGGCTCGAAGCCGAACATGGCGAAGCTCGCCTTCATGTGCGCCGGCAGCGGCGCGGTCACGTCGATCACCCCGCCGCGCGGATGCGGCAGGATCAGCCGGCGGGCGAGCAGATGCAGCTTGGCTTCGATCCCCGGCGGCACGGCGCGCAGCGGATCGCTGCGGGCGGGGTCGTTCGCCGCCTTGCGGTTGTATTTGGGGTCGCCGACGATCGGATGGCCGATCGCCTCGCAATGGGCGCGCAGCTGATGGGTCCGGCCGGTGATCGGCCGCATCGACAGCCAGGCGAGCCGCGGCGCGACCTTGTCGACGACGGCGTAGAGGGTCAGCGAATGCTGCGCGTCGGGATCGCCGTGCTTGGCGACCCGCATGCGTTCGAGATCCGCCCTGCCCGCGCCCTTCGCCCCGCGCTCGTCGCCCATCGCCTCGCCCTTGGCGAGGAACATCGAGATCCGCCCCTGGGCCGGCTTCGGCACGCCCTCGACCAGGGCCCAGTAGATCTTCTTGGCCTGGCGCGAGCGAAAAATCTCGCCGAGGTCGGCCGCCATCTTGCGTGACTTTGGCGAGCAGCAGGACGCCGGAGGTGTCGCGATCGAGCCGGTGGACCAGCACCGGCCGCGTCCCGTCCTTGGCCGCGAGCGCTTCGAGCATGCCGTCGATGTGGCGCTTCGTGCCCGAGCCGCCCTGCACCGCGAGCCCGTAGGGCTTGTTCAAGACGATGACGTCCTTGTCCTCGTAGAGCGTCATCGCCCGGATCGCCTCGGCGTCGGCCGGGTCGGCGCGCCGCTCTCCAGCGGCCGGCGCGGCCGGGAGCCTGAGCGGCGGCACGCGCACGGTCTGGCCGAGCTCGAGCCGGGTCGCGACGTCGGCGCGCTTGCCGGACACCCGCACCTCGCCCTTGCGGACGATCTTGTTGAGGTGGGACTGCGGCAGGTCGGGAAAGCGGCGACGGAACCAGCGGTCGAGCCGCATCCCGGCCTCGTCCTCGCCAATGTCGTAGAGGGCGACCTTTTCGGATGCGGCGGCGGGCGTCGCTTCGGGTTTGGCGGCGTTGCGCATGCGCGCGTCTTATCGCAAAGGCAGAGGTCGCGGTAGAGTCAAGAAGCCGAAGCGGTCGGCGATCGAGCCGCAGGAATCTTCAGGGTTGACGCAAAAGACGAATGATTTCGTCGATGCCGTGGCCGCCTTTGCCGATCAGATAACGGGCGCCGTAATGGCGCGACCCGACATCAGTCCAGTCCGTCACCGCGGAATTAAGCGCTGACCCCGTCGTATCGATTCTGACGAGGGTGTCGTTGACCCCGTCGGCGGGGGCAGTAAGGCCCGTCCCGGCGGAGTTGAAAACAATGGCGCGAAGGCCGTTGCGCATAGCCGAGTATTGAGCGAGACCGCCACCAAGTGAATGCCCAGTCAGAACCACGTTCCCGCGCGAGGTTTGCAGGAGTACGGCCTTCGCCAAGAGATCTGCGAGGTCATATTGCGTGGACGGCGCGGTCCGCGGATTGAGGAAATTTGCAAAGACGCCGAAAGGTGTGAAAGTCCGCATTACGGCGTCGATCAATGGCTCGCCGAGCTTGTTGACAATGTCAAATGTCGCGGACGCGTTGGTGAGAAGCCAACCTTGACGATCTCCATGAGCGTCGTCTGGATCTATCACGCTCAGGCAGTCTTTCACTTCACGTCGAAAGGCGATGACCGTGCATTGTCCGACCACGCGATCCGCGACATCCATCACGCGGAGAAGCGAAGGCGTCTCGGAGCCACGACCGCGCAGTCTTCGAAAAGGTCGCCGAGGCGATCGCCGTCCCGGCGCGACCTCATCGTCGGGCCGGCTGAGGGAGGCCGTTTCGCCAAGCTCCTGGCCGAAATGCATCCGCTGATCAGCGCGCACGCATGCCGTTTGGCGGCTTCGAGAGCGCCGACCATCCGCCCGGCGCGCAAGCTTCTCGACCACGCCCGCCGCTTCGTCAAAGCCGCCGACCGAATGCGGCCGCAACCTGATCCCTTCCCCCTCGGAGGGAAGGTGGCCGCGCGCGGCCGGATGACAAGTGGCGAGCGCACGGCCGCCCGCTACCCTGCCGCTTCGCGGCCCTGTTCAAGAGAGGGAGTCCGTTACGGGAGTGTTGCATGTCCTACGAACTCTTCTACTGGCCCGGCATCCAGGGCCGAGGCGAATTCGTCCGCCTCGCGCTCGAGGAGGCCGGCGCCGATTATGTCGATGTCGCGCGCGGCCATGGGCCCGGGCGCGGCGTCAAGGCGATGACGGCGCTGATGGGCGACAAGCCGTTCGCTCCGTTTGCGCCGCCGTTCCTGCGCGACGGCGACATCCTCGTCTCGCATGTCGCCAACGTCCTGGCTTATCTCGGCCCGAAGCTCGGCCTTGCGCCCAAGGACGAGGGGCTCGGCCTCTACGCGCATGGTTTGCAACTGACGATCACGGATTTCGTCGCCGAGGTTCACGACACCCACCATCCAATCGCGACCGGTCTCTATTACGAGGACCAGAAGACCGAAGCGAAGGCGCGCTCGCAGGCGTTTCTCGACCATCGCGTCCCGAAATACCTGGGCTATTTCGAACACGCGCTCGAGACCAATCCGGCCGGTCCGGCGCACGCGGTCGGCGACCGGCTGTCGAGCGTCGACCTGTCGCTCTTCCAGCTCTGGGCCGGCATGACCTACGCCTTTCCGCACGCCTTCGCCGACGCCGGCAAGCGTTACCCGAGGCTCGCCGCGCTCGTCGCTGCGGTCGAGAAGCGCCCCAATATCGCCCGCTATCTCGCCTCCGAACGGCGCATTGCGTTCAACGAGTCCGGAATCTTCCGGCATTATCCGGAGCTCGACCGGCCGGCGAAATGAGGCGGCCGGTAAGGCTGGCGACAGCCGAGACGCTCGCGATGGGCGGCCCGAAAGTCCGTGTTCGGGGCTTCGTCGTTGCCTGCTAGCAGGCGGCTTTATTTTGCCTGTGCCGGCGTCCATTCCAAAAAGTCCAGCCATATCATGGCTTTGATGGCCATACAACCTGACGGTTGCGGCATGGAACAGGCGACTTGAACAGGCTCGGAACAGGCCGTTAACAGGCACTTATCAGGCTCGAAACAGGCAGAGAACAGGCAGATGAAACGGGGCGCTGGACCAGGCGCGCTCGGGTTGTAAAGCGCCCCATTTGCATTCCGCTCGCGTTGGAGCGAGGCCGTCGGTCGCACATCCGCCGCGCGGTGTCGTCCGAGAATCGGCTTGCTCTGGGGCGTCTCGTCCGCGACCGTCGCGCGCTACGCGGGATCCGCGCGAGGCCCGCGCGGCCTCGATGGATCGAGACGATCGCGGCGACGTCGACCTGACGGCGCTACTGCGTCCCGAACACCACCCGGCCGCCCACCGCGTACAGAATGCAGACCGCCGGTTTGAACGCGGCCGCGCACTCGTCCATGGTGGTGTCGATCGCCTGCCGAACGGTCGCGCCGGGCCGCCACAGCCACAGGCCGCTGGTCGTCACGGCGAAGGCGCGCGGACCCTTGGCGGAAAGATAGTTCGCCGCCGCGGCCCGCTTCGAGGCGGGCACGAACGGCAGCAGGGTGGCGTCGAAATCGCTGGTCTGCCCCGTCAGCATCGCCTGCGGCTCGGACGGGGCGCCGGAGGACGAGCGCGCCTCGTAGCCGTTGACGGACAGCAGCGCGCACGGCCGTCCGGCCTGATATTCGCAGACCTCCAGGGCCTGGCGGGCGCTGTCGGAAGGGTTGTAGTCGGCCATTCCCTTGGGCGCGACGTTGAGGGTCCAGGCCGATCCGTCGGGCGACGCCACCAGGATCAACGCCTCGAGGTCGCCGCTGCGCAACTTCGCCGCCGCCGCCGCGAAGGCGGCCTTCGCCTCGGCGGGCAGGCCGGCCTTGGCCGGATCGAAGGCCGCCTCGCCGGTATTGAGATTGGGCATGACATTGGTCGACTGCGCCGCCGCGACCGACGCCGCCGCCGCCGCGACCGCGATCGCCGCGACCCTGAAGACCCTCAACCCCGCGCCCAATCGCCCGCCTCGCATCGCCACGCACCCCGTCCCGCTCGCGGCCTCGCCCAGGCGCGCGACCCCACCGGGAAGCTCTATCGGGCCGATGCGCCGACGACGCCTGAGCGCCGCTACAGCCCGGCCGCTTGCACGGGCGCGATCAAGCAGACCATCGAAGGACGCCCGAACGAGGACGACATCAGCACGTCCTATGTCGAGCGCCAGAACCTGAACATGCGGATGGGAATGCGCCGCTTTACCTGGCCCACAAACGCGTTCTCAAAGAAGGTCGAGAACCACGCCCATTCGCTGGCCTTGTATTTCCTCTATTACAATTTCGTCCGCATCCATAAGAGCCTGAAAACGTCGCCCGCTTAGGCGGCCGGCGCCACTGACAAGCTGTGGGAAGTCGAGGACATTGTTGCGCTGATTGACGCACGGGACGCGCGTAAGCGTCAGTCGCGTGCGCTGCACTCAATGAAATAGTTGAGATTGCCAACCGGGGCTTGGATCACGGATGCGATCTCCACCACCCGGTGGCCATCGATCGGATAGGCGTAAACCATATCGGGGTCGCCCGGGTCCGCATCGAGAAACTTACGAATCCTCCTCCATTCCTCCGGACGGAAGTCGTGCTCGTAAGCGACCGTCTCAGTGGCTTTGTCATATCCAACAAGTTGATGAACGAGGGTCACGGCTCGATCTTCCTTGAGGGGACTGCCTGCTTCAACTGCTTCCCGTTATCCGGGTCGAACTCGCCTTGGTGGTGACCCCGAGAATCATACACCTCTGCGGTTCCGTGTCGATAGTCCCACTCATAAATCGTGCCATCTGGATCTTTCCAGCGGCGGCGGAGGGGGCCACCTTTCGTAATTGGCGTCTTCGGCGTTGTTTTTCGGGCCAGTGGGAAAGCGGGTAGCTTGTCGGGAGGCGGCTTGATTTGGCCGCTTCTGCGAGGCGAATGATCCCTGTGGGCCACGGTGCCTGTTTTGTGTCCATAGTGCCTGATAAACCGTTAACTTATCTCCTGGGTTCCGCGCATCAAAAAGTTCAGTTCCGCAAACTGAGACACTACCGTACCGTAAACTGCGCTTGACTCCGAACAAAGAAGGAACATACAGTGGTCCAACAGTGATCATCTAATCGTGGGAGGTCCTTATGCGTGAAGCCGCTCTCATCACCCTGCGCGACGCCGCCGAACTCGCCTCACTGGCCGCCTTCGTCACCATGATCGGGCTCGCCGCGCGCGCGTTCGGGGCGTGATGGCTTTGCCTTCGTCGCCGTGGCCGACTGCCGCCGCGCGCGCTGGGCGCGGACGACGCGGTTGCGGAACGGCGGCCGTCCCTTGACGCCTCTTGGACCGCGGCTCCGGAACATGGGCGCTGCTGTGCGCCTCGCCGCGCCCGCGCGGGTCTCAGCCCTTCCAGTGAACCGCGAGCCAGACCGTCGGCGGGTCGGACGCGGTCCATTCGACCCGATGCCTGAGGCCCGCCGGCAGCTCCAGCCAGTCGCCAGGACGCAGAATCCTCGGGTCCGTCTCGCCCTCGATCCGCAGGCTCGCCTCGCCCGCCAGCACGACAACCCATTCCGTCCAGTCCTGATCGTACCAAAAGCCCGGCGGGCTCGCCTGGCCCGTCGACACGATGCGCTCGATCGCCGCGCCCGGCCGCTCGGCGAGCGTCGCGAAGGTTTCGCCCGTCTCCGCCGGCCCGATGTCCGCAAAGAGATTGCCGCCCTTGATCATCGCGGTGGAATCGACAGAAAATCGCAAGGCGCCCGCTCGTCCGGCGCTTCGCGCCGCCGTCTGCCCGAGGGAGAAGGGGTCGACGGGACCCAGATCGCGCCGTCCGCGTCGCCGTGCGATACGGCCTCCCCGCTCAGCGCCGCGATGGCGACGGCGGCGCAGACGACCGCGTCGAGCTTGTCCTCGAAGGCCTTGAGCGCCCAGCCGCGCACGCCTTCAGGTGGGACGGGCAGCGCCGCCGCCGTCCCTGCAATCCGGCTATCCAGCGCCTCGACGATGCGCGCCCAGACTCCGCGCAGTTTCCGATGACGCTGATCGATGGGCAAGCCGGGCCAGTAGGTCGTCGTCTTGGCGGCCTTGTAAGGACGCCGCTCCTTTTCGCTCATGAACTCGATCAGCGCAGCGTGCGGATAGACCTCGATCAGACCGTGCGCCGGCGGCGCAAGGCAGACCGGAAAGCCGAGCGCGGCGAAGCCGGCGCGGAGCGCATCGCTGATCGGCCCCGGCCGCACCGCGTTTGGCGAATGGACCGCCGCTTTGCGTCCGCCGTAGCGTCGCGAGATCGCATTGTCGCAGGCCCGGCGGCCTGTGATCGGCTGCGGGCCGACAGGCATGTCGATCGCCACGCAATCGGGCGCTTGTCCGACGAGCCTCGAGACCGCCGCGATCAGCCTCGCCGCCTCCGCTGTCGCGCCCCGGGGCCGGCCCAGTCCGAGGTCCGCGCCGTCCCTGCGCTCGAGGAAATGACCGTAGCTCGCATCGACCGTCGCGAGACGCCAGCCGTCCTTCGTTTCGACCGCCAGCGCCACGCCGCTCGGCTCGGTCGCCGTCCATGCCGCGTCGATGCCGAGAACGGCGCGCAACGGCGTTTTCGATTCTTGCATCCGCCCTCCCCGCGGCGCAGGTTCGCGCGTCCGCGGGGAGTGTGCGTCTTTCGGAGGCGGCGAAGCAAGCCCGCCGCCTCCCTCATGTTCTTGCCCCGTCAGGCCACGTCGACCCAGACGGCGTGCTTCATCAGGCGCGCCGCTGCGCGGGTGGGCGATGAAGCCGGACCGGATCTCGCAATCTCGCGACGGAACGCCCCAGGCGCTCGCCAGCGCGGCGACGGCCAAAGCCTGCGCGACCGCCCCGGCCTCCTGCGCCTGCCGCCAGAGCGACGCGGGCTGGTCTCCCGCCGCTTCAAACTGCACAGGCGGCAGCTCGCCGAGCGGCCGTCCGTCATCGCCGAGGAAGGCGAGGCGGACCGTCGCTCCCGCCTCCGGCCGCAGCACCACCCACGCGGCGATCATGCGCGCGGACACGGCGTCGCTGGAAAGCGGCGCAGCGGCCGAGAGCGCCGCCGCCGGAAGTCCCGCTCCGACGAGCAGGCCCGCGGAAGCGGCGAGGACGGCCCTTCGGTTCATGACAAGACCAGACATGAGGGTCTCCTCTTTCGAGAGCCGTGCGCAAGCGATGCGTTTCCCTGTCAGGGAGCCCGGCGAGTGGCCTTTCCGGTCGTGCCCGAGGGCTGGCCGCCGAGCCTCTCCATCTCGTTGCCGCCGGCCTTCCCGGTATGCTCGTGCTGTTCGTGCTGCAGCGGGTCTGCGACGTACTGGAACGCCGGTTCGCTGTTCCACGGGCCGCGCAGGTCCGCGCCGGGTCCCGACGACATGTTGAAATAGACGTTGACGCTGCTGTCGGGCTTGAGATCGCCGAACAGCGGCTCCGTGAGCTTGTTGATGGAGTTCAACGCCTCCATGAACATCTTGGTATGCGCGACCTCGCGAGTCGCGAGGAACCGCAGCGCCTTCAGTGAGCCCTCGTCGTCGGTGAGCTTCATCAGCGCTTCATAGGTCACGAGCGCGCCGGCTTCCGCGGACACATCGGCGCGCAGATCGCGGGTCACATCGCCGCCTTCGCTCACATAGCGCGCGTCCCAAAAGCTCCCCTTGGAGTCGACAAGGTGAGGACCCGGACCGCGAATGGCGAACAGCGTGCTGCGGTAGGCCTTGTCCTGCACATTCTGCGACGCTTTCTTGGTGTGCTGCTCGATCATCATCGCGATGATTTCGAGATGGGTGAACTCCTCCGTCCCGATATCCTGAAGCATGTCGCGGATCGCCGCGTCCTCGGTATGGAACGACTGGGTCCAGTAGGTGAGCGCGGCGGACAGCTCGCCGGTCGCGCCGCCGAATTGCTCGAGCAGCTGCTCGGCGAAGACAGGATCTGGATTTTGCACGTTGACTTCGGTCTGCAGGATCGGACGATGCAGGAACATGGAAAACTCCGGGTCGGCCCCCGCATAGCAACCCGTCCTCGCGGCCCGGTGTTCCGAGCCGGCGCGGTTATTTTTTCCGCCATTTTCTCGCCGATTTGCGGGCGACTTCGCGCCGCGGGATGCGGCGCTCAGGCCTGCGTCTGGAGCCCCGCCTGCTCGATCCGGATCAGGGTCTCGACCGCGTCCTCGCCCATGCCGTGGGCGGTCTTGCCGAAGCCGCCGTCGCGAGCGTCGAAGCCGACAGCGACGCGCACATAGAGCGGATCGGCGCAGATGCACGCGGTCGGGTCGAAGGCGATCCAGCCGATCTTGGCCACATGCGCCTCCGCCCAGCAATGCGCGCCCGGCTCACCCCCCTCGGGCTCGGCGGCGCGGTAACCGCTGACGAAGCGAGCCGGGGCGTCGAGGAAGCGGGCGCAGGCGATGAAGATGTGGGCGAAGTCGCGCGCCCGGCCGCGCCGCAGGGCGAAGGCTTCCGCGGCGGAGTCGGGATCGTCGGTCTGGAACGGATCGAAGCTCATGACCCGATGCAGCTCGCCCATCAGGCGATGCATGGCGTCGAGCGGATCCTCGGCGCCCGCCGTCGCCTCCTTCGCGAACGTGCGCAGCGCGCCGTTGACATGCGCGAGCGGGCTGTCGCGCAGGTACATCTCCACCGGCAGCCGCTCGACCGTGCCGCGCACGACTCCGGCGGAGTCGCTGGTCTCGATCTCGCCGCTCGCCGTCACCGTCAGGCGCTCGAGCGGCGCGCCGTGATGCGAGAACGTGCTCATCACGTTGCCGTGCGCGTCCTCCGAGCGCTTCAGCGCGCTGTCGATGTCGAGCGCAACGCGCCAGCCCAGCACATACTGGCTGTCGAAACCGCTCGGGGTGAGCCGCAGGTTCTGCACCAGCATCCGGGCCGGCGGCGCGAAGCGATGGGTTATCTCGTGCGATATCCGGATCCGCATCGGCGCGCCCGTTCAGGTGAAGAGGTACTGCTCGGAGATCGTGCTCGACAGCCCGGCGTTGTCCTCGATGAACGTCGTGATGAACTCGTGCAGGCCGCCCTGGAAGATCTGGGTCATGCTCGAACGCTCCAGCTTGGCGTGCATCGCCCGCGCCTGACGCTGCGCGACGCCGCTGCGTCCGTCGTCGCGCGCCAGACTGTCGAGCGCCCGATCGATGCTCTCATAGCAGGAAATGAGCGAGCGCGGCATCGCCCGCTTCAGAATCAGGAGGTCGGCGATCAGCCAGGGCTTCACCCGGTCGCGATAGACCCAATGGTAGGCGGTGGCGGCCGACACGGCGCGCAGGATCGCCACCCACTGGAAATAGTCGAGCGAGCCGCCGACCGGCTCGGTCGAAGGCAGCAGCAGATGATACTTGACGTCGAGCAGGCGCGCGGTGTTGTCGGCGCGCTCGATGAAGATGCCGAGCCGGTTGAACCAATAGGCGTCGTTGCGCAACATCGTACGGTAGCAGGAGCCGTCGAAGTCGAGCGACGCCTTCTTGACGTAATCGAGGAAGCGGGTCAGCGCGACGCGATCCATCGGCCGGGAAAAGCGGTGGCTCGCCTCGAAGCGCTTGAGCTCGAGCCAGGCGTCGTTGATCGCCGTCCAGGTCTCGGCGGTGAGCGCCGTGCGCACCGCACGCCCGGACGTCCGCGCGTTCTCCAGGCAGTTGCAGATCGAGGACGGATTGCTCCGGTCGAAGGTCAGGTATTCGACCGCCGCCTCCTCGTCGAGCTCGCCGCGCTCGGCGATGAAGCTGTCGTAGGCGCCGGCGGCGTTGAGCGCACCCTCCCACTCGCCCATCTGCTCGCCTTCGGTCTTGGGCAGATATTCGAGCCTCAGCGTCGCCTCGATGGTGCGGGCGATGTAATCGGCGCGCTCCATCGAGCGGGCGAGCCAGAACAGGTTGTCGGCTGTGCGGGCGAGCATCAGCGTCAGTCCTCGCCTTCGATATCGTCGACGATCCAGGTGTCCTTGGTGCCGCCCCCCTGGCTCGAATTGACCACCAGAGACCCCTCCTTCAGCGCCACCCGCGTCAGCCCGCCCGGAACGATGCGCACGGCGTCGGCGCCCGACAGGATGAACGGCCTGAGATCGACGTGCCGCGGCGACACGCCGGCGTCGAACGAGGACGGGCAGGTCGAGAGCGCCAGGGTCGGCTGGGCGATGTAGTTGGCGGGATCGGCCTTGAGCTTGGCGGCGAACTGCTCGCGCTGGGCGGCGGTCGCGTGCGGGCCGACCAGCATGCCGTACCCGCCCGAACCGTTGACCTCCTTCACCACCAGCTGATCGAGCCGTTCGATGACGTATTTGTATCCGTCGGGGTCACGGCAACGGTAGGTCGGCACGTTCTTCAGCAAAGGCTCCTCGGACATGTAGAAGCGGATGAGGTCTGGAACGTAGCTGTAGATCGCCTTGTCGTCGGCCACGCCGGTCCCGATTGCATTCGCAATCGTCACATTGCCCGCCAAATAGGCGCCGATCAGGCCGGGGACGCCGAGCACCGAGTCCGGATTGAACACCAGGGGATCGAGGAAATCGTCGTCGACGCGGCGGTAGATGACATCGACCCGGCGGGGCCCGAGGGTGGTGCGCATGAACACCTGGTCGTCCTCGACGAACAGGTCGCGGCCCTCGACCAGTTCCACCCCGAGCTTGTCGGCGAGGAACGAGTGCTCGTAATAGGCCGAATTGTAGAGACCGGGCGTCAGGATGACGATCGTCGCATTGCCGCGGTCGTGACGAGGGGCGACCGAGCGCAGGCATGCGAGCAATTCGTCCGGGTAATCGTCGACCGGCGCCACCTTGTGACGGGCGAACAGGTCCGGCAGCAGCCGCATCGTCACTTCCCGGTTCTCCAGCATATAAGAGACGCCGGACGGCGTGCGCGCGTTGTCCTCGAGAACGTAGAACGACTCGTCGTCGACGCGGACGATGTCGATCCCGGCGATATGGACCCATATGTCGTGCGGCGCCCGGCGGCCGATCATCTCTGGCCGGTAGTACGGGTTGCGGACGATGAGCTCGGACGGGACGATCCCTTCCTTCAGGACCCTGCGCTCGCCATACACGTCCGCGAGGAACAGGTTCAACGCCCTGACCCGCTGGGTGAGGCCCGCCTCCAGCTTCCGCCATTCCGCGCGGGAGATGAGACGAGGGACGATATCGAACGGGATCAGACGCTCGGCGGCGTCCTTGTCGCCGTAAACGCCGAAGGTGATGCCGATGCGGCGAAACATGAATTCGGCCTGGGCGCGGCGCGAGGCGAGCAGATCGGTCGGCGAGTCGTCGAGCCACCGCGCCACCTTCCCGTAAAGCGTGCGCACCGGTTCGCCCGCACGCCCCATCTCGTCGAACGCCGCAACCGCCGCCATGCAACACCCTGTTCCTCATGCGACGGACGAGCCGTCACCAGGTATTCAACTCGCAACTTCCGTGCCGAGGGCGAGCCCCAAAGCCTCCGCTCCCGACAAAGCCCGTTCGGCCGGAACCGCACAAAAGTCGGCCGAAGTCCTGAGCGACTCGGCGAGCATGAGCCGGAAGTCATCGCGGGTTACGCCGATCGCGCCGAGGCTGGCAAGATGTTCGGTCAAGAATTGCGTGTCGAGCAGCCGGTATCCGCCGACCCTGAGGCGGGCGACCAGATGCACCAGCGCGGCCTTGGAAGCGTCGCGGGCGCGGTGGAACATGCTCTCGCCGAAGAACGCGCCGCGCAGGCTCACGCCATAAAGTCCGCCGACCAGCGCGCCCTGTTCGTAGACCTCGACCGAATGCGCGTGACCCGCCTCGTGCAGCCCGCAATAGAGGCGAAGGATCTCGTCGTTGATCCAGGTCGACTCCCGCTCGGCGCAGGCGCGCATCACCGCCGCGAAATCGCGATCGGCGACGATGCGAAAACGGTCGGAGCGCACCGCCTTGGCGAGGCTCTTCGACACGACGAGCCCGTCGAGCGGAAAGACGCCCCGCTGCTGCGGCTCGACCCAGAAGAGCTCGCTCGCCTCCCGGCTCTCCGCCATCGGGAAGACGCCGATCGAATAGGCCCGGAGGACGACGTCCGGCGTCAGCTCGAATGTGCGCGGACCGGATCTCATGGGCCGGATGGTGAAGCGGCCGTTGCGTGTCGTCAAGACGAAGGACGAGCGAATGGACGCTCGCGCGACTGCCCCGCGTCGGCTTGTTCGAGGTCGGGCGAGCGTGAGGCCGTCCCTGCGAAAGCGGCCTTTCCGGACCAAAGGAGCGCAAAAATCCTCCGTTCTCGCGCCGGGGCGGGAACATTTGTCCGTCCCGTCAATTGAAGAAGCGGCACGAATTGCTGAGAGGGTAACATGACAAAGATCGGAATGATGCTGGCCTGCGCGACCATCGCGCTGCCAGCTGTTGCATTTGCAGATGGAAACGGGGCCGTCACAGGCGCCGCTGGCGGCGCAGTCGCCGGGGCGGTTGTCGGCGGGCCGGTTGGCGCCGCGGTTGGCGGCACGGCGGGCGCAATCATCGGCGGAACCGCGAGCGGGCCTGACCGAACGGTCGTGGTCGGTCCGCCGTCCACAGCCGTTGTCCCTTGCCGGTCGCGCACCACGCAGACGACCGACAACACCGGCTACAGCAGCACGACGCAGACGTCGAACTGCCCCTAACCAACGAGAACCCGCGACGGCGATCAGGCTGCGCGACGGCCCACCAAGGGTTGTCCATGGCGTTGGCCGCTTGAAGCAACCATGGAGGCACGCATGCCCGGCAACCTCATCTACTATGCGCTGATCCTGATCATCGTCGCGATTGTCGCGGCGTTCCTCGGCTTCGGCGGCGTCGCGTCGACCGCCATGGGCGGCGCGCACCTCTTCATCTGGATCGCCGTCGTGCTGATTGTCGTCGGCCTCATCTTCGCGCTCATGCGAAGGGTCTAGGCCGGCGTCGGCCGGCGCCGCGTTCGGGCTGAACGCGGGACGCGGCCAGCGAGCGCCCGCAGCGGCGCAGACACAGGACTGGAGTCTTTACCGCCGCGCTCCTTCAGCGCGGCGGCGTCGCGTGTGTGACGCTCTCCGTGCGCGCGCAGTCTAGGACTGCGTCGCCGGGCCGAACGGACGGATCGGTCCCCTAGCCGCGTGCAGGCGAACCCGCTATGGTCGCCACGCGACGGTTTCCTTCGGGAATCAAAAGGGAACGCGGTGGGGATGGCGACGTCCGAATCCGCGGCTGCCCCCGCAACTGTCAGCGGCGAGCCTGCCGCCCCGTAGAGTGGCCACTGGGGAAACCCGGGAAGGCCGGCGGCAGGCGATGACCCGCGAGCCAGGAGACCTGCCGGCGCGGCGCGGTCGATGCGTTCTCTGTTCGGTCGAGTTGCGGCGCGTCAACGCAATGTCGAAGCATGCGAGGGCGCCATGCCTGGACCCGTCACCAGTGGTTTCCTGTCTCGAATTTGGAAAGAAAGCGACTCATCCGTTCGCAGTCGCCTGGTCGCTCTTTCCGCCCTTCTCGTCGCCGCCAATATCGCGGTTTGGATCTGGGCCTTCGTCGCCCTTCACGGCAACGCCGTCCTGTTCGGTTCGGCCTTCCTCGCCTATTCGTTCGGTCTGCGCCACGCCGTCGACGCCGACCATATCGCCGCGATCGACAATTCGACGCGCAAGCTCATGCAGCAGGGCAGACGCCCGGTCGGCGTCGGGTTCTTCTTCTCGCTCGGCCACGCGGCGGTGGTCGTCCTGCTTTCGATCGCGGTCGGATTCGCCACGTCGCAGGTGAGCGCGCGGTTTCGAGTCATTGAAGGCCTGGGGCGCGATCGTCAGCACGAGCGCCTCCGCCCTGTTCCTGTTTCTGCTGGCGGCGTTCAACATTCTCGTGCTGATTTCGGTGTGGCGCACGTTCCAGGCGGTCAGGCGCGGCGAGCGGTTCTCCGACGAGGATTTCGACCTGCTGCTCAACAGCCGCGGCTTTCTTGCGCGTCTGTTCCGGCCGCTGTTCGGCCTGGTGAGCTGCGGCTGGCATCTCTTTCCGATCGGCTTCCTGTTCGGCCTCGGCTTCGACACGGCGACCGAGGTCGCCCTGTTCGGCATCGCGGCCACCCAGGCCGCCAATGGCGCCTCGTTCGGCGCCCTGCTCGTCTTTCCGGCGCTTTTCACCGCAGGCATGACGCTCATCGACACGACCGACGGCGTGTTGATGCTCGGGGCCTACGGCTGGGCGTTCATGAAGCCGATCCGCAAGCTCTTCTATAACCTCGCCATTACCGCCGTTTCAGTGATCGTCGCGGTTCTCATCGGCGGCATCGAGACGCTCGGGCTGATCGGCGACGCGTTCAAGCTCGGCGGCCCGTTCTGGGAGGCGATCGGCGCGCTCAACGACAACTTCGGCATGCTCGGCTACGTCATCATCGGAGTGTTCGCCCTGAGCTGGTTGATCTCGGCTGCGATCTACCGCGCGGCAGGCTACGACGCCATTGAGGTCAAGGCGTGATCCCATCCGCGGCGGGCGACGTCGGCCGCCCGCTGCAGACGGCCGCGAGGATTGGCCGGTCCGGCGTCGCGACGCGCCGTCAGGACTTCGGACGGATATGCGCGTGCGAAGCCGCGTGCGCTCCATGCGGGTGGGTCTGTTCAGCCAGTTCGGTCGGCACCAGATGCAGATTGCCGTGTCGCACGCCGGTCTCGGCGATCGTGGCCTCCGCGAATTGTCGCGCGTCCGCCGCATGCCCCCTCAAAACGGCGATCTCCAGGCAGTTTTCGTGATCGAGGTGGACATGGAGGGTCGACAGCACGAGATCGTGATGGTCGTGCTGGGATCTCGTCAGCCTCCGCGAGAGTTCGCGCTGGTGATGATTGAAGACGTACGCGAGGCAGCCCACGACGTGAGCGCTTTCGTCCGTCGCCAGCCGATCGGCCTCGAGCCGCTCGCGCAGGAGATCTCGAATCGCCTCTGACCGGTTCGCGTAGCCCTTGCGTTCGAGATAGCGATCAAACTGACCGAGAAGGCCTTCGTCCAGAGATATCGTCACCCGCTCCATGCGCGCTGCCCCTTTTTACGTTCCTCGGCCGTTAGCACACGATGCGACAAACGCGCAGTTGACAAGGCGACGAGGGTATGAAGAACGTAAAATACTTCATACCCGCGCCTCGGCCTTTCACTTCGCCACCGCGCCGCGCTCGAAGCTGAACGTCCGCGAGGTCGCATGTCTCGTTTGATGTCCGAGATCTGGAAAGGCGGCGACGTGAGCATTCGCGGCCGCCTGATCGGGCTCTATGGCGTCCTGATCGCCGCCAACATCGTGGCCTGGATTTGGGCGGCGCTGGCGCTGCGCGGCAACGCGGTCCTGTTCGGCTCGGCATTCCTCGCCTACGCGTTCGGGGTCCGCCACGCGATCGACGCCGACCACATTGCCGCGATCGACAATTCGACGCGCAAGCTCATGCAACAGGGCCAGCGGCCGGTCGGCGTTGGATTGTTCTTCTCGCTTGGCCACTCGGCGGTCGTTGTTTTGCTGTCGATCGCCGTCGGAGTCGCGGCCTCCCAGGTCAGCGGCCGGTTCGAGGAGTTCAAGGCGTTCGGCGGCATTTTCAGCACGCTCGCTTCCGCGCTTTTCCTGTTCCTGTTGGCGGCGTTCAATATCGTGGTGATGCTTTCGGTCTGGCGCACGTTTCGCGCGGTCAAGCGCGGCGAGCGCTTCTCGGAGGAGGATTTCGACATCCTGCTCAACAGTCGCGGAGTCCTGGCGCGGCTGTTCCGGCCGCTGTTCGGTCTCGTGAGCAAAAGCTGGCATCTGTTTCCGATCGGATTCCTGTTCGGGCTCGGCTTCGACACGGCGACGGAGGTGGCGCTGTTCGGGATCTCGGCGACGCAAGCCGCGAACGGCGCCTCGTTCGGCGCGCTGCTTGTCTTTCCCGCCCTCTTCACCGCCGGCATGTCGTTGATTGACGCGACCGACGGCGTGCTGATGCTCGGCGCCTACGGCTGGGCCTTCATGAAGCCGATGCGCAAGCTCTTCTACAACCTGACCATTACTGCAGTATCGGTCGTCGTCGCGATTTTGA
This sequence comes from uncultured Alphaproteobacteria bacterium, assembly GCA_963816065.1. Classification (GTDB taxonomy): domain Bacteria; phylum Pseudomonadota; class Alphaproteobacteria; order Rhizobiales; family Beijerinckiaceae; genus Roseiarcus. Next base: position 226,329 of record CAWFJG010000019.1, on the reverse strand, counting down.
TCGGCGGTATCGAGGCGCTCGGGCTGATCGGCGGCGCCTTCAGGCTGCAGGGCCCGTTCTGGAAAGCGATCGGCGTTCTGAACGACAATTTCGGCGCGCTTGGCTATCTCATCATCGGGGTCTTCGCCCTGAGCTGGCTGGTCTCGGTCGTCATCTACCGCGCCAACGGCTACGACGCCATCGAGGTCGAGGCCTGAGGAGAGCCTCCGCCTGCACCCGTGCTGTCTCTGCGTGCGGCTCGCCGAAGCCGGCAGAGTGATTGTCGCGCCACATCTTTTCGCAACCATAGCCTCGCGCAGCTACGCGCCGGGAACGCCACCTGTGGTTGTGGTTAATCTGCCGGTTACGCTTCTCGGTGCGCCGTCCGTCTGGAGCGCCGCGTACCCCCCGCCGTGTTCGCGTTTGCTAATCCACTTGGCGTTGCCGGAATCCTCGCGCTCTGTTCCCAGCGATTTTTGCGCTCGGAGGCGGCCGGTCCTGGCCGCAGACGCCATTGGGTCACGCCGTTTCCGTCATTGCGCGGCAAAAGACGCAACGATTCCAGGATCGTAAGTGGCCCTGCCGTTCCGAGCCGGCCTTGGCGTAGCGCTACAGCGGACGACTCCCGCAACGGCATCCTGTCGAGGACGGGTCGATAGATGGGTGAAAAATTGGCGCCCGCAACCCCTTAAGTTCAATGCGCAAACCTCTGGTTGTGATGAATTGTAGACTGAGTGATTTCGCCGCAGGTGGAGATGACGCCCGATATTAAGTTGCGTGTAATTATTTTACATGTTTGGGTGCGAATTGTATATGTGGGAGGCTCATTATGTCGGATCTTCGCGCCGAAGTCGCGAACGCACTGTATTGGGATCTTGCGATTCCGCGTTACAGCGTGGTCGCTCAAGTGGACGGCGGCCTGGTCACTTTACAGGGCAAGGTCGACCGCGCCTACCAACGGTCCTTTGCGGAGGCGATCGTACGCCGTACGCCCGGAGTGGTTAGCGTCAAAAATAATATCGCTGTTTGCGCCGAGCAAGATGTCCGCCAGTCCAGCATGGGGACCTAGACCGAACGTTGCTTAGGGTACTGGCGCTATCGGAAGCGACCAAGCCCCCACTAACTCAGATCGGGAGGTTTTCGGAATTATGAGTACGTCTCAATGGAAAGTTTTCTACCGAGACCATCTCGATCAAGACAGGACGTCCCAAGGCATTGCGAGCAAAGAGGCCGCCCTCAGAAAGGCGCGCGACCTTTATCACCGACAGCGAGCGGAATTGTATGAAATCGAGGGGCCTAATGGCTACGCCCTTCCCAGAAAAGAAATTATGGATTGGTTGTCGGCCAACAAGTCGTAACGGGCCCGCGTCCGTGCGCCTTCGGATAGAGGGTCTTGGCCAATACGCCTGCTGAAAGCGCTCACGCATCCGCGGCCAAAATCCGCGGTATAGCGGGCGCCGTGCAAGGCGCCCGATGACAGGCGCGCGGGTCATCTCTCGGTCGCACTGTTGGAACTCTCGGAAACGCCGGCCAGAGCAGATAGACTAACCTCCACTGACGACCGCCGCGGCAATGACCATACGCGAGTTGGCCGCCCCCACTTAGCCAACCGGCTCGGGGAGCTTGCGGGCCGCCCGCACCGCGTAGGTGAGAACTGTCGGGCAGGCGTCGCCGAGCGCGGCTTCCGCCGCGTCCAGCGCCGCGCCGGCGCGAGTAGCGGGCGCGACAACCACAACCGCGTCGGCGAAGGCGGCGGCCGCCCGCGCCCAGCCCGCGCGCCAGTCGGAGGCGTGCAGGACGACCGCCGCATAGGCGGTGGTAAAGGCGGTCAACGCGTCTCCGATGCTTGCCGCTGTCTCGCCCTGACCCGGCAGCACAACGTCGAGGCGCGAGGAGAGGTCGCGCCGGATCACCTCGGCGAAGCCGGCGCGCCCGGCAATCAGCTCCGCGAGCCCCGGCATCGCAGGAGCGTCCGGTTCCTCGCGGTAGAGAATGTCGGCCAGCCAATCCTGCGTCTCGCCGAGGTCGACGAGCACGGCGGCGCGGTCGGCGGCAAGTTTTCGCGCCGTTTCCAACGCGATCGCCAGCGCCTGCCCGCTGCGGTGGCCGGCGACCAGCACGACCAGACCGCCGTTTGGCCTCACCCGGCGGAGCGCCGCGACCAGGCTCGCGGCGCTGTCGAGGGCGGCGGACGGCGACGCGGCGACGTCCGCCAGCGCTTGCAATTGCGGCTGGCTGGCCGCGAGCGCGGGCGTGGCCTCGTCGACCCTCTCCGGCCCCGCGAGCCCCTCAGCCGGCGGCCCCGGCCGCCTGCGGGCGGCAAAGGCCGTCCCGGCGGCGGCGAGCGCCGAGAGGACAAAGGCGGCGGCGGTCGACCCGAGAACGGTCGGCCAGACCTTTGGAAAGAGGGGCGCGCTCGGCGGCTCGGCCCGCTCGAGCACGCGGGCGTCGCCATCGCCGGATTGGCTCGCCCTGCGCGCCTCCTCCTCCCGCGCCATCCGCTGATAGGCCTGCAACTCGTCGCGCGCCGCCTGCGCCTCGGCTTCGAGCGCACGCAACGCGCCATCGGAGGCGGCGGCCGTGGCGGCGGCAGCGGCGGCGGCGGCGGCAGCGGCAGCGGTCGCCTTCGTCTCCTCGTCCAGCTTCGCGGCGAGCGCTTCGGCGTCCCCGCTCGCCCGACGCGCTTCGCCTTCGCTCGCGCGTGCGGCTTTGTCGGCCGCGTCGCGGATCTCGCCGTCGACTCCGCCAGCTGAGCGGCGAGATCCTTCATGCGTGGATGGAGCGGCAGCAGGGTGCGCCCGGCGTCGGCGATCTGCGCCTTGACCGCGGCGCGCTGATCGAAGAGCCGCCTGAGCGCCGGATCGGCGATCGCCTGAGCCGCGTCCGGGAGTTGGGCTTCGCGTCCGAGCCTGCGCAGGAGTTCCGCCCTTGCTGTCGCTGAAGCTTCGGCCGCACGCGCTTCGGAGAGCTTGCCATTGAGGTCGGCCGCCAAATCGCTGGCCTTCGCCGTTCCTTCGCCGGGGGGCGGCGAGCCCGACTGCGCCCGAGTTGCTTCGACCTTCGCCTCGGCTTCGGCAAGCTTGCCCTTCCACTGCGAAATCTTGTGCTCGAGCCAGGTCTCGACCGAGCGCTCCGCTTTGGCCCGGGCTACGTTTCGGGATTGCACGAGGAGATCCGCCGCCGCATTGGCTCCGCGCGCCGCGAGACTCGAATCGCGGGCAACGAAGGTCATCGTCACCGCGCGCGACCCGGGCGACGACGCAATCGTCAGCCGCGACAGCAACGCCACGACCGCGTCGCGGTCCGGCGCGCCCGCGCCCCCCGCCAGCCCCAATTGGGTGGCCACGGCGCTGGCGAGATCCGGCGTCATGAGCGATTTCGGCGTCAGTCGCCGGGGGCGAAAGCTCGGCCGGCGTCCGCGGTGCGCCGCCCGGCGTGCGTTCGAAACCGGAAAAGGCAGGCGGCGCCGTATCGAGCAGGGCTTTGGCGACGCCGGCGTAGCGCGGCGGCGCGGCGATCACGAAGACCGCCGAGCCGATCAGCGCCGCCAGCGTCGCGCCGGCGATCCAGCGCCATCGGCGGCCGAATCCGGCCACAAAGCCCGTCGCGTCGCCCCTTCCCTGTTCGCCGGCCATGGTCTCCATCCTTAAGGCGTCGGACGCCCGAGGCGCCGGGCCGAGTTTCGTCCGACATGGTTTCCCGCACGTTAATGCCGCCGTTGCGTCAGCCGTTTGTTAACCATACGTCGATAAATGGGAAGCCAGCGCCTAACGCCTTGGCGGCGCGGATATTCCGATGGGGTCCTTGCGAGTCTTTGCGGCAATTCTGGCGACCGCGGCGCTCGCGGGTTGCGCGGCGCGGCCCCCCGAGGGGCTCCCTGAGGCGCCGGCGCCTCAGGCCGTCGTCGATGCGCCCTACCGGCTGGCCGGCGGCGACCGGCTGAGGGTTATCGTGTTCGGCCAGGCCGACCTCACCAACAGCTATTCGGTCGATGCCTCAGGCGCCGTCTCCATGCCGCTGATCGGCCGGGTTCAGGCGCGGGGCCTGACGACGGCCGAGCTCGAGCGCAACGTGGCGGCGCGTCTTCGCCAGGGCTATCTGCGCGATCCGAGCGTCTCGATCGAGGTCGAGGACTTCCGCCCGATCTTCATCCTCGGCGGCGTCGCTTGCGCAGGCGAGTACCCTTTCGTCAACGGCATGACGGTGCAGCAGGCGGTTGCGGCCGCCGGCGGCTTTGCCCCTCTCGCCGTCCAGTCGAGCGCGGCGATCACCCGGATCGTCGACGGCCGGGGCGCGACCTTCGCCGCGCCGTTGCTCTACCCGCTACGGCCGGGCGACACGGTCACCGTCGAGGCGCGGCCCTTCTAGATTCGGGCCGCTGGCAAAGGCCGGCCGGCGCCGCCCGGGAACGCCGGCCGGGGTTTGCAACCTCGCCGCGCCCGGTCTTCCGCTCGCTTGTTCTTACTCGCTTCCGACCTGATAAGCGCCTGTTCGGCGCCTGTTCCGACCCCGTTCCGACCCTGTTAATGGCGCCTGTTTCACCCCTGCTGAAGCCCGCTACCGATGGGTTGCAAAGCCGGTAGAAGTCATGATATTGCATGGCTTTCCGGATCGGCCCGACGAGCGCGGGCGCAAAAACAGCCTGCTAACAGGCGATCCGGACCGCCGGCGATCGCACCGGAAGCGCCAGCGGGCCGCTGATCCGCGGCCCGGGAGGGAGGCGAAGCGCCCCGGCCGTCAGGCCGGCTGTTTCAGCTTCACCACGTTGTGCAGCGTGTTGTCGGCGGTGTCGAAGAAGCGGCGGACGCCGCGCGCGGCCTGGCGGATGCGCTGCTCGTTCTCGACCAACGCCAGGCGGACGTAGTCGTCGCCGTGCTCCCCGAAGCCGATGCCCGGCGCGACCGCCACGTCCGCCTTCTCGATCAGGAGCTTGGAGAACTCGAGGCTGCCGAGATGACGGAACTTCTCCGGCACCGGCGTCCAGGCGAACATCGAGGCGGTCGGCTTGGCGATAGGCCAGCCCGCGGCGGCGAAGCTTTCGATCATCACGTCGCGGCGGCGCTTGTAGGTCGCCCGCATCTCGCGGATGCAGTCCTCCGGCCCGTTGAGGGCCGCAGCGGCGGCGACCTGGATCGGCGTGTAGGCGCCATAGTCGAGATAGGACTTGACGCGCGCCAGCGCCGCGAGAAGCCGCTCGTTGCCGACCGCGAAGCCCATGCGCCAGCCGGCCATCGAAAAGGTCTTCGACATCGAGGAGAACTCGACCGCGACGTCGAACGCGCCGGGCGCCTGCAGAACCGAAGGCGGCGGCTCGTCCTCGAAATAGACCTCGGCATAGGCGAGGTCGGACAGCACGAAGATTTCGTGCCGCCGAGCGAACAGAACGAGGTCCTTGTAGAAGTCGAGCGAGGCGACCATCGCGGTCGGATTGGACGGATAGCAAACCACCACCGCGATCGGCTTGGGGATCGAGTGGTTGATGGCGCGTTCGAGCGCGACGAAGAATTCCGGCGTCGGCTCGATCGGAACCGAACGAATTACGCCGCCCGCCATCAGGAAGCCAAATGCGTGGATGGGATAGGATGGATTGGGAACCAGCACAACGTCGCCCGGCGCGGTAATCGCCTGGGCCATGTTGGCGAAGCCCTCCTTGGAGCCCAGCGTGACGACGACCTGCGTCTCGGGGTCGAGCTTCACGCCGAAGCGGCGCGCGTAATAGCCCGCCTGGGCGCGGCGCAGGCCGGCGATTCCCTTCGAGGCGGAATAGCGGTCGGTGCGCGGCTTGCCGACGGTTTCGACCAGCTTGTCGATCACGTGCTTCGGCGCGGGCAGGTCGGGGTTGCCCATGCCGAGATCGATGATGTCGGCGCCGGCGGCCCGAGCCTTCGCCTTGAGCTTGTTGACCTGCTCAAAGACGTAAGGCGGCAGGCGCCGCACGCGGTGAAAGTCGCTCATCGGAAAAGACTGTCCTCAGGGTGGATGGCCGGTCAAGTCGGCGCGCCTCGCCGTCACGGTTCTGTAGCATTGGGCGGGGCGCCGCCGCAAACGCTTCGTTATTGATTGGCCGGCGCCGGCTTACTTTTCGCCTTCGCCGCCTCTTGGGCTTTCTCCTCGGCGACCGCCTTGGCGGCGGGCGGGAAGGACGCCCGTAGCGCGTCTGCGCGCTTCTCGGTCGAATCGAGGTCGCCCTTGAGTTTGTCCAGACTCTTGCTGTCGAGCGCCTTCGTGGCGGGCTCCGGCGGCGCCTGGAAGACCGGGATATAGCCGGGTTCCTTTTCCGGGCGGGACTTGACTACGAAGTCCTGAGCCGCAGGGACGTCGGTTGCGAAGCCCAATATTTTCATCACGCTTTTCAGCGGATTGTCGGCTTGCTGGGCGAACGCCGGAGACGTCAGGCCGCACGCCAGGGCCGACGCCATCGCCCATTTCGCCGCGCTCGCTGCGAACATCGCGTTGCTCTCTGCTCCCGTTCTGACCGCCATCGGAACCCGAAGATGGCCATCCCAGCAAAAGTCGTTCTGGCGTCATGCCGCCGTACTCACCTATTATGACCAAAACGGGGAAGTGTCTCCCCCAGGCCGACATCAGGGAACGCTCTTTCATGGCGACACATCGTGCGAACGCGGCGAGAGATCGAGCGAAGGCTGCGCCGATCGAGGCGACCGATGACGCGGCGACGGCCAAATCCGGAAAGGCGGCGGCAAAGGGCTCGAGCGGGGCGAAGACGGGCTCGGGCGCCGATGCCGAACCGAAGAGCGTCGCTTCGACGGCCAAGGCCCGCGCCAAGGCGACCAAACCCGCCGCCAAGGCCAAGTGGCTCAACCCCGTTGTCACGCCAACCGCAGAAACCAACGCGCGCAAAGGCAGGGCCCGCAAGCTGCCGGAACTCCGACTCGCTCGACGAATGGGTGAACACGCCGGCCGGTCTCGCGGATTCGACCGCGCCTAGCCTGCCGCCCGCGAGTCCGGCGCCGGCGCCGAAGCCGCCCGTCTTTGCTCAGGCGACGAAGCGCGCCCGCATCGCGAAGCGAACGAGGCCTGCCGCGCCCGCCGCTTCGCCGCCGGATTCGGCGGCCGAGACGACTGCGCCAAAGCGCAGCGCCCCCCGCTCCGGCCGCCGATGCGCCCGGTCCGGCCGCCGATGCGCCCGGTCCGGCGCCAAAAGCCGTCGACGCCGCGCCCGCGAGCCTCGAGAGCCCTGCAGAGTCCTTTCGGCTTCGGGATCAAATATCCAATGCCGAATATCGAGGCGCTGGCCCGCAACATCGCCAGCGCCATCGAACACGCCGGCAAAGCGTTCGCCGCCTACATCCGTCCGCGCGAGAGCGGCGAGATTAAGACCTCGGTCTCCGAGGAGATCGGCGAGATGGTGCGGTCGCTCGGCCATGTCGCCGAGTATTACATGGCCGATCCCAAACGCGCGATCGAGGCCCAGACGGCCTACGCCACCCAGTTCGTCAACCTATGGGCGGCGACGCTGCAGCGGTTCCAGGGGGGAACGGCTGCGCCCATCGCCGAACCCGACAGTAGCGACAAGCGGTTCTCCGACACGGAGTGGCGAGACAATCCGTTTTTCGATTTCCTGAAGCAGGCCTACGTGCTGACGACGGACTGGGCGGAAAACCTCGTCCACAACGCCGACGAGATGGAGCCGCATCGGCGCGCCAAGGCGCGATTTTATCTCAAGCAGGTGTCCGCTGCTTTCTCTCCGTCGAACTTCATCGGCACGAACCCGGAACTGTTGCGCGCCACGCTGGCAGAAAGCGGCGAGAACTTGGTGCGCGGGCTCAAGATGCTGGCCGAGGACATCGAGGCCGGCAAGGGCAACGTCCGCATCCGCCAGGTCGACGCCCGGGCCTTCCAGCTCGGCGTCAACATGGCCACCACGCCCGGGAAGGTTATCTTCCGCAACGACCTGATCGAGCTCATCCAATATGCGCCGACGACGGCGGAGGTTTACAAGCGGCCGCTGCTCATCATTCCGCCCTGGATCAACAAGTTTTACATCCTCGACCTCAATCCGGAGAAGTCGTTCATCCGCTGGGCGGTGACGCAGGGCCTGACGGTGTTCGTCGTCTCCTGGGTCAATCCCGACGCCAGGCACGCCGACAAGGATTTCGACTCCTACATGCAGGAAGGCATTTTGGCCGCGCTCGACGCCGTCGAGCAGGCGACCGCCGAGCGCAAGGTGACGGCGATCGGCTATTGCGTCGGCGGCACGCTGCTCGCCGCCACGCTTGGTTACATGGCGGCGACGCGCGACGACCGAATCGAGAGCGCGACCTTCTTCACCACCCAGATCGACTTCGCCGACGCCGGCGACCTAAAGGTTTTCGTCGACGCCGAGCAACTGAAGCAGGCCGAAAAGCGCATGGAGAAGCAGGGCTATCTCGAAGGCTCGGCCATGGCTCAGGCCTTCAACATGCTCAGGCCGAACGACCTGATCTGGTCGTACTACGTCAACAACTACCTGAAGGGCAAGGAACCGATGCCTTTCGATCTCCTGGTCTGGAACGCGGACTCCACCCGCATGCCGGCGGCGAACCACAAGTTCTACCTCCGCCACTGCTACTTCCAGAACGATCTGTCGAACGGGCGCATGAGGCTCCACAGGCGGACGATCGACCTGAAGAGAGTGACGATCCCGGTCTACGAACTCGCGGCCAAGGAGGACCACATCGCCCCTGCCCGCTCGGCATTCAACGGCGCCAAATGCCTCGGCGGACCGGTGCGTTACGTCATGGCCGGGTCGGGCCACATTGCCGGCGTCGTCAATCCCCCCGCCAAACCGAAATACCAGTACTGGACCGGAGGTCCGGTCGAGGGCGAGTTCGAGGACTGGGTCAAAGCGGCCGAGGAGACGCCCGGCTCGTGGTGGCCGGACTGGATCCAATGGCTCACCGCACAAGCGCCCGAGAAGGTCCCCGCCCGCACGCCCGGCGAGGGCAAGCTGGAACCGCTCGGCGACGCCCCCGGCGAGTACGTGAAGATCAAGTCGTAGCGGAAGCGCGGACTGCCCGGATGACCGCGCCCCTACGCCGCCAGGCGGTCCGATCGCGGCCCGTCTTCTCGCGGCGTACCCATCTTGAACTCGCCGACGGCAGCCGCGAGCGTTTCCGTCTCGGATTGCAGGTTGCGCGTCGCAGCACTGGTCTCTTCCACCATGGCGGCGTTCTTCTGGGTGTCCTCATCCATCTGGCCCACGGCGACGTTCACTTCCTGGATCGCGGTGCACTGGTCGGAAGTTCGGCCTGCAATCTCTTTGACGATGTCGCTGACGCCCGCGATCTGCCGTGAGATGCGCTCGAGCGCCTGCCCGGTGTCGGAAACGAGCTTGGCGCCTTGAGCGACATCCTCTTTCGCTGTCGCCACAAGGTTTGAGATCTCTTTCGCGGACCCGGCGCCCTAACCGCAAGCGTTCGCACTTCTGCGGCGACCACGGAGAATCCGCGTCCCGCCTCGCCGGCTCGCGCGGCCTCGACAGCTGCGTTGAGCGCCAACAGGTTCGCCCACTGCTCTCGGGGTCGTTGCGGGCGACGTCCACCGCGGCGTTTGCCCTTTCGCGCGCCCTCAGCCGTCTCGGCGACGGTATTCGAAACGATGATCTCGTTCTCGGGGAAGAAAACTTCGTGATTCGTAAGGGTGAGCGTCGTCATGCGTCGTCCAAGCGGGCGCGGCCGGAAACGGCCGTGGATTGACTTCGAATGGAAATGCAGGGCCCAGCCCGCGCGCGCTCGACGGCATCATGCCCTAACGACGTCGCGCACCCTGCGCAAGGCGTAGCGAAACGTAGTGTCGAAGATACGCGACCAGCAGTTAAAGAGCTGATAAGCCGATTTGCTGCTGTAGATGAGTACCACGGCGCTGACTCGCATGGGCGATGGTGGGACGGGACAAGCGTCGCCAAAACTCTGCACATTTGTGGCATGATCGACCGGCCGCCCTGGGGTCCAATCGATAAAGAGGACAGACATGCCGCAAACCGTTACGCTCGTCCGCCACGGCGAAACGGCTTGGAGCGCCAGCGGAAGGCACACCGGCCGGACCGACATTCCGCTCACCGCGGTCGGTGAGCGGAAGGCGACCGCGCTACGGGATCGTTTGGCCGGCCAGATCTTCGACCGGGTCTTCACGAGTCCCCTGCAACGGGCGGCCAGGACCTGCGCTCTCGCGGGTTTCGGCGACCGCGCCGTGCCAGATCCCGACCTGCTGGAATGGGATTACGGCGACTACGAGGGGCATACCACCCACGAGATCCTCGCCAAGCGGCCGGGCTGGCTCATCTTCCGCGACGGCTGCCCGAACGGAGAGGCCGCGGCCGACGTAGGCGCACGCGTTGACCGCGTCATCGCCCGGCTGCGCGCGGCGAACGACAGCGCCGTCGTCTTCTCGAGCGCCCATGTGCTGCGCGTGCTGACCGCCCGCTGGCTCGGGCTGCCACCCTCGGAAGGCCGGCTTCTCCTGCTCGATACGGCGAGCGTCAGCGTGCTCGGCTACGAGCACGACGACCCTCAACAGCCGGCCATCCGCCTGTGGAACGCGGTCTGAGGCGAGACTCCTCCTGACGGGTAAGTATCCCCCGGCAAAGCCGGGGGCTTTAGGATTGGAGCCGCTCGAAGCGGCAGAAGGGGTCGCTGACGCGGCCCCTTGAAATTGCAGCCGCCCAAGGCGGCTTGTCAGCGCCAGAGGTTCATCTGCTCCAACCGCTGATCTTCCTTCTCCTGATTGCGGATGTAGGCGCGGATGGCTTCTTCGTCGCGCCCCACCGTGTTGACGAAGAATCCCCGGGCCCAAAAATGCTGCCCCACAAAATTGCGTTTGCGCTCTCCGTAAACCCGGGCCATGTGGATCGCGCTCTTGCCCTTGATGAAACCCACCACCTGCGACACCGCGTATTTCGGCGGGATCGATAGCAGCATGTGCACGTGATCGGGCATCAGATGCCCTTCTTCGACCTTCAATTCCTTCTGAAGCGCAAGCCTGCGGAACACTTCGCCCAAATGCCGCCGCAGCTCCTGATACAAAGTCTTGCGGCGACATTTCGGGATGAAGACAACATGATATTTGCAGTCCCAAGTCGTGTGGCTTAGGCTTTCGTACTCGTCCATCGGCGGAGTTCCTTTCGTGTGAGTGGCTGCTCACGTTGGAACTTCGCTGATGGACTGCAGGAAACGTCAAACTGCTACTGCCACCCCGGCATAGCCGGGGGGTCTCCCGCTTACGCTAGAGCGTTGGAGTTGCCGCGTAATCGGCGTGCATGGGGGCATTGCGCGGACCGAGGTGTCCCGTCCGTTCAAAGGCGAACGCCCCGCTTCGGGCCGTGGCGGCGCTTCGTGCCGCTATTTGGACCCGTCGGGCGCCCTGCGACGGATGATCGCGCTGATCTTCTCGTCAAGCAGTTCGAGTCTCTGCGGCGTCGCCACGAGCTCGATGGCGAACCACCCTCTCGAGCGGCGCACGACCCTGCCCTCGACCCGTCCAAGTTCTTCGAGATACGCGACCACCCGCTCGCCCATTGCGGCGACCGGAACGCCTTCGATCGCCATTCCGATATGGGAGAGGTCCCGGGTTACGCATGGATATTCGCGTCCGCATTCGAGCATGTACCGCCCGTGCAACTCAAGCGGTATGCGGGCGTGGCGACGGCGCTCGGCGCCTGCGGCCGAGATCGTCGACCGTTCGCTGAGAGAGGGCTCCTGCGATTCGGTCGCGAGCGCCCGCGCGCGCGCGCCGAAGGACGACACATTGGACATTCTTGGAAGCCCGCTCGATGCTTGGCTGTTCAAGAGAGGACGGACCCGGTCGTCATGGCTGGGGCGCGTCGGCTGCCGGCGCCCACCGGCGCCCGATCCAATGCATTTGGACCGGTTGATCATCCTCGGGCGAGCCTAACAAACCGTTGCCGAAGGTCACTTAGATGTGTCAAAGGCGCGCGCTTGAATTTATATACCGTTCGGTATACAGTGGCCGCATGGCTGCCTCGTCGGACGACACTCGCGCGGAGTTGCTCGGCCGCGCGCTCGACCTCTTCGCCACCCACGGCTATGACGGCGTCGGCGTGCAGCGGATCTGCATTGCGGCCGGCGTGACCAAGCCGACGCTCTACCACCATTTCGGCAGCAAGCGCGGCCTCCTCGAGGCGCTGATCGACGAGCGGTTCGGTCCGTTGCGTGTCGCGCTCGCGGGGAACGTCAGGCGCGGCGAGTTCTCCGCCACGCTGACGGCGATCGCCGAGGCCACCTTCGCATTCGCCGCCAAGGAGCGCAGCTTTTATCGGCTCTATCTGACGCTGTGGTTCGCGCCGATCCGCAGTGAAGCCTATGAAGTGGCGCGATCGTTTCACGAGCGGCATTTCGCCGCGGTCGAACGGTTGTTCCGAGAGGCGCTCGCCGCCGAAGGCCTGCCGCAGGAGCGCGCCCGCGCGCTTGCAGCCGCGTTTCTAGGCGTGCTCAACAACGCCATCGCGCTCGCCCTGAACAATTATGCGTCGCTCGGCGCTGAACGAGCGCGGGAGGCGACTCACGCCTTCCTGTACGGATTCGCGGCGCAACCGGACGGCGCCTCGCAGAAGGGCTGAGCTGTCAAATATACCAACCGGTAAATAGGAGAGGCATCATGCCCGTCTGGGTCGAGCATGCGATCTTTTGGCACGTCTATCCGCTTGGCTTCGTCGGCGCAGAGATCCGACCCGAGCGAACCGCTCCACTCGCGCACCGCCTCGGGCGGCTGACCGGCTGGCTCGACTACGCGATCGAACTCGGCGCCTCCGGGCTTCTGCTTGGTCCGATCTTTGCCGCCGCCTCGCACGGCTACGACACGATCGATCATTTCCGAATCGACCCGAGGCTCGGCGACGACGCCGACTTCGACGCGCTGATCGAGTTCGGCTCGCAAACGCGGGCTAAGAATCGTGCTGGACGGCGTGTTCAATCACGTGTCGCGGCGCCACCCTGCTTTTCAGGAGCTTGTCGACGGCGGCCCGACCCCGGGCCGGGCCGCCTGGTTTCGACTCGAAGAGGCCTCCGGTCGCCCGGCGTCCGACGGACCGATGGCTGTCACCTTCGAGGGCCACCATGACCTCGTCGTTCTCAACCACGATGCGCCGCCGATCGAAGACCTCGTGACCGACGTGATGATCCACTGGCTCGACCGCGGCGCGTCCGGCTGGCGCCTCGACGCCGCCTACGCCATCCCGCCGCGATTCTGGGCGCGCGTGCTGCCGCGCGTGCGCGCCAAGCATCCCGAGGCCTATCTGTTCGGCGAGGTCATTCACGGCGATTATGTCGGCTTCGTCAAAGAGACCGGCGTCGACGCGGTGACGCAATACGAACTCTGGAAGGCGATCTGGAGCGCGCTCAACGACCGCAATTTCTTCGAACTCGCCTGGGCGCTCGATCGCCACAACGCCTTCCTCGACGCTTTCGTCCCGCAGACCTTTATCGGCAATCACGACGTCACGCGGCTCGCGAGTCGCCTCGACGACCCGCGCTTCATCGACCATGCGCTGGCGGTGCTGTTCGCCTGCGGCGGCACGCCGTCGATCTATGCCGGAGACGAGCAGGCGTTTCGCGGCGTGAAGGACAATCGGCTCGGCGGCGACGACGCCGTCCGTGCGGCCTTCCCCGAGAGCCCGGCGGCGCTTTCGCCGTTGGGGCTGCCGGTCTTTCGCCGCCATCAAGAGCTGATCGGGATGCGCCGCCGTCACCCCTGGCTGCATCGGGCCAAGACCCGCGTTCTGCATCTCGCCAACGAGACCGTGGTTTTCGAAGCCTTTGCCGGGGACGAGCGGCTCATGGTCGCGCTCAATCTCGGAAAGGAGACGATGCTGCCGGCGCCGGGCATGCGCGCGATCCTGTTCGGACGCACGGCCGCGCTCGAGGCCGGCGTCCGCGAGCCGAAGCTGCGTCTCGGCGAGGTGGGCTGGGCGATTCTCTCGCCGGCGGCGCACCCCCTGTAGGCGCAATCCTCGACCACGTCAGCCGCGATCGCTTCTCGGCTGCAGGGAAGGCGCCTCGCCTCGCTTGGGTACGCTTGCTATGACAGCTGCGGAAGGAGTGAGGATGCTCGACTATCTTGACCAAGCGCGCGTGCGCGCCGCGCTGGAATGGGACGCGCTGATCGATGCGATGGAGGGCGCGCTCGGCGACTTCTCCGCCGGCAAGGTTCTCCAGCCCGTGCGCAGCATGCTGACCGTCGAGGAAGGCCGGCGCTATTTGGGCGTGATGCCGGCAGTCGCCGGGACGGCGATGGGATTGAAGCTCGTCAGCTTCTATCCGGCGAACGCCGGAACGGGCGTCCCGACGCACCATGCGATGATTTTGCTCATGCGCTCCGATACCGGCGAGCCGCTCGCCGCGATGGATGGGACACTGGTCACCGAGATGCGCACGGCCGCGGTCTCGGCCGCCGTGACTCGGCGCATCGCCCGCTCCGACGCGCGCGTGCTGGCGCTCGTCGGCGCCGGCGTTCAGGCGGGCGCGCATCTCGAGGCCTTGAGCCGTGTGCGCGCCTTCGAGGAGACCCGTGTCTGGAGCCGCACGCCCGAGCGCGCCGAGCAGTTTGCCGCCGAGCATGGCGCAATCGCCAAGCCGGACGTCCGCGCGACGGTCGAGGACGCCGACGTGATCGTCGTTGCGACAAGCTCACAGACCCCGGTGCTGACCGGCGCTTGGGTGAAACCCGGCGCACATGTCAACGCGATCGGCGCCTGCCGGCCGAACTGGCGCGAGCTCGACGACGCGCTGATGCGCGCGTGCGCGCTGATCGTCGATTCGCGCGATGCGGCCCAGTCGGAATTGGGCGACGTGATCCTTTCCGGCGCGCCGATCCATGCCGAGGCGGGCGAGATTTTTTCGGGCGCCAAGCCCCTGCCGGCCACCGGCTCGATGACCGTGTTCAAGTCCCTCGGCCTCGCGGTCGAGGACATCGCGGCGGCGCAGCTGGTTTGCGAGCGGATCGCGGCGGGGGCACAGGTCGCGGCTTCACCTCGATCGCTATCGCGAACATAGTCATCCTGGAGGACACGACACGGCAGTCCGGCGACACGGGCGGCGCCGCAGGCGACCTCAATTGATCAAGGCGACCGCTTCCCGGAAGCGCGGGCTCCCGGCGGACCCGAGCCACTCGAACACGACCATCTCGGTCGTGACGATTTCCCCGCAGTTCCGCTCCATCCGCCTCAGAGCGGCCTCCTTTTTCCGGCCGCCGTGAGCCGACCGCGTCGCGGCCAGACGGCCTCGACCTGTGACGTCGCCTCGGGCGACATGACGAGCGTCCGGCCCCATTCGCGGGTGGTTTCGGCGCCGACCTTCCTGGTGGCGTCGAACCCGACCCCCCCGCCAGCCAAGGCTACGTCTCAGCGAGGCCGGCTGGGCGATCCTCACGCCGTCGGCGTGACGATTGGAACTCGGGCTGCGCTGCTTCGTTTGACGAACGGGCGTCATTGCCCGCGCGTGTAGTTACCGTCGGAGGCGCGTTTGAGATTCCCTCTTGTCGTTCTGGCCGCACTCGCGGCTTCGCCCGCCATGGCGCAGACTCCTTCGCCCGAAGTCGACGCCTGCAAGGCCAGCGGCCTGATCGCGCTCAAGCAGAAGTCGTCGCAGATCAAGGACATCGTGGTCGATCTGGACAGCGCCAAGATCATCAAGGCCGATACGGCGATCGAGACGGTTCCGGTCCGAACCGTGGTGATCGCCGATGCATATCTCGAGCGAGGTTCGAAGGACAAGCCGCAGACGCTGGTCTGCGTCATCGGCGACAAGGGCAAGGTTCTCTTGACTCTGTTTTCCAACCGCTGATCGTGCAGGCTCGACTGCAGCCGCCTCCTTCGCGTCAGGCTCGCTTCCGTACCCACGTCCGAGCAGAGCCGACCGGGCGAAAGCCGAGCCACGCGCAAAGGCGCCTCGGCCAGTGGGTGGCCACGGCGCCCAGGAAAACTGGACCTCACTTGATCAAGCCAACGGCTTCCCGGAAACGTGGGCTCTCGGCGGACCCGAGCCACTCGAACACAACCATTTCGGTCGTCACGATTTCCGCGCCATTGCGCTCCATCCGCCTCAGCGCGGTCTCCTTGCTTTCCGGCCGCCGCGAGCCGACCGCGTCGCGGACGACGAAAACGGGCCGGCCTGCCTCGAGCAGCCCGAGCGCCGTCTGCAGCACGCAGACATGCGCCTCGCAGCCGGCGACGATCAGCGCATGCCCCTCCGCCAGCCGGTCGGCAAAGCCCGACGCGCGGCTGGCGTCGAAGGTCAACTTGGCGAAAACTCGCGATTCGTCCGGCCGGAGCTCCGGCACAGTCGGCCCAAGCCGCCCAGGGTTCTGCTCGGTGAAAAGCGCCGGAACGCCGAACAGCGCCGCCGCCTCGACGAGCCGGCGACCGTTGGCGATCGCCGCGGCGCCCTCGTCGATCGCGGTCATCAGCCGCGCCTGGAAATCGATCATGAGCAGCGTCGAGTTGCTGACGTCGATGATCGCCATGGCCGTCTCTCCTCAGAAAATGTTTGCGCGGCAGTCTATCGCAATTCTCGCTCGGTCGACGCGGCGCGAATGCCTCGCGCGCGTTCGCGGATCGGCGGTATCATGGGGAATTGCAGTTGGCGAGCGCGCGCTGGAGCCGCGGCCAAACTTCGTCGACCCGCTTCATGACCTCGGACGACATGGCGAGCGTCCGGCCCCATTCGCGCGTGGTCTCGGCGCCGATCTTCCTGGTGGCGTCGAGGCCGAGCTTGCCGCCGAGGCCCGGCTCGGGGGAGGCGAAATCGAGGTAGTCGATCGGCGTATTCGCCACGACGACCGTGTCGCGCGCCGCGTCCATCCGCGTCGCCAGCGCCCAGGCCACGTCCTTCCAGTCGCGCACGTCGATATCGTCGTCCACCACGATGATTGTCTTGGTGTAGTTGAACTGCGGCAGCATGCCCCAAAGGCCCATCATCACGCGGCGCGCCTGCCCGGGGTAGGACTTGCGGATCGCGATGATCGCCATGCGATAGGAGCAGGCTTCCGGCGGCAGCCAGACGTCGACGATCTCCGGCATCTGCCGCCGCATTGTGGGGATGGCGAGATCGTTGAGCACGGCGCCGATCACCGACGGCTCGTCCGGCGGCCTGCCGGTGAAGGTGGTGAGGTAGATCGGATCGCGCCGCGAGGTGATCGCGGTGATCCGCATGACGGGAAACGCTTCGACGCTGTTGTAATAACCAGTGTGGTCGCCGTAAGGGCCTTCCGGCGCCGTCTCCGTCGCCGAGACGAATCCCTCGATCACAATTTCCGCGTCGGCGGGGACCATCAGCGGCACGGTCAGGGCGGGCGCGATTCGCGGCCGCTCGCCGCGCAGCACGCCGGAGAAGCGCAGTTCCGAAACCGTCTCCGGCAACGGCAGCACGGCCGAGAGAATGGTCGCCGGATCGAGAGCCGATCGCCACGGCGACCGGCGTATCCTTGCCCTGCGCGCTCCACGCCCGATGATGCGCCGCGCCGCCGCGCTGGGGCAGCCAGCGCATGATGGCGCGGTCCCTGTCCAGGACCTGCATCCGGTAGACGCCGATGTTCATATGCGCCGTATCGTCGGCCTCCGTGTCGGGCGGCCGCGTGATCACCATGGGCCAGGTGATCAGCGGCGCCGGCTCGCCCGGCCAGCAGGTCTGGATCGGCAAGAGGCCGAGATCGACGTCGCTTCCGAGCCGCCGGTCGGCCTGGCAGTCGGGCCGCGACACGAGGCTCGGCCGGGTTGAGAGCGCGGCGCGAACCATCGGCCAGCGGCTCAGCGCATCCCGCACACCATCAAACGGCTCCGGCTCGCGCAGGGCGGCGAGCATTTCGCCGAGTTCGCCGACCCGCGGCAGGGCGACGCCAAAGGCCGCCGCGACCCGCTCGGCCGTGCCGAACAGATTGGTGAGGACGGGGATCTTCGCCCCCCGCGCATTCTCGAACAGGAGCGCGGGGCCGCCGGCCAGGAGAACGCGCCGGTGCACCTCGGTGAGGTCGTGGACGAGGCTGATCGGCTCGCCGATTCGGGCCAGAAGACGGCGGTCCTCAAGAAACCGGAGGAAGGTTCTGAGATCGCGAAAAGCCGGAAGGTCGCGGAATGACATTCCGGTTCCTCCCGTAAGCCTTCACCGTCCGCATTGATTCAGATCAAAGCGCGGGCGCGCGGCATGGGGCTTATGATCCTCATGTCCCACGTCCGCATTCCGCAATTTCCCGCCGCGGGCGCGATCGCGCTGCGGTTTGCGCCGCTCTGGCCGCTGTCGCTGGTCGGCGCCCGTCTGACGATGAGGCTCGCTGAGCGCCATCCTGCCCTGTTCTCTCGGCTCGGCGAGCAGGCGATGAAGGTCTTTCTCATCGACCCGACCGACTTGCCCTTCGTCCTTGTCCTCAAGCCTCGCCCAACGCGTCCGAGCCTGTTCGCCCTCAGGCGGGACGAGGCGGTCGTCTGGAACGCGCGGATCGCCGGGCCGCTCGCCGCGCTGATCGGCCTGGTGCACGGCGCCTACGACGGCGACGCTCTGTTCTTCTCGCGCGACCTGTCGATCGAGGGCGACACCGAGGCGGTCGTCGCCTTGCGCAACGCCATCGACAACGAGGAACTCGATCTCGTGCGCGAGGCGACGGCGCTGTTTGGGCCGCTTGAACGGCTGGCCGCGGCCCCGGCGCAAAGGCTGGCGGCGGCGGTCGCGGCCATGAGCGGCGCGCCGCTGACCCGCGTGTCCGCGGCGCGGTTCGAATGACCGGGCGGCGGGAACTCGAACTGGTCTGCCCGGCTGGAACGCCGGCCGCCCTGCGCTCGGCGGTGGAAGCCGGCGCGCACGCGGTCTATTGCGGGTTTAACGACGAGACGAACGCGCGCAACTTTCCAGGGCTCAATTTCTCGCGCGCCGAGATGGCCGAGGCGATTTCATTCGCGCACCGGCGCGGCGCCAAGGTGCTTATCGCCATCAACACCTTTCCGCGCGCGGGCGCTTTCGACCTCTGGGCCAAAGCCGTCGACGACGCCCATCGCTTCGGCGCCGACGCAGTGATCCTCGCCGATCTCGGGCTGCTCGATTACGCGGCTGAGCGCCGGCAGGGTTTGCGCCTGCATCTCTCGGTCCAGGCGGCGGCGGCCAACGCCGACGCGATCGCCGTCTACGCCAACGCTTTCCGGGTCAAACGCGTCGTGCTTCCGCGCGTGCTGACCGTGCAGGAGATCGCGGCGATCAACCGCGAGACCGGCGTGGAGACGGAAGTATTCGTGTTCGGCGGCCTGTGCGTGATGGCCGAAGGACGGTGCTCGCTCTCCTCCTACGCCACCGGCAAATCGCCGAACATGAACGGCGCCTGCTCGCCCGCGAGCCACGTCGAGTACCGCGAGGAAGGCGGCGCGCTGGTCTCGCGCCTCGGCGGCTTCGCCATCCATCGGGTCGGCGCGGGGGAGCCCGCCCCCTATCCGACGCTGTGCAAAGGCTCGTTCCGGATCGGCGCCTACCAGGGCCACGCCTTCGAGGACCCCGTCAGCCTCGACGCAGCCACGCTCATTCCGCAACTCGCGGAAGCCGGCGTCACGGCGCTGAAGATCGAAGGCCGGCAACGCAGCCGCGCCTATACGACGGCGGTCGTCAGCGGCTTCCGCGCGGCGCTCGACGCGTACTGCCGCCGGCCGCCCCATCGCCACGAGCGCGCTCCGCGACCTCACAGAGGGGCAGAAGACAACAGCAGGGGCCTATCGCAAGGCCTGGCGGTGAGGCGAATTGAGATGGGATTGCGCGACAAACCCTCATCCGGCCGCTTACGCGGCCACCTTCCCCCAGAGGGGGAAGGGCGTCCTCTCTCCCATCGGGAGAGGGAAGCGGCCGAAGGCCGCAGGGTGAGGGTTCGCTGGCGCAACCGCGTTTGATTGGGATCTAACCTTGCACAAGCGCCTTCAGCTGACGGTCGGGCCGGTGCTGTTCAACTGGACGGCGGACGCCTTGGTCGACTTCTACGCCCGGATCGCCGACGAAGCGCCGGTCGACCGCGTCGTCGTCGGCGAACTCGTCTGCTCGAAACGCCTGCCCTTCTATTCGGACCGTATTCCCGCGGTCGTCGAGCGGCTCGAGCGCGGCGGCAAGACGGTCGCGCTCGCCTCGCTGGCGCTGCCGACGCTCGAGCGCGAGCGCAAGGCGGCGCGCGAGCTCGCCGAACAGGCCGGATACGGGGTCGAGATCAACGACCTGACGCTGTTGCGCTGGATGCGTCCTGAGAGACCCTTTGCGGTCGGACCGCTGGTCAATGTCTATAACGAGATGACGCTCGCTTATCTTGCACGCCTCGGCGCACGGCGCTTCTGCCTGCCGCCGGAACTGCCGATCGCCTCGGTCGAGGTCCTGGCGAGGGCCGCTCAACAGCTTGACGCCTGCGTCGAGGTCTGGGCCTACGGCCGCATCCCGCTCGCGATCTCGAGCCGCTGCACGCACGCGCGCATCCACGGGCTGACCAAGGATTCGTGCCAGTTCGTCTGCGCCAACGATCCGGACGGCCTCGCCGCGCGAACCCTCGACGACGCCGACTTTCTGGCGGTGAACGGGGTGCAGACCCTGTCGCACGCCTACGCCAACCTGATCGGCGACTGCGACCGCCTCGGCGCCGCCGGCGTCACGTCGCTGCGCCTGTCGCCGCACAGCGGCGACTTCGTCGCCATCGCGCAGGCGTTCGCCGACGCCGTCGCCGGCCGCATCTCCGGCGAGGAAGGGCCTCGCGCGGCTCGGCCGGATCGTTCAGGAGGCGGAGTTCTCCAACGGCTTCCTGTTCGGCGACTGCGGCGCCACGGCCCTGGCGCGGGGCCGAGCGGACTGCGCGCCTTCCGGAACGTGAAGGCAGGGAAGCGCGCCGCGCCGCGCGACCTGTCAAGGCCGAAGGCCTTGAGAACGAGCCCAATCCTCCAGGGTCACCGCCATGGCCGCCATGGCCGAGTCCGGGTGGGTTCGTACCGCTCGAACGAAAGCGGAGTCGGCGGACACGACCGCGCTTGCCCCTGTCGCAATCGCGAACGCAAGGTACATCGTGTCGTAGGTCGAATGATTGATCGCCATGCCGATGTCGAGCGTCACCTCATGGAGGCCCATGCGCCCGGTCGGGGTTGGTTCGACAAGCGCGGCAAGCAAACCCAGGCCTTCCCGCGCCTCATCTGGAGTGAGCAATTTCCGCCGCACTTGCAGCCACAGGACGTTTGTCGCCTCGTGCAGCCAGAAGTCGGGGACCATTAGACCCGGCTCGGCGCGTACGAGCGCCTCCGCGAAGCGGCTGTCCGCCTCGGCCAGCGCCCATTTCAGTCCCACCGACGCGTCAACGACCAGCGCCACGATCAGACGCCTGCGCGTCTTCCCGTGAGTGCACCCGTTCGCTCGTCGCGACCCTCGCGGAGAAGCTCGACCGCCGAAACCGAACCCCGGCCCGCGGTGCGTGCTCGGAATTGAGCCAGACGCCGGGACGCCTCCGCCCGGTCCAGACGCCCTTCCTCGAGCAACGTGAAGCGGAGAATTTCGCGGTGCTCCGCTTCAGCCGAACGTCCATGCTCCGCCGCGCGGACGCGGAGACGGCGGACGAGGTCCTCATCGAGATTGCGCACGGTCAGTGTCGCCATGCCGGATACTCACGCTCGTCGTTGAAAGACTGCAGTCATCCGCTGCAATGACAGCATATCAGCCGCTAGTCGTTTGCGCAAGGGTCGATTTCGAACCGGGTCTTCCGGCGGCGCATTTCCGGACGAGGAAGACGCAATTCGGCTCGGCCGGATGGATCAGCACGCCTTGCATTCCCGCGGCTCCCCGTTCGGCGACCTGCGACGCCGCGATGCTGGCGCGGCGCATCTATGACCGGTCGCGGCCGGCGCCGCCGGTCGCGCCCGTCAGGGCGCCCATTCCAGAGAGACAAACGGCGGGAACGCTCCCGATCGGACGAAGCCAAGTCGTTCGCAGAGGCTCAGGGACGCCGCGTTCGTCGCCAGCACCGTGACTCGGGCCGGCCGGCCGAGGCGCCTCGGTTCTTCGAGCGCTTGCAACATGAGGCGCGTCGCGAGCCCGCGACCCTGGGTCTCCGGCAGAAGGGCGATGTCGACATAGGTTACGCAAGCGTCCCCCACATCGGCGATCAGGAGCCCAACCGGCTCGCCGTCGTGTTCGACGATCTGCCAGCGCGCCTCGGGATAGTCCCGCCGATAGGTCTCCGTCATCGACCGGTATTGAGCCTGCAGCAGGAAGTCTTTGGCCGCCGCGTCGATCGGCATCGCAGCCATGTCGGCGGCCCTTGTCGCGGCGAACAAGCCGAACAGGAAGGCTTTGTCCGGCTCGTCGTCGCGCGCAAGGCGCAAGCTCAGCGTGTCTTCGGTCATCGGGTTCATATGGCCGCCTTCCCCGGCGCTCGACAACGCCGCGATTTTTTCGCACGGTCGGGCGCAAGGGATTTTGAGGGCAGGGGACAATGACCGCAGCCATGACCAGCGAAATGTTTGCTCCGCATGTCGGCAAGGCGGTGTCGCTGTCGAACGGGCATCAACTCACGCTCGTCGCCGTCGAGGTTCCGAAGTCGCCGCGCGCCGACGCGCCGCGTCCTCCCGGTTTCACGCTCGTCCTGCGCGGCGCCCCTTCGCCAATTGCGCCCGAGGGCATGTATGCGTTGGCGCTCGAGGACGGCGCCAGCTTCGACCTCTACATGATCCCCGTCCACACGCCTTCGCCGGACCATCAGGACTATCAGGTCGTGTTCAACTGACCGTGACGCTATTCGGGCTCTTCTTCAGTTCTGCGACGGAAAGATCCCCGTTAGAGAGATGCAGTAGTTCAGCGTCAAATAGGGCATGCGGTTCTCATGCGGCTGCCCTCCGGCCGGCCCGAGCGACCCCATGGCGATCGTCGGCGCGGCGGAACTGTAGATGTTCACGGCCGGCGATCCCGTCTGATTGGCGTAACCGCTCCCCAGTACGACCGCGCTGCTCGGAATATTCGAACCGCCGGTCGCGCCATTGTTGTCGGCGTTGATCGCGTGCGTGTGCGACGGAGTTTCTGCAACGGTCAGCGTGTGACTCTCCCCGCCGCCTTGCTGCCCCAGCACGTAAGGCGAGAGACCTCCACCCTGACCGAGCGCAGGAGCAAGGCGACCGCGCAGGTCGGGCAAGGCAAAATTGGTGGTTCCGTTGCCGCCATAGTAGGTGCCGATCAGCGCAAACAACGCCTGGTTTTGATTGATCGGCAGCAGTTGGCCCGCGCACAGCGCCCAACCCTTGGGCGCAAACCCGAACGCAAAGGCTTCGATCTGACTGAGGTATGGTTCGGCCATGGCCGCGTTCTCCTTCGAGCGCCCGGCGCCCCTCGTTGTCCTTGACCCTCAAGACCGGGAAGGGAAAACCCCTTGCAGCGCGATGCACCAATTGAGCGTGAGGTAGGGCTGCAGATTGCTGTGCGGCTGGTTGCCGCCGGCAGGGCCAGCCTGCCCGGCCGCCAATGTCGTGGCGGTCGCGTTCTGCAAGGGCGCGTAGGTATTGACCGAAGCTCCGCCCCGCCCCGTGCCGTGCCCCTCGGCCGGCAGGGCCCCGCCCGGCGCGCTGGCGGTCGCGGGGACCGCGAATGCGAGAAATGGGTGAGAATGCGCCGGCGACTGCGAGGAGGAAAGGGCGACCGTCTCGACGCCCTGTTGCGCCCCGATCGGATAGGACGAAAGCCCCAGGCCCTGGCCCTGACCGATCGGCGCGCGGCCGCGCAGGTCCGGCAACGCGAAGGTCGATGTGCCGTTGCCGCCGTAATAGGTGCCCAGCAGCGAGAAGAGCGCCGTGTTCTGCGCAATCGGCAGCAGCTGCCCTTCGCACAGAGCCCAGCCGTGGGGCGCGAAATTGAAGGGAAAAAGGGTGATCTGACCGAGAAAAGGATTCATCCGTTCGCCTCCCGCCTCGACGCCGTTTTATCAGTTCTGCGACGGAAATATTCCGAAGAGGCTGATGATGTAGGTTATGGCCAGGCTCGGCTGGCGGTTCTCGTGCGGCAGTCCGCCGCCCACGCTCGGAGATACTGCTGCGCTCGAGAGCGCCGCGCTGGCGCCGGTCGTCGCGTATATGGGGTCCGCCGCCGCCGACGTGCCGAGAACGACTGTGGGCCCCGGCGCAGCAGCCGTCGCCGTGGCAGCCCCGGCCAGCGCATGCGAATGGCTCCCGACCTGTCCGCTCGCGAGCGTGACGGACTCTGCGCCGCCCGGCTGGCCGAGGGTGTAAGGGGAAAGACCCTGACCCTGGCCCATCCCGAGAGCCGCGCGCCCGCGCAGGTCCGGCAGCCCGAAGGTCGTCTGCCCGTCGCCCCCGTACGTCGTGCCGATCAGGTTGAAGAGCGCCTCGTTCTCAGAGATCGGCAGCAGCGAGCCGTCGCAAATGTGCCAGCCGACGGGCGCAAAGTTGAACCCGACGGCGATCACCTGACCGATGAATGGCTGAGCCATCTGCCCCTCCCCAATTTGCTTTCTTGAACGCGCTTCACGCGCCCCGGACGGCGCCCGTACGCCGGTAGGCGGCAAATCCGATCCCGGCGAAGCCGATGAGCATCATCGCCCATGTCGACGGCTCGGGAGCAGGGGGAACGCTGCCGGCGGTGGTGACGTCGAGGACGAGTTGATCGCCGATGGCCGGCGCCGCGCCTGTCAGATCGACTATGAAATCCGTCGATGAGATCGGCCCTATCCCGCCGTGCGGGGCAAATTCATTTGGTCGGAAATCCGCTGCGCTAGCGCCATCGACCGTAACGCCGGTTATGTTGACTTTTGAAGAGAAGATAAACTCAAAGCCAGTGAACACGTCTGTGCAAGCTGCGCCCGAGCTCACGCCGTCGGAGCAGAAGGTCGCAGGAATCTGATTGGTAATAACAATCTGCTTATCGCCAACGTCAATCGTCGCCCCATCGACGGGAGCCTGGACGAAATGCGCAGGAATCGGCAGGGTATACTGCGCGATGTTCTGCGCGTCATAATTGTACTCCCATTCGCAGTACGTTTGCGAATATTGATCACAGCCGCCGCCGGACGGCGCGATCGGCGCGTTGATATAAAAAAACGCCTGAACTGTATTGGTTCCGTCTCCGACGAGCCCCGCATGGGCCCTCGCGCTCGCAAGGATAACTGCTGCCGCCGCAGCGCTCAATCGAAGCTGCATCCCGTCCTCCCTCTCCCCGCGCTCGCCGCCCTGCGCTGGTTTCAAGGGAGGCTAACGTTGTAAGGCGCGACCGTCAAACAATAGTCTCTTATTTCTGACCCGAAGTGTGACAGCGATCACACCTTCGGCCGCCGACGTCGTTGTTGACGCTGTATTTCGAACGCTCATCGCAACAGCTTGAACGCGTGCGGCGACCAATCGCCCCGGCCGACGCCAGGGATGCACCAGAGCTTGCACAGCGGCTCGATCGCGCGCGCCGCCTCGACCGGGCCCATGTCCTCGGCGTCCCAACCGAACTGGTCGCAGATCGTCGCCACCGTCTTTTTGGCGCCGGCGTCGTTGCCGCAGATGAACATGGTCGGGCGCAGGCCGCCGAAGTCGGGATTGACCATCTGGCCATTGCCGACCGAGTTGAACGCCTTGACGAAATGCGCGTCCGGATAGGCCGCCTGCAGCCGCTCCATCAGCGAACTCGTTCTGCCCGACAAAGTAGCTCAGAACGCCCGCGACGGGCGGTCCGCCGCCGATCGGATTGCAGGCGTCGATCACCGTCTTGCCGTGGAGCGCCTTGGGTCCGATCAGTTTCAACGCTTCGAGCGCCACCTGGCCCGCGACCGCCAGCACCACGACATCGCCGAACGCGGCGGCTTCGGTGAAGGACTTGACCCTGATTCCGGCGTGCTTTGCCGCCCATTCCTTGAGTTTCGCCGGCTCGCGCGTGCCGATCTCGACCTCGTGGCCGTGTTTCACGAAACCCGCAGCCAATGTCTGGCCCACCACGCCCGAACCGATCACGCCAACCTTCATGGTCTCTCTCCTCCGTCGCCCGAACCGGCATGCGGCTGCGTCCGTCATGGGCGGCCAAGGCCGACTTGGGATGATCGGACCGCCGGGACAAGGGCGCCGATGGCCGCCGTGTCCGAATGGGCCGCAGAAATTGCCGGTCTTGCCGGCTCTCGCCCCACGTTCGGCGCCGCGCGCCGAGGGTTGTGCTCCATTCCTTCCGCGTGGCCGTACCGGCCGGCCCGCCGCGGCTTCGCCGCTGGCTCAGCGCGCCCCAAGTCGCACGGGGGATGGGGCGATCCGCGTCGGGAGGGAGCGTCTTCGCCCTGCCCTCCATCGGCCTCAACGACCCGACGATGGCGGGCCGCGCCGCAACGCCCCTGGGACGTCGGCCGTCGTCGGTCCCGCGCCCCGAATTGTCCCCCTCCGCCAGGAGGCGTCCTGCCGGGAATCCGCACCCTCACCGTCAATCAGATGACAACAACCGCAATGGACAGCTTCGCCCCGATCGACGAGATGGGGATCGAAGATATCGTCGCCCTGAGCAGCGGCGCCAACGGCAGCGCGCACATTTCGCTCTTCCAGAATCAGGTGTCCGAGGTTCCCGAACCGCGTACTTACGCGCTGATGATCGTCGGCTTCGCGCTGATCGGCGCCTTCCGCTTCCGCGGGCGCGGATCGAGCTTCGCTTCGGCGCGCTGACCCACGCTTATGTCCCGGACTTTTCCGGGGCGTTCGGCGACCCATCGAAGTCTCAAGGGACGCGACCTCGCGCCCCTTGCGTCCTCCCGCCATGACCGCCAACGGGAGCGACCGGCTTCCCGTGCGGGAATGAGGTTCAGGCCGGCGTCGGCGGCTGGCCGCCAGATCCAAGCATTTACCAAAATTCAACTGTTATTACGGCTCGCGACGAGGCCGCTTTCCGGGGTCCGCCCGCCTCGCGTGACTCAAAGCCTCGCGGACGTTTCAAAGTTGCACGAAAAGGCGCCCAAGCCTTTGAAATCGGCCGTGCAAGCAAATCCGTGCGCCCGTCCGGCTCACGGCCGGAGGGTTCTCGCTCATCCGGGCGGTTTCCCTTTCCCGTCCGCGGCCTTCAGCGCCCCGACGATGCCGAGCGGGGCGAAATAGACCGCCAGCACGAAGGCGAGGCCGAGCCACAGAAGCCAGCGGTGCGGGTCGAACAAGGCGGGCAGCAGCGGCATGCGCGCGTCCGCGGCAAGGCTCGCGAGGCCGCCCATCAGCTCCTGCAGGTAGGCCTCGGCAACCACGAACAGCGCCGCGCCGATGATCGCGCCATAGAGCGAGCCCATGCCCCCGACCACCACCATGACCAGCACGTCGACCTGGATCGAGAACGACAGCGCCGTGTCGGGGCCGACATAGCCCAGCCACAGGGCGCTGAGGCCCCCCGCCAGCGTCGCGCCCAGGGCCGAGATGCAGGTCGCCAGCGTGCGGTGGAACACGATCCGGTAGCCGAGCGCCTCGGCGCGGAACGGGTTCTCGCGGATCGCCTGCAGCACGCGGCCGAACGGCGAGTTCACCACCCGCAGAAGCGCCAGGAAGGCCGCCACGACGACAAAGAACACCAAGTAATAGGTGAGGAGCCTGCCATTGGCGTGGACGCCGAAAATCGGGTGATCCAGCCATTTGAAGCCCGGCTGCAGGACTTCGGGGAC
The DNA here is from genome assembly GCA_963816065.1 of uncultured Alphaproteobacteria bacterium. GTDB lineage: Bacteria > Pseudomonadota > Alphaproteobacteria > Rhizobiales > Beijerinckiaceae > Roseiarcus. The sequence continues at coordinate 198,753 of CAWFJG010000019.1, read as the reverse complement.
CTTGAACGAGCGCCCGTCCTCGCCGCCCGTCAGGTCCGACAGCTGCGACGCCAGGACGTTGAAGGCGTAGGCGACGGCGAGCGTGACCATAGCGAAGAAGATCGACTGCACCCGCAGCGAGAAGAGGCCGATCGCCAGCGCGAGCGCCAGCGACAGAACGAAGGCGGCCGCGAACCCCGCGGCCAGCGCCAGCCAGCTCGCTCCGAGCCCGTAAAGCGCCAGTCCCACGCCATAGGCGCCGACGCCGAAGACCATCACGTGGGCGAACGACACGATGCCGGTGTAGCCGAGCAGCAGGTCGTAGGAGGCGACAAGAAGGACCATCACGCAGGTCTTGGCCGCGGTGTTCAAGGCCTTCGCCCCGGGAAACAGGAACGGCGCGAACAGGAGCGCGAGCACGATCAGCCCGACCAGGATCGGCAGCGCCCGGCCGCGCGGCGGATCGCCGGAAAGAAGGGTCATCGCCCGCTCACCGGATAGAGCCCGCGCGGACGCCACAGGAGCACGACGACCATCGCGAGAATGTTGGAGACGAGCGCGACCTTGGGCGCAAGAAAGCCGGCATAATTGGCGATCAGCGCCACCAGGATCGAGGCGACGAACGAGCCGCCGACCGAGCCCAGGCCGCCGATGATGATGACGATGAAGCAGAGCACCAGGAACTCGCCGCCGATGGTCGCGTGCGCCTGGCCCCGGTAGAGCGCCATCATTGCCCCGCCGAGGCCGGCAAGGGCCGAGCCCGCCATGAACACGCCGACGAACAGCCGGTCAATGCGGTACCCGAGCGCCTCGACCATCTCCCGGTTCTCCACCCCGGCGCGCACCAGGAGACCGATCTTGGTGCGATTGAGGATCAGCATCTCGCCCATGAAGACGACGAGGCCGACGACGGTCGCGACCGCCCTGTACTTCTCGATAGCCGCCTCGCCGAACACGAACGAGCCCTCGAGGGTCTTCGGCAGGCTGAGCGGAATCTGGTCCGGGCCCCAGAGGGCGTACATGAGCTGCTCGGCGATGATCGAGCCGCCGATGGTCGCGAGGATCTGCCTGAGGTGCTGGCCATAGACCGGCTTGACGATCAGGCGCTCGAACACCCAGCCGAGCCCGCCGCAGACCACCGCCGCCGCAAGGACGGCGAGCGCGAACACGGCGAGGTTGAGCGCGACAAATCCGACGCCGACCAGGAGGCCAGCGGCAGGAGCGCCAGCGTCGCGACATAGGCGCCGAGCGCGATGAAAGCGCCGTGGCCGAAGTTGAGCACGTCCATCATGCCGAAGACGAGGGTCAGCCCCGAGGCCATGGTGAAGATCATCATGCCCATCGCCAGGCCCGCCGCGGTCAGGGTCACGAAGGTCGAGGCCGAGCCGATGAACGGCGCGGCCACGGCTGCGACGATCAGCGGCGTCAGCGCCGGCAGGATCTCGACCCTGCGCCGCGGCAGCGCCGCTCCGACATCCAAGGCGCTCACTGATGGGAATCCAGGCTGAGGCCGAGCAGACGGTTTTGCAACGGCTCGTCGGCGGCGAGCGCGCTCATGGCGCCGCGATAGACGATCCGGCCGTTGTCCATCACCCGCACTTCGTCGCCGACCTCGCGCGCAACGCGGAAATTCTGCTCGACCAGCAGGATCGTCACGCCGGTGGCCTTGATCTCCTTCAGGCAGTCGATCAGCGCGCCGACGATCGCCGGCGCCAGGCCCTTGGTCGGCTCGTCGATCAGGAGAAGCTCGCGGGGCTCGACGATCGCGCGGGCGATCGACAGCATCTGCTTCTGTCCGCCCGACAGCGATCCCGCGCGCGACAGCCAGAACTTCTTCAAGGCCGGGAAGAAGCCGAAGATCCAGTCGAGCCGCTTGTCGTCGAGCGGGCCCTGACGCGCGCCGAGGACGAGGTTCTCCCTGACCGTGAGGTCGGAGAAGATCGCCATCGTCTCGGGCGCGTAGCCGACGCCGAGCCGCGCGACGTCGCTCGCCGCCAAGCCCTGCAGCGCCCTGCCCCCGAGCGCGATGCGCCCCTTCGAGGCGCGCCAGAGGCCCATGACGGTGCGCAGCGCCGTCGTCTTGCCGGCGCCGTTGCGGCCGAGCAGCATCGTCGTCTTTCCCCCCGGCGCGTCGAAGTCGACGCCCTGAAGAACATGGTAGCGGCCGATGTGAGTGTGCACGCCATCGAGCGTCAGTGCGGCGCTCATGCCGCCTTCTCCGGCGCGACGCCAAGATAGGCTTCCTGCACGACCGGCGAGGCGATCACCGTCGCCGGGTCGCCGTCGGCGGCGAGCTGACCGTTGGTCAGCACGATGATGCGGTCGGCGAGCGAGCGGACGACGTCCATCTTGTGCTCGACGAGCAGGATGGTCTTGCTCGTATCCGCCTTGAGCCTGACGATCAGATCGAGCACCACCGGGACTTCGTCGACGCTCATGCCTGCGGTCGGCTCGTCGAACATGTAGACCTTGGGCTCGAGCGCCATCATCATCGCGACCTCGAGCTTGCGCTGGTCGCCGTGCGGCAGATCGGCGGCGGGCGCATCGCGCCTTGCGCCGAGCCCCACGGTCGCGAGCACCGCCTCGGCCCGGTCGATCAGATCGCCGCGCGCCCGCCAGGTCCGGCGCATGTCGTAGTGCACGCCGGCGCGGGCCTGAACCGCAAGCCGGACGTTCTCAGCGACGCTGAGACGCGGGAACAGGTTCGTCAGCTGGAACGCCCGCCCGAGTCCGAGCCGGGTGCGCTCGGGAGCGCTGAGACGCGTGACGTCCTCGCCCTCGATCAAGACCGAACCGTCGGAAGCGCGCAGCTGACCCGATATCAGGTTGAAATAGGTCGTCTTGCCCGCCCCGTTCGGCCCGACGATGGCGGTGAGCTCGCCGGGCCGGAAGGCGCAGGTGACGTGATCGACCGCGACATGGCCGCCGAATCGAATGGTCAGGTCGCGGGTCTCGAGCGACGGGGTCATCGCTTGTTGCGGATCGGGATATCCATGTCCGTGATCGTGAGCTCGCGGGTGAGCTCGGGGATGCCCCAGGCCACGTTGGGATCCACCTTGATCTTGAATGCGTACATCGACTGCAGCGCCTGATGGTCCTCCTTGCGGAAAATCATCGGGCCCTTGGGCGTGTCGAACTCCATGCCCTCCATGGTCGAAATCAGCTTCTCGGTGTCGGTCGACTTCGCCTTCTCGAGCGCCGTCACCAGCGCTTCGGCGGCGGCGAAGCCGCCGGCGGTGAAGAAATCCGGCGGCGCCTTGAAGCGCTTCTCGTGCTCGGCGACCAGCCAGTCGTTCACCGGGTTTTTGGGGATGCCGTAGTAATAGTAGGCCGCGCCCTCGAGGCCGGGGAAGCGCTTGTAGGCGACCAGCGCCGGCAGGATGTTGCCGCCGGTCGAGAGGTCGATGCCGTAGCGGCCGGGATCGAGATCGGCGAGCTTGTCGAGCGGATCGCCGGCGCCGGCCCAGATGATCCAGATGATCTTCTTGCCCGGCTTGTCCTTGAGAGCGTCGAACAGGCGCTGGGCGGGGGCGGTGAAGTCGGTCGTATTCGGCGGCGCGTATTCCTCGGCGACCAGGTTCGCTCCGGTCTTGGCGAGCGCCTCCTTGAAGGCCTTCACGCCGTCGCGGCCGAATGCGTAGTCCTGCGCCAGCGTCGCCACGTTCACGCCGGGCTTGCCGATCGCCACCGCGTTCGAAATCGCGTCCTGCGACGAGTTGCGGGCGGTGCGGAAGATGTAGCGATTCCACTTCGAGCCGGTGATGTCGTCAGCCACGGCGGGCTCGACGATCAGGATCTTCTTGTGCTCCTCTGCGACCGGCAGCATGGCCAGCGCCGCCGCCGACGAACTCGTGCCGACGGCGATGTCGGCGCCGTCGTCCTCGTAAGCCTCGGTCAGCGCTGTCTTGGCGATATCGGGCTTCGACTGGTCGTCCTTGGTGATGACGACGATCTTGCGCCCGTCGACCATCATCGTGCCCTTGGTGGCGTATTCGAGACCCATCATGAACCCGGTCTCGGTCTGCTTGGCGTAGGCCTGCAGCGGGCCGGTCAGGCCGCGGATCAAGGCGACTTTCACATCGTCCGCCCGCGCCGCGCCGGTCGCGGCGGCCAGGGCCGCGGCAAGCGCGAGGGATTTGAGGCGAAAAAACATAGGCGCTCCTCTCGGTGTTCTTGAAGCCTGTCTTTCGCGCGCCTCCCCAGCCGCACGCGCTGGCATGAATTTCCATACAAGCAAAGCTTAGCCCTCGCGCCGTCCGAGTGACAAGGCTGTTTCTGTCGTTCGCGCTTCGCGCGCGCTGCAGGCTTGCGCGCCGCAGGCGGCGCCCCTATAAGGCCGCTCAGGCCGCGCCGAACCCCGCGTTCGGATGCCATGTCGGAGTGTAGCGCAGTCTGGTAGCGCACCTCGTTCGGGACGAGGGGGTCGGAGGTTCGAATCCTCTCACTCCGACCATTTTTCGAAGACCTCGCCGTTAGGCGCGGACAAAAAGAGTTGTTGGATCGTCGGCACGGTTGGTTCAGAACGGATAGGGCTGAGGGCCCTCGATGGTGATCCAGCGGAGATCCGTGAACTCGGCGATCACCGCCTTGCTGCCGAATCTTCCGTAGCCTGAGGCCTTGACCCCTCCAAACGGCATCTGGCCCTCGTCATGCACAGTCGGCCCGTTGATGTGGCAGATTCCCGATTCGATCCGCTTGGCCACACTCAGCGCCCGTTGTAGGTCGCGGCTGAACACCGCCGACGAAAGTCCGTATTCGGTGTCGTTGGCTACCCGGATCGCTTCCTCGTCGCCATGGACCCGCACGACCGGCTTCACCGGACCGAACGATTCCTCGCGATAGACGCGCATCTCGGAGGTGACACGGTCGACGATCGTCGCCTCCACGATCGGGCCGTTGCGCTTCCCGCCGGCGACGACGATTGCGCCCTTGCTCCTTGCATCGGCAAGCAGCGCCTCCATCCGCTCGGCCGCCGCGAGGTTCACAAGCGAGCCCAGCACGACATGCCCGCGTGGATCGCCCGCCGGCAGCGCCGAGGCGCGCCTGGCGAGTTTTTCAACGAAGGTGTCGGCGATCGCCTCGTCGACGATCAATCGCTCGGTCGACATGCAGATCTGGCCCATATTGGCGAAGGCGCCGAACACCGCAGCGTCCACCGCCGCATCGATATCGGCGTCGGCGAGCACCAAAAGCGGCGCCTTGCCGCCGAGTTCGAGCAGCGCAGGCTTTAGGTGTTCGGCGCAGAGCTTGGCGATCTCCTTGCCGACGCGGGACGAACCGGTGAAGTTGACGCGCCTGACGGCCGGATGCGCGATCAGCGCAGCCACAACCTTCGGTGCGTCGTCGGGCGCATTAGAGATGAGGTTGACGACACCCTTCGGGAAGCCGGCCTCGTTCATCACCTCGACGATCAGGCTGTGGGTCTTTGGGCAGACTTCCGAGGAGCGCAGGATGACCGTGTTGCCGCAGGCGAGCGGGGCGGCGATCGCCCGCACGCCGAGAATGACCGGAGCGTTCCACGGCGCCATGCCCAGGACAACGCCCGCCGGTTGGCGCACGGCCATCGACAGCACGCCGGGCTTGTCGGCCGGGATGATCTCGCCGGTAATCTGGGTGGTGAGCGCGGCGGCCTCGCGCAGGAGCGTCGCGGCAAAGAACACGTTGAAGCCGCCCCAGGGGCCGGTCGCGCCGATCTCTTCGGTCATCGCCTTTGAAAAGTCGGCGGTGCGCGCCTCGAGGAGATCCGCCGCCTTGAGCAGCAACGCGCGCCGCTGGCTCGGGCCGGACTCCGACCATGCGGGGAACGCGCGCTTCGCCGCCTCGACGACTTTAGCCACATCGGCTTCGCTCGCCGCCGCCGCTTCGCTCGCCACCGCTCCGGTCACCGGATCCTTGCGAGTGAAGGTCGCGCCCGACGTTGCGGCGACCGCTTCGCCGTCAACGATGAAATCAACGCGCATGGTTCCCTCCCTTGGTCGATGGATCAGCAAAGCACAGTTTGATGCTTGAGAAAATGCTCCCGCCGCTCATGCATGGGCCCGACCGAACCCCCCTTCCTGGCGCCCCGCAAGAAGCGCACGATCCATGAACGCCCCGGTCGCGCCGCCCCGAGATCCCGAATCTTCTGAACGCCGCACCAACGGTCCGTCCTGCGGCGCCCGTCGTTCCGCCGCCGGCGCTGCGAGAGGCTGTCGCCGACCGGATGGCCTTCTGCGCCGACCGTCCCGTCGCGGAACCCATCCCTCAGAGCCGATTGTCTCCCTCAGCGTCGGGAACGAGCGCCGACGCCGGTCGAGGCGGAGTTGACCAAGCTTCGGACCGGAGCGAGACTCCGCAAAACAAGCCGACGGCTGAACCTAAGCCGTCAGGCGGGGCCGCCAGGTTTGGGGAATCGATGCGCTTCGCGATGGTTGCCGCTCTGGCTTGGCTTTTCGGCCTCACCGGCCCCGCGTTCGCGCTCGACAAGGTGAAGTTCGGCACCAATTGGCTCGCGGACCCCGCGGCTGGCGGCTTCTACCAGGCCCTCGCCGATGGAACTTACGCGAAATATGGGCTCGAGGTGACGATCGTCCCCGGCGGCCCGCAGGCGAACGGCGGTCTTTTGCTGCTGTTCGGCAAGCTCGATTTCTTCATGGGCGGCGACATGATCGGCAATCTGCTCGCGGCCGAGAGCAAGCTGCCGCTCGTCGCCGTCGCCGCCGACTTCCAGAAGAGCCCGCAGATCCTGATGTCGCATCCGGGCGTCGGGCTCGACACATGGAAGTCCTTGCCGAACGCCCGGCCCGTCTATCTCGGCGCCGGGTCGATCAACACCTTCTACGCCTGGCTGAAGCTCACCTATGGCTTCAAGGACGAGTACGTCCGGCCCTACAATTTCAACTCGGCGCCTTTCATCGCCAACACGATGTCGATCCAGCAGGGCTATGCGACCGCCGAGCCGTTCGAGATCGCGCGGCAGGGCCATTTCGAGCCAAACGTCTTCTTGCTTGCGGACCACGGCTATTCGACCTACGCAACCCTGATCGTCGCGCGCACGGAGCTGGTCGAGAAGACGCCCGGACCTGGTGCAGCGTTTCGTCGATGCTTCGGCGATCGGCTGGTATCACTACCTCTACGGCGACAGCGCCAAGGCCAACGCGCTGATCAAGAGCGACAACCCCGACATCACCGACGCGCAGATCGCCTTCTCCATCGCCAAGTTGAAGGAGGAAGGCATCGTCGATTCCGGGGACACCCTGACGCTCGGCATCGGCGCCATGACCGACGCCCGCTGGAAGGATTTTTTCGACAAGATGGTCGAGATCGGCCTGGTCGACCCCAGGACCGACTACAAAAAGGCCTACTCTCTTCAAATTCGTCAACAGAGGCGTCGGGCTCGATCTGAGGCCCAAGTAACGCGGCGGCGCTCGATCAGCGGGAGGACGGCAGGCGACGCCCTGGCGGGTCGTTGCGAAATCGAGCGTTCCCTCCCCGGGAGGGCGAGCGCTCGGACACGTCAGGCCGTCCGAATCGCGTCGATCCGCTGCAAATGAGACAGCGTGTCCGCCAGCGCCGCTTCGACAAGCAGCGCCGTCTCGGTCAGCGCGCCTTCCGCGCTTTGCGACGCCACCTTCTCGAACACGCGTGCGTGGTCGGCGACCGGATCGTGGGCGAGGCTCAGCGTCGGCAACATCATCTGCAGCTTGATCGACCAGCGCAGCGTCGTCTGGATCGCCGGCCACAGTGAGGAGAGCGCTTCGTTCCGGCCCGCGCATCAAGAGCTCGTGATGAAAAGCGACGATCGCGTTCAGCCAGGCGCCGCGTTCGCGGATTGGCGCGCGCCATACGGGAGAGCGCGTCGGCGAGCTTTGACGAGCTGCGCGTCGTCCCGGCGCAGTCGCGGCCAGCGCGGCGGCGCTCGGCTCGACGATTTTGCGCAGCTCGAAGAGGTCGCGGATGAAGGCCTCGTCGGGCGCCAGGTTCGAAATGCCACTCGAGAATGTCCGGGTCGAGAATGTGCCAGCCCGACCGCGGGGCGACCTGCGCGTGCCGACCTTCGGCAGCGCCGACACCATGCCCTTGGCGGCGAGCGTCCGGATCGCCTCGCGATAGGCGCTGCGCGACACGCCGAACGACTCGCTGGCGCTTTCCTCGCGAGGCAGGAGCGACCCCGAGGGCAGGGCGCCGCTGATGATGTCGCCCGCGATCCGATGGGCGAGCGAGCCGTGCAGGCGGGAGCGGCTCGACGAAAACAGCGGCTCGACGTCGAGCAGCGCGACCTCGTTCAGGGCTGCGCCGGCGCTGCCGCGCTCCCACCCCGCGCTGAGCGTTCGCAGCGCTTCGACGGCCGGAGCGCCTGGGCGACCGCCTTGTCCGCTCGCCGCGCGGCTTTGACGTACTGGACGATCGAGCCGGCGGCCTCGGTGACGCTGTCGACCGCGCCGACGAAATGCATGCAGCCGTGCGGCAGGCTCGACCAGAGCGACAGCGACACGTCGACGCCGGCCTTGGTCAGCTCGCCGTAGAAGGCGAGCGTATCGTCGAGCAGCAGATCGCATTCGGCTCCGATGCAGAGCGTCGGCGGAAAATCGGCGAGATCGGCGGTCGAGCGGGCTCAGCTCTTTCGCCGCGCGCCTCCGGCGGCAGATGCGGCGCGTAAAGGTTCCAGAACCATCGCATCTGCGGCTCCGAGAGCCCGAAACGGCCGTCGCCGTAAAGCCGGTGCGAGGAAAGGTTCATCTCCGGGGCGTAGGCGCCGTAGATCGAGACGAAACCGGCGATCTGGCTGCGCTCGGCCTTGGGCAGACGCAGAGATCGCCGAGGCGGCGAGATTGGCGCCGGCGGAATCGCCGCCGACCAGGACCGGCGCGCTGCCCGTCTCGTCCATCGAGCGTCGCCGAGCACGGCGACGATCTCGTTGATCGCCAGCGGGATAGGGATGCTCGGGGCGCGAGGCTGTATTCGATCTGGATGACCCGGCCGCCGGTCTCGGCGGCGAGCCAGCGGGCGATATGGTCGTGGCTCCGAGCTGCCCATGACCCAGCCGCCGCCGTGGACGAAGACCAACGTCGGCGCGCGCTCGCCGGGATTGTAGACGCGGATTGCGACCGGCCCGGCGGCGTTTCGACGGTCCTGTCCTCATGCGCGAGCCCCTGCGATCTCGGCGCCGCGCGCGGCCAGCACGGAATATTCGTCGATCCACAGGCGCATCCGGCCGAGATCGAAGGATCCGTCGTCGTGCGTATTGCTGCTCCGCTCCAGATCGCGTTCATCTTGTCGGACAAATCGGCCGCAATGATGCCGTCAGCGCGTCCGAGCGCCTTCCGTTCAATCAAAAGCGCCATGACGTTTCCCGTAATCCAGCAGACATTGACTGAGCCATACCTGTTGACGATGTCGGACAAATGCAACTACCAAATCACGGCCCGGCCCGACAATCGGCCTCAGTCCGCTGCCGCGAGGCGGCCAAAGGGCGCGACCGTGAAAGCGGGCCGAAGAGTGGAGGAACGTCATGATCGCTGAGAAGCCGCCGCGTCGTCTCGCCATTGGCGCTGGCGCTATCGGCGCTGGCGCTGGTCGCCGCCGTCGCTCCGGCCCCAGCCGAGGACAAGCAGATTTCGATCGCCTTCGTCTCCGGGCCGCTGAACGACTCGTTCTTCCCGCCGCTCTATCAAGGCGCGCAGGACGCGGCCAAGGCTCTGGGCGTCAAGCTCAACTACATTCCGATCGACGAAGCCGACATCGAGGCCTCGTCGGCCCGCACGATGCAGGCCGCCATCGCGCAGAAGCCCGACGCCATCGTCGTCGGCGACTTCGTCACCAGCGTCGTCGATCCCTACATCAAGCAGGCGGTCGCGGCCGGCATTCCGGTCTATGTCAACCAGTCGGGCCAGGACCAGTGGGAGGCCGACGGCGCCTTCGGCTTCGTCGGCCAGCAGGGCCCGGAAGTCGGCACAGGTCGCCGCGCAGACCGGCTCGCCAAGGCGGGCGCAAGAACATCCTCTGCGTCATCAACGTGCCCGGCAATCCCTATCTTGCAGGCGATCTGCAAGGGCCTCGCCGAGAAGGCCAAGGAGCTCGGCATCACGATCGGCCAACCTCGAACTGCCGACCGCCGATTCGACCGATCAGGCCAAGGTCAGCCGCGACATCGGCGCCTATCTGCAGTCCCACAAGGACATCGACGGCATCTTCACCGAGAACGCCGCGGTCGGCACCGCGGCCACCGCCGCGGTCGATGCCGCCCAACTCACCGGCAAGGTCCATGTCGGCGACGATGGAGATCTCCGCGCGTCGCGCTCAGCAGATCAAGAACGGCAAGATCGAGTTCCTGATCAACGAGCAGCCCTACCTCGACGGCTATTACGGCGTGCTCTTCGCCACCTCTACGCCAAGTACGGCCTTGCGCCGGTCGGCCCGGTCGTCACCGGCCCGAGCATCGTCGACAAGACCAACATCGACAAGATCCTCAAGGTCTTCGACACCTATCCCGAACGTGATCGGCTCGAAGTAGGCTCGCTCGGCGCGCAGGACCTGTCGCGGCAGGGGCGCTTGACGCTGGCATGCAGGCGAGAGCCGCGACAGACCGACGCGACGGTCCGGCGGCGCGCGACGACGAGCTCGCCGCCTGCGCGGCTGCCGCGGCGCGGTCATGCAGCGCGCTGCTGCGTCCCGAAGCGGGCGGCGTGGTCTCGCGCTCTGCTCGTGCTTCGCCTTCTTCGCCGTCATGGCCGGACAGAACGGATTCCTGACCGCCGCTCGGCACCGCCAACTGGCTCGACACCGCCTCCGATCTCGGCATCGTCGCCATTGCCGATCGGCATGCTGATGATCGGCGGCGAGTTCGACCTCTCGGTCGGCTCGGTGGTCGGCGCGGCGTCGATGATCGTCGCGATCTGCTCGCGGCTACTATTCGCCTCAACCCGTGGCTCGGCGTCGCTGCTCGCCTTTATCGTTCGGCGGCGCTGATCGGCGCTGGTCAACGGCATCATCGTCGTTCGCACCAGGCTGCCGTCCTTCATCGTGACGCTCGCGACGATGCTCATGGTCATCGGGCGGCATGCTCGGCATCTCGATCGCGCTGACCGGCTCGACCAGCATCTCCGCGATGCCGAGCGGGCTCGGCGCAGGCGCTGTTCGCCTCGAAATTCATGGAATTCCACGTCTCGATCGTTCACTGGATCGTGCTCATCGGTCGATCGCCACCTACGTCATGCAGCGCACCGCCTTCGGCAACTGGGTCTATGCCACCGGCGGCAACGCGCAGACCGCGCGGCTCGCCGGCGTGCCGGTCGCACGCGTCAAGATCATCCTCTTCGTTTGCACGGCGCTCGGCGCTGCGCTCGTCGGGCGTCATCGAGACGCTGACCTTCCAGAACGGCAACATCACGCTCGGCTCGCAATATGTGTTCACCGGCATCGCCGCCGCGGTCATCGGCGGCATCCTGCTGACCGGCGGCTACGGCTCGCCGGTCGGCACGATGTTCGGCGCGCTCACTTACGGCATCGTCTCGCTCGGCGTGTTCTTCCTCGGCTGGAACGCCGACCTCACCGAATTGCTTCATCGGCCTCCTGCTGCTGCTCGCCGTTCTCGCCAACCACCGGCTGCGGCGACTTGCGATGGGGAGGGACTGACATGAGCGCGCCGATCGTCGAACTGCGCGACGTCACCAAGCGCTTCGTCGGCGTCACCGCGGTCGCCGACCTCTCGCTGCGCGCTTCGTGCCGGGCGAAGTCTTCTGCCTGCTCGGCGAGAACGGCGCCGGCAAATCGACCATCATCAAGATCCTCACCGGCGTCGAGACGCCGACGACGGCGAGAAGTCCTGGTCGACGGCGAGCCGGTCCACTTCTCCAGCCCGCGCGATGCGCGCGAGCGCGGCATCGCCACCGTCTATCAGGAGGTCGGCGACGCTGCCGCTGATGAGCGTCGCGCGCAATTTCGTGCTGGCCGCCGAGCCGCAGAAAGGGCGCGGCCTCTTCAGGCGGCTCGATCTCGACGAAGCGTCGCGGATCGCCTTGCAGAGCCTGCGGGATCTCGGCATCAGCCGGGTCACCGACGGCGACCAGCTTGTCGGCACGCTCTCGGGCGGCGAGCGGCAGGCGCTGGCGATCGGGCGGGCGCGTCCATTTCGGCGCGCGCGTTCTCGTTCTCGACGAGCCGACGGCGGCGCTCGGCGTGCGGGAATCCGCGACCGTCCTGCGGCTGATCGACAAGGTGCGGTCGCGCGGCGTCGCCGTCCTGTTCATCACCCACAACGCCTATCACGCCTACGCCTCGGGAGATCGGTTCATGGTTCTGCGCCGCGGCGAGGTCGCTGGCCGAATTCGACAAGACCGAACGCACGATCGGCGAAGTCATCGAGCTGATGGCCGGCGGCGCCGAGTTGAAGTCGCTGCTGCTGGGCGCCGAGCCGGCGACCGCGCGTTCGTGAGCGTCCCGCGTGTCGCGAGCCTCGTCGCCCTCCTGGGCTTCGCCGCGGCGGCCGCCTCCCCCGCAACGCTGCCCCCGCCCGGCGCGATCGAGAAGGGCGGCGGGCGACCGGTGACGCTGACGGTGGTCGAGCCGCACGAAAGCCAGCCCCGGCGCCCGGTCGAAGTCGCCTACCGGGCCTTCCCGGCGCCGATCGCGCTCGCGGCGGCGCTCGGCCCGGACTGGGCCGCAAAGGCGAGGGCGATCGAATTCCGCGCGCTCGACGGCTATGTCGCGCGCGTCGAAGTCGCCCGGCTTCAGAGCGGCAAGGCCTTTCTCGCCTTCGCCCGCGCCGATGGCCGGCCGTTCGACGTCGACAACCTCGCCCAGAACGAGCGGCATGTCCCGCTCGGCCCCTATTACCTGATCTGGGACAATCGCCGCGATCCGGCGCTCCTCGCCTCAGGCGCCCGTGATTGGCCCTATCAGGCGGCCGACGTATCCTTCGCCGACGACTCCGACGCGGCCCTCCGCCCTCCAGGCTTCGATCCTGCGCTGGAAAAAGGTCTCGCGGCGACGAAAGCGAATTGCCTCACCTGCCATCGGGTCAACGGCTGGGGCGGCGACAAGGCGCCGGGGGATCTCGCCCTCATGGCGCGCCGGATGACGAAGGCCGATTTCGTCCGGCGCGCGCTCGACCCCTCGGCAGTCGATGCGAAGTCGACGATGCCGCCGCTCATGCCCGGGGCCCCGGAGGCCCAGCGCCGCGCCGCCGCCGAGGCGATCGACGCGTACCTGTCACAGGTCGCCGCGGCCAGCCGCTGACCCGATACCGTCGATCGAGCGGCGGGCTGCAAATTCTCCTGTCGTTTCGGCGCTCGTTGGCCGCGTGCTATAGGCGCTTTCCAATTTTTTCCTGCGGGAGACTCCGGCGATGGGCGCTTTTGTCGATGGCCAGTGGCGGGCGGACGGCGACTTCCCGCACGATCGGACCGGCCGCTTCGTCCGGCCGGACTCGCCTTTCCGCAATTGGGTGACGGCGGACGGCGCGCCGGGGCCGACCGGAACCGGCGGCTTTCACGCCGCCGCCGGGCGCTATCACCTGATCGTGTCGCTCGCCTGCCCGTGGGCGCACCGGACGCTGATTTTTCGCAAGCTCAAGCGGCTCGAGAGCATGATCTCGCTCTCGGTCGTCCACTGGCTGCTCGCCGAGCGCGGCTGGACCTTCGACCCGGGGCCCGGGCGTCATTCCCGATCCGCTGTTCGGCTTCGAGCGCTTGAGCGAATTCTACCTTAAGGCGCGGCCCGACTTCAGCGGCCGAGTGACCGTGCCGGTGCTGTGGGATCAGCAATCGAACACGATCGTCAACAACGAATTGTCCGAGATCATCCGCATGTTCAATTGCGCCTTCGATCGTCTAGGCGCGGCGGAGGGCGACTATTACCCGGAGGACCTGCGGCCCGAGATCGACGCGCTCAACGCCCGCATCTACGCGACCGTCAACAACGGCGTCTATCGCGCCGGCTTCGCGACCACGCAGGAGGCCTACGAGGAGGCGTTCCGCGCGCTGTTCGACACGCTCAACTGGCTCGAGACGCGGCTTCACAGCCGCGGTTCCTGTGCGGCGAGCGACTGACCGAAGCCGACTGGCGGCTCTTCACCACCTTGATCCGCTTCGATCCGTCTATTTCGGCCACTTCAAGTGCAACCTGCGACCCATCAAGGACTATCCGGCGTTGAGCCGCTATCTGCGCGAACTCTATCACTGGCCGGGCGTGGCCGAGACGGTCGATTTGTTTCACATCAAGCATCACTATTATCAGAGCCACCGACGCATCAATCCAACCGGCATCGTGCCGCTCGGGCCGGAGATCGAGCTGTCGATCAAGGCTTGAGCTGAACGCCTGGCGCTTCCTGCGCGTTCAGCCTTCATCGTCAATCCGGAGCGTCGCCGTCCGTCGCGCGCCCTCGCCCCAATCGAGCGCCGCGACCTCCTCTCTGAGCCATGCGCGGAAGGCCTGCACGCTGGCAGAGTTGCCGCGTCTGCGGGCAGACGAGCGCGTAGCAGCGGCCGGAAGGCAGGGTCAGGGCGAAGGGCTTGATGAGACGCCCGGTGCGCAGGTCGTCGTAGGCGAGCGCATCGAGAGCGAGGAGCATGCCGGCGCCTTCGACTGTCGCGTCGAGGGCGTGATCGGCGCTGTTGAATTGAAGGCCGCGGCTGACGTCGGCGTTCCTTACCCCGGCCGCTGCAAACCAATCGGCCCAGGTCGGCATGGCGGCGCGACCGGACAGGCTCTCGTCATGGATCAGCGGCACGCGTTTCAACATGTCGGGCGAAGCGAGAGGCCCATATTTCTCCAGAAGCCAGGGACTGCAGACGGGCACGAGAGACAGGTCGATCAGCTTTTCGACATCGAGCGAGTCGTCCTGCGCCGCGTTGACCGGAAGGTTGCGGAGCGCAACATCGACGCCGTCCGTCACGAAATTGGCGTTCTTGATCGACGAGGACACCCGCACGTCGAGGTCGGGAAAAGCCATCGAAAATCGGTAGAGCCGCGGCGCCAGCCACTTCGAGGTGAAGCCGGGCGAAGCGCTGATCACGAGCACGCGCGCGTCGCTGAGCCTCTGGAGGCTCGCCAGGGCGTCCCGGATCTGGAGGAAGCCCGCCCGCAAGCCGGGTTGGAGCGACTTGCCCGCCGGCGTCAGGGCGATCGAGCGCACGCCGCGATCGAAGAGCTTGAGTCCCAGATGATCCTCGAGACCGCGAATTTGGTGGCTGAGCGCTCCCGGCGTGACGTTCAGCTCCAGCGCCGCCCTGGTCAGGCTGAGATGGCGGGCCGCGGCCTCGAACGCGCGCAGCGCGTTCAACGGCGGAAGAGCGTTATGCATGATAATTCCTCATCCATATGGCGAGACAATATCCTTTGCCAGTCTTTGCATTCATGGACAAAATCCAGCGCTAGGGCATGGCTTCGAATAGAGATTATCTCATGGTTCGCCATGGTCAAGGAGGTTGGTCCAATGGCTAGCGCAACGCATGACGGACATTTCGGCGCCTACGCCGAGAGCGCGGCGCCCCTCGCAGACGGCGCTGGCGGCAAGCTCAAGAGACTTGCTCGCCTTCTCACCGATGCGCTCGAGAAACGGCGGCAGAGGGAGGTCGACGAGGTGATCGGCCGGTTGTTGGCGCAGTCCGGCGGACGACTTACCGACAGCGTGGAGGCCGAGATCACACGGAAGGCTCTGGGCTCCGGCTGGAGCCCGCTGTAGCGATTGTCTTGCCCGGCCTGCGCAATAAGGGGGCCGGGCGATCCTGAGACTTGACCGGGGGCGGATGGGCAGCCGTTGTCAGCGCCTGGCGTTGCGAAGCGCGGGGTGAGACTGACGCTCAAGAGGAGGATCAGCGATGCTCCCCGCGTTTCTGCAAGACTTCACTGTTCAATCGACCCTTGTCCGCGAGAGCGTCGACACGGATCCTCGAGAGGCGCGCATGTTGCGGCCGAAGGGCAGACCGCAGGCTCGGTTGGCTCTTCGTTCGGCCCGCGCGACCGACGGAGAGGCGCTGCAGATCTATATTCGCGGCCTATCCCCTCCTTCGCGCTACAACCGGTTCCTGGGCGCGCTCAGCGAACTGCCGCCATCGGAATTGGCGCGCGCGCTGGCGGCGAATGGCCGTGACACGCTGACCATGCTGCTCGCCTCGACGACGGAGGATTGCGATAGGGTCGTCGGCGAGGCCCGGGTGGCGCTGTCTTGCGCGGAGCGCGCCGGCGAGTTCGCCATGTCGATCGCAGACGGGTGGCGCCGGTTCGGCGTTGGTTCCGCCCTGCTCGAGGAGATCGAACGCAGAGCGGCCGCCGACGGCATCGAATGGCTGTTCGGCGACGTGTTGCGGACCAACGAGGGAATGATCGCGCTGGCGCGCAGCCGCGGCTTTGGCCTTGGGCCGGGCTCGAGGGGCGCCTCGTGCGCGTTCACAAGCGGCTGGAGACCGCAGCTCCCGACCCGCCGTGCCGGAAATGGACCGAGATCGCAGCCGCCGCCAGCGGACCGGCTCGGGAGCCACGGTTGATCGAAAAAATCGCCGCAAGGCTTTGACAACGTCGAATCCGCAACGGAAATCCGAGCGCGTCGGGGCCGCGCGCCTCCCGGCAAGGCTTTCCACCGTCCGTGTGAGCGACCCCAGATTCCAGGTCAGCCGGATCGCGATTTTGGGGCATCCCACGTCCTCTTGAGTCGCACATCGCCCTCCGGGTTCCTCGCGACGACGCCGAGCGCGTCGTCGCCAGCTGGAGCGCTGGGACGTCGAGCGAACGGCCCGCGCCTTGCTCCGGCCGCCGCCGCATGGCAAGCGGACGCCATGACCGACCTTTCCGACCGCGAGGCGCCCGCAGCCCCGCGCATTTCCTTCGTCTCGCTCGGCTGCCCGAAGGCGCTGGTCGACAGCGAGCGATCCTTACGCGGCTGCGCGCCGAAGGCTATGCGCTCTCCAAGACCACGCCGGCGCCGACGCCGTGATCGTCAACACCTGCGGCTTCCTCGACAGCGCCAAGGCGGAATTGCTCAACGCGATCGGCGCAGCGATGGCCGAGAACGGCCGGGTGATCGTGACCGGCTGCATGGGGGCCGAGCCGGACGCGATCCGCGACGCCTTCCCCAACGTCTCGGCGATCACCGGCCCGCAGGCCTACGAGAGCGTGATGGCGGCGGTGCATGCCGCAGCCCCGCGCCGCACGACCCGTTCGTCGACCTCATCCCCGAGCAGGGGGTGAAGCTGACGCCGCGCCACTACGCTTATCTCAAGATCTCAGAGGGTTGCCACAATCGCTGCACCTTCTGCATCATCCCGAAGCTGCGCGGCGATCTGGTGTCGCGGCCGGCGGGCGAGGTCCTGCGCGAAGCGGAAAAACTGGTGAAGGCCGGGGTCAAGGAGCTCCTGGTGATCTCGCAGGACACCAGCGCCTATGGCCGCGACCTAAATATGCGACGAGTTCATGCGCGACCGCGATGTGTCGGCGCGGTTCCTCGACCTCGCCCGCGAACTCGGCTCGCTGGCGCCTGGGTGCGGCTGCACTACGTCTCCCCCTATCCGCATGTGGACGACGTGATCGAACTGATGGCCGAGGGCAAGGTGCTGCCCTATCTCGACATCCCCTTCCAGCACGCCTCCCCGCGTGTGCTGAAGGCCATGCGCCGGCCCGGCAATCAGGACAAGACGCTCGAGCGGATCAAGGCTGGCGCTCGGCCTGCCCGGAGCTCACCCTGCGCTCGACCTTCATCGTCGGCTTCCCCGGCGAGACGGAGGAGGATTTCGACATGCTGCTCGACTGGCTGGACGAAGCCAGGCTCGACCGGGTCGGCGCCTTCCAGTACGAGCCGGTCGCGGGCGCGGAGGCGAACGGCCTCGGGCTCGAGCCCGTTCCGCCCGAGGTCAAGGCCGCGCGCCACAAGCGCTTCATGCTCAGGGCACAGGCGATCAGCGCCAAGAAGCTGGCGACGAAGGTAGGCCAGCGCGTGGCGGTCATCGTCGACGAGGGCGGCGCGCACGCCGCCAAGGGCCGCACCAAGGGCGACGCGCCGCAGATTGACGGAACCGTCCACATCGCGGCGCGCCGCCCGCTTCGGGCCGGGCGACTTCGCGACGGTGCGGATCGAGCGGGCGGATGCTTATGATCTTTGGGGGATGGCAGTATGATCCCGATGCTTTTCATAAGGCCTATGGCGATGGACGGTTCCCCCGACCCATGAAGCGTTGTCAGCCCTCACGCAGGCGGCTCTCGTACTCTTCCATGTCGGCGGCCAGCATCGCCTGCGAGAGCAGCGGCCAGGCTGCAAACTTTGGTCGCAACGCGCGCGGGCTCAACCCAGCGGTCATAGCTTTGCCGGGGCTCGGGTTGCTTGCTAAAGCGGTCAGCCGAACGAACGAAGCCTTCAGCCGCGCGAACAAGGCTCTCAAATGCTCCTCGGGTGTCAGATCGGACGCTGCGTCATGCCGACCCCATTGCTCGTAAGCGCCGCCAAGGCGGTGGCCTATCGGCGAGCGGCGGGATGTGCGCCGCCGTTCGCGACATTGCGCCGTGTTCCTTTCGCCAAGCCTGCTTCGCGTTCGCTGCCGCCGATCCTCCGATTAGCCGCGCGTCGTCGTTCTGCGGGCGGCAGTCCGTGTCGGATGCGTCGAGTTCGGGTTGTCGAGTTCATCCTCTGGCGTGTGATATCCCCGTCGCCAATCTCAGCAGTGGGGATGACTACTTCCGCGTCTATGCAGGAACCCATCGAGACAGCGGGCCGGCCGGCGGACTGCGCGAAAACGAAACGACCGATGCAGCCCGGGCCTTACCACCCCGTTCAGCGGGTGCGGCGCGAGGCAGAGGCGCGGCAATAAAAAGGGCGGACGCCTCGCGACGCCCGCCCCAAAGAAAACCCCTAATAGCGCGCCGGACTTAAATCCCCCGTCCGGGTAAACATGCGATAGCAGGCCGCTTAGACAAAGACAACAGAATAATTAACAACGATCACAGACAGTCGAAACGCGTCTCACTCGGAGATTGTCGAGAACTTCACCGGTCCCAACTGTAGGCCGACGAGAAGGCGGACAAAAGGCGACGCCGCAAATCGACGGCACCGCGCATATCGTTGGCCGCTAGCCGCTGCGCGCCAGCGACATCGGGACGGTCAGGGTCGACCGGGCGGACGCCTGTGACTTTTTGGGCACGGCGGTATGACCGTCAGTTGCCGGTCATCGGCTTCTGAATGCGCTGGACCAATGCGGAAACGAGTTGGCGTGGCGGAGATGGCCAGGAGCCGGAACTGGCGATGGTGGGCGATACAGGGATTGAACCTGTGACCCCTCCCGTGTGAAGGGAGTGCTCTACCGCTGAGCTAATCGCCCGGCCCAAAAGGCGCCCTGCTTTACGGCCCGCGCGGCGGCGAAGTCAAGACGCGCTTCTTCCGCCGTTTCTGCGCCGTGCAAAGCTTGCCTCCGGGCGCCCGGCCTCATAGACGGACACCTCGGCAGCTTGAGAGAGGGCCGGCCTTGGACGTTTTGGCGAAAGTGTTCGGCGATCCGGCGAACCGGGGCATGCTGATCGTCATGCTGGTCGGGCTCATGGTTGTCGTCGCCGGCCCCTGGGCGATCATCCGCGCCGTCTCGCGGGCGCCGCGGGCGAAGCCGAAAGACTGACCGCCGCCGGGCCCTCCTTCGCGCCGAGCCAAACCGCGTCCGGACGGACCCGGGTACAACCTGGCCGAGCCTGCTCTCGCGACCCGGGTTCGCCGGCCTGTTCTTGCCTGTTCCGAGCCTGTTAATTGCCTGTTCCGAGCCTGTTCCATTGCCTGTTATGGAGCGGCTCCAGCCCGCAACCATTGGGTTGCAACGCCGGTAAGCATCTGATCTTGCTGGCCTTCCTGGTTCAGGTCGGCAGCCGAGGCCAAAATTAAGCCCTGCTAGCAGGCGCCCCGCGAAAGCTGAAATCGTCCCTGGCGCGCTCCCTCGCCTCACATGATCGACCGTTCGATCGCCGTCTCGGCCTCTGCGATCGACTTCCGGCCGGCCGACGTGCAGCCACAGGCCGTCGAGGCGGACGCCGTACAGGCGGCCCTTGGCGGCGGCGGCGTGGAAGTAGGGAGCGAGGCGGAAGACGTCGCCGGCCGCGCCGGCGAACAGTTGCGGCTTCAGGATCCCGACCCCGGTATAGACGAACGGCGCGACGTGGCGGGCCTCGCGCGATTCGAGCCGCCCCTCCCGGGTCATGGTGAAGTCGCCGGGCCAGTCGACGCCGACCGCGCCTGCGGCGGCCGCCACGAGAAGGACGATGTCCATCGACTCCGGATCGAACGCCTCGGCGAGGCGGGCGAGGTTCGAGCGCGGCCCCTCGATCCAGAAGGCGTCGGTGTTGCAGACGAGGAACGGCTCATCGCCAATCAGCGGCAACGCGCGCTTGATCCCGCCGCCCTGATCGAGCAGTTGGCCGCGCTCGTCCGAAATGACGATCCTCGGGCGCCGGCGCGCGGCGAGATGCGCCTCGAGCCGGTCGGCGAGCCAGTGCACGTTGACGATCGCCGTCTCGACTTCGTCGGCCGCCAGCCGGTCGAGACAATGGTCGATCAGCGTCCGTCCGTTGACCTCGATCAGCGGCTTCGGCAGCGTTTCAGTGATCGGGCGCATGCGCAGGCCGAGGCCCGCGGCGAACACCATGGCCGTCTTCGGTATCGGCGCGCTCATCGTCTGTTCGTTCCTGAACGCCGCGGCTCAAGACGCCGGCGGCTCGGGCTCGGGGCCGAGCGCCCGCGGCAGGTGGTTCTGATACCAGAGCGCCAGCGGCCGCAGCAACGGATGGGCGAGGTTCTTGCGCAGGTAGCGCTCGATCCGGGGCAAGTGGCGCAGGTACTGCGGCTTGCCGTCGCGCTTGTCGAGCCGCGCGAAAATACCGAGAATCTTGGTGGCGCGCTGGGCCGCCACGGCGGCGTAGGCCCCCGCGAAGCGTTCGGCGTCGAACGCGGGGTCGGCGCTGAGCCGGCGGCGCACGTAGAGCGCCATCAGCCGCATCTCGAGGTCGTCCGGCACGTCGACGCGGGCGTCCTGCAGGAGCGAGGCGAGGTCGTAGGCCGGCGGCCCGATCACCGCGTCCTGGAAGTCGATCAGGCCGATGCGGGCGAGACCGTCGCGCTCGGGGAGCCAGTGCAGGTTCGGCGAGTGGAAATCACGCAGCGTCCAGGTGACCGGCTCGGCGAGAATGGGCGTCAGGATCTCGCGCCAGACGCCGAGAAACTGCATCCGGGCTCCGGAGGGAACAGTGGTCCGGGCGACGGCGGTGGCGTACCAGTCGATGACGAGCTCGACCTCGATCAGCATCGCCTCGATGTCGTAGATCGGCAGGCGATAGAGGTCGTCGCCGGCGGGAATTGCCTCGGGCAGATCGCGCCTGTGCAGATCGCCGAGCAGGGCGACAGCCTCGGCGTACCGGCTCGGATCGGGCGCGTCGTCCTCGACGATGAGCGTGTCGCCGAGGTCCTCGATCAGCGCCAGTCCGTCTTCGACGCTGGAGGCGTAGATCCTCGGCGTCGAATAGCCGAGGGCTCTCAGCGCCTCGGCCATGGCGAGGTAGGCGCGGATGTCGGGTGAAAGTCTGGCGATCGCGGCGTAGGGCTTGCCGAAGCGGATGATCGGGCCTTCCGGCCGGGGCGGCGACACCATCAGGATCGCCGTCGAGCCGTCGCCGCGGGTGAGGCGCTCGTAGAGGCGCACCGAAGCGTCGCCTTGCAGGAATTCGCGCCGGGCCTCGATCCAGCCGACGCCGTGCAGCAGCGTTCCCACGCTGAGCGCCCGCGCCAGCCGCCGGCCCATCCGGCCGTGGCCGCGCATCTCCAGCATGCGAAAGTCAGGCCCGCGCGACGCGTCGAACCGGATCGTCACTTCGAGCCGGTCGGGGGGAAGCGCTTCGGGGATGCGCTCGGCCCATTCGACAATGGCGATCGCTTCGTCGATCGCCTCGTCCCAGCCGAGGTTATCGAGCTCCAGCAATCCGCGCAGGCGATAAAAGTCGGCATGGACGACCGGTCCGCGCTGCCCGTCGTAGATCTGCATGAGGGTGAAGGTCGGGCTCGGCGCCTCGAGCCCCGGATCTTCCACCAGGGCGCGGATCAGCCCGCGGGCGAACAAGGTTTTGCCGGCGCCGAGATCGCCTGAGAGCGCCACGAAGTCGCCGGGGTCGAGCCAGGCGGCCTGGGCCGCGGCGAGCGCCAGGGTCGAGGCCTCGTCCGGAGCCTCGAAGCGCCAGACCTTCGGCTCCCGATCGTGCTGAACGCGGTCGGCCATCCGGGACTACCGCGCCATCTTCGGTTTCGCCGCCGGATTCGAAGGCGCGTCCTCGGACCGTTGCTCGGGCGCGGCCGGATCGACGGGAAATATGCAGGTGATGGTGGTGCCCTCGTGGGCGGCGGTGTCGATCAGCACCCGGCCTCCGTGCAGCTCGACCATCGCCTTGACGATCGACAGGCCGAGGCCGGGGCCGCGATGCCGCGACCCGTTGGGGAAGGTCTCGAACCGCTCGAACACCCGGTCGATCATCTCCGGCGGGATGCCGCGGCCACGATCGCTGACCTTGAACACGATCTCGCCCCAGCGCCGCATCGCAGCCAGCGTCACGGTCTGGCCCTGCTCCGAGAAGTTGATCGCATTCGACAGGAGATTGAACAGCACCTGGCGGACGCGCCGCCCGTCGGCGGTGAAGGCGCCCACGCCGTCGGTGATCACCATGCGCAGCTCGATCGAGGCCTCGTCGAGACGGTCCTGCACGCCGGCCGCCGCCGCCCGCATCGCCTCGGCGACGTCGACCGGCTCGAGCCGAAGTTCGAGGGCGCCGGCGTCGATCGAGGCGAGATCGAGAATGTCGTCGATGATCGCCAGCAGCGCGTGCGAGGAATTGGTGATGAAGCCGGCATATTCGAGCTGCTTCGGGTTGAGCGGTCCGACGCCGCCGGCGGCCAGCAGCTGGGTGAAGCCGATGATGTTGGTCAGGGGCGTGCGCAGCTCGTAGGAGACATGGTTGACGAAGTCGTTGCGCAGCTTCTCGGCCGCCACCAGCGCCTCGTTGCGTTCGGTCAGCGCGCGCTGGACGTTGGCGCTCGCGGTCACGTCGAGGAAAGCCAGCAGGGTCGCCCCATCGGGCAGCGGCAGCGCGGCGGCGTCGAAGGTGAGGTCGTCCGTGCGCTCGATGCGGGTGGTCAGACCCTCGCGATGCTCGTGCAGGCCGACCACCATGCCCCTGAGCCCGTCCCAGGCGGCGGGCTCGCGGCACAGGGCGCGACAGCCTTCCGCGATGGCGTCGATGTGCGGATGGTCGCTGAGCTTCGACGGTTCGATGCCCCACATCGCCGCAAACACGGGGTTGAAGAGCTTCATGCAGCCGTCGGCGCCGAACACCGCCACGCCCTCCTTCAGCGCGTCGAGCGTTTCGCCCTGGACGTGGGTCAGCGCGGTCACCTGGGAGGCGAGCGCATAGCTTTGCGTGGCGTCGTCATAGAGATAGGTGACGCCGCCCTTCGGATTGGGGCTGGTCACGACCCGCAAGGCGCGGCCGTCCGGCAGATACCAGACGGTCTCGCTCGGCTCGATCGCCTGATAGGCCTCCATCAGCTGGGCCCTCCAGGCGCGGAAATCCGCCTGCTCCGGCAACTGGCGCTTGGTCCGGAGCCGGTCGAGGATCTCCCCGTCGGTCGGGCGGCTGTCGAGGAAACCGGGATCCAGCGACCACATCTGGCTGTAGGCCGCGTTGTAGAAGGTGAGCCGCTTCGACTTGTCGAAGATCGCGACCGCGGTCGAGAGGCGGTCGATCATCCGGGAATAGTCGTCCTCGTTGCGGTCCATCTGCGCTTTCAGCGCGGCCGCCTCGGAGACATCGTAGGCGACGCCGGCCGAACCGTAGGCCGTTCCGACCTCGGCGACCTCGAAGGTGCGCCGCTCGCCCCCGACGACGGCGCTGGCGCGGCGCTTCCAGACGCCCCCCTCCTGCACAACCCTCGCCGCTTCGCGGCGAAGTCCGGGGTCGAACAGTTCCGCCGATTGCTCGATGGCCGCGCGCTCGTCGGCCGCTTCGACCGAACGCGCATAGGGGGCGTTGCACCAGACCATCCGTCCCTCGGCGTCGCGTCCCCACGCGAGCACCGAAGCCTTTTCGAGCGCGAGATGGGCAGCAGTGGCGGCGGCCTCCGCCTCGGCGACCTTCTCGCGCATCCGGGTCGCCTCCAGCCGATCGCCGGAGACGTCGCGGACCCGCACGACGGCGCTGCCCGATACCGGACGGCCGAGGATTTCAAGGTGACGCCCCTGCACGCTCAGCGCCGGCAGACAAAAGGCCTCGCCCCGGTTGAGGAGGCGCAACACCGCGTCCTCCGCCGCGCACGCGGCCTCCGGCGCGAGCCAGGCTGCGAAGTCGAGTACGCGCCGCGGAACGGCCGTGTCGGCCACAAGGGCGAAATCGCCCTCGATCGAAGGCTCGACGTCCGGCCGATCCCAGGCGATGACGATCTGCGGGTCGCTGCGGACGATCAGGGCCGCCCGATCGACCCGGGCCGCAGCGGCCGCCAGTTCCATCTCCAGTTCGCCAAGGCGGCGGGACCACAGACGCCGCGCGGCGAGATGGACCAGCGCCGTCGCAGCGAGGGCGACGAGAAGGACGGCGAAGCCAATGGCGACAACCAAGCCCGACGTCAGGCCGGCCGTCGAGGACGCGGGCGCGTCGAGACCACGGAGCGCTTCATCAGCGCGTGCGCTGGCCGCGACCATGACGGCGAGCGCCGTCGCAGCGGCAAGCGTTCGCTGGCGGCGTCGCGTCCCCATCGCTTGCCCCGCGAGCCCCCCGGCGCTGAACCCCGGCAACGAATGGCCTCCTCGAGAGCCGTCGGCGCATCGCGCCGCTTAACGGTCGCGCCGACCGTCTCTTCCACCAGGAAGGTCCGAATCAGCCCCCAACAGGATTACGAAATGTTTGCCGCAAAGTCGTTAACCATCACGGGGACCACAATTCTGGCGAAAAGCCGGCAATTTTCAATATCTTGATGGTGGCCCAAGCAGGCAACAATATATATGACATCTTGGCCGGGCGGCGGTTAACCGCTCGTCCGGCGACACGGAAAAGATTTCTGCGCGCGGTCGGACGCGGCCTCAGCGAATCAGGCCGAGAATGTCCTTGACTGCCTCCATGTTCGGCCGGGCGATGGCGCGCGCCATCTCGGCGCCCGAGGCGAGAATGGAGTCGACATAGCCCGGATCGGCCGCAAGACGCAGGATTTCGCCGCGGATCGGCGCGAGCTTCTCGATCGTCACATCGGCGAGCGCGGTCTTGAACACCGAGAACTGGGCTCCGCCGAACTCGTGCACGACGTCGGCCTTGGTACGGTCGGTAAGGGCGGCGAAAATGCCGACGAGATTGTCCGCCTCGGGCCGCCCGGCGAGGCCGTCCAGGTGGCTGGGCAGCGGCTCGGGGTCGGTCTTGGCCTTGCGAATCTTCTGCGCGATCGTGTCGGCGTCGTCGGTGAGCGCGATATAGGCGTTCTCCGACGTGTCCGACTTCGACATCTTCTTGGCGCCGTCGCGCAGGCTCATGACGCGGGTCGCCGGGCCCTGGATCAGCGGCTCGGGCAAGGGGAAAAAGGTGTCGCCATGACCATGGGCGGCGATCGATTCGGCGAAGTCGTTGTTGAACTTCTGGGCGATGTCGCGGGCGAGCTCCAGATGCTGCTTCTGGTCGTCGCCGACCGGGACGTGCGTCGCCTTGTAGAGCAGGATGTCGGCCGCCATCAGCACCGGATAGTTGAAGAGGCCGACGGACGCGTTCTCGCGGTCCTTGCCGGCCTTCTCCTTGAACTGGGTCATGCGGCTGAGCCAGCCCATGCGGGCGACGCAATCGAGCGCCCAGGCGAGCTCGGCGTGCTCGGCGACGCGGCTCTGGTTGAAGACCGCGTTGACCTTCGGATCGATGCCGCAGGCGAGGAAAGCAGCCGTCACTTCGCGGGTGGTCTTGGCGAGCTGCGCCGGCTCGTGCGGCAGGGTCATCGCGTGCAAATCGACGACGCAATAGATGCAGGGACGGGTCTCCTGGAGCGCCACGAAGCGCTTGATTGCGCCGAGGTAGTTGCCGAGGTGGAGATTGCCGGTCGGCTGAACGCCAGAGAACACGCGCTCGGGGAAGGTCGCCATCGCTTTTCGCTTCGGTAGGGTCGGATTTGATGAGGGCGGCCTTATGGCAACGCCCGTCAAGCGGCGCAAGGGGCGCGCGAGTGCGTCTCTCAGTCGCGGGGGCGCTTCCCCTCCCCCCTTGCGGATCGCGTAACCTACCGGGAGAAAACAGCAGGGTTGCGCCCTGCATGGACGATAGGCGCGCTCCACGCCGCGGTGCGCCGTCACCCGCAATCGGGCATCCAGAAAGACGTCCGTGCGGTCAGGCGGCGACCTTCTCGACTGACGCCCGGTAAATCTCGTCGATCGCCTCTCCGAGCGCTTTGTCGAACTCCTCCTCGCTCATCGACCGCTTGAGGCCCTCGGTCAGCGCCCGCGAGAAGCTCGCGATCATGCCGTGGTTGCGGGCGAGCCGCCGGCACGCGTCGTCCCGCGTGTAGCCGCCCGAGAGCGCGACGACCCGCACCACCCGCTTGTCCTTGATCAGCGGCGCATAGAGATCCGCGACATCGGGGATGGTCAGTTTGAACATCACCTTGCGCCCGGCCGGCAGGCCGTCGAGCCCGCGCCGCAACTCGTCGAGCAGCATAGTTTCAGCCGCCCCCTTGTCGGGCGCCTTGATCGATACCTCCGGCTCGAGAATCGGCACGAGGCCGTGGCCCGTGATCTGCTCGCCGATTTCGAACTGCTGCCTGGCGATGGCGGCGACGCCGTCCTTCGAGGCGTGGTTGATGACCGAGCGCATCTTGGTGCCGAACACGCCGAGCTTGGCGGCGCGAGCGAGCAGCGCATCGAGCCCCGGCATCGGCTTCATCAGCTGCACGCCGTCCTTGTCCGCCTCGAGCCCCTTGTCGACCTTGACGATCGGCACAACGCCCCGGTCTTCCCACAGGTAGGACGGCACAGGCTTGCCTTTCGCCTCGCCGTCCATGGTGCGTTCGAACAGAATAGCCGCGACCACCTTGGCGCCGGTGAAGGCGGGCGCGCTCATGATCCTCACCCGGAACTCGTGCATGAGCCCATACATCTTGGCGTCGTCGCCTGCGTATTCGGTGTCCGGAATGCCGTACAGCCTGAGCGCGCCCGGAGTCGAGCCGCCGCTCTGGTCCAGAGCGGCGATGAAGCCGCCCTTGCCCGACATCTGCTCTTTCATTGTCTGGTTCGCCATGACCTTGTCCTCACCTTGGAGCTGTCGTGCTTCGCCATGTCGCAGCGGCGGTCCGCGTCCCGCGCATCTCCGCTTCATGAGGCGCCGCCGCGTCCGGCGGCCCGTCGCACGCCAGCTTAGCACCATAATTGAATTTGCAGAGCGCCGGTTTCACGAGGTCGCGCCCCTCGCCCTTGAGCCGCCGGGCCGTTTCGCGCCATTCTGCCCCCATGAGCGGAAGCTATGACGTCGCCATTGTCGGCGCCGGGGCCGCGGGGGTCGCCGCGGCGCGGCGGCTGTCGAACAGCGGCCTCGAGGCGATCGTGCTCGAAGCGAGCGCGCGGGTCGGCGGCAGGGCCTGGACGTGCGAGGTCGCCGGCATGGCGCTCGATCTCGGGTGCGGCTGGCTGCATTCGGCCGAGCGCAACGCCTGGGCGCGCATCGCCGAGGAGACGGGCTTCGCCGTCGACCGCAGGACCGGCGCATGGGCGCCCAGTACAAGGACCGCGGCTTCTCCGCCGGCGAACGCGCGGCGGCGCGCCGGGCCTACGCCGCTTGGTTCGCCCGACTGGAGACCGCGCCGCCGCCCTCCGACCGTGCGGCGGACGCCCTCGAGCCGGAGTGCGAATGGAACGGCTACATCGACGCGATCAGCGGTTACATGAATGGAGAGACGCTCGATCGCATCTCCGCAGTCGACATGCTGGCCTATGACGAGGCGGCGACCGACTTCGAACTGGCGCGCGCCGGCCGGCTACGGGACGCTGATCGCGGCGAGCTTTCCCCGCCGGGACCGACTTGCGGCTCGCCGCGCCCGTCGAGGCGATCGCGCTCGCCGGCCGGACGGTGTCGCTGACGACTCGCTTGGGCGAGGTCCGGGCGTCCGCCGTCATCGTCACCATTTCCACCTCAGCGCTCGCGAGCGGCTCGATCAGGCTCCCGCCGGAACTCGAGCCATGGCTCAGCGCGGCCGAGCGGCTGCCGCTCGGGCGCAACGAAAAGCTGTACCTCGAGATCGCCGGTCCCAACCCCTTCACGCCGGAGAGCCACGTCAACGGCAATCCGCGCGACACCCGCGCAGGCTCCTACTATATCCGCCCGTTCGGGCGACCCGTGATCGAGTGCTTTTTCGGCGGCCCCGGCGCGGGGATCGTCGCTGACGACGGGCTCGTCGCCGGCTTTCAGCATGCAACGGATGAACTCGCGGCGCTGTTCGGCGCGGACGCGCGGCGGTCGCTGAAGCCGCTTGCCGGCTCGTTCTGGACGCGGACCGCCTGGATCGGCGGGGGCTATAGCCACGCCCTGCCCGGCCGCCGCGCGGCGCGCGCCGATCTGGCGCGTCCGTTCGACGGCAAAATCTTCTTTGCCGGCGAGGCGACCCATCCGTACGACTTCTCGACCGCCCACGGCGCCCACGACACCGGGGTCCGCGCGGCCGAAGAGGTCATCGCGGCGCTGAAAACACGGTCCGCGTGGCCGAAACGCCTCTAAAACCGGGAAATCGCATAAATTCCTGCGACCACGAGCAGCGCGCCGAGCAAGCGGCCCGCCGTCATTGCACGTTCCGGGACGCCGAACCAGCCGAACTGGTCAAATGGCGAGCGACATTAGGATGTTCGCGGCGATGGCGAGGTCCGCGAGCGATCCCGCCCCGATCTTGTCAACGAACAGGAGGCCTGCGATGACCGCAAACGCGCCGATCGCCCCGCCGAGCGGCGCCCACCAGGGCATGCCCGCGAGCCCATCCACGGTTGGAAGCGGGCGCGGCTGGCAAAGCCGGAGCGCCGCGAGCAGCGCGACCACCGGCAGAAGCGACGCTAGCGAGCCAGGGGTTGGTCAGCGCGTTTCGCAGCGCGCCGTTCATGGGCGGTCACCGGGCCTGAAGGGCGCCAGCCGCCAGGACGATCTGATAGATCCAGCCGCAGTTCAGGGATTCCATGAAAAGCCCGTTCGTCGCCGCTCGTTTCGTCGCGGACCTAAGCGAACGCGCGCGGACGAGGCGGCGTTCCGTTGCGACGCAACCGCGGCCCATCAGGGCGCGAGTTCGCCTAGAGCCCGCGCGCCGGGAGGCTTCGCTTATCCTTGCGGGTCGGCGAAACCTATAAAATCGCGTCGTTTCCGGCGACCCTCATCGCGCCCCGAGTAAAGGGAATTGGGACAGAGACTGATCGCCGACTTCACTCGGGGGTGAAGACCGAGGAGCACATCCCTCCCCGAATGTCGTTCTCCAGCATCCGGGCGCTCAGGCGCCGCGCCGTCGTCATATCCAGGCGACCGCCGCACGTGGCTGCGTAGTTGTAGATGGGGGTGTCAAACACCATTCCCCGATCGGAGGCGACGCGATCGCAGGCATCCATTGTCCCTTGGTAGCAGGCGATCAGCAATTCGTTATAGGGAACCGTCCAACCGGAGTCCGCCAGGGGAGGCTCGGTTGGATAGTACTGGTCATCAGCAAGGGCCTGTCCACCCAGGCACGGCCAGGCGAGAAAACATGTGACCCCTATCTGAACGGAGATATCATTAAAGCCTAAGCCGATTTACTTATTGATAACCCTCCCTCACTCCGACTATAAGCTTCGATTTTGCAAATTTGCAGTTTATCTGCTTGGCCGCTAAATCAGTCGGATTGATATTATCACTGACGCCGCGCCAAATCACGACCCGGATCGACAATAGAGAACCAGCTGAGCACTTGGATTCGTTGCCCTAGCAGGATTTGCATGCGACCGCGGTTCAGGCGAATTCTAGGACTTGGCGGACCTGTCAAACCTGTCTCATTCTCGTCCGAGCGGCAAGGCAAGAATGACGCGACGACTTGGGAGACCAAGAATGGCTGACGCGGGCGCGCTGATAGGCACATGGCGGATGTTGTCCTGGACGCGAACGGTCGTGGCCACCGGAGCTGTTACAGACGCGATGGGTCCGAATCCCAATGGCTACATTGCCTATCAGACCGACGGACGGATGATGGCGCTGGTGGTTGATGGACGTACCCGCCAGCCTGGCGCGCAAGCTGCGAGCGACGCCGACAAGGCGGCGCTGTTCGACTCTCCGATGCTGGCCTACTCTGCGACATATCGCATCGAGGGTGACCACGTCATTCATACCGTCGATGCAGCTTGGCATCCTGCGTGGTGCGGCGACCTCATTCGCCCGTTCAAGCTCGACGGCGACAGCCTGTGATCAGCGGCGCGCCGGGGCGCGATCCACGCACCGGCGATGAGGTCGTCTACAGTATGGAGTTTCAGCGCGTACGCGGCGACCAGGCCTGAGGGTCGGCGGCCGGCGGGCGCGCCCTGGGTATGCGCTCGTTGCGCCAACATGCCGATTAGCGATTTGCGCCGGCCGCAACGCGCCCGTTGGCGACGATCTTTGACGGGCGCCAAGCATGTGATTTGAGACGCCAGGCTCACGACCGTCCGGGCATCGCCGCGCGGGTTGCTCAGAAGTGCAGATTTTCAGACTCAATGTGGAAATTGATTGCTAAATAACGGAAACAGGAGTAGTCTTCGCCATCGTCAAAGCAGGATCCGCCCGGGTAGCCCCGTCGCCACGCGTTCCGGCATTCCGCGCCGCGTCTGGCCGTGTCCTACGGCTGCAGCACAGGGAACCAAATATGGCCGCAACTGCTTGAAAAAGCTGAAAATGAGAGCCAGTTTGGCAAAGTCTTCCGGCTCGCTCCAGGTTCCACGACGGAAGAGCCGAGCGCCGGTCATTGGGCGCGGCGAGACTGCGAGAGGTCGGAGGTCGCTTAATTCCTCCCCGAGTTGTGCCGGACGAAGCGCGTCGCGCAACGACCTGGGGCGTTGCATCCGGAACCAAAATGCGTCGCAACGCTTTGAAAAGCCTAATTCGGGAGCCGGAATTGCCTCGGTCGAGTTGCCCTTCGCCGAGGATGGGCTCAGGGTCGCTATAGGGGCGTTCCCGCGAACAGAACGCCGTTTCCGGACGAGATCCTCGCCGACCGTCTTCCGAGGGCGTCGGGAGAAGCCTGGGGTGGCGAAGTTGCACAGGATGGCGCCTAAGCCCCTGATATCGGCCGCGCGGAAACATTCGCGCGCCCGCGCTGCGCGTCGCGCTCTTCCCTCCGCCCGGCGTTTCGTGTATGAGCGCCCGCAAAACCGCAAGGCGCCGCGCTTTTGGCGCCGGCTCCCGCACTCCCGTAACCTTCGCGTTTCCCTGATCGCGCTGGAGATCGCTCCCGCGCTCACGAGCACCCATTACCCATGCTGAAGCTTCGCAACATCGCCATCATCGCACACGTCGACCATGGCAAGACCACGCTCGTCGACCGTCTCCTGCAGCAGTCGGGCGCCTTCCGCGAAAACCAGCGCGTCGCCGAACGGGTCATGGATTCGAACGACCTCGAGCGCGAGCGCGGCATCACCATTCTCGCCAAGGCGACCTCGGTCGTCTGGAAGGACATCCGCATCAACATCGTCGACACGCCCGGCCACGCGGATTTCGGCGGCGAGGTCGAGCGCATCCTCTCCATGGTCGACGGCGCCATCGTGCTGGTCGACGCCGCCGAAGGCCCGATGCCGCAGACCAAATTCGTGGTCGGCAAGGCCCTCAAGATCGGGCTGAAGCCGATCGTCTGCGTCAACAAGGTCGACAAGCCCGACGCCAGGCCGAGCGAGGTCGTCAACGAGGTTTTCGACCTCTTCGCCGCGCTCGACGCGACCGATGACCAGCTCGACTTTCCGATCATCTACGGCTCGGCCAAACAGGGCTGGATGTCGGAGGTCCCCGATAAGCGGGCCGAGAACATGGCGGCCCTGTTCGACCTCGTCCTCAAGCACGTCGAGCCGCCCAAGGTCGGCGCCGGCGCCTTCCGGATGCTGGGGACGCTACTCGAGGCCAATCCCTATCTCGGCCGCATCATTACCGGCCGCATCTTCTCGGGCGAGATCAAGACCAACGCGCCGGTCAAGGTTCTCGACGTTGAAGGCGATCTGGTCGAAACCGGCAGGGTGTCGAAGATACTCGCCTTTCGCGGCATTGAGCGCACGCCGATCGACGAGGCAGGGGCGGGCGACATCGTCGCCATCGCGGGCCTGGAGAAGTTCAACGTCGCCGACACCCTGTGCAGTCCCGAGGAGGTCGAACCGCTGCACGCACAGCCGATCGACCCGCCGACGCTGTCGATGACCTTTTCGGTCAACGACAGCCCGCTCGCCGGCACCGAAGGCGACAAGGTGACGAGCCGCGTCATCCGCGACCGTCTCTTCAAGGAGGCCGAGGGCAACGTCGCTCTCCACGTCGAGCCCGCTCCCAATTCCGACTCCTACGTCGTTTCCGGCCGCGGCGAACTGCAGCTTGCGATCCTGATCGAGACCATGCGACGCGAGGGCTTCGAACTCGGCGTGTCGCGCCCCAAGGTGCTGTTCCGCAAGGACGAAGCCGGCGAAATACTCGAACCGATCGAGGAAGTGGTGATCGACGTCGACGAGGAGCATTCGGGCGTCGTCGTGCAGAAGATGAGCGAGCGCAAGGGTGAGATGATCGAGATGCGCCCGTCGGGCGGCGATCGCCTGCGGCTCGTCTTCCTCGCCCCCACTCGCGGCCTGATCGGCTATCTCGGCGAATTGCTCACCGACACGCGCGGCACCGCGATCATGAACCGGCTGTTCCACAACTGGGGCGCCTACAAGGGCGAGATCGCCGGGCGGCGCAACGGCGTCTTGATCTCCAACGACGCGGGCGAGTCCGTCGCCTATGCGATGTGGAACCTCGAGGACCGGGGCCCAATGATGATCGAGCCGGGCTGGAAGGTCTATCAGGGCATGATCGTCGGTCAGCACACGCGCGACAACGACCTCGAAGTCAACGTGATGAAGGGCAAGAAACTCACCAACATCCGCACCCACTCGAAGGACGAGGCGGTGCGGCTGACGCCGCCGATCCAGATGACGCTGGAAAAGGCGCTCGCCTACATCCAGGACGACGAACTCGTCGAAGTGACCCCGAAGTCGATCCGCCTGCGCAAGGCCCTGCTCGACCCGAACGACCGCAAGCGGGCCGAAAGGGCGAAGACGGCCGAGGGAGCGGCGTAGGGGCTAAAGGCCTCTTTAGCCGCGGTCAGCCGTTTTCCGCGTCGGGCCGCCGCCTATTGTCGCAATGGCGCGGGTCGCCTCGGCTCACACCCGCGCCAGGGTCGCGATATAGAAACCGTCCGTGCCCGTCGTGCGCGGGCTCAGCCGGAAGCCGGGGCCGAAGGGCGAGGCGCGTTCGGCGAGCGGCTCTAGGCCCGTCGCGCGCGCCTGCGTCGCCGCGTCGACGGGCAAAAAGGCGTCGTGCCGGGCGAGGAAGGCGGCGACGCGGTCCTCGTTCTCGGCCCGCAGCACCGAGCAGGTGACATAGACGATCCGCCCGCCCGGCTTGACGAAGCGGACGGCGTTGTCGAGCGTCTCGTCCTGGTCCTTGATGCGCTGCTCGAGCGCGCCGGGGCGCATGCGCCACTTGGCGTCGGGGTTGCGCCGCCACGCGCCCGATCCGGTGCAGGGCGCGTCGATCATCGCGAGGTCGCAGCGGCCCTCGAGATCGGCGAGCCCATCCGCCTGCCCCTTTGGCGCCCGGACCTGGACGTTGCGCGCGCCCGAGCGCGCCAGGCGCTCGAAGATCGGCGCGAGGCGGCGCCCGTCATCGTCGGTGGCGTAGACCTGGCCGTGATTGTCCATCATGGCGGCGAGCGCCAGCGTCTTGCCGCCCGCCCCGGCGCAGAGGTCGAGGACCTGCAGGCCGGGCTTCGCCTCGCTGAGCAGCGCCGCCAGTTGCGAGCCCTCGTCCTGCACCTCGACGAGGCCCTTCACATAGGCCGGTTCGGCGGCGAGCGCCGGCCCGCGCCCGTCTGGACGGATCGCGATGCGCAAGCCCACGGGCGATAGCGGCGTCGGCTCGGCGCCAAGATGGGCGAGCGCCTTCAGCGCCTTCTCGCGCGTGGTCTTGATGAGGTTGGCGCGCAGATCGACCGGCGCGCGGTCGGCAAGCGCCCGCCCCTCCTCCACGGCCTCGGCGCCGAAGGCGGCCTCGAACTGCGGCGCGAGCCATTCGGGATAATCGCCCGCGACGTGAGCGGGAGCGCCCTGAAGCGTCGCGGACGCGATGCGCTCGCGCTCGGCCTGGCTGAGCGGCGCCGGCGCGTGGCCCTCGCCGGTGAACAGCGCCGCGATCGCGTCGAGGTCAAGGCCGCGCGTCTGTTTGAGCGCGCCGATCGCCTCGGCCCGCGGCGTCGCCTCGCCCATCAGCCAGGCGCTCGACGCTTTGCGGCGCAGCGTGTCGTAAACGAGGCTCGCGATCGCCGCGCGGTCGCCGGAGCCCGCGAACCGATGCGTCAGGCCCCAGTCCTTGATCGCGTCCGCGGCGGGACGGCGACGGGTGTCGGTGTCGGCGAGGACCTCGATGGCGGCGGCGACACGGGCGGCGGGAGTCATGCGCCCTCATGCCGGAAAAGCCGCGCGAAGGCAAAAGCGACACCTCGAAGCTCTGGCGCTGGCGCGGCGCTCCCGGCTAAAATCCGCCATCGCAACGCATCCCGGGGATCGCCATGACCGACGACCACGAGCGCCCTGTCGCCGAAGAGCGCTGGAAACACGATGGCGTACGCGTCATCAAGGGCGACCAGCTCGACCCGAACACCGCCCAGACGCCCGGAATGTTCCGGCAGGCCGCCATCAACCATGCTCGGGTCGGCGCGCAAAAGATCTGGGCGGGAACGGTCAGCATCGCGCCGGACGCCAAGACCGGCGTTCATCACCATGGCGAACTCGAGAGCGTCATCTATGTCGTGAGAGGTCGGGCGCGCATGCGCTGGGGGGAGCGGCTGCAGTTCGTGGCCGAGGCCGGACCGGGCGATTTCATTTTCGTGCCGCCCTACGCGCCGCACCAGGAAATCAACGCCGATCCCGAGCAGACGCTGGAGTGCGTGCTGGTGCGTTCGGACAACGAAGCCGTCGTCGTGAACATCGCCAATGTCGAGCCCGTGGAGAAGCCGGAAAACGTGTACTGGGTCGATCCCATCCATCGTCCCCTGTAGCCGCGATCGCTGATCGCGGCGGACGCGGTCGACGACCGCGTCTCAGACGCGCTACGCCTGCGGCCCATGCTGGCGGAGATCGTGCTCGGCGCGAAAGACGTTGGCGTAAAGGCCGTTGATCCACTGTCGTCCGCTCGCCGTCAGGCTCAGGTAGCGGATGGCGTCCTGGATGTAGGGCGAAACCTTTTCCCAGTAGAAACTTGGATACCTGTCGATCAGGTCGGCCGGCGAATCGTAGCCGAGCTGCCGGTTCAGGCCGATTTCGCCAAATTCATAGAAGAGCGCGTTGGCCTTGCGCAGGTAGTGCGGATCGCCGAGCTGGCCGATCAGGTCGGCCGCCCGCAGAAGTCCCGCCTCCTCATTGATGTCCGGAGCCTCCGGCGCGTCCGAATACGGGAAGCGTGTGTGCTCGATGGCGCTCGCCACCCGCGAGCCGTCGAGCTCGTCGATCCGCGACAAACGCTCGATCACGAACAGTTTCGACCGTTCGACGTGATAGGGAGCGAGCGCCGCGTCGGAGGAGCCGCGCGGTAGCGAGACCGTCTTCCCGGCTGCGTCGACCACGAACCGGTCTTCCTCGTCACCCTGCAGAAGACCGCGCACGTAACCGATATCGTGGGTCAAGCAGGCGACGATGAAGTGAGAATAGTCGGACGGCGTCGAATCCTTGACGAGCGCCCGTCCTCTGAAGATGTCGTGGCCGGCGAGGGTGACGAGCATCGTATGCTCGACATCGTGATAGAGGGCGTCGCTGTTGCCGAGGCATTCGAGCGCGAGCTGTGCGGCGAACGGGATGATTTCGGCGAGATTGCCGAACGACACCCCGAAGCGGTCTTTCATATCGGCGGACAGGAACGAGGCCAGCGCCTCGGCCGCGAGTTTGGGCAGTGTGATCACGAGTCGACCCCGGCGCCGGCGCCGAGACGCCGAGGATCTTGCCCGCCGTGTTTCCGCGCCCGCCGCGCGACTTCAAACAGGAGCAAGGCCATCGTCCGTCTCCGCGCAAGGGCCCCCCGCATGATTTGCAAGCTATCTCAATCCCGAAGCCGGCGCACGCAATTCCGGCGCGTGGCGCGGGAATATTCGCGCGAAGCCGCGGCAGCGCTCGAAAAACACCGCGAAAGGCGGGCGCCGCGCCCAGGCCTCATCACGCGTAGGCATAAGGCCCGCCTCGCGCCAATGCCGTTTGATAGGCGGGGCGCGCATGGATCCGCGCGACGAAATCCTTGAGCCTCGGCCGGCCCTCGAAGGCGGCCGCACGCAGGCCGCCGGTTTCGAGCGGGAAGCTCATCATGACGTCGGCGGCGGTAAAGGCGTCTCCAGCGAGCCACGCGCTCTTGCCGAGCTCGGCCTCGACAAGATCGAACATGGCCTTGAGGTTCGGCCCGACGTAGGCGCGCTTGACGCCCTCGGCGGCGGCGTTCGCTCCTTCCCGCAGCGCTTCGGGCACACGGGCCGGAGCGGTCGTCAGCATGAGGTCCAGGAGAAGCTGCGCCATAAGCGATCCTTCGGCAAAGTGCATCCAGTAGGTCCAGCGCAACCGTTCGGGCGTCCCGGCGGCCGGACGCAGCCGCCCGGTCTTTTCCACGAGAAAGTCGACGATCGCCCCGGTCTCGGCGATGGTCACGCCGTCGGCGACCAGGACTGGAGACTTGCCGAGCGGATGGACCGCGCGGAGCGCCGGCGGCGCGAGGCGCGTCACCGGATCGCGCTCGTAATGTCGGATTTCGTAAGGCAGCTCCAACTCCTCGAGCAGCCAGAGCACCCGCTGCGAGCGCGAATGGTTGAGGTGATGGACGGTGATCATGGGTCGCTTCCTTGCGCGCGCAGCCCTGCGGCGACGTCACGCTACCCGCCGTTGGGTCGTGACGCCAGCAACGAGCCCTTCGTGGCTACGCCCCGCGCACGCAGAGCAGCCCCTGTGACGATGCTCACTGCCGAGGTTCGACGGCTTGCTACATTGTGTTCATGATGTTTCTCTCGCTCGCAAAGGATGTGCGCATGAAGCGGCTTTCCATCTTCGTGCTGATTGGATTGACGGCGGTCGACGCGGGTCGCGGCGGAGCCAGCGCCGCCGCCGCCTGCTCCCATCCCGCTGCCGGCGAGCACGGACGCGGGATGCCTCATTCAAAGCGACTTCCGCAGCGGGCGGGGCGGCCCGCACCGCAATTTCGAGACGGTCGTCCTGCAAGGCCACGACCTTGTCCACTACTGGCGCGACAACGGCGCCGTCACGTCCGGATGGGTCCGCGGCGCGGTCATCACGAGCCAGGCGACCGGGCCGGGCTGCATCATCCAGAGCGACTTCGGGAGCGGCGACCATGGAAACTTCGAGGTGGTCGTCCCCGAGGGGAGAAGCCTGGTCCACTACTTCCACGACAACAGCGACGTCACGAGCCCGTGGCGGCGCGCGCAGACCATCTCGACCCAGGCGACCGGACCGGCCAGCATCATCCAGAGCGACTTCAAAGGCGGCGCTCATGGTAATTTCGAGGTCGTCGTTCTCGAGGGCCGTAGCCTCGTCCACTACTTCCACGACAACAGTGATGTCGCGAGCCCGTGGCGGCGGGCTCAGGTGATCTCGACCACGGCGACCAGCGGCGGCGCGATCATCCAAAGCGACTTCAAGAGCGGCGACCACGGCAACTTCGAGGTCGCGGTTCGCGAGGGGGCGAACCTCGTCCACTATTTTCACGACAACGGCGATGTCGCCAATCCTTGGCGTCGCGGGCAGACGATCTCGACGACGCCAGGTTCGGCGGCTGAGATCATTCAGAGCGACTTCAGGAGCGGCGGCCACGGCAATTTCGAGCTCGTGACGGTCGAAGGCGGCGCCCTCGTCCACTACTTCCACGACAACGGCGACGTCGCCAATCCCTGGCGCCGAGGCCAGACGATCGCACAGGGCGTGGGCGGCAGCCGCGCGGGCCTCATCAAGAGCGACTTCATCAGCGGCGGCCATGGCAACTTCGAGGTCGTGGCGCTGACCGGAAACCAGGCGCGCCACTTCTTCCACGACAACAGCAACGTCGCCTTGCCCTGGCGCCCGGCCCAAATCGTCTCTCCGATCGCCCGCAGTCAGAAGATCTGCCAGCTGACCGGCGATCTCGACCGCCAGACCAACCACGCCACCATCAACCTCACTCAGACGCGGGCCCAGGCGAAAGGCACGGATCTTGGGTATCCGTTCCTTCACGACGGGCGCCTCTACTTCGCGTTCGGCGACACCCATTCCGACGCCTCCATTCCGGCGGGCGCCGACAGTCTTGCCTTCACCCGCGATCGCGAGCCCGAGGGCTGCCTGCATCTGACCTTCGTGACCAACGGCGGGACGTTCATTCCCGTCGCCGCGCCCGGCGTTTCGATGGGGTGGTTCGAGGTGCCGACCACGGGGTTCAGCGCCAACGGCGCGATGTACGTTTTCGTCTGGACAGACCATCGCGACCTCGGCGGCGGCCATTTCACCGATCCGGTCGGACACGCGGCCCTTCTGCGATCGGATGACAACGGCCGCACGTACCGGCTAATCTGGGATCATCTGAGCGATCAACTTGTCTATCTGTCGGCCGCAGTCGTCGACAATCAGGATGTCCCCGGCCTCAACCTCGGCGGAGGCAAGAGTTTGATCTTGTGGGGCAGCGGCAAGTTCTACCGCCAGAGCAATCCGCACCTCGCGATCCTGCCGCTGGCGCAGGTCGAGAACAAGGCTGCCGTCCGCTACTTCAACGGCCTCGACGGCCACGGTTCGCCCATCTGGGGCGGGGCGCCGGACCCTGACCCCAACGTCGGCAAGCTGTTCGAGCAGGCTTGCGTAGGGGAGCTGTCGGTCGTTTGGAACCGCAACATCGGCGAATGGCTGATGACCTATAATTGTGGCCTGCCCGGCTTCAACGGCGTCGTCGCGCGGGTTTCGCGCACGCCGTGGGGGCCGTGGAGCGCGCCGGCGCTCCTGTTCGACGCAAGCGCCGACGCCGGCTCCTGCTACTTCATGTACGGCCCGAACGGCTGCGGCCCTGAACCCGATCCGGAGACGCCCAAGAACCCGGACGGGTCCATAGCCGACGGCGGCGTCTACGCGCCGTATGTCATCGAGCCGTTCACGCGCGGTGGGGCGCAGCAGACCACCATCTATTACGTGATGTCGACCTGGAACCCGTACCAGGTGATGCTGATGCGCGCGACGCTGGCTGCCCCGAGCCCTCTCCCTTTCGGACCGGACAGCTGCAAATCCGGCTTCGTCTGGCGCGAAGCCATCCCCGACGACCATGTCTGCGTGACACCTGCGGCCCGTGACGCGACCGGGGCCCAGAACCGCGCGGCCGACGCCCACCGCGCGCCGAACGCCGGCGCCTTTGGACCAGACACGTGCGTGCCGGGATACGTATGGCGCGACGCCTACGACGGCGACCACGCCTGTGTGACGCCCGCCGATCGGGCCGCGGCCGCCGCCGACAACCGGGCCAGCCCTTCGCGCAGAGCCGGACCGACTTAGCTGCGCTCGCGGTCCTTCAGAAACGCCGCATCGCCGCGCCGATGCGGACAATGAACGCCTTGCGCTCAGCCTCGGTCGCGACGTTCATGTGATAGAGCGCGTAATAGTCCGCCCGCGCCTTTCCGCCGGTGAACCAGCGCAGGTAGCGGGTGACCATCTTCTTCGGCGGGTCGCCCATCCATTTCGCCATATGCCAGGGGCGCCCATAGGTAACGATCCCGGCGATGCGCTGGACGTTCGTCAGCAACGGCTTCACGTGCGCCGGGTCGGAGAGGTCGAAGGCGACGCCCGGCATCAGCACCCGGTCGCAAAAGCCCTTCAGCATCGCCGGCATGCCGAAGCACCAGGTCGGAAACTGCATCAGGATCGCCTCGGCGCGATTCAGCCTGGCGATCAGCGGCTCGAGCCCGTTCGTGTTCTGCGCCGTGTCATGGTAATGGCGCCGCCCCTCCTCGCTGAGCACCGGATCGAAACGCTCGGCGTAAAGATCGAGCAGGTCGATGTCGTGGCCCGCGGCCTGGAGACCCGCAAGCGCGGCCTCGCGAACGGCGGCGTGAAAGCTTTCCGGCAGCGGATGGCAATAGATGTAGAGGACGCGCATGGCGGCGCTGGAAGCAAGGACTGTTCCTCAGCGTCCCAGCATGAGCATCAAATTCTGCACCGCGGCGCCCGAGGCGCCCTTGCCGAGGTTGTCGAATTTGGCGACGAGCACCGCGTGCCGACGGGTTTCGTTGGCGAACACGTGGATTTCGATGTCGTTCGTCCCGTTCAGCGATTCCGGCTCGAGCCGGGCGTTTTCGGTCGACGCGCAGACCTTGAAATGCTTTTTGTCCGCGTAATGCTTCTCGTAAACGGCCTTGACGTCCGCAAGCGCGGGCTCGCCCGGCAGCGCCTCGAGATGCACGGGAATAGTGACCAGCATCCCTTGCCGGAAATTGCCGACCGAGGGCACGAAGATCGGCCGCTCATCGAGGCCGGAATAGTGCTGGATTTCGGGCATGTGCTTGTGTTCGAGGCCGAGGGCGTAAAGCTCGAACGCCGGCGCCTTGCCTGTCTCGTAGGCTTCGATCATCGACTTGCCGCCGCCGGAATAGCCGCTGACCGACGTGATCGACACACGCGCCTCCCTCGGCAGCAGACCTGCGTGCGTGAGAGGCCTGAGCAGGGCGATCGCGCCGGTGGCGTGGCAGCCGGGATTGGTGACTTTCCTCGCCTTGGCGATGGATTCGTCCTGGCCGGCGCGTCAATTCCGGAAACCCATAGGTCCAGCCAGACGCGACGCGATGCGCGGACGAGGCGTCGATGACACGCGGGGCCGCATCTCCCATCGCGTCGATGAGCTGGGCCGCCTCCTTCGCCGCTTCGTCCGGCAGGCAGAGGATGACGACGTCCGCCTCCTCATAGATCTTTCGCTTGGCAGCCGGGTCCTTGCGGGCCTCGGGCGGCAGGCTCGCCAGCGTGACGCCCGGAAGCAAGCCGTCGAGCTTCTCCCGGATCTGCAGGCCGGTGGTGCCCGCCTCGCCGTCGATGAAGATGGTCGCCATGATCGCCTCGAAAAATCCCGAACCCGAAAACCAATCGCGCTCGCGCGTGGGCCGCGCTTGTCAGCGTCGACGCAGTCGGATGGGCGAGGTTGCGATCATGAGCGCGTCTTTCCGCCAAAGACGTGTCAAGGTCAAGCCGCCGCCGCCGCTCTAGGGTGTGGGCTCTGCTAGGCGCGCCCGCAAACTTCTGGGCTCGGCGCCC
Source organism: uncultured Alphaproteobacteria bacterium (assembly GCA_963816065.1). GTDB lineage: Bacteria > Pseudomonadota > Alphaproteobacteria > Rhizobiales > Beijerinckiaceae > Roseiarcus. The sequence continues at coordinate 157,288 of CAWFJG010000019.1, read as the reverse complement.
ACAGAAGTTTACATGTCTCCGACGAGGCTAGGCGCGTCACCCCGCGGAGACGGGAAATGAAGGCGATATCGGTCAGACAACCCTGGGCGTGGGCGATTATCCACGCCGGGAAGGATCTCGAAAACCGCTCGCCCGCCACCATCGCCAGATGGAGGTCCCTGGTCGGGCAGAGGATCGCTATCCACGCCTCGAAGACCATGTCGCTCATGTTCTGGGAAGAGGCGGCGACCATTATGCTCTACGACCTCGGCATCGAAACGCCGGAGCCGGAAGATCTGGATCGCGGTGGTGTCATTGGATTCGTGGACGTCGTGGGCATCGTCAAGTCGTCGAAATCGAAATGGTTCGAGAAAGGACAACACGCGTTGGCCTTGGCCAACCCAACGCCCATACGAAGAATGCTTCCGTGCAACGGAAATTCGAGCATTTTCAACGCACCCAATGGGATCGAACGCTATGCAGGCGCCAGAGGATAGGCGAGAGGAGGCCCTCGCGCCCCTACCGACCTTCGATAGCGGGGGCGCGCTTGTCGACGTGGCCGATCGGGACGCCCTTTACAGGGTCATGGAAGAGTGGTCCGCGACTCGAAACGCCGGAGGCGACGCATAAGGCGCACACTCTCAAACGGCGCCCGCCGTCGCGCAAACCTTATCGCTTCCCGTCCCGGCGCCCATCGGCTAACGGGACCCGCATGACCGCGCAAAGCCTGATCCTTCTGGCGCTCAAGGCCAGCATCGTTCTGTCGGTGTTCGCCATCGGCCTCGTCTCCCAAGTCGACGACACGCTGTTCCTGCTGCGGCGGCCAGGGCTCCTCCTGCGCTCGGTTCTGGCGATCAACGTCGTCATGCCGCTCGTGGCCGCGGCGATGGCGTGGAGGTTCGAACTGCCCCAGGCGGTCGAGGTGGCGCTGGTGGCGCTGGCGGTGTCCCCGGTTCCGCCCCTCCTGCCCAAGAAGCAGATCAAGGCGCGCGGCGAGCCCTCCTACGCGATCGGACTCCTGGTCGTGGCCGCGCTGATCGCCATCCTGTTCGTCCCGGTCGCCGTCGAACTCGTCGGCCTGGCGTTCCAGCTGCCGGTCCACATGACGGGGTGGCCGATCGCGCGTCTCGTGTTTGTGACCGTGCTCGCGCCGCTTCTGGCGGGCATTCTCGTCAGGCGGCTTGCTCCAGATCTCTCGGCGCGCTTTGCGCGGCCGGTCGAGCGGATCGCCAACATCATGCTCATGCTCTGCGTCGTCGCCGTTCTCGCGACTGCCTGGCCGGCGATCGTCGCTTTCGTCGGAACCGGCGCGCTGTGGGCGATCGCCCTTTTCGTCGGCGTAGGCCTCGCCATCGGCCATTGGCTCGGCGGTCCCGACCCCCACGACCGCACCGTGCTCGCGCTCGCCGCCGCCACCCGTCACCCCGGCGTCGCGCTGGCGATCGCCTCGGCGAACTTTCCCGGCGACAAGGCCATTCTGCCGGCCTTCCTCCTCTATCTGATCTTCGGCGCGGTCCTGGCGATCCCCTATGTGATGTGGCGCAGACGCACGACCCTGTAGCCGCGACGCCCCCGTGGCCGCGATCGCCGATCGCGGCGGACGCGGTCAGCGGCTGCATCGCCGGACGCGTTGGGATCCGTCGCTTACAGTCGGCGCTCTTGCACGTCCTCGAGCAGGCGCTCGATGGTTGCCAGGCGGGTTTGCGGCTCGGCGTTCTCGGCTTGAACCCGGTTGACGTCGGCGTGCGGGGCCTCGATCTCGCCCGCCGTGACATTCGTGCGGGCGAAGTCGTTGAAGGCCGCGCGCAAAGCGCGGGTCTCCTGCTGCAGGACGGTGAGCGAGCGGTTGATCAGCGGCAGACCGTCGAGTTGGGCGCGCATGGGCGCTACCTTGGCGTCCAGATCGGCAAGCCGGGCGTCCAGGCCGCCAAGCTTGGCGTCCACGCCGCCAAGCTTGGCGTCCACGCCATCAAGCCGGTCGCGAAGCGGCGACACTTCACCAAGCTGTGCGCTGATCAGCGCCAGTTCAGCGCGCAGCGTTTCGAGCGTGAGATCGGTCATAAGCGCGAAGGGCGCCTCCCGCCGCAGACTATCATCCGCGCCCCGAATTCGAAAGGAGGTTTCGGACATCGCCGGCGGGTGGGCCTGTCGGAGTTCGCCGCCCGCCCATCCCCGCGGCAAGGCCGAGAGGGGCGGTGAGGAGCGATCAGCGCTTCGAAAACTGGAAGCTGCGGCGAGCCTTGGCGTGGCCGTACTTCTTGCGCTCGACCACACGCGGATCGCGGGTGAGGAAGCCTTCCTTCTTGAGCGTGGGGCGAAGCTCCGGCTCGAAATAGGTCAGCGCCTTGGCGATGCCGTGGCGGACCGCGCCGGCCTGGCCCGAGAGGCCGCCGCCGGTGACGGTGACCGTCAAGTCGTACTGGGTGGCGCGGTCGACCAGAACCAGCGGTTGGCTCAGGATCATGCGCAGCACGGGCCGGGCGAAATAGACGTCGAGCGGCTTGCCGTTGATGGTCGCGACGCCCCTGCCGGGCTTGATCCAGACGCGGGCGACGGCGTTCTTGCGCTTGCCGGTGGCGTAGGCGCGGCCCTGCTTGTCGAGCTTCTGCACGTGGACGGGGCTCTCGGCGACAGCCGGAGCGATGGACGAGGTCTGGAGATCGGCCAGGGAGGAGAGGGTTTCAGCCATGGGTTAGACGGTCCGGGTGTTCTTGGGATTCATCTTGGCGACGTCGAGCGCAACCGGCTGCTGGGCGGCGTGCGGATGCTCGGCCCCTTTATAGACGCGCAGGTTGCCGAGCTGCTTGCGGCCGAGCGGTCCGCGCGGAAGCATGCGCTCGACCGCTTTCTCGACGATGCGCTCGGGGTACTTGCCCTCGAGGATCGATTTGGCCGACCGCTCCTTGATGCCGCCGATGTAGCCCGTGTAGTGATAGTAGTTCTTCTGCTCGCGCTTGCGGCCGGTGAGCACCACCTTCTCGGCGTTGATGACGATCACGTTGTCGCCGTCGTCGATGTGGGGCGTGAAGCTGGGCTTGTGCTTGCCGCGCAGGCGCATCGCGATGATGGTCGCGAGCCGCCCGACGACCAGGCCCTTGGCGTCGATCAGAAGCCACTTCTTTTCGACGTCGGCCGTCTTGGTCGAATGGGTTTTGCCGAACATGGGGTTTCCGTGCAGTTCTCAGATGGCCGGCTTCTGCCGCGCGCGGGGCGGAATGTCAACTGCGGGCGGCCGGAAACGCCAAGAAATCTGCCTGCTTCGCGCTTGCGGTATTATGATACCTTACGGCGTGAGAGCGTCGCCCGGAGAAGACGGGGAGCTGGCCCGCGGCATGCACGCATGATCCTGGCGATCCTTATCGGCCGCCGGGCGAGGGCGACCAGGAGGATCCGCGGCTATGAGCCAACCCCAGATCCTTCGGACGCCCAAGGGCGAAAACCTAGTTGTGCTGCCGCGGGCCGATCATGAGGCGCTCGTCGAGCGCGCCGATCACAGTGCCGAGGATGCGGAGGACATCGCCAACTATGGATGCTCGAAAGGCCGAATTGGCTGTGGCGCGTCGCGCCGCCCCTGAAGGTTGGCGCCGCGATCCTGCGTGTCGATAGCTGACAGCGGCGGATGTTGAATGGCGAGGCCCTGGCCGAAGTGAGCCGATTTCGCGGCCGCGCGGAAGATTTTGCCGCCGAGTCGCCGCGCAAGCGATTGATATGGCTCATTTGCGGCGCGGAAGATCGGGTGAAACCCAGTGCCGACCAAGGGTATTTTCCCGGCTGGCGATTTGCAAAGACTACTGCGCCCAGCGTCGTCCCGGCCATGGCCTGCCGGGCATGCCAGTCTCAATGACACGCGGTCAGAAAAGCCACCGTCGGCCTGCGCAGCTATTTCCTCTTGGGATAGCCGCCAGCCCGCTGACGAGATTGCTTTGCCGCCCCGTGATCCGGCGCCCCGGCGGACGTGCGGGTCACGGACGGCGGATCGCTCGCCGGGAACAACTCCTCGAGCGCTTCATCGAGATCGCGCTCCGCCTCGGTCTGTTGCGCGTCAGCGTTCTTTTGCGCTTTTGGGGTCTTGGTCATGATCGCTGCTCCGCCCCTGCGTCTGGAACGCCATCATCCGCGCAGAGGGAGCGCGAAAATGTGGCGAGGCGGCGGGCTCGAAAGTTCTTGAGCCGCTCAGAGTCCCATCCTGTCGGAACCGCGGCGATGACCAAACAATTCCAAGCGCCCTCCGGATCGAACACGACCGACAGGCGTTGAGCCTCGAGCCGAGTTGCTTGAGCAGATTCCTTTTGCCGGCCCAACAAAGGGACCGAGTTGGCGTTCGGCTCTCCCCGCAACAGGCGCGAAGAACAGGAGGAACGACAGGCGTTTGGCGCGGGCCTCGTGGTTTTTCATGGTCCTTGTGGTGAATTTTGTCTCCCTTGTCCTCGGCCAGCGTGGTCATCTACAACCCGAACACGCTCCGTTCCGCGGCCCGTTTCATCTGCCTGTTTCCGCCTGTTTCGAGCCTGATAACTGCCTGTTAGTTGCCTGCTCCGAGCCTGTTTGAGTTGCCTGTTCCATGCCGCAACCGTTTGGTTGTATAGCTGTCAGCGCTATGATATTGCTAGGCTTTCAGGAATGGAACGCCGGCCCTGGAAAAATAAGCCGCCTGCTAGCAGGCAACCGGATCGGGCCGGTCCGGGCGATAAGGCCCCCGAGCGCGGGCTTTCGGCCGCCCTCTCCGCTGTCGGCGCCGGGCCCGTGGCTCTTCTTCACCCGGCGACATCCTTGCCGCCCGGCGTTTGGAGGATCGGGCGGGATCAGCGGTCGACCAGCGCCTCCATCAGCGCCGGCTCGACCGGATAGCGCGGGCGAACGTTACCGCCGCGCCTCGCCCCGGCCCCTGCCAAGGCTACTCCGCCGCCTGCTCAGCAAATCGGCCGGACTTCAGCTCCTCGATGATCCTGGCCGAGAAGGCGGGAAGGTCCTTGGGGTTGCGGCTGGTGATGACCTGCCCGTCCATCACCACCTCTTCGTCGACCCAGTCGGCGCCGGCGTTCTCCACATCGGCGCGGATCGAGGGATACGACGTCATGCGGCGTCCGTCGCAGGCGTCGGCCTGAACCAGCAGCCACGGACCATGACAAACGGACTGCGACCAGCTTCTCGCTCTCCAGAAAATACTGGACGACGTCCATCGCGGTCTCGTCAACGCGGAGCTTATCCGGGTTGATCACGCCGCCGGGGATGACGAGAGCGTTGTAATCGTCGCAGTTGACGTCTGAGATCTTGAGGTCGGCCGGGATTTTGTCGCCCCAGTCGGTCATGCTCCAGCCTCGAATATCCGAGCCGCCGGGGGTGGCGACGTCCACCTTGGCGCCGGCCTTGCGGAGTTCGTCGCGCGGCGTGATCAGTTCGGCCTGCTCAACTCCATCGGTGGCGATGATGAGAACGCGCGCATCGTTGATGTTTGGCATGGGAAGGCTCCGTCAAGGAGGGGGTCGAATCCCAACGGCGCGACCTCGAATTTGTTCCCGCTCACAACAGGAGGGGTCTTTCCAGTCGTTTGTCTTCCGGGCGCCTTCAGGATGGCGGGGTCCAGGCCTTGGCCAGCAGGCGCCGCACCAGCGGCTCGAACGTCGACAGAGGCTCGCTCTTGTAAGCGGGATCGAACGAGACTTCGTCATACTTGGCGCAGAACTCGACCGTCCGCTCGTAGGCCGGGTCCGATTTGAACTTGTCGCGCGCATTCGGGTCGAGTCCCAGGTGGCGGGCGTAGAAGTAGGTCTGGAAAAGCCCGTGTTGCGTGAGCATCCACCAATTGTCCCGAGAGACGAACGGCCGAAGGATCGCGCCGATCACCTCGCCGTGGTTGAACGGTCCGAGCGGTTCTGTAACGTCGTGCAACAGCGCGACGGCGACATATTCCTCATCCTTTCCGTCCCGCAGCGCCCGCGTCGCCGTCTGGAGGCAATGGTCGTAGCGGGTGATGTTGTAAGCGGTGTCGCCGGCGAGATCGCGCAGCATGCCGAACAGGCGGTCGGGCAGGTTGCGCAAGGTCTGCTCATGGACATTCCTGAGCACCTGAAAGTCGGCGTCAGTCCCCTCGTCCATCCGGGTGAAATGCATCTTTTCCATCAGGCGTCTCCTCCGCGCGGGCCCGAGGACACGACGACGCCTCGGCCTCCCGATCCTGCCGTGGCCGAAGCCGGCGATCAAATGGCTTCACCCTGCCTCGGCGGTCGGCCGCCCGCTTGCCTGCGGCCCTCTATCCGAGCAGTGTGCCCGACGGCTTGCGCGCCGGACGTTCGATGGGCGTTGCGCCTGCCCGGTTGGAGACTCCAATGGCTCGCGATCCCGGCCTCGAAGATCTGATCCGCGCGGATCTGCCGCGCAACCTGGCGCTCACTGAGAAGACGATGTTCGGCGGTCTGGCGTGGCTCCTCGACGGCAACCTGCTGGTTGGCGCGCGCGGAGACGGGATGCTCATCCGGCTCGGCAAGGGGAACGACGCCTGGGCGCTCGCGCTCCACGACGTCGGCCCGATGATCTCCGCCGGCCGCCGGATGGACGGCTGGGTCCGCGCTGGGCCCGGGGCTTACGGCGAAGACGGGTTGCGGACGCGGCTGATCGATGCGGCGCTGGCATTCGTCAGGAGGCTGCCGCCAAAGGAGTGAGGAAGGAGGTCTATTTTTGCAATGACAATACGTATATTCTGGCGAGCCCCGGCAATTTGGATTTCCTCAGCTCTCCGCCGGCTTGCAGCGTTGCTCCGCAAATTCCCGGGTTTCGGCGGCTGGAATTATTTGGAATTCCTTGGATTCTCTCGTCCGAAATGAGTGTTTTCAATGACTTACTGGTGACCCCAGGGCAGAAAATATCTCTACGCCTCCCCCTCCCTCGCAAACGGCCGTCTCCCTCGCGAACGGTCGAGCCTGTGGCTCGTCGATTGCTTAGCCCATACTTGAACCCTACCAGGATTTCTGTTTTTCCGCAACAAATTACACGAAAAATTGCCGCCGCCATGATCGACCCGACAGAAGGATAGCCCCATGCTGATCGAAGCAGGATTCACCATCGCCTTTGAATGTCCGGCGCCAACGCCGATGCTGCTTCAGCTGAACGTCCATCCGTCTCGCGACGCCGACCTCGTCACGCCGGATACGATCGCCTCGGATCCGCCCCTCCCCATGCGGAATTATCTCGATCTTTTCGGCAATCGGGTTACGCGCGTCGAGTGTTCCGGCGGGGCTCGTCACCTTCTCCGACCGCTTCGTCATCGCCGACTTCGGCGAGCCGGAGGCAACGCCGCCGGATGTGCGGACGACGCCGATCGCCGATCTGCCCGACGAAGCGCTGCTCTACCTGGTCTCGAGCCGCTATTGCGACAGCGACAAGCTCGCCGACTTCGCCTGGTCGCAATTCGGCAAACTGTCCGGCGGAACGCGGGTCGTGCAGGCGATCTCGGATTTCGTCCACGGGAAAATCCGCTTCAACTACGCCGACGCCCGCTCGACCCGCGCAGCCAGCGATTCCATGTCCGAGGGCATCGGCGTCTGCCGCGATTTCGCCCACCTCGCCATCGCGCTCTGCCGCTGCATGAACATTCCTGCTCGATACTGCACCGGCTATCTCGGCGACATCGGCGTGCCGCCCGACGTCAACCCTGGCGATTTCAGCGGCTGGGCCGAAGTCTTCCTCGACGGCCGCTGGTGGACCATGGACGCACGCCACAACCATCCGCGCATCGGTCGGATCGTGATGGGACGCGGTCGCGACGCCGCCGACGTCGCCATGTCGACCGCCTTCGGCATCGCCAATCTGAAGCGCTTCGAGGTGATGACGGACGAGAAGGTCGAGAGGCGATGAGGGCGGCGGTTTCGCGCCTCACCGAAGCCGTCGTCGCGAGCGTCAGCGAAGCGATCCAGACGCTGAAGGGCTGCAGACCGGCGCCTGATCGCCACGTCCTCACCGGATCAAAGTCCGGGGTCCTCGCGATAGCGACGTCCTCTAATTTTCCGCCAGCCACCCCGCCATGCGCTCATACACGTCGCTCCGGCTGAGCAGGTCGAGGTGCCCGGTCTCGCAAGCCACCCATTGCCGGTCGGGCGCAATGTTCAGATCGCGCGCTGGCTCCTTGTGGCGGCCGAGCGCGCTCGCGACGGGGACGAGGCCGTCGCCGAGGAGGATGTCTTTGAGGTCGCCGGGGGAGGCGGTGGTGGCTGCGATCGCGTAGCAGGCGACGCCGTCCGGCAGCGGAACGGGCCGGCGGGGATCGGGCTCGCGGGCGAAGCGGTCGCGGCCCCGCCAGTCCTCGTCCTCGATGGCGCCGAAGCGCAAGTCGGTGACGCCGGCGCTGCGCATCTTGCCGAGCCGCGCCAAGGCGGCGGCGTAGGGCGTCCTGCCGATCACGACGTCGACCCAATTGCCGATCCGCTCGAGCGGCGCGCCGTGATGCGGCGCGCCAAGAAAGACGAGTTTCTTGAGCTTCTGCCGCCACGCATGGCCCTCCGCCTCGGCGACGAGGCAGGCGCTGCGGGCGACGAGCCCGCCCATGCTGTGGCCGACGATGACGAGATCCTCGATCTGCCGCGGCCACCCGGCGACCAGCGCCTCCAGCGCCTCGGCGAAGGCGCGCCCATTGGTGGAGACGTGCAGGCCGGAATTGTAGGAAAGATAAACCGGCGTATAGCCGAGGTCGCGGGCGAGCGCCGCGCCATGGTCGTGGTTCTGCCGTGTCCATTGCAGGTCGCTCATGCAGAGCCCGTGCACGAGCACGGCGAGCTTGCCGGTCGCGTCGGGGAACGCCTCGGCCAGAGCCTGAGGCTCAAGCGGCAGCGGGCGCCCCTCGCGGCGGAGGCGCATCGGCAGCGCCAACGGATTGGCGGTCTCGGCCAGATGGTCGCCGACGACGCCGTTGAGCGCGGCGAGCATGATCTCGCGGCCGCGCGATACCGGCGCGTCATCGGGTCCGGCGACGACCAGCGCCGCCCCGGCGCCGATGCCCTTGCCGGTCAGACGGAACGCGCCGCCGACGCCGCGATAGACGAGCCGCGCGATACCGCCAGTCAAGACTTGGGCCATCGGCGCGAGCCCCGGCGTGTCAAGGATGGCCATGTGCATCTCCTCGACCAACCCGGTCACGCCGGCGGCGCCATCGGCCGCAAGCCGGCCGAGGCCGAGGACGTCCGAAAGGGAGAGGGTGGTCGGCTTGGCCGGCATGGGAACTCCCTTGAGGTCGGACGCGAGGGACTGCGTGGGATGCATATCCAGTGTCGGCTTTGGGGAATTCGGCCGGCGGGTCACGACGCGACCTCCGCGCGCGAGAACGCATTCGCGTCCCTGAGCGCCCGCTGGGCAATCGACGCCGCGAGCGCCAGAATTCCGGCCGACCGCACGACGGGGCTGCGCATTGCGCCTCTCCAAACAGTTCTGTATGGAAGAGTTATCATCCCGACCGCGGAACGTCAATACAGCAGTGTATGGAAATGCGGGACAACCGACTGGGACCGGCCGAATGGGTCAACGCGGGCCTCAAAGCCTTGGCGAAATTCGGATTCGCCGCGCTCAAGGCGGACACGCTCGCCAATGGCCTGCGTGTTTCGCGCGGCAGCTTCTATTGGCACTTCGCGCACGTCTCGGCCTTCCACGCGGCTATTCTGCACCGCTGGCGTGAGATCGCCCTCGCAAACATCCTCGATCGGATCGAGGGCGCCGCAGACGATCGTCTGGAGGCGCTTCTCTACCGAACATTTTCCACAGACTCGGAGACCGAGCGCGCTGTGCGGGCCTGGGCGACCTTCGACGAGCAGGCCAATTCAGCCGCCGAAGCGGTGGACGCGGAGCGAATCCGTTACCTGCAGGACCTCCTGGTCGACGCGGGCGTTCCTTCGAACGCCGCCGGCACGCGCGCTCGGATCATGAACTGGGCCTATCTCGGCTTTGCGCTCTCCTCTGCGCGTCTGGACGAGGCAGCCCTGAAGACCTTCGTCAGCGACCTCTTGCCAATGGTTCGCCCGAGGTCCCCGCCCCCGTCCAAGACCCACGGGGTGCGAGGGGTTCCGCGAGCGCGGCCGCCAGCCGAGCCTTGAAGCGTTACCCTGTTTTACAGTAGATATTTGTGTTTATTGAGCATAAGCGTGGATCGCGTCGATGCGCAATATTTTGTGCATTCTCCTTGGCTCGCCGAGCGCTGGAGCGCACCTCTTGGCCCTGAGGGGCGGCGCCATGGCGAAGGTCGAGACCAACGCCCGACAAAGTGATTGAGCGCCTCCGATCCCGTTCGGCATCCTATTGCCGCTGGCTCGAACGTAATCGACGGGTCGTTCCTGCGTGCGCGATGATAGACGCGATGGCGCGAACGGCGTAGCCTCCGGCTATGCCAACGCGCAACACGCTTTACGACAGCGATTTCTACGCCTGGAGCCGCGAGCAGGCAGAGCTCTTGCGGTCGGGTAAACTTGCGCAGGCGGACATTGAGCATATTGCCGAGGAAATCGACAGCATGGGGAGGACAGAGAAGCGCGAGCTCATCAGCCGTCTGACCATCGTCCTCCTCCATCTCATGGAATGGCGGTATCAGCCGGACAAGCGGAGCCCCAGTTGGGAAGCGAGCGTTCGCGTCCAGCGCAACCGGTTGGCCGGCCACCTCGACGACAACCCGAGCCTCAAGCCCCTCCTGCCCCAGGCCCTCGCCTCAGCCTATGTCGACGCCGCACTTGAAGCCGTGGCTGAGACGGGCCTGCCAGGCGCGGCATTTCCCGAGGCGTGCCCTTGGACGGTAGAACAGGTGTTGGACGGCGGGTTTTGGCCGGAGTGAAACGCGCGTCTGCTGGACTAGTCGGTCTTCCCCCTCTTCAACGCCGCGTTGATCCGCGTCCGATCGGCGTTCCTCGCCAGCGCGGCGCGCGCAAAGATCATGGCGGGGGTGTAGGGGAAGCTGGCCGATTCTGATGGACGTGCGGCGCTGGAATTATATCCTGTCTCCATGCCCGTGAAGAGCCCGCTTTACGACAGCGATTTCTACGCCTGGAGTCGCGAACAGACGGACCTGCTGCGTGCGGGAAAGCTGACGGAAGCGGACATCGAGCACATCGCCGAGGAAATCGAGAGCATGGGGCGCACGGAGAAGCGCGAACTCATCAGCCGTCTCACCGTCCTCCTGCTGCATCTGTTGAAATGGAGCTATCAGCCAGGCAAGCGCGGCCCGAGCTGGGAGGCGAGCATCCGCGTCCAGCGCTATGACGTCACAGACCATCTTGACGACAACCCGAGCCTCAGCCCCCTACTCCTGCAGGCTCTGGCGTCCGCCTACCGAAAGGCCCGTCTGGAGGCGATCTCGGAGACCGGGCTGCCGGACGCGACATTCCCGGAGGCGTGTCCTTGGACAGTGGAGCAGGTGTTGGACGGCGGGTTTTGGCCGGAGTGAAGGGCGGAGCGTGTACGCAATTTCGGCCGCCGAGGAAGACAAATTCCTGACAGATCGAAGGCCAGACGGCCCGGTTTTCGGTTGGCTCGCTGACGGAAGCGATTATACACATGTGGTAACGCCGACGTTTACCCGAGGATTCGATACAGGTTGGTTCTTCGCCTACTGCTATAGGTGCGGCAAAGATGAGCGCTTCACGATGCACGACGCGACATACATTGATCCATTTTCCGGCACCGTCTTGACAAGACACTTCTCGGAAGCCCTTAAACTAGGGCTGGAAATACGATCTGACTGGATGCGACGGCGGAAAGCGATTCGACAAGCGCAGAGGGAAGTGAGCAAGTCATAGCCGTTCCGTCCGCGTTCATTGCCCCTGCCGCTTTTTGAAACGCGTCGGGTGACGGGGGATCGTTAAGATCGCGGAGATACTAATGTCCGAGTCTTCTGACAGCGCTGAGGTTCAAGCCTTCATGGCGGCATTCCAGAAGCTCCGCAATCTCGTCGACGACACGCCAGAGCTTATTGTCAGTAAAGCGCGGGAGAACAACGGTCTCCAAAGCCTTTGCTATGACGTACTGGGAGCCGCACACCAGCTTCGCGTTCAGGAACACAGCCGAAGGGAATTGTACAACTCCCCGACGAACCCCGCGTTTCTTGTCGCTTGGCATGACTATAACTCAAGATACAGCGGAGTTGTTGGTCAAGTGGCCTATATTCTCTTCGAGATCGGAAGTCACGAGATCTTCGGTCCAGTACTTGACGAGAGAAGTCGCCAGGCACTCTGGAAAGAATACGAAGCAGTAGATTGGAGAAGAGCTGAGCAAAAATTTCGCGAAAGCCCTTGGGCTTATTATTGGGCTGGGGCCGAGAAGAGTTTCGAAATTCGCTGGATGGAGAGCGACGATACAGCCCATACAAACGCGAATGCCATTGACCAAGCCATCGAGGAAGCTAGAATTTCTATCGAAGCTTCCGTTGGGGACGGAATAACCGACGAAGACTACCAGGATCGAGTACGAAGCGGAATTGACGCATGGAATCGGCTAATTGAAGAGGTTGGTTTCGATCTCGCCGGAGTGTTCCGGCGACGAATTTTGGTTCCATTTGTAATGATTCCGCGGCACGTCTCGGGTCACTATGACAAATCCGGTCCCCTCTCGCTTATGGCGCGATTGCGGCAGGCGCAAGAGGCATTCGTCTACGGCATACCGCTCGCAGCATTTGCGCTTATGCGTGTCGTACTCGATCTCGTCCTTACTAATCACTATGGCTCAACAGGAAAAGACTTGTATCATAAAATAGAAAGTGCAAAGGACCGATTACCCAGCAAAATCCACTGGGCGCAACTCCAAAGACTTAAGAGATTGGGTAACGACGCGGTACATGTCAATCCAAAAGAACTGCACGAGATTAAACAGGAAGAGCGTGAAATCCCCGCCTTATTGGCGATCCTCAAAACACTGATCGAGTTGGCGCCGCAAACGCCTCGAGAGAGTTAAAACTCACCTTTATCCTACCCCTACCCTACCCCTTCTTCCCCGCAATCTTGGCGATCTCGCGCATCATCCGCAGCGTCCCGTCGAGCCGGTCGGCGAGCTGTTCGAAGTCGTCGACCACGACAATCCGCATGTCGGGCCGCACCCGCGCCAGAGACCCTTGCGCCGTCACCCACTTCACCAGGCCCGTCGGGTTGGCGAAGGCGTTGCCACGGAAGGCGAGGGTCGCGCCCTTGGGGCCGGCGTCGAGCTTTTCGACATTCGCCCTGCGGCACAGCGCCTTGATCAACACGAGCTTCATGAGAAGGCCGACTTCCGGCGGCGGCGGGCCGAAGCGGTCGACGATCTCGGCCCCGATCGCGTCGATCTCGGCCTCGTCCTCGAGCGCGCTCAGGCGGCGGTAGAGCGCGAGGCGAGTCGGCAGGTCGGGGATGTAGTTCTCGGGGATCGTCACCGGCGCGCCGAGCTGGATGGTCGGCGACCACATGTCCTCCGGGACCGCGTCCTCGCCCGACTTGATGCGTTCGACCGCCTCGCGCACCATCTGCTGATAGAGCTCGTAGCCGACCTCCTTGATGTGGCCGGACTGCTCCTCGCCGAACAGATTGCCGGCGCCGCGGAGATCAAGGTCGTGCGAGGCGAGCTGGAAGCCGGCCCCCAGCGTATCGAGCGATTGCAGCACGGTCAGCCGCTTCTCGGCCTGAGGCGTGATCGTCGCCCTGGCCGGCGTGGTGAAGAGCGCGTAGGCGCGCACCTTCGCCCGCCCTACCCTGCCCCGCAGCTGATAGAGCTGCGCGAGGCCGAACATGTCGGCGCGATGGACGATCATCGTGTTGGCGCGGGGAATGTCGAGGCCCGAACTCGACGATCGCGGTCGAGAGCAGGATGTCGTACTTGCCGTCGTAGAAGGCGCCGATCTTGTCCTCGAGCTCGGTCGCCGCCATCTGGCCGTGGGCGACGACGAACTTCGCCTCCGGCACGTTCTGGCGAAGAAAGGCCGCCGCCTCGTCGAGGTCTTCGATGCGCGGACACACGTAGAACGACTGGCCGCCGCGATAGCGCTCGCGCAGCAGCGCCTCGCGCACGATCAGCGCGTCGAACGGCGAGACGAAGGTCCTGACCGCCAGCCGGTCGACCGGCGGCGTCGCGATGATCGAGAGGTCGCGCACGCCCGTCATGGCGAGCTGCAGGGTGCGCGGGATCGGCGTCGCCGACAGCGTCAGGATGTGCACTTCCGTGCGCAGCTCCTTCAGGCGCTCCTTGTGGGCGACGCCGAAATGCTGCTCCTCGTCGACCACGACGAGGCCGAGGTCCTTGAACTGGACGGTCTTGCCGAGCACCGCGTGGGTGCCGACGACGATGTCGACACCGCCTTCGGCCAGTCCCTTCTTCACCTCGCGCTGCTCGGCCGCGCCGACCATGCGCGAGAGCTGGCCGATCCTGACCGGCAGGCCGGCGAAGCGCTCGCGAAAGACACGCGCGTGCTGGCGGGCGAGCAGCGTGGTCGGCACGACGATCGCAGTCTGCTTCGAGTTGATCGCCGCGGCGAAGGCGGCGCGCAGCGCCACCTCCGTCTTGCCGAAGCCGACGTCGCCGCAGACGAGGCGATCCATCGGCCGGCCGGCGCCGAGGTCGTCGAGGGTCGCCTCGATCGCGCTCTCCTGGTCCTGCGTCTCGTCATAGGGGAAGCGGGCGCAGAATTCGTCGTACAGGCCGTCGGGCGCGGCGAGGCGGGGCGCGGGCTTGGTCATGCGCTGGGCGGCGACGCGGATGAGCTCACCGGCCATCTCGCGCACGCGCTTCTTCAGCCGCGCCTTGCGCGACTGCCACCCGGCCCCGCCGAGCTTGTCGAGCTCGCCCGTCTCCGAGCCGTAGCGCGACAGAAGCTCCAGGTTCTCGACCGGCAGGAACAGCCGGTCGCCGCCGGCGTAGTGGATCTCGAGGCAGTCGTGCGGCGCGCCGGCGGCCTCGATGGTCTTCAAACCGACGAAGCGGCCGACGCCGTGGTCGATGTGGACGACGAGGTCGCCTGCGGTCAGCGCCGCGGCTTCGGCGAGCACGTCCTGGGCGCGGCGCTTGCGCTTGACGCGCCTGACCAGGCGATCGCCGAGAATGTCCTGCTCGCCGACGACCGCGAGCCCCGGCGCCTCGAAGCCCTGCTCGAGCGCGATCACCGCCAGCGGCAGCGCGCCCGGCCGCGCGGTCTTCGCTTGATGCCAGGAGGAGACGAGTTCCAGCGATTTCAGGCCATGCTCGGCGAGCACGTGGCTCAGGCGTTCGCGCGAGCCGTCGCTCCACCCGGCCACGACCACCTTGAGGCCGCGTTTGCCGAGGTCCTTGACATGGGCGACCGCGGCGTCGAACACGTTGGCGGCTTCGGCCTGCCGCTCCGGCGCGAAGGTGCGGCCGACCCGCCCGCCGCAATCGACGACCGCTCGCCGCGCCGGGCGGATGCTCGAACGGCGTCACGCGCGCGAGCGGACCGGCTTCGAGCCGTTCCTTCCATTCCTCGCCGGCGAGATAGAGGCGTGCCGCCGGCAGCGGCTTGTAGTCGGACCTAGCGGGGTCCGGCTGTAGATGGCGCGGCGCTGCGGCGTACGCGTCGGCGATCTGGGCGACGCGCTGGGCGGCCGCCTCTTCGGCTCGGGCGTCGAGCACGAACGGCGCATCGCCGACATAGTCGAACAGCGTGTCGAGATGGTCGTAAAGGAGCGGCAGCCAGTGCTCGAGGCCGATCGCGCGCCGGCCTTCGCTGACGGCGGCGTAGAGGTCGTCGTCCGGCGTGGGCGCGCCGAATTCCTGGGCGTAGAGCTGGCGGAAGCGGCTTGATCGTCTCGGTCGTCAGCCGCGCTTCGCTCATCGGCACGAGGTCGAGCGAGCGGAGCTGGCCGACGCTGCGCTGGGTCTCGGGATCGAAGGCGCGGATCGTTTCCAGCGTGTCGCCGAAGAAGTCGAGCCGGATCGGGTGCCGGCGCGCCGGGCGGATAGAGATCGAGGATGCCGCCGCGCGAGGCGTAGTCGCCGACGTCGCGCACCGTACTGGCGCGGGCGTAGCCGTTGGTCTCGAGCCAGAGCGCCAGGTCCTCCATTCGCACGCTGTTGCCCGGCGCGGCCGAAAAGGCGGCGGAGGAAACGTAGGCTAGCGGCGGCAGGCGCTGGGTCAGGGCATTGACCGGAACGACGAGCACGCGCGGCCGCTCGATCGCACCGCGCGTGCGGGCGAGGCGGGCGAGCATCGTCATCCGCTCTGCGGCGACCGCGGCGTTGGGCGACACGCGATCGTAGGGCTGGCAGTCCCACGAGGGCAGATAGAGCGCCTCGATCTCCGGGCCGGCGAATGCGAGCGCGTCGATGAAGGCCTGCGCCCGCAGCCCATCGCGGGCTACGAACACGAGCGCCGCGGCGCCGCCTCTCGCCGGCCTCGGCGAGGCCATGCGCAAGCTCCGCCACGACGAAGGCGTCGTAGCCTTCGGGCGCGCGGCAGAGCGTGACGGCGCCGCCCTCGCCGAGGCGACGGACGGCGGACGAGAGATCGGTCCCTTCGCTGGATTGATTGCGCTCAGCTCGCGTCGCCGAGCTCACTTGGCTTCGTTCGCCCTGTTGATCGCCTCGCGCGGCGCCGCCGAGACGCGCGCAAACAGCGGCGTGTCGTAAGCCTGCGGGGTGGGCGCCTCGCCCGTGATCCAGGACAGCACCTCGGGATCCGGCGCCTCCATCAGGCGCTCGAACTCGTCGAGTTCGGCTTCGGTCATCGTCGGCAGGTTCAAGTCGGCGAACTGGCCCATGACGAGGTCCATCTCGCGCATGCCCCGCCGCCACGCGCGAAACAAAATCTTGCGCCGGCGCTCATCGAGCGCAGCGCTGCTCAAGATCGAGCCGGACATCGGGCAACCCTTCAAAATTGCACTGCCTTCGCCGCTCATTGAACGCCGCCACGGCCGAATTCGATCCGGCTATCCATGCGATTTCGACGTCCTGGCGCAGGCCCCGCCGCTTATAGTCGCGGTCTGCGACGGTGTCAGCCCTCCACCGCGCCGGTCAGGCGGCAGCCGCGACCTCAACGGCAGCGCGCGGGCGGCCGATGGTCAGCGCCAGGGCGGCGGCGAGCACGCAGGCGACGCCCGCGACATAGAGCGCCGGCAGATAGGTCATGAGTTCGGTGCGGAAGAGGCCGGCGCCGAAGGCGGCCGTAGCCGCGCCGATCTGATGGGCGGTGAAGATCCAGCCGAATGTCAGGTTCGCCTTCTGCGCGCCGAAGCGCTCGACGGTGAGCCGCACCGTCGGCGGCACGGTCGCCACCCAGTCCAGGCCGTAGAACACGGCGAAGGCCGAGAGCCCGATCACCGAAAAGTCCGTGAATGGCAGGACGATCAGGGACAGGCCGCGCAGCCCGTAATAGACGAACAACAGCCAGCGGTTGTCGAAGCGGTCGGAGAGCCAGCCCGACAGGATTGTGCCGACGAAGTCGAAGGCGCCGATCGCCGCCAGCGCTCCCGCCGCCGCGACCGGCGCGACGCCGTAGTCGCCGCACAGCGAAATCCAGTGCGTTTGGATCAGGCCGTTAGTCGAAAGGCCGCAGACGAAGAAGGTGGCGAACAGCACCCAGAAGGTACGGCTCGCCCGCGCCTCGTAAAGCGCGCGCAAAGGCGAGGCGAGCATCGCGCCCAACGCGTTGCTTTCGACCGGAGGCGGCTCGAGCGCGCGCGCGCCGAATGGCGCGAGCCCGACATCGTAGGGGCGGTCGCGCAGCAGGAGCAGCGCGACCAATCCGGCGAGCCAGAGCATGACGACGACGAAGCCGAGCGCCGGCCTCCAGCCGTACGCCTCCGTCAGCTTGGCGAGCAGCGGCAGGAAGACGAGCTGGCCGGTGGCGGTGCTCGCGGTCAGCATGCCGACGACGAGGCCGCGCCGGTGCTGGAACCAGCGCGTCGCGACGGTCGCCCCGAGCACGAGCGCCACCATGCCGGTGCCGAGGCCGATCACGACGCCCCACAGCGCGACGAGTTGCCAGAGCTCAGTCATGGCGAGCGAAGCGAGCACGCCGGCCGACACCATGCCGACCGCGGCGATGACGACGAACCGGACGCCGAAGCGGTTGATCAGGGCCGCGGCGAACGGCGCGATCAAGCCGAACAGCGCGAGGCGGATGGCGAAGGCCGAAGAAATGTCGGCGGCGCTCCAGCCGAACTCCTTTTCGAGCGGACCGATCAGGACGCCCGGCGCGCCCATCGCGCCGGCGTTCGCCAGCATGACGAGGAAAGTCGAGCCCGCCACAACCCAACCGTAAAAAATTCCGCGCCGCCCGAGCGCCGCGGAGAGACGGTTGGAGAGCGAGAGGGCGGCCGGCCGGGCGGACGCGCCGGGGAGGTCGCCGCCGCGCGGGACGATGATGGATTCCGTCATGGCGTTCTCCGTTCGGCGGCCATCGGCCCGTAAGACGATGTCAAAGGCTTTGGGCGAGGACGCGAAGAGCCTCGGCGCGCTCGGCGCCGATCGCAGCCTCGACGCGCCGCTGGGCGTCCTCCCACAAGGGCCGGGCGCGACGCAGAGTTGCGCGGCCGTCCTCTGTCAGGGCGACCGCCGTTTCGCGCTGGTCTTCGGCGGTCGTCTCGCTCACGAGCCCCATCCGCTCGAGCACTTTCACGTTGCGCCCGACCGTCGAGCGGTCAAGTTCGGCGAGTCGCGCAAGCTCGGTCAGCGAGACCGCGCCAGCGCGCTGGACCCGCCGCAACAGGCTGAACTGCGCCAGGCCAATTCCAGCCGGGGCGAGCGCCTCGTCGTAAAGCGCGGTCGTCTTGCGGGTCGCGGCGCGGAGCGCGGCGCAATAGCAGGGCGTATCCATTTACGGGTATATACCTGCATCGCCAATCGGGCGCAAGCGTTTGCGGACCCGAGGAGAAAAAGGTCCCCTTGCAACCTTCTTGAGAACCTCGCCTAAGGCGCCCATAGTGGCGTCGTGCCGGAGGCGAACTCGGGCGAATGCGGGAGGAGGCGAGGCGATGTGCCAGGCATGCGGGGCGCAGGCGATCGGGCGGCGCGGATTGCTGAGGTTTGGCGCGGGAGCGCTCGCGGCCGCGGGCCTGGGCGGCGCGATCAAGCCCGCCTATGCGGCCGAAGGCGCCCCGACTGTGCTGACCCCCGAGGAGGCGCTCGCCCAGCTCAAGGCCGGCAACCAACGCTACGTTAGTCACCCCGAAGTCTGCGCGATCGATCTCGCCCAGCGGCGAGAACAGGTCGCGGGTCATCAGGCGCCCTGGGCGTCCATCGTCGCCTGCGCCGACAGTCGCGTTCCCCCTGAGCTGATCTTTGGCGGCAAAGGCGTCGGCGAGTTGTTCGTCGCCCGGAACGCCGGCAATCTGGTGGACGTTCAGACGCTCGGCACACTCGAATACGGGGCGGCCGTGCTTGGCTCTCCGCTGATTGTCGTGCTTGCGCACACGAGTTGCGGCGCGGTCGAGGCCGCCTGCGACGTCGTCACCAAGAACGCGACCTACCCCGGGGTGATCGGGATCATGATCCAGCCGATCCTGCCGGCGGCGCTCGCCGTGCGCGGAATAGAAGGAGACTATGTCAACAACGCCGCCAAGAAGAGCGCCGAGCTGACCGCCGAGCGGCTTCCGGCGTTGAGCGCGTTGCTCTCGGGTCTCGTCAAGGACGGCAAGCTCAAGATCGTCCCCGCGATCTACGATCTTCAGACCGGCCAGGCGACGTTCTTGAGCTGACGAGGTCCGCGGCATCGAATCCTACGAACGCGCGGGCCGCGCGCCTCCCTTAATCCGCGCGCTCGGCCGGCGCTCGGAAACGGGACGGTCCTGAACGGCAGCTCAGTACAGCCCGGTGAACTCGTAGACGCCGATGGCGACGAACACCGCCGCGGTCTTCAGGACAGTGACCGCGAAGATGTCCTTGTAGGACTGGCGATGCGTCAGGCCGGTGACCGCGAGCAGCGTGATCACCGCGCCGTTGTGCGGCAGCGTATCCATGCCGCCGCTCGCCATCGCGGCGACGCGGTGCAAGACCTCCATCGGGATTCCAACCGCATTCGCGGCTGCGATGAAGTCCTTCGACATCGCCGCGAGCGCGATCGACATGCCGCCCGACGCCGAGCCGGTGATGCCGGCGAGCGAGGTGACAGTGACCGCTTCGCGCACCAGCGTATTGGGAATCACGCCGAGCGCGTCGCGTATGACGAGGAAGCCGGGCAACGAGGCGATGACGCCGCCGAAGCCGTATTCCGATGCGGTGTTCATCGCCGCAAGCAGCGCGCCCGCCACCGCCAGCTTGCTGCCCTCGGCGAAGTTCTTGGAGACCGCGCGGAAGCCGAGCAGAAACACCAGCACGATACCCACGAGCAGCGCGCCCTCGACCGCCCACACGCCGCGGATCGGCGGGACCGGAGTCGGGATCGCATGGTCCATGGCGAGCTTGAGGTCGTAGCTCGATCCATAGGCCCAGTCGATGAGACCCGGGAGGCCGGGGGGAAGCCGCCGAGCGCGATGTTGAGCGCGAACACCACGATCAGCGGCAGGAAGGCGATCCAGGGCGAAGGCAGATGAGTGGTGTCGATCGCCGCCGGCTCGTTGATGTGGCCTTCGCCATATCCCTCTCCCCTGGCGCGGGCGATCCGCTTCTGCCATTCCAGATAGGACATGCCGCAGACAAAGATGAAGACGGCGCCGACGATGCCGAGAATCGGCGCGGCCCCGGTCGTCGTCTTGAAGTAGGAGGTGGGGATGATGTTCTGAATCTGCGGCGTGAACGGCAGCGAATCCATGGTGAAGGAAAAGGCCCCGAGCGCGATCGTGCCGGGGATCAGGCGCTTCGGGATGTCGCCGGCGCGGAACAACTCGGCGGCGAACGGGTAGGCGGCGAACACCACGACGAACAGCGACACGCCGCCATACGTCAGCACCGCGCAGACGAGCACGATCGCCAGGATCGCCTGATCCTTGCCGACGACGCGGATGATCGTCGCCACGATCGACTTGGCGAAACCGGAGAGCTCGATCACCTTGCCGAACACGGCGCCGAGGAGGAAGACCGGGAAGTAGAGTTGTGCGAACCCGACCATCTTTACCATGAAGAGATTGGTGAAGGCGGCGGGTACGGCGTGCGGATCGGTGAGAAAAACGGCGCCCATTGCGGCAATGGGCGCAAACAAAATCACACTGAAGCCGCGATAGGCGACAAACATCAGGAAGCAGAGCGCGGCCAGCGCTATCAGAAAATCCATGGGCCCCTCCCGTTACACTCGGCGAATTCGCGCGCAATCTGCGGCCGAGCGATAGTGGACGCAAGGGAGCGCGCTGCGTCATAATCGCGCGATCGGTCGCGTCGGAGGGTCGCGCTTATGCGCCCGCGACGTTACGACCGGCGAACGCCGGCGCCGCCTCCGCGGCGATCGCCCCGAAGAGAATGAGCGCGCAGCCGATCGCGCCGGCGACGTTCAGACCCTCGCCGAGCCATATCGCGCCGGCCACTGCCGCAAAGACGCTTTCCATCGACAGGATCAACGCCGCCTCCGCTGGCGGCGTGTGGCGCTGCGCCACGATTTGCGAGGTATAGCCGACGGCGCCGGAGACGAGCCCGGCAAACAGGATCGCGGGCGCCACTGCAACATAGGCGGCGGCGGGCGCCGCCCTTTCCAGAGCGGCGGACGCAACGGCGGAGAGTACCGCGCAGAGCGCGAATTGCAAAAAAGCAAGGCTAAACGGCCGCTCGGTCTTGACGAGGAAGATGGGCGTGAGCGCGATGCCGGTCGCCCAGGCAAGGTCGGCGAGCAGCACCAGCCCGTCGCCCATCGTGGGCGGACGGGCGGATCCGCCGCCGGTGGCGAGCAGCCACGCTCCGATCAGCGAGACGGCGCCGGCCGCAAGGACGATAGCGCGCGGGGGCCGCCGCGACAACGCCCACACCACGAACGGCGTCAGGACGACATAGCAGGCGGTGAGAAAACCGGCGTTGGTTGCGCTCGTCGTCGCGAGCCCCGCTTGCTGCAGACTCGCGCCGAGAAACAGCATGAGGCCGATGACGCCCGCGAGGCGCCAGGCGCGCTGCGAGCGCGGCAGCCCGGCCCGCCGACGCTCAATCAAGGCCAGCGGCGCAACCGCGACCGCGGACACGAGAAAACGCGCCGCAACGAAGGCGAGCGGCGGCAGCGCGCCGATGTCCTTTTGGACAACAAACGTGACGCCCCAAATGGCGGAAGTCGCCAGCAACAACGAGTCGGCGCCGAAACGGCTGAGGCCGCCAACTCCGACCGCCCTGCGCGACAAGAATCAGACCTGCTCGATCTCTGTCAGCGTGCCGACAAAGTCCTTGGGGTGCAGGAACAGCACCGGCTTGCCATGCGCGCCGATCTTGGGCTCGCCGTCGCCGAGCACGCGGGCGCCAGCGGCTTTCAGCGCGTCACGCGCGGCGATGATGTCTTCCACTTCGAAGCACATGTGATGCATCCCGCCGTCCGGATTCTTCTCCAGAAACTTCGCGATCGGCGATTTGTCTCCAAGCGGATGCAGGAGCTCGATCTTGGTGTTCGGCAGTTCGATGAAAACGACTGTCACGCCGTGGGCGGGAACCGGATGCGGTTCCGACACCTTCGCCCCGAGCGTCTGACGATAGGTGTTTGCCGCCTTCTGAAGGTCGGGGACCGCGATGGCGACGTGGTTCAGCTTTCCGATCATGGGTCTGCTCCTGTTGCCGGAACGAGGCTCGGTCTGGCGCCAGTAGCGAATTCCGGGCTGCGGTTCCAGCCGTCCCGCAGCGCGCCGTTCGCCGACCGCTCCCTATACCTCCACCACGAGTGCATGCACCTGCGGCTTCTTGCCCCAGACGGCCCCGACCGAGGCGCGCACGCCGCGCTCGATGGCGGTCGACACGAAGTCCGCATCGCGCCGCTTGCCTCGGGGGAGGCTCTCGAAGGCTTCAAAAATCGCCACGTCGATGATCTGGTCCAACCCAGCGCCCTCGCGCGTGCGTTCCGGCAGGCCGGCGATCATCACGTCGGGATCGCCCGCCATCTCGCCCTTCGGCGTCAGAGCAATGGCGATTGAGACGACGCCGGAGAACGAGAGCCGCCGACGCTGGCCGACGCACTCTTGCTGGATCGGCAGAAGAATGTCGCCGTCTTTAAGTCGGCGGCCGTGGTCGATCCGGCCGATCGCCGCCAGTTCACCCGGCGCAAAACGGACGAGATCGCCATTGAACGCGCGCCGCACCTGCGGCACGCCCTGCGCTCGGGCGAAAGCCGCGTGCTCGGTGAGATGGAGCGCCTCACCATGCGCCGGGACCGCCATCTGCGGTCTCAGCCAACCGTACATTTTTTGCACCTCGGCGCGGCGAGGATGGCCGGATACATGCACGAGTGCATTTCGATCGGTGACGATTTCGACGCCCGCAGCGACAAGAGCGTTGATGATCCTGCCGACCGCCTTCTCGTTGCCCGGAATGGTGCGCGACGAGAAAATGACAGTGTCGCCCGGACTCAGCTCGGCGACAGGATGATCGTTCTCGGCCATGCGGGCAAGTGCGGCGCGCGGTTCCCCCTGGCTGCCGGTGGCGAGCGCGAGGACCTTGTCGCGCGGCAGGCGGTCGAAGGCGTCCATGCCGAGTAACGGCGGCACGCCGTCGAACATGCCGAGCTCCCGCGCCACAGCGACAACGCGCTCCATCGCGCGGCCGAGAATGCACACCTGCCGCCCGGCGGCGAAGCCAGCCTCCGCGGCCGCGCGCAGGCGCACAACGTTCGAGGCGAACGTAGTGACGACCACCCTGCCCTTCGACTTGACGATCAAGTCCTTCAGCGTTGCCGCGACATCGCGTTCCGACGGGCTCTCGCCCTCGCGCAACACATTGGTCGAATCGCAGACGAGGGCGAGGACTCCCTCGTCGCCGAGCGCCTTCAGACGGGTCTCGTCGGTCCGCGCGCCGATGATGGGAGTTGGATCGATCTTCCAGTCGCCGGTATGGACGACGAGGCCGGCCGGCGTGCGGATCGCCAATGCCGTGCTCTCGGGGATCGAATGAGCGACGGGCACGAACTCGACGTCGAACGGGCCAATCATGATCCGAGCGCCGGGCCGGACGATCTGGATCGGGACCTTGGGCGCGCCCGGCTCGCCGAGCCGGCGCGCCTCGGCGAGCCCGGTTGCGAATGGCGAGGCGTAGACCTGCGCGCCGAGGCTCGGCCACAGCTCCGCCAGCGCGCCGATGTGATCTTCGTGGGCATGCGTGATGATGATTCCGACGAGGTCCTTCTTCACCTTCTCGACGAAGCCGACATCTGGCATGACGAGATCGACGCCGGGCAAATCGTCGCCCGCGAACGCGAGGCCGAGATCGATCATCAGCCATTTGCGCCCTTTCGGCGGCCCGTAGCCATAGAGCGCGCAATTCATCCCGATTTCGCCGAGCCCTCCGAGCGCCGCGAACACCAACTCGCTGTCGTCAATCATTTACGCTGGGCCTTCCCGCACGGGCGAACCGGGCGGCGCCGCGAGCGCCGCGTCATCCGGTTCCGGCGATATCCAGAGGTCGGCGGCCTCGATCGCCTCGGTTCCGCCCTCCCCGCGAAACAGCAATCGGCCGTCCGCGTCAAGTCCTTCGAAGACGCCCTCGCGCCGGCCGCCGACGCCGTCGATTCTGACGACAGTTCCAAGTCCTGCCGCATGATCGAGCCACGCCGCGCGAACCGCAGGAAATCCTTCGCCTGCAGCCCAGAGATCGAGCGCCTCGTCAAATCGCGCGAAAATCCGCTCGAGAAGCGCGGAGGCCTCGATCGCACGGCCGTCGTCGCGCCGGAGCGTCACGGTCGGGTAGCCGACCCCCTCCGGCGCGTGGAGGCAGTTGACTCCAATCCCGACAACACACGCGAGCCTACGGTCGGGAAGCGCCGAGCCCTCGAGCAGTATGCCGGCGCATTTGGCGGCGCCGATGAGGAGATCGTTCGGCCATTTGAGACGCACCCTCGCCGCGCCCAGGTCCGCGGCCGCGCGGACAAGGGCCACGCCGGCGACGAAGCCCATTTGCGGCGAACGGCGCTGCGGGCAGGGATCGATCAACAGCGCGCTCGCATGGAGATTGCCCGTGGGCGAGACCCAGCCGCGGCCTCGCCGCCCGCGACCGGCGCTCTGCTCGCCCGCGACGATCCACAGCCGGCCGGCATCGCCAGAGACTGCGCGACGGCGCGCCTCGGCGTTGGTCGAGTCGATCGTTTCGAGGCGGTCGATCCGCCATCCGAACGGCGCGGCCCCCCGCGTGGCGGCAATGCTCAAAACAGCGTTTGCGCCGCCGCCATGGCGGCGTTGGTCAAGAGCGAGGGAGCAAGCACGAAGGCGATGATCAGGACCGCCGCCAAGGCCAGCACGCTGCGGGCGACGACGCCTGGCTGGTCGAACGCCACGGCCGGCTCGTCGAAATACATTAACTTGACGATCCTCAGGTAATAGTAGGCGCCCACCGCGCTGAACAGCACGCCGATAACAGCCAGACCATAGAGATCGGCCTTGATCGCCGCCGCGAACACATAGAACTTGGCGAAGAAGCCGGCGAGCGGCGGGACGCCGGCCAACGAGAACATCATCGTGGCGAGGAAAAACGCCATCACCGAATCCGTGCGGGCGAGGCCGGCGAGATCGTTGATCGTCTCCACTGCAACGCCATCGCGGCGCATCGAGAGGATCGCGGCGAAGGTCCCGAGCGTCATCACGACGTAGATCGACATGTAGACGATCACGCTCTGCGCGCCCTCGACTGTACCGGAGGCGAGTCCGACGAGGGCGAAGCCCATGTGGCCGATCGACGAATAGGCCATCAGCCGCTTGATGTTGCGCTGACCGATGGCGGCGAAAGCGCCGAGTCCCATCGAGGCGATCGATACGAAAACGAGGATCTGACGCCAGTCGCCGGCAATTCCCGGGAAGGCTGAAAAGACGACGCGCACCAGCACCGCCATTGCGGCGATCTTGGGGGCCGAGGCAAAGAACGTGGTCACCGGAGTCGGCGCGCCCTCGTACACGTCGGGCGTCCACATATGGAACGGCACGGCGGAAATCTTGAAGGCAAGGCCCGCCAGCACAAAGACGAGACCGAACAGCACGCCCATGCTGTGATGATCGTGCACCGCCGCCGCGACGGCGCGGAATGTCACCGAGCCCGCGTAGCCGTAGATGAGCGAAATCCCGTAGAGCAGCATGCCGGACGAAAGTGCGCCGAGAACGAAGTATTTCAGGCCGGCTTCGGTCGCGCGCAGGTCGTGGCGGCGGTAGGCCGCAATCACGTAGAGCGCAAGGCTCATCAGTTCGAGGCCGAGATAGAGCGCGATGAAGTCGTTGGCTGCGATCAGCATCAGCATGCCGAGGGTCGAGAGCAGGATCAGCACCGGGAACTCGAAGCCAGCGATCCGCTCCTTGCGCATGAACTCGAGCGACAGAAGCAGCGTCACCAGCGAGCCGATGAGGGCGAGCCCGCTCATGAAGCGGGTAAACGGATCATCGGCGAAGGCGCCGTAAAAGGTGATTCCCATCGGTCGCGTTTTCCACACCGCGATCAGGAAGACGATCCCGAGCAGAGCGACGGACGCCTCGGTGACCAGACTGTAGGCCCTTTCGCCACGTAGCGCGCCGTAGAGCACGAGCAGGAGCGTCCCTAGCGCGAGGACCGCCTCGGGCAGGACTACCGGGAGAGAGAGGGCCGTCTCGTGCATGGATCGCTCGTTCTCTTGATCGGGTTCAGTCGGGGCGGCGTCACAGCCCTGCGGTCTTGGTCGCCGTTATGGCTGTCTCGAAGCTCCTGAGGATCACGTCGATGGACGCGGAACTCGCGTCGATGACCGGCTGTGGATGCACCCCGTAGTAGATCACCAGCACGCCGAGCGGCGCCAGCATGGCGATCTCGCGGGGGCCGAGATCGAGGATCGACTTCAGGCTCCCCTTCTCGATGACGCCGAACACAATTCGCCGATAGAGATAGAGCGCGTAGGCCGCCGAGAGGATGACGCCGGTCGTCGCGAAGAAGGCGACCCAGGTGTCGGACTGGAACGCGCCGATCAGCGTCAGGAACTCGCCGACGAACCCCGATGTGCCCGGAAGGCCGACATTGGCCATGGTGAACACCATGAAGGCCAAGGCGTAGAGCGGCATCCGCTGCACGAGTCCGCCATAGGATGCGATCTCGAGGCTGTGCGTCCGGTCATAGAGGACGCCGACGCAGAGGAACAGCGCGCCCGAGACCAGACCGTGGCTGATCATCAGGTAGACGGCGCCCTGCACGCCCTGCGCGTTGCCGGCGAAAATGCCCATCGTCACAAACCCCATGTGGGCGACCGACGAATAGGCGATCAGCTTCTTCATGTTCTCCTGCGCGAGCGCCACCAGCGAGGTGTAGACGATCGCGATCACCGACAGCGTAAAGACCAGCGGCGCGAAATAGTGGGACGCGTCGGGGAACATCGGCAGCGAGAAGCGGATGAAGCCGTAGCCGCCCATCTTGAGCAGGATCGCCGCCAGGATGACCGAGCCTGCCGTCGGCGCCTCAACGTGGGCGTCGGGCAACCAGGTGTGGACCGGCCACATCGGCATCTTGACCGCGAACGAAGCAAAAAAGCCGAGCCACAGCCAGGTCTGCATCCGCGGCGCGAACGCCGTCTTGAGCAGCACTGTGATGTCGGTCGTGCCGGCGGTCCAATACATCGCCATGATGGCGAGCAGCATCAGCACCGAACCGGTGAAGGTGTACAGAAAGAACTTGAACGCTGCATAGACGCGATTGCCGTGGCCCCAGATGCCGATGATCAAGAACATCGGGATCAAGCCGCCCTCGAAGAACAGGTAGAAAAGCACAAGGTCGAGCGCGACGAACACGCCGATCATCAGCGTCTCGAGCGCAAGGAAGGCGATCATGTATTCCTTCACCCGCATCTCGATCGTCCAAGACGCCGCGATGGCGATCGGCATCAGCAAGGTGGTCAGCAGGACGAACGGCATCGAGACGCCATCGACGCCGAGCTTGTAGAGGATGACGTGCGAGAACCAGTCATGTTGCTCGATAAGCTGGAATCCCGGCTGCGAGGGGTCGAACCGACCCCAGGCGACGAGGCTGAGGACGAATGTGATGAGGGTGGCGAAAAGCGCAATCCAGCGTGCGTTTCGACGCGTCGCCGCCGTGTCTCCCGGCAGCAGCAGGACGAAAGCCGCACCGATCAGCGGCAGGATCAGGAGGCTCGAGAGGATCCACGAACCGGACATCAGCGAGTCCCCCAGAACAGGTACCAGGTCGCGAACGCGGCCGCCCCGAGCAGCATCGCGAAGGCATATTGATAGATGTAGCCGGACTGCAGGCGGACCGCGCCGCGAGTCACGTCGAGGACCCGGGCCGACACGCCGTCCGGCCCGAGACCATCGATGACCGCCCCATCGCCGCCCTTCCAGAGCGCGCGGCCGATCGCGAAGGCGGGACGGACGAACAGGAAATCGTAGAGCTCGTCGAAGTACCACTTGTTGAGCAGGAAGTTGTAGAGAGCCGGGAACGTCGCCGCGAGCCGCTCGGGCGCCTTCTTGTCGAGGATGTACAGGTAGTACGCGATGAGAAGGCCAATAATCATGAACACGGTCGGCGACAGCGAGACAAGGGCGGGGACATGTTCCATCCTCTCGAGGATGTCGTTCTCATGCCCGAGGAACAATGAATTGCGCCAGAAATCCAAGGCGCCCTCGCCAATGAACCCGTGACGGAACGCAATACCGGCGAACGTGGCGCCAAGCGCCAGGATCGCGAGCGGGATCAGCATGACCGGCGGCAACTCATGGGTAGGATGCGCCTCGTGCTCGTGATCATGGGCGTCATGACGCGGATTCGCCGTCGTATCGTCGTGCGCCACGCGGGCGTGGTCGGCGGGAACCGGATGGGTAAGATCCGGCTCGTCGTGCGCCCGCGCGTCGACCTCATGGCGCTCTGGCGGGAGCCAAGCGGCAAAGTCGCCCCGCTTGCCGAAAAAGGTCATGAAGATCAGACGCCAGGAATAAAACGAGGTGAATCCGGCCGCGATCGCCACGCACCAGAAGGCGTAGACGGAGCCGTAACGCTGCGAGGCGAAGGCCGCTTCGATGATCGGGTCCTTCGAGACAAAGCCGGCGAAGCCGATTGAGGTGAATGGAATGCCGACGCCGGTCAGGGCGAGCGTGCCGATCATCATCATCCAGAAGGTGAAGGGTATCTCCCTCCTGAGGCCGCCCATCCGGCGCATATCCTGCTCGTGGTGCATCGCCGTTATGACTGAGCCGGCGCTGAGGAACAGGAGCGCCTTGAAGAAGGCGTGGGTGAACAGGTGGAACATGCCGAGGCCGTAGCCGCCGACGCCAAGGCCAACGAACATGTAGCCGAGTTGCGAGCAGGTTGAATAGGCGATGACCCGCTTGATGTCGTTCTGCACCAGGCCCACAGTCGCGGCGAAAAACGCCGTGGTCGCGCCGACGATCAACACCACGCTCAACGCCGCGGACGACAATTCGAACAGCGGCGACAGGCGCGCCACCATGAACACGCCGGCGGTGACCATGGTCGCGGCGTGGATCAGGGCGGAGACCGGCGTCGGACCTTCCATCGCGTCTGGCAGCCAGGTGTGCAGCAGGAACTGCGCCGACTTACCCATCGCGCCCATGAACAGGAGGAGGCAGGCGATCGTCCAGGCGCTCCAGTCGATGCCGACGAAATGCACAGTCTTGCCTGCGACGCCGGGGGCGGCGGCGAACACCTGGTCGAACGTCACCGAGCCGGTAAGCGTGAATGTCATGAAGATGCCGAGCGCAAAGCCGAAGTCGCCGACGCGGTTGACGACAAAGGCCTTGATCGCCGCCGCGTTGGCCGACGGCCGCTCATACCAGAAGCCGATCAGGAGGTAGGACATGAGACCCACGCCCTCCCAGCCAAAGAACATCTGCACGAGATTGTCGGCGGTCACCAGCATCAGCATGGCGAAGGTGAACAGCGACAGATAGGCGAAGAAACGTGGCCGCGACGGATCCTCGCTCATGTAGCCGATCGAATAGACGTGGACGACGAACGACACCGTCGTCACTACCACAAGCATCACCGCCGTCAGGCTGTCGATCCGCAAGGCCCAGGCGACGTCGAGCTTGCCCGAGGTGAACCAGTTGGCGACGGGGATATGCGCCCCCGCCCCTCCGGCGACCTGGAAGAATGCAATCCATGAAAGCAGGAAGCAGATCCCAAGAAACCCGGAGGTAACGTATTCCGCTCCGCGCGCCCCGATCCAAGGGCCGAAACCGCCCGCGATCAGGAAGCCGAGGAGCGGAAGAAAGACGATCAGGTCGTACATGGCCCCTCAGCCCTTCAGCGAATTAATGTCTTCGACCGCGATCGAGCCGCGGTTGCGGTAATAGGCTACCAGGACCGCGAGGCCGATCGCCGCCTCAGCCGCGGCGACCGTCAGGATGAACAGCGCGAAGGCCTGTCCCGTCATATCGCCCTTGAAGGTCGAGAAGGCGACGAGGTTGATGTTGACCGCAAGCAGGATCAGTTCGACGGACATCAGGATGATGATGATGTTCTTGTGGTTGAGGATGATGCCGGCGATGCCGATCGTGAACACGATCGCCGCAAGGATCAGATAGGCGGAGAGGTCCATGAGATCGATCCTTCAGATGCCGGCGCGCGAAGGGACCTTGCGCAACTCGACCGCGGTCTCTGGGGAGCGCGCCACCTGCGCCCCAACGTCCTGGCGCTTGACGCGCGGCTTATGCTGCAGCGTGATGACGATCGCACCGATCATAGCGGTGAGCAGGATCATGCCCGCCGCCTGGAAGTAATAGAAATAGCGGGTGTAGAGCACTTCGCCGAGCGCTGCAGTGTTGGACAGCGTGCCCGAGGGCGTCGCGGGTGCGGCGGCGTTCGGGGAACCGGCCCACCCCGAGACGACCCAGACGAGTTCGGCGCCGACGACGAAGGCGATCAAAAGGCCCTGCGGCAGGTACTCCACGAATCCCTGTTTCATGCGGGCGAAGTCGACGTCGAGCAGCATGACGATGAATAGGAAGAGCACTGCCACCGCCCCCACATAGACGACGATCAGGATCATTGCGAGGAACTCCGCCCCCAGAATGAGGAAGAGTCCCGCCGCGGACACGAACGCGAGGATCAGGAACAGCACCGAGTGCACCGGGTTCCGGGCAAAAATGACTGCAAACGCCGATCCGACCAGGATCGTCGCGAAAATCCAGAAGAATACCGCTTCGGCCATTTCGCCAGCCTCTTCAAAACCCCGCCCGACGTCGGTCTCCCGCGAACGGGAAGCTCGCCACCATGCGCGGGATGAGGGTAGAGCCCCATCCCCAATTGCCCTTCACGCCAGCCCTCAGTCGCGACCGCGAGGTCGCGAGAAAAAGGTCATCGATACGGCGCGTCCATTGCGATGTTGCGCGCCAGTTCGCGCTCCCATCGCGCGCCGTTCGCGAGCAGCCGGTCCTTGTCGTAGAACAACTCCTCGCGGGTTTCGGTGGAGAATTCGAAATTCGGTCCCTCGACGATCGCATCCACCGGGCAGGCCTCTTGGCAGAAGCCGCAGTAGATGCACTTCGTCATGTCGATGTCGTAGCGGGTCGTTCGCCGCGTGCCGTCGTTGCGTCGCGGTCCTGCCTCGATGGTGATCGCCTGCGCCGGGCAGATCGCTTCGCACAGCTTGCAGGCGATACAACGCTCTTCCCCATTTGGATAGCGCCTGAGGGCGTGCTCCCCCCGAAAGCGCGGCGACAGCGGCGACTTCTCGTGCGGATAGTTGAGCGTCACTTTCGGCTTGAACATATAGCGGATCGAGAGCGCAAAGGCCGCGAAGAATTCGGCGAGGAATAGCGAGCGGGCGGATTGCGCGAGCCTGAGAGCCATGGTCTTCTCCTCCGTTAGCCGCTCGATACATTGGCGCCTAGGCCGGTGAACTCGAGCACGGCGGCGACCAGCACCACCATGAATAGAGAGATCGGCAGGAAAACTTTCCACCCGAGCCGCATCAGCTGGTCATAGCGATAGCGAGGCACGAAAGCCTTCACCATCGAGAAGCAGAACACCACGCTCCACGCCTTGAACAGGAACCAGAACACCCCGGGGATCCAGGTAAAGGGCGGGAAGGGCAGCGGCGACAGCCACCCGCCGAGGAACAGCACGGTCGTCATCGACGACATGGTCAGCACCGCAACCAGCTCTGTAAGGAACTGCAGCAGAAACAGCGACGCGGAATACTCGACCGAGTAGCCGGCGACGAGTTCAGACTCGGCCTCCGTCAGGTCGAACGGCGGGCGGTTGGTCTCAGCCAGCGCCGAGACGAAGAATATGATGAACATCGGCAGGAGCGGCAGCCAGTACCAGCCGAGAAAACCGAACCGCGAGTCCTGCGCCCGAACGATGTCGGTGAGGTTCAGCGAGCCGGCGCACATCAGCACCGTCACAATGACGAAGCCGATCGACACCTCGTAGGAGACCATCTGGGCGGCTGAGCGAAGCGCAGACAAGAGCGGATATTTCGAGTTCGACGCCCAGCCGGCCATGATGATGCCGTAGACCCCGAGCGACGACACCGCGAACAGATAAAGGATGCCGACATTGATGTCGGCGATCACCCAGCCGTCGGCGACCGGGATGACCGCCCATGCGGCAATCGCCAGGATCACCGACACAAGCGGCGCCATGACGAACACGCCTTTGTTGGCGCTCGACGGGATCACCGGCTCCTTGATGATGAACTTGCCGAAATCGGCGAAAGGCTGCAGGACGCCCCAGGGGCCGACGACGTTTGGGCCGCGCCGAATGTGCACCGCACCCCAGATCTTGCGCTCGAGATAGATCAACACCGCGGTCGACAACAGCAGGCAGACCAGCAGGACGAGGCTCTCGATGATGTAGCGCAGGGCCGTCCCGATGCTGCTCTCGTGCAGCCAGTGGCCGAAGGAGGCGAAATAGCCGCCGCTGATCAAAAGCCAAAGGAGTCCCACAACGACGATGGCCGCCACGAGCGTGGCCCCGACGAAGATCGCGATCAGGTGCGACGATGGGTCGGGTCGGGTTGGCGATGCGCTGCTCATCGGCGCCTATTCCGCGGCTTGACGCGCCCGACCCTGCGCCAGGGCCGAGCATTCGGCCATGACGCGCGAGGCGCGCGCAATCGGGTTGGTGAGGTAGAAATCCTCGATGGGCGATCGAAACGGCGCCCGATCGACCCCGCCGCCAAGCGCGGCAAGCGCCGCGAGCGCAGCCGGATCAGCTGGCGCGGCCTGGTCGAACCGCACGAGATGCGGATGGGCGGCCGCAAGAGCCGCGCGCAATTGCGTCAGCGAATCGTAGGGCAGCCTCGCCCCGAGCGCGTCGGAAAGAGCGCGCAGGATCGACCAGTCCTCCCGCGCGTCGCCGGGCGGGAACACGGCGCGATCAGCAAACTGCGGCCGGCCCTCGGTGTTGACGTAAATGCCGGTCTTTTCCGTGTAGGCCGCTCCCGGGAGAATGACGTCCGCGCGGTGCGCGCCCCGGTCGCCGTGCGTCCCGATGTAGACCACGAAGGCGCCCGGCTCGACGGCGATCTCGTCGGCGCCGAGATTGAACAGAAGATCGAGCGCGGCCGATTTCGCCATTGAAGGCGCATCAAGGCCGCCCTCGCCTGGCACGAGGCCGAGATCCAGACCGCCGACCCGCGACGCCGCGGAGTGCAGCACGTTGAAGCCGTTCCAGCCGTCCTTGACGACGCCCCCCGCGGCCGCAGCCTTGGCGAGACTCGCCAGAACAGCCTGACCGTCCGGCCGCGCGAAAGCGCCGGCTCCCACGATGAACATCGGCTTCGTCATGCCCTCGGCCGGCTTCTCGGCCACACGCGCCAGCGTGTCCGGCCCGGCCCCGAGATAGTCGAAATGGTAGGTTAGATCCGCTTGCTCGCCGATGACGCCCATCAGCACGCCGCCCTTCAGCCAGCGCTTGCGGATACGCGCATTGAGAACCGGCGCTTCGAGGCGCGGGTTCGAGCCGATGACCAGGATGGCGTCGGCCGTGTCGATGCCCGCGACGGTCGAGTTGAACAAGTACGATGCTCGGCCAAACTTCGGATGCAGCTTCGAGCCGTCCTGGCGGCAGTCGAGGTTCGGCGAGCCGAGCGCGGCGATCAGGCCCTTGAGGGCAAACATTTCCTCGACCGAAGCAAGATCGCCGGCGATGGCGCCGATTCGCGCAGGCGCCGCGGCCTTCGCCTTTGCAGCAATCGCAGCGAAAGCCTCCTGCCAGCTGGCCGGCCGGAGCTTGCCCTCGATCCGCACATATGGCCTGTCGAGGCGCTGATTCTTCAGCCCGTCGACGATGTGGCGGGTCTTGTCGGAGATCCACTCCTCATTAATCGCGTCATTGACGCGCGGAAGGATGCGCACGACCTCTCGCCCGCGCGAGTCGATCCGGATTGCCGATCCCAGCGCGTCCATGACATCGACCGATTCGGTCTTGGCGTATTCCCACGGACGGGCGTGAAACGCGGTCGGCTTCGCGGTCAGCGCGCCGACTGGGCAAAGGTCGACGACGTTGCCCTGAAGCTCGGAGGTCAGCGCGCTCTCGAGATAGGAAGTGATCTCCATGTCCTCGCCGCGGCCGGTCGCACCCAGTTCCGGAACGCCGGCGACTTCGGTCACAAAGCGGACGCAGCGGGTGCACTGGATGCAGCGGTTCATCACCGTCTTGACCAGCGCCCCGATATACTTGTCCTCGACGGCGCGCTTGTTTTCGGCGAAGCGCGATGAATCGGCGCCGTAGGCCATCGCCTGGTCCTGCAGGTCGCACTCGCCGCCCTGATCACAGATCGGGCAATCGAGCGGATGGTTGATGAGCAGGAACTCCATCACCCCTTGGCGGGCCTTGCGCGCCATCGGCGAATTGGTGAGCACGACCGGCGGCTCGCCGTTCGGACCGGGACGCAGGTCGCGGACCGCCATCGCGCAAGACGCCGTCGGCTTGGGCGGCCCGCCCTTCACCTCGACGAGGCACATGCGGCAATTGCCCGCGATCGACAGACGCTCGTGGAAGCAAAAGCGCGGCACTTCCGCGCCGGCGGCTTCGCAGGCCTGAAGCAGGGTGTATTCAGCGGGAACGTCGACTTCCTTGCCGTCGATGATGATCTTGCTCATTCGCCTTTCGTCCCATGACTGGACCGCCAATAGGCGAGCAGGTCGGTAACAGCAACCCCGGCGATCGTCGCGCCCTCGAGACGGGCGTCGACGATCGTCGCGCGCGCCAGGTCGGCCCCTTCAACTCGCGACCCGGCCAGATTCACATTGCGAAGACGCCACCCGGACATATTCAGATCGTCAAAACAGCAGCCGGATATGTTGATGCTATGAAAATCGGAGCCCGACAAATCGACGTCGTCGAACCGCGACCCCGAAAGGTCGACCTGCTGCACGTCCAATCGACGATTCTCGCTCTCGATTTTCATCGAAGCCCCACCAGCCAGCGGCATGCGAGTCGGGCGAGAGAAGTGACCGTCATCGGACCGTCACCGTTCCGTGCATGCCCAAGTCGTAATGGCCCGGGATCAGACAGGCGAATTCGAAAACGCCCTTGTGGGTGAAGCGCCAGACCAGCGTCACAGAGGCGCCGGGCGCAACCGTCACGGCGCTCGGATCGCGGTGCTTCATGCCGGGCATCGCCGCCATCATCGCGGCATGGTGCTTGTTGGCCTGCGGGGTTCCGAGAAAGAACTCATGGTCGAGTTGGCCGGCGTTGCGGATCGCGAAGCGGAGCTGCTCACCGCGCTGCGCCTCGATTTTGTCCGGACTAAAATGCATGCCATCCGCGCTCTCGGACATGACAACCTCGACGAGACGCGCAGTTTGGCTGGGATTGCCGGCCTCGCCGACTGACGAATCGTCGTTCGCTGCAAGGCGCGCCGGGGCGCCAGCGACGAGCATCGCCCCGATCGCCGCCAAAATCACGCCTTTGCGAATTGAGCCTCTCATCCGTTCCGCTATTCCGCCGCCGCGCGCACAGGATCGCTGTGCGGATGGGCCGAGTATTCGTCGATACGGCGCTCGATCTCGGGGCGAAAATGGGCAATGAGCCCCTGGATCGGCCAGGCCGCCGCGTCGCCAAGCGCGCAAATCGTATGACCTTCGACCTGCTTGGTCACGTCGAGCAGCATGTCGATTTCACGCTTCTGCGCGCGGCCCTCAGCCATACGGTTGACGACCCGCCACATCCAGCCCGTGCCCTCGCGGCAAGGCGTGCACTGCCCGCAACTCTCGTGCTTGTAGAAGTAGGAGAGGCGCGCGATCGAGCGGACGATGTCGGTCGACTTGTCCATCACAATGACCGCCGCCGTCCCGAGGCCGGAGCGGAGTTTGCCGAGCGAGTCGAAATCCAGCGGGCAGTCGATGATCTGCGCGGCCGGCACGCAACGCACCGACGAGCCCCCCGGGATGACGGCAAGGAGATTATCCCAACCGCCGCGGACGCCGCCGCAATGGGTCTCGATCAGTTCTCGGAACGGGATCGACATCGCTTCTTCGACGTTGCAGGGCTTGTTGACATGACCGGACACGCAGAAAAGCTTGGTGCCGCTGTTGTTGGGAGCGCCGAAGCCGGTGAACCACGAGGCGCCGCGCCGCAGGATGGTCGGAGCGACGGCGATGGATTCGACGTTGTTGACCGTGGTTGGGCAACCATAGAGCCCCATACCCGCCGGAAACGGCGGCTTCATCCGAGGCATGCCCTTCTTGCCCTCGAGCGATTCCAGCATCGCGGTCTCTTCGCCGCAGATGTAGGCGCCGGCGCCGTGATGCACATAGAGATCGAATGGCCAGCCGTGGATATTGTCCCTGCCGATCAGCTTCGCCTCGTAGGCTTCGTCGACCGCCGCCTCGAACCGCTCGCGCTCCTCGATGTACTCGCCGCGGAAATAGATGTAGGCCGCCTCGGCGCCCATGGCGAACGAGGCGATCAGCGCGCCTTCGATCAGCACATGCGGATCGTTGCGCAGGATCTCCCGATCCTTGCAGGTCCCCGGCTCGGATTCGTCGGCGTTGATGACGAGGTAATGCGGTCGCTTGGGGTCGATGGCCTTGGGCATGAACGACCACTTGAGCCCGGTCGGAAAGCCGGCTCCGCCGCGCCCGCGCAGGCCCGAGGCCTTCATTTCAGCGATGATCCAATCACGGCCCTTGCCGATCAGGGCTTTAGTGCCATCCCAATTGCCGCGCGCCCGCGCGCCTTTCAGGCTGCGATCGCCGAGGCCGTAGAGATTTGTGAAGATGCGGTCCTTGTCTTCCAGCATCGCTCAGGCTCCCGACTTCTTGTCGATGGGGGTGGGGACATCCCGATCCTTCAGGCCTGTTCCGCCGCGGGGAACCGGAGCCGGCGCCTTTTGCCCGCCGCTCTTGCCGTCCACGCCGTAGAGCGACGTCAGCGCGCTGAGGCCCCCGACCGGCTCGGAAGATACGCGGCCGATCTGCGAGCCGATCCTGACCTTGCGGCCGGCCGCAAGGTCGTCGAGCAGCTTGGCGAAATTCTCCGGCGTCAGATCCTCGTAATAATCGTCGTTGATCTGGACCATCGGCGCGTTGCAGCAGGCGCCGAGGCACTCGACCTCGCTCCACGAGAACATGCCGTCGGAGGTGACCTGGTCGGGCGGCCCAACGCGCTTGCGCAGCACGGTCTTGATGTCGTCAGCGCCGCGCAGCACGCATGGCGTCGTGCCGCAAAGCTGGACGTAATAGCGTCCGACCGGTTCGAGGTTGAACATCGTGTAGAAAGTCGCAACCTCGAGCACGCGGATCTTCGGCATGTCGAGCATCTCGGCGACCTTCTCGATCGCCGGCTTCGACAGCCAATAATCGTTCTGCTTCTGCGCTCGCCACAGAAGGGCGATGACCGCGGATGCCTGCCGGCCGGGCGGATACTTTGCGATCTCTTTCTCCGCCCACACCTTGTTTTCGGGCGTGAACTCGAAGCTCGCGGGCTGCTTCTCGGCAAGGCGGCGGACGGACATGGGCTAGACAATCCAGGCGTCGAAACCAACGGGGCGGCGCGTCATCGGCCGCCTCCGCGCGTATCGTTGAGGACAAGGTACAATGAGACCATCGCGATCCCGATGACAATGCCGAGATCGATCCGCGGCTGGACGAGCGGCTCCCCCGAAGCGAGCCGCAAGCCGCCCACCAGGACGACGAACGACGCGGCGCCCGAGAGGATCAGGCCCGCGCGGCTCTTCAGCGACTCGAGCACGGTCATCGGTCGACCTCCCCGAACACGATGTCGAGCGAGCCGAGAATGGCGCTGACGTCGGCGAGCATGTGCTTGCGGCAGATGAAATCCATCGCCTGCAGGTGCGCAAAGCCCGGCGCGCGCAGCCTGCAGCGATAGGGCTTGTTGGTGCCGTCCGACACCAAATAGACGCCGAACTCGCCCTTCGGCGCCTCGACCGCCGCGTAAACCTCACCGGCCGGAACCTTGTAGCCTTCGGTGTATAGCTTGAAGTGATGGATGAGCGCTTCCATCGACGTCTTCATGTCGCCGCGCCTGGGCGGCACGACCTTGCCGTCGTCGCTGGAAATCGGACCATCGCCGCCATGCGACTTCAATTTCTCGCAGCACTGCTTCATGATATGCGCCGACTGGCGCATCTCCTCCATGCGGATTAGATAGCGGTCGTAGCAGTCGCCGTTCTTGCCGACGGGGATGTCGAACTCCATCTCCTCGTAGCACTCGTAGGGTTGCGCCTTGCGAAGGTCCCAGGCGGCGCCTGAGCCACGCACCATTACGCCCGAAAAGCCCCACGCCCAGGCGTCCTCGAGCTTCACCACGCCGATGTCTACGTTGCGCTGCTTGAATATTCGGTTGCCGGTGAGCAGGGTCTCGAGGTCGTCGCAGACTTTGAGGAACGGATCGCAGAACTCGTAAATATCGTCGATCAGCTTCGGCGTCAGGTCCTGATGCACCCCGCCCGGGCGAAAATAGGCGGCATGCATGCGCGAGCCGCTGGCCCGTTCGTAGAACACCATGAGCTTTTCGCGTTCCTCGAAGCCCCAAAGCGGCGGGGTCAGCGCGCCGACATCCATTGCCCCGGTGGTGACGCAGAGCAGATGCGAGAGGAGACGTCCGATCTCGCAATAGAGCACGCGGATGAGTTGTCCGCGCCGCGGAACCGTGAGACCCAGCAGACGCTCGACCGCCAGCGCATAAGCGTGCTCCTGGTTCATTGGCGCGACATAGTCGAGCCGGTCGAGATAGGGCACGTTCTGAAGGTAGGTGCGCGCCTCCATCAACTTTTCGGTGCCGCGATGCAGGAGACCAATATGCGGATCGACCCGCTCGACGACCTCGCCGTCAAGCTCCAGCACCAGGCGCAGCACGCCGTGCGCCGCCGGATGCTGCGGCCCGAAATTGATCGTGAAGTTGCGGAGGTTCGGTTGCTCGGTCATTGTCGGCCGCTCGCTTTCTCATCTCCCGGCAACGGCGGCCCCTCCCACGGGCTCAGGAAGTCGAACTGGCGAAATTCTTGGGGAAGGCGCACCGGCTCGTATCGCACGCGCTTCTCTTGATCGTCGTAACGCACCTCAACGAATCCGGTCATCGGGAAATCCTTGCGCAGAGGATGACCGTCAAAACCGTAATCGGTGAGGATACGGCGCAGATCAGGGTGGCCGACAAACAATACGCCGAAGAGGTCGTAGATTTCGCGCTCGTACCACTCGGCGCCCCGATAGACGGCGGTCGCGCTGGCGAGGGGGGTCTCCTCGTCGGTCATCGCCTTGACGCGGATGCGGCGATCGTGCTTCGGCGACATCAGGTGATAGACGACGTCAAACCGCTTCTCGCGCACCGGATAGTCCGCTCCGAGAATGTCGATGATCGAGACAAACATGCCGGCCGGATCGTCGCGCAGAAACCTCAGCACGTCGATGTTTCGCGCGGGATCGACCGTGAGGGTCATTTCCCCGAAGGCGAATGTCTGATCGATGACGGCGCCCGGCAGCGCGGAGGCGACCTTTTCGCAGATCGTTTTCAAAAACTCGTCCATCGATCCGTCTTTCGTCCTTCGATCGTCGCTCTAGCGTTCGATCGTGCCGGTGCGGCGAATCTTCTTCTGCAGCATCAACACGCCGTAGAGCAGCGCCTCCGCCGTCGGGGGGCAGCCGGGAACGTAAATGTCGACCGGCACGATGCGGTCGCAGCCGCGGACGACAGAGTAGGAATAGTGATAGTAGCCGCCGCCGTTGGCGCACGAGCCCATCGAGATGACGTAGCGCGGCTCGGGCATCTGATCGTAAACCTTGCGCAGCGCGGGGGCCATCTTGTTGGTCAGCGTTCCGGCGACGATCATCACATCGGACTGGCGCGGGCTGCCGCGCGGCGCGAACCCAAAGCGCTCGACGTCGTAGCGCGGCATGGACAATTG
This sequence comes from uncultured Alphaproteobacteria bacterium, assembly GCA_963816065.1. Taxonomy (GTDB): domain Bacteria; phylum Pseudomonadota; class Alphaproteobacteria; order Rhizobiales; family Beijerinckiaceae; genus Roseiarcus. The sequence continues at coordinate 116,979 of CAWFJG010000019.1, read as the reverse complement.
CATCATCTCGACCGCGCAGCAGGCGAGGCCGAAAGTCATCCACATTAGCGAGCCGGTGCGCGCCCACTGGATGAGGTCATCGGTCGTCGTGACCAGAAAGCCCTTGTCGGCGAGTTCGTCGTTCAACGCGCCGAAGAACGAATTGTTCGAGCCAACCGGCCTGCCGGTCGCGGGGTCGAGCACGCCCGTCGAAGCGGGCGCAACCGTTGGACCGGAATTCAATCCCATTCCAGCGCTCCCTTGTTCCATTCGTAGACGAAGCCGACCGTCAGCACCGCGAGAAAGAGGATCATCGACCAGAAACCGAGCGCCCCAATGTCATGGAAGACGATCGCCCATGGAAACAAGAAGGCGACTTCGAGGTCGAAGATGATAAACAACAGCGACACCAAGTAGAACCTTGCGTCGAATCGCATGCGCGCATCGTCGAACGGATCGAAACCACATTCGTAAGGCGACAGCTTTTCCGGATCCGGAGCCTTGAAGGCGAGAAGGAATGGCATGACCATCAGCGCCCCGGCGATGAGGGAACCGAGGACGACGAAAACGACCAACGGCAGGTAGTCGGAAATAAGGCTCGGCATCGGCCTGGCTCGCGGATTTGGACAAGCTCGAAGGGGGCATGCGTCGCGTGAAACGCAGCCTCCTTTTGCTGATCGACGCCTATCGCAGCGCAGCGACGCATGCAAGGCGAAACGCGTCCCCCTCAGCATCAAGTCTCATGCCGCGGACGCGCCTGTCGCAGGCGACCATCCATCCTGATCGTGCGAAGCCCAGCCAAGCGCGCGCCGGATCAGCCGAATTTGCGATAAGGATCTGTACGGAGAAAATGGCGAGAGAGACGGGACTTGAACCCGCGACCTCCGGCGTGACAGGCCGGCGCTCTAACCAACTGAGCTACTCCCCCGCGAGGGTCGGCGCGGGATAAGCCAGCCGCGTCTTCAAGTCAATACGCGCGAGCGACTTTGGGCGGACCGGACTGGATTGCATCTAGCCCACCGAAAGAAAGGGGATCAGAATTGGCTGACTGCGAAAGACCAGCGCCGCATTTCGTCAGGGCTGAGCACGTGCATCGTGTCGGGCGGCAACGACTCGGCCGCGCGCACCAGCGCCGGATTGACGCCCATTCGGCGCGCGTAGCGGGCGAGCACCGCCACCATCGGCGGATCGGCGAAACTCCGCGTCGTGCGCTGGCCAAACCATCCCGCGCCCTCGGTCTCGACAATCGACATCCGGTGCAGCGCGACTTCGCTGCCCGGCGGCGCGACGCGGCGCACGGCCCCCATCAACGCGTAGACGCAGGCAGAAAGGCACTCGCCGACATATGGGCCCGGCTCCCCTTGAGCGTGGAACCGCCCGACGACGCCGGCGATCCGCAAGTCGCGCAGAATGTGACCGAACGTCATCGAGGCGACGACGTTGCCGCCGCGCGAGTTGAAGAACACGATTCGCTTGAGCTTGCCATCCTCAGCGCCGGACTTGAGAAAATCGACGAAGGTCTGCGGGGTTGACAACTCTATCACGCCGTCGGCGACGATGACATGCGGACACCGTGCGCCGCAACGGCCGACATCGAGGGGTTCCACCCGGAAGGTCATCGAGCCGGATGCGGCGCGCGCGACTTCCGGCGGCGCCGAGCCGAGGACCGTCAGCGCAAGCCCCAACGCCAGCCTTCCCAGCGCCCTGTAGCAAAGCCTGGTGGGCGGTGACGGGCTCGAACCGCCGACCCTCTCGGTGTAAACGAGATGCTCTGCCAACTGAGCTAACCGCCCTCATTGCCGTGGCGCGCCAGATTACAGAATTGGAAGCGCAACGCCAAGGCGTAGCCGACGGGCCAGAGAACGACCGCCGCTCGCGCAGCCATCGAGGAGAGGAGCGCCGGAGGCGTCGCCCATTTCAAGCGGAACTGCTCGCTCCGCCGAATGCGGTAGCGGAACGAGCTCCCCGGGCGCCCCAACCGCTGCGTCCCCCGGGCGGAGACCGCGGCCTTCCTTACTTCTTGCCCGCCTTCTTGTTGAGCGAGGCCTTCAGAGCCGCGCCGGGCTTGAACCGGGCGTTCTTCGATGCCGCGATCTTGATCTCCTTGCCGGTGGCGGGATTACGGCCCTTGCCCGCCGCGCGTTCCCGCACCGAGAACGTGCCGAAGCCGACGAGGCGCACCTCGTCGCCTTTCTTGAGCGTCTTCTCGATGCCTTCCAGCACGGCATCGAGCGCCTTGGCGGCTGCGACCTTGGTCAGCTCCGCCTCAGTCGCGATATGATCGACGAGTTCGAGTTTGTTCATCCTGGCCTCTCCGTTCCAACGCGGCGTCTCTTCCGGCGCCGTCATCTTGCGCGGCGTCTTGCGCCGCCGCACGCTCACGCCCTTACGCCCGGAATGGAAGCGGCGCCAGATCGGCGCCGCCGGCCCGAATCGACGGCTGAGTTCATTCCATTGCTCACGTTTCACCCAGCAGGCGCAAGGCTTTGCGGGAATGGTCGACAAAAAAAGATGCGATTCTCGCCGCAAACTGGGCTGTCAACGACAAAAGCGCCGCGAATCCCTGGGGATTCGCGGCGCTTGAGTCACAGCCGGAAGGCGGGTTCGCCTGCCGCGGCAACGCGTCAGTGGGCGATAAGGCCCTGGCTCACATCTTCGGCGGGGGCCGCAGGCGTGACCGCATTGACCTCCTCCTCCCAGACGATGGGGGTCGCTTGACGCACCAGCGCGTGCTTCAGCACCTCCTCCATTCGGGAGACCGGAACAATCTCCAGCCCAGATTTCACCGAATTCGGGATGTCGGCCAGATCTTTGACATTCTCTTCCGGGATCAGGACTTTCTTGATGCCGCCTCGTAGCGCCGCAAGCAGCTTCTCCTTGAGGCCGCCGATCGGCAAGACCCGGCCGCGCAGGGTGATCTCGCCGGTCATCGCGATGTCGCGCCGCACCGGTATGCTGGTCAGCATCGACACGATCACCGTCGCCATGGCGACGCCCGCCGACGGGCCGTCCTTCGGCGTCGCGCCTTCCGGCACGTGGACATGAATATCTCGTTTGTCGAACAGCGGCGGCTCGATGCCGAAGTCGACCGCGCGGGACCGCACGTAAGACGCAGCGGCGGAGATCGACTCCTTCATCACGTCCTTGAGATTGCCCGTCACGGTCATCCGACCCTTGCCCGGCATCATGACGCCCTCGATCGTCAGCAATTCGCCGCCAACCTCCGTCCAGGCGAGACCGGTGACCAGCCCGACCTGGTCGTCGGCCTCGATCTCGCCGAAGCGATATTTCGGCGGCCCGAGGAACTCGGCGACATTGGCGCCGGAAACGACGATCCGCTTCTTTTTCGTCGTCAAAATCTCCTTGACCGCCTTGCGGGCGAGATTGGAGAGTTCACGCTCGAGGTTGCGCACGCCCGCTTCGCGGGTGTAGCGCCGGATCAACTCCATGATTCCGCTGTCCTCGACCTCGAACTCCTTCGCGTCGAGGCCATGCTTGCCCATCGAGTTGGGCAGCAGGTGGCGCTTGGCGATCTCTAGCTTTTCGTCCTCGGTGTAGCCAGCGATGCGGATGATCTCCATACGGTCCATCAGCGGCGCCGGGATGTTGAGGGTGTTGGCGGTAGTCACGAACATCACGCTTGACAAGTCGTAGTCGACCTCGAGGTAGTGATCGTTGAATGTCGCGTTCTGTTCGGGATCGAGCACCTCGAGCAAGGCCGACGAAGGGTCGCCACGAAAGTCCATGCCCATCTTGTCGATCTCGTCGAGCAGGAAGAGCGGGTTCGACGTCTTCGCCTTGCGCATCGACTGAATCACCTTGCCGGGCATCGAGCCGATATAGGTCCGGCGATGCCCACGGATCTCCGCCTCGTCGCGCACGCCGCCGAGCGACATGCGCACGAACTCGCGCCCCGTCGCCCTGGCGATCGACTTTCCGAGCGAGGTCTTGCCGACGCCGGGCGGACCGACAAGGCAGAGAATCGGGCCCGTCAGCTTGTTGGCGCGCTGCTGGACCGCAAGATATTCGACAATGCGTTCCTTGACCTTGTCGAGACCGAAGTGATCCGCATCGAGGATCGCTTGCGCCGCGGGCAGGTCCTTCTTGATCTTGGAGCGGCGCTGCCACGGGATCGACAACAGCCAGTCGAGATAGTTGCGCACGACCGTCGCTTCGGCCGACATCGGCGCCATCTGGCGCAGCTTCTTGACCTCGCCGAGCGCCTTCTCGCGCGCTTCCTTCGTCAGTTTGGTCGACTTGACGCGCTCCTCGAGCTCGGACATTTCGTCGCGGCCCTCCTCGTCGCCGAGCTCCTTTTGGATCGCCTTCATCTGCTCATTGAGGTAGTACTCGCGCTGGGTCTTCTCCATCTGCCGCTTGACCCGCGTGCGAATGCGCTTCTCGACCTGCAGGACCGAGATTTCCCCCTCCATCAGGGCGAGGCACTTCTCGAATCGCTTGGCGATCGAGCGCGTCTCCAGCACCGCCTGCTTGTCGGACAGCTTGACCGCGAGGTGCGAGGCGATCGTGTCGGCGAGCTTGCTATAGTCGTCGATCTGATTGACCGCGCTCACCACCTCCGGCGAGATCTTCTTGTTGAGTTTCACATAGCTCTCGAACTCGGAGACCACCGAGCGTGACAGCGCCTCGGCCTCGATCTTTTCGATCGGCTCATCGGCAATCGCCTCGGCCTGCGCGGTAAAGAAGCTTTCGCCCGGGACGTAGTTGCTCACCACCGCCCGAGACGCGCCTTCGACGAGAACCTTGACCGTGCCGTCGGGCAGCTTGAGGAGTTGCAGGACGCTGGCCAATGTTCCGGTGGTGAAAATTGCATCGGGCGCCGGATCGTCGTCGGCCGCGTTCTTCTGGGTGGCGAGCAGGATCGGCTTGTCCGACTTCATCACCTCTTCGAGGGCGCGAATCGACTTTTCCCGGCCGACAAACAGCGGCACGATCATGTGCGGAAAGACGACGATGTCGCGAAGCGGCAGCACGGGATAGACGTCGAGCGTGCCGGGGACGATGGTTTTTCTCTGGCTGGTCATGGCTATCCTTCTCGGAAGCCGGTTCGTCGCCCGGCCCCCATGCTTGCATTGACGACGCTCGCCAACTTAGTCCGGCCCTCTTCTTTCGGGCGGCCGGCGCCAGTCGCTTGTGCTCCCCCGCCAACCTCGCCAGCTGGCCGCGGCCGCCACAATTCCCCTACGCAATGTCTGTGCCGCGTCGCCGGAATCAAACGTCTTCGCGAAAGATGGGCCCCATCAGCCGCAGTTTCAAGTTGCGGTCGCAGAGTCCTGCGTCAGCCCGCCCGTTCGGCGCGCTCCGCATAGATGTAAAGCGGCCGCGCCTTGCCGTCGACCACTTCGGGACCGATGACGACCTGCTCCACCCCGTCGAGGCCCGGCAAATCGAACATCGTATCGAGCAGAATGGCTTCCATGATCGAGCGAAGCCCGCGCGCGCCGGTGCGCCGTTCGATCGCCTTCTTGGCGATCACATTCAGCGCCTCGTCCTGGAAGGTGAGGTCGGTCGTCTCCATCTCGAACAGCCGCTGATACTGCTTGACCAGCGCGTTCTTCGGCTCGGTGAGGATCTTTTTCAGCGCCTCCTCGTCGAGATCCTCGAGCGTCGCGATCACCGGCAAGCGGCCGACGAACTCGGGGATCAAACCGAACTTCAGCAGGTCTTCCGGTTCGACGTCGCGGAACACTTCGCCGGTGCGGCGATCGTCCGGCGCCTGGACCTTGGCGCCAAAGCCGATCGACGTGCCTTTGCCGCGCGCGGAAATGATGCGTTCGAGGCCGGAGAAGGCGCCGCCGCAGACGAACAGGATGTTGGTCGTGTCGACCTGAAGAAACTCCTGCTGCGGATGCTTGCGGCCACCCTGCGGCGGCACGCTGGCGATCGTGCCCTCCATGATCTTCAGGAGCGCCTGCTGTACGCCTTCCCCCGAAACGTCCCGGGTGATCGACGGATTGTCGGACTTGCGGCTGATCTTGTCGATCTCGTCGATATAGACAATGCCGCGCTGGGCGCGCTCGACGTTGTAGTCGGACGCCTGCAGAAGCTTGAGAATGATGTTTTCGACATCCTCGCCGACGTAGCCCGCTTCGGTAAGCGTCGTCGCGTCCGCCATGGTGAACGGGACGTCGAGAATGCGGGCGAGCGTCTGAGCGAGCAAAGTCTTGCCCGAGCCGGTCGGGCCGATCAGCAGGATGTTCGACTTCGCCAATTCCACGTCGCCGTGCTTGGTGGCGGCGTTCAGCCGCTTGTAATGGTTGTGCACCGCGACCGATAGGACGCGCTTGGCCTGCGATTGGCCAATCACATAGTCGTCCAGGACCTTGCAGATCTCCCGTGGAGTGGGAATGCCGTCCTTGCTCTTGACCAGCGAGGTCTTGCTCTCTTCGCGGATGATGTCCATGCATAGTTCGACGCATTCGTCGCAGATGAACACGGTCGGCCCAGCGATCAGCTTGCGAACCTCGTGCTGGCTCTTGCCGCAGAAGGAGCAGTAGAGCGTGTTCTTGGCGTCGCCGTCGGCTTTGGCCATTTGTCTTTCTCCAACTCGGCCGCTTCCCCGAATTGGAAGCAGCCTAAGCATTCTGAACTAACGAAACGTAGCCTCCGACCCCTCCTGCCGTGCGCCGCGTCCCAACTTTCTCGCCGTCCAAGCCGTCCTGTCCCGAATAGGACAAGCAACCATCAAAGTCCGGAGGAAATCAAGTCGTTACCGAAAAGATGGCGACCATAAGGCCGAGCAAGAATTCGAGCCACCACTGCCTGCTGTGTTAAAGCGGACCCTTCACCTCTTCGACCTCGCCGATCCGATTGGCCGTGACCTCGTCGATGATGCCGAACGCCTTGGCTTCCTCGGCGGACATGAAATGATCGCGGTCCAGAGTCCTCTCGATGGCCTCGTAGGGCTGTCCAGTATGCTGGACATAGATCTCGTTGAGCCGGCGTTTCACTTTGAGGATGTCCTCGGCGTGGCGCTGGATGTCGGAAGCCTGGCCCTGGAACCCGCCCGACGGCTGGTGAACCATGATCCGCGAGTTCGGCAGCGCAAATCGGTGACCCTTCTCGCCGGCGGCCAGCAGGAGCGAACCCATCGACGCCGCCTGCCCGATGCACAGAGTCGTCACCTTGGGACGGATGAACTGCATGGTGTCGTAGATCGACAACCCCGCCGTGACGACGCCGCCTGGCGAGTTGACATAGAGGGCAATGTCTTTCTTCGGATTTTCCGCTTCGAGGAACAGGAGCTGCGCAACCACCAGCGACGCCGAGACGTCCTCGACGGGTCCGACCAGGAACACGATCCGCTCGCGCAGAAGCCGCGAAAAAATGTCGAACGATCGCTCCCCGCGGGCCGACTGCTCGATCACGATCGGCACGAGATTGTTGGTGTAATAGTCGATCGGATCGCGCATTGGCTGTCATCACCCCAAGAGTTGTTGGGCCGGCGCCCGGCTCAAGATAGGCATCCCGCGCCTTTCCGAAAAGAGGCGCCGGCGTCCGCTTGGCGTCGGAGCCTTGCGCCCGTTGGTCATGGGTCAATCCGCCGGCTTCTCGGCCGCCTGATTCGCCGGGGGGGCCGTCTCCTCGCCCTGTCCAGCCGATGGCGGCAGTTCGTCATCGAGCGGTTTCATCAGCTCTTCCTTGGGAACCTTGCGGTCCGTAACCTTGGCGAGACCAAGAATGTAATCCACGACCTTTTCTTCGTAGAGCGGGGCGCGCAGTTCGGCGAGCGCCTGCTGGTTGTTGCGGTAGAAGTCCCAGACCTGCTTTTCCTGACCCGGGTATTGGCGCGCCTTTGCGATTAACGCCTGGGTCATCTCCTCGTCGGCGATCTTCACCTCGGCCCTGGTTCCGACCTCGGCGAGCAACAGGCCGAGGCGGACCCGGCGCTCGGCGATCTTGCGGTAGTCCGACCGCGCAGCGTCCTCGGTCGTGTTCTCGTCGGCGAAGCTGCGGTTCGCGGCCGCCTGCTCCTGCATGACCTGGGTCCAGATCCCGTCGAACTCCTGGTTCACCAGGCCTTCGGGAAGTTCGAAGGAATAAAGCGCGTCGAGCTTGTCGAGCAGCTGGCGTTTCACCTTCTCGCGCGAGGCGCGGGCATACTCCGCCGTGACCCGATCGCGGAACATTTCCTTGAGCTTATCGAGGCTGTCGAGGCCGAGGCCCTTGGCGAATTCGTCGTCAATCGCCAAGGCTTCGGGCGCCGCGATCGCCTTGACCGTCACGTCGAACTCGGCGGTCTTGCCCGCGAGCGTCGGCACGCCGTAGGTCTCGGGGAAGGTCGCGTGGATCACGCGGTTCTCGCCGGCGACCGCGCCGACGAGCTGGTCCTCGAAGCCGGGAATGAAGGTGTTCGAACCGATCCGGACCTCGACGTCGCGCCCCTCCCCGCCCTCGAACGCGACGCCGTCGATCTTGCCGTCGAAATCGACGGTGACGCGGTCATGGGCTTCTGTCTTCGAGCCCTCGGGCTTGTCGGCGAAGGTTCGCCGCCCCTCGGCCAGCTTTTCGATCGCGTTGGCGACCTCGTCATCCTCGACGTCCGTCGTCAGACGCTCGAGCTCGATCTCGGAGAAGTCGCCGATCTCGAAGGTCGGCAGCACTTCGAGCGCCACCTTGAACGTCAGGTCCCCCCGCGCCTCGAGCGCGGCGTTGATCGCCGACTGGTCGGACGGAAGCTCGACCTTGGGCTCGCGGGCCAACCGAAAGTGGTTGTCGTCGACGATCTGCTTGTTGGCTTTGGTGATCGCCTCCTGAACGACGTCGGCCATCACCGACTTGCCGTAGATCTTGCGCAGGTGCTCGACTGGCACCTTGCCTGGGCGAAACCCCTTGATCTGGGCCTTCGACTTGAGCTCGGCCAGCTGACCGTTCAGCTTCTCGGCGAGATCGCTCGCCGGAAGGAAAATGTCGTACTCGCGCTTGAGCCCCTGGCTCAGCGTCTCCGTCACCTGCATGGTCCAATCCGCCTTGTTCTTTAAGGGGCCGAGGTTTCCCTTAGCCGATTTCCCACTGTCGCCAAAGCGTCATCGTGAACCGGCGCCGACCGCATGTCGTGAGAGTCGCTCCGCCGGATCGACCTCCGGAGCGGCGAACTGGTGCGGGCGGAGGGACTCGAACCCCCACAACTTGCGTCACCGGAACCTAAATCCGGCGCGTCTACCAATTCCGCCACGCCCGCGTTCGGCGTCTCCGCGATGCGGGCGCCCTGAGCTTCGGGCGCGCTCTATATCAGCTTGTCCGCCGCGCGCCAGCGAAAAATGGTCGATCGCGCCGGGAGGTCCGGCGGCGCGCGGCCGAGGCGGTTGCCTGATCCGCCGGCTGGGCTAAGAAGGGTCGCGCCGGATGTAGGCGCCCGACTCCCGGGAGCCAGCCCCTCGTGACTATCTTCGCCCCGAGTTCTCGAAGGCGCTCCCGCCGCGCGGATGGCCTCGAAACGCCGTCCGGCGCCGACCCGGCGCGCCTTTATCGGCGGCGGGCTCGCGGCGGTCGGCTGGCGCCTCGCCCCAGCCCGGGCCGACACCCCTTCTCTGCAGCCGGACGGCTTTCGGACGTTCGAGGCCGCGCCCTTTCCGCTCCCCCTTCTGCCGCCCCCGGCCGTGCCGGCCGGGACCCTCGCCTATGGCGGAGCCATCCCGGGGCCGCTCCTCCGGCTCAAAAAGGGCGAAGAGCTGAAGCTGAGAGTTTCCAACAAGCTCGCCGAACCGACGACGCTGTGCTTTGCCGGCCTGCGCACGGCCAATGCGGTTGCGGGCTATGGCGGTCTCACCGGGCCGCGGCTCGCGCCGGGCGGAAGCGCCGAACTCCGTTTCGTTCCGCCCGACTCCGGCTTCAACCTCTACCTTCCCCACTCCGGCGCGACCGACACCGGCCAGCAGGGCCGCGGTCTCTTCGGTCCGATCGTGGTCGACGAAGCCGAACCCCTTGCGGTCGACGAGGATGTGGTCGTCGTGCTGTCGGACTGGAGCCTCGACGACAAGGGCGCGATCAAGGACGACTTCGCCAACCCCGCGCTGGCGCGAGGGGCGGGCCGCCGCGGCGGCCTCGTGTTCGCCAACGGCGCCGCCGCGCCGCTTGCCCGCACGGCGCGACCCGGCGCGCGGGTTCGCCTCAGGCTCGGCAACGCCGCCACCGCCCGTCTGACCAACGTCGGGATCGACGGGGCGGCGACGCTGATCATGGCGGTCGACGGGCAGCCGTGCGAGCCCTTTGCGCCGTTGCGCAACCAGTTCCCGATGGGCCCGGGCGCGCGCTTCGAACTCGTATTCGACATGCCGCGCGAAGCCAAGGCCGTAGTCCGCTTCGTGCTGCGCTGGGAGGCCGGGCGCGGCGGACATCCCGTTTGTCGCGCTGACGGCGGAAGGCGAGCCGGTCCCCGCGCGCGAGCAGCCGGCCCGCCTGCCGCCCAACCCTGCCCTGCCGACCGAAATCGCGCTTGAGGCGGCGCGCAGCTTTGATGTCGCGGTCACCGGAGGGAGCGCCGCGCCGTTCGCGATCAACGGCGTGACCTTCGTCGACTGGGCGGCAAAGCCGCTCGCCAAGGTCGCCCGCGGCGCGCCGACAGTGTTCGCCTTCGCCAACCGGACCGCGGTCGTGCAGGCGATGCGGCTCGGCGGCCACGTCGCCCGGCTCCTGCATTCCATGGACGACGGCTGGGAGCCCTACTGGCGCGACACGATCCTCATCCAGCCCGGCCGCACGCTCCACGTGGCGTTCATCGCCGACAATCCCGGCAAATGGCCGATCGAATCCGCCATCCCCGAGCATCGCGCGGCGGGCGTGGGGGCATGGTTCGAGGTGGGGTGAGGCGACCCCGGGGGCCGACCGGCGTCCGGAAATCCGAACGGCGCCATTTTCGCTTCCGCCGAAGCCGCCGGATCGTCGCCTCGTCCCACAAACAGGTTCTTGTTCGTCGCCGTTGCGAGTTGCGCCGCCGTCTCCTCCTGCAGGAGTTGGGCCTGGTCGCCCTGCAGGTGCAGGTCGGAGTGGAACGACGCGACCCTCTGCCGCACCCGCCGGCCGAGTTCACGGCAGGTTTCGCATGCCTCTCGGCGCGATGCTGGTCGAGTTAACAGGGCGCGCTCAGCGCCGCGTGCACAAGGCGATCTGGTTTCGAGATCGACCGCCGACCGAATTGGCGGTCGCCACAAGCAATCGTTCGAACCGCAAGGCCGCATCCTTGAAGATCGCGCCGTCTTCAATCCGGGTTTTGACGAAGCTCGCCGACAGCGCCGGATGATGTTCATCCGCTACCCGGGCGTCATCACTCCCGCGGAGGATATGGTTTTCCCGTTGAACACCATTTTGTCTTTGACGATATCGTAGCACTTCAGTTCGCCGCTCTGACGAACCGCATGGACGGGGAAGGGGCCCGCGTGGCGCCGGATTGCGATGACGATCTCGTTCTTCGCATCGCGGATTCCGAGGATGCTCTTGAACTTGAGCGCGGCCTGCTGTCGAGCGGCGTATAGCTCCGGAGTCACAGGCACTGACTGCTGTCCTCCTGGGCCGAGGATCGTTGTATTCTTCGTCAGGCCGTAGCGCAGCTTGTACGCCGGCGACCCGGGTTGTGGATTGGCCACCGGCACGGCCGTGTAGCCAATACCCATGTCAAACTCATTGGCGAGTTTCACCCGCGTCATCGATGCACGATAAAAGCGAACCTTTGTGTCGAGCGCGGGCAGCGCAAGCCTTAGTTCTTTCGCCAGTCGGGTGAGGTTATAGAGCACGTATTGGTCATCTTCCTTCGACAGGGGCAAAAATGAGAAATGCGCATCCCAATCGTTGTTGTGGATCTGGTCGAAGATCGACATAGTCTCTTTCGGGCTAAGCAAGCTTGCGCTCAAGTCGTGGAGGCCCTCTTCATACTTCTTCTCGCGGTCGACGAAGTTTAAGGGATTTGCAAACGCCGAACTGTCAATCCCGCGCTTGGCGCCGTAATAATTATGCTCATCGGTCTTGTGGAAAATACGGTCGTGTTCCAACTCCTCAGCTCTTGAGCCCAGCGGGGTGTTCTTGCTGTCAGCAAAGATTCGGACCTCTGTTTCCCATTGCTTCGTTTCCGGGTTTTTTTTCTGATCTACGACGTTAACGCCTCCGTGTTTGAAAACCTTTGCATGCTGTTTCTCAAATCCTTTTTCCCCCCATGTATCAGTAACTTCAGGATGTGGGTCGCTTTCTTTCTTAGGAACACCAAGAGTTCCAGGAAATGTCCTCACAGTCATGCGCTTATTCGTGAAAGCCTTGTTGAAGGTGTCGTTCTCCTCCCAAAGCTTGTATGAAATCAAACCAATTGTTGAGCAGCGGTTCGATAGAAGACCAGTTATGTTGAACGAAGTCCTTCCCCTGAAGTAAGCTCTTGTTGAGATTGTCACGGTGCACCCTAAGTAGCTCTCCAAATTCGCTCATGTCGTTCAAGGCCTCTTTCTGGCTAGCTAACCCATTCGTTTACCGCCCAAACTAACCACGACATCCGCTGCATCGCGCTACGTTTCAAAATAAATCTGCCTCGATTGGCGGGCCGTGGCAAGCAGGGCGCGCCGACACGCCATGCGGATTGGTCTGACGCCAGGCTGACGCCTCGCCGACAACGCGCTGGTCCAAATCGCCATGCGCCGGCGCCTGGACAACCGGGCGGATGTGGCAAGGTGTTCAACGGCAGGTTCGAGAATCGCAACGCGAACGATCCCGGCCAGTTATGGAGCGTCCAGCGGTCCCAAGACCCCCCGCCTACGCCGTCCGCCCCGACGCGATCGACGACATGCGCGATTTCTGCGCCGTCAGGCTCACGTCTCCTTCGCGTGAAACTGCGCTTCGCGCGTAAATTCCGCCCGTCTGCCCGGCCTTCCGACCGTGATCGATCCGCGGCCGCGCGTAGCGGCTACGTCGCTGTCGCCCGCCGCGGCGCGGCGCCGTTCACTGTCAACGGCGTGCCTCTTTGCGGACTGGACCCCGAAATCACTCGCCAAAGTCACCAGTGGCACGCCGGCCGTGTTCGCCTTCGCCGACTGGACGACGGTCGTGCAGACGATGCGGCTCGGCGGCCGCCTCGCCCGGCTCCTGCACTCCATGGACCACCGCTGGGAGCCCTACTGGCGCGACACGATTGATCCTCATCCAACCTGGCCGCACGGCTCCATTTGGCGTTCATCGCCGACAATCCCGGCAAATGGCCAAAACTGATGAGGCATCATCTCCAAAATTTCGCTCGGAAGCGATTATGAATTGACACGGATCAACTACAAAAGATGGATGCCTGTTAACTTACCGTCAAGAAGGTTGCGACTGCAAAAACGCGATCGCCCAAGAGAGCGGAGGGATCTCATGTGCGCCTATGCAAAAAGTCTTAGGGATACCCGGCTTGAGCGGGGGCAGGTGAGACTCTGGCGCGGCTTTACGGTGGCGCCGTTGGCAATAGTAGCAGTCCTACTCGCTGACGGGGCGCAGGCCGGATCGCCCACGACTTGGGAGACCGTGGTCAACAACGGGATGATCGCGCCGACCTCTACGACACCGACGTCATCGCCGTATTTCTTCAGCTACAATCAGCCATCGGTCAACGAATTGGGGCTCGTGGTGTTTCGCGCGCGCTCCAAGCCTCTTAGCGGCGGGGGCGGAGGCGGGGGCGGAGGCGGAGGCGGAGGCGGGACCACACAGGGCGTCTACACGCGCGACATGAGCCTCCCGGGCTCGACGATCAATTGGCTCGCGGACAACAAGGGCGTCACTGTTCCCGATCCCAACACGGCCGGCGCCACCTTTGTTGAATTCCCCTCGAATTCCGCGCGTCGACGCGACGTCGTCGACTGTTGCTTTCCGCGGTCAGTCGCAGCCCGTCTACACCCTGCCGGACGGCACGAAGTCGGGCACGTCGGGTGTCTATATGAATCCGGCCGGCGTCCTGATCACCGGCGCGAGCCAGCTCGGCGACGCAGGACTCACTCAGTTTGCCGTGCCCAACACGCCTCCTGGAACGGGCTTCGACCAGTTTCCCGGCGCTCCAGCCGTCACCGGCGGCTCCACCGTCGTGTTCAAGGGCAATTACACCGTCAACGGCGCGCAGACCGGGGTGTTCTACCGCGACACGGCCCTCGGCCCGACCGCCCCGACCGTGGCGATCGCCCAGTCCGGCGAAGCCATTCCGGGCTTCTCCGGCTCCGTCTTCGGTTCGACCGCGCCGCCGAGCGCGGCAATGAACAAGATGGTGTTCACCGGACTCGACAACGAGAACGCGCCGACTGCAGGCGGCATCTATCTCGCGCCGCTGACGGCAAACCCATCGCTGACGACCCTCGCCAGGATCGGCGAGTCCGTTCCCAACAGCGGCGGCCAGACCTTCGGCGGCTTCGGCGAGGGGCTGTCCTTCGACGGCCGTAATGTGGGATTCTGGGCTTATTGGGGCCCCGAAACGATGACGATCCATGTGGGCTGCTCGGCCGATGGCATGGCGTCGGCCTATTGCAAACAGCTGTATCCGGACGGAGTCGATCTCACTGAACCGCTGCATCAGGGCATCTTCACGCTGAACACGACCACGGACGCGCTTACGATGATCGCGCAGACGGGGGAGAACGGATACACCGACTTCCTCAAGTGGACGTTCTCTGGACAAGTGCCCGGCACGGGCGGCGAGACGGACGGCGAGTTGGCGCGTTGGCGCAGCTCCGCATATCTCTCGGATTCGGGCGGGAATGTCGTGTTCCTTGGGGAAAAGGACACCGTCGACGGACTCTATCTCGGCGGCGAGAACATGCCCACGATCGAGACTCTGCTGACGACCGAAACGCTCGGCCAGTCCGTCGATCCTTTGGCGCCGGACGGCTCCTACGTGACTTCGATCGGCCTCGAGCGGGAAGGCTTCCGCGGTAACGCGCTGGCCATAACCGTGGGCATGCTGAACGCGGCCACGACGGAAAGCTGGGGCGGCATCTATACGACGACGATCCCGGAGCCTTCGACTTGGGCGCTGACGTTGTTCGGCTTCGCGGGGCTGGGCTTGCTCGCCGCGCGACGCAGCGCAAAGCGGCAGCTGGCTGCATAGCGAGGAAAGCAGAACGCCGTCATCGAGTCGCCGCCGCAAACCTCAGCAACCGCGGCGGCGTCAAACGGATCAGGGCCGACGTCAAAAAGCGCGCCGGGGTCGAGAAATCTCACGGCGCGGGCGGCTTAAAGACGTCGTTCGCGGAAGCGGGCAAAGGCTTCGCCGTCATCGCCACGGAAGTCAGAGCGCTCGCCCAGCGCGCCGCCGAGGCGGCCAAAGAGATCAAGGCCCTCATCCTCCGCCTCCGGGTCGAGGTCGGCCGGGGCGTGGAATTCGCCCACGAGACCGAAGCAGCGCTCTTGCGCACAATCGCCAAGGTTGCAGACGTCACCGCATCGTCAGTGACATCGCCAGGGGCGCCAAGCGTCAGGCTGTGGGCGTCGCCGCGATCAATGCGACGATCGACGACGTGGACAAGACGACGCAGCAGGACGCCGACATGGTCGAGCGTTCGGCCGCCGCCACCCGCTTTCTTCCCGAGGAAAGCCGGAAGCTGCGGGAGCTCGTAGCGCTGTTGAAGATCGGCGCCGCCGCGGCGCAAAATGCAGGCGCGCGAGCGGGCGCGGCATAAGAAAGCGCCGGACGCCCATCCGTCGAGTTGTTGATCTCGTTCCCGGGCCGGAACAGACCGTCGTCTCCGCGACGGGACCCTGTTTCCGGTTCGCTTAGATCGACCCGGCAGGAAAATTCGCCCGGAGCGCGGCCAGCCACTTCTCCGCGAGGACCCCAAATCCCGTCGGATAGGGGTGCAACTCGTTCGCCCAGCCGTTTTGGGCGCCGGTCACCCGCGCCAAAGTATTGCGTGTGTCGACGAGAACGAAGCGGTTCGCGGGCGTCGCGGCGAGATCGCTCAGCATCGCGTGAAACCCGTCGATCATCGTCGAGACGATCGCCAGGCCCTCGCTCCCGTCATAGCCGCTGAACTCCAGCGACGGCTGCAACCAGGGGCCGGCGCAGATGGGCGCGACGCCGTTCGGGATGGCGTAGTCGTAACAATGGCCGAAAACGGTTTTCCCCGGCAGCACCGCGTCACGCAGCGCGAACAAGTCGAGGTAGGAGGCCCTGACCGACGCCAGCGCGCCGGCAAACCGCGTCATGTCGAGCCCGGCGCCCTGGTAGTCGAGGTAGATCACGAACTGGTCTCCGACGAGATCGTCGCCGCCCATCGAGGCCAGGATCGCGTCGGGCGCGCCATTCAGCCATTGGCTCGGATCGGAAACGGCGGCGATGATCTGTTCCTGGTTTTCGTAGGTGAGAACCGCCGTCGTCGCCTGACCGAAATAGGCATAGTTCAGGACGAGCGGCGGCGGATTCCCCATCTTCGTCAGCTGGGCGGCGATAGCGGTGTTGGAAAACGACGGATCGTTGCCCGAGAGCGGATAGTCGAACCAGGAGTTGCCGATGGCGAGAAAGTCGAGCTGGCCGGCGCCCGCCTCGTTGCGAGCCTCAGCGCGCAGCCGCCGGCCAAGCCGCAAGCGCTCGACCCGGCGCTTATGCGCGACCGTTCGCCTTTGGATCTCGGCCTGGAGCGCTTCGCGTTGCTGCTGCGCGAGATTAGCGCGATCGTCCAATGGCGCTCCCCCTCTTTCTGTTTGGCGTGTTGAAGCCTACCACGACCGCCCGCTTCGGGGTTAGCGGCCACCGTCCGAAAGACAGGGCGCCGGTCAGCCCGACCGGGGCGCGCGAAAGAGGTCGAGCAGCATCGGCTGCACGAACACATAGTCGCCCCGATCTGTCCGCCCCGCCTCGAACAGGGCGCGGACCTCGTCGGTCTCGACTTGCTCGCGCGCGATGGCGTTAAAGGTCTGACCGAGCGCGCGGGCGATGAGCGCGTCGAAGTTAGCGTAGCGCGGACGCTGGAGGTAGCGGAACGACCGCCGCTCGCCGAACAGCGCCGCCGCGCTCTGCGCGAGAGCCTGCTGCGCCGCCTCGCGCACCCGCGTCTCGTCGTTGTAAGGCCGCATGACCGGGAAATAGGTGCCGCTCATGCCGGGTTCGATCACGCAGAGAAAGCCGGTTTCGGGCTTCAGCACCCTGGCCGCCTCGGCCAGCGCCGCCGCCATCGCCTCGACCGGCACGTGATGCAGAGAACGGAAGAAGACGACCCCGTCCATGACGCCCGACCGGGCCGGAAGGCGTTCCGCCCGCGCCTCGACGAAGGTCACGCCAAGCGCCGGCGCCGCCGCGCGGTTATTTTCCGCCTGGACCGGGTCGGGCTCGATCGCGAGCACGCTCGCCCCGGCCTCAGCGAGGTCGCGAGCGTTCTTTCCTGCGCCGCATCCCACATCGACGAGCGTTAGGCCGGCGACCTGGGTCACCGCCAGCAGAGCGCCGGTGTCGCTCCGTTCGCCGAGATCGGTTCGCTCGTGCATGTCCGAAGCTCCCGTTGGAATTGCGACCAGGTCGCGGGCCCTTGTAGACGCGATCCCATAGCCCGTCGACAGATGGGCGCCGTCCTTCTCCAGCTTTGCTGGGGAAGGCGGCGCCATAGGACGGCAAAAGACGCCCGTCTTTCGACGGTCCATGGCGCCGGATGGGGTGTGGGCCACTGCCGCAACCTTAAATTGGATTGCACGACCGCCGCCCGCACCTTCACCGCGCTATCTCTGCTTTCCGCACCCCATCCGGTCCTCCGGACCACCTTCCCCGCTTCGCGGAGAAGGACCGGCGCGACCTCATCTTGCCCTAGCCGAGGTAGGCGCGCTCGGATTGCCGCAGATCCTTCTTCGAGATCTTGCCGACCGCGGTCTTGGGCAGCGCTTCGCGGATCTCCAGCGCGCCGATCATCTCGTGCTTGCCGAGCCGGTCCTTGAGGAAGGCCTTCAACTCGTCGAAGCTCAGCGGGTCTGACCCGGCCTTCAGCTTGACGAAGGCCTTGGGGATCTCGCCGCGGTATGCGTCCGGCACGCCGATCACGCTGACCTCCTCGACCGATGGATGCTTGTAGATCGCCTCCTCTATGGTGCGCGGATAGACATTGAAGCCGCCGACGAGCAGCATGTCCTTGGTCCGGTCGACGATGAAGACGAAGCCGTCCTCGTCCATGTATCCGACGTCGCCGGTACGGAAGTACCCATCGGCGGTCATCGCGGCGGCGGTCTCCTCCGGCTTCTTCCAGTAGGCCTTCATCATGTTCGGTCCCCTGACGCAGATCTCGCCGCGCTCGCCGAAGGGGACGTCGCGAGACGGGTCGGCGGCGTCGATGAACTTCATCTCCATCCGCGGCATCGGCAGCCCGCACGAGCCGGGCTTGCCGCTGCCGTCGCGCGGCGTGAAGGTCCCCGCCGGCGAAGTCTCCGACATGCCCCAGCCCTCGGTGAGCAACGCGCCGGTGACCGCCTGGAATCTCTGCTGGACCGCGACCGGCAGCGGCGCGCCGCCGGAGCCGCAGAACTTCAGCGACGTGAGATCGTACTTGTCGAGGTCCGGCAGGCTGAGCAGCGCGACATGCATGGTCGGCACGCCCGGAAACACCGTGATCTTCTTCAGGGCGATGTCCTTGGCGACCGCCGCCGGATCGAAGCGCGGATGCAGGATGAGCTCGGCGCCGAGGCCGAGGCCGAGAATGAGCACCGCCGACAGCGCATAGATGTGGAAGAGCGGCAGCACGCAGAGCGTGCGCTCGCCGCCTTCGGTCATCGCCGGCGGATCGGTGCGGGTCGCGACCTCGGTGTACTGCGCGCAGGCGGCGGTGAGATTGCCGTGGGTCAGCATTGCGCCCTTCGGCAGGCCGGTCGTCCCGCCGGTGTACTGGATCACCGCCAGCGCCTCGGCCGGATCGCCGATCGCATGAACCTCGTAGCGCCCGTCGTTGTCGAGGAGGTCGCGGAACGCGACATGGCGCTCGTCCGACGGGACCTCCGACAGCATGCCCTGCGCGGCCATGAAGTCTTTCACCGGGCCCGGAGCGGCGGCGTATTCGGGAAACGCGCCGACGACGAGGCGCTTCAGCCGTGTCGAGGCCAGCAGCTTCTCCGCCTGCGGATAGACCGCGGCGAGGTCGACGGTGACGAGGATGTCGGTCTCGCTGTCGACGATCTTGAATTCGAGCGTGGCGAGCGCATCGAGCGGGGAATAGTTGACCACCACCCCGCCCACCTTCAACACGCCGAACAGGGCGATCACGTAATGGGGAGAGTTGGGCATGTAGAGGCCGACGTGGACGCCGGGTCCGACGCCGAGCTTCTGGAAGCCGGCGGCCGCCTGGTCGGTCAGCGCGTTCAATTCGGCGTATGTGATCCGCCTGTCCATGAACTGCAGCGCCGGGCGGTCGGCGAAGCGGCGCGCCGAGCGCTCCAGAATGCCTTGCAGCGGCGCCAACTCGATCGGCGCGTCCCACCGCACGCCAGCAGGATAAGACTTCAACCAGGGGTGAGCGTGCATCGACTCCCTCGCGTTTCCTGCCCGATTGCCCGACGATCTCGCGCGTCCGGCCGCTTTACGGAAAGGGCGCGAAGTCCGTCAGTTGGCGTTATCGCGGCCCGGCCGTCAAGGACGGGCGTCTCCTGTGATGGATCAACTTATTTCGGCTTGTGAACCTGAGCGGCGTTCGGCGCGACCTCGTTCTCCCATCGGGAGAAGGTCGCGCGGAGTGGACAGTAACCGCCAAATGGTGATTTTCACTAGCTGTCACCGCAACTCTCAGCATTCGGAACGGAATACCGCGATCCCAGGCGGATAACCGAATCTGTTCAGCAAACCCGCTACCATCGCCTCTGCATCTGCAGGCGCGTCTGGCCCGACGATGATCTCGCTGATGTTCCCCGGATCCGACAACGGCAGCGGCGTCTCAACGTAATTTCTCCCATTGTGCTGCTTTCGAATGCCGTCGAACAGCGCACATACGCCCATGATGATGTATCGGGTTTCCTGCTCGTCCCGATACCGTTCGGACTTCGCAGTCAGGCAGTTCCAGATGAGCAGTTCTGCGATGAAAGCCTTGTTCATCTCGTCGAACCACGCCTGCAGGTTCTGACCCCGAACAAGATGCGGGTTGGTCTTCTGAACGCGCGCGATAATCTCGGCGAGCTTGCGAACGCCGCGTCGATGTCTCGCGGCCGTCGCTGGGTTTCCGTATGTCACTTGGCCGACAAAGACGTTTTCGTTGGGCGCTGGCGCCAGGTCCGTCCGGTCGGGTTGAAACAGCGTCGGCGCGAAGCCGATGGCGAACCCCTTTTTATAGTCGCCGTAGTGAGACCATTGCCTCGCATGGTCGCGGTGGCTGCTGAGGCTGAAGAAATAGAAGTCGAACCTCTTGCCCATCGGATTGCTGGCGAGGAGGCCGTGGAGGCCGGTCAGAATGGATTTGACGGCAGGATTGCCGCGCGCGATCTCATCACGGATTACGCGTTGCACGATCTGGAACGAATATCTGACCTCGGTGTCGTCCGACTGCTGGCTGTGGCTAAAGCACCATGGCCGACGATGCTCGAGGATCCCGCGCAAGGCAGCTTTGCCGGTGTAGTGGTAGAGTGGGGTCTTGGGCGTGCTGCGGGTCTGGTCGGCAAGCAACTCGGCTTGCATCCATGCCTCAAACTCGGCGAGGGCCGACGCGAGCTGGGGAGGCAGCGGCGGCCCATCATGTAATCTGTCTGTCATCGGGGACGACCTGGCCTTTAGGGCGATGTCGCGCACTTTATATTATACCCATACGTAACCTCTTGTAGGGCTCATCTCAATGACTGATGAAGCTGACGATCTCCTGGCGGGCGTCCAGAAGAATGGTCTGCTCAATAGTGGATGGCAGGGCGACGATATGGCAATGCCTGCCACGGTCAGACAGTCGTAAATGCAAGGCCGCCTTTAGCCCGGTCATTCAGAATGAGCATTGCGTAGGAGAGCGCGTGGTAATTGTGGAATCGCAGTCAAATTGGGTTCCTTCGGTCTGGTAATCCAGCTCGCCGGGCGGCTCACCGCAATCGCCTCGTAAGCAGGCCGTCGTCTTGATCCTCCCCGACGTTGACGCTCGAAGTCGGCTCGTTTGTCGAGGTCGCGGCGCGGAGATGCGGCGACGTCAGGACTTGGGCTTCAGCCAATTTTCGACAGCGACGCCAGGGTATTTAGCGAAATCGCGGAGATTATTGGTGACGACGGTTACGCCAAGCGCGGCGGCGTGAGCGGCGATCAGCTTGTCGAGATGATCGGCGCTGCTGTCGCGGGTCGCCAGGCGGATCGATCCGTAGGCAATTCCGGCAGCAGCGTCGAAGGGCGCGACGGGAATGTCTTCAGTGAGATTTTCGAGATTGGCGCGCTCGCCTTCGGGGCTCTTTGACGCCGCCACGCCGAATTGGAGTTCAGCGTAAGTGATAGCCGACATGACGACGTCGCCGACGCTGCATTGCGCAAAGCGTTCGGCGACTTCCATCGGTTGGTTCTTCATCAGGTAGATGCAGATGTTCGTGTCGAGCATGTAGCGCGCCATCACAGGGGGTCCCGCTCGGCTTGATCTTGGTCGCCACGACCTTGGGCCATGAAGTCGGGGGAGAATTTTGAGAATTTGGCGAGCACGCCGGCGAGCGAACGGCGCGCCGGCCGAATGCGGAGTTCATCTCCGACGCGTTCGATTTCGAGCTCGATGTCGCTTCGCTTGTAGGCCAATTCCGCCGGAATGCGGACGGCTTGCGAATTGCCGTTCTTGAAGACGCGCGTGGTGGCCATGGATCCTTGTCCTTCTAGGATGTACAGCGGATGTACAATAAGTCAGCGGCACGCAAGGGACAAGACTGCCTGACGGGTTTCCCGGCGTCGTCGGCGCGAGCACGCAAGGGCGGGCGGTTGCGCCGGCTGGCTGACGGATCGGTTGGAAAGGCCTATCCGGGCGCATTGTGGCTTTGCGCCTGGGGCTGCTTTCTGAGGCCCGCCGCACGTTCAGGCTCGCGACCCCTTTCCCGGCGTTGCGCGCCCGGCGATCGCGGCGCAGGATCGGCGGGCGCTGAAACTCTTGTTCAGAGGATGGAGCCATGGCCAGCGAGAAACCCCCGGTCTGCGTCGTCGTCGGAATCGGACCCGGCAACGGCGAAGCCCTTGCTCGACGGTTCTCGGCCGACGGCTATGCGGTGGCGCTGATGGCGCGCCGATCGGAGCTGACGTCAAAGCTCGCCGGCACGCTGCCGCACGCCAAGGCCTATGTCTGCGATGTTGGCGACGCCGCCTCCGTCGCGGGCGCGTTCAGGCAAACCCGCGCCGAACTCGGCGACGCCGATGTCCTCGTCTACAACGCCGGCTCCGGCGTGTGGGGATCGATCGACGACGTGTCGGCCGAGGATTTCGAGCGGTCCTGGCGTGTCAATGCGCTCGGCCTCTTTTTGTGCGCCAAGGAAGTCGTTTCGGCGATGCGGGCGAAGGGGAAGGGGGCGATCGTCGTCGTCGGCGCGACCGCCTCGCGCCGCGGGGGGAGCCGGGCCGCGGCGTTCGGGCCGGCCAAGATGGCGCAAAAGGGCCTCGCCGAGTCGATGGCGCGGCATCTGGGACCGGCCGGGATTCACGTCGGGCTGATTGTCGTCGACGGGATCGTGCGGACGCCTGCGGCGAAGGCGCGGTTTCCCGACCGGCCGGACGACGCCTTGATTGCTCCGTCCGGCGTCGCCGATATCGCGGCGGCCCTGGTCGCCCAGGACCGCTCCGCCTGGAGCTTTGAAGTCGAAGCGCGGCCCTACGCGGAGACTTGGTGAGCAACGGGTGGAGCGCGTCCCGCGCGCCTCGCGCCGGCAGGACGCCCCGTCCAAAAGGGCTGGCGGCCGTTCGCCCGGATCGCGGTTCCCAACATCCCGCTAAGCCATTGAAAAGATTGGAGTCCCGTTCGCAGAATCGGCGCGGACAGGGACTAATCCATTGAAAACGTTAGGATTCGGTCAGAAAACCGCGGTCGCGCGCCCCTGGCGGCCCGGCAGCAGCGGCGGCAGTTCGGCGAGCGTCCGCACTTCGAAGTCGGGCCTGCCTGGCAGGCGCTCGCGAGGTTGGCCGGCGCGGTTGCACCAGACCACCCGCATCCCGAAATCGGAGGCGCCGTAAGCGTCCCAGCCGTTCGAGGACTGAAAGGAAATCGCCGCCGCCGGCAGGCCGAGCGTGTCGAGCGCGAGCTGGTACACGCGCGGATGGGTCTTGAAGACGCCGACGGCGTCGACCGACAGAACCGCGTCGAAGGCGCCGCCGAGCCCGGCCCGCGCGACCAGCGTATCGAGCATGGCGGGTGTGCCGTTGGAAAGGATCGCGGTCTTGAAGCCGCGCCGCCGGAGTTCCGTCAGAACCCCCGGGACTTCGGGGAACGGCTCGAGCTCGAGGTAAAGCGCCATCAGCCGCTGGCTGAGAGCGGCGGAGCCGAACCCAAGGCTCTCCAGCGCGAAGGCGAGCGCGTCCTCGGTGACCTGGCGAAAGTCGGCGTAGCGGCCCTGCAGGCTCCTGAGCCAGGTGTACTGGAGTTGTTTCTCCCGCCAGAGCGCGGTCAGCGCGGTTCGCTTGTCGGCGGGGAGCTCGGCTGCGCGGGCGGCCGCTGAGCCGAAGTCGAACAGGGTGCCGTAGGCGTCGAACACGCAGGCGCGGACGCCCTCGAGGCTCTTTGGCGCGTTGCCGGACATGGTTTCCTCCTTGCGTTCAGCCCCCGGCGCGAACCCACTCCGTCATGCGGGTCGCGCGGCCTCTCCGATCAGGGCATTGAGGCGCTGGATTTCTCTCAGCAAGGCCTCGCGCTCGACCTGGCCATAGGCGATTTCGGCGTCGTGGGCGAGCGCGGCCAGGAGCTCGCGTTCCGCCCCGTCCAGATCCGTCCCCGCCTCGTGCGCGCTGTACAAGGCCAGGGCGAAGCGCCGCCGCGGGTTGCCGATCGGCACGCCGAGAACCGGCCGCGCCAGGTCGTCGGGCAGGCCCGCACCGGCCTGGGCGATCGGGAACGGCGCGCCGGAGTCCTCGGCCGGAAGGGGCGGCTCGCCCTCGCTCAGGGTTTCGCGATGCCGAGCCTCCCAGCCGATGCTCTCCGATCGCCGGAGCGTTCCCTCCTCGTGGCGAAAGACCGCCGCCGAGGCAAGCCGAAGCGCCTTCAGCGGCGCCTCGACCAGCCGGCGCTCGATGTCGGCGACGCTGTCGGCTCTCCGGATGTCATGGCCCGCCTCCTCGAGCCGTCGCTCGGCGCGGCGGAAGTCCCGATCGAACAGCCGGTCGGCGAGTTCCGTCGTCCATTCGTGCGTGCGCGCGATGACGAAGACCAGGACCGAGGCGACCAGCATCCACGCCCATTCGGGCAGGTCGGTCCACTCGTGAACGGTGTTCAGCTCCTCGTGGATGAGGAAGGCGGGCAAGCTGAGGATAAGCCCGAGCACGGTCGCGCGGCGCAAGGGCACCCAGACGCTGACCACCGTCGACCGGCGCACCGCCTCGACCACGAACAGGCAGAGGACCGCGTTGACAAGGTAGAGGTAGCCGACCAGATCTTCCGTGGCCGAGCCGGCCCCGAAGAGAGCGCTCGGCAGCGAGGTCTCCTGCCAGAGTTCGGCGACGAGGTTGGCCGGCAGGCCGATCAGGCAGCCCCAGATGACCCAGCGGATGCGCTGGTAGTCGCGAGGGCTCAAGTCGCCGCGGCGGCCGATCAGAATCGCCACAGCCGCGGCGCTGACCAGAAAGCCGATCATCAGCGAGGCGCGCATCGCGAGTTCGCTGCGGAAGCCGATGACGCTGCCGAGGCTCATGAGTTCGACGGCCAGGAACACGAGCGCCAGCGCCGGCAGCGCCTGCTCGATGCGGCGCCATCGCCTGTCCGCCCGGTCGACCGGCGCCCTCAGGGCGAACAGGATCAGGCCGGCGTAGCCAGCTGCCTGGAGAACGCAAGAGGCAAGGTCCTGCGCGAAAAGCGCCCGCGGCCACGGTTGCAGCCACGCCAGGAACTGGAACTGCTGACCGGGGTTGAAATACATGATGTAGGCGAAGAAGCCCCAGGTCATCGGCCCAGGCCGGATCCACACGAGGTAGGCCGCGCCGAGCACGACCAGCGCGCCGGCGGTGACGGTCAGCGCCGTCACGATGTCGACCGCCATCGAGGTCGGCCGCGGCCTGGCGACGAGCCTGACCTCGCGAACGGCGCGATCGGCCTCCGCGACGAGGACAAGGACCGCCTCGCGGCCCGGCTGGACGTACGTCAGGCCGCCCCACAAGGCGAGGGTGCTGGCGCAGCGCGCCGAGTCGAGCGGAGGACAGCGCATCGCGCCAAGGTCGAGCCGGTCGCCGACCCTCAAGCCCGCGCGCCACGCCGGCGACTCCTCCTCCTGCGCGAACGGTCCCTGGACATCATAGACGAGCCCGTCGGCGTTGGTCGCCAGGCCGAACGAGGCGAGCGGCCGGGCGATCCGGAGAAAGTCGGGGACGATCATCGCCAGGGCGTAAAGCGTCAGCAGCGCCAGGATGGCGCGGCCGGCGAGCCCGCGGGCGTTTTGGTCGCTCATTGGCCGCGGTCCGGCGCTGGAGCCTGCGATTTCGGACAATCCGCCAACCCTTGCATTCGAGGCCCAGACGCTCGCATCGAAGAGAACGGCATCCTGACACATTTGCAAAGTCGGCGCGCCGGCCGGGTCCGACCCGGCGACGCCTTTATAGGGCGCGGTCGATGACCGCGCCGGCCGGGTCAGCGACCCGGCGCCGCAGGCGTCAGCGTCAGCAGCTTCGCGCCGGCTTTCTTCAGGTCGTCCTCGCCTCCGGTGAGCGGGAACGACTTCACCTCGTTCCACAGCGGCACAAGGTCGCCGTAGTGGGGCGAAAAGATGTGGCCGGACTCGCCGGTGGTGATCATGAACCGCGACGTCTCCGGGTCGGCCAGATCGTAGAGACCGCGAAAACCCGCGGCGTGGGTGCGGGCGAACGGCTTGTCCTTGGGCGTGTCGAAGCCGCCGCCGCGGTTCAAGGTGTAAAAGCCGCCGCTCGAGGGAACGCTGAGGTCGCTCAAGCGGTCGAGCAGCGGCACATGGCTGAAAATCCGGTGCTGCAACAGGCTCACGTGCTCATGGCCCCAACGCCATTGGCTCATGTCGGCGCCGTCGCGCTTGACCAGCAGGGCGAGGCCGTCGTCGAGCGCGTGGCCAAGGGTCCTCTTGCAGTCCGAATCGGGCTTCTCCGCCGTGTCGCACCAGGAGGGATGATCGGTCATCAGCGCGATCAGCGTCGTCGCCGCGAATGGGCCCTTGGCGTCCATGTCGAGTCCCGTCTTGTCCTCCATCAGGAGGCGGCGTAGCGAAGCCATGAATGCGGTGAAGATCAGGGGCTCGGGGCGATCTTTGTCCATCGCCGCGTTCCAGCTCGCGAGCATCGCCTGCGCCTGCCGCGCGCGCTCGTCCGAGGGCGCGATCCGGGCGATGAACGGCTGCAGCGCCTTCACCGCCAGCGACACGATATCGCCCTGCATGGCGGCTGACGTCTCCAGACTGTGCTTGTCGATCGTATCGAGGAACGCCTGGATACGACGGGCGCGGAATGGCTCCTCCCAGTCCTGCCCGAAGGTCGGCTGGTGGTCGTCGGCCACGTTGGCGTTGTTGGCGTTGAAGGCGAAGCCGGCGTCCGGATTGTGGAGCTGCGGAAGCTGGTCGAAGGGGACCGTCCCGACCCAGTCGAACGCCCCAGAGGCGCCGTCGACCGGCGCCAGGCCATCGCCGGATTTGCGCAAAGGCACGAGGCCCGGGCTGATGAACCCGATGTCCCCGGTCACGTCGGCGTAGACGACGTTTTGCGTCGGCGCGACGACCAGGCTGAGCGCCGCAAGCGTCTCGTTCCAGTTGCGCGCGCCGTCGAGCCGCACCACCGCGTCCATCGTCGTGTCGCGGTCGGTGAGCCCGGTGAAGGCCAGCGCGATCGCCTTGCCCGGCGCGGCGATGCTTGCGATCTCATCGCTGACGTCCGACAGGACCGGCCCATGCCGAGTCGAGCGCACCGTCAGCGTCACGTCGGCGCCGCCCTTGACGCGAATGGTTTCCTGCCGGGTCTCGAACGGCTTCGGTCCGTCGGGGGTCAGGTATTTCATCGGATCGGACGGATCGATCGTCTCGATGAACAGGTCCTGCGTGTCGGTGTCGGCGGTGGTGAATCCCCAGGCGATATGGTCGTTCTGACCGAGCAGCACGATCGGCGTTCCGGGGACCGTCGCGCCCTTGAGCCAGCCGTCGGGCGTCACGATCCGCGCGAGGTACCACAAGATCGGCGCGCCGAGGCCGAGATGTGGGTCGTTGGCGAGGATCGGCTTGCCGCTGACGGTGCGCGAGCCCGAGACGACCCATTCGTTGGACGCGCCGCGGTTGAGGCCGGTCAAGGCGCCGATCGCGTCGTCGACGCGGTCGAGGCTCGCGTGCCCGTCGCCGCGCTTGGGCTCAGTCGTGATCGGGTCGCCCGGCTTCATGCCCGGGAAGAACCAGCCGACCTTGTCCGGCCCGAGCTTCTCAGCGATATTGGCGCGCAAAACCTCCTGCTCGCGGTTGTGCGACAGTTCGAGCGCGATCAGCTTCATCCAGATGATCGAGTTGGCCGGCTTCCACGGCTCAGGCGTCACCCGGCTAGCAGGAACTCGGGCGGCAGGGCGTCCTTGTGCGTGTCGAGGAACGTGTTGACGCCCTCGGCGTAGGCCTGCAGGCGCCTTTGCGTCTCGGCCGACAAGGCCGCGAAGCTCGCCTCCGCCTCGCGGTAGAGTCCGAGGGTCCGGATGAACTTGTCGACCTTGAGGAGGTCGGCGCCGAACGTCTCCGCGGCGCGCCCCTGCCCGACCCGGCGGCTCACCTCCATCTGGAACAGCCGCTCACTGGCGTGCAGGTAGCCCAGCGCCCGGGCGGCGTCGTCCATGTTGGCGGCGAAGATGTGCGGCACGGCGTGGGCGTCGCGCCAGACGCGGACATCCGCCTTGAGGCCCGGCAACGTCTCGGTCCCCAAATAGCTCGGCATGGCGCGCCAGAACAGCCATACCCCGGCGACCGCCCCGACAATCGCCAGCGTGACGATGAAGCGGAAAAGCCATTTGATCAGACGCCAGCGCACGGCTTTGTCCCCGACGGTGTTTTGCGGCGGACAATCAACTCGCACTCGCCGTCAAAGTCCATGTCTGAAACAGTGGCCGCGATCGCTGATCGCGGCCGCGCGGAAGCGGGGATCCCGAGCCTTGCCTGTCATCCCCGCGAAAGCGGGAATCCAGGGCCTCAGCGCGCGCATCATCGCCAGATCGCGACGCTCACCGCCATGGGCGCCCGCATTGCCGGCATGACAAAGTCGGCGATTACAGCGACATCGTCACCCTGACCGGGACGTGATCGGACGGGCGGTCCCAGCCGCGGGCTTCGCGCATGACCTCCATGGCGACGACAGCCTCGCCGAGCGCCGGGCTGACCCAGACGTGATCGAGCCGCCTTCCCTTATTGGCGCTGGCCCAGTCGGGCGAGCGGTAGCTCCACCACGTGTAGAGCTTTTGGGATTCAGGCACGAACTTGCGCAGGGCGTCGACCCAGGGGCCCGCGGCTTGCGCGCGCTTGAGCGAATCGACCTCGATCGGCGTATGGCTGACGACATTGATAAGCGCTTTGTGGCTCCAGACGTCGTGTTCGAGTGGGGCGATGTTGAGATCGCCGACCAGGATCGCCCGCCCGGCGGCCGCCTTGTCGTTCGCCGCCCATTCCGCCATCTCGTCGACGAAGGCGAGCTTGTGGGCGAATTTGGGGTTGATCTCTGGGTTGGGCTCGTCGCCGCCGGCCGGCACATAGAAATTATGCAGTTCCATGTCTTTCAACGGACCGTCGAGAACGACACGCAGATGACGGGCGTCGCCCTTCTTGCAGAAGTCGCGCACCGAATGCGACGCGAACGGCACGCGCGAGACGATGGCGACGCCGTGGTAGCCCTTCTGGCCGCTGATCGCGATGTGCGGGTAGCCGGCGGCGCGGAAGGCGCCATGCGGGAAATTGCCGTCGGGGCACTTGGTTTCCTGCAGGCAAAGGACGTCGGGCGCTTTTTCAGCGAGGTAGCGCGCAACGAGGTCGATCCGGAGGCGAACCGAGTTGATGTTCCAGGTCGTGACGGAGAAGTCCAAGGCAGACCTCGCTGACGGGAAGCGTCAGAAGCCCCAGTCTCGACGTCCGCGCAAGGCCCGCGCACGGATTTCCCACAGGGCCGAGCCTGCCGCAGCCTGAAAGCCGTCGCTTCCGGGACAAGAGGACCGCTTGAGCCTCCGTGCCGTCAGGCCGCGACGCGCTTTCCGTAGCCGGAAGCGATGAACGCCCCGTCGCAGTGGCCCTTGCATGCGGTCCCAGCCAGCGATTCGAGCCAGTTGAGCCAAAAGACATTCCCGACCCACAGCCTCTTCGCCTGATCATCTCCCTCATCCGCGTAAATAGCGAACAGCGGATCGCTCCTGTCTTCCCCTCGCGGAAACGCCACCGCCGCAAAGCCTCCGTCTTCGGCGAGGAAGCCGGGGTGGCGACGCGCCTCGTCGATGTCGAGGGCCGTCGGCGCGCCCGGTTGGGAGCGGTCCGAGCGCAGGCAGTAGATCTCGCGCCCCTTCCTGCCGCGAACGACGCAGGCGTCGCGCAGCGCCCCGTGGGCGGCGGCGAGCATTTTGGCGAACGCCGGCAACCTGGCGGCGTCGAACGGGCGACAAGCCTGCGAATAGGTCCCGTTGTCTCCGGAGAAGATGGTCGCCGCGCCCGCGGGAAATGCCGGGTCCGAGGAATCGACGCAGATCGCGAACACGTCGTTTGCAGCGACGGCGCCGAACATCCTGGTCAGTTCGGCTTTCGGTCCCACGATGCGCGTATCGGTCTTTGGGTCATCCATGATCGAGGGTCCTTTTCGGAAATTGTTTTGCATTCGATCGAAGGGCGAGGGTACGCGCGGGAGAATGCAAACGAGGTTCGCGTTGTGCGGCGCAACAGGGAAAATGCGCCGATTTGGTAAGCGCTTTCTTCACGAACCGGCGCCCTCCGTGGCGGTGGACGACGTTAGCGATCATCAGCGCCGCATGGGCGAACCGAGGAGTTGCGACGCCCGCGAACAGGCCGCCCGTGCGGCCATTCTCGCAATCTGGCGATCGGGCTCGCGGCCCCACGCCGGGGCTGTGCATTCCCGATTTGGCTGGATGAGCAGAAGGCGCGCGCCGAGCGCTTCAGGCTCCGCGCCTGGCCGTTACCACCGTGGTGAGGGCTCTTCGCCGCTGCATTCATGAACTGCCGATATGACGTCATGCGCGCTATTGCGGCTAATGTTCGCCGAGAAAGCCGCTTAAGCTCAGGGTTTATCGGCAGTTCGGAGGGCGGACATGGACATCAAGCGCAGCGGCTCGCAGGCTTCCGAGAAAGGACCCGAAAATTACTTCAGCGGCAAAGTCCGGATCGACGCTCGTTTCGCCGGCAGCGGCGGGCTAAGCGCCGCCACCGTCACGTTTGAACCGGGAGCGCGGACCGCCTGGCACACCCATCCGCTCGGCCAGACGCTCCTCGTCGCCGCTGGTCTCGGCCGCGTGCAGCGAGAAGGCGGCCCGATCGAGGAGATTCGGCCGGGCGACATCGTCTGGTTCGAGCCGGGCGAGAAGCATTGGCACGGAGCGGCGCCGGACTGCGCCATATCGCACATCGCCATCGCCGAGATGAAAGACGGCTCGGCCGTGGTTTGGCTGGAGAAGGTGACGGACGAGCAATACCTGAT
Organism: uncultured Alphaproteobacteria bacterium; assembly: GCA_963816065.1. Taxonomy (GTDB): domain Bacteria; phylum Pseudomonadota; class Alphaproteobacteria; order Rhizobiales; family Beijerinckiaceae; genus Roseiarcus. The sequence continues at coordinate 86,294 of CAWFJG010000019.1, read as the reverse complement.
CGGGGCAAAGTGATGGTCGATGAACCCTATGGCGACATTGCTCCCGCGCTCGCCGAATTGAGCGACCGCGTTCTGTTCGGCCATGTCTGAAACGCCATCCCAGGGACCGCGCGAACGGACGCCGGCCCGACCAAAAGGAGAAACCCCGATGCTGGCGACCATGCTCCATGCTCCGCGCGACGTCCGTTGCGAGGAGGTGCCCGAGCCGAAGATCCTCAAGCCGACCGACGCCGTCATCCGGCTTTCGGCGTCGTGCATCTGCGGGTCCGATCTCTGGCCCTTCCGGGGGCTGAACGACGTGACAGCGCCGATGGCGATGGGGCACGAGTATTGCGGCGTCGTCGAAGAGGTGGGCAGCGCCGTCGCGACCGTCAGGCCGGGCCAGTTCGTCGTCGGCTCGTTCTGCATCTCCGACAATACCTGTCCGCATTGCCGCCGCGGGTTTCAGTCGTCGTGCCGGCAGCGCGAATTCATGAGCGGAGCGCAGGCGCCGCGGGCGCGCGTGCCGCTCGCCGACGGCACGCTGGTCGCAACGACGCAACTGCCTCCGGACGACCTCATTCCGAGCCTGCTTGCGACGTCGGACGTTCTCGGCACCGGCTGGTATGCGGCGGATGCGGCGCGCGTCGAACCCGGCGCGACGGTCGCCGTCGTCGGCGACGGCGCGGTCGGCCTGATGGGCGTCCTTGCCGCCAAGCAACTGGGCGCTGCGCGGATCATCGCGATGAGCCGCCACAAGACCCGCCAGGACCTGGCGCTCGAATTCGGCGCAACCGACATCGTCTCCGAGCGGGGCGACGCGGGGGTCGATCGGGTCAAGGCGATGACCGACAATATCGGCGCGGATTCCGTTCTCGAATGCGTGGGCACAAAGGAGTCCATGACGCAGGCCATCCGGTGTGCGCGTCCCGGCGCCATGATCGGCTACGTCGGCGTGCCGCATGGGGTCGAGCTCGACGGACAATCGCTGTTCTTCTCGCAGACCGGCATGCTGGGCGGCCCCGCTCCGGTCCGCCGGTTCCTGCCGCATCTGATCGACCTGGTGCTCGAACGCAAGATCGAGCCCGGCAAGGTCTTCGATCTGACGCTGCCGCTCGCCGACGTCGCCGAGGGTTACCGGGCGATGGACGAACGGCGCGCAATCAAGACCCTGCTGCGCGTGTAGGCTCGATCGCCTTTGGGTAAGACGCCCATTGTGGACGCGGTCGCCGGCCACGCTCGCGGCGCGCGACCACAAAGGCGCCTCCAGCAAATGCCGTTCAATCCCTGGCGCGTCAACCGGAGGGGCGGCGGCCAGCCCCGCTGATCGTAGGACGAGCCCGCCCCGCCGTCGTCTCGTGGGCCCTATGGGCCCTTCACCAACGAGGAACTGGTCGGCGAGGCCCTGGCGCTGATCCCGCAGGGTGCGACAATATGCGGACTAGCGCATATGCGTTAGTCAGCCTACCTAGCCCTCCATGGACAGTCCCGTCGCCCTTCTCGCCGCGCTTGCCGAACCGACGCGTCTCGCCGCGCTCCGCATTCTCTGGGAGGGCGGCGAACATTGCGTCTGCGAGTTGATGACGAAGCTCGGGGCGAGCCAATCGCGGATGAGCCGGCACATGGCCGCCCTCCGGGCGGTTGGGCTGGTGACAGACCGGCGCGACGCACAATGGGTGCGCTACCGGCTTTCCACCGATCTCTCACCGACAACGCGGGCAATCCTCGACGCCGTCATGGCGACCGTGCCCGAATCCCATAGGAGGGCAGCATGAGCGTTCGGCTTTCAGCCCCTGCCGAAGCTCGTTCCCCATCGACGGCCATCTGGGTCGCAGGCGTAATCGCGGCGATCCTGCTCTGGTTTGCGATCTACTGGCGGCTGGAAGCTTTCTCGACGTGGATCGTTTCGATGGTCCGGATCCCGCCGGGCAGTCATCTCGAAGAGGCGGCCCGCTTCTTCGTCTTCGAGACTCCGAAAGTCCTGATGCTCTTGGGGCTCGTCGTCTTCGGCATGGGCGTCATCAGAAGCTTCTTTTCGCCCGAGCGCACGCGCGCCGTGCTGGCCGGCAAACGTGAGGGCGTCGGCAACGTTGCGGCCGCCGGCCTCGGCGTGGTCACGCCGTTCTGCTCCTGCTCGGCGGTGCCGATGTTCGTCGGCTTCATCTCGGCGGGCGTCCCTCTCGGCGTGGCCTTGTCGTTCCTGATTTCGGCGCCGATGGTCAATGAAGTCGCGCTCGGCCTGTTGTTCGCTTTGGTCGGATGGAAGGTCGCGGCGATTTACCTCGGCTTCGGACTGGGGGTTGCCGTCGTCTCCGGCTGGATCATCGGGCGATTGAATCTCGAAGACTGGCTCGAGGAGTGGGTCCGCAATATCCGGACCGGCAAGACCGAACTGCCGATTGATCATCAGACGATCGTGGATCGCATCCGCGCCGGCCTGGACGCGATGAGCGACATTGTCGGCCGTGTCTGGATCTGGATGATCGTCGGCATCAGCGTCGGCGCCTTCATCCACGGCTTCGCGCCAACCGACATGTTCGCCTCGATCATGGGCAGGGGGCGGTGGTGGTCTGTTCCGGCGGTCGTGCTGATCGCGGTTCCCATCTACTCCAACGCCGCCGGCATCATCCCCGTGGTCGTGGCCCTGCTGGGCAAGGGCGCGCCCCTCGGAACCGTGCTTGCCTTCATGATGAGCGTGATCGCCATCTCGTTCCCGGAAATGGTCATCCTGCGCAAAGTGCTGACGCCGCGTCTGATCGCGGTGTTCATCGGGGTCGTCGCCGCGGGCATCATCGCCGTCGGCTATCTGTTCAACGCCTTACTCTCCTGAAAGGGCATATCGTGAAAACCATCAAGATCCTCGGCTCCGGCTGCAAACGTTGCATAGCGACGGCCGAGATGGCTCAGGCCGAGGCGATGAAGCTTGGCGTCGAAATCGCCTTGGAAAAGGTGACGGACTTCGCGGAGATCGCGAACTACGGAATTGCAGCGACGCCCGGCGTGGTGGTGGACGGCAAGGTCGTTCACGCCGGCGGCCTGCCGAAGCCGGACGACATGGCGAAATGGTTGAGGGCGTAGAGAACTCTCCAGGTCCTGCTCCCGCCTTCCCGCAGGGCAGGCCCAAGAGGCGCGTCGGGCGACAAATTGGCGTGGCGCGCTTAGCTCCTTGAAGTTGCGGCTATGGGCGGGCGCTCGATCTTTGGGGACCGCATGTAGGGGTCGGCAATTACAGACCTCCGGCGCGGAGCGGGGAATGACCCAGGCGCAGATCAGTGAAATTGGGCGCAAGAACGTGGCGTCGCTCCACGCAAGCGCAAATAGCGTAGTTGACGCCGGCCGAGAGAGCGCCGCGAAGAATTTCCTCTCCGGTCGCATCGCGGTGTTGAGCGACATGATTTTCGCCGTCGCGATAACGTCGCCCGTCTTCAGCTTGTTGTTCCTCCGGTCGAACGAGCAGTCGGACTGGCGTTCGGTATTGGAGCCCATGCTCCGGCCGTTGGTCGCGGTCGGTTGCACTTTCTTGTTTTCCAGCATGTTCTGGATCAGTCATCATCGTCGATTGGCGCTCACCGAGGCTGGGACCCGCCGCCACCTATTCATAACATTTGCATTCCTGTTTCTGGTCGTTCTCCTTCCCGTGCCGACCGTCCTTTGGGGGCACGGCGAAGCGAGGCCGTGGACGACGGTGCTGTACGGCAGCCATCTGGCCGCGATTGCGTGTGTGAACGAGCTTCTTTGGTTGGCGATCGTCGCGGCCGGGCCCTCCTGGCGGTGGCGAATGGCTGCTGCGCCGAGCGTCCTTGCGATCGTCTTTCTGCTTGCCGCTTGTCTCAGCGCTGTCGAGCCCCGTATCGGCCCGGCGTTATGGGTCGCGGCGGTGTTGGCGCCGCTCGTCGACGCGTGGGCGACGGGGCCGAAGATGTGAGTTTGAGGAGCCGCCAAATGCTCGATCGACCCACTCAGCCTCGAGAGGCGCTTCTGCCCGGCGCGGTGGCGCCCGCGCCCGCTTCGACGCTCCGCCCTCGCCGGTCGCGGAAATGGATTCTTCTCCCTCTGCTCGGCTTGCTCGCGGCCGGCGGCGTCGCCGCCTGGTGGCGGTTTGCGCCGCCGCCGGCGGCTGCAACCTCGGTCGTCGCCTATGGCGCGATCGACATTCGCCAGTCGCAGCTCGCCTTCAACGGCAATGACCGGATCAGCCGCATCCTGGTGCAGGAAGGCGACCGCGTGAGCAAAGGTCAGTTGCTGGCGGAGCTGGATGCAACGCGCCTGCAGGCGAACGCGGACAAGGCTTCGGCCGATGCGGACGTCGCCCGGAACACCCTTGCCCGGCTGCGCAACGGCAGCCGGCCGGAAGAAATCGATCAGGCCCGCGCAAATCTCGCCGCCGCCCAGGCGACCGAGGCGAACAATCGCATCAATTTCGATCGCGCCGTCAGGCTGGCGGCCGTCAGCGTCTCGTCTCAACAGAACTCGCGACAACGCTGAACAGGCGCTGAAGGTTGCGACGGCGAACCGCGAATTCGCCGAGAAGGCGCTCGCCCTGGCGATCGAAGGGCCACGCCGGGAGGACATCGACGTTGCCGAGGCGCAGCTCCGCTCCGCCGAGGCTGCGCTGTCCTTCGCGCGCCAGCAGTTGGCCGACGCGAGGCTATACGCGCCCGCCGACGGCGTCATCGAGGATCGCATCCTGGAGCCGGGCGACATGGCCAGTCCCAGCCAGCCCGTGTTGACCCTCGATCTCACCAGCCCGGTCTATGCCCGCGCCTACCTGCCCGAGAAACAGCTCGGCCGCATCCGCCCCGGCATGCGCGCCTATGTCGAGAGCGACGCGTTCCCGGGAGAGCGCTTCCCGGCTTGGGTCGGGTTCATCTCCCCCACCGCCGAGTTCACGCCCAAGACGGTCGAGACGACGGAGGTTCGCACCGAATTGGTCTATCGCATGCACGTCTACGCCTGCAATGCGGACGATCGACTCCGGCTAGGCGCCCCGGTGACCGTGGTCATTCCCCTCAACGACGACGCGACCCCCCGGACGGGCGGGGAGCGGCCCTGTGGCTGAGCCCGGGCCCGGGCCGGCGCTGAACTTCGCTGGCGTGACGAAATCATTCGGTCGCGGCAGCCGGAGCGTTGCGGCGCTGCGTGATCTTACGCTCGCCGTGCCTGCGGCGAGGATCACCGGGCTCTTCGGGCCGGACGCGGCCGGCAAGACGACGCTCCTGCGGCTCGCCGCCGGCCTCCTGTCGCCGGACCAGGGGCGGGTCGAGGTGCTGGGGCAGGACGCCGTCAGGGATACGGCGTGGATTCAGAGCCGCATCGGTTACATGCCGCAGCGGTTCGGCCTCTACGAAGACCTGACGGTGCAGGAGAACCTCGACCTTTACGCGCAGCTCCAGGGCCTGCAGCCGGTCGAACGTCCCGCCCGCTATGCCGAACTGCTGCGGCTGACCGCCCTCGGCCCCTTTGGGGCGCGCCGGGCCGGCGCGCTCTCCGGCGGCATGAAGCAGAAGCTCGGGCTCGCCTGCGCGCTGCTGCGTGTCCCAGAGCTTCTGTTGCTCGACGAGCCGACGGTCGGGGTCGATCCGATCTCGCGGCGCGAATTGTGGGCGATTGTCGGCGGGCTGCGCGACCGAGGCGTCACCGTGCTGGTTTCCACCGCCTATCTCGAGGAGGCGGAGCGCTGCGATGAAGTGGTGCTGCTCGACGAGGGCGGGCTGCTCGCGCAAGGATCGCCGCGCGCCTTGGCGGAAGAACTCGCGGGGCGTTGCTTCACCGTGCGCCACGCCACGCTCGATCGACGGTCAATGCAGCAGCAGTTATTGGCGCTTGCGGGCGTCGCCGACGCCAGGCTGGAGGGGACCGGGGTGCGTGCGCTGCTGGCCCCCGAGGTCGCGATTCCAGCGCTGGGCGGCGCCGCGTGGGAAGAGGCGGCGCCGGAGTTCGCCGACGTCTTCATCGACCGCTTGCATTCGCGGCGGCCGCATCACGTCCCGGCGGTGGCGGCGCGGCCCGCCGGCCCGCACGATGGAGCGGTGTTGCAGGTCTCCGGGCTCAACCGCTACTTCGGCGCGTTTCACGCCGTGCAGGACGTGAGCTTCGACGTAGCGCGCGGCGAAGTGTTCGGCCTCCTGGGCGCCAACGGCGCCGGCAAGACCACCACATTCCGAATGCTCTGCGGCCTTTTGCCGGCATCGTCCGGAACGCTGCGGGTGGCCGGGCAGGATCTGCGCACGGCGCCGGCCGAAGCGCGCCGGCAGATCGGCTATGTCGCGCAGCGATTCGCGCTTTACGGCAACCTGAGCGTGGCGCAGAACCTTCAGTTTTTCGCCGCCGCCTATGGCCTCGGACGCGCACGGGCGCGGGAGCGCCTCGACTGGGCGACGGAGGAATTCGAGCTCGCGCCCTTCGTGGCGATGAACGCAGGCGACGTTCCGCTCGGCTTCAAGCAGCGCCTGGCGCTCGCCTGCGCGCTCCTGCACGAACCGCCCATCCTGTTTCTCGACGAACCGACGTCGGGGGTCGATCCGCTCGCGCGCTCGGAGTTCTGGCGGCGCATCAACCAGTATGCGAGCGCCGGAACCACGGTCTTGGTGACGACGCATTTCATGGACGAGGCGGAGTACTGCGACCGGCTGGTGCTCATGTCGCAAGGGCGCGTGCTGGCCGCCGGCGCTCCGACGGAAGTTCGCAAGCGAGCGGCCAGCCAGGACGCGCCGGACCCCACAATGGAGGACGCTTTCATCGCGCTGATCTCGGCGGCGGAGGCCGATCTGCGGAGAGCCGCATGAACGCCATGCGGCTGAGTGGGCTGATTCGCAAGGAGAGCGTCCAGATTCTCCGCGACCCTTCGGCGCTCGCGATCGCGTTCGCGCTGCCGTTATTCCTGTTACTGCTGTTCGGCTATGGCGTGTCGCTGAACGCCGAGCATGTGCCGATCGGCGTAGTGGCGGAGCATCCGAACCCGCAGACGAGCTCGTTCGTGGGAACGTTGCAGAGCTCGCGCTACTTCGACGTCCATATGCTGCCGACCTTCGCCGACGCGCAAGCGGCGATGGCGCGAGGAGACATCACCGGCTTCGTCTGGCTGCGCAACGATTTCGCGCGGCAGATGCTGGGCCCCCGGGGCGCAACGATCGGTGTCGTGGTCAATGGGGTCGACGCCAACACCGCGCGGCTGGTTCAGGGCTATCTCACCCAGTCCTGGCAGATCTGGCTTGCGCAACTGCAAGAGGAGCAGGGCGCAGCGCCCGCGTTTCCGGTGGCGATGCAGACGCGCATCTGGTTCAATCCGGCGCTGCGCAGCCGCGACTATCTGGTGCCTGGGCTGATCGCGGTGATCATGACGCTGATCGGCGCTTTGCTGACCGCTCTCGTCGTCGCGCGCGAATGGGAGCGGGGCACGATGGAGGCGCTGATGGCCTCCCCGGTGACCATGGGCGAAATTCTGGTGGGCAAGCTGCTGCCCTATTTCGTTTTGGGCATGGGCGGCATGGCCCTGTCCGTGCTGCTCGCGGTGACGCTGTTCGGCGTGCCGCTGCGAGGCAGTCTGCTGGTGCTGACCTTGGCCTCGGCGCTCTTTCTGTTGGTGGCGCTGGGCATGGGTCTGTTGATTTCGTCGATTGCGCGCAACCAGTTCGTCGCCGGCCAGATCGCCATCGTGGTCACCTTCCTGCCGGCCTTTATTCTTTCCGGCTTCATCTTCGACATCCACTCGATGCCGGCGGCGATCCAAGTGATCACGCACATTCTGCCGGCGCGCTATTTCGTCTCGATTCTGCAGACGGTGTTCCTCGCCGGCGACGTTTGGGCCATTATCCTGCCGGACGCGGCGGCGCTGGCGCTGATGGCGACGGTCTTCCTCGGCGTCACGTTGTGGCGCTCGAAAAAGCGGCTGGACTGAGATGGCCCGCCTCCTCGCGCTCATCCGCAAAGAGTTCCTGGCCCTGTTGCGCGACAAGGCGAGCCGCATGGTGCTGATCGGGCCGCCGCTGATCCAGCTTTTGGTGTTCAGCTACGCGGCCACGTTCGATCTCAATCATATTCCGTTCGTGGTAATCAACGAGGATCCTGGACTGGCCGGGCGGCAATTGGTGGCGCGCTTCGCCGGTTCGCCGAGTTTCGATCAGACTGCCGAGTTGCCCTCGACCGCCGGGATGGCGGAGCTGATCGATCGGCAGGCGGCGCTGCTGGCGATCCACGTGGATCGCAATTTCAGCCGTAACCTCGCGCAGGGACGTCCGGCGCCGTTGCAAGTCGTGATCGACGGACGCAATTCCAATACCGCGGCGATCGCGCTGAGCTACGTCGGCGACATCGTGCTCGGATTCGGCTCGGAATGGGCGGCGGCCCACGGCGGCGCGGCAATCCCGGCGACGCTCGACCTGCGCGCCAGATACAATCCCAACCTGCTGTCGCGCTGGTTCGTCGTGCCGGGCATCGTTGGTCTGCTCACCTTCGTAGTGACCGTGCTCGTGAGCGGACTTTCGGTCGTGCGCGAGCGCGAGGCAGGAACGTTCGACCAGCTTCTGGTGACGCCCTATCGGCCGTGGGAGATCTTGGTCGGCAAGGCGGCGCCGGGGCTGCTGATCGGCGCGGCGGAGGCGGCTGTGATCGTTGCGGCGGCGGTATTCTGGTTTCATGTGCCGCTGATCGGAAGCCTGGCGGCGCTCGCCCTCGGTCTCGCGCTGTTTCTGGTGTCCGCGATCGGCATCGGACTGATGATCTCGTCGATCGCCGCCACCCAGCAGCAGGGCCTGCTCGGAGCGTTCCTCTTCCTGGTGCCGGCGATCATCCTCTCCGGCTTCGCCACCCCGATCGCGAACATGCCGCGCGCCGTGCAATACCTGACCTACGTCAATCCGATGCGCTACCTGATGGTGATCCTGCGCGGCACATTCCTCGAGGGGGACGGCGTCGGCGCGCTGCTGGGGCAATATTGGCCGCTCGCCGTGCTCGGCGTCGCCAGCATGACCGCCGCGACCTTGCTTGCGCGGCGTCGAATGGCGTAGTGGGTCAACACGCCCGCAACGACAGCCGCAGGCTTTCTTCCAGGACTTGGCGTCCCCCTGCCGACAACAAAGCTTCCGACGGCGAGTTCGCTTCTCCGTCGCTCAGAGCCGATCGTCTTCGCCGTCCTTTCCCCGACCGAACGCGATCCTCGTCTATCTCTCCGGCTGCACCCGCCGCTCGGCGAGGGCAACGTCTTCACAGGCGCGATCCCATGTCGCGGCGTCATGCAGCTCAACCATCCACCCAATCATCGTGACGGCTTCGTGTGGAATGACCGCGATTGTGCAGGGTTTCGGATGCCGGCCCTTACGCGAGCGTAGGCGCGGGCCGGAGGGCCGGCGTCCGAAAGCCTCCAAGGGAGGAAACCGCGGGACGGTGAGGGTCCGGCGACGCGGGGCCGCTATGGGGATTTGGCGCTCGGCGGAGCCGCGCGGGACGGCTGCGACGGCATGTGACCCCCCGGTGTCAGCCCGGTCCGGAAGGCGTTGGCGTCCCCGTCTTCACCGGGTCGAGCAGGTCTCGCTGGTCCCGCCGCGGGTCAAGGTCGCCCCCTGCCCCTTGATCCAGAATTCGATGTCTTTGCTGGCATAGCGACCTCCGTCGGCGGACATCGCTTGTGGCAATGTGATCGTCCGCCCCGTTGCAAAGGTCAGTTTGGCGGTTCCCTTGGCGGCGCCCGGTGGGGAAAATCGGGCTGTCAGTTCCGTGCCGCTGCTGCACTCGTAATGGAACGCCTTCGCATAGGCGTTGCTCGCCAGCGCGAGGACTAAAAGGGCCGCTGCGAAGCCCGCTCGTTTCGCGGCCGCTGTCAGGGCCAGGGCGCGGCGGGGCGAGGATGGCCAGGGCATAACTTCGGTCCTTCTCTGTCTGGCCCTGCACGCGCGAGGGCGACGGCTGCACTCCGGCCAGCGCGCCAGCTGAGATCCAGCCGGCGAACGATCGCTGCCTGGGTCCCCGATCGGGTTGATCGACGGCGGGTGAGCCCGCGCCCGCGTCAGACCCAACGCCAGCCGCAGACACGGCGTCCGCGATGCCACCAGCAGACCCAGCGCCGCCGGCGGCGCCTGGGAACAACGACGACCTGCGCGCGGTGCACCTCGTCCGTCAGCGGATCGACCAGGCGACCGGTCTCCCCGGCTCCGAGCGTGAGCGCGCCAGCCGCGTCCGGGGCCAGCGCCAGCCCAACCCCTGCGCCGCACAGGGCGGCGACGACGAATTTGCGACGGTCGATGATGGTCATGCCCTCTCTCCTCGCCTCGGGTTCCTCCGGCCGAAAGGGCTCGGCCCGCGGGAAACGCCAGAGCCCGACTTGCAGCAAGCTTTGTCACCGAATTCTCGGCCAGAGGGTAGGGCAAGACAGAGGTTTGGCCTCCGCAAAGGAATTCCGAGGCGCAAAACTGCGTGGCGCGTCGATTTTCCGGAGGGTGAAGGAGGCAGGGCGCGGGAGCGGTCGGCAGGCGTCACTCGTCGAAATCGTGGATCACCGCGTCGGCGATGGCGCGCTTGGTGATGACGCCGACGACGTTGCGCGCCCGCGGCCGTCCTCGACCGTTGAAGACAATGGCGGCGCCCGCTCTGTGGCGCTTGAGCCGCGCCAGCACGAGGCTCAAGAGGTCCGAGTCGCGGCACACGGCCGGCGGCGTCTCGACGAAGCGGTCGATCAGCGCGTCCGGATGGATGCGAGCGTCGCGCCACAGGCCCGAGCGGGGCGGCACGAGGCCGACGATGCGGCCCTCGCGCTCGACGACGACGGCGCGCAGGTCATCCTCGACGTCGGCAACCAGGGCGTCTCCGAGTGACGTGCCGGCTTTGACGACGTGGAACTGGCGCTCCATAACGTCCTGCGCCTGCTTAACCAGATAAAGATTGATATGGCGCTCCTTGGGGATGCGGTGGCCCCTATGGCGCAGCTTGACGGTGTAGATCGTCTCGCCGATCAGGGCGCGCCGGATGCCCGCCGCCACCGCGACCGCGACGATCACCGGAACGATGATGTCGTAGTCGCGCGTCATCTCGAAGATCATGACGATCGCGGTCATGACGCCGCCGGTTCCCGCGCCGACCATCGCCGCCATGCCGACGATCGCCGCCGAGGGCGCGGTCAACCCCGAATGTGGAAGGGCAAAGCCGACCGCGCCGGCGAAGGCCGCGCCGAGCGTCGCGCCGAGGTAGAGCGAGGGCGAGAAGATGCCGCCGGAGGCGCCGCTGCCGAGACTTACCGTCGTCGCCAGGAGCTTCAGGAAGAACAGCAGCGCCAGCAGGCCCGCCGCCGTCATCTGGTTTTCCAGCACCGACTGGATGACGCCGTAGCCGACGCCGTCGATGTAGGAATGGCCGAAGGCGCGAGTCAGGCCGACCATCATCAGGCCGATCATCGTCATGCCGGCGAAGTTTTGCACATAGACGCCGCCGGGCAGCTTGGGAAAACCGTCCTCCATCGCCACGAGCAGGCGGATGAACACCCAGGAGGCGAGACCGCAAAGAGCGCCGAGCAGCACAAAGGCGAGCGCCTCTTCGAGGTTGAAGATTTGAGCCGGCGGGAACTGAATTTCCGGCACCTTGAACGCCGGGTCCGGGCCGATCAGCATGCGGCCGACCTGGGTGGCCGCGCCGGTCGCGATGACGACCGGCAGGAAGGTGCGATTGGACACTTCGGGCAACAGGACTTCGAGGGCGAAGAGCACGCCGCCGAGCGGCGTGTTGAAGGTCGCGGCGATGCCCGCGCCGGCCCCAGCCGAAAGAAGCGTCACCTTCTGCCAGGGCGCGAGCCGGATCGCCTGAGAGAAGGTCGAGCCGAGCGCGGCGCCGATCTGGATGATCGGTCCCTCTCGCCCGACCGCCGCGCCCGTGCCGATCGACAGAGCTGAAGCGAGCGACTTCACCACCGCCACCTGCCAACGGATATTGCCGTCCTTGTAGAAGATCGCGTCCATCACTTCCGGCACGCCGTGACCCTTGGCTTCCGGGGCGAAATTCTCGACGATCCACACGACAATCAGACCGCCGATGATGGGCGACAGCAGCAGGAAGTCGCCGAAAGGGCTCGGCCCCTCGAGGATGTTGGCGTCGTATCGGATATTGAACACGCCGTAGAACGAGGCGTTGTGGATGACCGCGATCAACCCGCGCAGGAAGACGGCGCCGAATCCAGTGACGATGCCGACCGCCAGAGCCAGCAGACAGAGCACGAGCAGACTGACCCTTCGCTCGCCGCGTGGGAGAGCGCGCGGCGCCGCGGCGCTGGTCTCGCCTTCCAGGGTCGGTTTCGAGGTCGCGTCAGCCATTTCAATTCCCCGCATCAGCGCCGCTCCCCGGGTTCAGCGAACGACTTCGCGGAAAACCCTCGAAACTCGGGCATTTGACGGTCTCTTCCTTCACCAGCGGGCGGCAGGAACGATCGCTACGGGCAAAGGGCGCCAGATGATGGCGGAAGCTTGGCGGCGTGCGACGTCAGAGCGCCGGGAGTCGCACGGGAGACGAGTTGCCTTCGTCATCGCGGGACCCCCGGGTCGAAGAGCCCGGCGACCGCGCCTCGCAACGACGGCTGTTTGACCCCGAGGCCGGTCGGGTTCGACGCCTGAGCGCGCGGGGCTGAGCCGTTCCGCTCGGCGCGCGACAATATCTTGCTAATTCGAACATTGTGGCGTAGATTATCCTGTACGGCAGAAATTCAGTCGGTCCTCGTGTCACCCATGCCAGCCCCGTTTTTCATCGGCCCCACGGCGATAACGGTTCCCCCCTCTTCGCGCACGGAACCGATTCGCGTCGCAAGTCCCTGAAAAGGCTCAATTCGGGAGCCGAATTTGACCGGCGGAGGCCGCCATGATCCCGGATCGGAAGCCTCGCCGCCCTGTATCCGAAGGGAAACGAGAACGGAACCGAGTTGCCCCGCAAGTCCTTGGAAAGGCTCAATTCGAGAGCCGGCATGGGGTCGGCCGGCGTGCTGAAGGGGATCGGCGCGAGCGGCAACCGGCGCAGGCCGCCCCGACCCCGATTGGAGGTCCTCGCCACCCCCGTCTCCGGAGGGAACCGAGATGGAACCAAATCGCCTCGCAAGTCCTTGGAACGGCTCGATTTGGGAGCCGGAATGGCGTCGGTCGGCGCGCCGAAGGGGATCGGGGCGAGCGGCAACCCGCGGAGGCCGCGCGGATCTCGGGTTGGAGGTCCCCGCCACCCCTGTCTCCGCAGCGAGAAGAGGATCCGATTCGCCCCACAAGTCATTGGAAAGGCTCGATTCTGGAGCCAAAACGGGACGCTGGTCAGCCCGGTGGGCCGTCACGAAAATCGGCGGAGACCGGACGAGCGTCTATCCGCCCGGCTGAGGCGGGTAGGCGACCCACAGTCCGGCGCGCTATGGCTCGAGGGAGAACTGGCGCGCTGGCCAATCCGCGCCATGAGCTTTGGCAGGAGGCGGCGCGGCCGGCCGCCACGGGAAGTCGCCGTTCGAATGGATGAGGTCGAACGCCCGGATCGCGGCAGACGGGAAGCGGCGCGCCAGCCGCAACGGGACGAAACCATCGGCGCCGCAAAGACAACCCATGCGCCGCGGCGCCGCATCGAGGAGCCGCGTCAGGAGATCCTCGGCCGCGCGCGACTGGGGATCCGCCTCCACCCCATCGCGCGCGAGGTCACCGATCGTTTCGACTTTCCTCCCGCCTTGCGCTTCCACGAGGGGCGAGATCTGAGACGAAGGGGCCGGAAATGGGGCGCGACAGCGTCCGCTGAGCGACGGCGCAGTGGGTCATTCCGTCCCCTCGTTGAAAATCTCGCGGATTTTCTCGGCCAATTCGTCGGCGGTGTAGGGTTTCTTCAGCCACGCGCCGGCGCTCAGGCCGAACTGCGCGATCGCCGGCTCGGCATAGCCGGAGGTGAACAGGATCTTGACCCCAGGCCTCATCGCCAGCGCGGCCTGGGCGAGTTCGAGACCTGTCATGCCCCCCGGCATCACCATGTCGGTGAACACGAGCGCAATTTCCGGCCGCGCGGCGATCTCGACCATCGCGGCGGCGCCGTTCTCGGCCTCGATGACGTCGTACCCCAGACTTCTCAGGCGCCGGCTCAGGACGCGGCGCAGACGCGGGTCGTCCTCGACCAGGAGGATCGTTTCCGAACCCTTCGGCAGCTTCGACGCAGGACCGCCGGCGCCGCGCGCGCCTTCCTCAACCTCGGTCTCGGCATGCGGCAGGTAGAGGCGCACGCTCGTACCGCTGCCGGGCTCGCTATAGATCTGAATGTGTCCGCCGGACTGCTTGACGAAGCCATAGACCATGCTGAGGCCGAGACCGGTGCCGGCGCCGACAGGCTTGGTGGTGAAGAACGGCTCGAACGCTTTCCGCCGCACCTCCTCGGGCATCCCTGTTCCGGTGTCGGTAACCGTGACCAGGACGTAGCGCCCGGTGCGGACTTCGGGGTACATCCGGGCGTAGTCGGCGTCGAGGCGGACCGGGGCGACGTCGATCGCCAGTTGGCCGCCGCGCGGCATCGCGTCCCTGGCGTTGATGGCGAGATTGAGCACGGCGTTCTGAAGTTGAGTGCCGTCGACGACGGCGAGATGCGTCTCGGCCGGCACAGAGATCCTGAGCTCGATCGCCTCGCCGACGGTGCGGCGCAGCAGCTCGGCGTAGCCGCTCACATGACGGCCGACATCGGTTGGCTTCGGGTTGAGCGGCTGCCGCCGGGCGAAGGCGAGGAGCTGGGCCGCAAGCTTCGCGCCGTCTTGAGCTGCGCCCCAGGCTTCGCGCGCAAGCTCCCGCTGGTCGGGTTCGGCGAGCATCGGATCCAGGAGTTCGATATTGGCGATAATAACCGTCAAAATATTGTTGAAATCATGAGCGACCCCGCCGGTGAGCTGCCCGACCGCCTCCATCTTCTGCGACTGGCGTAGCTCCTGCTCCATCTTCTGGCGGCTGGTGAGGTCGCGGATGAAGCCGGTGAAGACCCGCCGTCCGTTTGCTCTGGCTTCGCCGACCGACAGCTCGACCGGAAAGATCCTGCCGTCCTTGGCGACCCCTTGAACGAGGCGGCCGTAACCGATGATCCGCGCCTCGCCGGTTCGCAGATAGTTGGTCATGTAAACATCATGCTCGGCGCGATAGGGCTCCGGCATCAGCATTTTGACGTTGTGGCCGATCACTTCGTCCGGGCTGTAGCCGAATAGAGCCGAAGCGCCGGCGCTGAAAGAGGAAATGAGGCCCCTCTCGTCGATGACGATCATCGCCTCGGGTACGGTCGAGAGAATTGATTCCAGGTGCGCTTCGCGCTCCGCCAGCTCCGCCTGCGCCCGCTTCAGCGCGGTGACGTCGGCGTTGTGCTGCAAGACCGCGATTTCGCCGCCGGCGCTTTTTTGCGTTGTCCACAGGCTGGCGATCGTCAGAACGGCGCCGCTGCTGGCGTGTTGTTCGAGTTCACCTTGCCACGCGCCGCGCTGGGCAAGCGCCGCGACGATCTCCGAGCGCGGACAGGGATATCGAGTCTCGAGCAGATCGGCGACGCGACGCCCAACCGCCTCGGCGCGGGCAAAGCCATAGAGACGCTCGCAGCCGGTTGTCCAGTAGAGAACGCGCCCGTCGAGGTCATGGATGATCACGACCGCGGCGTCGAGGGCGTCTGCGAGGGACGACAACTCGGCGCTCATGCGGTCGCTCCGCGAGCTGAACTCGTCCTCAAATTAGATCCTCGCATAGCGGGGCGTTGAAAGAGATCGGTTTTCTCTGGCAATAACAACCATGGCCCGCTTCGCTTGTCACGCTTGCCGATATATGGAGGCCGCCGCGGATGAGCGTCCTTAACGGCCGTGCCCGAGTTGCCGGGTCTGCAGGCTCTCATCGATATGGAAGAGCGCAGGATCGGGTTCGGTCTTCAGATCGAGATTGAACAGCGTCACGACGGTCTGATACCCCTGCGCATCGATCACCGTCCATTGCTTCAGCGCGAAGGACACGGGGTCGAAGATGAGCTCGAGATGCGCCGTGCCGCCGAGCGCCGCTTTGTCTTCGATCTCGATCGTCACCGATTTCTCGTCCTGAGCGACGCTGAGCACCTGCGTGTCTCGAGCGAGGTCGATGTGGTCGGCGAGCAGGAACTTCAGCGGTGTCTGGGCGATGAAATACTCGTCCTGGGTGTTGAGCTTGTGATCGATGATTGCAACGCTGCGGCCGTCGGCTACGATCTCGAAGCGGGCCGGACTGGCGTATGTGAATAGCATCCGGCCGGGACGGGCGACCGTGAGTTCGCCCTCCGAGCGCTTGCCCCCCGGGCCGATTTGAACGAAGTCGGCGGTCAGAACGCGGGCCGCGTCAAGCCAAGCATTGGCGCGCCCGACCGCCTCGGCGGCCGACAGGTTGGCGGCCGGTCCACTCTTCATCGCGGCGCCCCGCTCAAGATGCGGCCCGTTCTGAGCCGAGGCGCCTCCGCCGAGCCCGGCGATCACCCCGAGAACAAGTAATCCCAATCGTTTCGCCATTCTTTCCGTCCCTGCCGCCCCGCAACCAGTTGCACGGGGGCGACCTTATCGCATGAGCCGCGCGGCAAAGCCTGTGGCGAGGGCCTGTGGCCTGAGTGTGACGCCGGCGCGGCGACTTTGCACGGGGGCTCCGCTTGCCGCGCGCCCATATTCCGTCGGAAGACGGGCGTCCTTCGGACGCCCTATGCGGCCGGCGCGCGATCAACGATCACGCCTACGCCACGCTCGCGAGGGCGGCGTCGATCGCCGCGCCGAGCCGCTCGACGATCGTCTCGATCTGGCCGGCGTCGACGATGAAGGGCGGGGCGAGCAGGACATGATCGCCGCGACCGCCGTCGATCGTTCCGCCCATCGGATAGACCATCAGTCCGCGCGCCATCGCCTCGCGCTTGATTCGCGCATGAAGCTTCAACGCCGGATCGAACGGCGCCTTGGAGGCGCGATCGGCGACGAATTCGAGGGCGCGGAAAAGGCCGCGGCCGCGAATGTCGCCGACGTGCGGAGTCTGGCCAAAGCGCTCCTGCAAACAGCGCTCGAGGAAGTCGCCCATGGCGACGACATTCGCCAGCAAGTTGTCGCGGGCGATCGTCTCCTGCACCGCAAGCGCCGCCGCCGCCGCCATCGGGTGGCCCGTATAGGTGTGGCCGTGTTGGAAGGCCCCAGAGCCGCCGGCGAAGGCGTCGAAAATACGTTCGGCCAACAGGACCGCGCCGATCGGCTGGTAGCCGCCGCCGAGGCCCTTGGCGATGGTCATGAGGTCAGGCGCGACGCCCTCCTGCGCGCAGGCATGCAGTGTTCCGGTTCGCCCCATGCCGCACATGACCTCGTCGAGGATGAGCAACACGCCGTATCGGTCGCAGATGGCGCGCACCCGCTTGAAATAATCGCCGACCGGCGGGACGGCGCCGGACGTAGCGCCGACCACGGTCTCGGCGATGAACGCGAGGACGCTTTCGGGACCGAGAGCGACGAGCTTGTCCTCGAGCGCCTGAGCGGCGCGGGCGGCGTAGTCGCAGTCGCTTTCGCCTTGCCGTTGGAGGCGATAGGCGTAGCAGGTGTCGACGTGATGAGTCCCGATCAGCAAAGGCTCGAATGGCGAACGGCGCGAGGCGTTGCCTCCCGTCGCCAACGCGCCGAGCGTATTGCCATGATAGCTCTGTCGACGGGCGACGACCCGGCGGCGTTGCGGCTGGCCCGTCTCGACGAAATACTGCCGCGCCATCTTGAGTGCGGCCTCGACGGCCTCGGACCCGCCGCTGACCAGATAAACGCGGCTCAGGCCTGGCGGCGCCTCAGCTACGAGCCGGTCGGCGAGCCGCTCGGCGGGCTCCGAGGTGAAAAAGGCAGTATGGGCGTAAGCGAGCGCGTCGAGTTGCCGGCGCAACGCCGCGATGACCTCGGGGTGGCCATGGCCGAGGCAAGAGACCGCCGCGCCTCCTGAGGCGTCGAGATAGCGCCGCCCGTCGACGTCGACAATCTCGACGCCGGCGCCGAAGACCGCGACCGGCAGCTCGGCGTTTGCCGCGCGATGCAGAATATGCGTCATTCAATTAATCCGGACGGGGCGAAGGCGCTAATCATAGGCTCCGGAAAGACTGGCGGAAAGGCGGGGGCGTGACGGGGGTGGCGGCGCGGAGGGCAGTGGCGATTGCGGTCGCGCCCAACGGCGGGCGGAAGACCAAGGCCGACCATCCTCAACTGCCAACAACCGCCGAGGAGTTGGCGCGCACGGCCGCCGAATGTCTGGAGGCGGGCGCCGCCATGGTCCATGTGCACGCACGCAGCCGCGACGGCGCGCACCTGCTCGACGCCGCCGCCTACCGGGCGGCGACTGCGGCCATCTGCGCGGCGGTCGGCGACCGCCTTGTGGTGCAGGTCACAAGTGAGTCGAATGGGACGTTACGATCCAGTGCAGCAGATGGCGGTGATCGTGGAAACGAATCCGGAGGCGGTCTCGCTCGCCCTGAGGGAGCTCGCGCCCGATACCGCGGACGAGCGGCCGTTCGCCGAGTTCCTCACCGAGCTCAAGCGGAAGTGGATCTGGCCGCAATTCATCCTCTATACGGCGGAGGAGGCGGTCCGGCTCGAGGGGATGCACAAGCGCGGCCTGATCCCCTTCGACACCATCGCGGTCCTGTACGTTCTCGGGCGCTTCACTTTGCTCAGGACCGCAGCGCCGTCCGATCTCCTGTCGTTTCTCGCCCCCGACGCGCCGCGTTTCGCCCACTGGAGCGTCTGCGCATTCGGGCGCCGCGAGGCGGCCTGCGTCACGGCCGGGGCGCTGCTCGGAGGCCACGCCCGCGTCGGATTCGAGAACAATCTTGGGCTGCCAGGGGGAGAGCGCGCGACGTCCAACGCGGAGCTCGTCGCCGTCGTCGCGCGCGCGCTCCACGGTCTCGGACTTCAGCCGCAGACCGCGTCGGCGCTGCGCGAGGACGTGGCGACGCTGATGCGCTGAGCCGTCGGCGGGGCCTCGGACGGGCCGACGGTTCAGCCGACGTCGCCAAAGTGTTAGGAACCTTTGGGACGCCGTGCGGCGGACATTGGGAGCAGAGCTTGATCGTCGTCCATTTTCCGGCGCCGGGACCAGGGCAGCCTTGGACTTTCGCCCGTAAGGCCCTCGGTCCGGCCGAGGAGGTTCCGGAGGGGACGATCTGGATCGATATGATCGAACCGACCGCCGAGGAGGACCAAAAGGTCCAGCGGTATATTGGCGCAGCGATCCCAACTCGCTCCGATCCGGACTATGCCGAACCGGCGGAATCCCACCACGCCGAGAACGGCGTGCGCTATCTCCAGGCGAGCGTGATCAGCGAGCCCGAGGACACGCCCGACGTGACCGACGTCACGTTCGTCGTCGCGCCAGTCGCGCTCGTCACCGTGCGCTACTACGCCTGTGAATCTTTCGACATCTTTGGGCAGAAGCTCGGCAAGGCGACGTCGCCGCCATCGCCGGACGCGATCGCGATCGGGCTGGTCAATACTACAATCAACCGCTCGGCGCGAGCGCTCAATAAGGCGGGCGTCAGCCTCGACGCCATCGCAAGCCGGGTGTTCCGCGCCAAGGACAATAAGGAGAACCGCAACCAGATCTATTCCGACACACTGTGGGACCTCGGCCGCGAGGACGAGAAGATCTCGAACCTGCGCGAAAGCATGGTGTCGATCGAGCGTCTGCTGCTGTTTCTTGCGGCGGATTCGAACGACGACGTGGCCAAGCAGGACAAGGCGCAGAAGGCGGTTCGGGCGGCGACGAAGACTGCGCTTCGCGACCTTCAGTCGCTCGAGGAGGACGCGAGCTTCAAGGCGCAGAAGGTGCAGTTTCTGCTCGACGCGACGCTCGGCCTGATCAATCTGGCGCAAAACGACATTATCAAGCTCTTCTCGGTGCTGGCGGTCATCTTCATGCCGCCGACTGTCATCGCCTCGATTTACGGCATGAATTTCAAGGTGATGCCCGAGCTCGAGTGGAGTTTCGGCTATCCGATGGCGATTGTCTTGATGATCTGCGCCGCGGTGCTGCCCTACGTGTTCTTCCGCTGGAAGAAGTGGCTCTGAGCGGCCGCGGCGCGGCGCCGCGAGTCCCGCCGTTTTGCAGACGCGGCAACGATATCAAGAGTTTATGCTTCGATTTGTGACTCGCTCCAGGCTCCGGCGGCCCTTTTGCCGCAGTTCTGCCACAATCTCTTAACCCTGTTCGCGGCGTCCGCGCAGGATTCTCAATGGGTTAGCGCATCTGCCCGAACCGGAGGTTAACGCAAGCCCGCAAATTCTGGCGCCGTCCGGCGGCCGAACGACCGGCAAGCCGGTCGAAGGCCGCTCGAGCCTAAGCGCCAACGACCGAATGCGTCTCCTCGGTCACGACGCTGAACGCCTTGAGGATGTGCGGGCCGAACGCGTTGACGAGCGGGATGTCGGCGGCGTCGCGCCCGCGGGCGATCAGGACGCGCCCGACGCGCGGCACGTTGTGGCGGGCGTCGAAGGTCAGCCACCTGCCGCCGAGATAGACGTCGAACCAGGCGTTGAAATCCATCGGCGCCGGGTCGGGCGGCACGCCGATATCGCCGAGATAGCCGTTGCAGTAGCGCGCCGGAATGTTCATGCAGCGGCAGAATGCGACCGCGAGATGCGCGAAGTCCCGGCAGACGCCGACCCGTTCGACATAGGCTTCATGGGCGGTGCGCGTCGCGCGCGCGTTCTCGTAGCCGAAGGCGATGTGGCCGTTGACGAAGTCGCAGATCGCCTGCACCCGCGCCCAGCCGGGCGGCGCCTGGCCGAAAAGATCCCAGGCGATCTGACCGAGCTTGTCGGTTTCGACATAGCGGCTGCCGACGCGATAGAGCAGCGTTTCGTCGGGCAGGTCCGCGACCGGGATTTCGCCGGCGTCCGCGACCACCGGATCGGGCAAACCGCTGACCTCGATCACGCCGGCGTTGGAGATCGTGAGATCGCCGGCCGGCGTGTTGAAGCGTCGGCAGCGATTGCCGAACACGTCGGCATAGAGCCACGATTCGACGTGCGGCGCGGCGGCGAACGGGGTTTCGGCGCGCACGGCCGGCAGGCAGGAGGGATGCAGGTCGAGTTGGCAGATCATCGGCGTCGGGACGGCGCAGGTGAACGTCATCTCGTAGCCGTAACGGATCAGCATGGGTTCGCCTCGTTCTCGGCTCGTCGGCGCAGGCCTGCCGAAGATAGGCCAGGACTCTTTCAAGATCCGGACCACTCCTCGTGCGCTTTGACCGCCGAGGGCCATGCCGATCGATTGACGGTGTCAGCAATAGGTACGCGGGCATGCGAGTGGACCGCAACTAACACAAGGAACCGGGAAGGGACGCCAGCCCCGTCCGCCCGCAGGGGGGGCCAAGCGTTAGATTCGGTACACGAGAGCGGTCTTCGATCATGCTGAATTCGTCATTGCGAGAAGCGAAGCGACGAAGCAATCCAGCGATCGCAGAGCGCTGGCGGCGGCATGGATTGCTTCGCTGCGCTCGCAATGACGCGGGCGCCTCTGTTTGATCGAAAACCGCTTTAGCGGCGATTGTGGACTTTCCGTAGGCAACTGCAATCGCCGGCGGAAACCGACAAGCGGCAATCGCTCGACTTCGACCCTGGCGTATGCCTTAATCGCGTTTTCCGTCATCGCAGGGGACCCCGTGATCCGCTGGCTCGCCCTTTTGCCGTTTCTCGGCATGCTGATCGGCCCGTTCTTTCTCAATCGGGTTGAACCGTTCGTGCTGGGCATGCCGCTTCTGCTCGCGTGGCTGGTGATGTGGGTGCTGCTCACTTCGGTCATCATGGCGGCGATTTACGCCTTCGATCCCGCCAACCGCGGCGACGCCGACCGGGTCCGCGGCGCGTGAACGCGGCGCTCCTCGTCATATTCGCCTTCGCCGCGCTGGCGCTGGGGCTCGGCCTGCGCGCCTCCCGCGGCAAGGAGATGAACCTCGAGCAATGGACCGTGGCCGGCCGCGGCTTCGGGGCGATCTTCGTCTTCCTGCTGCTGGCCGGGGAGATCTATACGACCTTCACCTTCCTCGGCGGCAGCGGCTGGGCCTATGGAAAGGGCGGCCCGACCTATTACATTCTGTGCTACGGCAGCCTTGCCTACATCCTGTCCTACTGGCTGCTGCCGCCGATCTGGCGGTACGGACGGGCTCATCACCTGATTTCCCAGCCGCACTATTTCCGCCACAGGTACGATAGCCCCCTGCTCGGCGGACTGGTCGCGCTCGTCGGGATCGTCGCGCTGATCCCCTACATGGTGCTCCAGCTCAAGGGGCTCGGCATCATCGTCTCGACCAGCTCCTACGGGTCGATCTCGAACAGCGCCGCGATCTGGATCGGCGCGGCGATCGTCACGGCCTACGTGATGGTGTCAGGCGTGCACGGCTCCGCCTGGAACGCGGTCGTCAAGGATGTGTGCATCCTGCTGGTCGTTCTCTTCCTGGGCGTCTACCTGCCGCTTCACCTTTACGGCGGATTCGGCGCGATGTTCAGCGCGATCGAGGAGGCGAAGCCCGGCTTCCTGGCGCTTCCGGAGCGCGGCCAGAACGTGCTGTGGTTCACATCGAGCGTGCTGCTTTCGGCCCTCGGCTTCTACATGTGGCCGCACTCGTTCGGCGCGCTCTTCACAGCCCGGGACGAGAGCGTGTTCCGCAAGAACGCGATCGTGCTGCCGCTCTACCAGCTCATCCTCTTGTTCGTGTTCTTTGTCGGGTTCGCGGCGGTGCTGAAGGTTCCCGGCTTGAAGGGCGGCGACGTCGATCTGGCGCTGTTCAAGATCTCGATCCAGACGTTCGACCCATGGTTCGTCGGCGTCATCGGCGGCGCCGGCGTCTTGACCGCGCTGGTGCCGGGTTCGTTGATCCTGATGTCCGCCGCGACCCTGTTCGCCAACGACCTTGTCGCGCCGCTGGCCGGCGTCGCCAATCCCGATCGCATCGCGCTGATCGCGCGCGCCTCCGTTCCGATGTGGGCCTTGGTCGCGGTCTCGTTTGCGATCGGCGGCAGCCAGACCATCGTGGCGCTGCTGCTGATGGGCTACGCCTTCGTCACCCAGCTTTTTCCCGCGTTGATCGCGAGCCTCCTGCCGCGCAATCCGGTAAGCTCCGCCGGCGCCATTGCAGGCATCGCCACGGGCGTCGCCATGGTGGCGCTGACGTCCACGCAGCATCTGACCCTGGCCAAGCTGCTGCCGTTTCTGCCCCCGGCTCTCGACGACGTGAACATCGGCATCGCCGCGCTCGTTCTCAATGTCGCCGTGCTCGCCGTCGTCAGCGCCGTCGTGCGCCAGCCGCGGCTCGAAACGGTGAAATCCTTAGCGTGCGGAAAGGCGGCGGTCTGCCGCCTCGCTCGGACTGACTTTCAACGTCTTTGAGTGCGATCCGGTCGTGACGCGACGGGGCGCTGTCAGAGGCCGGGTGAACCGGCAGGGCGACGACATCTTCAGGCAACCAATGCTGCTCGACTTTGTCCGCGCGCCGCTCAAGGCCTGCAGGATCCGCTCGTCATTTTCGAGTCTGTATTTAGCCCTTTCAAAGGGTTGCGGCGTCATCTTCAATTCCGCCGGCGGCGAACGGGCTCGGCGCCCGAGATGTCTCGCTTGGCCACGACACAATAACAAGCAGCTCCTGGTCGCCTTCTCGCGGGGCTGTCCGGATGGGCGGCATCGACCGAAGGCGGCACGATTTTCAAGGTATCACAGATTTCTGATTTTAAGAATATTCTTCTACGTCTCTATCGTCTTCGATCGCCGGCGCGCTCGCATTGGTCGGCGATCGTGGCCCCCTTCTTTCCGGCCCCCGCCGCGGCGCTTCAGGCCGCGTGCGCCAGCGGCCTCTCGTCGCCCGATCGCCGAAGCCGGAACTGGCCGACCAATTGCGCCAGCCGCGACGATTCGTCCGACAGCGAATGGCCGGCCGCAGTCGATTCCTCGACCATCGCCGCGTTCTGCTGCGTCATCTGGTTCATCTCGTCGATCGCGCCGTTGATCTGCTGCAGCGCGGTGGACTGCTCCTGCGCCGCGGAGGCGATTTCGCCGACCACGCCGTTGATCTCGGTGACCTGCTGCATGATGCGTCCGAGCGCGCGCCCGGTTTCGGCCACCAGGTCAACGCCCTTGTCGACCTGACCGGCGGAATCGGAGATCAGCGCCTTGATCTCCTTGGCCGCTTCGGCCGACCGCTGAGCGAGCGCCCGCACTTCGGAGGCGACCACGGCGAACCCCCGGCCCGCCTCTCCCGCCCGGGCCGCCTCGACCCCGGCGTTGAGCGCCAGCAGGTTGGTCTGGAACGCGATCTCGTCGATCACGCCGATGATCTGGCTGATCTTCTGCGACGACTTGGCGATCGCGTTCATCGCCTCGACCGCCTCGCCGACGACCACCGCGCTCTGCTTGGCGTCGGCGTCGGCCGTCGTCACCACCTGCCGGGCGTGGGCTGCGCCTTCGGCCGACTTCTTCATCGCCGTCGGTCACTTCGCCGAGCGTCGCCGTGGTCTCCTCGAGGCCCGCGGCCTGTTGTTCGGTGCGCCGGGCGAGATCGTCGGAGGCGGTCGAGATCTCCTGCGCTCCCGTCCGGATCGCATCGGCGCTCTCGACCACCGACAGGACGGCGCCCTTGAGCCGGTCGACCGCCTCGTTGAAATCGTCGCGGATTTGCGCGTAAGCCGGGGTGAAGCCGTCGCCCAGCCGCGCCATCAGGTCGCCGCCCGCCAGGCCCTTCAGGCCGGCGCCCAGACGGCGCACGACTTCCGCCTGCTCCTCGGCCGCCTTGGCCCGTTCCGCCGCGACGCGCTCGCGCTCGCGCTCGGCCTGGCTCCGATGAGCCAGCGCTTCGGCTTCCAGCCGCGCGCGCTCGGCCGCGTTGTCCTTGAACACCTGAACCGCCCGCGTCATGTCGCCGACTTCGTCAGCGCTGGCGACTTCGGGCAACACGACATCAGTCTTGCCGGAGGCCAAGGCCGTCATCGCCGAGCTCAAGGCGTTGAGACGATTCGACAGGCGGAACATGACCACGCCTGCAAAGCCGCCGATAAGGACAAGCAACGCCAGCGACGCCGCGGCTGTCCACAGCACTCTCGACCGGACCGTCGCTTGGATATCGTCGATGTATACGCCGGTGCCAATCGTCCATTGCCACGGCGCGAACAGCTTGACGTACGACAGCTTTGGCGACGCCTGATCCATTGCCGCGCCCGGCTTGGGGTATTCATAGCTGACGAAGCCTTGACCTTGTTCGGCTGCAACCTTATTCATGTTCAATGAGAAATAATCGCCAGACGCGGTTTTTTGTTTGCTTTGGTCCGTTCCTTCCAATTCCGGCCGCACACCGTGAACGACGAGAAAAATATTCTTATCCTGGACAAAGAAATAGTCATTGGCGTTGTAGCGCATCGCGCGGATGCTTGCCTTGGCGCGCTGCTGGGCCTCGGCTTCCGAGATCGTCCCCTTCTTGAATTCATCATATTGCTGTTGGGCGACCTTGGTCGCCACCTCGATGACGGTTCTCAACTGGTCCTCGCGCCCGGCGTAAATGTCGCGCGCGGCGAACCACGCCAAAGCTGCGACAATGGCGATCAGCGCGACCCCGAACAGGGCGATAATTCCCAGCAGGCGTGCGCGAATGGACCCAAGGAAAGGAGGATGTTGTCGATTTACAGGAGCGATCGTCATCGGGAACCGCCAGTTTTGCACGATCGCCATTGGACAGGACGGCCGTTAAAATTTTGCTCCCCTGCGGGCGAACACACGCGGCACAGGCGCCTTTCCCTCCTGCATGATCCTGCGACGCCGGTCGACGAAGTCGCGCAGATTGCCGCGGCCCAGCCGATCGAGGCGGCGGCTTTCGAGGCGCGCGCCATGCTGTCGCCGGCCGAGAAGGCGGCTGCCTCTCAGCCGATGAGCTTCATGAAATTGCGCCTGCGCTTGAAGCGCGTCTTGAGGTCGGCGACATAAGCAGCCTGCGCGGCGGCGTCCCTGAGGCTGGCCATCCGGGCGACGAGCGCCGCAGCGTCCACGTAGCCGCCGAATTCCGCCAGGGCGTCCACCCGGGCGCAATAGAACGCGGGCGCCTCGGCCGGATGGGTCGTTTCGGTCTCCCGGGCAAGCCCCTCGCGAACTCCCGCCGAGGTCCCGTATCGTAGCGCGGCGTCCCAGGCCGAATCGTAGGCCTTTTCCCGCATGAGGACATGAACGATCAGATCGGCCTCCGCGCTCGCGTAGCTCCCTCGCCCCGACGGCGCCTTCGCCAGACGGGCCCGCAGGCTCGCCTCGGCGCGCTCGCGGGCGGTGGGGCCCGCGAGCTCGCGAAGCTGAGCGTAAGTCGACCCGGTCGGCGACTTTTCGAAAGCTCGCCAGAGGTGCGCCTCGGCGTCCTTCGTTCGTCCCGCCTTCACCAGCAGGTCGACGGCGAGTTCAACAAGTTGCCGGTCGAGTCGTTGGTCATCGAATTTCCACAGTCCCTCTTCGGCCCAGCGGAGCGCCTCCGTCCCGCGTCCCTGCTCCATGCAGAAGCGGGCGACGCGGACGTATTTCCAGGACGACGAAAGGTCGCGGGCGCGGAGCGCGATCCGCTGTTCGACGTCCCCCTCTTGCTCGGCGAAATGGTCGAGAATGCCGATGACCCGATCCAGGTCGAAGTCGCATTCGCCGCCCTTGGCCCCAGGCGCCGCCACGGCGAAAGCCGCCTCCGCCAGGCGGAGGTATTCGGCGAGCCCACCGCCTCCTAGCGCGTCGGCATAATGCGTCGCAGCGTCGCAAAACACATCCGCGTCGCTTTCCGTCTCGAGCCGGAATAGCGTGCGCGCCAGAGCGACGGGTTCGGGCCGAGCCGCGAGCGCCGCGGCGCGATGGATCGCGCCGGCGCGCGCCAGACATCCGCCACAATGGCCGCTCGAATTGTCGATGTTGTTTTGCGCCGCCTCGATCCGCTCGATCGCGTGCTCGGCGAGTTCGAGCGCGAGCGCAGCGCGCGGGCCCGAAACCAGATCGTCGACGGCGTCGAGCGCCTCGTCGACGCGCCCGGCCTAGTCTCGCGCCTTTCCGTAATCGACATAACCACCAGTGTCGGTTGCGTGGTCGATCGCCGCCGCGATCCGCTTCTTCAACGTCTTGTCGTCGGCGCCGACCACCGAGGCGGCGATATCCAGCCGGCGCAGCAGCGCCGGGTCATCCTCGGCGAGACCGACAATCATCTCGACCAGGGCCTCTGCGCCCTTTGCGCGCAAATGGGCCCGAATCCGGTCGAGGGGGTGTTCATCCGGCGAGGCGTGGTCGCCCGCTGCGTTGGCGACAAGGCCCGTCGCCGCCATGTGCTTGCAGAAGCCCCAGTCCTCGAAGGCGCGACATGTGCACGAACCGCCGATGTCGCCGCCACGGCCGGTCACGACGACCTTATAGTCTTCCATCCCCTCCACCATGGCGAGAACGCCGGCCGGCTCGATCGCAAGCACGCGCACCCTGCCCTCCCGGGCGTAGGCCTCGCCGCGGCCGAAGGCGGCGGCGCCGGCGCGGGCTTTCAGCGCCTCGACGTCGAAGCGCAACTGAGCGGCAGCGATCAGCATGGGACAATAAATCCGTCCTTTTCGATGTGACTCAAGGCTTCCTCCAGGGAGACGGAGTGGTGAAGCAGCCACCATCGCCCGGTGTGCCGCATCCACATCAGATCGAACAGCGGCGCCTCGAAGCGGTCTTCGAGGTGGTCGAGCCGGGCGAACGGCGCATTGAATTCCTCGCCGGCGGTGTCGGGAAAGCCCGATCGGTATCGAACGACGAAACTGTATGTGTTCGCCCGCCATTTGCCGAAGATGTCGACCGGATAGTTGAATTCGGTCGGACGAACCTCGGGCAGGAATTTGGGCTTCAACGTGTCCGAGATGAAGCGCTCGCAACGTGCGGCGATGCCGGCCTTTTCTTCACGGGTCAGCGCTTTGACCCTGACCCAAACTCCGCGGCGCGCCATATCGCCAACTCCAATGAGCCCGAATTGCTTCGATCCGCGAGCATTTTCGCCGAAGCATCGCGCCGGCGCAAAAACGGTGTGAGCGCACAAATCGATCATACATTACGATCATAACGAACGAAATAACTCGTTGGACTGATTGATTGGTCCGGCGCATCAGTCGATCCGTGAGCAGGAAGCCATGACGCTGGAGCAACTTCGCATTTTCGTCGGCGTCGCCGAGCGTGAGCACATGACCCGCGCCGCCGAAGACCTCAATGTCACCCAATCGGCGGCGAGCGCGGCGATCGCGGCGCTGGAAGCGCGCCATGGGGTCGCGCTGTTCGACCGGGTCGGACGCGGCATCGCGCTGACCGAGGCCGGCCGGATGTTCCTCGAGGAGGCGCGCGCCGTGCTCGGCCAGGCCGCCAGCGCGGAGCTCGCCCTCGCCGATTTCGGCGAGCTCAGGCGTGGGACGCTGCGCGTCGTCGCCAGCCAGACGATCGCCGGCTACTGGCTGCCGACCTATCTGGCGGCGTTCCGCGCGCGCTACCCCGGAGTGACCCTGGACGTTTCGGTCGACAACAGCGAAGGCGCGGCTGCGCGCGTGCGAAGCGGCCACGAGACGCTGGGTTTCGTCGAGGCCGAAATCGACGATCCCGCGCTCGACCGCCTGGCGGTCGCCGAGGATCGGCTGGCGCTGGTCTCCGCCGCGCCGTTCGAGCGGGTCGACGCGGAGTGGCTCGCCGCCGCGCCGTGGATCGTCCGCGAACCCGGGTCCGGCACGCGATCGAGCGCCGAGACGGCGCTTGCCGCCATCGGCGTCGATCCTTCGATCCGCACGATCGCCATGACGCTGCCCTCGAACGAGGCGGTTCGGACGGCGGTCGAAGCGGGCGCGGGCGTCGCGGTGCTCAGCGCGCTCGTCGTCCGCCACGCGCTCGAGACCGGCGCCTTGCACGCCGCGCCGCTCTCCCTGCCGCCGCGCGCCTTCTTCGCCCTCCATCACAAGGAGCGGCGCCGCCACAAGGCTGTCGAAGCCCTGCTCCAATTGATGAAAGGATCCACGCCTTGAGCCTCGACGCATTCGCCGACGTCATGGACGGCTTGCGGCCGCTGAGCCGCCTCGACCATCCGCGCGAAATCATCCGGCAGTTCACCCCCAACTGGTTCGCCGCCACCATGGGGACGGGCATTCTCGCGCTCGTCCTGCCTCAGGTCCCGGGGGTCGGACCGGCGCTGTTCGGCGTTGGCCAGGCCCTGTGGATGGCCAACATCGCGCTCTTTGCGGTCTTCTCGACGCTCTACGCCGCGCGCTGGACGATGTTCCCCCATGAGGCGCGCTACATCTTCGGCCACAGCGTCGTCTCGATGTTCTTCGGCACGATCCCGATGGGGCTCGCCACCATCGTCAACGGATTCATCCTATTCGGGCCGCCGCTGATCGGCGGGCCAGCGATCACGATCGCGACGGGCCTCTGGGTCGTGGATGCAGCGATGTCGCTCGCCTGCGGCGTCGTCATCCCCTACATGATGTTCACCCGGCAGGAGCACAGCATCGACCAGATGACGGGAGTTCTGGCTGCTGCCGGTCGTCGCCGCCGAGGTCGCCGCCGCGAGCGGAGGCCTGCTGGCGCCGCATCTGGCGGACGCCGCGGCGCAATTTGCCGTGCTGACGGCGAGCTACGCGCTCTGGGCTTTTTCGGTGCCGGTCGCCTTCGGCATTCTTTCGATCCTCATGCTGCGGATGGCCCTGCACAAGCTGCCGCACAACAGCATGGCGGCCTCGAGCTGGCTCGCCCTCGGCCCGATCGGCACCGGCGCGCTCGGCCTGCTCGTCCTCGGCGGCGACGCGCCGGCGATCTTCGCCGCGCATGGGCTCGCCGTCGTCGGCGCGGTCGCGCAAGGGATCGGCGTGATCGGCGGCCTGGCGCTGTGGGGCTTCGGCCTGTGGTGGCTAATGCTCGCCGTGGGGATCACGGTTCGATATTTCCGCGAGGGCGTGCCGTTCAACCTCGGCTGGTGGGGCTACACCTTCCCGCTCGGAGTCTACACCGCCGCCACCTTGCGGCTCGGCGCGTCGCTCGATCTCGCCTTTTTCGGCGTCGCCGGCGCTCTCTTCGCGCTGGGTCTGGCTGCGGCATGGACAATGGTCGCGAGCCGGACGATCCACGGCGCCTGGAAGGGCCACCTGTTCGTCTGTCCCTGTATCGCTCACCTGACCTGATCGCGCCTCGGCCGAATGAAGCGGGCCGCCTGATCGGCCTCGAAAGGCGGCCGCCGGGCGCGCCGCCGGCCCGGTGCGCTGGGTCCGGCGCCGAACGCGAGCTTGAGAATTGACGTTCGGCATGGGAGATTTCGCCCGATGTGCGAGCTGTTCGCGATCTCGAGCCCGTCGCCGACCCGTGTTTCGCTGTCCCTCGGCCGGCTCGCCGAGCGTGGGACGCCGGGCGGTTCGCTCGCCGACGGCTGGGGCGTCGCGTGCTACGACGGCCGCGATGTGCGCGTCCTGCGCGAGCCGGAACCGGCCGGCGGCAGCCCACGGCTGGCCCATGTTTTTGAAACCGGCCGGCCTTACAGCCGGCTCGTCATCGCGCACATCCGGCATGCCACGCGCGGCGGCGTCTGCCTCGCGAACACGCAGCCCTTCGTGAGAGAATTGGGCGGGCGGATGCACGTCTTCGCCCACAACGGAATGCTGCCCGACGTCGACCAGGCCCTCAACTCGCCCGAGCGGCGTTTTCGGCCGGTCGGGGAGACGGATTCGGAGGTCGCGTTCTGCGCGCTGCTCGATCGACTGGCGCATTCGTGGCGACAGGAGCCGCCCGCGGTCGCCGAAAGGCTGGCGGTCGTGAAGCGGTTCGCGGCGGAACTGCGGGAGCTGGGCCCGGCCAATTTCCTCTATAGCGACGGGGAGGTCCTGTTTGCTCACGGCGATCGCCGAACGCAGCGCGACGGCGCAATCGCTCCACCCGGTCTGCACGTCCTCGTGACGCCTCGCGACGTCGGCGGAGACGCCCTGTCCGCCGCCGGGGTCATGTTCGCGGCGGCCCCTGACGCGCGGCCCATCGCCCTTTTCGCGAGCGTGCCGCTGAGCGAGGACAGGTGGGAGCCGTTGAAGGAAGGCCAGGTCGTCGCCGTCGCCGGCGGAACGATCGTCGATCAGACGACCTGAGAGCCGCCCAAGCGCTCGAATCGGAGCGCCTCGACGACGCCGGAGCGACTCGTAAAGCGCCGTTTCGAACGCCAGAAAACCTTCAAGGGCGGTCGGGTCCATGAAGGGGAAATACTGGCTCGCCCAAAAGCCGGCGACGCCGTTCTCGCGGTCGATCCAGTAGTAGAGGTTGCCGAGGCCGACCCATCCGATCGAGCCGGCCGGGCGGCCGGTCGGCGCGTCCTCATTGTTGATCATGAAGGTCAGGCCCCAGGTCTTCGCCATGCCGGGGAAGAACTCCGCATCGTGAGTCACGCTGGGGCTCGCGCTCGCCAGGCGCCGGATGGTCATGCCGCCGAGATGGTCGCGCGCGGCAAAAGCGACCGTCTCCGGCTTCAGCACGCGGCCGCCCTCGCCCATCCCGTCGTTCAGCCACATTCGCAGGAAGCGCAGGTAGTCGGGCGCCGTCGCGAAGAGGCCGCTCCCCCCCATCCAGACTTCCGGCGCCTCCGGCAGTTCGAAGTCGAAGGCCGCGAGCCCGCCGTCGCGGCCGCGCTGGTGCATCGCCGCGCGGCGCGCCCGCATCGATGGCGTGAGGACGAAAGCGGTGTCGGCCATGCCGAGGGGAGCAAACACCCGCGCCTTCAGCACGGCGTCGAGACGCTCGCCGGCGACGGCCTCGACCACCTGCCCGGCCCAGTCGACGCCGAGGCCGTATTGCCAGGATTCGCCGGGATCGAACAGCAGCGGCGTCATCAGTCCGCGCTTCGATCCTTGCCGCGGATCGGGCTGGCCGTGCTCGGCCGCCAGCCGCTTCAGCGCAGCGCTGAAATAGGGATAGCCGAAGCCCGCAGTGTGCAGCATCAGCATGCGGGTGGTGATGTCGCGCTTCGGCGGCCTGAGCCTCAGTCCGCCCGCTTCGTCGAAACCTTCGAGCACCTGAAGCGCGCCGATCTCCGGAACGTAGCGTTTCGCCGGCGCGTCGAGGTCGAGACGGCCCTCCTCTACGCATTGCAGCACCGCGGTCCCGGTGACCGCCTTGGTGCAGGAGAACACGGCAAACACGGTGTCGAGGGTCATCGGCGCGGGCTCGCCCAAGCGCCGCACGCCAACCGCGCCGTGATAAAAGTCGCCGCTCCGGTCCGTCGCCATCGCAACGACGCCCGGCGCACGCGGCTCGCCCGTCACCGCTTTTTGCAGGATCGAGTCGGCAGCGGCAGTGAATTCGGCGTCCATGCGGCGTATCCCCATCGGCTCGACAGGGAGCCTCGGCGAAAGACCTAGGCGAGGCGAGCCGAGGGTGCAACACTTGGCCGGTCCGGCGGCCTCCCGAGGTAGACAGGCCGGCGCACGCTCAGGAGCCGTGACATGAAGCCCGCCGCCGCCCCCTCCGCGCTCAAGGTTCAGGCCGCGCTTGGGCCGGCCTTCACGGTCCTCGAATTCGACGCCAGCACCCGCACGGCCGAGGACGCCGCGGCCGCGATCGGCTGTACGGCGGCTCATATCGCAAAGTCGCTGGTCTTCCGGTCCGCGAGTGGGCGGAGCGTGCTGGTGATTGCATCCGGCGTGAACCGGGTCGACGAAAAGAAAGCCGCCGCGCACATCGGCGAGCGGATCGTGCGCGCCGACGCCGATTTCGTGCGCGAGGCGACCGGCTTCGCCATCGGCGGCGTGCCCCCGATCGGGCATGCGAGCCAACCGATCGTGCTCATCGACGAAGCGCTGATGGGGTTCGAGACGATCTGGGCCGCCGCAGGCACGCCGAACGCGGTCTTCCGCCTCACGCCGGCCGACCTTGTCGCCCTGACCCAAGGAACCATCGCCTCGATCGCGCGCTGATAGGCGTATCGCCAAAGGAGGCTTCGTCGCGTGGCGGAAAACAAAACGGGACGCATCCGGATCGGCGTCGGAGGCTGGACCTTCGAACCCTGGCGCAAGACCTTCTACCCGGAGGGCCTGCCGCACGCGCGCGAACTCGATTACGCGAGTCGCAGGCTCAGCTCGATCGAAATCAACAGCACCTACTATCGCGGCATGTCGGCGAAAATCTTCCGAATGTGGCGCGACGAGACGCCGGACGATTTCGTCTTCGCGGTCAAGGGTTCGCGCTTCGTCACCAATCGGAAGATCCTGGCGGAAGCCGGCTCGTCGATGGAGCGCTTCTTTCAGACAGGCGTCACCGAACTCAAGGACAAGCTCGGCCCGATCAACTGGCAGTTCGCCACGACCAAGCGCTTCGACCCGGACGACTTCGGCGCCTTCCTGGACTTGTTGCCGCGCGCGGTCGACGGCGTCGCGCTGCGCCACGCGGTCGAGGTTCGCCACGCCAGCTTCCAGACAGGCGAATTCGTCGAGTTGGCGCGGTCGCGCGGCGTCGCTGTCGTGATCGCGGGCGACAGCGAGTTCCCGCTGATCGCCGACATCACTGCGCCGTTCGTCTATGCGCGCATCATGGGAACGCGCGAGGAGGAAGACCGGGGATATTCAGTTGAGGGGCTGGAAGCGTGGGCGAAGCGGTGCCGAACCTGGGCGGGCGGCGACACGCCTCGAGATCTCGCCGGCCTGGCGCCGTCGCCGAAGGTAAAAGGCCGGGACGTGTTCCTGTATGTCATTTCGGGCTTCAAGGCCCGTAACCCTCTCGCCGCCGTCACGCTGATCGAGAAGGTGGCCTGAGCCGTCAGCGCGCCGACCGGGGCTCAGCCTCCCGGTCAGCGGAAACAGTCTTTAGTCGCGGCAGCCCGCGGCCGTGCAAATGGCCGGTCGAGCGCGGCCGGTAAGGGCGCGCAGCGCCGAGGCGATGGCCGCGCCGGCCCCGGTCGGCCCGTAGCGGTTCAGCGGAGCGAGCTGGGCGCAGAGGTCGTTGACGAGCAGGGGCGAAACCGACCTCGCCCCGCCGTGCGCAGTCGTCTGCAGACGGTGCATGTTGGTCTCCGTTTCTTTCTTGAATTTGCCGCTCTTGCGTAACGAGCGGCTCAACCGAAAATGTTTGGTCCACGTATTCAGCGCTTCACGCACTGGGACGTATGATTTCGTCCTCTCGGGTCTTCGTAGCCGAAGAGTGTGAAGATCGTTTGACCCCTCCATGGGCACGCTGCCGGATATAGGTGCACTGCAACACAAAACAAGGTTCTCCTCCTGCCGCCGTCTGCGTCTGCGTACCAGTACGTCCCTCCAGCGGGATCCGTTACAAGGCGCATAACCGCCGCCGGCGCGATCGCGTTTATGTGACCTACATCCGCACGACTTCGGCCAAACTGTGGGAGGCGCTGATCAGCGCCGATTTCGCTCGCCGGTACTGGCGCGGCGCGTGGCCCGAGGCCGAGTGGAAGCCCGGCGGCTCGTGGAAGCTGACGCTCCCCGACGGCCGGATCTGCGACGTGGGCGAGATCGTCGCATTCGAACCGGAGAAACGCCTCGTGATCCGCTGGCGCAACGAGTTCAGGCCGGAGCTCACAGCCGAGGGTTGGTCGCTCTGCACAATGGAACTCGAGACGATGGGCGAGGCCGTCAAGCTCACGGTGACCCACTTGATGGAACGCGAAGACTCGAAATTCATCGCCGCGGTATCGGAAGGATGGCCGCAAATTCTGTCCAACCTCAAGTCGCTCTTAGACGGAGCTTCTTTCTTTCGCGAGGGTCAAGTCTCTGATTTTGCGCATCTTTGGGACTGGCGAGGGGTGAAAATGTAGCCATGTAAATCGGATATTTTTGTTGATTTTGCGAGTTTCTCAGCTATCCTGCGTCCATGTATATCGAAACCGTCCCCAACCGCGGCTCCCCACCGGCGATCCTGCTGCGCGAGAGCTATCGGGACGGCGGGAGGATACGGAAGCGCACGCTGCTCAACCTCTCCCATTGGCCGGCCGAGCACGTCGAAGGGCTGCGCGGCGTCCTCAAGGGCGGGGTCGTGCTGCCGCCGGGCGAGCAGCCCTTCGTCGTCGAGCGCTCGTTGCCGCATGGGGCCGTCGCCGCCGTGTTGGGCGCGACGCGCGCCATCGGCCTCGACACAATCATCGGACCCAAGCAAGCGCGCGGGTCCGATCCCGAGAATTGTCGGCCGGTCGACCTCGTCCTGGCCATGATCGTCAGCCGCATCATCGCCCCGGCGTCGAAACTCGCCACCGCCAGGGCGCTCGATCCCGTCACCGCCGCATCCAGCCTCGGCGTCGAATTGGGCCTCGGCGACGTCCACGAGGACGAACTCTACGCCGCGCTCGACTGGCTCCTCGAGCGTCAGGGCGCGATCGAGACCGCGCTCGCGAAGCGCCATCTGAAGGGCGGGACGCTGGTGCTCTACGACGTCTCGTCGAGCTACGTCGAAGGCCGCTGCTGCCCTCTGGCCAAACGCGGCTACAACCGCGACGGCAAGAAGGGCAAGCTGCAGATCGTCTACGGCCTTCTGTGCGCGCCCGACGGCTGCCCCGTCGCCATCGAAGTGTTCGAAGGAAACACCGCCGATCCCATGACCCTGGCCGATCAGGTCGCCAAGCTCAAGCGCCGCTTCGCCATCGACCACGTCGTTCTCGTCGGCGACCGCGGTATGATCACTCAGGCGCGCATCGACGAGGACCTGCGTCCGGCCGGGCTCGACTGGATCACCGCCTTGCGCGCCCCCGCGCTCAAGGAGCTGGTCGGCGGCGGCCATCTGCAGATGTCGCTGTTCGACCAGCGCGACATGGCGGCGATCACTTCGCCCGACTTTCCCGGCGAGCGGCTGATCGTCTGCCGCAACCCCGATCTCGCGCGCGAGCGCGCCAGAAAGCGCGAGGACCTCCTCGCCGCCACCGAGCGCGATCTGGCCAAAATCACAGCCAGCGTCACGCGCAAGACCCGCCCCTTACGCGGCGCGGCCGAGATCGGCATGGCCGTCGGCGCCGTGCTCGACAAGCACAAGATGGCCAAGCACTTCGAGCTGACGATCGCCGACGACCGGTTCGCCTTCGCCCGAAAGCGCGATGAGATCGCCCAGGAGGCCGCGCTCGACGGCCTCTACGCCGTGCGCACCAGCCTGCCCGAAGAGACCCTCGCCGACGAAACCGCGGTCAAGACATACAAATCCTTGTCCATGGTGGAACGGGCCTTTCGATGCCTGAAGACGGTCGACTTGCATGTCCGGCCGATCTACCACTGGCTCACGGAGCGGGTCCGCGCCCACGTGTTCCTGTGCATGCTGGCCTACTATGTCGAGTGGCACATGCGGGCGCGCCTCGCCCCGATGCTCTATGACGACGACGACAAGGAAGCCGCCGAGGCCCTGCGCGACAGCCCGGTCGCCAAGGCGCAGCGTTCTCCCGCCGCCCTCGCCAAAAGCGCCACCGGCCGCGCCGCCGACGGCGCCCCCGTCCACTCCTTCCAGACCCTGCTCGCCGATCTCGCGACCCTCGCGCGCAACACCGTCGTGGACCGAATCGGTCCTGCTGGGGCCGAAGACGGAGCAACGCGCCTGAACACCGCGGCGCAGAAATCGGGTTGATTTCCACCCGCGCCGGCTCAAACTCACGCAACGAAAGGAACCAGCACGATGACCATATCCACGCTGCGTTCGTGCGTATTCGAGACGGCCGCGGGTTTCTGCGCCATCGCCTGGAGCGACGCCGGCGTGACGCGCTTCATCCTGCCGTCGACTTCGGCGACGGCCGCTGAAAATATCCTCAGACGACGAGCGCCCGGCGCCGAACCAGGCGCGCCGCCGCCCGAGGTCGCCGAAGCGATCGCCGAGGCGCGACGCTACTTTGCCGGTGAGGCGGCCGACTTTTCGGCCGTTCCTCTCGACCTTCGCAATGCAGACCCATTCTTCGCGCAGATCTACGACGCGCTTCGGCGGGTCGGCTGGGGCCGCACAACCACATACGGTGAGCTCGCAGCCGTCGTGGGCGCGTCGCGCGAGGCCGCGCGCGACGTCGGCATGGCCATGGCTCAGAATCCCATGCCGCTTTTGATTCCCTGCCATCGCGTGCTGGCGGCCGGCGGCAAGCTCGGCGGCTTCTCGGCGCCTGGCGGAGCGGCGACGAAGGCGCGGATGCTGCGGCTTGAAGGCGTCGATCTCGCGCCGCCCCAGCCGGCGCAGGGCGCCTTCGCGCTTTGAAGGGGCGACACGCCCGCATGCCGACGGTCAATGCACGGACACCTCGGCCAGATGTCTCAGCTTGTCCGGATTGCGCATGACGTAGACGCCGACAATCCGGCCGTCCTCGATTGCGAGCGCGGTCGTTTGGACGCCGTCCACTTCCTCCGAGACGTACCCCGGCAGCCCGTTGACGAAGCCGTAGCGCAGGACGCGCGATCGCCGGTCCGGAAAGCGCCCAAACAGCGCGGTGTGGAATTGCATGACGTCTTCGATCCCGACCAGCGGCCGCTTGGCCGCGGCTCGTCTGCCCCCGCCATCGGCATACTGCACAACGTCCGCAGCAAGGAGCGAGCGAAGCGCCTGCATGTCGCCGCTTCGCGTCGCAGCGAAGAAGGCCGCGGCGATCGCGAGCCCGCGCTCCCTCGCGACGGGAAAGCGCGGGCGCGCGGCCCTCACATGCTCCCGGGCGCGGCTTGCCAGCTGGCGGCAGGCTGCGGCGTCGCGACCGATCGTTCCAGCGACCTCGTCGAAGGTCGCGCCGAACACGTCGTGCAGCAGGAAGGCGGCGCGCTCCAGAGGCGACAGGCGCTCGAGCGCCATCATCAGCGGCAAGGTGATGTCGTCGGCCTCGTCCTCGGCGGGGTCAACCACCGGCTCGGGCAGCCAAGGGCCAATATATGTCTCGCGCCGTCGCCGCGCCGACTTCAACTGGTCGAGCGCGATGCGCGCGACGACGCGCCGAAGATAGGCCTCCGGCGACGCGACCGCCCGGCGATCGACCTCGAGCCAGCGCAGGAAGGCGTCCTGCACAGCGTCCTCCGCGTCCGCGACCGAGCCCAGCATGCGGTACGCGACGCGGATCAGACGCGGACGCAACGGATCGAAGCTGGAAGCCGCGTCCTCTGCCTCGAGCGGCGTCACGCCGCCCTCTTGCCTTCGACCGGATGCACGGCGCGGAACCCGACCTGAATCCGGTTCCAGCCGTTGATCGTGACGATCAGCAGGGTCAGCGCCACCTCTTCCTCATCCAAGAAATGCGCCTTGAGCGCTTGATAGACCTCGTCCGCAACGCCCTGGTCGGCAAGCCGCGTCAGCGCCTCGGTCCATGCGAGCGCAGCGCGTTCGCGGTCGCTGTAGAGCGGGGAGTCGCGCCAGGCGTCGAGCAGGTAGAGCCGCTGTTCGGTTTCGCCCGCCTTCCGCGCAGCGGCGGTGTGCATGTCGAGGCAGAAGGCGCAGCCGTTGATTTGCGAAGCTCGGATCTTGACGAGTTCGATCAGGCTCGCCTCGAGACCCAGCTTGGCGACGCTCTGGCCGTATTCGAGCCACGCCTTCATGGCCTGGGGCGCGGCGGCGAACGCGTTCAGTCTCGGGGTCATGGTCATCTCCGTCATTGTGGCGATTGCGTCAGACATGACGAGGCGGCCGCGCGGAGTGTGACATGGTGACGATCTTTTTCGGGCGTGTGACGGGCCGGCGAGAATCTTCCGGTCGATCAGTCCGGGAAATGCGGCGACGATGCGTTCCTCCCGAGCGAAACGGACAATGCCAGCGGTTTTTCTCACCGCCAATTCCAAGCCGACGCTGCGGTCGAGGTCGCTCAGAGCTCCCCGTCCGCGGCTGCAACGCGGCTGCCCTGCCCGCGAAAGCCGGTCGCCAGCAGATAGAGCTCCGCGCTGTCGGCGCGGCTGGCCTTGGGCTTTACGTGCCGGACTACCGCGAACTCGCGCTTCAGGCGGGCGAGCAGTTCGCCCTCGGCGCCGCCCTGGAGCACCTTGGCGAGAAAAAACCCACCGGGCGCCAGCGCTTCGCGGGCGAACTCGGCGGCCAGCTCGACGAGGCCAATGATGCGCAATTGATCGGTCTTGCGATGGCCGGTGGCGTTGGCCGCCATATCCGACAGGACACCGTCGGCCGGGCCGCCGAGCCATTCGCGCAGGCGGGCCGGCGACTCGGCGTCGTGGAAATCCATCTTGCGGAATTCGACCCCTTCGACCGTGTCCATC
The DNA here is from genome assembly GCA_963816065.1 of uncultured Alphaproteobacteria bacterium. Lineage (GTDB taxonomy): Bacteria > Pseudomonadota > Alphaproteobacteria > Rhizobiales > Beijerinckiaceae > Roseiarcus. Next base: position 47,185 of record CAWFJG010000019.1, on the reverse strand, counting down.
TCCAGAAGGTCGATGGCGATCACCCGACCCCTTCCTGCGTGCGATCCGGTCTTCGCGGCCGCGACCTGGCTCCAGCCGCCGGGCGCGGCGCCGAGGTCGACGATCCGGAGGCCGGGCTTGAGAAGCTTGTATTTCTCGTCGATCTCGAGAAGCTTGTAGACCGCGCGCGAGCGGTAGCCTTCGCGCCGGGCCTGCGCCACATAGGGGTCGTTGAGCTGGCGTTCGAGCCACAGGGTCGAGGCGAGCGACCGCTTGCGAGCCGTCTTGACGCGCGTCTTCAGCGCCCGGCCGCCCTCGCGGCCCGATCCGCCGCCGGTCATCGGCCGTGGCCGCGGCGGTGCGGCCCGACGCGATCTTCCCGCATCATTTGGCTGAGGATGCCTTCCCGCAGGCCGCGATCGGCGATCCGCAACCGCTCGGAGGGGAACCGCATCCGGATCGCCTGAAGGATGGCGCAGCCAGCCAGCACGAGGTCCGCCCGCTCGTGCCCGATGCAGGCGTTGGCGGCGCGCTCGGCGTAGCTCATCGCCCGCAACCGGTCGACCGCGACATCGACCTCCCGCCGATCGAGCCAGAGACCGTCGACGGCGCGCCGGTCGTAGCGCGGCAGGTTCAGATGCACGCCCGCAATCGTCGTCACGGTGCCCGACGTGCCGAGCAGGTGGAATTTTGCGCAGCGCCTTTCCTCGGCGACCCTGTCCACAAAAGGCCCGAGCGCTTCGGTCACGTAAGCCGTCATGTCGGAGAAGGTCTGTTCCGTCACGTCGACGCCGCCGAACTTTTCGGCGAGCGACACCACCCCGAGGCGCATCGAGTCCCAGGCCCGCACGCGGCGCCTGCCGGCGCGCTCGTCGCCGCCGAGCCAGATGATCTCCGAAGATCCGCCGCCGATGTCGAACAGCACGATCGCCTTCGCCTCGCGGTCGGCGAGATCGCCGACGCCCGCCGCAGCGAGATGGGCTTCCGTCTCCCGGTCGACAATCTCGAGCGTAACGCCGAGTTCCTCCTGCACCTGATCGACGAATGCGGGCCCGTTGGCGGCGGAGCGGCACGCCTCCGTCGCGATGGTGCGCGCGCGAGTGACGCTGCGCGCCGCCATCTTGTCGCGGCAAATGCGGAGCGCCCCCAGCGTCCGCTCGATCGCCTGCTCGCTGAGCCGCCCGGTCAGCGACAGCCCTTCGCCAAGCCGGACAATGCGCGAAAACGCGTCCACGACCCGAAAGCCGTCGGCGGTCGGCCGCGCGATCAAGAGACGACAATTGTTTGTGCCGAGATCGAGCGCCGCGTAGGTCAGCGCCGCTTGTCCAGCGTGAGGACTTCGCGTCACTGCAACCCTGGCATCGACTCCGGCAGCCGGATTCGACGAAAAAACCCCAGACAAAACCTAAAACCTCGGATAGCGACGACGGTCAAAGCGCATCCGTCCGCTGTATTCGTCTGTGAATGTAACAAGGTTGCCGGGCAATGCAATCGGCGCGAACCATTTGACCGGTCAAGACTTGAAAAACCCGTGCCGAACGCGATCGCCGACCTTGAGTCCAATTGCAGCCGCGACGCCTCCATTAACCTCGAGCACGGCGGCGCAGGGCGGCCCGGACGGAATGACGCGTTCCGACAACGGCTCGGCGTTGGCTACGACGTTGGTGACGACCCCCGACCGAGACAGGAAGACCATGTCGAGCGGGATGTAAGTGTTCTTCATCCAGAATGCGACGGGCGCATCGCTCGGGAACTCGAACAGCATGCCGTGGTCGGCGGGCATGTAACGGCGGTTCATCAAGCCGCGCTCGCGGCTGGCGTCGTCGGCCGCGATCTCGACCTTGAAGTCGTGAGCCCCCGAAGCGGTGACGATTTGCAGCGGTTTGAGGCTCTGCGCCACAGCCGGCGCGACCGATCCGAGAGCTAGGATCAACAGCGCGGACGCGGACAGCGACCGAAATCCAACCCAGCCCATGACGCTTGCTCCAAAACCGCGACCGACGGCTACCGGGTCGCGGATCGAGTTTTGAAGGCGAAAGCGAGCCCGTCAAGCCTGTGGCTCACCACCCTGGAGCCTCCTTCGAGACGCGCCGCCTGACAGCGCCGCTTCTCGACACGCTAAGCAGGCGGCCAGTCAGCCTCGCAGGCAGGGCGTCAATTGGGCGCCACGATGCGGGAACCGTCCAGCGGCCGAACCTCGGCCGCGATCAGGCCCTTCGGTCCGGGACCAAATCGCGCCAGCATGCTGTCCCCCGGCTTTGGATCGACGAAGCCATAGCGCCGCAGCGTCTCCATATGGACGAAGATGTCCTCGGTGCCCTCGCCGCGCGTCAGAAAGCCGAAGCCACGCGTGCGGTTGAACCACTTCACGATCACGATCTCGAATCCGCCGACCGAACTGGCCTGCGCGCGCGTCCGGGCGGGCGGCGCCGACGGCGCATAGCCGGCTTCCGGTTCCGCAACGGAAATGATCTTGAGCACCTGGAGACCGCGCTCGCGACGCTGCGCCTCCGCAACCACACGCGCCCCCTCGCGAAGGCCCGTGAACCCGTCGCGCCGCAACACGGTCACATGAATCAGGACGTCCGGCTCGCCGCCGTCCGGGACGATGAAGCCATAGCCCTTGGCGGTATCGAACCATTTGACGCGGCCGGCGACTTCCACGAGCTCCGACGCGTTTTCGCCGCTCTCATGAGGCTGCAAAATCGCCGTTTGCGGTCTGATGTCGTCCTCGCCCAACTCTGCCCCCTACTCAACGCGTGGCGGCCCACAGCCGCCAAAATCGAACCGGTTGCACCCTGCAACTCCGGCCGAGGCCGGTCATGCGACGGGGTGATTCTTTCAACCGAGGATAGCAAATCGATACGCGGTGAATACAGTGATCATGCGAAAGTTGAGCGAAGCTGTGGACAGGCAAAAAAACCCGCCGGTCTGTCGGACCAGCGGGTTGTGACTGCAGCGCAGAGGCGAAGCGGCCTATTCGGTCTCTTCTTCGGGCTCGGGCGGAGGCGCGAGGCCCTCGAGCCCACGCAGGAGGTCTTCTTCCGTCATGCGGTCGAACTGCGGCTCCGCGCCAAGCTCGATCTGGGACTGGGCATTCGGATTGACCATTGGCGGCGCCGCCTCGGCCTCCGGCTCGTCGACCTCGACATGCTTCTGAAGCGCGTGGATCAGGTCCTCGCGAAGGTCGCCCGGCGACAGCTTGCCGTCGCCGATCTCGCGCAACGCGACGACCGGATTCTTGTCGTTGTCGCGCCCGACGTTGATCGGGGCGCCGGAAGAAATGGCGCGGGCGCGATGGCTGGCCATGAGGACGAGATCGAAGCGATTGTCGATCTTCTCGATGCAATCCTCGACAGTGACTCGAGCCATGAAGACTCCTTTGGGAACATTGCGATGAACGGGGAGCGAACGGGCCCTCTACACCGCAGGCGCGCGCAATGCAAGGTCATGCTCGAACCGGAAGTCAGGCCAGGGCCCCCCACCCCGCGCGCATCCGTCCGATCGCGCCGGCGAAGGCCGCGCCGAAGCGCTCGACGTCGACCTCGGACGAGGCCCATCCGAGGCTCAGCCGGATGGCGCACCTCGCGAGCCCGGGCGCGACCCCCATCGCCGCCAGGACGTGCGACGGGGTCACCTTGCCGGACGAGCAGGCCGCGCCCGAGCTGACGGCCACGCCGGCGAGATCCAGCGCGATCATCAGGGTCGCCGCCTCGACCTCGGGGGCGGCGAAGCACAGGGTGTTGGGGAGCCGCGGCGCGGCGGCGCCGAAGACGACCGCGTCCGGAACGGTCTCGCGAATTCGTTCGGCCAGACGATCGCGCAAGGCAAGGAGGCGGCGCCGCTCGGACGGCGCCTCGCCGAGGAGGGCGCGAACGGCTGCGCCGAATCCGGCGATCATCGCCACGCTCTCTGTGCCCGCGCGCACGCCCCGCTCCTGGCCGCCGCCCCGGACCAGCGGCTCGCCGAGAGCGACGTCGGCATTGGCGACGACGAGCGCGCCCGCGCCCTTCGGGCCGCCGGCCTTGTGAGCCGAGAGCGCCAGAGCATCGGCGCCGAGCGCCGCCAAGCTGAAGTCCATCCGCCCGGCCAACTGGACAGCGTCACAAAAGACCAAGCCGCCGGCGGCGTGGACCAGCGTCGCCGCCTCGGCGACCGGCTGGATCACGCCCGTCTCGTTGTTCGCCCCCTGCAGCGCGAGCAGCAGCCGCCCTGGTTGCCGGCAGGCTTCGGCGAGCCGGTCGAGGTCGATCCGGCCGTCGGCGCCGAACGGCGCGACCTCGACGGCGGAAGCGGGAAACCGGCAGCCCTGAAGGACGCAAGGGTGCTCGCCTGCCGAGACGATCAGGCGGTCGAGCGGCGGCTCGTTCGGCTTGACGCCGAAGCGCGGATTAAGGACCAGATTGACCGCCTCCGTCGCCCCGGACGCAAAGGTCACGCAACGCGCCGAAACGCCGGCGAGACGGGCCACTTCGGCCCGAGCCTCCTCGACGATCCGCCGCGCGGCCCGGCCCTCGGCATGCACCGAGGAGGGGTTGCCGATCGTCTCCATCGCCGCGATGACCGCCGCGCGCGCTTCGGGGCGAATGGGAGCCGTCGCGTTATAATCGAGATAGGTCCTCGTCTCCGGCTCCGCGGCGGCCATCCCGTCTCCAAGCAATCCGATCCTCTCGCCCTAAGGCTTCTCCGCCCTGACTTGGCGGTTTTTGCTTGCAATCTCCGGCGCCTTGCATGTTATGAGGCTGCCTCCGAGCGAGCCTCCCGTCGACCGAGCCGAGACATAGGCGCGATGCGCCTGCGCCGCAAGCCGCACAGTTCGCAGCCCGACGCGGGGCGCCCTGCGTCGGTTGTCGGGACCGGCCGACCGAATTGGTGGAGTGTTCATGCCCGAGGTTTTCTTCAATGGTCCCGCCGGTCGGCTGGAAGGCCGCTTCCACCCCGCCAAGCAGCGGGGGGCGCCGATCGCAGTCGTTCTCCACCCGCATCCGCAGTTCGGCGGGACGATGAACAACCAGATCGTCTACAACACCTATTACAATTTCGCCGAACGCGGCTTTTCCGTGCTGCGTTTCAACTTTCGCGGCGTGGGACGCTCGCAGGGCGCGTTCGATCACGGCCAAGGCGAACTCTCCGATGCGGCCTCCGCGCTCGACTGGGCGCAGGCGATTAGCCCGGAGGCCCGGGCCTGCTGGATCGCCGGGGTCTCGTTCGGCTCGTGGATCGGCATGCAGCTTTTGATGCGCCGGCCGGAGATCGAGGGGTTCATCTCCATCGCCCCGCCGGCCAACCGATTCGACTTCAGCTTTCTCGCGCCCTGCCCTTCGTCGGGCCTGTTCGTCCACGGCGACAAAGACCGCGTCGCGCCGCTCAAGGAGGTGCTGGCGCTGATCGAGAAGCTGAAGACGCAGAAGGGCATCGTCATCGAGCATGCGGTCATCCCCGAGGCCAACCACTTCTTCGAAGACTGCATCGACGATCTTCAAACAGTCGTGGGCGCCTATCTCGACAAGCGGCTCGGCATGCCGCGTCACGTCCCTCCTCCGATCCGCAAGGAGCGGGCGAAGCCCGTCGCCCCGCCGCGAGACGGCGCCGAAACCGAATAGGCGCGAAGCGTGTCGCTGATCACGACGAGCGAAGAGCTCGAAGCCGCCTGCCTGCGAATGGCGCGCCACCCGTTCGTGACGGTCGATACGGAATTCCTGCGCGAGACGACGTTCTGGCCGATCCTCTGCGTCGTGCAACTGGCGACCGACGAGGAGGCGCTGGCCATCGACGCGCTCGCCGACGGCCTCGACCTCGAGCCCCTGCTCGGATTGATGGCCGACGAGCGAGTCGTCAAGGTGTTTCACGCCGCCCGCCAGGACCTGGAGATCTTCTGGAAGCTGTCGGGCGTCCTGCCGACGCCGCTGTTCGACACGCAGGTGGCGGCGATGGTGTGCGGCTACGGCGACCAGGTCTCCTACAGCGAGCTTGTCCATTCGGTCTGTCGGGTGGCGATCGACAAATCTTCGCGCTTCACCGACTGGGCGCGCCGGCCGCTGGCCGAGGCGCAGATCGACTACGCCATCGGCGACGTCACCCATCTTCGCGACGTCTACAAAGCGCTGACCAGGCGGCTCGCCGCGACGGGCCGCCAGTCCTGGCTCGAGGACGAAATGAAGGCGCTGACCACGCCCGAGATCTATGAGCAGCATCCCGAGCGCGCCTGGGAGCGCTACAAGAGCCGGGCCCGCAAGCCGCGCGATCTCGCCGTGCTGATGGAACTCGCCGCCTGGCGGGAGCGGGAGGCGCAGGCGCGCGACGTGCCCCGCTCGCGGGTGCTCAAGGACGACGTGCTGATCGAGCTCGCGCTCGCCGCACCCCGCAGCGTCGAAGCGCTCGGCAACCTGCGCGCCTTTCCGCGCGGTATGGAGCGCTCGCGCGCCGGCGGCGAGATCCTCGAGGCGATCGAGCGCGGCCTCGCCCGCGATCCCAAGGCGCTGCCGAAGATCGACCGCGAGCGGCGCAACGGCGCCAACGTCGCGGCGACGGTGGAACTGCTCAAGGTGCTGCTTAGGCAGGTGAGCGAGGAGAGCGGCGTCGCCGGCAAGTTGATCGCCACCGTCGACGACCTCGAGGCGATCGCCGGCAATGACAAGGCCGATGTGGCCGCGCTGGCCGGCTGGCGGCGGAAGCTGTTCGGGCAGCGGGCGCTGGAATTGAAGCATGGCCGCCTGGCGCTGACCGTCGAGAACGGCAAGGTCGTCACGCTCGAATGGCACGATGCGGAGGGACCGCCGGCGCCGGTTTGAGACATGTCGGAACGTCGTGCGCTTTGGCGCAGCCCGCCGCCGCCCGCACCGCGGACGCGCCTATTTGGATTTCCTCAGCTCTCCGCAGCCGTGCTACGGGGCTCCGCGAATTCGCCCGTTGGCGAGGGTCGAGTTTATTTGGATTTCCTTGGATTCTCTCGTCAGAAACGAGGTTTTTCAATGACTTACGAGGGGACTCGGGGGCAAAATAAAAATCTGTCCACCTCTTTCCAGCGGCGGGGTCGCCATCGCGCGCGAAGAGGCCGGGCGCGGAAGTCTTCTGGCGTCGCATCGCATCGCGTCATGGTCAGAGACTAACCTGTTTTTCGTTTTTCCGCAAGACTTTGCACTCTCCGTGTCTTGGGCGCAGGATTCTCCTTGCGTCTGACGGATTTTTCAGAGGACGGTCGGGCGGAAGCCCGGACGCTCCGACGGCGTTGCGATCGAATAGGTCGCGCCACATCAGCGCGCGATCAGTCGGCGGGGCTCGCCTCCGGAATTGGTCGCGAGCCAGCGGCGGTCCCCGACAAAGCCGGGGGTCTCCCGCTGACGCCAAGAGTTGCCCTTTGTCGTTTGACGGCAAAATATCCGCTGGAACGATGCCGCGTGGTTGTCGGCGTGACGACGCAGCCGCGACAATCGACAGCGGCTGGAACTTCAGGGGGCTAGGGCGAAGGCCACCTTGATCGACGGCGTTCGCGCGCCGCTGATCTGAACGAGAACGAGGTCGCCGGGCGCAAGGGCGAAGCGCTCGCTCCGGCGCACGTCTGGGCAGTCCGGCGCTTCGTTTGATGCGACGGCGGCGAGCCGATTTCCGTTCTCGAACACATCGATCGAAGCGTTGAGGGAAATCGTCACCTGATAGAGCCCGGGTCGCGGCACACCGAAGAACGTGACGTCGCCGCTGTAGCTGTCAGGTCGAGGAGTTTTTTGCGGCGGCAAAAAGAACTTGACCTTGTCGCTGGGCTCGAGCGTCAGCTCAACCGCTCGGTCTATGCGGGACAGGCGCACCCCCGAGGCGCTGTGCCTCAGAGTCTCGGCGGCGAACCACGCGCGCTCATTTGAAACTGACCAGGAGAAACCGTTGCATGCCGAGGCTTTCTCGTGCGAGGCCTGATCGACAGCGCCGACGCTGGTCGCGAGGCCGAAAGAGAAGACCACCGTCAGCAAAGGAGTTGGCGTGAACTTCATCTCGCGTCGTTCCCTCTGAGCGCCTCGGCCTAACTACGACCCCCTCGCGCCATTTCACTCGGCGCCCATCGCCTCAAAACTAGCCCTTGCGCGCTCCGCCCTCCTGCCCCGTCTCGAGACGAACGACAGGAAAAGCAGCGGCCCCATAACAAGCGCCAGCCCCAGGCCAAAGGCGGGGCTCGGGATGAACGTCAAAGTCGGGATCCACCTGGACAGAGGCCAGGAGATCAGGGCAGCGACGCCCGGAATGATTAGGAAGTACATCGTCACGTAACCGTTGTCGTCCCGCGTCAGGGTCAAGGCCTTTTGATAAAGGAGGCGTCCCGCGGCCGACGCCGCGAGCGTGCCGAGGAGCAAGAGGCCGATTGCCCCGGCCGATTGCTCGCTGAGGCGTAGCGAGGGGCCGAAATGGGCGCTTATCGCCGCAACCGGGATTAGGATCGCCGCAGACACAAAAAAATTGGCGCCGATGGACGCAGCCTCGTCGAATTCAGGGAACCACTTGAAAACGAGCGTTCCGCTGAGGGCAAAGAACGCCGGCATCGGCAGGGCGTAAATCCATCGGCTGTGCAACAGGCTTGTGATCACGTCGCGGGTGAGAAGGCGGTTGTCGACGTCGATCTGGCTCCATGCGATCGCCATCGCGCCGCAGAACGCCACGAGAAAGCAGGTCCAGAACGCAACAGGAGAAACCGAGATCGTTCGTCTTGAAACCGCGAACGCGACCAGCGCCGCCCAGAAGGGCGAGATGTTGAGTACGCCAGCGGTAATGATCGGATGCGCGCTGCTGAGCCCAACGTCGTAAAGCTCGAGTCCCGTGACCCCGACAAGAAAAATGACCGCCAGTTTCGGCCATTGCCGGACGTTGAGCAGAATAGCGGTAAAGTCCCGCCGGCTATCGGCTTGCGATAGCAAGAGCGGCAGCGACAACAGCAACGCCACCTGCGTAAGCGCCATGAAGTCGAGCGACGTCAACGACCGCGCCGCCAGGGCGGAGAACGGCTCCTGAACAGCCAAGAGAACCGCCGCGCCTATCGCGTAGAGCGTCCCCTGCCCGTAGTCGAGTTGGTCTATTCGTCGTTTCCTTGCCAACATCGATGCCGGCCTCTTCCGGACACCTCGAACTCGTCTCAGTTATTTCCGATGCAGCCGTAGACGACGCAATCAGCCGGATTGCGACCAAGCCCCTCTCTTTCGTAGACGCCATGAAGAACGTGCTGTGCAGACGAAAAGGCTATCGGCCGCCTAGGTGGCATCACCTGTACGTCTACAACTCGACGATGTATCAGCGGATGATGGTGATGGAGAACCCCGCGATGGATGTCTTCGGACGCCCTCGTTGAAATCGCCATTGCCGGGGCCGTCAAGACCAGAGCCACCGGCAAGGCAAGTATTTTTCTCATGGGACATCTCCTCTTCCTTCTACTTGCGCACAACCACTCTATAGCAAGCGTACTACATCATCTTGGCGGTATGATGTTGATGAGGTAAATGTTAATTTAAGTGGAAGTGACGGTTATTATAAATACTCAAGCGGCTTTCACAAATATTACCTAACAACTGCGTCGCAAGGTGTGGCCCAGAATTGTAATGGATCGCGGGCTCTCGAGGGTCCATTGAGCACTCGCTACAAGGTGGCGCTTATCCTGCCTGCTCCGCCAGCGCCCGCGGTCATTCAGTCCCGGATACATATCTAGCTGTCCGCCGGGGCCCTGGAGAAAGATTTATGTGCGATCGCAGCTGCGGCGACCTCTCGCTGCGTTCTGGCCGGCGCGGCTTTTCGCCCTGATGGGGACCCGCCCTCAGCGAGCGTGCGTTGCGACCTCTTCGATAAAATCGTCCATCCGAGCGGAGACCGCCGCCATGTCGTACAGCCCCTCGACCCGCCTGCGTCCGGCTCTTGCGAGATTTTCACGCTGTTCCTGCGAATCGACGAGGGACGCCAGTGCGGTCGCCACCGCGTCCGCGTCGGCGGGATCGACCCTCAGCGCGTCGGGGCCGCAGACCTCGGCAAGCCCGCCGAAGCCCGACGTCACCAGCGCCGCGCCGCTCGCCAAAGCTTCGAGCGCGGTGCGCCCGAACGGCTCCGGCGTCTTGGTCAGCGCCATGCCGACAGCCGCCCTCGCCCAGGCCGCCTTGACCTCGGCGTAGGGCAGATTGGCGTCGATGCGCACCCGTTCCCCGAACGGCGCCGCGGCGTCGCGCAGCGCCCGCACGGTTTCGGGCTCGCGGTCGATCGCCGACAGGATGAACTGGGCGCTCCACTCGGACCGCGTCTTCAGAACCCGGGCAATCGCAGCCATCGCCTCGCGATGGCCCTTGTCGTCGAGCCCGCGGCCAACCGAGAGGATCAGCTTGTCCTTCGCGCCGGCGCCGACCATTCGCGCATGTCGAGGCCGTTTGGAATGGCGCGCACCGGCGCGGTCGCGCCCGGAAAATTCAGGCGAAAGCGGGCGAGGCAGTCCTCGCTGACAAAGGCGAAGCCAGCAAGGCGCTTGATTTCGAGATCGCGCTCCGCCCGTTTCAGCGCGCCCGACGCGGCCTTCTCGTAGGCGTGGCTGTGGAGAATGACAGGAATTCCCGAAGCCGCCGCCACGACCGCCGCCGCCGGCAGGTGGTTCTCGACCACGGCGATATCGACACTTCGGCGTTTGAGACGCTGTCCAACCGCCCAGGCCTTGGCGAGATTGCCGCCGAAGGCGACGTCGCGGACGGTCTCGATTTCGATCCCCTCGAATGGCTCGTCCACCTTCGGGCAGACGACCAGCGTCGAGCGGCGAAAACGGCTATGGCGGATCAGATCGCGCACGCAAAGCTCGACCGACGCCGCCCCCTTCGGTCCGAAGACGGAGTTGCGCAGGAAGACATAGGCGATGGTGGGGTCACGCGACATCCGGGCGCTCTCTGCGCGGCGAACGAACATGCGCGCCCACCGCGCGCGGCGCCTACACGTGGGACCGACAGGCGTCAATCGCGGGCGCCCGCGCGAAATCTGTCCCGCCTGATCTCCTTCGACAAGTTCAGGAAGAGAACAGTCTCAGGAAGAGAACAGGCGCTAACTTAGCTGTTGACACTGCTTAGGCACTTGGCCACAAAGCAGCTGGGGTGGCTAAATCAAGGGGACTTTCAGATGGCCAAATTTTCACTATCGGGCCTCGTCGTGGCAGGAGTGCTGGCGACCGGGGCCGCAAACGCGCAACAGGTCGTCAACCGCACCAGCGACTACACCGTCACCTGGTCCGATTCGGTCTTCTCCAATGCAAGCGCACTTTATCAGGTAGCCTATGCATACGCGGCCGGTTCGCCATTCACGGACGCGCCGTTTCCCATCACGGTTCTCCCGAACGCGCAGAATTTCGCCTACTTCCAGGGAGGCGGGGTGACGGTCACCTCCCCGACGCCAATCGCGCCCTATCCGGCTACGGTCAACGCGACGTTTTCCGGCGACGGAACCGAGGGCTTTTGGGGTTGGCAATACGACACCGCAGCCGGCGCCGGTCTGCCCATAAGCTACGGAAAGCTTGGTAACCTCGCGACGCTGAATTTCGACGCCGGAGGCTTCGACTCGACGGTGTACTCGCCCGGCATCGGCTATTTCGTGTTCGTCTATCTGCCTGGCGACTGGACGACGGAAGGCACGGCGACGGGCGACTATCTGTTCACCAGCGTCGCCGATGGCTTCTCCACCCCGACGTTTACCTATGACGCCGGGTCAGGCGTGACGACGGTCGAAACGGTCTCGACCACTTTCGTCGGCGGCGCGCCAGACCTGAAGTTCTCGTTGATCGGGTCGGCTGTCCCGGAGCCCGCAACGTGGGCGATGATGTTGTTTGGATTTGCGAGCATTGGATTGTCAGCCTACCGCGGATCGAGAAAGATCGCGCCGATCGCAGTGTGACGCCGGTCGCCGGCGCGTCTTTGCCGAGCGCCGCCCCGACCGGGCGGCGTTTTGGTTTGAGTTGTCAATGAAGAGCGTGTAGCCGCTGCGCGGCCATTTCGGGCAACGTCCCGACGCGGGGGGCGATCCGGGACCGTCGAAGCCGCCAACGCCTCATCCTCCCCTTGACCGCCGAGGCGGGCCGTGTTCCCAAAGCGGGCTCCCGACCGAACTGGAATCCCCCTTGGCGGACACCGCTGCGCAAACCCCGCAATTCTCGCTGGCGAAGGACAAGATCAAGGTCCTGCTGCTCGAGGGCATCAACGACAGCGCCGTCGAGCTGATGCAGAGCCGCCGGCTATACCAGCATCGAGCGTCTGCCCAAGGCGCTCGAGGGCGACGCGCTCAGCGAAGCCGTCGAAGGGCGTCCACATTCTCGGCATCCGCTCCCGCACCCAGCTCGACCGAGGATGTTTTCGGCGCCGCCGATCGGCTGATTGCGATCGGCTGCTTCAACGTCGGGACCAATCAGGTCGACCTCGACGCGGCGCGCCGGATCGGCGTTCCGGTCTTCAATGCGCCCTTCTCCAACACGCGCAGCGTCGCCGAACTGGTCATCGGCGAGATCGTCATGCTGTTGCGCCGGATCTTCCCGCGCTCGGTCGCGGCGCACTCGGGCGGCTGGGACAAGTCGGCGACCGACAGCCACGAAGTCAGCGGCAAGACGCTCGGCATCGTCGGCTACGGCAACATCGGCTCCCAGCTCTCGTATCTCGCCGAAGCGATGGGCATGCGGGTGATCTTTTACGATCTCACCGACAAGCTGCGCCACGGCAACACCGAGCCGTCGGCAAGTCTCGACGATCTGTTGCGCCAGAGCGACGTCGTGAGCCTGCACGTCCCCGAAACGCCGGCGACGTAGCCGGCATGATCGGCGCCGCGCGAAATTCGCGGCGATGAAGCCGGGCGCCTATCTCATCAACAACAGCCGCGGCACGGTCGTCGATCTCGAGGCGCTGGCGCGCCGCGCTGCGGGAAGGCGTCTTCGCGGCGCGGCGATCGACGTGTTCCCGGTCGAACCGCGCTCGAACGAGGAAAAGTTCGTCACCGCCGCTCCAGGGCCTCGACAACGTCATTCTGACGCCGCACGTCGGCGGCTCGACCGAGGAGGCGCAGGAGCGCATCGGCGTCGGAAGTCGCAAGCAAGCTCGTCGAATACAGCGACGTCGGCTCGACCGTCGGCGCGGTCAACTTCCCGCAGGTGCAATTGCCGATCCGGCCGCTCGGGACCCGGTTCATCCAGGTCCAGCACAACCTGCCGGGCATGCTGGACAGCTGAACGATCTCTTCGCCCAGCAGCGGCCTCAACATCGCCGCGCAATATTACGAGACCTACGGCGATATCGGCTACGTCGTGCTGGACGCAGACGCTTCCGCGGCCGACAGCCAGAGCCTTCTGACGGAAATCCGTGCGTTGGAAGGCACGATCCGCGCCCGGCTGGTGTACGAGCGTTGGAGCTGACGGACGGAGCCACGACCTGCGACAGCATGGCTGGGTCCGGGCGATTGCCGGCGCCCGCAAATTTTGCTTGATGAACCAGCGCGCGCCGCGCGCGACGAGCAAGAGCAGATGACGAGCGCGGACAACGACAACGAGGACCCCGACCCGACCGCCCTCACCCATATCGGCGTCGAAGGCGAAGCGCGGATGGTGGATGTCGGGGCCAAGGCCGCGACCAACCGGGTTGCGGTCGCCGAGGGGCGCGTGCGCATGGCCGCGGCGACGCTCGCGACCATCCTCGCGGGAGACGCGAAGAAAGGCGACGTGATCGGGGCGGCGCGGATCGCCGGGATCATGGCGGCCAAGAAGACCTCCGGGCTCATTCCGCTCTGCCATCCGATCGCGCTGAGCAAAGTCACGGTCGAGATCGCCGCCGACGACGCCCTGCCCGGCCTCGAGGTGCGCGTCGAGACGCGTTGCGTCGGGCCGACCGGCGTCGAGATGGAGGCGATGACCGCGGTCGCCGTGGCCTGCCTCACCATCTACGACATGGCCAAGGCGATCGACCGCGGCATGAGCGTCGAAGGCGTGCGGCTGGTCGAGAAACGCGGCGGCAAATCGGGCGAATGGCGGGCGGAGGAGCCAAATCCATGAGCGCGTTGATCCCTGTCGAGGAGGCGCTCGCGCGCGTACTGGGCTCGGTCGAGCGACCGCTCGGCGAGGAGAGGGTCGCCCTCGAAGAGGCTTTCGGCCGGGTGCTGGCGCGCGACGTGGCTGCGTTGCGCACCCAGCCGCCGTTCATCAATTCGGCCATGGACGGCTACGCGCTCCGGGCGGCCGATACGGCGAGCCCGCCCGCGTCGCTACGCGTGATCGGCGAGGCCGCGGCCGGGCGCGCCTTCGACGGCGCAGTCGGCGCGGGCGAAGCTGTTCGCATCTTCACCGGCGCGCCCGCTCCTCGCGGCGCCGACGCCGTCGTCATTCAGGAGGAGGCGCAACGCGAGGGCGACCGGATCTCGCTCTCCGCCACAGCGAGGGCCGGCGACAACCTGCGGCCGGCCGGCCTCGACTTCGCCGAAGGCGAGATCCTGCTTCGCGCCGGCCGCCGGCTGACCCCCCGCGATGTTGCGCTGGCCGCGGCCGCCAACCACGCTATGCTGCCGGTCCGACGTCCGGCGCGGGTCGCGATCCTGGCGACAGGCGACGAGTTGGTGACGCCCGGCGGGACGCTCGGCCCGTCGCAGATCGTCGCCTCGAACAATTTCACCGTAGCGGGGATCGTCGAGGCCTGCGGCGGCATCCCGATCGACCTCGGCATCGCCCGCGACGACATGGGCGCGCTCGACGCCGCGATCCATGAGACGCTCGATGCGGAGGCCGACGTGCTCGTCACGCTCGGCGGCGCCTCGGTCGGCGACCACGACCTCGTCCAGAAGGCGCTGGTCGCCGCCGGCATGGAGCTCGGCTTCTGGAGGATCGCCATGCGTCCGGGGAAGCCCCTGATGCACGGCCGCCTCGGCAGGCTGATCGTGCTCGGCCTGCCGGGCAACCCGACCTCGTCGACGATTTGCGCAATCCTGTTCCTCCGACCGCTGCTCATGGCGCTGAACGGCGAGCCCGGCGCGGGCGCCGACCCGGCCCGAGCCGCTCGTCTCGCGCTCGACATGGACGCCAACGGCCCACGCCAGGATTACGCGCGCTGCGCGCTGGCGCGCGACGACGGCGGCGTCCTGATCGCCACCCCGGCGAGGGAGCAGGATTCGTCGCTGGTCAAGGTCATGGCGGGCGCGGACGGGCTGATCGTCCGGCCCCGACACGCGGGTCCGGCGAAAGCCGGCGATCCTTGCCGGGTCATCCCGTTCGACGCCTTGGGGCTTTAGCGCCGCCGCCCATAGGCGGAGATCCCCTCACGGAAAGGGGCGGGCGGGGCGGGGTGGACGCCAGTCACGAGGGGACCGGAGCATGGACGAAACGCAAGGGACGCCCCCCGCGGATCAGGCGCGCGGGCTCGCGACGCTCACGCTCCTGGCGCTGGTCGCGGGCGCCGCCACGGGCGTCGTCGGCGCCGCGTTCCGGCTGTCGCTGGACGCGGCCGACCGCCTGCGCGATCTCGTCATTGCGCGCGCCCATGCCGCGCCGCTTCCGGGCTTCATGATCGTCGTGATCGCCTGCGGCGCGGCCTCGCTGGTCGCGGCCTGGCTCGTGCGCCGCTTCTCGCCGAACGCCGCCGGCAGCGGCATTCCGCATGTCGAGGCGGTCTTGCGTTTCGGGCTGCCGCCGGCGCCCTATTTGCTCGCGCCGGTCAAGTTCGTCGGCGGGGTGCTGGCGATCGGCGCGGGCCTGGCGCTCGGCCGCGAGGGGCCGACGGTGCAGATGGGGGCGAGCCTCGCCCAAGGGATCGGGCGCACGTTCGACCTTTCCTGGCGCGACACCCGCGCCCTCCTGGCCGCGGGCGCCGGCGCGGGCCTCGCCACCGCCTTCAACGCGCCGCTGGCCGGGGCGGCCTTCGTGCTCGAAGAGCTGGTCCAGGCCTTCGATCCGCGCATCGCGGTGGCGGCGCTGGCCGCTTCGGCCACGGCGATCTCCATCGTCCGCGCCTTGCTCGGCGACCGGCCGGATTTCCTTGTCCCCGCCTTGCCGAACGTTCCGGTCGCGGCGCATCCGTTGTTCTTTGTCCTGGGCGCCGCCGCGGGTCTCGTCGGCGGTCGCCTATAACCGCGGGCTTGTCGGCGCCATCGCCGCGGTCGAACGGATTCGCCTGCCGGTCGAGGCGCGCGCCGGGTTGATCGGCGTCGGCGTCGGCGCGCTCGGCTTCGCCTGGCCCGGAGCAATCGGCGGCGGCGATCCGATCACCGCGGCCGTTCTGGCCGGGGGTGGAAGCCTGACGCTGGTCGCGGTCATGTTCGTCGTGCGCTTCGGCCTTGGCGCGATCTCCTACGCCGCTGCCACTCCGGGCGGCCTGTTCGCGCCGCTGCTGGCGCTGGGCGCCCAGCTCGGCTTTCTCTACGGCGCCGCCTGCCAGTTCGCGTTTCCCGGTCTCGACGTCCCCGGAACCTCGTTTGCGCTGGTCGGCATGGCGGCCTTCTTCACCGGCGTGGTGCGGGCGCCGCTGACCGGCATGATTTTGGTCAGCGAGATGACCGGCAACGTCACGCTGCTGCTGCCGGCCCTCGAAGCCTGCGCGATTGCGATGATGACGCCGGCCCTGCTCGCCAACCCCCCGATCTACGACACCCTGCGCGAAGCCCTGCTGCGGCGGGCGCGCGGCCCGGCGCCCTGAGGGCGGTTTCGGCTCAAAATCGCGCCGTTCGGCGGCCGCCGCCGGCCGTCCGGGCGCCTGCTAGCAGGCGGTTTTCTTTTTCCGTCGCCGGCGTTCTGCTCAGAAACTATAGCAATATCAGACGATTGTCGCAATTACAACCCCACGGTTGCGGGGTATGGACAGGCGAATAACAGGCGCTGAACAGGCGCCTTAACAGGCGCCGAACAGGGCGTTAACAGGCACATAACAGGCAAGCGAAACCAGGTTGGCGGACTCGGCGCGGCAGGTTGTACGGCGCGACGATTGGATTCCCATTTATAGTCAGTGTTCGTCGTTGTCAGCGGTCGGATCATCGCCCGTCGCGCCCATCGCGGGCATGCGAGGGCCACGCGCCCTGAAGCGCCGAGAACAGGAAAGCGGTCGTCAGGCCGAACAGGATGACGCCGTTCAGCGCCTCGAGTGCGCCCATCAGCCGCCAATGCGGCTCGAGGTCGAAATTATCGTGACCATAAGCCGTCATGGCGTTGAGCGAGAACAGCATCGCGGACCGCGGACCGTCCAGCGCCCCGAGCGCCAAATACGCGAGCGCCCACGCGGCCGCCTCGGCCCCGTGCAAAATCGTCAGCAGAAGCACCGTCAGGGCCACGACCGCCGCAAAGATCGTGATCGAGCGGCGAGCGCGCAGATAATGGGCGAGCCGACCGACGACATGTTCATGAATGAGCACCAGTCCGAAGGCGTGCAACAGCACGGTGAGCACGACGATCGGCAGTCCCCAGGCCCAGTTGTCCGACCAGCTCTCAGCGTGTTCGATCATGATCCTTCCCGGTCGGGCCGTCGCGGCTGCCAGCCGTCGGCGGCCTGATCCGTCGAGGCACGTCCACAGCGCGCCGAGGATCGCCGGGACCCGGCCCCGTGATATCGGCGTCCGTCAGAACCGGAGCGATCTCGGCGATCTCAGCGGCGCCTCGTCGATGACGCCCGGCTCACTCAATGGCTGCGGCTGCGGCGAGCGCCCGGGCCGATGCGGCGAGGCCGACGAAACCCGCGGCCGCGAGTCCTGTCGCGCCGGCGCGCGCCGCCGAACGCGCCATTTCCCCCTCCCGCTCCTCATGAAGGGTCGCGCCGGATGGCCGGGTCAGTACCAGCCGGGCGCCATCGGCCCCCACGCGCCGCCCCAGTCGTTCATGGCCGCCATGTTGAGCTCCGCCGTCGTCTCCTGCATTTGCGCAATGTTATTGGCGGTCCGGATCTGCTGATACTGCTGATAGGCGGCCGGGCTGCCGACGAAGGCGCAATTGCAGCCCGCGGCGTCGGCGTAGATGTAGACCGGCCCCTTCTTGCGCTGGGCGAAGACGATGGCGTTCTGCGGCAGGGCCTGAAGCTTGGCGACCCGCTCGGGCGTGTCCGCCTGAATCCGAACAAAGCCGGCGGCCGAAAGCTGGCCTTCCTTCTCCTGCGCCCCGACGCTTGCGCAGCCGCCAAGCGCTGCCGCGGCCAACGCCGTCGCAATCATGGTCCTCGAAAGCATTTTCCACCTGCCCTGCTCAAAATTGACCGAGGACTCGACATCGAAGCGATATAGTCGCGACGTCGTCCGGCGCGACCTTGGCCTTGCGCGCCGCCGGGAGTCGAACAGTGGACATCGGGAGCCAAACGGATGACGCGGTCGGCGTTTCTTCAAGGCGTTCGGGCGCTTGCGCTGACGGCGCTGGCGGTCCTTGCCGGGCCGCCCGGCGCGGCGGCGCAGACCCGCCCGTGCGGGACGGACGCCAGAGACTGGTGCCCGGCTCCGCTCGGCGACCCATGCGGGCGTCACCGCAACCGCGCAGGGTGCCGCGCCGACCCGTCCTGCTACGGCATCCCATATCGAGGAGAATCGGCCGTCAGGTGTGACCTCGACAGACGCGGCTTTTCATCGAACTGCCCGACTGTCGGCTGCACCGGCGCCCGCCCCCGGTGACACCCGTCGTCGATCGCTCCGGAAAAATGATCTCAGCTCTTATCGTGTTTGCTGTTGGTTGAGCCGTTGGAGCGTTGGCGGAAACCGCGTCATGGCCGGCCATGACGGATGGGGGCTAGCCCTTGGAATTGTCCAGGTGGATCTGGCGCCAACAACTAACGCTACAAGAGCCAAGATCTCCCAACGGCGTCGGACCCTGCTCCCCGCCGGGCGGAGCGCTAGACGCTGCTTCAGAGCCGCGCGCCGACGATCGCCCGCCAGAAGCCGCTGTAACCCGAGTTCGAAGCCGACGATCGAATAGTCGAGGTCGATCGAATCCATGACTTCGTAAGCGGAGTTGTTGCAGATCGAGAAGATGATCAGCCCGTCCTTCGACACGTGATGGCGCGCCTGCCGCAGGTAATTCCCGGTGATCTGGCCATGCGGATCGCACAGGCTGTATTTCTCGATGTCGTTCTCCGGGGTCTTGTCGATCATCGGCGTATTGAACACGATGAGGTCGAATTCCCCCTCCTCGATCTTCTCGAACAGGTCGGACTGGAAGCGCCGTGAGGCCGAGCCCGTTCAGTTCGGCGTTGTCGAGCGTCGCCTGGACGGCGATCGGCGAGATGTCGGTGGCGACCGCCTTCGAGGTCCAGTTGGCGGCCATGTAGAGCGAGATGATGCCGCAGCCGGCGCCGATCTCGAGCGTCTTCTCGATCGGCTCTGGTCCATCGCCTTGATGTTGCGGATGAAAAACTCAGAGCTCGAGTTGGGAAGGGGGTGGTAGACCCCAGCCGGCACGTCGACCACGAGCCCGTCGGTCAGGATCCGCTCGGGCACCGCCTGGCGGCGCACCAACGCGGCGTGGGCGGCGGCGATGTCGAAGGCGGAGGTGTTCACAAGCGCGGCAAGGCCCAGCTTGCGCAAGACCGACGCGCGCGCGCCGACCCCGTACTGAATGTTCATGGCGTTCGCCTCTAGTGGATTGGCGCGCGTTCCCCACCCCCTTAAGCCCATTCACGACAGAACGAAAGCCGGTCGCAGAGCCGCCGATCTACGCGAATGATCTACGGGATTTCAGGCTTCCCGCCCGCGCTCGCTCTCGTGCCAGTCCGATGAACAGCCAGTGCGAGAGCGCCGTCAGAAGCACATGAATTGTGATGCCCGCCACCGAGATCAAGAGGAGGGCGGCGAACATCCTCGGGATATTGAGGCGGAAACCGGATTCGACGATGCGGTAGGCGAGGCCCGAGCCCTGCCCGGCGGAACCGGCGGCAATCTCCGCGACGATGGCGCCGATCAGGGCGAGACCGCCGCTGATGCGCAGGCCGGCGAGAAAGTAAGGCAGGGCGGACGGCAGTCTGAGCAGCGCGAACTGCTGCAGGCGGCTGGCGCGGTACATCGAAAACAGCTCGACCAGATTATGGTCCGCCGACGACAGGCCGAGCGTGGTGTTGGCGAGCAGCGGAAAGAACGCCACCAGGAAGGCGCACACCAGCACCGCGACGCTCGGGGTCAGGTAGATGAGCAGCAGCGGCGCGATCGCCACGATCGGCGTCACCTGCATCGCGACCGCAAACGGGTAGAACGCCCGTTCCACCAACCGCGACTGGGCGAAGATGACCGCCAGCGCGACGCTGCCGACCACCGCCGCGAGCAACGCCTTCAACGTGATCGAGAGTGTCACCCAGAGCGAACTCGAAAGCGTGCCCCAATCGGTGAACAGCGTCGCGATGATGACGCTCGGCGCCGGCAACAGATAAGGCGGGATGGCGAAGTACCGAACCAGGCCCTCCCAGGCGGCGAGACCGCAGCCGAGGGTGAATGCGGGAACGGCGTAGCCGACAAGGTCGTCACGGCTCATTGCGCTAACTCGTTCGGAGGCGCCTCGCCCATGGCCTCGTGCAGCGCCGTGGACGTGCGCTTGCAGGCTTCGGCATAGGTCGCCGTCAGGCGGAAGTGCTCGCGCCGGATCGGCGGCGCCTCGACCGAAATCTCCGCGAAGGCCCGCCCGGGACGGGCCGCCATGACGACGATGCGGTCGGCGAGATAGACGCTCTCGAACACCGAATGGGTGACGAACACGACTGTCGCGTTGAGCGAGGCCTGCAGTTCCGCCAGGTCGTCGTTGAGCTTGAGGCGGGTGATCTCGTCGAGCGCGGCGAAAGGCTCGTCCATGAGCAGCACCTGCGGCCGGGTGACGAGGGCGCGGGCGATCGATACGCGCATCTTCATGCCGCCCGACAATTGGCGCGGATAGGCCTTGGCGAATTCCGCCGAGCCCAACCTGCGCCAGCGCCTCCTCAATCCGCGGGCGGGCCTTGTCCTTTGACACCCCCGCGAGCCGCAGGGGCAGCCAGACGTTGGCGAAGACGTCCGACCAGGGCATCAGCGTCGGCTCCTGGAAGACGAAACCAAACTGCGGACGCTCGCAGCTCCACACGATTTCCCCGCGCGTCGGCTCGGTCAGCCCGGTGAGAAGCCTGAGCACGGTCGACTTGCCGCAACCTGACGGCCCGAGCAGCGACAGAAATTCGCCGGACCGGATCTCGAGATCGAGGCCCGTCAGGGCGGTGACCGCATTGGAAAAGACCTTGTCGACCTTCTTGAAGGTCGCCAGCGCCGGCGGGCGCGATTTTGAAGGCGCCGAACTGCCGGTCGACGGAAACGTCACAACCTTTGTCATGCCCGGACTCGAGCGCACAGCCGCGGCCCCGGGGCGCCCGAGGCAGCGTCCGCCGTCCGGACCCGCCAATCGGGATCACCGGCCGCTCCCGGTTGCCCGCGCCCTGCGGGTCCTTCGATTTCCTGCCCATCGTCTTCCTGGCTGCGTCCTGCCGGACGCTTTTCCCACTAGACCGTTCATGAAAGTTTACCGGGGTCAATCGTGGCGGTCAAACGATCGACCCTCGCGCCTTGCGGGCGCCATCCGGCGGCGCCGGCTTGACGGCGAACTCCCGCCCGTGCAATCCGCGGGCCACGTCCAACGACGGGCTCGCGGAAGGTTCGGATTTCGATGGCCAGAGACTACGTCGCCGGCAACCTCGCAACGCCGAGGCTCGATCAGCTGTTCCCCGACATGGAGGAATTCGACCGAAGCGTATCGACCTGGCCCTGGCTCCGGCGCGACATCGACCATCCCTACCGTGCGGATCGGCGCAACCCGATCGTCGGCTTCATCAATCGCGACGAGGCCTCGATCCTTTACGCAAGCGCGCGTCTGTTCGCCGGGCGGGCGGGCCTCGAGATCGGCGCCTGGCGCGGCTGGTCGACCGCCCATCTCATCGCGGCGGGCCTCGGCTCGCTTCATGTCGTCGAGCCCTTGCTGGCGGACCCGGACTGGCGGGCCGAGTTCGAGGCGACGGTCCGAGCGGCGGGCGGGGAAGCCGTCACGGTCCTCGTCCCGGAGCCGAGTCCCGCGGCGGTCGTCCGCCTCGGCGAAGCGGGCCGCCGCTGGTCCTTCGTGTTCATCGACGGCGACCATGACGGCGAGGCGCCCACCCGCGACGCGCTCGCCTGCCTGCCCTATCTCGAGCCGACGGCGATGGCGATCTTCCACGACCTCGTGTCGCCCCATGTCGCCAAGGGCTTGCGCGCGCTGGAAGCCGCCGGCTGGCGCGTGATGGTCTATCAGACGGCGCAGATGGTCGGGGTGGCGTGGCGCGGCGATATCGCGCCGGTCGCCCACACGCCCGATCCGACGCAGTCGTGGAGCGTGCCGGATCACCTGACCGGGATCCCGATCGCAGGAACTCCTGGGAGCTAACGAGCCTTACGCAGAGAAAGAGGGAGGACGATATGGTTGCGATTTGTGTTCGCAGGGCCGTTTGGGCGGCGTACGCGCTGGCCGGGCTGGCGGCACCCGCGCTCGCCGACGACGCCGAGCTCGCGCGCGGCAAATACATCGTGTCGATCGCGGGTTGCTCCGACTGTCACACCCCCGGCGGGATGCTCGGCAGCCCGGACATGAAGCGCTATCTCGGCGGCTCGGACGTCGGCTTCTCGATTCCGGGCCAGGGCGTGTTCGTCGGCGGCAACCTGACCCCGGACGCGGAGACGGGCCTCGGCAAATGGACCGCCGACCAGATCGTGACGGCGATCCGCAAGGGCAAGCGGCCCGACGGCAGCGAGCTCAGCGGCGTGATGCCCTCCGCCTCCTTCGCCCATCTGACCGACGACGACGCGGTCGCGGTCGCGGCCTTCCTGAAGAGCCTGCCTCCGGTTCCCAACAAGATCGTGTCCTTCAAGTCGTCGGACAAGGTTCCGATCGCCGTGTCGGCGGTGCTTCCGCCGGACGTCTACAACGCCCTGCCGGCGTCGCAGAAGTAGGCTGATCCTCTCTACCGAAACGGGGCGTTTATGCGAAAACAGAGCTGAGCGCGGACCCTTCCCCAGCTTGCTGGGGAAGGTGGCGCGAAGCGCCGGATAGGGTGCGGCGAGCAGGGCGGCTCCGCCTGCGGTTGGCTATGACGGTTGCGCAAATCGAACACTGTTGGCGGCGGCGGACCACACCCCATCCGTCGCCTTCGGCGACACCTTCCCCGCTTCGCGGAGAAGGGGCGCCCGATGGCCAAACTCGCGACATATGCGCGAATGTCCCAGGCCATGGGGAAGAGGCGGATCTCGACCGTTTCAGCTCCCCGGCGTCAGTTCTTCGGCCGGAGATCGAGTCCGACGCCCTTGTTGACGAACTGCAGCGTATAGGCCTGTTTGATGTCGATGCCAGGCTTGACAACCCCCGCCTTGACCATCTTGTCGTAGAAATCCTGCCAACGCTGGTCCGTCATGGCGCCGATGCCCTTGGTCAGCGTGTCGCCAGAGTCCACGATGCCGTATTCCTTGAGTTTGGCGATCGAGAAGGCGATCAGCTCGTCCGACAGCTCCGGATTTTCCTTCTTGATCGCCGCGTTCGCCTTGGCGTTGTCGCCATAAAGATAATGATACCAGCCGATCGCCGAGGCGCTGACGAAGCGCTGCACGAGATCGGGGTTCTTCTCGACGATCTCGCGGCGCGTCATGATCTGGGTCGCATAGGTGTCGTAGCCGTGGTCGGCGAGCAAAAAGACATTCGGCTTGAAATGACCCTGGCGCTCGATCTCGAACGGCTCGGAGGTGATATAGCCCTGCTGGATCGAGTTTTTGTCGACGATAAACGGAGCAGAGTTGTAATTGTACGGCTTGATGTTCTCGTCCTTGAAGCCGTAGGCGACGCGCATCCAGGCCCAGAAGGTGTTGATCGCGCCTGCGCTGACGAAGGCGGGATTGGCGTTGGGCAGGTCCTCCCATTTGTCGAGCCCGACGCCCGGATGAGACATGAAGCACTGCGGGTTCTTCTGGAAGTCCGCGGCGACCGTGACCGTCGGGATGTTGTTTTGCGCGTTGAGGAAGTCGCCGATCATGTCGCCGCCCATGAAGAACTCGATCTTGCCGGCGATGAGCAGCATGCCGCCGTTGGCGCTCGGCCCCCCCTGCAAAATGGTGACGTCGAGACCGTATTTCTCGTAAGTGCCGTCGACCAGCGCCTGATAGTAGCCGCCGGCTTCCGGGTCGGCGAGCCAGTTGGTGCCGAACGTGACGTGGTCGAGCGCCAGGGCCGGCCCGGCGAGGCCGAGCGCGCCGAGCAGGCCGGCGATGATCGCAACACGCATTCGAGAAATCTCCTCCGCTTTCGTTCGGGAGGCGCCGAAACGCTTGCGACGCCTCCCCATGTCTTATGTGGAGAGACGCTCTCCGCCCGGTCTTGGCCGAACGGAGCTCTGCGGGGCCCCCGTCAAAGCGGTACCATACGAATGCGATTCGGTCCCGTCGATTCCTAAGTTCACGCCTTCGCTTGCCGGTCCCCGGGCCGCGCGGACGCCTTTCCATCGGAGAGCCCACCATGCGCATCTGGATCAAGGACCCGCTGGCGATCCTCGCGCCCGAAGCCGAGCGCGGCATCGTCGTCGACGGCGCGGAAATCGTCGAATGCGTCGCGCGCGGACGGTCGCCGGCTAAAGCCTGCGGCGCCCTGTTCGACGCCTCGCGCCATGTCGTGCTGCCGGGTCTCGTCAATGCGCACCACCATTTCTACCAGACGCTGACCCGCGCCCATCCGGCCGGCGAGGGCAAGGATCTCATCCCCTGGCTCGTGGCGATGGAGCGCGTATGGGACCGCATGACTCCCGAGGCGCTGAGACTCGCGGTCCGCATGGCGCTCGTCGAACTCCTGATCTCGGGGGCGACGACCACGGCCGATCACCACAACCTCTTCCCGCCCGGGCTCGAGGACGCCCTCGATATCGAGGTCGAGGAGGCCAAGGCCCTCGGCGTGCGGATGACGGTCACCCGCGGCTCGATGGGCATCTCGGAGAAGGACGGCGGCCTGCAGCCGGACTCGATCGTGCAGAGCGCGGATGCGATCCTCGCCGACAGCGAGCGGGCGCTGAAGGCCTATCACGACCCCAACCCGGGCGCGATGCTCCAGGTCGCGCTCGCGCCCTGCTCCCCGCTCGCCGTGCCGCTGTGGGTGATGGCGGAATCGGCCGCGCTCGCCGAGCGCTACGACGCGCGCCTGCACTGTCATCTCTGCCAGTCGCCGGACGAGGACGCCTTCGCGATCCAGACCTTCGGCAAGCGCTCGGTCGACCTCCTCGAGGACGCCGGCTGGCTCGGTCCCCGCACATGGGTCGCTCACGGCGTCCATTTCACCGGCGACGAGATCGGCCGGCTTGGCCGCGCAGGCGTTGGCGTCGCCCATTTGCCGGCTGCCGACATGGCCTTCGGAGTTGGGATTGCGCCGACCCGCGAACTGGAGGCGGCGGGCGCCGCGGTCGGCCTCGGCGTCGACGGCTCGGCCTCGAACGATTCCTCCAACATGATGGAGGCGGCGCGCCATGCGCTGATGCTCCAGCGCCTGCGCTATGGCCACGCCGCCGTCGGCCCTTACGACGCGCTGCGCTGGGCGACGGAAGGCGGCGCGCGTTGCCTCGGCCGCGACGACATCGGCCGCATCGGCGCCGGGATGCAGGCCGACCTGGCGCTCTACCGGCTCGACGAGCCGCGCTTCTCGGGGGCGCAGGACCCGATCGCGGCGCTGATCCTGTGCGGGGCGCACGCGGCCGACCGGGTCATGGTCGCCGGCCGCTGGCGCGTCATCGACGGGCGGCCGGAAGGGGTCGACCTCGACGACCTGATCGCCAGGCACAAGGCGGCGGCCAAGGCGTTCGCGTGAGCTGAAGCGAACGAGGCGGAGCGCGGGAGAGAAACGTCGTTTCGGTCCTCACTGCGCGCCTGGCTGCGGTCATAATCCCTTGGCCCTGAAGTACTTCAGCAAGGTCCATACGGCGGCCTGCTGTTCGTCGTCCATGTCCTTCGGCTCAAGGTGCATGAGCAGGATTTCGGACGGCCTCCGGTCCCCGATCCGCGCCCCATCCGTTTCGGCGGGCGGCGAGGCCGCCCCCGGCTCGCGCAGCGGCGACGGCGCGGCCGGACGCTTGCGGCGAGGCGTCAGCGACCTTGGCTTCCGCCCCTTCATCACCCGCCCGCTGATGGTCACGCCGGCGTCGATCGCGGCGTAAACGAAGAAGGTCACGCATTTCTGCACCACCGCGTCGGCGGCCGGAAACGCCTTCCGGAACGCTTCGTTGAAATGGGAAGGCGTAGCGGCCTCGAGGTCGATCGCGAACATCGGGGCGTAGGCCTCGCGCAACCGCTCCCGCAGCGCCTCCGGCCAGCGCCCCGCTTCCTGCGCCTTGACGAGTTCTCTCAATCGCTCGGTCGGACGTCCGCCGTCCTCGATCAGATCGAGAAAGCGAAGCGCGTGCGTCAACTGGGCGCCGACCACGCCGGAAAAGCGGGTGAGCACGCTGCGGTCGATGCGCGAGGGAACGCCGTGCTCGCGCAGATCCTCGAGGAAAGTCCGGAACGTCCGATACGACGTGTAGGGCGGCGTTCTCGTCAACTTCGACCGTTCCGAACCGTCGCGGGACATGACGGTCTCCCAGCCATTCGGAATGCGGCTACGCCTATTCGCGCGGCGCAGCAACTATTCCGTATATGCAACGCCGGGGGATGGTTCGCAATACGCGGTTGCGCCACGGCTCCTTTCGCACAAACATCTGATAAAGTTGTTTATTTTTTCTCAACAAAGGTTCGTGCGCCGATCGTTCGGTCGGCGCTGGTCGACAAAACGAATATCCATCCTCGGCAATGCTGGACCTTCGGGGTGTGCGAATGATGTGGACGGACGAAGCGGTCGAGCTGCTCAAGAGGCTCGCGGTCGAGGGCCTCAGCGCAGCCCGGATCGCAGCGGCGCTCGGCGCCGAATCGCGCAACGCAGTGATCGGCAAGGCGAACCGGATCGGGATCAAGCTCAATGGCGACGGACGCGCCTCGGCGCGCGTTCCGCCGGCCGCAGCCGCAGGGGGCCGAAGACCAGCCCCGGCCCCGCTTCCTGGCGAGGTCAGGACGCCGGCCTGGACCTTCGCCAACGTCGAGGTCGGCGAGATGCGGCGGGTGCGCTTTCAGGACATCCGGCATTTGGCCTGCCGATGGCCGATCGGCGATCCAACGACCGGGGAACTCGCCTATTGCGGCCTCACGGCGGCCGAGCGCCGCCCCTATTGCGCCGGCCACTGCCGGATCGCCTATCGGCCGCCGAACGCGCGGGCGAAGCGGAGCGTCGAGGAGCGACGACGGTCGCGCGCCCCGAGTTCATGCCGACCAATCTGAACCGGCGGGCGTCCTTTTCGGGCGAACGGCCAAAGGCCGTCCGATCGCCTCAGCCGGCCCGACGCAAATTCATCTCCGGGCCTGCCGCTATCCTTCGCCCTGATCGCCAGCTCCCAGCCCAGACGCGGGCGGCGGCGGCGCCAGGCGAGCAAGGTTGACCCTCGCCTCGTCTAGCCGCTCTCCGCAATGCGCCGCAGGAGACGGGCGTCTTGCGGCGCCTGTCCCGAGGAGAAGGACTTTCTGTCAGGCCGCCGCGGCGAGCCTCTGCTGGACGACGGACTTCAGCTTGCCGAGGTCGGCGTTGAACAGGCGGATGCCGTCGGACAGCTTTTCCGTCGCCATCTGGTCCTCGTTCATCATCCAGCGGAAGGTCTTTTCGTCCATCGCGATCTTGGCCGGCGCGGGGCCGACCTTTGCCGGATCGAGGCGGCGGACCAGCGTCCCCTCGTCCTTCGACAGCTTTTCGAGCAGTTGGGGCGAGATGGTCAGGCGGTCGCAGCCCGCCAGCGCCTCGATCTCGCCAGTGTTGCGAAACGAGGCGCCCATGACGACGGTCTTGACGCCGTGCGACTTGTAGTAAGCGTAGATCTCGCGAACCGACTTCACGCCGGGGTCGGTCTCGCCGTCGAACGGCCCCTGCCCCGCCTTGACGTGCCAGTCGAGGATGCGGCCGACGAAAGGCGAGATCAGAAAGGCGCCGGCGTTCGACGCGGCGATCGCCTGGGCGATCGAGAAGATCAGCGTCATGTTGCAGTCGATGCCCTCGCCCTGAAGGGTGTGAGCCGCCTGGATCCCTTCCCAGGTCGAGGCGAGCTTGATCAGGATGCGGTCATGGCCGATCCCACGCTCCTTGTAGAGGCCGATCAGCTTGCGCGCCTTGGCGATCATCGCCTCGGTATCGAACGAAAGGTCGGCGTCGACCTCGGTCGAGACGCGGCCGGGGACGATCGTGGTGAGCTCGGCGCCGAAGTTGACGGCGACACGATCAGTGACGTCGCCGACCGGCGCGCGCGTCTTGCGGCCCCAGTCGATCGCCTCTTCGACAAAGCGGGCGTAGGCCGGGAGTTCGGAGGCCTTGAGAATGAGGGAGGGGTTGGTGGTCGAGTCGGTCGGGCGGAACTGGCGGATCAACTCCATGTCGCCAGTGTCGGCGACGACGGTCGTCATGGTGCGGAGTTGGTCGAGCTTGCTGGGCATGAGGGCCTCCAGGGGCGGTGACGGCGCGACTGAATGTCGCGCGGCGGCAAGGCGTTTTCAAGTCGATATGCCGAGCCGATACGTGCCGACGCAGCCAGCGATCTTTCCAGGGCCGGCGGTCGCCCGACGAATATTTACGTCTATCGTATGTTACTCAAAGTCTCCTTCCCAAGAATGACGAGATACCTCAGTATACGGCTTGAATAAGCCGACGCCAAAGGCAGGTAATCGCATGACCGACCTATCCCGTCGCAGCGCGTTGTTTGGCGGGGCGGCGGTCGGGACCGTCGCCGCCTTGCGCGGCCCCATTGCGGCGGCCCTCGACGCCGCCCGGCCCGCCTTGCCGATTCCGGCGCAAATCAGGCCTGACGCACACGGCGAAGTCGCCTTCAGCGCCCGTCCCGGAGAGGTCGGCTTTCTGCCGGGCCGAATGACGGCGACCTCCGGCTACGACGGTCCCTTCCTGGGCCCGGCGTTGCGTTTGCGGCGCGGCCAGACCGTGACCATCGACTTCGCCAACCATCTCCCGGCGCCGACGACCGTGCATTGGCACGGTCTGATCATTCCCGGCGACGTCGACGGCGGTCCGCATCGTCCCGTCGCGCCCGAAGCCCATTGGCGACCGAGCCTGACGATCGACCAGCCGGCCGCGACCCTCTGGTTCCACCCGCATTTCTATCCGACCACAGCCGCGGAGGTCATCAAGGGTCTCGCCGGCCTGCTGATCGTCGACGACGACGATACCAACCGGCTTGGACTGCCTTCCCGCTGGGGCGTGGACGACATTCCGCTGATCATCCAGGACCGCCGCTTCCGGCCCGACGCGCAGTTCTTCCATCGGATGAACATCACCGCGGTGACGACGGGCTATATCGGCGATCTGGCGCTGGTGAACGGCGCCCGCTATCCCGAGGCGCGAACGGCGCGCGGCTGGATCCGCCTGCGCCTGCTCGACGGCTCCAACGCCCGCAGTTACCTGCTCAAGGCTTCGGACGGGCGATCGCTGTTCGTCATCGGCTCGGACGGCGGTCTCCTGGAAAGCCCGGTCGAGATGAAGGAGATCGCGATCTTCGCGGGCGAGCGCTTCGAGGTCATGGTGGATTGCCGCTCCGGCGCGCCGTTCGATCTCGTCGCGGCGCCCTCCGGCGCGCCCATCATGCGGTTGCCGCCGTTCGACGCCCCCCTTCCGCTCGTCACGATCCGGCCCGACGGAGCCGATGGGTCGGGGCGGCTTCCGACCTCGCTTGCCGAGATGCCGTCCCTGCCGCCGGCCCTGCCGGACATCGGCCAGGGACTGGTCATGAATATGTTCCGCGACAAGGACGGCATGGCGCCGCTGATGCAGGCGGGGCTGGGGATGAGCAAGAGCGGGACGATCGATCCGGCTGTCGTCGCCCGGGTGACGCGGCTGATTGAAGACCAGCCGGAACTGCCCCTGACGGAACAGCTTTCCGCCAACGGAATCAACGGCAGGTCTTTCGCGCTCGGCAAGCCCGGCTTCTCGGCGAAGCGCGGCCAGGATCTGCGGTGGCGGATCTCCGAGGGCGGCGACTCGATGCCGCATCCGGTCCATATTCACGGCTGCCAGTTCCGCATCGTGTCGCAGAACGGACAGAAGCCCGAGGCGTATCGCGCCGGCTGGAAGGACACCGCGCCGATTGCGAACGGCGGGGTCAGCGAGATCCTCGTGAACTTTCCGCATTCGGCCGGACCCGACGCGCCCTATATGGCGCACTGCCACATCCTCGAGCACGAGGATTCCGGAATGATGACGCAGTTCACCGTCACATAGCGGCGGAGGTCTGGGCGCGGATCTCGTCGTCGCCCGGTTCGAGGGCCCTGTTCCGCCAGAGCGGCGGCGCCGAGAGGAAGCTTGGCGCGAGATCTGAACCGCGTGACCGGAAGGTCGCCTGACGCGCGCTAAATTCCCTCACCGCCGTCGACCGTAAGCACCTGCCCCATGACGTGCCGGGCCGCCTCGGAGCTGAGGAACAAGACCGCGTCGGCGATGTCGCCGACGTCGGCGATGCGACGGGCGGGGATGGAGGCGAGCATCTTCGCCTCGTCGAGCCGGCCGGCCTGAAAATCCTCGAGCACGCCCTCGGTCGCGACATGGCCGGGCGCGACGGCGTTGACCCTGACGCCGTTCGGACCCCATTCGAGCGCCATCGACCGCGTCAACATGTCGAGCGCGGCCTTGGAGGCCGAATAGAGCCCGCAGCCCGGCGCGGGGCGGCTGCCTGCGATGCTGCTGACGTTGACGATCGTCCCGCCGCGCCCCCGCCCGATCGCATGCGCCGCGAAGGCGCGGGCGCAGTGCAGCGGCCCGGCGACATTGACGCTGAAAAAACGCGCCGCCGCCTCGGCGTCCGTATCGAGGAGCGGGACGAGCGCGAAATAGGCGGCGTTGTTGACGAGGACGTCGGCCGCGCCGAAGCGCTCGACCGTCGCGGCCACGATCCGCGCGCAGTCGGCCGGCGCGCCGACGTCGGCGGAGATGACGAGCGCTTGGCCGCCCATCTCCTCGATCAGCGCCGCCGAGCGGGCGAGCGTGGCTTCCGTTCGACCGGCGATCGCGACGTTCGCGCCCGCACGCGCGAAGGCGCGGGCGACCGCAAAGCCAATCCCCGCCCCGCCCCCGGTGACGATCGCGGTCTTGCCGGCGAAGGCGCCCTTTTCGGTCATGAAACGATCAAGGCATCGCCTCGAAACGCCTGGCGAGCGCGCTGATCTTCCTCGCCGTCTCGATGTCGAGGTCGGTGATCTTCATGCCCGCGTCGTGGGTGCAGAAGGAAAACGAGAGGATGTTGTAGGAGTTCTTGAACTCGGGGTGGTGGTTCATCACCTCGGCCTCGATCGCCACCTCGACGATGAAGGCGATCGCGTCGCGGAACGTCTTCAGGGTGAAGGTCGCTTCGATGTTGGGCGCGTTGACCGACCAGTCCGGCAGGCTGGACAACGCGGAGCGGATCTCATCGTCGGTGAGGATCTTGTAGTTCGCCATCAAGAGGTCTCCTCGTTAGTGAGCGTCGCCCGGCCCGGCGGGCTTGGCCAGATCCGCGATCGCGCGGTCGATGACGATCGGCGAGATACGGATCGAGCTGGTGTAGGGTCGGCTGAATTCCAGAATGAGCAGGATCGCGAGGCTGACCGACGCCGCCCCGAGGACCAGCATGATGATGGTCGCCGCATTCGGCCGTGACAAGAGCCCCATGCCGCAGAACATGAGGCACGACCATCCAGTCGACGGCGAAGATCAGCGGCCAGGCGACGGCGCGAGAGCACCTGAAGCGACATCAGCAGCCGATTCTCGCCGATTACGCCATAGTTGGCTTTCGCGGCTGCGAGCAGGTCCTTCTGCGCGTCGGTCTTCGGATCGAGGCTCTCGAACACCCGGCTCAGATTCGCCATCGCCTTGTAGGACGCGTCATAGGACGCGGCCATCGCGCGGTCGTCGCCCCAGAACTGCTCGCGCGCCGAAATCAGATCCTCGCGCAAGAGTTCGCGCGCCGCATCGCCCTCGGGCCCGTAGTGGCGCATCTCGAGATTGAATTCGAGCGCTTTGGCCGCGACCCCCTCGAGTTCGCGCTGCTGGGTGCTGAAGACCCCGAAAGCCGTCCAGATCAGGAGGCCGAGCACGAGGGCGAGCAACAGCGTCAAAAGTCCAACGACGCCGCCGATCATGTCTCGCGACAATTCGGTCGTATAATGGGAGGCGAGGCGGGTCTTGAGGAAAAGGCCAAGCAAGCCGCTAGCGGTGATCAGCGCCCAGACGATGGCGGCGGCGGCGAACGCGCTCAAGCAATTCCCTCCCAAAGCCCGTGTGCGAAGAGGCGTCGCACAGTTCGCCGAGGCCGTCCAGCGTTCCGGCGCGCCCTTCCCTGACCTTCGAATCGCCGGGGACACAGTTACAGTTTGAAAGGCGCCTGCCTGAGCCGCGCCTCGTCCCGATCCCCTGGCTTGATCCGGGGATCGGGACGAGGTTCCTATGAAAAGAATGCGCGCGTCAGCCTACGCCGGGGTTCCAGCAGGTCGGCGGCGCGATCGCGCGCATTCCTGTCGCCGCGACGGCGTACGCCAACCGGAGCGCGACCCATGATGCTTTCCCGGTTTCGATCTGGTGCGAGCCTCGCGAGGACGAAGCGAACATCGCCTGGGCGCGAGACCTATACGAGGCGGCGCGGCCGTTCGCGACAGGTGGAGTCTACGTCAACAATCTGGGCGACGAGGGGCCGGAGCGCGTCCGCGCGGCCTACGGCGAGAACTACCCCCGACTGGTCGATTTGAAACGGAAGTTCGATCTCCACAACCTATTTCGCCTGAACCAGAATTCTGCGTCCTGAAGCCTCCGCCTTGCTGTCGCCCGTTTCCACGCCATCATGTCCTAGGCATTGTTCGCTGGTTGACGCTGTCGTCGAGCCGTCGGCCGGAAAGGTGGAGAATTCGCTTGTCGAGCTTCAGCATTGGCGGTGCACGCGCGGCGAATGCGGCGTCAAACACGCTCTCCTCGGCTTCGCGGCTATGCCTCGCCGCGCCGATGCTTCTCTTCGCCTGCGCCACATTGCAAGCGCAAGTCACCGATACGGACGCCTTGCGGCAAATGGGCCAGTCCGACAAGGACGCCGGCCGCATATCGACGTTCCGGGTGGTGGAGCCCTACCGCGCCATGGCGGCGGTACTGTTCCGGTCGCACGCCCGGACAAATCGCGAAAGCGAAGCCGCGGCGCGCTCTTGGGCGGCCGACTTTTGCACGAGAGCCTCGAATGGCTTTCAGTGGGAACGGCGCTGGAGGCTTACTGCCTACGTCAACAATGCCTCCGGACCGATTTTTACGTGCTTCATCCCGTCAGAGGAGGCCAGCATCGGCGACGAGCGCAGGACCCCTGAAGATCCCGACGCCTGGGAAAGTACGGCCGACTCGCCTGGTGATGCGATGAGGGAGTTCGATTAGCAAAGGCAGGCGCACGGCGCTAACGGGCTTGAATGTCGCCCCTCGCGGGCAGCAGCGCGCGCAGGTTTGCCAGCGTGTCCGCCTCGGCGACCGGCTTGTCGCGCCGCCAGCGCAGCATGCGCGGAAAGCGCACGGCGACGCCGCTCTTGTGGCGCTTGCTCGCGGCAATGCCCTCGAAGCCGAGCTCGAACACCTGAGTCGGCGCCACACGGCGGACCGGACCGAAGGTCTCGACCGTGGTCTTGCGAATGATCGCGTCCATCTCGCGCATCTCGGCGTCGGAGAGGCCGGAATAGGCCTTGGCGAACGGCACGAGCTCGCGGCCCATCGCGTCCTCGGCCTCGGTCCAAACGGCGAAGGTGTAGTCGCTGTACACCCCCGAGCGGCGGCCGTGGCCGCGCTGGGCGTAGATCAGCACCGCGTCGACGCTCATGGGGTCGAGCTTCCACTTCCACCAGACGTTGGTGCGGTCGTCGCCCTTGCGCCGGCCGACGCCATAAGCGCCCTCGCGCGCCTTCAACATCAGGCCCTCGCGGCCGAGCGCGCGCGCCTGCTCGCGGATTTCGGCAAGGCCCTGCCAGCTCTCCGCTTCGATCTCGGGACTGAGGCGCAGCGGCAGGCGTTCGCCCCGATCGGCCGCCTGGTCGAGCAGGTCGCCGACGAGCCGCTCGAGCTTCGCCCGCCGCTCGCGCTGCGGCTCGCCGCGCAGGTCGCGGCCGTCGCGCTCGAGGAGGTCAAAGGCGATCAGGGCGACCGGCAGTTCGCTGAGCGTCTTGTCGCTGATCGCCTTGCGGCCGAGGCGCTGCTGCAGGCTGGCGAAAGGCGCGAGCCCGTCGAGCGAGTCGGCGCGCGTTTCGCCTGCAGGCCGGATCAGGACGACGAGCTCGCCGTCGAGCGCGACTCCGGAAGGGAGCGCTCGGGCGAGCGGCTCGAGATCGGGATAGGCGTCGGAAATCAGCTCTTCGCCGCGCGACCAGAGCCGCCAGGAGTTGCCGCGCTTGACGAGCTCGGCGCGGACGCCATCGAACTTCCACTCGACGATCCAGCTTTCCGGCGCGCCGAGGACGGAAGCCATGTCCTCCAGCGGACGCTGCCAGGATTGCGCAAGATAGAAGGGAAAGGGCTTGCCGGCGTCCAGGGCCTCCCCTTCGGCAAGGTCGACGTCCGCGACCAGCGCGGCGAAGTCGTCGGCGCTCGGGATGCGGCGCGCCTGGGCGTAGCCGATCATGCGCTGCGCCATCCGGCTTTCGTCGATTCCCGCGACGCCGCCGAGCGCCTTTACGACCTGCAGCCGCGACACGCCAATGCGCAACTCTCCGGTAATCAGCTTGAAGAAGGCGAACCGCTGGTCCTGCGGCAGCGCCGCGACCCAGCCGGTGAGCCGCGCGTAGCGCTCCTCCTCCTCGAGCGCGGGCAGCGGCAGCAGGCGCTCGCGCATCCAGCGATCGAGCGAAGCATGATCGTCGCCGTCGCCCTCCGGCAGCAGAAGGGCGAGCGTCTCGGCGAGATCGCCGACGCTCGAATAGGATTCGTCCACGAGCCACTCGGGCAGCCCCGTGGCCTCGACCGCAAGGCGGCGAAGGAGCCGTGTCGGCACGGTCTGGCGCGGCTTTCCGCCAGCGAGGAAATAGACCATCCAGGCCGCGCTCGCCCATTGCGCCGGATCGGCTTTCGCCGCCGAGAAAGCGTCGACCAGCGCGGTCTGCTTGGCGCGGATCGACGTCGCGGAATCGAGCCGCCGGTAGAGATCCGCGAAGGCCTTCATGCGGCGACCGGCGCCGGCTCGTCGTCGTCGCCGCCGAAGGCGGTGTCGAGGGTTCGGGCGTCAAGGCCTCGCTCGGACAGGAACCGGCTGAGCGCCGCCGCCGAACCGTGGGTCGCAAGCACCCGTTCCGCGCCGGTCGCCTCGATCGCGGCAAGGAGCCCCGGCCAGTCGGCGTGATCGGACAGCGCGAACCCGCGGTCGAGGCCGCGTCGGCGCCGGTTTCCCCGGACCTGCATCCAGCCGCTCGCCAGCGCGTCGGAATACGGGCCGAACCGGTTGAGCCATGCGCTCCCCGGGGCCGACGGCGGCGCAACGATCAGCGCGCCGACGAACATGCGCCTGTCGGCGATCTCGGTCGCCAGCCTCGTCGGCGGCAAGGCGACGCCGGCCTCGCGATAGATCGCATTGATCGGCTCGACCGCGCCGTGGCAGACAATCGGGCCGATCGACGCGTCGATCGCAGCGAGCACGCGCTGGGCCTTGCCGAGCGCGTAGGCATAGAGCACGCTGGCGCGGCCGTCCGCGGCGTTCGCCCGCCACCAGCCCTCGATCTCGGCGAGTATCGCGGCTTGAGGGCGCCAACGGTAGATCGGCAGGGCGAAGGTCGACTCCGTGATAAAGACGTGGCAGCGCAGCGGCTCGAAAGCGGCGACGACGCCGTCGGCTCTCGGTCTTGTAGTCGCCCGACGCGACCCAGACCTGGCCGCTGAGCGCCACGCGGACCTGCGCCGAGCCGAGCACGTGGCCGGCCGGATGGAGCGAGATGTCGACGCCGTCGCGGGTCAGGACCTCGCCGTAGGCTGCGGTCTCGATCTCCACGTCGCCGAGGCGCTTCTTGAGGATCGGCGCGGTCAGCGGATGGCAGACGTAGAGGTCTGAGCCGAAGCGGGCGTGATCGGCGTGGGCATGGGTGATGACGGCGCGGGAAACCGGCCGCCAGGGATCGATATGGAAATCACCGGCCTCGCAATAGAGGCCACGGTCGGTCGACGCGATCAGGTCCATGCGGCGCGGACGGCGGAGGGGCATGGCGCAGGATATAGGGGCGCGGACGCCGGGCGCCAATTTCCGTCGCTGCCGCGGAGCGCCGGGCGTCAGTATCGGGCGCGAACGGGTTGCGGCGGGTAGGGGGCGACGCAGCGGACGCCGAGGCGCCTGAGAATGGCGTCGCTCTCGGGCGTCACGTCGGGATTGCCGGTCAGGTTGGCGCGCAGCGAGGCCATGTCGCCGCAGGCGCCGTAGGGGAGCGAGGCTTGGCGCCCATAGGGCATGGGGGGCCAGGTCGGCGCGCAGGCCGAAAGGCCCAGCGCCAGGAACGCCACAATCGACAGCCGCATGGATTTGCCCCCGCGTCACGAGGCGCGACTGTCCCGCATTAAGCTGGACCCGGACTGACATACGATAATATACATGTTATGATTGTTCAATATGGCCGGCGCCCGGCCCGTCCGGGCAAAGGCCCCCGCCTCGCGTCCTCGCTTTCGGGCGCGCCGCGAAAGTTGCACGTTTTGGCGCCCAAGCCCTTGATATCGCCCGCGTCGACGAAACCGTGCGCCCGGCGGGCGGTGTCCCGCCGCCTCAATGGACGGGCGGCGTCCCGCCGCCCCGGAGCGTGGGACGTGCGCCGTCCCTCTGCGGCTCCCAGCCGAACACGCTGCGTGCCGCCATAGCTCATGCGAGCGGCGCGCGCTCCTCGGCGATCAGCGCTTCGACCGACGGCCCGGCGCGCTGCGCTCGAGCCGCCGGGCCTGCTCGTCGAGCCGCTGGATCGCGGCAAGCTCCTCGTCGCGCCGAGCTTGGCCTTGCGCGACCGCCGACTTCATGCACCGCGATCGTCTGGTCGTAGACCTTGAGCGGCACCGGGAACGGATGCCGGTCCTTGCCGCCGTGGGCGAACGAGAACCGCGCCGGATCGGTGAAGCGGCACGGCGCGCCGTGCACGACCTCGGCGACCATGCGCCAGCGCCCGCACGGTGCGCGCGCCGACGCCCGGGACCAGCAGCAGCTCGGCGAAATCGCGCGGCCCGCGGTCGGCCGCGGCGGCGAGGTCGCCGTGCAGGCGGCGCGCGACGACGTCGCTCGGCGCGCACGTCGTGATGCGCCGGCATGACGAGATGCGGCAGCAGCGGCTGCTGCGGCTCCGGCGCCTGCGCGGCGCCGTTCGAGCGCCGCGATCTCGCGCGCGACGCCGTCGGGCCGAGCGTCGCCGAGCAGTCGACCTGGCGTCCGCGCGAGGCGTCGGCGCGGCGGTCGGTCAGGTTGACGATCTCCCCTGCGCCGTCGCCGTCGATCGCGCGTGCGGCGCATCGACGAAGCTCTGTCAGCCCTTCGGACAGCCAATGGTAGCGGCGCGCCTGCCGCGCGTCGCCGTTCATCCCCTGCTGCACCACGACCCAGTGGCCGTCGTCGGCGACGATGAAGCCGTGCAGATAGAGGTCGAAGCCGTCCTGCACGGCGGCGCTGTCGACCTTGGCGACCAGCCGGCTCGCGGTCGCCAGCGCCGCGCCGTCGAAGCCGACCCGCTCGCCGATCGCCGACGAGCTCGTGCGGCGTCTTGCGCGAATGCTCGCCGCGGCCGCCGCAGACGTGCAGGCCGAGCTCGCCGGCGAGCGGCTCGAGCCCGCGCTTCAGCGCGCCGATGACGCTGGTCGTGATGCCCGACGAATGCCAGTCCATCCCCATCACGGCGCCGAACGACTGGAACCAGAACGGATGCGCGAGCCGGCGCAGCAACTCGTCGCGGCCGTAGTCGAGGACGATCGCCTCGGCGATCACCGCGCCGAGCCGCGTCATCCGCTCGCCGAGCCACGGCGGCACGCGCCCGCCGTGCAGCGGCAGGTCGGCGCTGCCGGAGCGGCGCGCGCTCATGGCGCGCGTTCCCGCGGAATCAGGACAATGGCGGACACGAGAGACAGTCTAATCCGTCCCCCGCTTCGCGGTAAGAGTTGGACTCGAACGCCGGCGACGATTGCGTGAGCAGGTGAGCACAACCAGCGACGGGCGCCGCTCAGGCCTCGGTCAACACGGCGACCGGCAGCGCCCCGAGCCATTCGCGCAACGGCGAGCGGAGGTCGATCTCGCGGCCGCGAAAGGCGTCGACCCAGCGGCCCTCCGGCAGGTTGGCGACCGCCTGCCAATCGGGCTTGGCTTCCCGCTTCGCCGGATAGCGCGCGACGATGACTGCGACACGCTCTGGTCCGCCTTCGCGGACGAAGCCGAGGGTCCAGTCCGCCTCCTCGCCCGCCATTTCGACCGTCCGGTAGCGCCCCTCGGCGAACAGCGCCGGACGCTCTCGACGGAGGCCCAGCATCAGCGCGATCGTCGCCAGCTTCACCCGCCCGTCACGCCAGGTCCGCAGCCATTTCTCGAACAGATCCCCGCGCCTCTCGGCGTCCGCAAGCAGCGGTCGAAGCTCCGCGAGTCGGGCCGCGCGCGCTTCGTAATCGACCTCGCGCCGGTTATCCGGGTCGACCAGGCTGAAGTCCCACAGTTCCGATCCCTGATAGGTGTCGGGCACGCCGGGGACCGTCAGCTTCAGGACGGTCTGGACGAGGCTGTTCTGCACCCCGAGGCGCGCGACGTCGGCGACGAACGGCAGGAACGCGGAAAAGAAGGCGCGCCCGTCCGGACGCAGCGCTTCCGACGCGAAGGCCGCGGACGCCTCCTCGTAAGCCGCGTTGGGCGCGGCCCATCCCGAGGCGAAGCTTCGCCTCCCGGATCGACTTGGTCAGCGCTTCGCGAATGCGTTCGGCGAAGGCCGCCAGACCCTCCCGCCGTCGGACTCTCGAGCATCTCGATCGGCCAGGA
Organism: uncultured Alphaproteobacteria bacterium; assembly: GCA_963816065.1. GTDB lineage: Bacteria > Pseudomonadota > Alphaproteobacteria > Rhizobiales > Beijerinckiaceae > Roseiarcus. The sequence continues at coordinate 8,210 of CAWFJG010000019.1, read as the reverse complement.
GCCGACCAGCATCTGATAGAGCATGTATTCGTCGTTGCGATCGGGCGCGTCGACCGCGTCGACATTGCCGATGCGGGCGCGCAGGAGCCGACTCCACGCCGCGACCTGCCGGCGCCATTCCTCGGGTCGTTCGGAAACGACGGCGAGCCGCGCGCGCGTGTCTTCGCCGCGCTTGGTGTCGTGCGTGGCGCTCGCCAGCATCGCCTGCGGCCAGCGTTCCGCCGCGCTGGCCGTTGGCCTTGTGAAAAGTCGACGGCTGGACGCCGAACCTTTCGGGAGCGCCGCCGACCTCGTTCAGCGCGATGAACCGGTTATAGCGATAGAAGGCGGTGTCTTCGACGCCCTTGGCCATGACGGGTCCGGAGACCTGCTGCATTCGCATGGCGAAGCGCAGCGCTGCGGTCCGGCTGAGCTCCTTCTTCCGCAACGCCTCGGCGTTCGCGGTCAGCGCGGCCTCGAGGAAGTCGAACGTCGAGGGGTGGAGGTCGGGGTCGCTCCGCCGGGCGCGCGTGATCGCCCAGGCGAGGTCGCGCAGGTCGGCGTCGTCGGGCGTTCCGGCAAGATCGACGTAGGTGCGGTAGACCGGAAAATTGGCGATCGTCTGCCGGATCGCCCGATCGAGCGTCCCGCGGGTGAGATCGGCGGTCATCGGATTCCCGCCAGCCAGGCGTGCGGCGGCGCGGCTGAGCGCTGCGATCTCGCTCGCCATCTCGTTCTCCATGATCCGGAACTTGCTGGCGATCGCGATCTCCGCGAAGCTCTGCGCCACGTCTGTGAACGACCGGTAGATGTCGTCGAACGCCGCCTCCGACGAGGCATCGATCAGGAGACCGAGGACAAGATTGACGAAGTCGTATCCGGTGCCGCCGTCGACCGGCCAGTCGGCCGCGCAACGACTCGTGCGGCGCCAGGATCTTTTCGACGACAAGGTAGAAGGGCCGCTCGGCGTGCTCCCGGAGCGCCGCGAGATAGGCCTTGGGATCGAACAGCCCGTCGATATGATCGATCCGGAGCCCCTCGATCTCGCCGGCGGCGAGCATCGCGAAGATCCGGGCATGGGCGTGCAGGAACACCGGCGCAAGCTCCATGCGCAGCCCGGCCAGATCGTTGATGTTGAAGAACCGCCGATAGTTGATCTCGTCCTCCGCGACGCGGAAGAAGGCGACGCGCCAGATGCTGCGCCTCGATCAGGCGATCGAGTTCCCGCCAGTCGCGATTGAAGGTTTCGACCCGCCCCTCGACAGCCTCGAGCGCGTCCGCGTCCTGGCGCGCCAGCTCCGCCAGGTCCGCCTCGAGGCCATGGGCGCCGCTCGGCGACCTGCGGGCGCCAGTTCGGCAGGTCGAGAAAGCGGTCGCCGATCCGGTCGAGGACCTCGGGCGCAGCGCCCGAGGATGCGTCGCATAGGTCAGCGGACTGACCGGCAGCTTGTGGGCGTCGTAGGCCCAGACGGCGAAGGTCCCGGCCTCCGCGTCGAATTTGAGCGCGAGCTTTCCCGCGCGCAGCGCTTCGCCGTATTGCTCGCCGAGCACCGGCGCGAGCAATTTGCCGCCGCCGGCGCCGGCATGCGCCGACCAGTCGATGTCGAACCAGCCGGCGTAGCGCGACTCCGGCCCCCATTCGAGGACGTCGAGCCACAGCGGGTTGTCCGCGCCGCCCACGCCCATGTGGTTCGGCACGGTGTCGAGAATGGCGCTTAGGCCTTCGCGCCGGAAAGCGGCGATCATCGCCTCGTAGTCGGCCTCTGTCCCGAGTTCGGGGTTGAGCTCGCCGTGGTCGGTGATGTCGTAGCCGTGCGTGCTGCCCGGCCGCGCCTTGAACACCGGCGACAGATAGGCGTGGCTCACTCCAAGGCCGCGCGAGATATGGCGCGATCTTCGCCGCATCGGCGAAGCCGAAGCTCTTTCTGCAGCTGCAGACGGTAGGTCGCGCGCGGCGGGATCATGGCGTCTCCACGTCTCCAGCGCACGCTCCACCGCCCGAGCGGGCCCGCATCGGCCGCCTCGCCGTAACGCCAGAAAACGCGGCCATCGCGCCGCGCGGAAACGCCGACGGCGCCGTCGCCGAGGTTGGCGTCGAGGACCAGCCGAACAGCGCCCGCCGTCCAGGCGATCCTGCACCGCCTCATCGCCCGAATACGGTCGCGTCGCCCGCCGCGCTCATCGTCGGCAAGTGCGGTCGCACATGCTCCCGGCGGCGCGGCGAGCGCGGCGCGATAGAAGCCGAGATGGTCGGCGTCGACGCTTGCTCCAGTCGAGCTTCGAGGCGAGGAACGTCGACTCGGCGAGCGGATCGGGAATTTCGTCGACGTTGCGGTCATCGGCGAACTCCGGGAAGCGGGCGAATTCCTGCCGCCGTCCGTCGCGCACCGCTTTCGCGAGATCGCCCTCGAAATCGCAGAAGAACAGGAACGGGTCGCGAGCGCCCCACTCCTCGCCCATGAACAGCATCGGGATCTGCGGCAGGAGCAGCTGACGCTCGCCAGCGCCCGCACGACCCGTCGGCGGCGCCAGCACGCCCAGACGCTCGCCGAACGCGCGGTTGCCGATCTGGTCGTGGTTCTGGAGGAAGGCCACGAACGCCGAGCGGCGGCAGCGTGTCGCTCGGACCGCCGCGCGGACGGCCGCGGTACGGCGACTCCTCGCCCTGAAAGGCGAAACCCTCGGCCAAGCGCGCGGCCGAGCAGTTCGGTCTCGCCATAGTCGACATAATAGCCGCTGGTCTCGTCCGGTCGCCGCGACATGCAGCACATGATGAACGTCGTCGTTCCACTGCGCGGCGTAGCGAACAGGGCGGGCGCCTTTCCGGCGCAGCCGTTCGGGCTCGTTCTTTTCGTTCTCGAGCAGGAGGTGGACCGGGCGCTCGAAGCGCGAGCGGACGCGCTCGGCGAGCTCGTCGAGGATGTCGGGCCGGCTGTCGTCCTTGATCGCGTGCACCGCGTCGAGCCGCAGTCCGTCGAGGTGAAACTCGTCGATCCAGTAGTGCGCGTTCTCGATGAAGAACTGCGCGCACCGGCAGCGCGTTCGGACCGTCGAAGTTGATCGCATCGCCCCACGGCGTCTTGTGCCGGCTGGTGAAGAACTCGGGCGCGTAGAGCGCGCAGGTAGTTTCCGTCGGGACCGAAGTGGTTGTAGACGACGTCGAGCAGCACCGCGATGCCGCGCCGCGTGCGCGGCCTCGACAAAGGCTTTGAACTCGCTCCGGGCGGCCGTAGGCCGCGTCGGGCGCGTACAGGCAAACGCCGTCGTAGCCCCAGCCTCGCCGGCCGCTGAAAGTCGGCGACCGGCATCAGCTCGATGGCCGTCACGCCGAGCGCGGCCAGATGATCGAGCCGCGCGGTTGCGGCGTCGAACGTCCCCTCCGGCGTAAACGCGCCGACATGCAGTTCGTAGAGAACCGCGTCCTCCCAAGCCAGGCCGCTCCAGGCCTCGTTCCACGCATAGGCGTCGGGATCGATGGCCTCGCTCGGTCCATGCACGTCTTCGCGGCTGGAAACGCGAGGCGGGGTCGGGGACGCGCGCGCCGTCATCGAGCGCGAAGCGATAAAGCGCGCCGGCGCGCGCGCCCTCGGCGAAAGCTTCAAAAAAGCCGTCCGCCGTCCGTTCCATCGGGACGACTGCGGCGTCTTCCAGCACGAGGTCGACCCGCTGCTGACTTGGCGCCCACAGCCGGAAGCGGATGCCCCCGCCCTCGCATGAGGGGCCATGCGTCCATCTCCGGCCGTTCGCCACATGACCCCCAAGCGTGCTGGACCATCGCCTCCCTGAACCCAGCCGGCGGACGCAAGTTCCGAGCGTGCGCTGCTGAGCGACCGGACGCGAGACGCGCCAGCCCGGCAGGCAGGAGATAGGGTCCGATTGCGCCGCGCTCCGCAACTGAAATGAGCGCGCGTGCTCTCACGACAGGGGGGCCGTCGCGCGGTTCAGCCGCCGGACTTCGGCGGCGGGGGGATCTCGATGACCTCGATGTGCGCGGCTTTCGCAATTTCGACCATGTTTTCGGTGCCAACGCCGCCCGGAAAGGCGATGACGAGGTCGGGGGAGCCCGCCTCGATCATTCGCTGATTGCGGTTCAAGCCGTGTTCCGAATCGACCCGGTGCCACTCCGGCAGAAAGTCCCATTCGAGGACGTGGTGGTCGCGCGCCCACTTGCCCGCCATGCGGTCCACGCCTCGCGCGTCACCGTGGATAAGCCGCTCGAACGGCCCGCGAGCCGCGAGCAGACGGTCCAAGGTCTTCTCGACATAATCGCCATCTTGGCCGTCTCGGCCGCCGCATACCAGGACTCTCATGCCGTGGACTCTCCCTTTGTCCTCGTTCCTCCGCGCAAGGCGTGGACGCCGCTCGGAAATGCGGCAGGCTTGCGCAGCGGTTTGCGTTCTCCTTGGAATTTCCGGTCAGGCGCCACGACTGCGGCGACGGGCTCGGCGATCAGAGCTTCCGTCCGCACATCGTCGGATGACGCGCGCTTCCTTATGGGCCCTTCTTGCCGGTCCGAGCCGGCCTCGGCAACGCGGCAAATCGCCACAAGAACGCCCCTCCCGGCCCGCGCCGAACTCCGGCGCCCGCATCGACCGGGTCTCGGCGACGCCGTTTAACCCCAAGTTATTCCGCGTTCGCCATCCTGTTCGGTTATGTCCCTCGCTCTGCCCCACGCCCGCTCGGAAGCCTCCGACGCCCGCACCTCGGGCCTCCTTGTGGCGCTCGTCGTCGTCACGCTCTTCGGCATCGCCGCCTTCTCGCCCGCCGTGTTCAACGACGGGGACACATGGTGGCACCTGACGACGGGCGAATGGATCCTGGCCCACCACGCCGTTCCGCGCGCGGACCTGTACAGCTATTCGATGCCGGGGGCGCCGTGGACGGCGCATGAGTGGCTGTCGGAGGTTTGCCTGGCGCTCGCCTTCCGGGCGGGCGCCTGGAGCGGCGTCGCGCTCATGACCGCGGTTGCGGCCGCCTCGGCCGCGCTCGTCCTCGGCCTCAGGCTCTCCCGCGATCTCTCGGGCGCGGCGCTCGGCGTCGTCCTCATGCTCGGCGTCGGACTCTGGACGCCGACGCTGCTTGCCCGTCCGCACGTGCTCGTGCTGCCGCTGGCCGCGCTGTGGACCGTTGCGCTGCTGGCTGCGCGCGACCACGGGACGGCGCCGCCGCTCCCGCTCGCGCTCCTGATGACGGCGTGGTCGAACATGCATGGCGGCTTCATCTTCGGCCTCGTGCTGATCGCCCCGTTCGCCGCGGAGGCGGTGGTTGCGGCGCCGCGCGGCGCCCGGTTCTCCGCCGGCTTCCGCTGGGCCCTGTTCGCCTGCGTCGCCACGGCCGCCGCGCTCGTCAATCCCTTCGGGATCGAAGCCCTCGTCTTCCCGTTTCGGCTGGTCGCCCTCGAGCATCTGTCGCACATCGGCGAATGGGCGCCGCAGGACTTCGCCAGTCCCTCCCCGATGGAGATCGCGCTGATCGCCCTGATCGGCTTCGCGCTCGTACGGCCGATGTCGGCGCCGCCGATCCGCGTCGCGATCGTCGCCGCGCTCGTCGCCATGACCCTCGCGCACACGCGCCACGCCCAGTTGCTGGGGCTCGTCGCGCCGATGCTGCTGGCCCGGCCGATCGCCCAGGCGATCGGCGCGAGCGCCCCGGACCAGGCGCCGCTGGTTCAGCGGGTCGCGCTCGCCGCCAGCCTTGCCGGCGCGCTCGCCCTTGCCGGGTTGCTCGGCGCGTGCCCGGTCAGGCGGACCGACGGTCCCGGCTCGCCGATTGCGGCGCTCGCTTCCGTGCCGGCGGAGCTTCGCGACCGGCCGGTGCTGAACGGCTACCAATTTCGGCGGCTACCTCATCTTCAGCCATGTGCGGCCGTTCATCGACGGCCGGGCCGACATGTATGGAGGCGCCATGCTCGAGCTTTACAGCAAGCTCGTCGGCGGCGACCCGGAGGCGGTCGAGGCGACGCTCACCCGCTATCGCATCGCCTGGACGATCTTTCCGCCAAGCGAGCGGATCGTCGCCTTCCTCGATCGCCAGCCGGGCTGGCGGCGTCTCTATTCCGACGGCGTGGCGGTCGTGCACGTGCGAGACGACGCCGGGCCGCCGGCCAGCGACGCCTCCCGGTAGGCCCGGCCGGGCGCGCGCGGGTGCAGTCCTCCGACCGCATGAGAACGCCGCGGATCCGTTCCGTCGCCTCCGATGCGGCCCAAAATCGGCCGCTGGTGGTCGATTCCCACGCGCCCGCTCGGCCTGCTAGCAGGGCCCTTTTTTTCGTCGCGCTCGGCACGTCGACCGGAAATGTGAACGATATCCGTATGTTGTCGGATCTGCAATCCGCCGGTTGCGGGCTGAAAACGGCCCGGAACAGGCGCCGATAACAGGCTCGGAACAGGCGCCGAACAGGCACTTATCAGGCTCGAACAGGCAGACGAAACCGGAGCCCCCCACGCGGCGCGGCCGGGTTGCAGGAGGCGGCCCATATCCCCGTCCCCGACCTGAAGAATAGCCCTCCCGCCGAGGCAGGCTCATCCGCTTTGTCCGCGTCGAGTCTGCACAAACGGGCCGGAGGCGCGGCCTCAGTGCAGCGATGTCAGCCCGTGCATCTCGAGCGCCTCGATCACCCCGTCGAAGATCAGCCCGACCCCGATCGCCGAGACGAAGAAGCCGACGATGCGGGTGGTCGCGTCGATCCCCATCGGCCCCAGCCATTTCGTCAGCCGGTCGGCGTAGGCGAGGCAGGCGTAAGTGACGATCATGGTCAGCACGATCGCCGCCGAGAGGGCGACGAACGACAGCGCCTGGTCGCTCGACTGCCGGATCGTCGAGGTCATGCCGATGATGGTGGCGATCGCGCCAGGGCCGAACATCAGCGGCATGGCGAGCGGGACGAAGGCGATGTTGGCGTCGGGACCGGCGGCGGCGCCGGCGACCCCGCCGCCTGGCTGAGGCGTGAACAGCTCGAAGCCGATCTTCATCAGGATGATGCCGCCGACGACCCGCACCATGCTCAGCGGCACGCCGAAGATGCGCAGCATCAGCGTGCCGAAGACGAGAAAGAAGAAGCTGAGCAGCAGCGCGTACAGGCACGCCTTGCGCGCCACGGCGCGGTGCGCCGCCTCGTCCTTGCCGATGAGGAGCTGGAGGTAGACCGGCAGCACCTCGAGCGGATTGATGATGGCGAGCAGCGTGGTAAACGTGCCGACGAACAGCGACAATTCCCGTTGCATGCGAACTCGCCCCTCCCGCTGATCCGTGGATAGCAAAGGGGCCGGGTGCGGTACAACACAGAGGCGCGTGAGCGGGCCAGTCGGCGACGAGGGGCCACGCTTCGGACGACTGGGCGCGCGACCGCCAGGAGAGCGCATGGGCTCATTGCCGGAAGGGCCCGCACGCCGACCGCGTTGCGCTTCCCGTCAATGGCAGGTTTCCTGATGATTTTCACGCTATTGATCGTCCATCGGGTTCGATCGCGATCGATCGCTTTGAAGCGGTCTTCGTTCTCGGTTCCACTCCACCCGCGCACAGCCGGCCCCGTCGAGGCCCATGGCGCCCCCCCGGGATCCAGCAATTAAACGTCCCGAATCGACGCTCGGCGGCCGTAGCTTACGTCGTCGTGGACGAGACAGTTGGGCGGGTACTGATCGTTCAACGAATGGCGGCAACGGGCGAGACTTGCATCCTTCCCTTGCATCCCTAGCGCGTGTCGCACTTACATGAGACCATTAATAGTGTTGGGTTTTTTTAGTTTTCGTAGAAACACAAAACTAAACAATATCAAGGTGTTGCGCCTCTCGCAAATCTCAAGTCCGACAAACTCCAGGCTCGTGCCCGAGGCCGGGCTGATCCGAGTTCGCCGTGCGACGCGCTGTTCCCTGACCGATCGAGCGCGTCAGGCGCTGGGAACCGTCAATCTGTTTGAGAAGAGGCGGCAGTTGCCGAATTTCGGTCGAAGAAGCCGGCGAATTCCGAGATCCCCGTCAATCTGCGCGTCCCGGCGCCGCTACTAAGCGCCATAAATTTGATGTGGATCAACGCGCCTTTCGGTGGAGTCGTGAATGCTTTCGTACTTCGCGTGAAAGGAGGCCCAGATGCGTCCGGACAATGCGAATGTGCGAGCAACACGCCGTCTGGCTGTTTCCAGGTCCATCAGGCGCCGCGTTGCCGTGGCCGGCGTGAGCCTCTTGTGCCTCGCGCCCGCCGCAGGCGCCAAGGAGAAAGGCCAAGCCGGCGTAAAC
>CAWFJG010000018.1:0-35060 GCA_963816065.1 uncultured Alphaproteobacteria bacterium | reverse complement strand
TGCTCGGCCTCCTGTTCCTGCGCTATGCCGACGGGCGGTTTGCGGAAGCGGAGAAGCAGCTTCAGCCGCGGCCCGGCAGCCGCCTCGGCGCGCCGGCGCCGGACGCCTTCAAGGCGCGCGGCGTCATCTACCTGACGCCGGAGGCGCGCTTCTCGCATCTCCTCGCCCTGCCGGAAGGCTCGAACCTCGGCCGCGCGCTCAATCAGGCGATGGAGGACATCGAGAAGCACAATCCCGACCTCGCCGACGCGCTGCCGAAAAATTACGGCGCGGTCGGCGACGACATTCTGCGCGAACTCATCAAGACTGCTCGCCCCCCTCGACATCGACGGCGACGCCTTCGGGCGGGTCTATGAATATTTCATGGGCTCCTTCGCCATGCAGGAGATGCAGAAGGGCGGCGAGTTCTACACGCCCTCCTCCATCGTGCGAGCTGATCGTCGAGATCATCGAGCCCTATCACGGCCGCATCCTCGATCCGGCCTGCGGCTCGGGCGGCATGTTCGTCCATTCGGCGGATTTCGTGCGGGCGCACAAGCACGCGCCGGAAAAGGAGCTGTCCATCTTCGGCATCGAGAAGGTCGCGCGAGACGCTGCGCCTCGCGCAGCATGAACCTCGCCGTCCACGGCCTCGGCGGCACGATCCGCGAGGCCAACGCCTATTACGAAGAGCCGTTCCCGATCGTCGGCCAGTTCGATTTCGTCATGGCCAATCCGCCGTTCAACGTCGATGGCGTCGACAAGGAGAAGGACGCGATCAAGCAGCGCGCAGGACCGCTTCCCGTTCGGCCTGCCGAAGCCCGACAACGCGCAATTATCTCTGGATCGAGATGTTCTGGTCGGCGCTGAACGAAAAGGGCCGCGCCGGCTTCGTCATGGCCAATTCCGCGGCCGACGCGCGCGGCACCGAGCTCGACATCCGCAAGAAGCTCATCGAGAGCGGCACGGTCGATGTGCATCGTCTCGGTCGGGCCGAACTTCTTCTACACGGTCACGCTGCCCTGCACGCTGTGGTTCTTCGACAAGGGCAAGGCGAAGACGACGCGCAAGGATGAGGTCCTGTTCATCGACGCGCGCCACGTCTTCCGCCAGATCGACCGCGCCCATCGCGACTTCACGCCGGCGCAGATCGAGTTCCTGGCCAACATCGTGCGGCTGTGGCGCGGCGAGGCAGACGGAGCTGATCCACGGTTCGCTTCGCGCTGCTCGACGAGCGCGGGCCTGGCGAAGGCCTACGCGACGTTCCCGGCCTCTGCAAGGCGGCGAGCCTGAAGGAGATCGAGGCGCAGGGCTGGAGCCTCAATCCGGGGCGCTATGTCGGCGCGACGGCGCGCGAGGCCGAGACCGAGGATTTCCGCGAGAAGCTGGAGGAGTTGCAGGAGGAGTTCGAGCGGCTGACGGCGGAGGCGCGGGAGCTCGAAGCGATCAATTCCGTCAACCTAGCGGAGGTCCTTGCGTGAAGCTTAGCTCCTCGCGAAATCTGCTAGTCCGTAATCGACTGCGAACACAGGACTGCGCCTCTTGCGCGTGACGGATACCCGTCGATCAGGACCGCGAACGTTTGGCGGGGTCGCTTATTCCGATGGCGTTCGATCGGGTCGATGAAGAGACTTCCGCCAGTGGACCAAGCGAGCTGTCCCTCGTCCAGGCGAACTAATAATCGCGAGAGAAGCGCCTGTCGGAAATGTTGCGATTATCGCCCGAGGGCAGGAGGTCTGCCTCGGACAGAGAACTGTCTTGGTGCGTCCCGATGAGGCCAAAGTCGATGGTCGATTCCTCGCTACCACTTCTCGGCGATGCAGTTCAATCGGTGTTTCGAGGCGTATCGATCGGCGCTACCGTTCCTCACCTCAATCTCAAGGACATCAGGGAGTTGATCCTTGCGCCGCTGCCGCCCCGTTTCGTACAGCAGCGCATCGCCGACATCTTGTCCGCTTACGACGATCTCATCGAGAACAACACGCGGCGGATTGCGATCCTGGAGGAGATGGCGCGGCGGATTTTCGAGGAATGGTTCGTCCATTTCCGCGCCCCGGCTGCGAGTCCCTGCCGATGGCCGACAGCCTCCTCGGGCCGATTCCGAAGGGGTGGGAGGTGCAGCGATTGGACGCGATCATCGACTTCGATCCGACGGTCCGCGTACCCGACGGCGTCAACGCCTTCGTGCCGATGACGTCGCTCTCCACCACATCGATGATCGTCGGGGCGGTCGAGCGACGCGACGCTCGCAGCGGCTCGAAATTCGTTCGGGGGGACACGCTTCTGGCCCGGATCACGACCCTGCCTCGAGAACGGTAAGACGGGCTTCGTCGACTTCCTGAAGGACGGCGAGACCGGTGCCGGATCCACTGAATTCGTCGTCATAGAGGGCCGCAGCGTCCGCGGCGACTTTGTCAGTTGCTCGCCCGCAGCGACCCTTTCCGCGCCACGCCATCAAGAGCATGAGCGGCGCAACCGGCCGGCAACGCGTACGGCGCGAGAGCCTCGAACAGTACGAGATCGCCGCGCCGCCGCCGGCCGTGGCCGGGCCTTCGATTCGGCGTCGCTCCGATGTTCGAACTGGCGCGGACGCTGGCGGACCAGAACGCCAACCTCCGCGCCCAACGCGACCTGCTCCTGCCCAAGCTCATCTCCGGCGAGATCGAACTGTCCAGGCCGTACCGGCTCAGCGAGGCCGCCGAATGATCACGCCGTCATTGCGAGCGAAGCGAAGCAATCCAGCCGCCGGGCAGGGGTCTGCGGCGCGCCGGAATGGGCGCTCGTTCGATTGCAGAAGGGCGCGCGACTGGAACGCGGGGCCCGCGCGGGGCGCGAACCCGCGACCGTTCGCGCCTTGCGGAAGGGCTGGATTGCTTCGCTTCGCTCGCGACGATGACGGGCTTCGCTCCGCGCGCATTGTCGCCCGCCCGGGAGATCGAGGTCATCCGCGAAAGACTGAAACGGTTGAAGGAGGCGCTGAAATGACCGACGAATTCGAACTCGTGCGCGGCAGCGGCAACGTCTATGCCGACTTCGGCCGTCCGGACGCCGGCCTCGAGCAGGCGCGGGCGCTCGTCGCGGCCGCGATCATTCGCCATCTCGACGCTCGCAACCTCTCGACGCGCGACGCCGAGAAGCTGACCGGCGTGTCGCATTCCGAGTTTTCGCGTATCCGCAATGCGCAGCTGCGGCGCTTCACGCTCGATCGCATGATCGCGATTCTCGGCAAGCTCGATGCGGATGTCGAGGTGGAAGTCTCCATCAAGACGCGGGCCCCTGTCGGGCGCCCTGCGCCGCGCGCGGCTTGAGGTCTTGAGCACGTCGAAGACGCTGTATGGCGCGAGGGGCCTGCGGGAGGCGGCCGGCATGAGGAGCACGCGACGTCCTGCGCCGTCATTGCGACGCGCAGCGAGGCAATTCCAGGGGCCAACCGCCACAGCCCTTCGATCGTTTGGATTGCTTCGTCGCTGCGCTCCTCGCAATGACGGGAGGAGCCATTTCTGCCCATGACCGCGAGTTCCGACGACTTCGGCTATCAGCAGCATCGCCGCTCTTCGGCGGCTTCTCGGAGTCCGACCTCGTCGAGAAGCCCGCGATCGACCTCTTCGCCGACCTCGGCTGGACGACCGGCAACCTGTTCGGCGAGTTCGCGCATGGGGCAGCGCGAGGGGCGCGCGTCGAAGCGCGACGCGATCCTGCCGAACCGGCTGAAGAGCGCGCTGAGGCGGCTCAATCCCGTCTTGCCGCAAGACCGCGCTCGACGACGCCTACACGGCCCTCACGCGCGAGCGAGGCGCGATCGACCCGATCCGCGCCAATGCCGAGGTTCACGCGCTGATCCGCAACGGCGTCCCGGTCGAGGTGCGGGGAAGAGCGGCGAGCGCAAGACCGAGACCGTCCGCGTCATCGACTGGGACGACCCGGAGGCCAACGATTTCTTCCTCGCCTCGCAGGTCTGGTTCGCGGGCGAGCTCTACACCAGGCGCGCCGACCTCGTCGGCTTCGTCAACGGCATGCCGCTGCTGTTCGTCGAGCTGAAGGCGAGCCACAAGGCGATGGCCGACGCCTACGACGGCAACCTCGCCGACTACCGCGACGACGATCCCGCAGGTGTTCACGCCGAACGCCTTCGTCATCCTGTCCAACGGGCTCGAGGCCGTGCTCGGCGCGCCCTACGCGCCGCTCGAATATCTTCGCCGAGTGGAAGCGGATCGACGACGAGGAGGAGGCCGGGCGTCGTCAGCCTCGAGACGCTGATCCGCGGCACCTGCCGGCCGGCGCGGTTCCTCGACCTCGTCGAGAACTTCATCGCCTTCGAGGAGGGCAAGCGCGGCCTCGTCAAGAAGCTCGCCAAGAACCACCAGTTGCTCGGCGTCAACCGCGCCATCGAGGCGGTCGACGAGATCGAGGAGAACCAGGGCCGGCTCGGCGTCTTCTGGCACACGCAGGGCTCGCGGCAAGAGCCTGTCGATGCTGTTCTTCGCCGCAAGGTGCTGCGCAAGACGCCGGGCAACTGGACCTTCGTCATCGTCACCGACCGCGCCGAGCTTGACGACCAGATCGCCGGCACCTTCGCCGCCTGCGGCGCGCTGACGAAGCTGCGCGAGGACGGTGCAGGCGCAGAGCCGCGAGCATCTGAAGGAGCTGCTGCGCGGGCAACGAGCGCTACATCTTCACGCTGATCCAGAAGTTCGGCACGGCGCGCGGCGAGGTCTATCCCGGTGCTCTCGGACGCGCAGCGACATCATCGTCATCACCGACGAGGCGCACCGCAGCCAGTACGACATGCTCGCCGCCAACATGCGCGCGCGCGCTGCCGAACGCCGCCTTCATCGGCTTCACCGGCACGCCGCTGATCGCCGGCGAGGAGGAGCGCACGCGCGAGGTGTTCGGCGACTACGTCTCGATCTACGACTTCGCCCAGTCGATCGCCGACGGCGCGACCGTGCCGCTCTACTACGAGAGCCGGATGCCGGAGCTGCACCTGACCAACGAGGAGCTCGGCGACGAGCTCGCACGCGCTGATCGACGAGGCCGAGCTCGACGAGGACGAGGAGGACGCGATCGCAGCGGCGCTTCGCCAGCCATACCACCTGATCACCAGCGACGACCGGCTCGACAAGATCGCCGCCGATCTCGTGCGCCACTTCTCCGGCGCGCGGCTATCGCGGCAAGGCGATGTTCATCGCCATCGACAAGGCGACCGCGGTGCGGATGTACGACAAGGTCCAGCGCCACTGGGCCGACGATGCTGGCGCGCGAGGCCGAGCGGGTCGCGCGGCATCGCCGACGAGGTCGAGCGCGCGGCGCTGCAGGAGCAGCTCGACTGGATGCGCGAGACCGACATGGCGGTCGTCGTCAGCCAGTCGCAGAACGAGATCGCGACTGATGGCGAAGCAGGGGCTCGACATCGTGCCGCACCGCGCGCGGATGGTGAACGAGGACCTGGACGAGAAGTTCAAGGACGCCGACGACCCGCTGCGGCTCGTGTTCGTCTGCGCGATGTGGATCACCGGCTTCGACGTGCCGACCTGCTCGACGATCTATCTCGACAAGCCGATGAAGAACCACACGCTGATGCAGACCATCGCGCGGGCCAACCGCGTCGCGCCGGGCAAGCAGGCGGGGCTGATCGTCGACTACGTCGGCGTGTTCCGGAACCTCAAGGAGGCGCTGGCGATCTACGCGCAGCCGCGCCCCGGCGTGACGACCGACCCGATCGAGGGCAAGGACGAACTCGTCGCGGCGCTGAAGGCCGCGCTCGGCCGGGCCGTGCTCTACGCCGAGGCGCGGTCGGTGAAGCCCGGCCGACGTGCTCGCGGTCTCGGGCTTCGAGCGGCAGGCGGCGCTGAAGCAGGCGGCGGAGAATCTGCTCGGCAGCGACGAGGACAAGCGCGCCTATCCTGCGGCTCGTTGGCGACGCCTGGGCTCTGTTCCGCGCGGTGCTGCCCGACCCGGCCGCGAACGCCTTTCGCGGCGACATGATCGTGCTGAAGGTCGTCGCCGAGATGATCCGCACGATGTCGCAGAGGCAGCCCGGCAAGACGGCGCTCGCGGCCATCGCCGAGATCGAGCGGCTGATCGGCGAGGCCATTTCGGGCGCGGCGATCGAGGCGCCCGCTGCCGACCGGCGAGGACATGGAGCGGCTGTTCGACCTGTCGACGCTCGACTTTCAGCGCCTCGCCGAACTGTTCGCGGGCGGCGCGAAGAAGACCGCGACGGAAATCCTGCGCGGCCAGACCGAGGAGCGGGCGCAGGCGCTCGCGCGCCGCAACCCGGCGCGCATCGACCTTCTCGAACGGCTGAACGACCTGATCGAGCGCTACAACGCGGGCAGCATGGACGTCGAGCGCCTGTTCGAGGAGCTGACCGCCTTCACCCGCACGCTCGACGAGGAGGAAAAGCGCCACCTCAAGGAGGGCCTGGACGAGGACGAACTTGCGGTGTTCGACATCCTCACCCGCCCGGACCCGAAGCTGACCAAGGCCGAGGAGCTGGAGGTCAAGAAAATCGCGCGCGAGCTCCTGGCGAAGCTCAAGCGGGAGAAGTTCATCCTCGACTGGCGGCTGAAGGAGAACGCCAAGGCCGACGTGCGCGAGACGATCCGGCAGGAATTCGACCTGCTGCCGCCGGCCTACGACGAGCGGATGTGGGCCGACGAGGCCGAGCGGACCTGCCAGTTCGTTTTCGAGCGTCGCGGAGGGGCGGCGGACGTCGGATATCGGCCCGTCGCTCGTCGTAATGTCTGGTGGCGCGCCCTGGCCGCCGAGCGCCAGCCGCCGCCCCGGCCTCCCAATGCCTCCGCCATCCCAATTCCATGTCGTCGGCGCCTATTGGAACGAGAGCGGCTTCTCGGGAGTTCCGTGGTCTCAAGACCAGATTTCGGATCAACGAAAAGGCACAGTCATGAAGATCGCGCAGATTGCCCCCCTGGCCGAAAGTGTGCCGCCTCGCCAATACGGGGGCACCGAGCGCGTCGTCTCCTATTTGACTGAGGAATTGGTGCGGCTCGGCCATGATGTCACGCTGTTCGCCAGCGGCGATTCCGTCACGTCTGCGCGGTTGCTATCGTTTTGCGACACCGCCTTGCGCCTCGATCCTCGCATCAAGGACCCGGTGCCCCACCACATCGTGATGCTCGACGCGGTGCGAGAGATGGCGCACGAGTTCGACGTCCTGCACTTCCACGTGGACGTCCTGCACTATCCGCTGATCCGCGACTTCGTCGACCGCACCGTGACGACGCTGCATGGCCGGCTCGACATGCCGGAAAGCCGACGTCTCTATTCCGTGTTCTCCGGCGCGCCGCTGGTGTCGATCTCGCTCGACCAGCGCAGGCCCATGCCGCCGGTGAACTGGGCCGGCATGGTCTACCACGGCCTGCCGCGCAACCTGCTGCCGTTCAACCCCGCGCCGAACGACGGCGGCTACTTCGCCTTCCTCGGGCGGATTTCTCCCGAAAAACGTCCCGACCGCGCGATCGAGATCGCCACCCGCGCCGGCGTGCGCCTGAAGATCGCGGCCAAGATCGACCGCGTCGATCAGGACTACTGGACCCAGCGCATCAAGCCGATGGTCGAGGGCAATCCGATGGTCGAGTACATCGGCGAGATCGATGAAAAGCAGAAGGCCGAGTTCCTCGGCCAGGCGACGGCGCTGCTGTTTCCGATCGACTGGCCGGAGCCGTTCGGGATGGTGATGATCGAATCCATGTCCTGCGGCACGCCGGTGATCGCCTTTCGCCGCGGATCGGCGCCCGAAATCATCGACGACGCCCGGTCCGGCTTCCTGGTCGAGAGCGTCGACGAGGCCGTGGCGGCGGCGCAACGCGTCGGCGATCTCGACCGCCGCGCGGTGAGGGCGTGTTTCGACGCCCGGTTCACCGCCGAGCGGGTCGCGCTCGACTATCTGTCGATCTATCACTCGCTCCCCGGTGTTCGCTTCAAGTCGCGCCGGATGGCTGTGCCGGATTTCGACCGAGCCGTTCAGCGGTCATCGAGCCTCAGGTCCTCGTGACCACGGACACGGGCCCGCTGCGGTCGAGAACCTCGACGACGACCTGCTGCCGCGATCGCCTGAGGGCGATGTCCGCCCCCGCCCCGGCCACGGTCAGGCCCCTGAGGATGATGCTGTCCAGGAACGCCGGAAGAACGGGCTCGGAAAAGGTAATCTGCGGTCCGGCCGTGTCGAACGTCAGCCCGAGGCAGGACTGGATGAGAGATAGCGGGGCGGCGGCGGCCCAGGCCTGCGGCGCGCAGGCGACGGGATAGAAGGTCGGCCCGCGATTTTCTTGCGCGGGAATCCGCACAGAAGCTCGGGCAGGCGCCGCAGGTCGACGTAAGTCGATGCGCGATACAGGCCCTCGAACACTTCAGCCGCCTCGCGTCGGAACCCGTAGCGCGCGAAGCCTGACGCGATCAGCGCGTTGTCGTGCGGCCAGACCGACCCGTTGTGGTAGCTCATCGGATTGTAACGGGCTTCGGTGGAGGCGATGGTGCGGATTCCCCAGCCGCAGAAGCTCGAGCTCGCCATCAGCGTGTCGACGACCTGGGCGGCGCGCTCGGGCAGCGCGATCCCGGAAAAGAGCGCATGGCCGGCGTTCGAGGCCTTCACCCGGCAGGGCCGCTTGTCGCCGTCGAGCGCCAGGACATAGGCGCCGAGTCGCTCATCGAAAAATCGCCGGTCGAACTCGACGCGAATTGCGTCCGCCTTGCGGCCGTAGGCGTGCTGGTCGGAGTCGCGACCGAGGCGGCCTGCAATGTCGGCGGCCGCGCGCCAGGCGCCGTAGACATAGGCCTGCACTTCCACCAGGGCGATCGGCGGGGACGCCAGCGATCCGTCGTCGTGAAACACGGAATCGTGGCTGTCCTTCCATCCCTGATTGACGAGGCCCTGGCGGTTGCGGCGGGCGTATTCGACGAAACCGTCGCCGTCGCGGTCGCCATAGCGCTCGATCCAGTCGAGGGCGGCCCGCACGTTCGGCCACAATCCGCGCACGGTGTCGACGTCGCCGGTGCGCTCCAGATAGGCGCCCGCGAGCATGACGAAGAGAGGCGTCGAGTTGACGCTGCCGTAGTATCGGCGGAACGGCACTTCGCCGAGATCGGCCATCTCGCCATGGCGCGCCTCGTGCAGGATTTTTCCGGGCTCCGCGTCCGACTCGTCGTCGACGGTCGTCGCCTGGGTCGCCGCGAGACGACGCAGCACGCCTCGCGCGATCGAAGGATCGAGCCACAGCATTTCGAGCGCAGTGATGATGCCGTCGCGTCCGAACACCGTACTGAACCAAGGGATTCCGGCGTATGGGTAGGGTCCTTCCGGCAACTGGGTGACCAGCATGTAAAGATCGGCGACGCTGCGGCGCGCCGCCTCGTTGAAGATCTCGTTGGAGGTCTCGATTCCGACGGCGTGCGACGAAGCGTAGCGCAGTTCGCGCCGGGCGTCGCGCAGCGCCACGAAATAGGACCGGATCGGCCTGCCTGCCAACGTGCCCTGCCGATAATCCACTTCGATGAAGATCGAGCGGGTCTCGCCCGCCTCGAGGTCGACGGCGTAAACCGCGCGATGGCCGTCGAGCGACGTCGGCGGCGGATCGAAATTCAGCGAGGTGGTGCGCAACCGCTTATCGAGGCCGGAGTAACTCAGCAGGACGGAGTCGCCCTCGACCTTCGGTTCGTGAAGGACGCCGCGACGGACGCGGTGAAAGCCGCGCACCTCAAACAGGTCGGCGAAATCGGCCTCGAATTCCATCGCGACTTCGACGCGGCGGGGCCGGTCGTCGAAGTTGCGGACATTGATCCGTTCGAAGCAGCCCGATTTCCACAAGAACCGCGAACGCCGCAGATGGATGAGATCGTGCGGCAGTTCGAGCTTGCCGTGTTTGTCGTAAAGGTCCGGATTGGTGAGGTCGCAGGTCAGCGTCGCATTGTCGTCCCGCAAGATCGAGCTCAGCAGCAGCGGAGCGTGACCGTCGATCGTCAGCGTGAAACCGGAGAGATGGCGCGTATCCTGGTAATAGACGCCCAGCGCGCCGCCCGGCGCCGGCCGCACGTCGCCCCGGCCGTCGAACACCCCGAACCCATCGCCGTGCTTGAGCACGAGCCGGCGAACGTCCTGCAGCGAGGAGGAGGCGGCGATGGCGAACTGCTCGTCGTGCTGGGGATCGCCGTGGTCCGCGATGGCGGAGCGTTCGGGATTGTCCTGCATGGCCCCCTCGAGGGTAGGTGGAACGAGGCCCGAAGGCCATCGCCACAGCAACGGAGTTTGGAACGCGCTGGACCTAAGCGACCGATCCCGGCGCTTGTCGGGCCGAATCGCATCGGAACAGGGGCTTCATCAAGGCGCCCGGGGCGGGGGTCCCTAAGACGCGGTCGCCGACTGCGTCCCCGGCTCGACGAGCGCGGCTAAGGCGCGCGCGCCGGCCAGCGTTTGGCGACCTCCTCGCGGACCGGCGTGTCGACCTCGCTCGGCGCGTTGCGGATATAGGCTACCGCCGAGGCGAACCCGGCCGGGTCCTCGCTCTCGAGCGTTTCGAGATAGCGGATCGCTGCGGTCACGGAGAACGGCTCGCCGCCTTTGTCGGGCTCGTGGAAGTTGCTGGCGAGCGCGGTCCAGATCGCGGCGTCGTAGCCATTCGATTGCGCCCAGGCCGCAGTCGTCGCGATCGCGTCGGGATGGCGCCGCATGGCGACGCCGCTGCGTTTACCGGAAACAAGGTCGACGAAGCCGACGCCGTGAACGTCTCGCATGTTCTCGCGGGCGTGCAGGTTTCTCATCGCCGCATCGAGCGTGTCGAGCGCGCTCGGCGCGGAATAGGTTGTGCAGATCGAGCCGAACGTTTCGTCGATGACCAGGGTCAACCGACGGTCTCGCGAGACGCGGCAGAACTCCACCGGCAGGAGCGGTCCGTTCGCCGCAAATTGCGCGGCGGCCCGGAGTTCGCGGGGATCCCGCACCAGCGATCCCCAGCCTACGATAGCGATTTTCACAATTGGACCTCCGCGCTCGACCGGACAGAACGACTGGATACCCGACATTTTGTTCCCGCGTCGAGGTGTGGACTTGTAAGGGCAACGTCGATGCCTGGCGGAAATAGGGGATCGCCCCGGTAGCGACGGCGGCTTCACCGCCGCCATCAGCCTGCAACACGTAAAGCTCGGAGCCTGCCCTGCTGACCGCGCACCGCGAGTTGCCGCGCAAGCGGCCCGTCGCAACCAAAGCGAGTGCGGCGGCCAGTCGAGCATGGGCGCCAAGTCGGGCATCGGATCGCCCGGGTTGGCCGCATGGCCAAGACGTTGGGCGTCTTGTCGGTTCATTGGCCGCCGGCTCCGCGATTCGCTTCAAACTTTTGTCGTATTCAATTGACATCAAACAACTAAACGTCTCATGTGATATTCATGAAAGGAAAATTAGACCGGCAATAATTACTTGCGTCGGAATAAATAATATTCGTCACTGGAGCGCGACGACAACAATCGATCCCATCCTTCTTATGGCGAATTCTAGGGCTGCCGCAGCCTAGTGCTTGCACCCATGGAGGTCGATTGGTGGCGTCATCTTTTCAGCAGCCCTCAATGATGCAAGGCAATCAGCGATGCCAGCCGTGATCCATTCTAACGACGCCGTGCCGACAGAGGCGCTTGCGGTCGCACGGTTTATCACAGACATGACCGCTGAATTGAAGGCAATTGCGAACGCAGCCGATCTCGAGCTTCTGGCCCACTTCCTAGCCATGGCCCATGCGGAAGGCAAGTCCCTCCTTTGCGGCGACCAAGCTGATCAACCCAGAGGCGAAGATTGATCGGTTATAGAGACAGAACCCTAAAGCCGAACCGCTGCTCCGAGCCGAGACTGGCCTCAGCGAGAAGGCTCACCGAGGGCGCGAAATCGATTTCACCATGTCGCCGCGCCGTCAGTGAATCGCCGCCATGGCGCTCGTCTGTCACGGAGCCCGATGCTTGGCCTCTGATTCCCGCCGCGAACATCTTCCCGGATTGAGCGTGTTCCCAGGATTGAAGGCCGCAGTCAGGCAATGCCGCGGTGGGCGGGGGCGAATGGCGAGAACTCGCAGCGCCTCGATTTCATGGCGTTTTGCAACGTGCGAGCGCTGGGCGGCCGTCTCGTTGACGAGAGTCATGGGAAAAGAAAGGACGCCGGCCCATTCGCCGCGGCTCATCAAGCCGGGACATTATAGTTCTGCAGAGATTGTCAATGTATATCGCCAGTTTTAGAGAGTCTATGGGGAATTTTGTCGCCGAATAAACGGACGTCTGCTGGTGCAATATTAGACAGCTGGCGTCGATTACGAAAATTCTGGGTGTTCAAAGTTTCACAAATCGATAAAAATGCGCTGAGTACCTATAACTATTCGTGTAGTAGGACGCTCAACAACGAACTGTGCACCCTCAACTCCCCATTGTATTCAATGAAACCTAGTCTCCTGAATTTATTCATGAAAAAGCTCACCCGTGGCCGGGTTGTCCCAATCATCTCCGCCAGCATTTCCTGATTGATCTTTGTGGTGATCGGCTCCGGCTTTCCCTCCTTGGCGAAATTCGCCAGCAAGAGAAGAACGCGGGCCAGACGTCTTTCGCTCGAATTGAACAGGTGGTCTACGAGATCAGCTTCAACTCGACTGTTGCGCGACAAGAGATGCGTGGTGAACACCTGCGCAAAATCGGGTTCGGCACGAAGGACACGGATCATCTCCGCTTTCTCGATCCGCAAGACTGTGGCGTCCGTCATGGCAATCGCCGTCGCCAAGCGGACAGCCTGCGCGATCAGGCAGCCTTCGCCGAAAAAATCCCTTTCGCCGAACAGGCCGACAACCGCCTCCCGCCCCTGCCCGGACGTCACAGCGATTTTGACCTTGCCCCGGATGATGTGGAAGACGGCGTCGGCAGTGTCGCCCTGCGCGTAAATGACAACTCCCGCCAAATATTCCGACTTGGCTCGGCCGTGGCTCCCGGTCGCCAGAAACAAGGCCGGATCAAATACAGCGCTCTTGGCTTCAGGAGCGCCTTGGGCTTTCGGAGCGCTTCCCGCTTTCCTCGCCATGAAAAGGATTCCAATCCCAACTGAACTTTGAGTGGATGCGCTTTTGCCTCCTTCCCTCTGACGCGACAAGTCTCCTTTTCCAAACACGCTCCTTTCGGTCTCTAGAAGATGTCAATCGGGAGGGTATTGGCTGTTCAAAAATGACCCAACCGCGCAGAAATCCAAGACACCTATCCGAAATGCATGCGGCCTGACAAACCGCGGCCATCGTCTCGGCAGGTCAGGGTCGCGTTCGGATGTGACGGTGACAGGGGCCAATGTGTACGTCGCTCGTTCCGCGCCCCAAGCGGAAGCAACAGGCATGGCCGCGCTACCCACCGTCCATTTTTGCTGCCTCAATCGCGAATTCGAGAACGGCCCTCCGGCGCTCTGGACTCCTGATGCTGACAAAGGCGTGCACGAGACGCATTCCCTCTTCCGGGCTCGGGCCGACACCCCTGTCATACCCGGGCCCTTCGCTCTGACTGTCGAATTCACTCTCAGGGTGATTGTCTGTCGATTCCTCCATCGAATTTTAGTCCTCCACGCAGGGTTGCTGCAATCGGACGCGACTTGGCCCCCGACCGCGCGGAAGACGCCCATTTGCGTTTGGTAACAACTGGGGATCGACGCTGTCTGTTCAATATTGACCAAATCACCAAAAAATTGAAGGCGCCGCGGGGCGGCTAGTCGCGAATAAGAACGCTCAACAGCGAGCCTTTGAATGTTTGCACGGATCGTAATTCTCCTCTCGCGGCGCATCGGACTTCCCGTGGCCGTCTCGAGATCGCCCCATATAGCCACTGCCTGCCGTCCTGGCCGCCGCCAAGCTCGCTGCGGGCGCCGCGCGTGGCGATGCGGGTGGGCAAGACTAAACCTTCACCAACGCCGAGTCGAAAGCGCGAGGTCGAAAGCGCGAGAACCTGATGCCATCGCGCGAGGAATAACGCAAACGCTCCGCGTCTAAACAGCGGCGTTGGTAGTTGCTTCGCCGCAGGGGCAGCAGCAGCTCAGTGACTATCGAACTTATTTCGATGACAGGACGACCGGTCTACAATACAGCTTCGCACCATCGGTGCTGTGATTTTCAATCACACGAAGAGCGGAGACAATATCAAACTCTTCCGGCAGAAGCTCGGCCCAGCCATTTCTCGGATTGATCACTTCAACACAGAACTTAAAATGACCAGGATTCTGGCGTGTTTCCTTCACATCGGGGTTAGACCTAGGTCTCTTGGTTTTCATCGCCATTCCCAAGCTCCCTGACCATGTCTCGCAGCTTCGAACAAAGTCTTCAACGCGGCGAACGAACGCGGCGGCACGCCTCCATTGGCGGGACGCTCTCGCCGTCTCGCCGAGGGAATGACCGGCCCGCCTGAAACGCACCCGCGACGGGCGACGCCCGCAGCGGGCCCCGTCGAACGGCCTGCCCGATTCGTCTCGGCAGTCTCGCATGCAAACCCTAAATCCCGGTCAAACCGGCCGCCCGATCCACGAGGGCGACCGCCGCTCTCCGCGCTAAACCGCCATTCCGTCCGGACGCCTGTTCGCCATCGCTACAGGGCAAAAACCCAGGGGAATCGGGTGAACAATTTCATCGGGTGATCAGGCTGGCGAGGAAATCGTCGTCCCATCCGGCGGTTTTTCGTTTCAGCCGCATGGAGGCCTTTCCGGGAGCGAGGCGGAACAGGTTCTGCGCCATGTGCTTGATCGCACAGAAGTTGGCCGGAGCGTGATCGGTTCGCAGCCGGCACTCGTCGTCGCGGAACACCATATCCAACACCCAGTGTAGGCTGTTCTCGATCGCCCAGTGGCTGCGGACGATCGGCCCCAGCATGCACGCGATCATCGTCAGGGAGGTCAGGTAGAAGCGGATCTCCCGTTCGATCTTGTCGCCGGTTTCCCGCTCGCTTTCGACCACGACCACGGCCTTCAATCCGGGCCAGTCGTGACGCTCCTGCACCCAGCCGATGTCGTGAATGACGGTCGTGGTCCTGGTCTCGATGCGGCCATGATCGCCATCCACCGTTTGATGGCGACTGATCGTTGTGTCCTTGAACCCGGCGGCTTTCTGCTCGGCCACGAACAATTCCACGTCCTCGCGCAGCGACCCCTGGTTGCCCTTCAGCGCCAGCACGTAGTCGGCCTTCTTGTCCACCACTTTCTGAGCGATGTCACGCTGACACCCCATGGCGTCGATGGTGATGATCGCCCCCTCGATGGCCAGCAAGTCCAGCAGTTTGGGGATGGCGACGATCTCGTTGGATTTCTCCGTCACCTTGACCTGGCCGAGCACCAGGCGCTGGCGCGCCGCGAAGGCGGAAACCATGTGGATCGGCGCTTGACCCTTCCGCTTCCGGCCGGACCGACGGGCGGTCTTGCCATCGATGGCGATGACCCCTTCGGGACTTCCGGTCAGCGCGGCGACCCAGGCGACGAAGCAGCGCTGGAACTGCTCGTGGTCCAGCACGGCGAGGATGTCGCCAAGGTGGTCGTGCGCCGGCGTGCCATTGGCGAAGGGGCGGAAGCGACGCAGCAGGGCCAGCTTCTTGCGGCCGAACAGGGCGATGTCGGTAATGGTCTCCGCACCGGCCAGGACGGCGATCAGGCAGAGGAGCAGGATCTCTTCCAGCGGGTAGTCCACCTTCCCCTGTTGGCGCGGATCCTTCAGATCTTTGAAATGACTCAGGAAAACGACGGTCTCGTCAAACGCCGCGCAATCCGCCCCCGTCAACGCCATGGCTCGTTCCCTCATGCGAATCGAGGGTCGTCATGGATTCAGCACTTTCGCGATTTGTCACCTACTCCTTCACCCGATTACCCTGGGCAAAAACCTTTCCCGGGTTGAAAAGGTTCCGCGGATCGAGGGCGGCTTTGACCCGGCGCATCAGGTCCACGGCCGCCGCCCCATGCTCGTCCTCCATGTAGGCGATCTTCTTCTGGCCGACGCCGTGCTCGCCGGTGCAGGTGCCGCCCATGGCGATGGCGCGGTGGGCGAGACGGGAGGCGAAGGCGTCCGCCGCCTCGATTTCTTTTGGATTGGTCATGTCGACGAGCGGGCTCACGTGGAAATTGCCGTCGCCGACATGACCGACGATCGGCGCGACGAGCCCGCTCGCGGCGATGTCGGCGAGCGTCTCCTCGACGCAGTCGGCGAGGCGCGAGATCGGCACGCAGGTGTCGGTGGCGAACGGCCGGGCGCCGGGACGCAGCGCCCCTTGCGCATAAAAGACGTCATGGCGCGCCTTCCACAGCCGGCTGCGCTCCTCGGGCCGGGTCGCCCAGGCGAAGTGACCGCCGCCGTTCTCGCCGGCGATTTCACCGAACCGGGCGACCTGTTCGGCGACGCTTTGCTCGGTGCCATGGAATTCGACCATCAACGTCGGCGCTTCGGGCAGGTCGAGATGCGAATAGGCGTTGCAACCCTGCACGGTGAGCGTGTCGAGCAGTTCGATGCGCGCGATCGGCAGCGCCGACTGGATGGTCTGAATGGTCGTGTTGCAGGCCGAGCGCACGTCGGGAAAGGTGCAGGTCGCGGCCGAGATCGCCTCCGGAACGCCCGACAGTTTCAGCGTCACTTCGACGATGACGCCGAGGGTGCCCTCGGCGCCGACGAAGAGGTGGGTCAAATCGTAGCCCGCCGACGATTTTTTGGCGCGCGTGCCGGTGCGCAGAAAGGTCCCGTCGGCGGTGACGACGCCGAGCGACAGCACCAGGTCCTTCATCGTGCCGTAGCGCACCGCGTTGGTGCCGGAGGCGCGCGTCGAGGCCATCCCGCCGAGCGAGGCGTCGGCGCCCGGATCGATCGGGAAGAACAGGCCGCTGTCATGCAGATAGCCGTTGAGCTGGGTGCGGGTGACGCCCGGCTCGACCACGCAGTCGAGGTCCTCGGCGTTGACGGCGAGGATCGCGTTCATCCGCGAGCAGTCGAGCGACACGCCGCCATGGGGCGCGTTGACGTGGCCTTCGAGCGACGAGCCGGTCCCGAACGGGACGATCGGCGCATCGTGTCGGGCGCAGAGGTTCACCAGGTCGATCACGTCGTCGCGCGTCTCGGCGAACACAACGGCGTCCGGCGGCTGGTTCTCGAGCCAGGTCAGCGTATGGCCGTGCTGGCGGCGGATCGCCTCGGAGGCGGAGAAGCGGTTGCCGAAGCGCGCAGCGAGATCGGAATTGAGCGCAGCGACGGCCCCGGGCGCGCGGCGGCCTTCGCGCTTGCGGACGGATGCCAGGGACGTTTCCAAAGGCGGGCTCTTCTCAGGGGGTCGACGGCAGGGCAGATTAGGCGCTGGGCCGGACGATGGCTAGCCGGCGCGCCGTTCGCAGACCGGCTTCAGGAGGAACGCGTGGCCGAGATCACCCATCGATTCGTCGAGGCGAACGGCCTTCGCATCCATATCGCCGAGGCCGGCGAGGGGCCGCTCGTCCTCCTCTGCCACGGCTGGCCGGAATCCTGGTACTCGTGGCGCCATCAGATCGAGGCGCTGGCCGGGGCCGGCTTTCACGCCGTCGCGCCCGACATGCGCGGCTATGGGCAGACCGACCGGCCGGAGGCGATCGAGGCCTATACGCTCTTCCACCTCGTCGGCGATATGGTCGGCGTCGTCGACGCGCTCGGCGCCGATCGGGCGGTCGTTGTCGGTCACGACTGGGGCGCGCCGGTCGCCTGGCATTGCGCGCTGTTCCGCCCCGATCGTTTCCGCGGCGTGGCGGCCCTGAGCGTGCCGTTCCGGCCGCGGGCGTCGGTCCGGCCGACGACCGTGATGCCGCAGACCGAGCGATCCTGGTTCTACCAGCTCTACTTCCAGGCGCCCGGCGTCGCCGAGGCCGAACTGGATCGCGACCCGCGCGCGGCGATCCGGCGGCTGCTCTATTCCGTCTCTGGCGACGTGCAATTCGCGGCCGAGGCGAAAAGCGGCGACGCCAAGCCCGAGATGATGGCGCGCGAGGGCGGCTTTTTGACCCGGATGATCGACCCGTCGACGCTGCCGGCCTGGCTGACCGAGGCGGACGTCGACTTTTACGCCGGCGAATTCGCCCGAACCGGCTTTCGCGGCGGTCTCAACTGGTATCGCAACATCGACCGCAACTGGGAGCTGATGGCGCCGTTCGCCGGACTGAAGGTGATGGTCCCCGCGCTCTATATCGCCGGCGACCGTGACCTCGTCGTCGGCTTCACCGGGGCCGAGAAGCTGATCGCGAGCCTGAAACAGCACGTCGCGGATCTGCGCGGCGTCGTCATGCTGCCCGGCTGCGGCCACTGGACGCAGCAGGAGCGGCCCGACGAGGTCAACGCCGCGCTGATCGGGTTTCTGCGCGGCCTCGACGGGGCCGCGCCCGATGGCGAGGCGGATTGAGCAATCTGGCAATCGCTCAGTTTGATTACGGCGACATGTCGACCAAGGGTCGTAAGGTCGAGTTTGACCCGTCACGGAAATTCCCCGTCGAACCGGAACGTGCAGCGAACGCCGGAAACCGTGCGTCGGCGTTGCGGAAGCGTTGCGCCCGGCGCCGCAATTCCCGGGAAACAAGCTCCTACCGCGTCAGTTCGACCTCGACCGGCGCTTGTACAGGCGGCAATTGTAGATTGCGGGCGCGGGCGGAAAGCGTCAGACGCCAGAGTTCTTGGGGCAACTTCATCTGTAAACTCGCCCTTTGACTGACCGTACAAAAAATTTGTCCGCTTCCGTGGAGCGGAGGAGACAGTTAACGCCGTGACTGAGGACCCGCTAGACCCGCTAGACCGCTTGGTCAGCATTGTTGACGCCTACTACGAGAACAACAAAGCTCCATTGCTGTTATCAAGTTTTGGGCAGAAGAATAAGCAACTGTTGGACGACCTCAAGGCGAGGTTCGGCACTCTCGCGACTGCAGTCAAGGCGGCAGGCGAAAATCGTCTTCGTATTGTCGACGGGCGACAGGGCCGCGAAAGTATGGCCCCTGGAAATGTTGCTGACGAAGTCGAGGTGAAAATCAAGGAACGATCGGCGATTGAAAAGGAAAGTAGCTCAAGTTTCGATAGTTTACCCAAACCTGTTCAGATCGCCTTTTGCCTTCGCACGGAGTCCGGTCAACATGTCGCGGTGCGAGTATCGCCGCCATTTCATTATTGTAAGGTCGGTTCCTTGGATCTCCTACGGCCGGGCTTTCGTCCAGTTGCAGACCAATACCGAAAGCCGGGGCTCGAACTAACCCACGCCTCGCTGCAAGATCGGGAGGCGCTTTGGCGGTCGTTTCTGGCTTGGGCAGACAGCCAATCCCTCGATCCTGCGTCCTTCAAGCAGAGCAGACAGACCACAGCGCTTGCCAGGCTTCTTGCGGCTCAACCTGCCGAGATAGTCGATCGACTGGTAATCCCGGGAGACATTGCAGCGCTTCTGCTCAAAAAACCCTGAATGACCGTGGTGAAGAGAAATAGGAATAAGCGCGAGAGTCTCTGGGCTGGCAAACATAAGAGTGGCCAGCCTGGACCCTCGCCACTGCTTGTCATCGCCGGTCTCCCCAAGTTGACCGCGCTTAGCGCCGCCGCAACCATTAACAATAAAGAGAAACGCTGGAAGTCTGTGGCTGGAGTGTTCCCGAACAACGATAGCGAGATTTACGCCAACGATAGCGCGATCACTGATTTGCTTGTCCGCACATGCAAATTCGCTATCGCAGGCAGGAGGGACGAGGCGGGAGTGACGATCCCCAGCCGCATGGTGGTCGCCTACGTGGCTGCAGAGGGCTCTGACAGGCTGTGGGACGGCTTCGGACATTCGGTATGGCCAATCCCGCTTGTCCACCCCGATTGGGCTCCGATGAAAGAACGGCATTGGCGCTTCGATATCCACGAGGTCAATATCCTGCTCAAACGCGCCATTCACGCTGCGGAGGCCGAGACCCCTGAAGAAATGCGGCTGCGCTTAGAAGCGCGGCGAACGGATGATGTGTTGCTGCTTCCCGGGAGCAATTTCCATCTTGCCAATCACGAACAACTCCGAACTCGATACCGTGCCTTCATGCGCGGAGAAATAAGCGCAGATCAGATCGAAGAAGAGGTGCACGTGGAACGCTTTGCCTATGAACGGCTAGCAGAGTTCTATAACCGGACGGGAGGCCGAGGGAAAAAATTTGCTGTGGATCAACGAAAATTGGTCTTCGCAAAAAGTCAATACGGTCAGGATGGCGCTCATCACGACATCGATCCAGGTCGGCAGCTCACGCAGGAATTGTTGCGACGCGAACTTGAGGGCCGCTTTAGGTTCGGAACGCCCCTCGAGCCTCCAGGATTTCAACACGATGTCCAGCGAGAATTAGGCGAGCCCCTAGTCCGGGAGCGGTTCGACTGCACGATCAATGGATTGGTCGAGGTGAGCGGTGATCACGCGAACCTGTTCGCCAACGATGTCGTGAAAGGCCGGGACGTGAAGAAGGTAAAAGCGTAAGGGGCGAGCTGTTGCCCGCCCCTACATAATTCGCGTATCTTTTTCTACCGCCGATCAGTTGGTCGCCCAACTGCATGTTTCCCAAAGTTCCGCGGCTCAACGGCCACGGCCACCCGGTTCCCATGGATCTCTATCGATCCTCGCCAACAGGTTCTGTTTCCAGATCGCTGTGTGCGTTCCACTGCTTTCGCAGCTCAGGCACGAATTAGGATAACGCCAAGGGTCCTGCCTTATCGGCTCGGCATCTGATGTAACGCAAGCTGCCTATCTGTCAAGACGGACGCACAGACGGACGCACGGATCGGCAGAGCCGCCCATCGGTCCCGTTCGGCACGATGGCCCGGACCGCCCGCTCCGGCAAACGGTTTCGGCCGCCTGCCCTTTGCGGCGGCTGGGCGTGCGCTGGGGCCGGCGTTCGAAGCCATCTACGTCATTGCCGTTTGGCGGCGCTCACCCTTCCATCTTCTCGCTCTCGCCGGCCTTGCCGCGCACCCAGTAGCCGGCCGCCTTGAGCCAGGCCTTGGGATGGCCGCGGTCCTCGAGCATATGGACCTTGAGCGCGCGGGCGGCCTGAGCCTCGGCGGCGATCCAGACGTAGCCGTCGCCCGGCGGCGCCGCCCAGCCGTCGAGCGCCTGCCGGAGGAGCGCCGCGTCGCCGCGGCCGCGCCCAGACCGCTCGACCCAAAGCGGCCGCCAGTCGGCCTGGGTCGCAAAGGTCTGGATTTCGTCCGCGTCGTCGATGACGACGATGGTCATGACCGGGACGCCGGGTCGCAAACCCTCGACGCGCCGGCCGGTCGCCGGCAGCGCGGTCTCGTCGCCGACGAGCAGGACCCAGTCGAAATCGTCGGCGACCACCTGCGAGCCGCGCGGGCCGCCGATCTCCAGCGGATCGCCCGGACGGGCGCCGAGCGCCCAGGCGGTCGCCGGGCCCGCCTGGTGCACGGCGAAGTCGATCGTCAGCGTCGCCGCCGCCGCATCGAACGCGCGCGGCGTATAATCGCGCTTGGCGACGCCGCCGGGCGAGCCGGGGTCGGGAACGAAAAGCTTGACGTGGTCGTCCGGGGCCGCACTGGCGAAATCCGCGAGTTCGGGCGAGGCGAGCACGATCCGCCGCATCTTCGGCGTGACCCAATGCGCGTCCGCGACCGTGAGGCGGCGGCGCTTCGGCTCGCGGCGGATGCGCTCGATCCGGTGGATCTGCGGCGCGGCGGGGTCCACGGCCGGGTCCCTCACAGCCGCTCGATCCGGCGCGCCGCTTCGTCGATCGCGTCGGCGACGGCGAAGAGGAGCGGCTTGTCCGGCTCGCCGGAGAGCCGCTGCCGCAGGGCCGCCTTGAGGTTCGCCATGGCGCGATGGACCGGGCCGGCGTCGAGCGCTTCTTCCTTGCGTCCGAGCGCGTCGAGCCGCGCCAGCGCCGCCTCGGCCTCCGCCCGATTGGCGTTGAGGTGGGCGAGACCGGCCGGCGTGATGGCGTGCAGCTTCTTCGACCCTTCCGAGGCGCGGATCTCGACCTGGCCGATCTCCTCGAGCAGCGTCAGGGTGGGATAGACGACGCCGGGGCTCGGGGCGTAGGCGCCGCCGGTGCGGGTCTCGATCTCGCGGATGATGTCGTAGCCGTGGCGCGGCTCGGCCTCAATCAGCAGCAGCATGACGAGGCGGAGCTCGCCGCCCTCGAACATACGGCCCCGTCCCCGTCCGCCGTCTTCCCCGAAGCCCCTGCGGCCAAAGGCCCGGGCGCCGAAGCCGCGGCGGCCGGGGCCATGCCGGCCTTCGCCGTGCAGGATGGGATCGCCGCGTCCGTGGTGAAACCCGAAGGCGCGCGCCCCGGGGTCGCCGATGGTTCCGTGATGTCTCATGATGGATCCTAACTTTGTGGGTCGCCGGACTGGCGACGTATCTAAGATATATCTAAGACAATCTTTGTCAAGCGGCGAACGCAAAGAGATGGCCCCCGTCCGTCGGCAACGGCGCCCACAAAGTCTGCGCGAGGACTGGCCGGCGGCGCGATCCGCCGCCTTGCAACTCAAACTCGTCCGGTTTCGCGTCCCCGTTTCGCCGGCCGGTTCCGGCCTGCTCGACGCCTGTTCCGCGCCTGTTCCGCGCCTGTTACGCGCCTGTTACGCGCCTGTTCCGCACCCGTATTTTTCCCACGGCCTTATGGTTGTATACCAGCTAAATGCATTGATATTGTACGATATTTGTGGACAATGATCGGCCGCCGCGGCGGAGAAAAACCCTGCTGGAGCGGTTTCCGGTCAATTCGTATCGCATCCACAGGACCTGAAGTAGTTCCCGCATTCGCCGGGTTTGAAGATTTCAGCGCAGGCTTCGAGCGCGTTCGAGAGGCCTGTGACGGTTCCCTCGGCGATTTTGCTCAGGAAGGCCTTGAGCTTTGGAATAGGCTTTTTCGATGGGATTCATGTCCAGGCTGTAAAAGCCGCCGGAGCCGAGTTGCTCTATCTGCCGCCCTGTGGGGACGGGCTGAAAATTCTCGCCCCACGGTCGCCCGTAACCCCTTGATAAGTCCAGATTTGCGGAAATTTTTTTGCAACTTTTGGAAATGCACTGTCGTAGTCCGTACGGAAGGAAATTGAGGGCCTCAGAAGAAAAGGAAAGACGTTTGAAAATCGCGTGGCCGGGCGCGCTCCCATACGGCGTCCGTCAGGACGATCGTCTATCGACCGGTCAGGTCTAATGCAGCTGCGTCCGCGGCGTCGTCGCCGCGGGCCAGCCCGATGGTGGTGATCGCCACCAGCATCTCGGCCCGCGACTTGAGGTCGACGAACTCGAGCAGCGCCTGCTTCTCCCGCGGGCCGCAGGGGCTCATCATCGAGAGGCCGTTGACCAGCGCCTCGTTCGACGCCTTCTTGATGTCGCTCCAGTCGACCTTGACCTCGTTGACCTCGGCGAACCGCCGGAGCGCGTCGCGAGCAGCGCCCTCGCGATCGACCGCCGCCTTCGCCCGCGCCCTCGGTGAAGTCCTCGGCGAACGGCGCGTAGTCGGCGCGGCGATCGCGATAGGGCGTCGCGTAGTCGGCACCTCCTCGGTCAGCCGGAACCGCGCGACGCCCATCAGCGTGATGAAGCAGCGGCCGTCGCCGACCTCGGCGTATTGCACGATCCGGCCGGCGCAGCCGATCGGGTAGAGTTCCGGCGGCGGCCCCGCCGAGGTCTCGGGCGCCGTCGGCTGGATGATGCCGATCAGCCGCTCGCCGCTCAGCGCGTCGTCGAGCATCGCGAGATAGCGCGGCTCGAACACTGTGAGCTGGAGCGGCCGGCGCGGCAGCAGCAGCGCCCCTTCCAGCGGAAAGAGCGGAATGGTCGCCGGCATGTCGGCCGGCTCGGCATAGGCGCGGTTGAGTTTCATCGCTCTCATTCCAGTCCCCTCGCGGCGGCCCGCTCCAGCCCGTCCGCCAGCCGGCGTTCTAGAACCAGATCGCCGACAGTTTGCGGCGCGCCGTCGACCGACGCCGGGTCCATCAGACCCCACGCTTCGAAAAGCTGCAAAGCTGTTTGCGCGCCGCCTCGTCGTTCCATTTGCGGTCGCGCCGGATGATTTCGAGCAGCGCGTCGGCCGCGCGCGTCCCGCTCGCCCTTGGCCGACAGCGCCACGCGCCAGATCGAATCGCGCCTGATGGTCGTCGGGATTGGCCGCGACCGCCGCCTCGAGCGGCGCGAGCTCGCCGACGCTCGAGGCCTGTTCGGCCGAGGTTCACCGCCGCCTGGGCGGCGGCGATCGCCGGATCGGGCTCCTTGCCCGGCGCCGGGGCGGGGCGGTCGCCAGCAGCGCCTTGGCCTCGCGCGACATCGCCGCGCGGCGACGTGCAGCTTGGCGAGACCGCCGATCGCCTTGACGTCGCCCGGGTTCTCGGCGAGGATCTGCGGCATAGAGCGCCGCCGCGCCGGCCGCGTCGCCCTTGGCGGCGGCCTCCTCCGCCTCGGCGAGCAGTTCCGCCGTCGCCGCCCTTCAGCGGCCCGACGAGGCGCTCGATGAAGCCGCGGATCTGGCTCTCCGGCAGGGCGCCGACGAAACCGTCGACCGGCTGGCCGCTGTCGAAGGCGATCACCGCGGGGATCGACTGGATGCCGAGCTGGCCGGCGATCTGCGGATGCTCGTCGATGTTCATCTTGACGAGCGTCGACCTTGCCGCCGGAGTCCCGCGACCGCCTTCTCCAGCGCCGGCGCGAGCTGCTTGCAGGGCCCGCACCAGGGCGCCCAGAAGTCGACCAGCACCGGCTTGCTGCGGCGAAGCGGCCAGGACGTCCGCGCGGAACGACGCCGTCGTCACCTCCTTGACCGCCGTCGCGTCTTCGCGCCGTTTGCGTTCGCCATTGTCCGCTCGTATCGCCAGCCCGGCGGGCGCTCGCCTCGCCAAATGTCCCGTTTCGCGGCCCTAGATGGAGGCGCGCGCGCCTTTATTCAACCGTTTCGCGCTCCCGCCCGAGCGCAACGATGACCGGCTCGTGGCCGGTCGGCGCGCAGGAACTGTGACGAGATCGGCGCTGGCGAGCGCCGTCGTGCGGGTGTTGACCAGCGGATGAAAATTGAGGCGCTCGTGCGCCATCATCGCGTCGTCGAGCACGACGGTGACCCGGCCGTCGCGGTCGTTGATCGCGCCGAACGGCGTCACCGCGCCGGGCCGCACGCCCCAGACCTCCTCGAGAAGCTCGGCCGAGCCGAATGAGACGCGCCCTTGCGCGCCGATCCGCTCGTGCACGCGCTTGAGGTCGACCTCCGTCTCCTCGCCGAGCACGAGCAGGAACAGCCGGCCCTTCTTGTCCTTGACGAACAGGTTCTTCGTGTGGCCGCCGGGAATTTCGACCGCGCAGCGCCTTGCGACTCCTCAACCGTGAACAGCGGCGGATGCTCGACCGTCGTGGTTTCGATGCCGAGGTCTGCGAGATAGGCGAGAAGCTCGTCAGGGGAAGCGGGCATCGGGGCGCTGAGGAGGGGAGGCGACGGTCGTAGACCCTATGACGGCGCGCGGGCAAGGCGGCCGAACCGGCGGCGGCGTCCGCGAGTTGCGTTTCAAACTGATGCTGGGATATCGCGCCAGCGCTATAGTCTTGGGTGGAGAAAAGCGTTGCAGGTCTAAAGACGAGGCTGCTCTAACTTGCCGGCGGGAGCCATCTCGGACGCCGTCCTTGTCGGGCGCTCGCCGGACATTGCGAGCCCCGAAGCCGACGACGGGCACGCGGCCGGAACTTTGTGCAGGTGGAACATGCCGACGATCGCCTAACTCGGCGCCCTCAGTCGCCAGCCAACGAACTACCGCCAAGGCCTTGGCCGAAGGCCGCGCGAATCCTGGTGGCGCGTCGAGCATGCCCGAACACATGCTCGCCCTGCGGATAAACCGGATCAAGCGGCGACTGGCGACGCCCACTGGAAAGCCCTCGCCCTGCAACGGGCGGCCGTCGCCAACGGCACAGCCCATCGGATACGCCGTATCCGCCTGGGATCGAGCGATCACTTTGATCGACACGGCTTCCTGCCCCGAAATCTGCGAGCCCGACCGAGAAAACGCTGGCGCGGCGGCGCGAAACCCTGTATAAGCGCCCGACCCGCCGCCCCGGAACGGCCGGCGGATTTTCTCGTTGCGACCGACCTGGACGACATCCCGGCTCGGCCGTTTTTTCGACAAGAGGCGGGCCCATGGGCCGCCGCAGATCAAGGAAACATCCGATGTCGATCACCGCCGAGCGCAAGAGCGCGCTCATCAACCAGTATGCCCTCAAGGTCGGCGACACCGGTTCGCCGGAGGTCCAGGTCGCGATCCTCACCGAGCGGATCGCCAACCTGACCGGCCACTTCAAGACCCACGTCAAGGACAACCACTCGCGGCGCGGCCTGCTCAAGATGGTCTCGCAGCGCCGCACGCTGCTCGACTACGTCAAGAAGCAGGACGAAGCGCGTTACAAGTCTCTGATCGAGCGCCTCGGCATCCGCCGCTAAGCGCTCGAACCGCAGAGGCGCCTCGCGTGAGGCGCTCTCTAATAACCCAAGGCGGGCGCCGGCAAGGGCCGTCGTCCGAATGCGACATGCGAAAGCCTCGCGTCATGGCAGGATCGCCGGGGGCTGGAGCGACAATACCGCCCAGCCCCCCGCCGTCTTGCCGATGACGAGCCCGATGACAACGGGCGGCATGAACCCACAGGCTTTCGCATCCTTACTACAGGATGAGGAAAGATGTTTGATATTCAACGCGAAGAACTCGACTGGTGCGGGCGCAAGCTCGTGCTCGAAACCGGCCGCGTCGCCCGTCAGGCCGACGGCGCCGTTCTGGCGACTTGGGGTGAGACCACCGTGCTCGCCACGGTCGTCGCGGAGAAGCACAGCCAAGCCCGGGCAGGACTTCTTCCCGCTGACCGTCCATTATCAGGAGAAGACCTTCGCCGCTGGCCGCATTCCCGGCGGCTATCTCAAGCGCGAAGGCCGCCCGTCCGAGCGTGAGACGCTAACGTCGCGCCTGATCGACCGCCCGATCCGCCCGCTGTTTCCTGACGAGTTCCGCTGCGACACGCAGATCATCGCGACCGTGCTCTCCTATGACCTCGAGTCGGATTCCGACATCCTTGCCATGGTCGCCGCCTCGGCGGCGTTGACGCTGTCGGGCGTGCCCTTCATGGGCCCGGTCGGCGCGGCGCGGGTCGGCCTCATCAAAGGCGAAGTCAGGGTCAACCCGACCGTCGAGGACATGAAGGATTCGACTCTCGAACTCGTCGTCGCCGGCACCGCCGACGCCGTCCTGATGGTCGAATCGGAGGCCCAGGAGCTCAGCGAAGAGACGATGCTCAAGGCCGTGATGGCTGGCCACGCCGGCTTCCAGCCCGTCATCGCCGCGATCATCCGCCTCGCTGAGAAGGCGGCCAAGGAGCCGCGCGATCTTCCCCCGAGCGACCGCGCCGAGGTCGAGAAGGCCGTGCTCGAGGTCGGCGAGGCCGATCTGCGCGCCGCCTATTCGCTCACCCAGAAGCAGGAGCGCTACGCGGCAGTCGACGCCGTCAAGGCCAAAGTGACGGCGGCGCTCGCGCCGGAGGGCGGCGATGGCCAAGTTTCCGGCTTCCGAAGTCGCCGAGGCGATCCACAGCGCTCAGGCTAAGGTCGTGCGCTGGAACATCCTGGATCACGGCCGACGCATCGATGGCCGCGATTTGACGACCGTGCGGCCGATCCTCGCCCAGGTCGGCGTGCTGCCGCGCACCCATGGCTCCGCCCTCTTTACCCGTGGCGAGACCCAGGCGCTCGTGGTGGCCACGCTCGGCACCGGCGAGGACGAGCAGTACGTCGACTCGCTCGACGGCACCTACAAGGAGCGGTTCCTGCTCCACTACAACTTCCCCCCTTACTCGGTCGGCGAGACCGGCCGCATGGGCACGCCCCGGCCGGCGCGAGATCGGCCATGGCAAGCTCGCCTGGCGCGCCATCCGTCCGATGCTGCCGACAGCGGCGGAGTTCCCCTACACGATCCGCGTCGTTTCCGAGATCACCGAGTTCGAACGGCTCGTCCTCGATGGCCACGGTCTGCGGCTCGTCGCTGGCGCTGATGGACGCTGGCGTTCCGCTGAAGCGCCCGACCGCCGGCATCGCGATGGGCCTCATCCTGGAAGGCGCCCGCTTCGCCGTGCTGTCCGACATCCTCGGCGACGAGGACCACCTCGGCGACATGGACTTCAAGGTCGCCGGCACCAGCGAGGGCGTCACTTCGCTGCAGATGGACATCAAGATCGCCGGCATCACCGAGGAGATCATGCGCGTCGCGCTCGCTCAGGCTCGCGACGGCCGTCTGCATATCCTCGGCGAGATGAGCAAGGCGATCACCGGCGCGCGCGCCGAACTCGGCGAGTTCGCCCCGCGAATCGAGACGATGAAAATCCCGACCGACAAGATCCGCGAAGTCATCGGCACTGGCGGCAAGGTGATCCGCGAAATCGTCGAGAAGACCGGCGCCAAGGTCAATATCGAGGACGACGGCACGGTCAAGATCGCCTCCAGCGACGGCGCCAAGATCAAGGCCGCCATCAACTGGATCAAGTCGATCGCCTCCGAGCCGGAGGTCGGCGCAGATTTACGACGGCACAGTGGTCAAGACGGTCGAATTCGGCGCCTTCGTCAATTTCTTCGGCTCCAAGGACGGCCTCGTCCACATTTCCCAGCTCGCCAAGGGCCGAGTCGCGAAGACCACCGACGTCGTCAAGGAAGGCGACAAGGTGAAGGTCAAGGTGCTCGGCCACGACGACCGCGGCAAGGTGAAACTGTCGATGCGTGTCGTCGACCAGCAAACCGGAGCGGATCTTGACAAGACTCAGGCCGCCGAGCAGGCGAACGTCGCCGCCGACTGAAGCCAGAACGCGAGTTTGTGAAGCGGCGCCCGTTGGGGCGCCGTTTTTTATTGTAAGCCCGGGCGCGCGGACAGTGGCCTCCGTCACAGCAAGGCGTTTAACGGCCTGGTAACGAGCTGGCGCTATCGAAATCGCCGCGGGGGCGTAGAAGTGGGGATGACATGAAAGTCAGTTTTTCCGCTGGTCTGGATGACGGCCGCGACTTGACTCCGATCGGCCGCGTTACCGCGACCACGCGCTGGCGGGCGGCCGCGCAACCGGGAACCGAAGAGGAGCGGAAGGCGGCGATCGGCTCCCTCGTCCGTGAAGCCGCGGAATACGACGCCGACGCCATCGTCGACGTCCGGTTCGAGGTGGACGGGGTCAAAGGCGTCGACATCGAGGGCGTCGCGCTTCAGCGCGTCACCGTGAGCGGACTTGCCGTCCGCTTTGCAAAAGCCGCCGCGGCCTGAACATCCCCGCTGGAACTGTTTCCCGCGCGCCGAGCTATTCGGCGGCCTGTCGCAGTATCGGCTGCTCCGCTTCCTTGCGGCGCAGCGCATCCTCGCGTTCGAGGATGTAGTCGCGCGTCACCGGGACGGCGTCCTGGCGCTTGGCGAGTTGGATCTGGAACACCATGTGGCCGTCGACTCGGAACGCGGTCTCGGACCCCGCGAGATAGAATTCCCACATCCGGCAGAACCGGTCGCCGGCGATCGCCGCCGCCTTGTCCCAGTTCGCCATGAACCGCTCGCGCCAAGCGCGCAGCGTCTCGGCATAGTGCAGCCTGAGGATCTCGATATCCGTGACGTAGAGCCCCGCCCGTTCGATCGCGGGCAATACCTCCGAAAGGCTCGGAATGTAGCCGCCCGGGAAAATGTACTTGCGGATCCAGGCGTTGGTCGCCCCGGGCACGGAATTGCGTCCGATCGCGTGCAGCAGCATTACCCCCTCGTCCTTGAGCAGGCGGCCGACGTTCTGGAAAAACTCGTCATAGCGGGCGACGCCGACATGCTCGAACATTCCGACCGATACTATGCGATCGAACGTCTCCTTCACGTCGCGATAGTCTTGCAGGCGGAAATCGAGCCGCTCCGCGAAATCCGAAGACTGCGCCCGCTCTTGCGCCACCGAAAGCTGCTCTTCGGAGAGCGTGACCCCGGTCGCCCTTCCCGCGCCCGCGACGCCGGCGAGATAGAGCGCCATGCCGCCGAATCCGCAGCCGATGTCGAGCACGGTCGCGCCCTCCTCCACGAGGAGCTTCGCGGCGACATGGCGCTTCTTCGCCCTCTGGGCGTCGTCGAGCGATTGCCCGGGATGCTCGAAATAGGCACAGGAATATTGTTTGTCGGCGTCGAGAAAAAGGTCGTAGATCCGCCGGTCGTGATCATAGTGGCGGGCGATATTGGCTTTCGCTCGTTTGCGATCGTTGATCTGATGGAAGCCACGGAAAGCGACGCGGGCCTTCTCGATCGCCTTGACCCAGGGCAGCACTTCGATTTTGGCTAGATTTCGTGCGCCGAGTTCGAGAATTTGGTACAGCGACCCCTTGGTTACGACGAACCGTCCGTCCATGTAGAGTTCGCCAAGATAGAAGGACGGGTCGATCAAGAGCTCGCGTTCAGCCGCCCGATCGACGAGGCGCGCGGCAAGCTCCGGTCCCGCGCCGTCTCCGAACCGGTGTCGGACGCCGTCCGCCGTCTCCAATTCCAGATTGCCCGTCTGCACCAGCTTGCCGAGCAGCGTTGCAAAAGAACCGACCATGCTCTGACACCCCTCTTTCGCAGCGGACCTCCCTACCGCCGCGTCACACCGAACGCTTATGTTATGGAGAGTTGGCCGAGCATTTCAAGGCCGAACCCGAGACTCCCGCTCGGCTCACGCGAAATTGAGACGCGTCTTGGTTTGGCCCTATTCGTCAGGGTATGTCCGCCGCCGTTTTCCTTTCGCGGTTTTTGCGATAGACCGCGGTCAGATCGGCTGAGGATTTCCAGTTCGTGCAGTATGTTTCGACGCGCGGGACGGCGCCGATGCTCGGCTTTGCCGACGCGCTTCTCGCCGGCCTCGCCCGGGACGGCGGTCTCTATGCGCCGCTGACGCTGCCGAAGTGGCGAGCGGACGACATCCGGGCGCTGCGGGGGCTTCCATATGACCGAACCGCGGTTCGGGTGATGTCCGAATTCGTTGCCGGCGATTTCTCGGACGCCGAACTCGAAGCGATAACAGCCGACGCCTATGCTGGGTTTCGACATGCCGCCACCGCGCCGCTGGTGCAGATCGAGCCGAACCTTTTTGCGCTCGAACTGTTCCATGGCCCGACGCTGGCGTTCAAGGATTTCGCCATGCAATGGCTCGGCCGCGCAATGAACCGCGTGCTGGACGACCGCGACGAACGGGCGACCATCCTGGGCGCGACCTGGGCGACACTGGAGCGGCAGCGATCGAAGCCTTCGGCGGACTGGCCCGGACCGACGTCTACATTCTTTACCCGCAGGGACGCGTGTCGGACGTTCAGCGTCGGCAGATGACCACGGTCGGCAAGGCGAACGTGCATGCGCTCGCGATCGAGGGGACGTTCGACGACTGCCAGCGCATCGTCAAGGATCTGTTCGGCGACCTCAGTTTTCGCGACACGATGCGCCTGTCGGGCGTCAACTCGATCAATTGGGCCCGCATTCTGGCTCAGATCGTGTATTACTTCGTCGCCGCGGTCACCCTCGGCGCGCCGGACCGGCCGGTTTCCTTCGCCGTGCCGACCGGCAATTTCGGCGATATACTTGCCGGTTACTACGCCAAGCGCATGGGCCTTCCGATCGAACGGCTGATCATCGCCACCAACGAGAACGACATTCTGGCGCGTGCGCTGGCGTCTGGCCGTTACGAGCCGCGCGGGGTCAAGGCGACACAATCGCCGTCGATGGACATTCAGGTGTCGTCCAACTTCGAGCGCCTGCTGTTCGAAGCTTCCGGTCAGGATGCGGAAGCGATGCGGGCGCTGATGACCCAATTCGCCGCCGACGGGGCGTTTGCAATTCCGGCGCCGACGCTCATGCGAATTCGCGCTGATTTCGGCGCCGAGCGCGTGGACGAGGCCCAGTGCGTCGCCGAGATGACGCGCCTCTATCGCGATTGCGCTTTTGTCGTCGACCCGCATAGCGCGGTAGGAATCGTCGCCGCGCGGCGCGAGCTCGCTCGGACGCAGGGCACGCCGATGGTCGCGCTCGGAACCGCGCACCCGGCCAAGTTCCCTGAGGCGGTCGAAGCTGCGACCGGCGTGCGCCCGCAGTTGCCCGCCCATCTTGCCAGTCTCATGGACCGGCCCGAGACGATCAGCGTGCTCCCCAACGATAAGATGGCAGTGGCGCGATATCTCCGTGAAACCGCGAGAACAGCGGCGTGAGTGTGCGCGCCACCACGCTGCCTTCGGGCCTCGCCGTCGTAACCGACGCCAGCGCCCATGTGCGGACCGCAGCCGTTGGCGCGTTTGTCGCCGCCGGCTCCCGTTGCGAGAGCTTCGCCGAGCATGGCCTGTCGCATCTTCTCGAGCACATGGCGTTCAAGGGCACTCGGCGGCGAAGCGCCCGTGACATCGCCGAGGCGATCGAAGACGTCGGCGGGGACCTCAACGCGGAAACCGGGGTCGAGCGGACGGGTTACTTCGCCCGGGTGATCGGCAGCGACGTCGGCCTTGCGCTCGACGTTTTGGGCGACATCCTGACCGACAGTGTGTTCGACGCCACCGAGCTCGAGCGCGAGAAAAACGTCATCGTCCAGGAGATTGGGGCGGTAGAGGACACGCCGGACGACCATGTGTTCGATCTTATGACCTCAAGCGCATGGCCGGACCAAGCTATCGGCCGACCGATCCTCGGTACCCGCGAGGGGGTCGGAGGGTTCGACCGGGAGGCGATCGACCATTACCTGCGACGGCACTACGGCGCATCCTCGACAGTGGTCGCCGCTGCTGGCGCGGTCGATCACGATGAAATCGTCGAACTGGCGGGTTCGCGCCTGGCCGGCCTGCCGAGCGCGCAGCCGGCTCCCCTCGAGCCGGCCGACTATCGCGGGGGGGAGGCGCGCCTCAAGCGCAAACTGGAACAGACGCATGTCGTCCTCGCCTTCGAGGGCCGTTCAGTCGGGCGCCGGACTATGACGCGGCGCAGGTCTTCGCCGCCGCGACCGGGGGCGGCATGTCGTCGCGCCTGTTCCAGGAGGTGCGGGAAAAGCGTGGCCTCGCATATGCGATCTACTCGTTTCACTGGGACTACGCCGATACTGGGTTGTTCGGCGTCTACGCCGGCTCGGCCGATCGCGACGCCGCCGAAGTGGTCGCCGCCTCGCTCGATTGCTTGGCTGAAGCGGTCCACACGCTCGGAGAGATCGAAATCCGGCGCGCCAAGGCGCAGATGAAGGTCTCCCTCCTGGCGGCGCTCGAGTCGCCCGCCGCCCGCGCTCAGCAACTCGCCCGGCAGATGCAGGTTTACGGCCGGCCTCTTTCGCTCGACGAGATGATCGCCCGCGTGGACGCCATCTCCGCCGAGGCCGTTCGCAAATCCGGCGCGGCCATGCTTAAATCGCCGCCCACCGTCGCTACGATCGGCGCTGTCGCCAAGGTTCCCGGCCGGGCCCAGGTCGCCGAGGCGCTGAGGGGAGTCTGATGGCGCTTTTCGGCTTAACTCGATCGGTCAATCCCGAGCCCCTGCTGCGTGGCGACGGGCTCTACCTGCGCCCGGCGACGCCGGCGGATTTTGGGGCCTGGTCACAGCTCAGGGCGGCGAGCCGCGCCTTTCTCGAGCCGTGGGAGCCGACCTGGCCCGACGATGATCTGACCCATCCGGCCTTCCGGCGGCGGCTCAAGCGCCAGGAAGAGGACATGGCCCGCGATGAGGCGTACGCCTTCCTCATTTTCGACCAGACTTCCGAACAGTTGATTGGCGGCGTCACGCTCGGCGGCGTCCGCCGCGGCGTATCGCAGAACGGAACGCTCGGTTACTGGATGGGCGCTCCTTACGCCGGCAAGGGCCGAATGACGCGGGCGGTCGCGGCGACGGTCGAATTCGCTTTTGGCAAATTGCGGCTGCACCGGGTCGAGGCGGCATGCATCCCGGACAATGCGCCCTCGATCGGGCTGCTGGAGCGCAACGGCTTCCAGCGCGAGGGATTTGCCCGCGGCTACCTCAAGATCAACGGGGCCTGGCGCGATCATGTCCTTTTCGCGCTCCTCGAAGGCGACGCGCGGACGCGATCGACGGCGGCCTGACTTGTCGGTTATCGATTTGCGCGCCGCTGACTCCGTTCCCGGCTGGGAACGCCGCCCCCCACGAGTCGGGCGCACTGCGCATCGCCCGCTTTGTCGGCGCCGCGTTTCGCCTGTTCCTGTTCGCCGCCCTCGTCCTTTCCGCCTGCCGGCCGGCGTGGCCGTCCAGTCGGTGCGCGTTTCCGCCGATTCCGACGCGATCGATCTGACACGGGCCGTCGAGCACTATAGCGCACAAGGCGACCGCATTTCGGTCTCCACCGCGCCGGGCGCCGATGGCATCGTCCGTCACATTGAGGTCAGCGCTCTTGAGGCTGCGCCGAGCCGCATGGATCGTGTTCGCGCTGACCAATAATTCCGACGAGCAACTGACCCGCCTGATTGTCGCCCCCCACTTTCGCTTCGTGGGCTCGGGAGTGGTCTGGCCGGATCTCGGTTCTTCGCGCATCACCACGATCACCGCGAGCCAAGGGCAGGCCCCCGAGCGGGAAGACAACAATGCGGCCGACGTTTTCCGCCTGACGCTGGACCCCGGCACGACGGTGACGTATGTCGCCGAACTGCGCACCGCCTCGCTGCCTCAGCTCTATCTGTGGGAGCCGGACGCCTTCAAGGACAAGTCCACCAGCCTCACCCTCTATGAGGGTATCCTCATCGGCATCGCGGGCCTGCTCGCGCTCTTTCTGACGATCGTGTTCGTCGTGCGCGGAGCGATGATCTTTCCCGCGGCCGCAGCCCTCGCCTGGGCGGTGTTCGTTTATGTCTGCGTCGACTTCGGTTTCTGGCGGAAGATGTTTGGGCTCGAAGACGCATCGGAGCAGATTGGCGCGCCGAACTCGAGGCGACCATCGCGCAACCCTGATCGTTTTTCTGTTCGCCTACCTCAATCTGCGCCGGTGGCATGTCCGCTACACCCATTTCGCGCTCGCCTGGCTCCTGTTGATGGCGGCGGTCGTCGCGCTCTCGGTGTTCAATGCGCCGATCGCCGCAGGCGTAGCGCGCATCTCGATTGCGACCGTGGCGGGCGTTGGCCTGCTCC
>CAWFJG010000017.1:0-17824 GCA_963816065.1 uncultured Alphaproteobacteria bacterium | reverse complement strand
AGTTCAAGCAGAACGACCTTCGGTCCGTGACTATTTGTAATCCCATTCGGCGCCGACGCCGGCGCTCGATCCTCCGCTCGCGTCGACGCCGGCCTGCAGGCGGATGTGGCGGGTGACGTCGAGATCGACGGAAACGCCGTTGTCCCTCGGCCTCGCTCCCGTGGTCACGCCGACGCTGATCCGGTCGTTGATCGCGCGGCCGATGCCGAGCACGGGGCTTCCGTTCCCGCTCGCGCTCGAGCTGATGTTGAGGCTGTTGACGCCGAGCGATCGCCGCAGTCTGCTCGAAAGCATCGCCGCGGCCGGAGAGGGTCGCGACCGAGTTGGCCAGTTCAAGCGCCTGGAAAGGCGACAGGCTCCCTGACGACTGTTGAAACAGGACGCGCGAGAGGATTTCGTCCTCCGGCAGGGCGGGCGTGGAGGTGATCGCGAAGGACGGGTGGGACGCGGGCCCGGTCACGCTGATGCGCGCGGTGACGCCGCCCGCGCTCGTCTCGGCGACGAGATCGAGCTCCGGCGTCACGTCGCCGTCAAACCGGACGCGTCCGCGGGTGAAGACGAGCCGCTTGCCGAGCAGCGACAGCGAGCCTCGCAGCAGGTCGAAGCCGCCGGTCACCTGCGGGTCGCGCGCCGACCCGGCGACGTGGAGATCGCCCGCCGCTTCCGCATCGATGCCGCGGCCGTGCAGGAAAATCCGGTTCGC
This sequence comes from uncultured Alphaproteobacteria bacterium, assembly GCA_963816065.1. Classification (GTDB taxonomy): domain Bacteria; phylum Pseudomonadota; class Alphaproteobacteria; order Rhizobiales; family Beijerinckiaceae; genus Roseiarcus. The sequence goes on along the minus strand of CAWFJG010000017.1, from coordinate 17,121 downwards.
CGCCGAAATCGTCACGGCCAGCGTGGCGTTGAACAGCGGCGCTCGCGCGCGGGCCCCCTGCTCCCTGGCCCTCAGGGCCAGCCGCGCCCGGGCGGTCGGCGTCGGATTGAGGTGCCGCGTGCCCGGAATAGGGGCTGAGACGCTGTCGAGGCGATCGGGCACGGTGATGTCCATTGAAATGATCGTGATACGGCCGCTGATGTTGGGCGTCTCGGAGAGGCGGCCGGTGACATCGAGCGCCATGTCCGCCGTCGCCGTGACGATGTCGTTGGCGACGAGCTGAGCGTGCCGGCCGGTCACCTTAAGGGCGCCGGGAAAGCCGGCGGCCGGGTCGAGCCTAACTTGGCCGCTCACCACGATTGAGCCGGCGTTCGGCGTGGCCCCTGCGAGCTGATCGATGCGGATCGCATCGCCGTTCGCCTGGATGACCCCGCTGATCGCGGTGAGCTTGAAGCCGGTCTGGTCGTCGCTGAACGCGCCGCCGGTCAGCCGGATCGACCCCTGCGCCTGCGGCTTCGCGACCGTGCCGCGCAGCTGCATCGCCACCGTGAGCGCGCCCGAAACGTGACGGCCGCCGACCGAAAGCGCGGCGTTGGCGAGGCCGGCGTCGAGCCTGCCGTCGATCTTCACGTCGAGCGCACCGTCGGCTGACAGCGGCGCGGAGCCGGTCACGCGGATCGCATTGCCGCTCCCCGCGTTGACCGTGAGGTCGAGCGACGTGCGGCCGCCGCCGAGACGGCCGGAACCCGCCATGTCCAGCGGCGGCGCAGAGGCGCTTCGCATCTGCGGCGCGCTTACCTGCTTCAGGCGCACGCGCCAGTCGCCGATGGGATTGTCCGGCGTTCCGCCGATCGTCGCCTCGCCGTCGGCGACGCCGGCGAGGCCGAGGCCGGGCGAGAGAATGTCGATCGCCGCGAGCGGCAGCCCGGCCGCCGTCGCGTGAAGGTCGAGCGTCGGTCCGGCGCGGCCGGAGACGGAAAGGCGGCCGGAGTCGACGCGAAGCGCGAAGTTCCGGATGTCGAGCGCGCCGTTTCCATAAGTGAGCGTCGCCGGACCCGCGAGCGCGAGGCGCCGCCCGGCGCCGTCCGCCGTGAGGCTCGCGAGATCGAGGCGGATCGGCTGCCCGCCGGAAAGCCGTCCGCGCGCCTTCACCGCCAGCCCGCGCACCGAGCCCATGAAATCGAGATCGCTCGAATCGCCGCGGGCGGTCGCGGCCAGCCTGACGTCGGCCAGCGATTGTCCGCCGACCTCGGCGCGCGCCAGCCTCGCCTGCCCGGAGACGCCCCGGGCGGCCCAGAGATCGTCGACCGTCATGTCGACCTTGAGCCCTTCGAGCCGGGCGCCGCCGACGCTCATCCGGTCGCTCGTCGCGGCGATCGAAAGCGCCTGCTTACCCGCGGCGCTCGCCGCCTCCACCTTCGCCTGAACGGCGCCGCTCAGCTTCGTGAGGACGAGCGGCGACAGATCGTCGAGATTCGTCGCGCCGAAGTTCAGATTGCCGTCGGCCAGTTGATCCGCGCCGATCGTCACGGCGCCGTCGAGATGGGCCGAGGCGAGGCTCAGGCCGAGATTGTCGAGGGCCCATCCGCCGTCCGCCCGCCGGGCGACATGGGCCGACCCCTGCAGCGGGTGGCCATCGATGTCGCCGGACAGCGACGCCTTCGCTTCGAGGAGCCCGGTGAGGTGACTCGCCTCAGCCTCCAGCGTGAGGCCGGAGGTTTTGCGATCGAGCAGCCGGCCTTCGCTGAGGGTCGCCTTGAGGTTCGCGCCGAGATCGTCGGGCGTCCCGGTCAGCGCGGCGACGACCGCGGCCCGGCCGATGACGCGCGGATCGACAACCTGGACCTGGGGCAGGTCGATCCTGGCGTCGACGTCGACCTTGTCGCTTGCGTAACTCCCGTTGAGCCGCGCAGACCCGTGCGCGCCCGTCGCCACGAGGTCGGTGAAGCCGAAGCCCCCGCCCGGCGTCGTTCGCGCGGCGCCGGTCAGCCTGAGATCGCCCCCGGTGACCTTGTCGAGGAGCGGGTAATCAGTGACGAGCTTCGTCGCATGGGCGTCGAGCGTCGCATTCAGCGCGCCATAGCGCGGCGCTCCATCGAGGTCGGCCGTGAGGTGCGCCTCGCCCTTGAGCGCGGTCCCGGCGAGCGGCCCAAAGCGGCTGAGGTCGCGCGCCGTGACCTCCAACCTGCCGCGAACGGTCTTCGGCGCGAGGAGGCCGGAATAACGCGCGTCGAGATCCGAGGCGGCGAGCTCGAGCGTATCGAAGGCGATGTCGCCGCCGAGCGAAGCCGAGCCGCGCAGCGAGAGCTTCACCTCGCTGCCGACAGCCCGGCTGAGCGCGGGGTCGGCGAGCGCAAGGCCGCTCACCGCCGTTTGGCCCTCGAAACGCGATCCGCGTCGCTTCGTCGGTGAGCGGGCCGTTCGGGGCGGCGTGGAACGTGGCGGCGGCATGGTCGAGCGATCCTTCCGCGACACGGATCTGTCCGGCGTCGAACGCGCCTTCGATGGTCGGGCTCGCAATCGGTCCGGCGATCGAGGCGTTGAGGTCGAGCTTGCCGATCTGCGTCGCGCCGGGAATCGCGCCGGCATGGATCTTGATGCCGAGGATGTTGTCCGCCGACCTGCCGCCCTCGATGTCGAGCCGGGCGTTGGCCGAGACGAGGTGCAGGCCCGGCGTGGCGATGCTCGAATCGTCGTTGAAGTAAAGGTCCCCCTTGAGCGTCGTCTCGCCGGCGAAGACCGGGCGGATGATCGGAGGCGTCATGCCCTCGAGCTGGGAGTTGAGGTCGAGGGTCAGCCGCCGCCCGGCGTCCTGCCGCGCGACGACGACCTCGCCTTTCGCCCAGACGTCCGGGCCGGCGGAGAAGTCGAGCTTCGCCGTGAAATTGTCGAGCGGGCCGGCGCCGTTGAAGGCGAGCCTGGCTGGCGGCAGGCCGGGAAGATTGACGAGATGGACGAAGAGGCCGCCGGCCGGCTCGTCGGAATTGACGCTGAGCGTGAGCTTGTCCGTGGCCGGCACATAGGTCATCAGCGCCTTGAACTCGCCCGGCGCGTCGAGCCGTCGCGAGGCGAGCGTGAGATCGAGCCCCTCGGACGGCGGCCCCAGCGTCGCCTTGCCGGAGACGTCGAGGCGCGCCGCGACGCCGATGACCGGCTCGCTGAGCGACAGCTCCTGGATGGCGAACTGCTTGACGATCACCTTGACCGGCAGTTGGGGCAAGATCGGCTGGGGCGTGGCGTTGTCCGGTGGCGGCGGAGGCGCTTCGGACGGGAGCGGGCGCCGCAGAAACTGCATGTGCCCGATCGTGAGCTGGTCGACCTCCAGCCGGCGACTGAAGAGCGCAAGCCGGCTCCAGATCAACCGCACCTTATCGATCTTCAGCCATGGCCCGGCGCGATCGGAGAGGACGATGTCGCTGATCGAGACGTCCGAGGAGAGCACGCCATCGACCGCGCCGATCGAGACGCTCGTCGTTGGCGAGGAGAGCGCCCGCGAGATCAGACTCGCCAACACGCCTTTGTCCGCCTCGTCGGCGCAGGCGGGCGCGCAAGAGACGATCAGCGCGGCGATCAGCGCCAGCCATGCGAGCCTGAGGCGGAGGAGAGAGTGAGCCATCAGAAAGCCTGCCCGATGCTGACATAGACCGCCACCGGTCCCGTGCCCTCGTGGCGTTGCAGAGGGAACGCGACGTCGAGACGGATCGGGCCGACCGCCGTGAAATAGCGCAGCCCCAGACCTGCCGACGTATAGAGGGGCTGGCTGAAATTGGGGAAGCTCGACGCGAAGGCGTTTCCGGCATCGAAGAACGGGACAATTCCGATCGTGTCGTTCAGCCTGACGCGCAATTCCGCCGAGGCCTCGAACAGGCTGCGGCCGCCGATCACCGCGCCGAAGGGGCCGGTCGGCCCGAGGCTGTTGAACGCATAGCCGCGCACCGAGCCGCCGCCGCCTGCGTAAAAGCGCCAGTTGGCCGGAATCTCGTCCAGCGCCGGGCCGCCCATCGCGCCGAGCCCGACCCGGCCGGCCAATACGAAACGCTGGTCGGCGTCGAGCGCATAATAGGCGGAGGCGCGCGCTTTCGCCTGCAGGAGATCGAGGCTCGATCCGAGGAAGGTCGGGAAGCCCGCGGCGGAGACGGTGACCCGAAACCCTCGCGTCGGATCGAGCTTGCTGTCGGTGTCGTCATAGGTGACGGAGAGGGGCACGCCGACCAGCGTGTAGTCGACCTTGCCGAGCACGTCGGTCGCCGAGCCCGTCTGGCCCTCGAGGCCCGCCTGGAACGAGAAATACTGGCTGAACCGGTGGCGCAAGGCGGCCGTTGCGTCGATGTCCTCGGCCTCGTAGCCGAAAAATCCCGCGCCCGCCGTGCTCACGCGCTCCGCCAGGGCGTCGATCAAGAAGATCGTTGCGCGTGTCCCACAGGGCCGGCTTCAGGAAGCTCGCGGATATGCGTCCGCCGAGATCGCGGATCGAGAAGTTCCCGAGGCTCTGCGACGTCATGATACCACGGCGGCGCGTAGAAGACGTCCGCCTGCAGGCGCAGCCGCTCCGCGCCGCCGAAGACATTGCGGTCCTCCCAATAGACCTGGCCGGTGGGGCCGTTCGTCGTCGAATATTGCGCCGAGGCGCCGACGCCGTAGGGCAGGCGGTCCTCGACGTCGATCTGGTAGGGGAGGCGGCCGTAAGCGTCGAGCGCCGTCCCTTCGGTGATGCGCACCCCGCCCACGGCCGGAATCTGGCGGATGCTGGTCTTCGCGTCCTCCAGCGCGCGCGGCGAATAGGGATCGCCCGGCTGGATATAGAGGAACGAGCGCGCGATGGCGGGATCGAAGCTGTTCGGTCCGTTCATCGTCGCTTCGCCGAACGGCGCGATCGGACCGGGATCCGCGCTCACCGTCACGTCCATCACATGCGCCGGCGTGATCGACGACCGGAACGATCGACTGGACCTTGGCAAGTGGCCGGCCCTGGCTGCGGAACCAGTCGACGATCCGCGCCTGCGCCGCGCGCAGATCGCTCGCGACCGCCGGGTCGCCCGGCTTGAGTCCGACGATCCGCGGCGGCAGCTCGTCTTGTGAGAACTCAACGCCGGCGGCGTTGACGACGCGGATCGAACGTAACCGGAACAGCGGGCCGGGATCGACCTTGATGGCGACGGGCGCGACGGCGCGGTTGCGATAGCTTTCCGCCGCGCGGGCGAACGCCGCGACGTCGCTCGAGGCGATGGTCAGGCTCGCTGCGCCGAGCGAGATCGTGACCGTCGCGTTGTAATAGCCCGCGCCCCACAGGGCGTCGATCACGGGCCCGAAGTCGCTCTCGGCGCGCCGGGCGAGCGCCTCGCCGTCGGGCGGAGCGTCCTTGCGCAGCTTGTAGAGCGAAGAAGCGTCCATGACCGCGTTCCGGATGCCCCCGTCGCCCCCCGCCACGTCGATCGCCACGGAATAGGAGATGGCTGTCCGCGAGACCGGCGGCGCGGAATCCTCCGAGCTCCAGAGTCCAAAGAAGTCGAAAGCCTGAGCGCTGTCGCGGTCGCAGAACGCGACCACGCATGCCACCAACGCGACAACCAGACGCACGCTCAGGCGATCGGATAGGTGTCGGGAATTCCCGCCCATCAACTCGAACGCCTTTTTACCAGATCGATCCAGGCCATATCTGCCCGGATGATCGTCCATGGATCAGAACAATTTCGCGCGTGTCAAAGTCAGATCCGAGAACGCTCACCTGGCATTCCCTGCTCTCGCGCAAAAAATTTCCTGCTCTCGCGTGAAAGTTCCCTGCTCCAAGAGACCAAATCGCCTGTTTTCCGGATCGGGGCGGCGGTCGGCGACTGCACTTCTCCGATGTCCGCGGCAGGCCCGCGCCATGGAGGCGCCTGGTCGGCGCCGGGTCTGTTACGCCCGCAGGCAGCGTGAAAATCCTTGGCGAAAGTCGGGCTTTGTGCTATGTTTGTTCTCCATTAGAAAGGCGCCCCGATGATCCACTCCTCATCATTGCAGCCCAGGCGCTATCACACGATGTCATCCCGCGAACGCGGGGATCCAGAGTTTGGCGCGGCGGTCCGGAGCCGTCTTGCCTCTTACGACCCTGGATGCCCGCGTTCGCGGGCGTGACAATATTGGCCGCCATAAAAGTCCGGTCCTTCTGTAAGAGGGGCAAAAGTGCTGGCGAGCGCTGGTTGGGCGTTTGGCGATGGGTGCGGCGAATCGACTCATGGGGCTGGCGAGGATTCCCGAATTGGCGGTTTTCTGACTCGATGGGGGAATGTCGCCGCCGCCGGACATCGACGCGCTTTCCCCGGCCGAGCTCAAGAGCTTGGTGTTGCAGCTTTTGGAGGAGAGAGCGGAGCTTCGGCGAACGGTTGCGGCGTTGCGTGACGAGGTCGTTCGGCTGAAGGGCGGGCCTGGTCGGCCGGACGTCAAGGCGAACGTCAAGCCGAGCGGAATGGAAAAGGCGAGCGAGCCGCAACCGACGGGGCCGCGGGGCGGGCGCCGGCGCGGCGGCACGCGCGCAAAGCTCGTGATCGATGAGGAGCGCAAACTCGAGGCCGATGCGCCGCCCGGCTCGTGTTTCAAGGGCTACGCGAGCTACCTGGTGCAGGACCTGATGATCCGCCCGCATGTCACCGACTTTCGCCGGCAATGCTGGCAGACCCCGGACGGCAAGACGGTGATGGCGCCCCTGCCGGCGGGCGTCGATGGTCATTTCGGACCTGAACTGCGCCGCTTCGTGCTTGCCCAATATCATCAGGGACAGGTCACGGCGGCGCGGCTGGTCACGCTGCTGCGCGGGTTCGGCGTCGTCATCTCCAAGCGGCAGGTCGTTCGGCTGCTGAACGCCGGCAAGGAAAGCTTCCTGGAGGAAGCCCGCGGCGTGCTGCGGGCCGGCCTGACCAACGCGGCCTGGATCTCGGCCGACGACACCGGGGCGCGCCACAAGGCCAAGAACGGGTTCTGCACCCAGATCGGCAACGCCGATTTCACCTGGTTCCCACGGGCTCGAAAAGCCGCCTCAACTTCCTCGAGCTCTTGCGCGCCGGACATGGCGATTATGTCGTCAATGACGAAGCCCTGGCCTATATGCGCGCCCGCGCGCTCGCCGGCCCGGTCATCGCCCGCCTGAGCGGGCATGCCAATCGCGTCTTCGCCGATCGGGCGGCCTGGATAGCTCATCTGGAGCGGCTCGGCGTCGCCGCCCTGAAGGTCCATCCTGATCCCGTGCTGATCGCCACCGAAGGCGCTCTGTGGGGCAGCATCAAGGCGCATGGCTTGCTCGCCGACGCCGCAATCGTCAGCGACGACGCCGGCCAGTTCAATGTCGGCCCGCATGGCCTGTGCTGGGTTCACGCCGAACGCCTGGTCCACAAACTCGATACGTTCACCGACGCCCAGCGCGCCGCCCAGCGCCGTATCCGCGGCCTCATCTGGCCGTTCTACCGCAGTCTCAAGGCCTGGCGCCGCCATCCATCCCCGGCGCGCAAGGCGACCCTGTCGGCGCGGTTCGATCGCATCTTCGGCCACAAGACCGGCTTCGCCACCCTCGACCGTTTGCTCGCGCGCCTGCGCGCCAACAAGAGCGAATTGCTCATGGTGCTCGAAAGGCCCGAGATCCCGCTCAACACAAACGGCTCCGAGAACGACATTCGTTGCCAGGTCACCAAGCGCAAGATCAGCGGCGGAACCCGCAGCGACGCCGGCCGCGACTGTCGCGACGCCTTCCTCGGCCTATACAAGACCTGCGCCAAGCTCGGCATCGCCTTCTGGGACTATCTCGGCGCACGCCTCGCCGTCCCGGGCTGTCTGGAAATCCCCGACCTCGCCGAAATCGTCAGCGCACGCGCCCCCAGGCCACCCTAATCGCCGCGACTTTTGCCCCTCTTACGTCCTTCTGCGCCAAGTCTCGTTGGCGCCTGCGCCCCGGACGAGCCCGCGAAGAGCGCGCCTCCCAAACGGCGCTGTATCTTTCATCCAACGAGGTCGGCCGAAGGTCGGTGCGGAACTCGCGATGCCGACGACGGTTCAACCCGGTCGCATCATGCTCTGCCCGCCGCGACTTTGCCCCTCCGCGTCCGGTTCCGCCGCGTCAGGCTGCTCGCAGTCGACGACGATGATGGAGACGTTGTCGCTGGCGCCGCGCTCGAGCGTCAGACGAAGCAGGTCGTCGACCGCTCTCTGCGGATCGGCGGCGCCGAGCAGAGCCGCGATTTCGTCGTCCGCGACGTGCACGGTCAATCCGTCGCTGCACAGCAGGAAGCGGTCGCCGACGTAGGCCGGTCCGTCCACGATTTCCAGCTCCGCCTGGTCCGCTGCGCCCAATGCGCGGGTCACGACGTTGCGGCGCGCCCAGGTCATCGCCTCCTCCTTGCGCAGGAGGCCGCGGTCGACGAGCTCCTGGACCTCGGAGTGGTCGCGCGAGACCTGCGAGAGGATGCCGTTGCGCCGCAAATAGAGGCGGCTGTCGCCGCACCAGACGCAGGCGAAGTGCGCCCCGTGAACCATGAGCGTGGCCAGCGTCGTGCCCAGAATGGCGCCGTCGCGCGCGCGCGCCATTTCGCGCAGGTCGGCGTTGACGCGCACGATCTTCTGCTCGAACTCGGCGAGCAATTGCGAGGCGGAGGGGGGCGGCGCGAGGGTCTTCAGCGCCGCCACCACGGTTCCGCTCGCGACGTCGCCGCCGCCATAGCCGCCCATGCCGTCGGCGACCGCCCAAAGCCCGATGTCCGGCCGCGCGAGAACTTTGTCCTCGTTGAGCTCGCGCGCCAGACCGACATTGGTGACGCAGGCCGTTTGAAATGCGAAGGCGGGGGTCATGTCGCCTCGCTCGGAAGGACCGGCTGCGCGTCCGCGAAGACGCCGGTCAGCATGTCGACGAACCGGGTGGACGGCGGGAGCCCGACATAGGAGAGGGCGAGGGGCGGAAAGCCTTCCCCGCCGATCGTCCACCAGAAGGACTGCGACGCGAACGCGCGGCGATGGCCGAAGCGCCGGGCGGCGAGAAACGCGAGGGAAATCTGGCGATCGATGTCGCGGACCACGACCCCGCCCTCGGGCAGTTCCTGGAAACCCGCGACTTCGCTCGATTCGCGGCTGCAACGCGGGCGCGGGCATCGATGCGACCTTGTCCGCGATGGCCTCCAACGTCGCGGAGGGGTCGAGCGCATCGAGCAGAATCGCCTCCGCCGCGTCACACCATGCGTCGTTCGGTTCGAGTTCCGGCGGCGGGAGAGACCCTTCGCCTTCGCCGGCGAAGACGGCGAGCGGGAACGATCGGCCGACGCCGTCGACGGAAGGCATGAAAACGCCGATCGTCGCCTCGCCGCAAAAGTCCGCCCCCAGCCAGTAGCGCCAGATGGGCGCGCGATTGTAGGCGTCGCTCCAATTCGCGCCCAGCATCTGCTTCGACGTCGCGACTCCGGCCTGAAGCCAGGGCTCCCAAACCTCCAGAAATCGGCGCGGAGCGTTGGCGGCGACGAAGTCCCGCTTCGCCGGCAGCTTTCCGAAGAGGCCCGCGGACATGGCGTCTCACAATCCGTTCGGGCACTTGAACTGCCGCAGCGCCGGCATGCTCAAGGGATTGACGAGCGAGGACGACGTGAGCTGATAGGAGACCTCCCGGCCGAAGACGACGAAGCTGACTTTGAGCGCGTTTCCGCTCTGGATCGACGAGCCGGCGTCGATGAGGCGAAACAGCGCCCATGCGCCGGTGCGCTCCAGACTGGACTTGCGGTCGGGCATGTCGGGCGCCATCACGATGGACGCTTCGCCCGCGCCGGCGCCGGGCCATTGAACGGTCGATGCGGCGAACGGAGCGCCCTGCTGGGCGACGACGTTCGCGCCGTTGATCGACAGCGTCGCCGTCTGGGCGTCGCTGCTCAGCGTCAGCGGCTTCACCTCCAGCGACACGTTCGGCGCGTTGCCGCCGGTCGGAAAGAACGCGTCGCGGATTTCGGCCGCCTGCTGGAACTGGCGCAACGTCGTGTCCGAAAGCCTGCGGGACGGATTCGGATTGGGTTTCCAGACCCAGGTCTTGCCGCTGCGGTTCACGAGCGGCTCCAGATTGGCGGAGAAGAATTTATCGATCGCGCCGCCGGGCGCGAAAATCTTGGCGAAATCCGCCATCGGCACGTCGCGATCGCTCCTGGAGAACGGGTAGCGGTTCGCGACGACCTGCTGGCAGGAGCCCGTGACGTCCTGGGCCATCGTCCGTCGGCGATCTGTGCGATCGAACTCGCATTGGCGTCGCCTGCGGCGTCCCTGGCCACCTTGTCGATCATTCCGGCGAGCGGCTGGGGCAGACGGGTGACGTTCGCCCTGAGGCTCGCCACCTGAACCTCCACCTGCTCGAGCGCCTGCTTGGCCTCGGCGGGGTTTCCGGCGGCGAGAACGAGCTGACGGTAGAGCTCGTTGAGATTGGCGAGCAGGTTGTCGATCGGACGCGCGCCCGGCGGGCCGTCGACCATCATCTGCATACGGCTTGAAATAGGCCTCGATCGAAGCCCCGGGGACTTCGGGCGGAGGTTCGCCGGCCCTGCGCTGGGACTTCATCGCCAGATCGATCGCCTCGCGGCCGGCAATGCCGACGCGGTTCGCGCCGCCGTCAGCGCGTCCTGCTTGGCCTGGTCGACCGCGGCGTTGCCCTGCGCCGGCGGCTTGGGACGCTCGCGCGTCAGCGCGGTCTCGTCGCGAATGGATTCGAAAATCATGAGGATCGGCGAGGTCGGCGCGGAAGCGGCGCTCAGCTTGAGATATTTCGGCTTGTCGTTGAGCAGCGGCTTCAATTGGAGATTGTTGATCGCGGCGGTCCATGCGGCGATGAAGTCCCTGCCGTAGAGCTCGAGGATGCCGGGAAAGAGGCTCACATACTGCTGCTTGACGGCGCTCTGGTCGCCGGACGCGCCGAGCACCCAGTTCTCCTTCTGCAGCTTATCGGCGATCGTCTGCATATGGCCGAGCAGGGAGATCGAGAACCCGTCGTAGGTGAAGAAGCCGGGCACGCGCATGGTGTCCAGGTTCGCGCCGTTCGCGGCCTCGAACACCAGCGCCATGTCGGGGCCGCCATGCTGGGAGGCGATCCAGTCTTCGACGCCGTCGTTGTGCGCTTCCGTTTTCAAGCAGGGTGTAGGCGCGCTCGGCCACGCGCATGCGCGCGAGCGTCGCCTGGGCCTGCTCGACCAGGGGGCCGTTCAGCGAGACCTTCTCTCGCGTTTCCCGTGTCCATGTCGAGCATCGCCTGGAGATGCGCGCGCAGAAGCGCGCGTCCTTCGGCGTAGGGCGCGCCGGGAAAGGCGCGCTCCTCCCAATCGCGCGCGAACCAGGACACGATCAGATTCTTGTCGACATGCGGCGCCTTGCCGCCCAGCATCAGATAGACCTTGAGCGCTTCGTAGACGAAGGTCGGGTTGTCGATGTTCTTCTGAATCTGCTGCTCGAGCGACAGGATGAGCCGCGGCCGCATCAGCCGTTCGAGCGCCTGCTGATAGAGTTGATCCGACGCGTCCTGCAGCCTCGAACGCTGGCTGAGGCCGAAGGTCTGGTCGATCGGCGTCGGGTCGTTGCGCCTGGCGTAGCCGACCGGCAGGTTCGGCAAGCTGCCGATCAGCTCGTAGATCGGCAGCAGGCTCGGGTCGGTGACCGAATTCTGCTTGATCAGCGGAGCGGCGGCGGCGGAATAGTCGGCGACGCCGCGCTGCTGTCGCCGCGATGAGCGCCTCGTTTGCTTGGTAGCTCATCCACCAAAGTCCGAGCACGCCCAAGGTCGCGAGGCCGATCAGGCTGAACGCGGCGGCGCGCATGGCGAGGGAGCGGCGAACGGCGGCGATGTTGGTCGACACCCAGCCCGCTTCGCCGAAGATCACCTTGGCCATCAGGTCATGGAGAAAATAGCTCTTGCCGGCGCCTGAGAACCCGCGGCGCCGAAACTCTCGACCCCGTAGCTCTTTTGCAGGGCGCCGATGAGGGCGTCGAAGGGCGTGCCTTCCTGCGTTCCCGAGGTGAAATAGAAGCCGCGCAGCGTCGCCGTCGTCTGGTATCGCGTCGGCTCGAAGATGCGGTTGAGGAAATCGGCGATCGGCTTGCGGATCGCGCCCAGTTGGGCGGGAAAGCCGAACAGCATCGCGCGCGAGCGCAGATCCGGCTCCTCCTGCAGGCGCTCCGCCATCCGTTCGGAGATGCGCTGCATGAGGAGATCCATCTCCTCCGGGACCTTGCCGACGTTGTTCGCCTTCTTGTCGGCGCCCTGGAAGGTCGCGCCCCAGACGACCTGCCGCTTGGCTTCGTCGAGATCGGCGAAATACTGGGTGAATCCGACGACGAGGTCCATCTTGGTGAAGACCGCGTAGACCGGGAAATCGACCTTCAGCTCCTCGTGCAGCTCGTTGAGGCGCTTGCGGATGGCGTCGGCGTGCGCCGCGACTTCCGCCGGGGGGCAGATTGATGACGTCGGCGATGCTGATCGCCAGAATGACGCCGTTGATCGGCTGGCGCGGCCGGTTCTTCCGCAGCATTTCGAGGAAGGCGAGCCAGCTCCTCCGGTCGACCTTGGCGTCCGAATCCTGCGTGGTGTAGCGCCCGGCCGTGTCGATCAGCACCGCCTCGTCGGTGAACCACCAGTCGCAGTATCGCGTTCCGCCGACGCCCTGAACGGCTTTGGCCGCGGTGTCGCCGGCCAGCGGAAACTTCAGGCCGGAATTGACGAGCGCCGTCGTCTTGCCCGCGCCGGGCGGCCCGATGATGAGATACCAGGGCAGGTCGTAGAGAGCGCTTGCGCTCGACTTGCCGGTGCGCTTGAGGGTTGCGAGCGCATCCTCCATCTTTTCCTTCAGGATCGGCGCGTCGCTCTCCTCCTCGGCCGGCTTGGTCATCGCCTCCGCGATGGCGGCGGCGGCGCGGCGCCTGGCGATGATGCGCCAGACGATCGAACCGCCGACGATCAGCAGAATGACGAGGATGATGACGAGGCGCGTGACGACGCCCTCGAACGGCTGCGCGTCGCCGATGGAGACGAGCGGCCCGGCGAGCCAGACGAGCGCCGCAAGAACCAGCGCGCCGACAACGCTGAGCGCGATCAAGAGCCAGCCGACCCCTGTCATCGATAGAGCCACTCCTGCCTCGGCGGCGGAAGCGTCCGCCGAGAGCCCGTCAGTCGGCGCGCGGAATCGACACTTCCACCCGACGGTTCTTCGATTTGTTCTGCTCGGCGTCGTTCGGCGCCACCGGATTGCTCGCGCCCTTCCCCGACACGGCGAGGCGCTCCGGATGCGAAAGCCCCGGCCTCAGCATCGCCGCGACCGACTTGGCGCGCGCCTCGGAAAGCTCGAAATTCGACGGGAACGCAAGGGTGTGGATCGGATCGCTGTCGGTGTACCCGTCGACGTGGATCGCGCCCGGCTCCTTGTCGAGCGCGGCGGCGATCTTGGCGGCGATCGGCGCGAACGAGTCGTTGACCTTGCGCGCCGCCCGAGGGAAACAGCACCACGTTGCCGATGCGAATGAAGATCGTGGTCGCCGACTGGGTCGGCGTCCACCTTGCCGGCGAGAATCTCCTTGGCGAGCGCGGCGCGAATTCGCTCGAGCTGCGTGGAGGACCTGGGACCGGGTCGGGCGGCGGCTTGACCGCGGTTTCGCGCGCAATCGCAAGTTCGGTGTCGGGATGGACCCGCGCCATCGTCATCGCGAGCGCTTCGGCCTGCCCGGCAAGGAGGTTGCGCAGAAAGAGATAGGTCACGAGCAGGATCACCCCGGCGGCGGCGGCGACCGACCACACCGGAACCTGAAACCGGCTTCCCGCGAGCGCGATCGATCTGGCCGCGCCAGTGCGGCGACAGATCTTCGATCGTCTTGGGCTGGGCGCGCCGGATGGTCTCGTAAAGGTCGCGGCGAATGCCCTGCAAGGCGCCCGGGCCGCCCGACGCGCGATAGACGCCTTCGAAGCCGAGGCTGAGGCATGCGTGCATGACCTCGAGCAGACCCAGATTGACCGCCGGGATTCTGCTTGGCGCGGTCGAGCTCCTGGAAGAACCTCACCCCGCCCATCCGCTCGTTGAAGAAGCGGACCAGCATGCTGTATTGCGTCCAGATCCGGCTGTCCTCGGCTCGGCAGGTTCTGCACGATGTCGTCGGCGCAGGCGGCGAGCGCGTATTTCGCCGTTTCGATCTGATCCGCCGGAGCGCCGCCGGCCCGGGCGTCGACCTCGAATTGCTGGATCGCCTGGGCGACCTGGTCCATGAGCTGGCTCGCCCCGGCCCGCGCCAGCGACGCGCGCAAGCGGCCGAGCAGCAGCAGCAGCGAAGCGGCCGCGCGCATGAGCGGGCTGGCGGCCACCGAGACCACGTCGGCCGCGAGGTGCGGCGACGCCGGCGGCGGCGTCATCGGCGGCGGCGCGCCGGGCGCGACATAGAGGTTTTGCGGCGCGGGCGCGTTCATCCAGCGCGTCCCAGGCCCCGTTGCCCGCGGCGGGAGGCAGATTGGGAGGCCGCGGCGGGGCGTAGGGCGACGGCGGGTAGGGCGACGGCGGCGCGGCTTGGGGGCGGCGGGTAGGCGACCGGCGGCGTCGGCGCGGAGGCCGGCGGCGCGCCCCCGCCCGGAGGCGGCGCGGCGGAAGGGCCCGGCGCGCCGGCGGCGGCGGCCGGCGTCCGGCCGGATTGGGGCGAATGATGGTTCGGTCGCGCCGGCCGAACGGATCGTCGTCGTTGCTCATCGACGGTCTTCCCTGACCGCCCAAAGCTCCATCTGGAGTTCGGGCCAGTCGCCCGCGAAATGCATGCCGATCGCGCGTGGCCTGGCTGAATTCAGGCCACAGCGGCGAGGTGCGGTCCAGATAGAAATAGACGTGGTCGGTGATCGCGCGAATCTGCGGCGGCGGGGTCGGCAGATGGACGACCGGGACGCCCGGCAGATGGGCGTGCACGATCTCGTTCATCTTCGTGTTGGGTCCGACCTTGAGGAATGCGGGAAGGTTGAGCTGGATTTCGGTCAGCGGACGGCGCGCCGACACTTCGAGCACGAAGGTGGCGTTGCGAAACAGCGTCCGATCCTTGATCGTCGAGATATAGGCGTTCGGCGCGCGTTCGATGAGCTCGAGACGAATGGCGCGGCGGTCGAGGCGCGCGCTGAGGAAGTCCTGAATGTCGCGCAGGACCGGCGCGAAAACGCTTTCGAGATCGTCGTGGTTGTAGACGCCGTATTCCCGGGCCCGTCGCTCCTGGGTGGTGAAGGTCGCAAGCTCGCCGGCGATGCGCAGAAGCGCCTCGTAGAGACGCTCGGGATGAACGTAGCGTGACGAACGGAAGTGTTTGAGAGCCGGAATTTCGCGGTTGAGGCACTGCAGCATCAGATAGTCGGCGCTCTGCAATCCCCCGCCCGCGGTCGCGTCGGCGGCGTAGCGCGCCAGTTCGTCGAGCTTGTTCCCGATCCAGCCGATGACGCGGTCGAGCCAGCCCTCGACGGTCGGATGCGCGGCGCAAACGAGGACCGGCGGCGCGAACTTCTCGTCGAACACCAGCGTTCGGTCATGCACTTCGACGATGCGCGCGATCGGCAGGCCGACGTAGCCGGGCTTCGCGGTCTTGCGGATTTCGTAGGCGAGGCGCGGATAGGCGACCTCGATCTCCTCCTCGATGCGCAGGTTCGAGGTCGAGTCGATGACCGTCTCCGCCCCCACGACATAGCGCGCCGCATTCTCCGCCTCCTCCGGGCTCACCTCGCGCGTGTTGTCGGCCCGCGCCGGCATGATGAGCCAGACGAGCTGGCCGGCGGCCGCCTCGGGCGCGGCGATCGGCGCGGGCGCCGGACTTTCGTTGGGAAAATCAAACAGTCCGCCGTCCGGCATGACGCCCGCGCCCGCCGCAACGCGAACTTGCTTTGCTGGGCGAGATCGCGGTCGATTTCGAGCGCGGCGAAACCCCATGGATAGGGGGTCGCATGCCGCGTTCGGCTTTCGATCGCGTTTTCGAGGTAGCGATCCGCCTGCTGCAGATGATGGGGGCGAAGGAAGAGGCCCTCCGTCCAGTGAACCTTGGCGTTCCACGACATCCCTGCTTGTCCCCACCCGCTCGGGCCGGCGATCGCGCGCCATTCGCACCGGCGCCGAGCCGCGACGATCCCTGACGCTCGGCCTCACTTGCCCCGGTTTTGCAGCCGGTCGTACTCTTCAGCGAACAACGCCATGAAAGCCTCCAAGAGGCGCCCGTCCGACCGTTTGGTTTTGGCGCGCCACCGTTCGACGTAAGTATCCCACAACTTCGCCTTGCGGGACACCACGATCCCGCTAAGCCCTCGGTCAGCCTCCACCGAGCGGTCGATCCTTTCCGGCGCCAGATCCTCAAACAACGCGTCGAGCGCGCCCCGCATCGCTCCGTACGTCAGGATCTGATGGGTCTTGAGGTCGGAGAAGCTGCTTTCGATGGTCGCCCGCGCGTCGAGGTACTGGCGCGCCGGCGCCCCAAACATGATCGCCAACGCCTCTTCGACGGAACTGCTGAACTTGAGCGGGTTGTTCTCGAGCGCGCGGATCATCGTCCGGCTCGAAGATCGCATGAGCGTCTTGGACTCGGCGCGGGAGGTCAGCATTTGCGCGAGATTTTGCGCCGTCAGGCGAATCGCCGCGCCGATCTCGTCGGCGAGTGCGTTCGGATCGCGATTGGCGATGGCCTGTTCGGGAATTCCGGCGGCCCGCGCCATTCGGGTCAACAGAGCCGCGTCCTGGGCGCTCGTCGCGGCCCGCGGCTGCGCGGGCGCGGCTGCGGCAGGGCGGCGTCCGTGCAGGCGGCGGCGTCGGCCGGCGAGGCGACGGCACGGCCTGCGCATCGATCGCCGGCGCAGGAGGAGGGGGAAGAGGAGCCGCCGGCGCCGCGAGCCAGGCGTCGGCGTCGGGCGAGCCCCTTGGCGCGTCGACCGAGGGCTTCGCAGGCTCGAGGAAGGCGGCGAAATCGAGAAAATCCGCCGATCGCGCTTGCGGCTTCTGAACCTGGTAGGCCGCCCGGTCATCGGGCGCGGCCGCCTCTTCGACAGCCCCCCAAACGTCGGCCGCCGGCGCGCCCGAAACCCCGCATCCGGCCCGGCTCCTGCTGTCCCTCGACCGAGACCGCGATGATGTAGGGTCCGATGCTCAGCCGGTCGCCGTC